>NZ_JBSNCI010000007.1:0-394249 GCF_058780665.1 Azospirillum sp. UENF 112521
CTGCTGGCCCGCCTGCCCGGAACGGGGAATCGCTGATGTCCCTCCATCGGGAGATCGACCGCTTCCTCGCCGACATCAGAGCCGCATAAAGGATACGACCCATGAAAGTCCTCGTCCCCGTTAAGCGAGTGGTCGACTACAATGTGAAGATCCGCGTCAAGGCGGATGGCAGCGGCGTCGAGACCGCCAACGTGAAGATGAGCATGAACCCCTTCGACGAGATCGCCGTCGAAGAGGCGGTTCGTCTCAAGGAAGCCGGCAAGGCGACCGAGATCGTGGTGGTGTCCATCGGCCCGGCCCAGGCCCAGGAGACGCTGCGCACGGCGCTGGCCATGGGTGCCGACCGCGCCATCCTAGTGCAGACCGACGTGACGACCGAACCGCTGGCCGTCGCCAAGGTCCTCAAGGCGCTGGTCGGGAAGGAGGCCCCCGGCCTCGTCATCCTCGGCAAGCAGGCCATCGACGACGACTGCAACCAGACCGGCCAGATGCTGGCCGCCCTGCTCGGCTGGGGCCAGGGCACCTTCGCCTCCAAGATCGCCGCCGGTGACGGCACGGTCGCCGTGACCCGTGAGATCGACGGCGGGCTGGAGACGGTGGAGCTCAAGCTGCCGGCGGTGGTCACTGCCGACCTGCGACTGAACGAGCCGCGCTATGCCTCGCTGCCCAACATCATGAAGGCGAAGAAGAAGCCGCTGGAGACCGTCACGCCGGACAGCCTGGGCGTCGACGTCACGCCGCGCCTGAAGACGGTGAAGGTGACGGAGCCGCCGAAGCGTCAGGCCGGCATCAAGGTGCCGGACGTCGCCACGCTGGTCGACAAGCTCAAGACCGAAGCCCGCGTGATCTGAGGGGAATGAACTGACCATGGCCAACATTCTCGTCATCGCCGACCACGACGGCGCCTCGCTGAAGCCCGCCACGCTGAACGCCGTCACCGCTGCGTCCAAGATCGCCAGCGGAATTGGGGGCGATGTCCACATCCTGGTCGCCGGCAAGGGCGCGCAGGCCGCCGCCGATGCCGCCGCCAAGGTGGCCGGCGTCGCCAAGGTGCTGCTGGCCGACGATGCCGCCTACGAGCATCAGTTGCCGGAGGACGTCGCCCCGCTGGTGGTGTCCACCGTCAAGGCCGGCGGCTACGGCCATGTGCTGGCCGGCGCCACCTCGGTCGGCAAGAACCTCCTGCCGCGCGTCGCCGCACTGCTGGACGTCGCCGCCATCTCCGACATCACCGCCGTGGTCTCCGCCGATACGTTCGAGCGGCCGATCTACGCCGGCAACGCGATCGCCACCGTGCAGTCGGCCGATGCGGTCAAGGTGATCACCGTCCGCACCACCGCCTTCGAGACCGCAGCATCCGAAGGCGGTTCAGCCGCCGTCGAGCAGGTCGCGGGTGCCGGTGCCGCCGGGCTGTCGAGCTTCGTCTCGGCCGAGCTGACCAAGTCGGAGCGTCCGGAACTCACATCCGCCCGCGTGGTGGTGTCGGGCGGGCGCGGCATGCAGTCGGGCGAGAACTTCCCGCTGCTGGAGGCGCTGGCCGACAAGCTGGGCGCCGCCGTGGGTGCCAGCCGCGCCGCGGTGGACGCGGGGTTCGTGCCGAACGACTATCAGGTCGGGCAAACCGGCAAGATCGTGGCGCCGGAGCTGTACATCGCCGTCGGCATCTCGGGTGCGATCCAGCACCTCGCCGGCATGAAGGACAGCAAGGTCATCGTCGCGATCAACAAGGATGAGGAAGCGCCCATCTTCCAGGTCGCCGATTACGGCCTCGTCGCGGACCTGTTCAAGGCCGTGCCGGAGCTGCAGCAGGCGCTCTGACCGCGCAGCGACCGGGCAAAGCGAAAGGGCGGCCTCCATCGCGGGGCCGCCCTTTCGCTTGGTGAGACCTGCCCCCTTACACCCGTTCCAGCAGCAGCGCGATGCCCTGGCCGACGCCGATGCACATGGTGCACAGGGCGTATCGGCCGCCGCGCAGCTCCAGTTCGATCAGCGCGGTGGTGGCCAGCCGCGCACCGGACATCCCCAGCGGATGGCCGAGCGCGATGGCCCCGCCGTTGGGGTTGACCCGCGGATCGTCATCCGCCAGTCCAAGCTCCCGCAGACAGGCAAGGCCCTGTGCGGCGAAGGCTTCGTTCAACTCGATCACGTCGATGCGGTCGAGCGGCACGCCGGTGCGGTCGAGCAGGCGGCGAACCGCCGGGACCGGTCCGATCCCCATCACGCGCGGCTCGACGCCGGCCACCGCAGCACCGACGATGCGGGCGCGCGGCGTCAGGCCATGACGCCTGGCCGCCGCCTCTCCGGCGACGATCAGCGCCGCCGCGCCGTCGTTGATGCCGGACGCGTTGCCGGCGGTCACGGTGCCGCCGGTACGCACCACCGGCTTCAGCGCCGCAAGCTGGTCGAGCGTGGTGTCGGGCCGTGGATGCTCGTCGGCCGTCACCTCGGTGATCGCCCCCTTGCGGCCGGCGACCGGCACGGCGACGATCTCCCGGGCGAAGCGTCCGCTGCGCTGGGCGGCGCCGGCCCGCTGCTGCGAGCGCAGGGCGAAGGCATCCTGGTCCTCGCGGGCGATGCCATAGCGCTCCGCCACCGTCTCGGCGGTTTCCGGCATGGTGTCCACGCCGTGAGAGGCCTTCAGGCGGGGGTTGACGAAGCGCCAGCCCATCGTGGTGTCCTCCAGCCGCATCGAGCGGGAGAAGGCACCGTCGGCCTTGCCCATCACGAAGGGCGCGCGCGACATGCTCTCCGCCCCGCCGGCCAGCAACAGGTATTGTTCGCCCGCGCGCACGCCGCGCGCCGCCAGCGCGATGGCGTCGAGCCCCGATCCGCACAGGCGGTTCACCGTGGTGCCGGGAACCGTTTCGGGCAGACCGGCCAGCAGGACCGCCATGCGTGCGATGTTGCGGTTGTCCTCTCCCGCCTGGTTGGCGCAGCCCAGGATCACGTCGTCGATTGCCGACGGATCGAGGGACGGGTTGCGGTCGAGCAAGGCCCGCAGGGGAATGGCGGCGAGATCGTCGGCGCGCACCGGCGCCAGCGCGCCGGCGTAACGCCCGATGGGCGTGCGCACGGCGTCGCACAGGAATGCTTCGGTCATGGAGTGGGCCTTCCGCTACCCGCCGCCGATGGAGCGGGACGGGCAATTTGTTGGGCAGGAGGATGGTGGCCGGGCGCGGCAGCGATGGATGCGGCCGGCCGCGTCCCCGGCTATCGGAAGTCCGACTATCGGAAGTCCGTCGGATTGCGGCAACTGACATAAACTTGCCGGTGCATAACCTGCGGTAATGGATGCGGCGGCACGTTTCAGCAGGCCGCCACCTGCTCCAGCAGCCAGTTGCGCACCTTCGCGATGCGGGCACGGTCCTGGTGGTTGGGCGGCACCACGAAATAATAGCCGAGGTCGCGGCGCAGGGGCCGCTCGATCGGACAGACCAGGCTGCCGCTGCGCAGTTCGGTTTCCAGCATGGCGGGTTGGCCCATGGCGATGCCCAGCCCGTCCAGGGCGGCCTGATAGGTCAGCAGCGAACTGGGGAACATCAGCGGCTCCTGCGTCTCCGCCATGGTCACGCCGGTCGCCTCCAGCCAGTCCGGCCAGTCGCGCCGCCGGTAGTGGGAATGCAGCAGCGGGTAGCGCAGCAGATCGGCCGGCGCCTTCACCGGCGGGCCGCCGGCCAGCAGGGCGGGGCTGCACACCGGCAGGATTTCGTCGGCGAACAGGAAGACCGAGTCCATGCCCTGCCAGTCGCCGGTGCCAAGTTGGATCGCCGCGTCGACGTTGTCGCGGGCGAAGTCGACCGGCGCCACCGCCGTCCGGGTGCGCAGCCGCAGGTCGGGGTGGTTGGTCTGCAACTGCGGGAGGCGCCGCATCAGCCATTTCGCCATGAAGGTCGCATAGACCTGCAGCTTCAGGGGAGCGGCGGCACGGGCGGACACCAGTTCGGAGGTCGCCTCGGCGATGCAGCGGAAGGCCGGCGCGATCTGCGCCGCGTAGCGCTTGCCCTCGCTGGTCAGGGTCAGGCCGCGGGTCTCGCGGTGAAACAGCCGGACCCCCAGGTAATCCTCCAGCAGGGCAACCTGCCGGCTGACCGCCGGCTGGGTGACGCTCAACTCCTCCGCCGCCTTGGTGAAGCTGCCGTGCCGGGCCGCGCATTCAAAGACGTGGAGCGGATTGAGCGGGGGAACCTGGCGCAACTCACGGTCCATTACATAAGGTTATGTGTGCCCAACAACTAGGAATTTGCCGCTTGTCCGTCAATGAGATTGATTGTCCGTAACGCAAATCGATAGCCCCGTCGGAGCCATGGACTTTCAACTCAACCAGGAACAGCGCGCTTTCGCCGACAGCGTGCGCCGCTTTGCCCGTGCCGAGCTGGCCGCCGACGCGCTGAAGCGCGCCCATTCCCCGGCCTTTCCCTGGGACGTGGCCGCGAAACTGTCGGAGATGGGCCTGCTGGGCATCACCATCCGCGAGGAGGATGGCGGCGTCGGCGGCACGCTGATGGACGCGGTGATCGCCATCCAGGAGTTGGCGCTGGTCTGCCCCAAGAGCGCCGACGTCGTCCAGGCGGGCAATTTCGGGCCGATCCGCACCTTCGCCGAATATGCCAGCCCCGAGCAGAAGGAGCGCTGGCTGGGCGACCTGCTCGGCGGACGCAAGCTGCTGGCCCTGGGCATGAGCGAACCGGACGCCGGGTCGGCCGTCACCGACCTGAAGACCAGCGCCCGCGAGGATGGCGACCATTACGTCATCAACGGGTCGAAGGTCTTTTCCACCCACAGCCCGGAAGCGACGCTGTTCCTGATCTATGTCCGCTTCGCCCCTGGCGTCGGCGGCATCGGTTCGGTGCTGATCGAGCGTGGCACCCCCGGCTTCACCGTCGGCCAGCCCTCCGCCTTCATGAGCGGGGAGGAATGGTGCCAGCTCTATTTCGAGGACTGCCGCATTCCCAAGGCGAATGTCCTGCTGGGGCCGGGCGGCTTCAAGAAGCAGATCGCCGGCTTCAACGTGGAGCGCATCGGCAACGCCTCGCGGGCGCTGGCGCTCGGGCGCCATGCCTTCAACCTGGCCAAGGCGCATGCGGAGACGCGCATCCAGTTCGGCCGCCCCTTGTGCGAATTCCAGGGTCTGCAATGGAAATTCGCCGACATGGCGCTGAAGCTGGAAAGCGCGCAGCTGCTGCTCTACCGCGCCGCCACCAATGCCGACAACGGCCTGCCGTCGGCCTATGAGACCTCCATCGCCAAGCTGTCCTGCAACCTCGCCGGCTTCGAGGTCGCCAACGAGGCCCTGCAGATCATGGGCGGCACCGGCTACAGCCAGGAAGCGCTTGTCGAGTATTGCGTGAAGCGGACGCGCGGCTGGATGATCGCCGGCGGCTCCATCGAAATCCTCAAGAACCGCATCGCCGAAGAGCTGTTCGAGCGCCGCTTCGACCAGCGCCCGCCGCGGGAGAGCCGGTCGTGAGCGGCACCGCCCTCAAAGGCTGTACCGGCGCCGCCCTGGCCGAAGCCCTGCTGCGGCCGCGGTCGGTGGCGCTTGTCGGGGTGTCGGACGACATCGCCAAGACCGCCGCCCGTCCGCTGCGCTTCCTGCGCCGCGCCGGCTATGGCGGCGCGGTCTACAGCGTCAACCCGACCCGCGCCACCGTGCAGGGCGAGCCGGCCTTCGCATCGCTGTCGGCGCTGCCGGAACGGCCGGACCATGCCTTCATCCTGACCGGCACCGATGCGGCCATCGCCGCACTGGAGGAGTGCGGGCGGCTGGGCGTCCCGGTCGCGACCATCCTGGCCGGCGGTTTCTCCGAAGCGGGGGAGGCCGGCGTCGAGCGCGAAAAGCGGCTGGCCGAGATCGGCCGGTCCTATGGCGTGCGCGTGCTCGGCCCGTCCAGCATCGGCGTGGTCAATGTGCAGGAGCGGCTGGTGCTGACCGCCAACGCCGCCTTCGCCGAACCCGACCTGCCGGACGGCGGGGTGTTCGTCGCCTCGCACAGCGGAAGCCTGATCGGTGCGATGCTGTCGCGCGGCAAGGCGCGCGGCGTCGGTTTCGCCGGGCTGGTGTCGGTCGGCGGCGAAGTGGATTTGTCGGTCGGCGAAATCTGCGAGGCGACGCTCGACGACCCGAAGATCGGTGGCTATCTGCTGTTCCTGGAATCGATGCGCAACGCCGACGCGCTCCGCCGCTTCGCTTTGGCGGCGGCCGAGCGCGGCAAGCCGGTGGCGGCCTACAAGCTGGGCCGTTCGGCGGAGGCGGCGGAGCTGGCGGTCTCCCACACCGGCGCGTTGGCCGGGGAGGACGATGTCGCCGACACCTTCCTGCGCGATTGCGGGATCGCCCGGGTGGAGTCCTTCGACGGGCTGCTGGAGATCATGCCGCTGCTCAACCGGATGCCGGTGGCGACCGTGCGGCAGCCCGCCGTCGGCGTCGTCACCACCACCGGCGGCGGTGCGGCCATGGCCATCGACCAGCTGGCCGTCCGCGGCGTGCGGGTCGCCGCCCCCAGCCCGGACACCGTGCGCCGGCTCGCCGAGGTCGGGATCGTGGCAGGGGAGGGGCGCCTGGTCGATCTGACGCTGGCGGGCACCCGCTACGACGTGATGAAAGCGGCACTGGGGGTGATGCAGACCGCGCCGGAATTCGATCTGGTGCTGGCGACGGTCGGGTCCTCCGCCCGCTTCCAGCCCGATCTGGCGGTGGCGCCGGTGATCGACAGCGCGCGCGAGCATGACAAGCCGCTGGCCGCCTTCATCGTGCCGGAAGCACCGGAGGCGCTGCTGCGCCTGAGCGCCGCCGGGGTCCCCTGCTTCCGCGCACCGGAATCCGGCGCCGACGTGATCGCCGCCGCCTTCAACCGCCGGCTTCCCCGCCCCGAACTGGCGACCCCGCCACTGCCGGTTCCCCCGGATGCCGGGCGGACCATCGACGAGGCCGAGGCCTACCGCCTGTTCGCCCGCGTCGGCGTTCCCCATGCGCCGGTCGCGGTGCTGACGGTCGGCGAACCGGTGCCGGAGCTTCCCTTCGCCTATCCGGTGGTCGCCAAGGTCCTGCACCCGGACATCGCCCACAAGACCGATGTCGGCGGCGTGGCGCTGAACATCGCCGATGCCGGCGCGCTGTCGGCCGCCATGGCGGCGATCCGCGACCGGGTCGAAGCCGCGCGGCCGGGGGTGGGCGTGCGCCGGATCCTGGTCCAGCCGATGACCCGCGGCGTGGGCGAGGTGCTGGTCGGTCTGCGCCGCGACCCCCAGGTCGGGCCGGTGGTGATGCTGGCCGCCGGTGGCGTGCTGACCGAGATCTACCGCGACCGTGCCCTGCGGCTGGCCCCGGTGGACCGGGCCACCGCGCTGGAGATGATCGGCGAGGTGAAGGCGCTCCAGGCCCTGGCCGGCTATCGCGGCCGGGCGGCGGGCGACCTCGGCGCCGTCGCCGATGCGCTGGTCGCCGTCTCGCGCCTCGCCCTGCTCGACGACGTGACCGTGCTGGAGGCGGAGATCAACCCGCTGATGGTGATGGCAGACGGGCAGGGGGCGGTGGCGGTCGACGCGCTGGTCCGGCTTACAACGGCGGACACACCCGCCCAATCCCAAGAAGACGACACCGAAACCCGTTCCGGGAGGAACCGATGATGCCCAGGCCGGATGTGCTCTCGCTGCCGGAGCTTGTGAACGCCAATGAACGGCTCGTCCATCGCGGCCGTTTCCTGACCGCGGTGATGCGGCTGGACATCGGCGCCGAGGCCTATCTGATCTCCATCGACCGCGGGCGGATCGCCGAGGTCCGCAAGGGGCCGTTCGTCATGCCGTCCTGGACCTTCGGCCTGTCCTGCCGGGCCGATGCGCTGGCGCGCTTCTGGCAGCCGCTGCCCCCGCCGGGCTTCCACGACCTGTTCGCCCTGCTGCGGCGCGGCGACCTGACCCTGTCCGGCAACCTGCAACCCTTCATGGCCAACCTGCTCTACATCAAGGACGTGATGGCCAGCCTGCGCAGCCCGAAGGAAACCGCCTGATGCGTGCGACGATCGAATCCATCACCGGGCGTTACATGCGGCTGGACTATAAGGGCCGCGAACACCGGATCTATTTCGAGGAGGCGGGGCAGGGCATTCCGCTGGTCTGCCTGCATACCGCCGGGTCGGACGGCCGCCAGTTCCGCGGCATCCTGAACGACCCGCGCATCACCCGCGATTACCGGGTCATCGCCTTCGACCTGCCCTGGCACGGCAAATCCTCGCCGCCCGCCGGCTGGCAGGACGGCGACTACCAGCTGACCAGCGCCGACTACACCGACATCATCCTGACCGTGTGCCGGGCGCTGGAGCTGGACCGTCCGGTGGCGATGGGCTGTTCCATCGGCGGGCGCATCGCACTGCATCTGGCGATGGAGCATGCCGAGGAATTCCGCGCCATCGTCGGGCTGCAATCCTCGGCCCACGTCCATCCCTATTACGACACGACCTGGCTGCATCATCCGGACGTGCATGGCGGGGAGGTCTGCGCCGCCATCGCCGCCGGGCTGGTCGGGCCGAACGCGCCCGACGCCCACCGCTGGGAAACGGTGTGGCACTACATGCAGGGCGGTCCGGGCATCTTCAAGGGTGACCTCTATTTCTACAAGGTGGACGGCGACATCCGCCATCGGCTGAGCGAAATCGACACCAGCCGCTGCCCGCTCTATCTGCTGACCGGCGAATACGACTATTCCTGCTCTCCTGCCGACACGCTGGAGACCGCCGCCTGCATTCCCGGCGCCACCGTGTCGATCATGCCGGGGCTGGGCCATTTCCCGATGAGCGAGGATCCGGAAGGCTTCATCGCCCATCTGCTGCCGGTCCTGAGCGAGATCGCCCACCGCTGAGCCCGGCTCAGACGGCAGGCATTCCGACGGCAGCCATCCGATTGCCGGCGCTTCGACAACAACCGGCCGCCGCCCGCAACGAAGGCGGCGGCCGCCAATTCCCTGGGGAGGGACCAATCATGCGTGCCATCACTGTTCGGGTGCCCGGTCTGCGGGCGCTGACCGCCACGGCCGTCGCGGCGCTGACCATCGGTCTGGCCGGGGGCGGTCTGGCCGGCAGCGCGGCGGCCGAGATTTCCGGCAAGACGGTGAAGATCGGCGTTCTGACCGACATGTCCGGTCCCTATTCCGACAATGTCGGCGCCGGAGCCGTGCTGGCCGCCCAGATGGCGGCGGAGGATTTCGGCGGCAAGGTCAATGGCGCCGCAATCGAGATCGTTTCGGCCGACCACCAGAACAAGGCGGACGTGGGCTCCGGCATCGCACGGCGCTGGTATGACGTCGAGGGGGTCGACGCGATCACCGAGGTGGTGTCGTCCGCCGTGGCCCTGTCGGTGCAGGGGCTCTCGCGCGAGAAGAACCGCATGTTCCTGGCGACCGGCCCCGGCACGCCGGACCTGACCGGCAAGGCCTGCTCGCCCGTCGGCGTGCATTGGGCCTACGACAACTATGCCCTGCCGACCGTCGCCACCACCGCGCTGGTCAAGCGCGGCCTGAAGGACTGGTATTTCCTGACCGCGGACTACAGCTTCGGCCACGCCCTGGAAGGCGAGGCGACCCGTGTCGTCAAGGCCAACGGCGGCACCGTCGTCGGGGCGGTGCGGGCGCCGCTCAACACCGCGGACTTCTCCTCCTATCTGCTGCAGGCGCAGGCGTCGAACGCCAGCGTGATCGGGCTGGCGAACGCCGGGGCCGACATGATCAATGCGGTCAAGCAGGCGGGCGAGTTCGGCATCACCGCCGGCGGCAAGACGATGGCGGCGCTGCTGGTCAATTTGCCCGACATCCATGCGCTGGGGCTGGAAAGCGCACAGGGCCTGACCTTCGCCGAAAGCTTCTATTGGGACATGAACGACGAGACTCGGGCCTGGAGCAAGCGGTTCATGGACCGTTTCAACGGCCGGGCGCCCGGCGGACTTCAGGCGGCGGTCTATGGCGCCGTCACCCATTACCTGAAGGCGATCCAGGCCATCGACAGTGACGACGCCACCAAGGTGGCCGAACAGATGCGCAAGATGCCGATCGACGACTTCTACACCAAGAACGGCTCCATCCGTCCCGACGGGCGGGTGATCCGCGACATGTACCTGATGCAGGTGAAGAAGCCGTCGGAGTCCAAGGGTCCGTGGGACTATTACAAGGTTCTGGAGACGGTGCCCGGCGACAAGGCCTTCCGTCCGATGGACCAGGGCGGCTGCCCGCTGGTGGCGAAGTGACCGGCAGGCCGGCCGAAGTGCTCGGCGACCGGGCCGGCGGAACGGTCCGGCTGGAGCGCGACGGCGGGGTGGCGGTGATCGTCATCGACAACCCGCCGGTCAACGCCGGGTCCGCCGCCGTGCGGCGCGGGCTGCTCGACGCCGTCGCGACGGTCGCGGCCGATCCCGGTATCGAGGCGGCGGTGCTGATCGGCGCCGGCAGGACCTTCATCGCCGGTTCCGATCTGCGCGAGTTCGGCCAGCCGCTGGAGGAGCCGCAGCTTCCCGCCGTCATCGCCGCCATCGAGGCCTGCGCGAAGCCGGTGGTCGCCGCCCTGCATGGGGCGGCGCTGGGCGGCGGGTTCGAGCTGGCGCTGGGCTGCGACGCCCGCGTCGCGGCACCCGGCACGCGGGTGGGGCTGCCGGAGGTGACGCTGGGCATGATCCCCGGCGCCGGTGGCACCCAGCGCCTGCCGCGTCTGGTCGGCGTTTCCACCGCCATCGGCCTGATCTGCGAAGGCCGTCGGGTGGCCGCCGCCGACGCGCTGGCGCTCGGGCTGGTCGATGCGGTGGTGGAGGGGGCGGTGGTAGAGGCGCTCCGCACCGCTGCCGTCGCCCATGCGCGGGGGCTCGCCGGGGCCAAGAACCGGGTGGCCGACCGCACCGTCCCGGCCGAGCCGGCCGAGCGCATCGAGGCCGCAGCCAGTGCCGCCCTGCGCGCCGGCCGCGGGCGTCCTGCGGTGGTGGAGGCGATCCGGGCCGTCCGCGCCGCGGCCGAGCGTCCGCTGGCCGAGGCGCTGGCGGAGGAGCGTGCGGTTTTCCAACGGCTGCGCCTGGAGACAGACGCCTTCGCCCGCCGCCACCTGTTCTTCGCCGAGCGGGATTCGGCCCGCCTTCCCGGATTGGAGGGCGTGGCGGTGCGGCGGCTGGAGCGGATCGGCGTGATCGGCGGCGGCACCATGGGGGCCGGCATCGTCATCGCCGCGCTGGACGCCGGCCTGCCGGTGACGCTGCTGGAACGCGACGCGCAGGCGCTGGAGTCCGGGATGGCCCGGCTGCGCGACCACTACGCCCGCCGCGTCGATGGCGGCAAGATGAGCGCCGGGGAGGCGGGAAAGCGGCTCGCGGCGCTCGATCCGACCACCGACATGACGGCGCTCGCCACCGCCGATCTGGTGATCGAGGCGGTGTTCGAGGATCTCGCGGTCAAGCAGGATCTGTTCCGCCGGCTGGACGCCGTGCTGGCGCCGGGGACGGTGCTGGCATCGAACACGTCCTATCTGGACCTCGACGCCATCGCGGCGGCGACCGGACGGCCGCAGGATGTGGCGGGTCTGCATTTCTTCAGCCCGGCCAACGTCATGCGCCTGCTGGAGGTGGTCCGCGGGGCGAAGACCGCGCCCGACGTCCTGGCGACCGGCATCGCGCTGGCGAAGCGGCTAGGAAAACTGCCGGTGGTGGCGGGCAACGCCTTCGGCTTCATCGGCAACCGCATCTATGCCGCCTACCGCCGCCAATGCGAATTCCTGATCGAGGACGGGGCGCTTCCGGCGGATGTCGACGCCGCGCTGGAGCGGTTTGGTTTCGCCATGGGGCCGTTCGCGGTGGCCGACCTGTCCGGATTGGACATCGCCTGGCGGATGCGTCGGCAACAGGCGGCGATCCGCGATCCGGCGGCGCGCTATGTCGAGATTCCCGACCGGCTGTGCGAGGCCGGACGGTTCGGCCGCAAGACCGGCGCCGGCTATTACCGTTATCCGCCCGGCGCCAAGCGGGGCGAACCGGACCCGGAGGTGACCGCACTGATCGAAGCGGCGTCGGCCGCCAAGGGCATCGTCCGCGCCGCCGTTTCCGACGAGGAGATCGTCACCCGCGTGCTGCTGACCATGGTCAACGAGGCCGCCTGCCTGCTTTCGGAAGGGGTTGCCGCCCGCGCGTCGGACATCGACCTCGTGCTGGTCAACGGCTATGGCTTCCCGGCCTGGGAGGGCGGGCCGCTGTTCTGGGCCGGCCGCCAGGATCCGGCATGGCTGGAAGCCGGGCTGGCGCGGCTGGGAGACCTCAGCGGACCGGGTTTCCGGCTCTGCGATCCGGGCGTGCTGCGCGCCGCCTTGGGTCCATCGAACTTGGCTTTATAGAGGCGACGATGACGAACACCGCCTATCCTGACCTTCGCCTGTGGATCGGTGGGCGCTGGATCGAGGCCGGAGGCCGGACCAGCGAACCGGTGATCAACCCCGCGACCGGCGCGACGCTCGGCCTGCTGCCCCATGCCGGTGCCGACGACGTGGATGCGGCGGTCGCGGCGGCGGCCGATGGCTTCCGGCTCTGGCGGCGGACCAGCGCGGTCGAGCGGTCGGCGCTGTTGCGCCGCACCGCCGACGTGATGCGGGCGGACGCCGGCAGCCTCGCCGCCCTGATCGCGCTTGAACTGGGCAAGCCGCTTGGCGAGGCCGTGCGCGAGGTCGAGACGGCGGCTGGCATGTTCGACTGGGCCGCGGAGGAATGCCGCCGGTCCTATGGCCGCATCATCCCGCCCCGCACGCCGGGCCACCGGCTGATGGCGCTGCGCGAGCCCGTCGGGCCGGTGGCGGCCTTCAGCGGCTGGAACGCCCCGGCGATCACCCCGGCGCGCAAGATCGCGGGCGCGCTGGGGGCGGGCTGTTCCATCGTCATCAAGCCGTCGGAAGGAACGCCGGCCTCCGCCCTCTTCATCGCCCATGCGCTGGCCGAGGCCGGTCTGCCGGCCGGTGTCGCCAACATGCTGTTCGGCAACCCCGGTGCGGTGGCCGAGCGGCTGCTGGAGGCGGACGCCATCCGCATGGTGTCCTTCACAGGCTCGATCCCCGTCGGCAAGCATCTGGCCGCCCTGGCGATGCGGACGATGAAACGCGGCGTGTTCGAACTGGGCGGCCACGCCCCGGTTCTGGTCTTTCCCGACGTGGACGTCGACGCGGTGGCCCGCGGTGCGGCCGCCGCCAAGTTCCGCAGTTCCGGGCAGATCTGCACGTCGCCGACCCGCTTCTATGTTCATCACTCGATCCATGACCGCTTCGCCGCCGCTTTCGCCGACGCGGCAACGGCGATCCGTGTCGGCGATCCCTTCGACGGCGCGACGCAGATGGGGCCGGTGCAGAATGCCCGCCGGCTGGCGGCGGTCGAGGCGCTGGTGGAGGATGCCCGACGGAACGGCGCCACGGTGGCGGCTGGCGGGGGCCGCATCGACCGGCCCGGCTTCTTTTATCGGCCGACGGTGCTGACCGGTGTCACCGACGCCTGCCGGGCCGCCAGCGAAGAGCCGTTCGGACCGCTGGCGCTGGTCGCCTCCTTCCTCGATGCGGACGAGGCGGTGGCATTGGCGAACCGCCTGTCGCTCGGGCTGGCGTCCTACGTCTTCACACGGGATCTCGCGCTCGCCGACCGGCTCTCGGCGGAGATCGAATGCGGCAATGTCGTGGTGAATCATTGGGTGGTGTCGCACCCGGAAACGCCCTTCGGCGGCATCAAGGACAGCGGCATCGGGCTGGAAGGCGGCACCGAGGGGTTCCAGGCGTTTGAACAGGTGAAGTTCGTCAGCCAAGCCCCCCTCTGATCGGCCAGGCAACCCTGCATCGATCAACGGATCATGGGCGGGGGGGGTTCCTCATCGCTTTTGGGGGAGTGGCCAGGGTATCGGCCTTGTGCCTCCCCAAATCCACGATGTCACCGGGATGATCCTGCAGCAGATGACGCTGCACCTTCTGTGTGGCCGTCTTCGGGATTTCCGTCCGCATCTCGACGAAGCGCGGAATCATGAAGGCCGGGATGCGGCCGGTCAGGAAAGCCGGCAGGTCCCGGGGGTCGAATCCGGGTCGGGGAACGATCACCGCCTTGATCTCCTCGCCGAGGATGTCGTCGGCAACGCCGACGACGGCGCAGTCCTGAACGGCCGGATGCTTCAGCAGGGCTGTCTCGATCTCGACGGGGGCGATCATCTCCCCGGCGCGCCGGATCAGTTCCTTCATCCGGCCATCGAAATGCAGGAAGCCGTCGGCGTCGATCATGCCGCGGTCGCCGGTGTGCAGCCACAGGTTCCGCGTCGCCGCCACCGTCGCCTCGGGCTTCTTCCAGTAGCCGTCGAACATCAGGCCGGGGCGGCGGGGGCGGACGACGATCTCGCCCTTCGCGCCGGGAGGAAGCGGGGTGTCGTCGGCATCGACCACGCACAGTTCGGTGTCCGGCCGGGGGGCGCCGACGCTGCCGAACTTCGCGGCCCGGGCGGTGTTCATCGACACCCAGCCGCCGGTCTCGGTCATGCCGTACAGCTCGCGCACCGCAAGGCCCAGCCGCTCCTCGATCTCGCGCCAGACCCCGGGGGGTGCGCCACCGCCGACCGCCCAGCGCAGGGAGTGGTCGCGCTCCGGCCCGGTCAGCCGCTTGGCGAGGATGCTCAGCACCGTGCCGACATAGGTGAAGCCGGTGGCGCCGTACCGCCGCGCATCCTCCAGCAGCCGCGAGGCCGAAAAGCGCGGCAGCAGCGCCAGCGTCGCCCCGGCCCGCAGGCAGGACATCACGCCGTACATCTGCGGATTGGCGTGGAACAGCGGCAGGAACAGCAGGATCCGATCCTCGTCCGTCAGCTCCAGCGCCGCCGCCATATGCTCGCCCGCCAGCTCGTAGCAGGCGTTCGGAATGACGGCCCCCTTCGGCAGGCCGGTGGTACCGGAGGTGTAGAGGATGGCGTTGGCCGTGCCGCCGGGCAGGGCGAGGCGGCGGCGCGGCGCCCGTCCGGGGTCGGCGGCCGTCTCGAAGCGGTCGTCCATCGCCAGCAGCGCCGGGGCGGCGGCGGGCAGGGCGGGGAGGAACTCCTCCTCGGCAATCAGCAGGGAGGCTTCGCTCTGCTCCAGAAGATAGCGCAGCCCCTCGCCGACCAGGGCGGTGTTGAGCGGAACCGTGATGGCGCCCAGTTCGGACAGCGCGAACCATGCGACGAGGAAACCCGGCCGGTTGCCGACCATCATCGCCACGGTGCTGCCGGCCGTCACACCCTGCGCGGCCAGACGCTCGACGGCCTCGTCCACCAACGCCGCCATGGCGCCATAGGTGATGCTGCGGTCGCCGAACAGCAGGAAGGGACGGCCGGGCGTGGCGGCGGCGCGGGCATAGAGCGGATCGGCGATCACGACAGCGCCTCCCGCCTCAGGGCGACATGCTGTTGCAGCCGCTTGGCGATGGTGTTCTTGAGGATTTCCGACGATCCGCCGGCGATCTCGTAGGCCTTGGCGTCGCGCAGGTATCGCCCGAAGCGTGCCGATTCCATGACGCCATAGGCGCCGCAGATCTGCACGGCGCGGGCGGCGGTGTCGGTGGCGACCCGGCTGGCCAGCAGCTTGGCCTCGCTGCCGAAGCGGGCGATGTCGTCATGCGCGTCCAGCTTGCGCGCGGCTTCGTAGGTCAGCAGCCGGGCGGCGTCGATCTCCGCCAGCATGTCGGCGAAGTACCATTGGATTCCCTGGAAATCCAGGATCCTGCGGTCGAAGGCGCTGCGCCCGGCGGCGAAGTCCAGGGCGCCGTCGAAGGCCGCCCGTGCGATGCCGAGGCTGATGGCGGCGGCCATGGTCCGCGAATAGTCCAGCGTCGTCACCGCCTGGCGGACGCCCTTGCCCTCCACCCCGATCAGGTGATCGGCGGGCAGCGCCACCCGGTCCAGCACCAGATCGACATGTGGACCGTTGCGCAGGCCGAAGGTGGCGGCGTTCGGCCCTTCCTCCGTCGACACGCCATCCATGCCCTGGCGGACGAAGAAGGCCGACACGCCGACCGGCGTTTCCGCCAGGATCACATAGGCCTCCGCGGCCGAGCCGGAGGTGATGAAGGATTTGCGGCCGCTCAGAATCCAGCGGTCGCCGTCCCGCACCGCCTTGGTGTCGAGGCTGCGGATGTCGCTGCCGTGGTTGGCCTCGGTCAAGGCGTAGGAGGTGATCAGCCCGCGGCCGAACTCCGGCAGAACCGTGCTTTTCAGGCTGTCGGCACCGAACAGGCGGATGATGGTCTGCGCCTGCAGGATGGTGATCAGGCTGATGCCGACAGCGGCGCTGGCATAGGAGGCCTCCTCGAACAGCGCCGCGCAATGGGCGAAGCCGAGGCCGCGCCCGCCGAACTCCTCCGGCAGCGTCAGGCTGGTATAGCCCTGGCGGGCCAGCTCCTTGATCGCGGCGACCGGATAGACGTCCTCCCGGTCGATGGCGTCGGCGTCAGGCTCCACATGGTCGGCGACCGCGCGCCTCAGGGGAGCGAGAAATTCCGGTTCGACCGGGTCGGTCCACAACCCTATCGGCATTTGCATCGGCCGCATCCTCCCTTTGGATCCTGTCGCAATCGGCACCGGGCGCCGGCTTGACGCAGCCGGATGATCCGCTCTGTCCCCGGGTCGATTTGTTCGAGAGGCGGATCGTTGACGTTTTCCATTGAATTCGTTCGCATACGATAATAACCTACCGATATATCGGCTGTACATCAATCATATCTTCAAAACGGAACCGAGGGAGGATGCCATGAGACTGACCGACGCGCAGATGGCCGAGTATGAGGAGCGCGGCTATCTGGTGTTTCCCGGCCTCGTGTCGCACGAGGAGGTGGAAATCCTCCGCCGCGATCTGCATCGCGTGACGGGGGTCGAAGCCGAAGGCGTCATCCGTGAGAAAAGCGGTGCGGTCCGGTCGGTCTTCCGTGTGCATGACGAGACCGGTCCGACCGCATCGCCGCCGTTCCAGGCGCTGGCCACCCTGCCGCGGGTGATCGACCCGGCGCGTCAGGTGCTGGGCGACGAACCGGTTTACGTCTATCACACGAAGTGCAACCTGAAGGACGCCATCGACGGCGCCATCTGGCAATGGCACCAGGATTACGGCTACTGGAAGACCGACGGCGTCGACCGGCCGGACATGACGACCTCGCTGCTGATGCTGGACGAGGCGACCGAGATCGGCGGCTGCCTCTACTTCATTCCCGGCAGCCACAAGCTGGGCCGGCTCGATCCGGAAATGGACGAGACCACGACATCCTACAAGCTGTGGACGGTGCCCAAGGATCAGGTCATCGAGATCATGACGCGGTTCGGCGATCCGGTGCCGATCACCGGCAAGCCGGGCACCGTGGTCCTGTTCCATCCGAACATCGTTCACGGCTCCGGCCACAACATGTCGCGCCATGCGCGCTGGCACATCTACACCGTCTACAATCAGGTTTCGAACAGGCCGCATGGCATCGAGAATCCCCGGCCGGAATGGGTGGTGGCGCGGCGCTGCGAACCTCTGGAGACCGGCGGCGACGACGGCATCCTGCGCCTGGCCGATGCCGAGACCGATGCCGAGACCCGGCGGCCGGCGGCGGAGTAGGGGGGATGGCGGGATCGACCTTCCAGGCGGCGGTGCTTCGCGAGACGGGAGCACCGCTGTCCATCGAGCCGCTCACCCTGGCGCCGCTTGAGCCCGGCGACGTGCTGATCCGCATGCATGCGGCCGGCCTGTGCCACACCGACCGCGAGGCGATGACCGGCGCCTTCGCCGTGCCGCCGCCGGTCGTGCTCGGCCATGAGGGCGCCGGCGTGGTCGAGGCGGTCGGGTCGGCGGTTCAGCGGGTGAAGCCGGGCCAGCATGTGGTCTGTACCATCTATGCAGCCTGCGGCCAGTGCTATTACTGCCGCCACGACCAGCCGATGCTGTGCGACATGGTGGTTCCCAACCATCGTGCTGCGACCCTGTCGGCGGGACGCAGGCGGCTGCGCGACGCCTCCGGGGCGGAGGTCGGCCATTTTCTCAGCGTGTCGTCCTTCGCCGAATATGCGGTGGTTCCGGAGGCCGCGGCCATTCCGGTGCCGGACGAGATGCCCTTCGACCGCGCCTGCCTGCTGGGCTGCAGCGTCATCACCGGCGTCGGAGCGGCGCTGCGCGTCGCCCGCGTGGGCTTGGGCGACAGCGTGATCGTGATCGGCTGCGGACCGGTCGGGTTGAATGTGGTGCAGGGCGCAAGGCTGGCCGGAGCCGGGGCGATCATCGCCGTCGACCGGCGCGCCGACAAGCTGGAGCGCGCCAGTGCCTTCGGCGCCACCCACACCATGCTCGGCGGCGAGGATCTGCGTGGCGAGGAGTTGGCGGCCCGGGTGCGGGCGATCACCGGCGGCCGCGGAGCCGACCACGCTTTTGAAGCGGCCGGCGTCATCGGCTCGCTCCAGGAGTCGGTGGACTGCAC
The DNA here is from genome assembly GCF_058780665.1 of Azospirillum sp. UENF 112521. NCBI lineage: Bacteria > Pseudomonadati > Pseudomonadota > Alphaproteobacteria > Rhodospirillales > Azospirillaceae > Azospirillum > Azospirillum sp. UENF 112521. The sequence goes on from NZ_JBSNCI010000007.1 coordinate 18,439, forward strand.
CCGGCCGGGCGGCAGCGTCACCATCCTGGGCAAGACCGATCCCAACCGGCTGGTCGAACTGCGTTTCGGCTCGATCAGCGGCGAGCGGCGCATCCTGCGGTCCAGCCTGGGCGGAGCGAAGGCGGCCGACGATTTCCCGGCCTATGCGCAGGCCTATCTCGACGGCCGGCTGCGCCTGGACGAGCTGATCGACCGGCGCCTGCCGCTGGCCGCCATCAACAATGCTTTCGAGGATGTGGAGCGCGGCGACGTCATCCGCGCCGTGGTGGTGATGCATGAGTGACGACACTGTCGAGAATGCCGGCACCGCCCGGCTGGAGCGCCGGGGCGCCGTCGCCATCCTGACGCTGGACGCGCCGAAGACCCGCAACGCCGTCACCGATCCGCCGGTGCTGAACCCGCTTGTCGCGGCGCTGGAGGAGGTGCGGGACGACCGCTCGGTGCGGGTGCTGGTGGTGACCGGCGCCGGCAAGGCCTTCAGCGCCGGCGGCAACATCCACGACATCCGCGACCGGCGCGGCATGTTCGGCGGTCCGGCCGATCAGGTGCGCAACGCCTACCGCGCCGGGGTGCAGCGCATCCCCCGCGCCATGGCCGATCTCGAAATCCCGGTGATCGCGGCGGTGAACGGCCCTGCCTATGGCGCAGGCTGCGATCTGGTTTTCATGTGCGACCTGCGCATCGCCGGGGAGTCGGCGCGGATCAGTTCCAATTTCGTGAAGCTGGGGTTGATTTCCGGCGATGGCGGGCTGTGGTTCCTCACGCGCGTTGCCGGTCCGGCGGTGGCCGCCGAGATGGCTTTCACCGGACGGGCGGTCGGCGGCGCGGAAGCGGCGGCCCTGGGCCTGGTGTCCCGCGTGGTGCCGGACGCCGAGCTGATGCCGACGGCGCTCGCCCTGGCGGAGGAGATCGCCGCCAACCCGCCGGAAGCGGTGCGCATGACCAAGCGCATGCTGCAGCAGGCGGGCCGGGTCGATCTGTCCACCATGCTCGACATGGCGGCGGCATTGCAGGGCATCTGCCACGCGGGAGAGGAATCCCGCCTCGCCATCGCGGCGGCGATGAAACCTGCCTCCTGATCCGCCGAGCTTCCAGCAGTCGAGTTTCCAACCGTCGAGTTTACAGCCGCTGCAAGGTCCGGCGCCGAACGACCGGCCCGTCATGACGGCTCCAGCCAACCAGACAATCATCTGAACAGGGAGGGACGACCCATGATGAAACTCATGTCGCACGGGGTGCTGGCCGCCACGGCCGCAGGCATCGCGCTGGCATTCGGCACGCTGTCCTGGTCGGCCGCAGCCCAGACGGCCACCGCCCAATCCGCGCCTGCCAGGGCGACCGGCCCGATCCGCATCGGCGTGCTGACCGACCTGTCCGGTTCGCTTGCCGACCTCAGCGGCGGCGGCAGTGTCGAGGCGGTGAAAATGGCGGTGGAGGATTTCGGCGCCTCCGTGCTCGGCCGTCCGGTGGAGGTGCTGTCCGCCGACCACCAGAACAAGGCCGACATCGGCGTGCAGATCGCCGCCGACTGGTACGACAACAAGAATGTCGAGGTGGTGATCGACCTGCCCAACTCGGCGGTGATGCTGGCGATCCAGGAGCTGACCAGGCGCAAGAACAAGATCGTCTTCGGCACCGCCGGCGGCTCGTCGGACTTCACCGGCAAGAACTGCTCGCCCAACGGCGTCCACTGGGTCTACGACACCTATGCGCTGGCCGCCGGCACCGGGCGGACCATGGTGAAGCAGGGCGGCGACAGCTGGTACTTCATCACGCTGGATTATTCCTTCGGCCTGTCGCTGGAGCGCGACACCGCCGCCTTCGTCACCGGCGCCGGCGGCAAGGTACTGGGGTCGGCCCGCCATCCGCTGAACAGCGCCGACTTCTCCTCCTATCTTCTGCAGGCGCAGGCGAGCGGGGCCAAGGTCATCGGGCTTGCCAATGCGGGCGGCGACCTGATCAACACCGTCAAGCAGGCGGCGGAGTTCGGCATAACGAAGCAGGGCCAGAAGCTGGCCGGGCTTCTGATGTTCCTGTCGGACATCCATGCGCTCGGTCTGGAGACGGCGCAGGGGCTGGTGTTGACCGAATCCTTCTATTGGGATCAGAACGAGGAGACCCGGGCCTTTTCCAAGCGGTTCTTCGAGCGGACCGGCCGCATGCCAACCATGGTGCAGGCCGGCGATTACGGCGCGATCACGCATTACCTGAAGGCGGTGAAGGCGGCCGGCACCATCGATGCGCCGACCGTCATGAAGACGATGCGCGACACGCCGATCAACGACTTCATGACCAGGAACGGCCGCATTCGCGAGGATGGCCGGGTGCTGCGCGACATGTACCTGTTCGAGGTGAAGACCCCGGCAGAATCCAAGGGGAAATGGGACTATTACAAGCAGCTCGGCGTCATCGCCGCCGCCGATGCCGCCCGCCCGCTGGCCGAGAGCGACTGCCCGCTGGTCCGCAAATCCGCCGATGCCGGCAAGCCGTAACCGGCGGATCGGTTTCGGGCGCCTCCGCCCGCTTGCGTCTCCGGTCCCGGCGCGCTAAAGCCAGGATGGGAAACGCGGACGGGCGTGGGATCGGGCCGGGCTCGAACCGGTGCCAGGAGACGGGGGCGACAGGGTGACAGAGCCGGCCAGTCAGCAGATGGGACAGCAGGCGGGAGCCCAGATCGAAACCGGATCGATGGCCGATCAGGCCTATGCCGCCATCGAGGAGCTGATCGTGTCGGGCACGCTGCCGCCGCGCAGCTTCGTGTCGGAGAAGCAGATCAGCGCGCAGCTCGGCATCGGCCGCACCCCGGTGCGCGAGGCGCTGAAGCGGCTGGAGATGGACGGTCTGGTGACCATCGTCCCGTCACGCGGGATCATGGTCACCGAAGTGGACGTGAAGCTTCAGCTCTACGTACTGGACGTGCGGCGTGAGCTGGAACGCCTGATCGCCCGGCGCGCCGCCCGTTACGCGCTTGCCCCCGAACGGGAGCGGTGCCGCGCCATCGCCGGCGAGATGCTGGAGGCGGCCCGCAACGGCGACGGCATGCGTTTCATGCATCTCGACCAGGAGGTGAACCAGCTGCTGGACCAGAGCGCCCGCAACCCGGTGGCGACCCAGACCATCCGGCCGCTGCGGTCGCTGTCCCGCCGCTTCTGGTTCCAGAACTACCATGCCCATATCGGCAGCCTGGAGGATGGGGCCAAGACCCATGCCGACCTGATGCTGGCGATCCACCGCGGCGACGCGGAGGAAGCGGCCGCGGCCTCGGACCGGCTGATGGCCTATGTCGAGGCCTATGCGCGCGAGACCCTGCGTTATCCGTTCGACGGTCCGGCACCTCAATAAGGCGGGGCGGGACGAGGGCAATGCTCGCCCCGTCCCGCCCATGCCGTCAGGAAGCAGGCGCCAGCGCCCTGGCGAACTGGGCCAGATTGTGGCGCATCATGTCGACGTAGGTCGCCGCCGGGCCGTCCGCCGCCGACAGCGCATCGGAATAGACCCGCCCGCCGATGCGCGCACCGGTCTCCCGCGTGATCTGCTCCAGCAGGCGCGGATCGGCGATGGTCTCGACGAAGACCGCCTTGATCTTCTCCGTCTTGATCTGGCGGATCAGCTTGGCGATGTCGCCGGCCGCCGCCTCGGATTCGGTCGACATGCCGACGGGGGCGAGGAAGGTGACGCCGTATGCCTTGCCGTAATAGCCGAAGGCGTCGTGCGAGGTGACGATCTTGCGGTCCTTGCGCGGGATCGGCTTCAGCGCGGCCTTGATCTCCGACTCCACCGCGTCGAGCTTCGCTTTGAACGCGGCGTGGTTGGCGCGCAGGGTGGCGGCCTTGTCGGGAGCGGCGGCGACAAGGCCCTTGAGGATGTTGTCGGCATAGATCCTGGCGTTGGCGACCGACTGCCAGGCGTGCGGGTCGTGGGCGCCGTGATCGTGGCCGTGATCATGGGCTTGGCCCTCATGGCCGGCCTCGTCATGCTCCTCCTCGCCGGCGATGGGCTTGACGCCGGTGCTGGTGACGGTGACCGAACCCTTGTAGCCGGACGCCTTGACCAGCCTGTCGATCCAGCCCTCCATGCCCAGGCCGTTGACGACGACAAGCTTGGCGGCGCCGAGTGCACGCGCATCGGCGGGGGTCGGTTCATAGACATGGGCGTCGCCGTCGGGGCCGACCAGCGTCGTCACCGCGACCTCGTCGCCGCCGATCTGGCGGACCATGTCGCCGAGAATGGTGAAGGTGGCGACCACCTTCACCGGTTCGGCCAGGGCGGGAAGCGCGAAAAGCGCCATCGCCATCGCCAGGGAAGCGGCGAATGAACGGTTCATCGGGAATTCTCCTTGGAAGGAAGCACGGAAATCACGCCTCCAGATGCCGGCCGGGAAACCAGCGCGTCCGCAGGCTGCCGACCGGCCCCAGCGCCAGCGACAGCAGATAGCCCGCACCGGCGACCAGGACGATGGACGGCCCGGACGGCAGATTGAGGTGGAAGGACAGCAGCAGCCCGCCGATGCCGGACGCGAAGGCGAGCGCCATGGCGGTCAGCGCCAGCGTGGCGATGCCCTCGGCCCAGAAGCGCGCCGAGGCGGCCGGCAGCATCATCAGCCCCACCGCCATCAGCGTGCCCAGCGCCTGGAAGCCGCCGACGAGGTTGAGGACCACCAGCACCAGGAAGACGAGATGGCACAGCGCGCCCAGCCGCCCTCCCGTGCCGCCGACCGCGCGCAGGAATCCGGGATCGAAGCATTCCACGACGAGCGGGCGGTAGAGCAGGGCCAGCGTCAGCAGCGTGACGGTGGCGATGCCGGCGACCAGCAGCAGACCGGCATCGTCCACCGCCAGGATGGTGCCGAACAGCACATGCATCAGGTCGACGTTGCTGCCGCGCAGCGAGACGATCAGCACCCCGCCGGCCAGCGAGATCAGGTAGAAGGCGGCGAAGCTGGCATCCTCGCGCAAGGCGGTCACCCGCGACACCAGCCCGGCGAGCAGCGCCACCGCCAGCCCGGCGAGAAAGCCGCCGATGCTCATCGCCCACAAGGACAGGCCGGCGGCGAGAAAGCCGATGGCGGCGCCGGGCAGCACGGCATGGGACATGGCGTCGCCCATCAGGCTCATCCGCCGCAGCACCAGCAGAACCCCCACCGGGCCGCATCCGAGCGACAGCGCCAGACAGGCGGCGAGCGCCCGCCGCATGAAGCCGAACTCCAGAAAGGGGGCGGCGGCGAAGTCATAGAGGGTCATGGTGCGGACCTCCGGCAAAGCGCGGCCTTGTCGTCCCAGGATTCCGCCATCGCACGGGCGCGGACGAGGTTGGCGGGAGCCAGCGCGTCGGCGGTTCGGCCCCAGGCGATCGGCTCGCGCGCCAGCAGAAGCGTGTCGGGGAAATGGCTGCGGACCTGCTCCAGGTCGTGCAGCACGGCGACCACGGTGCGCCGTTCGCCATGCCAGCGCCGCACGACCTCGAGCAGATAGGCGGTCGTCCTGGCGTCGATGGCGGTGAAGGGCTCGTCGAGCAGGATCAGGCGGGCGTCCTGCAGCAGCAGGCGGGCGAACAACACGCGCTGGAACTGGCCGGCCGACAGCGCGGCGATGGGGCGGCGCTCGAAGCCGGACAGGCCGACAGCGGCCAGCGCCTCCCCGGCCTGCCGCGTGAGGGCAGGCCCGATGGAGCGGAACAGACCGACCCGCCGCCAATGTCCGAGCAGGACGGTGTCGAGCACATCGATGGGAAAATCGCGTTCGATCTCGGCCTGCTGCGGCAGATAGGCGATGTCGGCGGCGGTCAGTCCGTGCAGCGTCACCCGGCCGTCGAGGGGGCGCAGCGCGCCGACGATCGCCTTGAGCAGGGTGCTCTTGCCGGCACCGTTCGGGCCGACCACGGCGGTGAGCGAACCCTCCCGGAAGCCGCCGGACAGGTGGTGGACCGCCGGATGCCGCCGGTATCCCAGAGTGAGGTCGGTCAGGCGGATGAGCGGATCTGCCAGTGCGTCAGCGAGGGTTGGTGCCATGTCAGATCATCCAATCCAATGGCCAATCCAGCGCCCAGGCGACCGTCAGCCACAGAAGGGCGCACAGAAGAGCGGCTGCGGCGATCCGGCTCGGCGCGGAGGCGGCCAACGGCGAGCGCGAGCGGTCAGTGATCATCATGGTCCAGGCAGAGCAGCAGACGGCACGCACCGGACGGGTCGGCCGGCGGCGAGCGATGGACGAGGCCGCGCCCGCGGTTGCCGGGCCATGCCTCCCCCTTCAGCAGGGCGACATGGCCGGCACGGAGCATCCGGATGCGGCGCGGGTCGGACAGCACGGCATCGTTGTCGCCACGACCCAGCGCCGGGCGGGTGACCGCCCCATCGGGCAGCCACTGCGTGCCGGCACCCCGGTAGGTGCAGAGCAGGCGGAGGCCGACATGATCGACATGGAAAAACCGGCAGCCGTCACCGGACATGCTGTCCAGGCGAAGCCGGATCGCGTCGCATCCGAGGATGCCCGCATACACCGTCACCAGTTGGACGATGTCGTCGAACAGCGGCCCCGCATTCCAGCGTGACGGCAGGGCGGCGGCCAGATCGCCGGTCACCTCATCCGGTGTCGTCGCGAGTTGGAAGGACGGCCAGTCCCGTTCCGCGAGCTTGGCGCATTGTGTGGAGATCCCGGCCGGCAACCGGCGGCGCCAGACAGCGAGGTTCACGTCGGAGCGCCGGATGGCCGATAAGGCGTTGGCCGTACTGCACCGGGCGGGCTGGCCATGTCCCTTCTGACTGGCGGACGGCCGGGTGGCGATGGGGGCCAGGGAATTGGGAAGGCTTTGCATGCGGCCTCGGCGGAAAACAGCGACAGATCAGTAATGTTATATCATTACATATATTGCAAGCGCGCTCTTGCCCCGCTTGGCCCTTTAAAGCCTGACCGTGCGGAACGCCGGAGGTCGGAAGGCCATGCAGAAGACAGGTTCAGCCGGACCGGCGGACGGTCGGGCAGGGCACCGGGCGTCGCAGACGCCCAATCCAGGGCCGTCTCCCCCCTTCGGAAAGCCTGGGGTTTGAAAGTTATGATTTTGTAGAAAATATATATTTATTCCCAATGATCACTGGATTTTGTTTTGCAGCGGAGCGGTTGTGGCGACGGCTATCCAACTATCCAGCCGACTATGCAAAAGGCATCAATTGACAGCGATGTACTTTTTACCGGCTATATGAAAACCGTTGGCGCCAAGTAAAAAACAACCGGCGCTAATAAGAACTGTTCTCAACGAAGCCTCTCCATGATCTTTGAAAGCGTCGAAAGTGCCCACAATTTTTGTAAGAGAACCCGCGTTTTGAACGCCCTCCCATTGTCCGGACTCACCGTCCTCATCATTGAGGATGAGCCTTTGATTGCGCTGAGTCTGGAAGATGTCCTGACCGACAACGGTGCAGTCTGCGTTGGCCCCATCGGATCGATCGGCAGTGCGCTGAAAACGATTGCAACGCGGCGCGCCGACATCGCTCTGGTCGACATCAACCTGCGTGGCGAGCGGATCGATCCGGTGGCCGACCGCTTGTCTGCCATGGGAATCCCCTTCCTCTTCACCACCGGCTACGGCGAAGAAGCCCGTCCCAAGGCGCATCGTCATCGTCCGGTGATCGCCAAGCCCTACAGCGATGCCGAGGTCATCGACGCTCTGCTGCAACATCGTCCGCAGGCGGGTGGGTGATCCTGATGAGCGCTATGCCCCATGTCCTGATCGCCGAGGACGAAAATCTGGTCGCCCTGGCCATGGCCTTCGTCCTGGAGTCCGAGGGATACCGGGTCACGGTCGCCTGCAACGGTGCGGAAGCGGTCGAGGCCGACGTCGACGATCCGGCCGACATCCTGATCACCGATATGCGCATGCCGGTGATGGATGGCGCGGCTCTGATCCGAGCCATCCGGGCGCGGCGTCCGGACCTGCCGATCATCGTGGTGAGTGGGTTCAGCGAGCATCTTCCACGGCCGGAACCGGGGCGGCTGGTGGTCATGCGCAAACCCTACGACGTGGCCACGATGGCGCCGACGATTGCCACGCTGTTGTCCGGTGAAGCCGGATCCGCTGGCTGATGCCGGATCCGTGGCCGCACGCAGCGGACCGTCTGCCGCCGGCAGTTCACCCTTTCGGCGTAGGCATCGCATCCAACCGGCCTGTTCTCCGGATATTATGTATGCGTCAATTGACCGTTCTGGCCGCCGGGTCTGTTATGGGGGACCGGCGATACGCTGGGGAACCGGGCACAGAGCGGGCGATCCGAACCATGAGTCACACTTTATTTCGCTCGGCTCGCGGAAATATGGCAAGTCCAGCCGAAATGGCGGGACGGGAAGCGGCTCGGGCCGACCGGTCCTTTGCCGGCCTCACGGTCCTGATCGTCGAGGATGAGATCCTGATCGCGATGGACCTGGAGGACCTGCTCACCGACCATGGTGCGACCTGCCTCGATCCGGTCGGCTCAATCGGAAAGGCATTGACGACGATTGCGGGACACCATGTCGACATGGCGATTCTGGACGTCAACCTGCGCGGCGAGCTGATCGATCCGGTGGCGGACCGTCTGGCGGCGGCTGGCACGCCCTTTCTCTTCACCACCAGCTACGGTGTGGACGCGATTCCCCCGGCACACCGCCACCGTCCAATGATCGCCAAGCCCTATGGCGAGTCGGCGATCATTCGGGCCTTTGCCGAGCATTGCCCGACCTGACACGCCGCTTCGACGGTCGCCGCCGACCGGACAGGTCTTCGTGCTACATCCTAGAACCGGAAATCCAATGACGAACCGCACGCCTATCCTGCTGGTGGAGGGCAATCCCAGAAACCGCGACCTGTTTCTGGAGGCCTGCCGGGAGGCGGGGCTTGGCCAAGCCCCGGTGGTGGTCCGGGATGGGGAGGAGGCGCTCCGGCTGCTGTCTCCGCCGCTGGCGTCGGCCGCACCGCTGCATCCCGCCGTCGTCGTATTTGCCCTGCCGGCGTCTGGCGGGATAGAGGAACTGCACCGGTTCAAGGCGGCGGCCCCGGACACCCGGCCGATTCCGGTGGTGGTGCTCTCGGCTGCGCGGAACCGGGAGGATGTCGGTCCGTGCTACGCGGCCGGGGCCAATGCCTATATCGCGAAGCCGGAGGCGTTTTCCGATCTGGTGCAAACCGTGCGGGCGATCAACCGGTTCTGGTGCGGATTGAACCGGCTCCCGTCCCGTCAGAAGCTTGCCTCCGTCCCGGTGCGGCGCTCTGGCGTCAACGGAGCGGGCAACCGTCCGGCTGCCACCATGAGCGGTCCGTGACTGGATAGTGACGGGACCATGCCGGCGTGGTCGCCGGCCTCTGCACCCGGTGGGCTACCGTGCCGTCACGTCCTGCCGTGCGACGACGAAAGGTGACAGCATGTCGGCATTCAGATCGATGCCGAAACCGGGCCCGTCCGGCACCGTGACGGTCCCGTCGTTGTTGACGGCGGGACGGCCGCAGAGATCCAGCAGGGGGTTGGGGCCGGCATCGAATTCGAGGAACGGATAGCCTCCGGCCGCGGCGCCGCTGCGCAGCGCGGGCAGGGTCGCGGTCAAATGCAAGGCCGCCTGGAAGTTGACGATGCCGCCCCAGACATGGGGAACGACCGGCCGGTCGTACAGCTCCGCCAAAGCCGCCACCCGTCCGACGCCGGTCAGCCCGCCGCAGACGGCGATGTCCGGTTGCAGCACATCCATGCAGCCGGCCTCCAGGAAGGGGCGGAAGGCACGGGCTTCCGTGAAGGTCTCCCCGCCGGCCAATGCTGGCGTCATCAGGCCGGACAGCATGCGGTATCCTTGCAGGTCGCCCGGAACCGTCGGCTCCTCCACCCAGAGCAGGCCGGCCTCCCGCATGTTCGATACGGCGGCCAAGGCCGCCCGCGGCGCGTAGGACTGGTTGAAATCCAGCATCAGCGTGCCGTCCGGCCCCATCATCTGCCGGACGGTATTGACGATGGCCGCATCGTCCGCCGGGGCGAAGCCGCTGCGCAGCTTGATCGCCTTGAAGCCCGCCCGGAGATAGCCCTCCACCTCGCGCTCGAACTCGCGGTAGGGATGACCGCCGGGCTTGAAGAAGGGGCCGCTGGCATAGGCGGCGACCCGGTGGCGCAGGGCGCCGCCCAGCAGCGTGCTGACCGGGATGCCGCGCTGGCGCGCCGCAAGATCGTGCAGCGCCATGTCGATGGCGGCGACGGCCCCCATCGCTCCGCCGGCGGCCTCGCGCATCTCCTGCCAGAGCCGGCCGATCTGCTGGGGATCCTGCCCGAGCAGGCGGGGGACCAGACGCGAGGCGATGGTGGTGCGGTCGGCGGCAGGGGTGTGCCAGGCCTCGCCCCAGCCGGATCGGCCGTCGCGGTCGACGATCTCGACGAACAGGGTCTCGCGTCGGTCGAAAGACACCAGCGCGTTGCCGATGACCTCGGGCAGCGGGGCGACCAGATGATGAAGGCGGACTGCGGCGATGCTCATGCCTTGCTTTCCTGTGCGTTGTCCTGGGCGGACCGCGATGCGGGCACCACGACGCCGCGCATCAGGTCGCGCATCAGATGGCCGAGCAGCAGGATCGCGCAGGCCGTCAGCGCCATGGCGCCGGCGAGGACCAGCTGCGCGCCGGCGAAGCCGCCGGTGGCGTCCCGCACCCAGCCGATGATGGTGGGGCCGAAGAAGCCGCCGGTGCTGCCGACCGAGTTGATCAGCGCGATGCCGGCCGCGGCGGCGGTGCCGGTCAGGAGGGTGGTCGGGAAGATCCAGATGTTGGGCGAGGCGCCGCCGATGCCGGCCGCCCCGATGGTCAACCCGGCCAGCCCGATCAGCGGATCGCTGCTGAGGGCTGCGAGGGCGAAGCCGGCGGCGCTGACCAGGAACGGCCCGGCCGCATGCCAGACCCGCTCGCCGGTGCGGTCGGCATGGCGGCCGACCAGCAGCATGGCCAGCGCCATGAAGGCGGAGGGGATGGCGGCGACGAAGCCGGTCTGCACGGTGCTGAGGCCGAAGGCCTTGACGAACTGCGGCATCCAGATGGCGATGCCCGTGGTGCCCATGACGAGCCCGACTGCGATCAGGCACATCAGCAGGACGCGGGGATCGCGGACGGCGCGGCCGACGGTGAAGCGTTCCGTCCTCTCCTGAGCCGCGCGCTCGGCCTCCAGCCGGGCGGACAGCCAGCGGCGCTCGTCCTCGGCCAGGAAGCCGGCCTTCTCCGGCGAGGACGGCAGGAAGAGGGCGACGACCACCCCCATGACGATGGCGGGCATGGCCTCCAGGATGAACATCCACTGCCAGCCGGCCAGACCGTTCCAGCCGTTCAGATGCTCGATGATCAGGCCGGAGACCGGCGCGCCGATGACCGACGACAGCGGCACGGCGATGTTGAAGGTTCCGAACATGCGGGCGCGGTATTCCCGCGGGAACCACAGGGTCATGTAGAAGATCATGCCCGGAAAGAAGCCGGCTTCGGCGGCGCCCAGCAGGATGCGCACCAGATAGAAGCTGCCGGGGCTCCAGACCAGCGCGGTCGCCGCCGAGAGCAGCCCCCAGGTGATCAGGATGCGGGCGATCCACAGCCGCGCGCCGTAGCGCACCAGCAGCAGGTTGCTGGGAACCTCGCACAGCACATAGCCGAGGAAGAAGATGCCGGCACCGAAGCCGAAGGCCGATGCCGAGAAGCCCAGATCCTGGTTCATGGTCAACGCGGCGAAGCCGATGTTCACCCGGTCGAGAAAGGCCGCGAAATAGCAGACCATCAAAATCGGCAGGATTCGCCATCCCACCTTGGCGATGACGTCGGATCGCTCATTCATCCTGGTTTCCTCCGGATTGCGCGGACTTCGCCACGCTTTGCGCCACGTTTTGCTTTGATGGCCAACAGTGTCCGTTCATTGACATTGATAATCAAATAGGATGTTCTTAACATCTGATATTGGGAAAACTGATATTAGAAACCGGCCATGCGGATCACCGTCGCACAGTTGGAGGCCTTTTTCTGGACAGCACAGCTGGGCTCGGCGCAGCGGGCGGCGGAGCACCTCAACCTGGCGCAGCCCACCCTGTCGCTGCGCCTGAAGGATTTGCGGGATGCGCTCGGAAGCGACGTGTTTGAACGGACGGGCCGCGGCCTGCGGCTGACGCCGGAAGGGCGCCTGCTGCTGCCGCGGGTCTCCGCGATCATGACGGAGCTGCGGGCCATCGGCGGACAGGACGAATCCCGCACCGTCGCCGGCCGCGTCCGGGTTGGGCTGGCCGAGGGTTTCGCCGTCACCTGCCTCTCGCCGCTGCTGGCCGGGCTTCAGGAGGATCATCCGGCGCTGCAGCCGGATTGGGTGGTGTCCACCAGCACCACGCTGGAGAGCGCCCTGCTGCGCGATGCGCTGGACGTGGCGGTCCTGCTCAACCCGATCGGCGACGAACAGCTCCACCTCCAGCCGCTCGGCGCCCAGCCGACGAGCTGGGTCGTTCCGAAATCCTGGGGGCAGGCCGGTCCGCTGACGCCGCGGGACCTGTGGGCGCAGCCTGTCTTCTCCAACCCTCCGCCGTCGGCCATGCACCGGCAGATCAGCGGCTGGTTCGCGACGGCTGGCCTTTTTCCCAGCCGTCTCAGCACCTGCACCAGCGTCGCGGTGATCGCGGAACTGGTGGCCGGCGGGGTCGGCGCCGGGCTGCTTCCCATCCCGATGGCGCAGCGGTTCCTGGCGCTGGGCCAGGTCGAGCTGGTGGCGTCCGATCCCAAGGTGGAGAACGGACGGCTGTTCATCTGCTATCGGACCGGCGTCAACGATCCCAAGGTGGCGGCGGTCGCGCGGTCCATCGCCCAGGTGATGCGGCGGATCGATTACGTCGACCTCTGACCGGCGACGGCTCCGCGCGACGATCTCGCCGCCAGACAAGCATGCCGTCCACCATCGACGCCCCGACCGCGGCGGCGGGCGCTGCTTGCGTGGCATTGGAAAGGCGTCCGACCGGCATGCACTGGCCTGAGTCCGTCGGGCTTATGCGACGCCGCATAACGCAAGAAGCCGATGTGCGTCGGCTGCCGACCGCGGGCTGACACTTCTATGCTGCGAGGGACTGACAGTTTCACATTGCGCTTACACGCGCGCGGAATCAAGATAAGGCACATAACCGTTATTATGGAAATTTAAATTGGTTTTATCTCAATGAGCATGACTCCCACGGAAATCAACAAGCTCCGCCTGACCGCCGGCCGGCACGCCAAGCCCGCCCGATGAAAGGCCCGACTAACCCTCTTTACGAGTACGGCTCCGTGATCGCGCCACCAATCCGGCATTCGGGGAATGGCCGTCGGTCTTCGGCAACGCCAAGGAGCTCGGCATCTTCGGCCGCCAAACATCCGGGCAACGCAAGAACATCCTTTCACGGACGTGTCCGCGGGGAGACTTCGGAAGAACCCTTCGAGGGGCCCGCGCTAACCTCGGCCGGCACTCCTGCACGATCTGAAAGGATGCAAGATGCTGAGGATGGACCGTTTATCCACGACGCTGGTCCGGCTGACCATGGACAGGCCGCCCGCCAACGCGCTCTCCTTCGACCTGATCCAGGCGCTGGCGGACGATCTCGACCGCTTCGGGGCGGAGGCCGACGCGCCGGCCGTGATCCTGACCGGGGCCGGCGAGCGCTTCTTCAGTGCCGGCGGCGACATTCGCGAAATCGTCGCCAGGGCGGACGCCGCAATTCCAAGGATGCGTGCCTTCCACCGGCTGCTCGTCGCGCTCGAAGGCTACCGTTGCCCGCTGCTGTGCGCGGTCAACGGCTATGCGGTGGGCGGGGCGTTGGAACTGGTTCTGTTCGCGGACCATGTCGTGGCGAGCGAGGGGGCCAAATTCGGCTTTCCCGAAATCAACCATGGGCTGCTTCCCGCCGCGAAGGGCATGCGGCAGGCGATGGACCGTCTCGGGCGCCGGACTGCCGAGCGTCTCCTCTATTCCGGGGATCTCGTTTCGGCGCAGGAGGCGAAGGCGATGGGCCTTGTCGATGAAATCGTCGGTTTCAGCCAATTGCAGGACCGGACCCGTGCCGTCGCCGAGACGCTTAGGCGCAAGGACATGCATCTGTTCTCGGCGATCAAACGGACCTTCGCCGATGCGCCGCGGATGACCGACGGGGAGCTTGAAGCGCGCACGCTCGGCGACATGCAGGATTACCTGAACCGCGGCGAGACGGCCGCGGCGCGTGACCGTTTCCTCCAGCGCAAAACGGGGCAGCAGCATGGCTGACGGCGATCATCTCCGGCTTGAGTTCATGACCTCGCCCGAGGTTGCTCTCGCCATTGCGGGCGGCACCCGGACCATCGTCATCCCCTGCGGGGCGGTGGAGCAGCATGGACCGCACTTGCCCCTCAGCGTCGATGCCGACCATGCGGAGCATCTCGGCATCCTGGTGGCGAAGGGCGTTGGGCGCGCACTGGTGGCGCCGACCATCAGGGTCGGCTGTTCGTCCCACCATCTGGCATTTCCCGGCACGATCTCGTTGCAGGACAGCACATTGGAAATGATCTGCCGGGATTACTGCACCAGCCTGGCGCGGCATGGGTTCGAGCGCATTCTCATCTTCTCCGCCCATGTCGGCAATTCCCCGCCCTTGGCCAGGATGCTGCCGCGCTTGCGGTCGGCCGTGCCCGCCTCCTGCCGCGTCTTTGCCTTCACCGATGCGAAGGCGTGGCTGGAGTGCTGGCGCGATGCGGTGAGCGAGGCGGGCGGCGAGCCGATCAGGGTCGGCGGCCATGCCGATATCGCCGAAACCTCGCTGATGCTCGACATCCACCCCGGACGGGTGCGCATGGAGCGCTATGAGGCCGGAAGGCTGGGGCTGCTTTCGCAAGGCGATCTGGAGCTGATGTGGCGCGACGGGCTTGCGGCCGTCAGCGCCAACGGCATTCTTGGCGACCCCTCCGGCTCCTCGGCGGCCATCGGCAGCCATTGCATCGAGCGCATCGCCTCGCTTCTCGTCGATGCTTTTTCCCAGGACGATCCGGCCTGACGGCGCGCTACCCTGCGATCCGACCGATCATTCCTACACAAAATAATGTTCTGAGCGCGCAGTCAGCGTAACCGATCTTCGGCAGGTTCTGCCGCCGGCTTCATGACAAGCTTTCAATCACCGAAGAGGCATCACAAACAAACCCGAGAGGGCATCCAAATGGCAGTCAAGTTCGGCTTCTGGTCCGAGCAGGAAACTCTGGTCGGACAAAGCTATTCGCGCCGGCTTCATGAGCTTGTCGAAGAGGCGGTGTTTGCCGAAAAGATGGGTTTCGACATCGTCAGCCTGTCCGAACAGCATGTCGCCTTGGGCGGGATCTCCAGCTCGGCCCCCGAAGTCGTGTATGGCTACCTCGCGGCGGTCACGTCCCGCATCCGGTTGAGGCCGGCGGTTTCGCTGATGCCCAAGAAGATCAACCACGCGCTGCGCACGGCGGAACGTGCCGCCGTCACCGACATCCTGTCCAACGGCCGCATGGAGCTGTATTGCGGCCGCGCCAACACCACCATCGCCATGCGCGCCTTCAATGTGGAGCCCGCGGAAACGCTCGAGCAGATGGAAGAAGGGATCGCGCTGATCCGCGAAGCCTTCAGCAAGGACATCTTCACCTTCGAGGGCAAGCATTACCAGGTTCCGCCGCGCATGCTGGTGCCGAAACCATTGCAGAAGCCCTACCCGCTCATGGGCATCGCGGCGACCAGCGAGCGCAGCCATGTCTGGGCGGCCCGCCAGGGGCTCGCCGTCCTCAGCCACACGCTCTACCAGGGCTGGGACGCCCAGGCGAAGATGGTCGAGGCCTACCGGTCGAACTGGCAGCGGGATCCGAACGGCCCGCTCGACCGTCCGCGTCTCGGCATGCCGGTGTTCCTCGGGATCGCCGAAACCGATCGGGCGGCGAAGGACATCTATGCCGAGCCGCTGATGCAGTACGCCCGCATCTCGACCGATGCCTATCCGCGGCTGGCGAAGATCGCCGACGACTACGCCTACATGGGGGAAGGGCTGGAGGCGCTCCAGCGCGCGGCCACCGACTGGGATTATCTCCTGAACGACTCCGCCAGCCTGGTCTGCGGCAGCCCGGATACGGTCATCCGCCAGTTGGAACGCTTCATCGAAACCGGGGCCGAGGAAATCCTGTTCCACATCGACTCTGTTTCGCACGCCGAGATCATGAAGGCCATCGAACTGGTCGGACGCCACGTCATCCCGCATTTCAACGACCGCAACAATGTGGTGCGTCCGACCGACGAGATCCTCGACCAGATCCGCAGGATGCGGACGGTGAGCGCTTCGGCCTGATCCCCTCTCGACCGATCTGAAGAGAGCCTCCCATGACCGACAAGACCTATAGGGGCCTGCTCGTCGAGAAGCGCGCGAGCGGCGTGGCCATCGTCACCCTGAACCGGCCGGAAATCCTCAACGCCATCGACTGGCCGATGCATGCCGCGCTGGAAGAGCTGTTCGTGGACCTCGACAACGACCGGGCGGTCAAGGCCGTCGTCCTGACCGGTGCCGGTCGCGGCTTCTGCTCCGGCGGCGATCAGAATGCGCTCGACGACGATCTCGGGCCGATTTCGCCGACCCGTTCCGGGCGTCATCTCATCCGCAACATGCTCGAACTGGAATGCCCGCTCATCGCCGCGGTCAACGGCGTTGCCGTCGGGCTGGGTGCCACGCTCGCCCTGTTCTGCGACGTCGTCTTCGCCGAGCCCGCGGCCCGCTTCGCCGACACCCATGTGACGGCCGGCGTCGTCGCCGGCGACGGCGGTGCTGTGATCTGGCCGCTGCTTCTGGGGCCGGTGCGGGCCAAGCATTACCTGATGACCGGGGACTTCATTTCGGCGGAGGACGCGGCGGCGGCCGGCATGATCAACAGGGTCGTGCCGGAAGGAACCGTGGTCGAGCATGCGGTCCGCTATGCCGAGATGCTGGCATCCGGTCCCCGCGACGCCATCGTCTGGACCAAATACGCCGTCAACACGCTGATCAAGGAGCAGGTGCACCTGAATCTCGACACCGCCGGCGCGCTCGAGATGCTCACCTTCCACAGCCCGGAGCGCAAGGAGGCCGTCGCCGCCTTCCGCGAGAAGCGCAAGCGCTTTGCAGAAGGCGGACATTGAGATGGGCGGGCCGCATTCCGTTTTCCTGCCCGTCCTGCCCCCCATTGCCCCGTCCACGATTGCCTCATCCGCCATCGACCCTCCGCTGACCGCGCATGAGGACGGGACGCTGCCGGCGCTGCTGCGCGACCGCCGGGACGGCAGGGGCGAGGCCGTGGCGTTCTTCCAGAAGCGTGCCGGCACGTGGCACGCCACGACCTGGGGTGAATATTCCAGGGACGTTGCGGCACTTTCGCGTGCCCTTCTCGATCATGGTCTGGAGAAGGGGGACCATGTCGCCATCATGGGCGACATCTCGCAGGACTGGGTGGTCGCCTACATGGCGACGGTCTGCGCCGGCGGCGTGGCGGTCGGGATCTATTTCACCTCTTCGACCGAGGAGGTGGAATATTTCCTGGAGGATTCGGGAAGCAAATTCGCCTTCGTCGCCGGAGAGAAGGAACTCGCCGTCCTTCTCCGCAGCCGGCAGGCGGAGAGCTTGAAGAAGATCGTGGTCTTCGATCCGGCGGTTCAGTCGTCGAAAAACGTCGTCTCGCTGCCGCGCTTTTCCGCCTCGTCGTCCTCCGATTGTGCGTCGCTGCTCGACGAGCAGGCCGGCAAGGCGCGGGCGGAAGACAATGCCAGCATCGTCTACACCTCCGGCACGACCGGCAATCCCAAGGGCGCGATTCTCACCCACCGGTCGCTGATCGAGGGGCTGATGACCACCCGAGGCTTTTGCCCGGCGCTTTTCCGCGAACCCCAGCGGGTGGTCGTCCATCTTCCCCTCTCCCATGTCGTCGGGCTCGGGCAGGGCATCGTTCTGCCTCTCATCAGCGAGGTCACGCCCTATTTCGGCGAGACCGGAGCGGATTTCGCGACGACGATCCGCGACGTGAGGCCGACCTATTGGATGGCGCCGCCGCGCTTCTATCAGCGCTATGCCGCCGAACTGGTCAGCAGGATCAATGCGTCGGCCACGGTCGGCAGGAAATCCTACCGCTTCGCGATGTCCATCGCCCAGAAGGCGCTGGCTGACCGGCAGGCGGACGAACCGGACGATCCCTTTCTCCAGGCGCTTTTCGCGACCTGCCGCGACCGGGTCTTCCTGCCGCTCCTGGCCGAGATCGGGCTCGATCAGCTGAGATACCCCTACACCGCCTCCGCGCCGATGCCGCCGGACGTCGTGAAGCTGTGGCAGACCTGGGGGGTGAACCTCAAGGAGGTCTATGGGCAGACCGAACTGGTCGGTGCGAACACCGGGCAGATGCGGGACTGGTCGAAGCCCGGCACCATCGGCGTTCCGATTGCCGATCCGCGCTGGAAGACGAGGATCGCCGGCGACGGCGAAATGCTGGTGACGGGACCCGGCCTGTTCACGGGCTACCTGAACAAGCCCGACGACACGCTGGAGGCTCTGCGCGACGGATGGCTCCACACCGGCGATATCGTCGAGGTCCGGCCCGATGGCCAGCTGGCGATCATCGACCGGAAAAAGGAGATCATCAACACCTCCGGCGGCAAGTCGATCAGTCCGGCGCAGATCGAGAACGAGCTGCGGCGAAGCCCCTACATCTCGGAGGCCGCGGTCTGCGGCGACGGGCGGAAATACCTCGTGGCGCTGATCGAGGTCGACCGCATCGCGATGACCGACTGGGTGAAGGGGCGGAATGAAACGATCGCCGACTACGCGGATTTCTGTTCGTCGGAAGCGGTCATCCACCTGATCGAAGGGGAAGTCGCCAAGGCGAACCAGAGGCTGGCGCCCGTCGAGCAGATAAAGTCGTTCCGCATCCTTCCCGAAGAGCTGTCGGCGGAAAACGGCGTCATGACGGCGACCCGGAAAAAGCGGCGCAAGGTGCTGAACGAGCGGTACGCGGCGCTGATCGATTCGCTCTACGACGACTCCGAGGATTCGCTGATCCGTCAGGCGCTGTCCAACCTGTGATGCGGTGATCGGAGGAAGATCATGACGATGCTGCCCTGCCCCCCACGCCATCCATTCCTGTCCTCGACGGCGGAGATCATCGAAGAGGCCCGCAACGGCCGAATGTTCATCCTCGTCGATGACGAGGATCGGGAGAACGAGGGCGATCTGGTGATCCCGGCGCAGATGGCGACGCCCGAGGCGATCAACTTCATGGCGTCGCATGGCAGGGGCCTGATCTGTCTGGCGCTCGGCAAGGAGCGGGTCGACCAGCTCGGCCTCAGATTGATGAGCGCGGAGAACGGCACCCGCCACCGGACGGCCTTCACCGTTTCCATCGAGGCGCGCGAGGGGGTGTCCACCGGCATCTCCGCGGCGGACCGCGCGCGGACGGTGGCGGTGGCCATCGACGCGGCCAGGGGGCCGGACCATATCGTCTCGCCGGGCCACATATTTCCCCTGGTTGCACGGCCCGGCGGCGTGCTGGTCCGTGCCGGACATACCGAGGCGGCGGTGGACGTGGCGCGCCTTGCCGGCCTCAACCCGTCGGGCGTGATCTGCGAGATCATGAAGGAAGACGGGACGATGGCCCGCCTCGACGATCTCGTTGCCTTCGCCCAGCGGCATGCGCTCAAGATCGGCACGATCCGCGACCTGATCGCCTTCCGCCGCCGCCACGATCACGAGGTCGAGCGTGTCGTCACCACGAAGTTCGACAGCCGATGGGGCGGCGAGTGGAGCGCCATCACCTTCCGCATCAAGGCAATCGAGACGGAAGCGATTGCGCTGGTGAAAGGCGTGATCGACGACAGGCCGACCCTGGTGCGCATGCACGCGCTGGACATCCTGTCGGACGTGCTCGGCCAGACCGGCGACCGCGGCGACATCGTCGCCCGCTCCATGCAGGAGATCGCCGCCGAAGGCAGGGGCGTGATCGTGCTGTTCAACCGCGATGTGCCGCTCTCGCAGCTTCTCCGGGTGAAGGCGGGGGAGCCGTACGTCGACAAGGCGGAACTGCGCAATTATGGCGTCGGCGCCCAGGTCCTCGCGGATCTCGGCATTCACGACATGATCCTGCTGTCCAACTCGCAGCATGTCCCGGTGGCGCTCCGGGGTTATGGGCTGAACATCGTGGAGCACCGGATGCTGCCGATGCCCCCTGCCCCGTAGCGCAGCGTCCACACAATTGCCGGACGGCCGATCCCGCTGTACCGGCAGCATGTCCTTCAACTGCCTTGCGTGAGGTTCGCCATGTCAGGACAAGATTTTTCCGTTGCGGAACATGTGGAGACGGCAGTTTTCAAAAATGCATTGCGGGCCATTGTGGGATCGGTGTCGATCGTGGCGTCGGGCCGGGGTGACGACAGACGCGGCCTGACCGTCACCGCCGCGGTTTCCCTGTGCGTCGATCCGCCGATGGTTCTCGCCTGCATCAACCGCAGTGCCGAGGCCCACGACGTCATTCTCCGGACCGGCGCCTTTTCCTGGAACGTCCTGTCCGCCGATCAGATCCAGTTGGCGGAACGCTTCGCGGCGCTGGACGGCAGCAAGGGCGCCTCCCGCTTCTCCCCCGCCGACTGGGGCGAGGGGGTTACCGGGGTTCCGGTCCTTCTGCAATCCGTTTGCAGCTTCGATTGCAGACTGAAGGACAGCGTGGAAATCGCCACCCATACCATCATGATCGGTGCTGTTGTCGGCCAGACCCACAATCAGAACAAGGCTCCGCTGATTTACTCTTCGGGCAGGTTCGGCCGAATCGAACATTTTGAATCCAGCAAATAGGACGGATTTTCGGCGTTTCCAACATCACATTCTTTATTTTGTCCGGTGACGAATTCTGTCTTCCGCAAGGGGAGAGGGATATTCGAAGGGGAGCCTTGCCGCTCCACCCTCGGATGCGATTGCCCTGCATCGGGGGCAATGCCGAGTTCTTTCAAGGAAAAATGGAAGACCGAACCCTGGCCCGTCCGAAGAGATCGGGGACGGACTTCCTTGTCTCAACTCCAATAAATCTTCGCAGGGAGCAAAGATGGGGGACATAACTCTGCCGGCACCCCGTGCCGCGTGGTGGACAGGCCTCGGCATCCGCCGGAACGCGGCGATCCTCGCCGCCTTGTCGATCTCCTGGCCGGCCCATGCCTGGGAATTCAAGGAAGGAGACTGGTCGGGGGGCATCCGGGCCGTGGTCACCGTCGGAACGGCCATCCGCGCCAGTCCCATCGACCCGTCGCTGGTTCCCGCCGGTGACGGCGCACGGCTCCGGCTTGACCATGCGGCGCCGGGCGGCGTCAATTCCGACGACGGGAACCTGAACTATCGCAGGGGAGACCCGGTTTCCACCGTCGCCAAGGGGCTGGTCGAGTTCGAGGCCAACAACGCCGACGGCTGGGGCGTCTTCACCCGCGTGAAGGGCTGGTACGATCACACGCTTGCCGAGGGGCATGTATCGCTGGGCAACCTGCCGAACGATTATGCCGGCGGTCCCTTGTCCGACCGCGGCTTTTCGCAGGGCGCCAAGTTCCGCGGCATCTCGCTTGCCGATGCCTACGTCAAGGGGCAGTTCTCCGCCGTCGGGCTCCCGGTCTCCGTCAAGGCGGGCCAGCAGACCGTCGACTGGGGACCGGCCTTCACAATTCCCGGCGGCCTCCGCGACATCAACCCGCGCGACTTCGCGGCCTTGTCCCGGCCGGGCTTGCAGCCGCAGGAGGGAGCGAAACCGTTCCTGGCGCTGTCGGGCAAAATCGACCTCTCGTCAGCCGCAAGCCTCGAAATCTTCTATCAGCTGCTCTCGGCGACATCGACGCAGCCCGGTTGCGGAACATTCGCCGCCACCGCCGATTACGCTTCGCCGGGGTGCGACAGGGTCATGGTGTCCAATGCCCTGTCTTCCGCCGACGGGCTGGCGACCGGGCGGTTCCTGAAGCGTGGCAGCGACGGGACGGCGGGCGATGCCGGCCAGTTCGGTATCGGCGGCTCCTATCTGGTGCCGGACATCGGCACCAGGTTTTCGCTCCACTTCACCAACATCCACGCGCGGACCGGCTATGTCGAGGCCGACCGGACCGGCCGGAGCGGCGCCATCTTCCTGCCGGGAGATCCGGACGGTTTGAATCCTGCCTATCGCTTCCAGTACCCCAAGAACATCAGAATGCTGTCCGGCAGCTTCGCCACCAGCGTTCCGTCGATGAAACTGCGGGTCGCGGGCGAACTCGACCATAAATTCAATCAGCCGCTCGCCTTCAACGCCCCCGATCTTTTGCAGGCGGCCGTGAGCGAAACCGGGGTGCTGGCGCGGGATTTCGCCCTGGTGCCCCGGGGCGGGGCGTTCGCCGGTTACGAGCGCTTTCACGTCACCCAGGGGCAGTTCGCCGCGTCGGGCGACATCGGCAGCGTGATCGGCGGCACCCTGACCCTCGGCGGCGAGGTCGGCGCCAAATATGTCCACGATTTGCCGGACCCCAACTTCCGCCGCTATGGCCGGTCCGACATCTTTGGAACCGGCCCCAACAACGGCGTCTGCACGGCCGGCGCCGATCCCAAGGCCTGCACCACCAAGGGCTTCGTGACGCCGTTCTCGTGGGGCTATCGTCTTCAGGCAAGCCTGAGCTATCGGGACATTCTGCCGGGGGTGACCCTCAAGCCGTCCGTCGCCTTCGCCCACGATGTCAACGGGACGTCCTATGACGGCGCGTTCAATCAGGGGCGCCAGAATCCTCCGGCTCGCCCTCGATGGCACGGTCAAGGACAGCTATCTCTTCAACCTGACCTGCCAGACGACCCTCGCCGGCCCCTACGACCCGCGCGCCGACCGTGACGTTTTTCTCATCAGCACGGGCGTCAAACTCTGATCGCATGCCGAGCCGTCTGCCGGCCGCATCCAGTCCCCCATGCCTCCCGACACCGCGTTCCGACCGAAACCGACCCGGCCCCCCTGTGCCCGGTCTTGTTGGAGACTGCCGTATGACCGACGACGCAACGACCACGGTGTCGGTGCCGCAGCCGAAACCGCAGCCGATGGGCATGTCGATCCACTATCGGCGCTATGCCCTGACCATGCTGTTCCTCGTCTACATGCTGAACTTCGTCGACCGTCAGATCGTCAACATCCTGGCGGAACCGATAAAGCGCGAACTCGGTCTCATGGACTGGCAGCTGGGATCCCTGACCGGACTGTCCTTCGCCATCTTCTACGCGACGCTGGCGCTTCCGATCGCGCGCTGGGCGGAGCGTGCGAACCGGGTCAGGATCGTCGCGCTGTCGGCGATCACCTGGAGCCTGTTCACGGCGGTCTGCGGCGTGGCCCAGAATTTCACCCAGCTGTTCCTCGCCAGGGTCGGCGTCGGTGTCGGAGAGGCGGGCTGCACGCCGGCATCCCAGTCGCTGATCAGCGATTACACGACACGGGAGAAGCGGGCCTCGGCGCTGGCCTTCTTTTCCATGGGCATTCCGGCCGGTTCGCTGGTCGGCATGGTGGTCGGCGGCCTGATCGCGGACAGCCTCGGCTGGCGCGCCTCCTTCGCGCTGGTCGGGGTGCCCGGCATCGCCCTCGGGCTGTTGGCCTATTTCACGCTGCCCGAGCCGCGGACATCCTCCGTTGCGGCCAGCGGGGCGCAAAGCACGCCCACACTGAGGGAGGCGCTGACCGAACTCGGCGGGAAGCGGACCTATATCTGGCTCACGGTCGCGATGATGGCCATGAGCTTCGGGATTTACAGCAATCTTGCCTTTCAAAGCTCCCACTTCCTGCGCAATCACGCCGAAGGATTGGGCATCCTGGCGGCAAGGCTGCACGATCTCACCGGGATTCAATTGGGCCCAACCGGCTTTCTCGGTACGGTGCTGGGCCTGATCGTCGGCATCTGCGGAGCCGCCGGCACCTGGCTGGGCGGCCGGGCGACGGATCGCGCGGTGGCGCGCGGCAGCCTGAACGCCTATGCGACCATTCCGGCCGCCGCGGCCCTGTGCCTGCCCTTCTCGCTTTTCGCGGCTTATCTCACCTCGAACACCGCGGCGGCACTTTGCCTGATGGGTTTGCCGATGCTGCTGCAATCCGTTTACTACGGCCCCATCTTCGCGGCGGTGCAGAGCCTGGTGCGTCCGCGCACCCGGGCGACGGCCACCGCCATCTTCCTGTTCTTCGCCAATCTGATCGGGCTTGGCCTTGGACCGCTGTCGGTCGGTTTGATCAGCGATTTTCTCGCGCGGTCGATGGGGTCCGGCGACGGCATCCGCTGGGCGCTGATCAGCACGTCGCTCGTCTATGTGCTGGCGGCGATGGCCTTCATGGCGGCGCGGAAGAGCATCAGGCAGGACATCGTCAGCTGACAGGGTAGGCAACGGTAGCCACCCGGGGGGCCGCGATGCCGGTCCCCGAACATGCCGACGGCCCTCGATCCTGCTTGCCGGGATCGAGGGCCGTCGGCATGAGAGCCGGCATGGGAAGGGCGACGCGGCGTCAGTTCGTCGTGCCTTCGGCCCGATCCTGCAAATACCGGCGCGGAGGTTGCCCCATGTGTTTCCTGAACATGGCGGTGAACGCGCTCGGGGAATCGTATCCCAGCTCCTGGGAGATCGCCTGCACGGTGGCGCCCATCGACATCCGTTGGACGGCGATCACGATGTGGAGTTGCTGTCGCCAGCGGCCGAACGACATTCCCGTCTGTTTCTGGATGAGCCGGGCCAGCGTGCGCTCGCTCATGGCGACTGTTGCCGCCCAGTCCCGGATGGTCCTGCGATCGTCCGGCGCCTCCAGCAATTGGGCGGCGATGCGCTGGATCCTGGGATGGTTGGAAACCGGGAAGTGGAGCGGCTCCGCCTTCATCTGTGCAAGCTCGTCCAGGATGACCTGGACCAGACGGCTCGTCGGACCCTCCAAGGGATAGAGCGGCGGCAGGTTGGCCAGGTGAAAGATCATCTCGCGCAGCATCGGGCTGATCGAAAATGTCGCGCAGGACTCCGGCAGGGGTGAAATCCCCGGATTGATGAAGACGCAGTATGACCGGCCCTTGTCCGACATGGAAATGCTGTGGGGAATCTCTCCCGGAATCCAGACCGCACCGTTGGATGGGACGATCCGAAGCCCGTCGAGCGTCCGGCACATGACCGAGCCTTCCGCCGCCACCACCAGCTGGCCTTTCCGGTGCCGGTGGATCGGCAGCTCGTCGTCATCCACATTGCGCCGGACAAGGAAGGAGACCAGCGGCCGGGCAAACTCGTCGGGATCCTCAGCGGTGAAGCTGATGCGCAGGCCGGTGGGATCCCACGCCATCGGGAGAGCATCGCCGGCCACCGGGGCTTCCGGCCATTTCGCACCAATCCGCGCACTCTTCGGCAATGTTGCGGCCTCCGTGCTATCCGAAGCGGACCTCGGTCCGAGTTTGACAGTTTCGCGACATAAAATGGCAATCCCGTAGATTCTGCCATTGGTTGGGCTCGGATACACTCTGCCGCATGCACAGTCGAATGGCGGAAGGGAATGCGCGCTGCTCTCAAATAGGTTTGTTCCGCGGAATTTCCTGCCGTTCTTCGCTTCGGTTCCAGGACAGGCCGTCAAGACCACAACAGGGAGTCATCATGATGAACACGTTGACGCTCGACCGAACGGACATCAAGATCCTCAGCGAGCTGCAAAAGGACGCAAACCTGACGAACGTCGAGCTTGCCGGCAGGATCAATCTCTCCCCCTCGCCCTGCCTCACACGGGTGAAGAAGCTGGAGCAGACCGGCATCATCGACCGGCGGGTCACCCTTCTGAATCCAAAGGTGATGGGACTGGAAATCAACGCCTATATCCAGGTCAAGCTCGACAAGCAGCCGCAATCGGCGCTGGAAAATTTCCGGGATGCCGTCGAGCGGATTCCCGAGGTGATGGAATGCAACTGGATGACCGGCGACTGCGATTTTCTTCTGCGCGTGATCGTCCGGGATGTCGAAGAGCTGGAACATCTGATCGCCAGCAAACTGTCGAAAATAGAGTTCGTTTCCACCATCAGGTCCAATCTGGTTCTGAAGCAGATCACCTATAAAACCGAGCTGCCGATCAGCACATCGCATGCCATAGTCATTCGATTCTGACATAATCCGCCTTGGAAGTGTTGCATCGAGGCGGTGGCTTATGCCGGTCGCCGGCAGGGCCGATGCGTCGGCATCCTGCCGGCCTCCTTCAGATCCGAGAGAGTTGCTGTGGCGAAGGCGAAACCAAAGACGCTGCCGAAGGATTTCAAGAGCCTGCTCAGGACGGGCGACGTCGAGGCGCTGAAGGCGGTTTTCGACGGCTGCGACGTGAATGCCCGCGGCGGCGTGTTCAAGCGGACCGCCCTCGCCTTCAACGAATGCCCCGACGCGCTCGCCCGCTGGCTCGTCGAGCACGGCGCGGATGTCTCCGCGCCCGACAGCTACGGCGACACCCCGCTTCATGCGCGCTCCGGCCACTGGCAAGGCCGGATCGGAATTCTGCTGGATCTCGGCGCCGACGTGCACAGCGGCGAGGCTACGCGCGGCACGCCGCTCCACAAGGCGGCCGCGGTCGGCAATCTGCGGGCGGTCGAACTGCTGCTGGCCCATGGCGCGCGTGTCGACGCGCTCGACGGGAGCGGCCTGACGCCGTTGGCCTACGCGTTGCGGCGCTGCGCCAACAGCGACATCAGGCGGGTGGAAGCCGCCGCCCAACTGCTGGTGGCCGCCGAGCGCCGGACGGCAACGGCCAAGCCGAAATCCCTGCTCGGCCGTCTCCTCGGCAAGGGCCATGACGAAGGAACCGTGGCGAAGCCGGAGATCGCGGCCCTGGTGGAGCGCATCGGCACGCAGTTCGAGTTCCATCGCGCCGGATACAATCCGGACGACGTGGAGGCGACCAGTGCCGCGCTGGACCGGCTCTATGCGCTGTTCGGCGTGACGCCCGTTCCGCGCCGCGTGATGCATGACGGCAGATCGCCTGTCGTCGCCACGGCGGCCCGCTGGGAAGACCGATACCGGGAACTTTGGGACCTGCTGGTGCCATCGGCCGGTCCTGCGGACACCGTGCAGGGCGAGGTCATCCGCATCGCCGGCAGGATCAACGACGAACTCGAACGCAACGGCGGCGTCAACTGGGATGCGGAGTATCGCAAGATGGCCGATGCCTTCCTACACCACATCCGCTCCGCCACCCCCCTGCCCGAATCCGCGCTGTCGGAGGCCAACCGGACGATCGCCGAGGCGAAGGCCGGGGTCGGCGACGACAGCGTCCGGCTTCGTGCGCTCGCCGTCGACTGGGTGGCATTGAACCCGGCGCCATTGCCGCTGCCAGCGCCGGCCTACCGGCGCTGAGAGCGCGGCTCAGCCGTCGAGGTCGGTTCGGTCGCCCCGTGTCGTCGGGGACGACACGACGAGAAAATGCACGTCCGCGCCGCTGTCGTTCCGGGCCTGATGGCGGTTTCCCGGCGGAATCTCGATCCCGGACATCGCTGTGATCAGATGGCGGGTTCCTTCCAGCTCCATCGTCAGTTCGCCGGAGAGCACGTAGAAGAACTGGCGCGCCTTGCCATGGACATGCCTGCGCTCCGCCGTTCCGGCCGGCATCCGCTCCTCAATGACCATCATGTCCGGGGAGGGGGAAAGCACCCATCCGTCGCAGCGGTCCCCCCAGTTGTAATGCTCCGCGTTCTCAACGCTGCGCTTCACGGTCGCCTCCGGCCAACATCGGTTTTCCCCACTCTTCCGCTCATCCATGAGCGTCGGGCAGACCAAAACGGCAGCCGCCGCGACGCCCCGTCCAGGAACTTGGATCACAACACCTCCATGCTGGGAAGTCCATTTGCGGAACCGGACCGCGAGGTTCCGCCGCCGAAAGGGGCCGCCGCTTGAATCCCTTCACGTCACGTGTCACATTTGGGACGACACGTGACGGAGGACGCGATGCCCACGGCCGGATCCCACATGGGACGGGGGGAGACAGGACCCTATCAGCGGGTCACCGATCTGCTGGGCGGTCCGCGGGTGTTCAAGCGCCCGGTGGTGACGCAGCTGGATGCCCACAACGCCATCAAGACCGGCCTGCCGGGCGGCGCGCTCTACCATCTCGTGACCCACCTGCGCGTCCTCAAGCCGGCGAGCATCGAGTCCGCCGTGGGGATGAGCGTGCGCACCTACCAGCGCCGC
This sequence comes from Azospirillum sp. UENF 112521, assembly GCF_058780665.1. Taxonomy (NCBI): domain Bacteria; kingdom Pseudomonadati; phylum Pseudomonadota; class Alphaproteobacteria; order Rhodospirillales; family Azospirillaceae; genus Azospirillum; species Azospirillum sp. UENF 112521. The sequence continues at coordinate 46,605 of NZ_JBSNCI010000007.1, forward strand.
AAGGGCGCGCCGGACAAGCCGCTCAGCCCCGAGCAGGGTGGCCGGACCTGGAAGCTGGCCGAGATCCTGGCCCAGGCCTCCGAGGTCTTCGGCTCGCAGGAGGAGGCCGAGCAGTGGCTGGAACGTCCGGCCATCGGGCTGGACGACAACCGTCCGCTGGACCTGCTGGACACCCCCGCCGGGGTCGAGATGGTCGAGGATTACCTGGGGCGGATGGCTTCCGGGGTCTACACGTGACACCCTTGCCGGCGGCGCTGGGCGGCACCGAGCTGGTCGCGTGGCGTCTCGACCCGGAGCCCTTCCGCACGAGCTGGGACAGCGGCGAAGGGGCCTACCGCTTCGGCGGGCGCTGGAACAGCAAGGGGGTCCGCGCCGTCTACTGCTCTCTCGACCCGGCAACCGCTATCCTGGAGGTCGCGGTGCACAAGGGCTTCAAGGCGTTGGACACGGTGCCCCATGTGCTGACGGCGCTGACCGTCACGGACCCCGCCGCCGTCCATGTGGTCACCCCGGCCGACCTGCCCAACCCGAACTGGCTCCGTCCCGGCATCCCCAGCGTCGGCCAGCAGCAGTTCGGCGATGCCCTGCTGACTGGGCACAAATTCGTCCTGATCCCGAGTGCTGTGTCCCCGCACAGCTGGAACCTTCTGTTCGCCGCATCTCCGGCGGCGGGAGCGTACGGGATGCGCTCGCAGGAACGGTTTGCCCTGGACACGCGGCTGCACCCACCGCCGCCCTGATCACCTGCCGCTCACTCCTCCTCCAGCAACGCGCGGACGGGCGCCGGCCGGACGGGGGCTTGCGCACGCAGGCGCCCCACCTCTCCGGCATGCGCAAGCCCGCCGGAAGCGGCGATCAGGTCGGCCGCGGCCAGCTGGCAATAGCGGCCCTGGCAGCGCCCCATCCCGGCACGGCCCAGCGACTTCACCCGGTTGGCCTCCGCCCCGCCATAGGCCGCCGTCCCGCGCACCGAACCGGCGGTGATCCCCTCGCAGCGGCACAGCACGGTGTCGTCGGGGATTGCCCGCACCCGATCCGCCGGCCAGGGGAAGGCACGGGCGATGCCGCGGGCGAAGCGCTCCAGCCGGTCGAGGCGCTTCAGGTCGGCCGCAATGGCCGGCTTCGGGTCGGACAGCCCCAGATCGGACAGGCAAGCCGCCGCGGCAAGACGGCCGGCGACCTCCGCACCGTCGGCCCCCAGCAGGCGCAGGCCGTCGCCGGCCAGATAGACGCCCTCCCCTGCCCGGCCCATGCGGTCGGTGCTGGGCAGCCACTGTGCCCAGGTCGGATCGTAGGCGAACCGGCAGCCGGCAAGATCGGCAAGCTGGGTTTCCGCCTTCAGATGCCAGCCCAGCCCGGCAGCATCACAGGCCGTCCGCCGGGACCGTCCGCCGGCATCCATCCAGCGGACCGCCGTCACCCCGCCGTCCGTTACCCCGCTATCCGTCGCCTCGATCCCCTCCAGAACGACGCCGGCATGGTAGAGCCGCCCAAGCCGCGCCCGCATCGTCAGCCCTTGCAGGGCGAAGGACGGGCGGACGGCGAGGTCGGGGACGGCGGCGATCTGGCCGCGCAGGCCGGCGGTGTCGAGGACCGCGGCGACCTCTGCCCCCGCCTTCAGCAATTGGGTCGCCAGCAGCGTCAGCAGCGGCCCCGACCCGGCCAGCACGATCCGCCGCCCCATCGCCACGCCCTGGGCCTTCAGCGCGATCTGCATCGCGCCCAGACTGTAGACGCCGGGAGCCTGCCAGCCCGGCACCGGAGCCAGACGGTCGGTCGCCCCGGTCGCCAGGATCAGCCGGTCGTAGCCGATCCGGCGGCTTCCGCCGTCACCGACCGCGTGCAGCACACCGCCGGCAAGCGCAACGACGGAATGGCGCGGCAGATGGACGATGCGGCCCGCCGCCGCCAGCCCGTCGAAGGCGGCGTGCAGCGCCACCGCCTTGCCGGCCTGCGAGCCATAGAGCAGCCCGGGCGGGCGGGTGAATCCGTCGGGCGGACGGCGGTAGATCTGCCCGCCGGCCTTTGCCCCCTCATCGATCACGGTCGGGCGCAGACCGGCCTCCGCCAGCGTTTCCGCCGCCCGAATCCCGGCCGGCCCGGCCCCCACGATCACGACGCGCGGCTGGTTCGGTTCCGTCATAGCCAACCCGGTCATGGCCAATCCTCCCGCGTCCGGGTCAGCAGCCGCATGCCCTCGGCCAGCGGCGTTGAGCAGGCGCGGATGCGGGCACCCTGCTCCTGCCAGATCCAGCAATCCTGGCAAGCCCCCATCAGGCAGAAGCCAGCGCGCCGCTCCGGCCCGAACTCCGCCTGCCGCAGCGCCGGGGCGTTGGTGAGGATCGCCGTCAGCACCGTATCGCCGGCAAGCGCCACACGCTCCACGCCATCCAGCAGGAAGCGGACCGGGGCGCGTCCCGTCTCGGCCAGCCTGACCAGCCGGCCCCCCGCCGTCCCGCTCATTCCGCCGCCTCGCGGACCAGTGCCTTCGAGGGAGGCATTTCGGGGAAGCGGGCGTAGACCTCGGCCAGCGCGGCTTCAACCCCGCCGGCACCATCACGGCCGGCCATGCGGCTGAAGATTTCCGTCTTGGCGAAGAAGCGCCAGTGGATCGGCAGGCCGGCGAGGGTGCGCGTCAGGAACTCGTAGGCGTCCGGCGTCCATTGCCGCTCGTAGCCCTCGCGCTCCGGTCCGAAATGGAAATGCCCGGCGGGTGCCGGCCGGTCCGCCCGCAGCTGGTCGGTGGCTTGCGGGTCGAGCACGCCGTCGCGGATGACGACGCCATACTCCCGCTCCGCCGCCTCCACCGAGACATAGCCGCGCGCCACGTCCTGGGCCACCCGCCAGGATTCGCGCGTGAACGGGTCGCCCCGGCCGCCGCCGCCGGCCGAACGGATATCCAGCACGTCGCCCGGCTGCAGCACCGCCGTGTCGATGTTGCCCAGCCGCTTTTCGCCCGGCCTGCCGGGATTGACCACCATGTCCGACAGCCCGGCCGCCCGGCCGCCCAGCACGCCCCAGGGGCGGAAGAAGCCGCGGTCGCGGTTGCGCGCGGTGATCCGGGTGTCGGGGGAGAAGACGCGGAAGGCCATGTGGGTGGCGAGACCGCCGCGCCAGCGCCCGGCCCCACCGCTGTCGGCTGCCAGCCCGTAGCGGACGAACTCCACCGGGGTTTCCATCTCGGTGATCTCGATGGGCGTGTTCTTCAGATAGGCGGCGTCGGCGCCCGACCCGTTGGTGCCGTCGCGGTGCGGCATGCCGCCGCCGCCGCCGACCACCGGGTTCACCGCAGCGATGATGCGGTTGCCGGTCCGCTCGTCGGTGGTCATCACGTTGACGATGCAGTTGTTGCCGGCCGGGGCCGCCGGAAGCCGCTCCGGCACCGCCTGAGAAAAGGCACCGAAGATGACGGAGCGCAGCCGCGCACAGGTCAGCGACCGCATCCCCACCGCCGCCGGGAAGGACGGGTTCAGCACCGTCCCTTCCGGGGTGATGCAGGTGAAGGGCCGGGTCAGACCGGTGTTCAGCAGGATTTTCGGATCGAGGGTGTAGAGGACGTAATAGACGCCGACCAGCAGGATGGTGTGGCGGGGATCGCCGCCCGACGGCACGTTGAGCGAGGACGCCAGCTGCGGGTCCGAACCGGTGAAGTCCAGCACCGCCTCGTCACCCCGGATCGTCAGGGTCAGCTTCAGGCGGCAGGGGTTGGCGTTGACCGAATCCTCGTCGGCATAGTCGGCGAACTCCCACCGCCCGTCGGGCATCGCCCGCAGGATGTCTCGCGCCTGCGCCTCGGCATGGTCGAGCAGGGCGTCGACGCCGTCGAGGAAGGCGGTCTTGCCGAACTTCTCCACCATGGCGAGGATCTTGCGCTCCCCGGTGTTGAGCGCGCCGACCAGCGCCTTGATGTCGCCGATGTTCAGGTCGGGCTTGCGGACGTTGGTGATCATGATCCGCAGGATCTGCTCGTCGAACACCCCGTCGCGGACCAGCTTCATCGGCGGAAAGCGGATGCCCTCCTGGTGGATTTCGGTCAGCGCCCGCGACAGCGAGGCCGGGACGGCGCCGCCCATGTCGGTGTTGTGGATGTGCCCGCCGGTCCAGGCAATGATCTCCCCGTCATAGAAAACCGGCTTCCACAGATGGGTGTCGGGGGCGTGGGTGGCGACGAAGCCGGAATAGGGGTCGTTGGTGAAAGCGACGTCGCCGGGCCGGTAGTCATCGATCATGGCGATGGCGCGGCCATAGGTCAGGCCGGGATACCAGGTCGCCCCCAGCTCCATCGGCACGCCGAAGGTCTCGCCCCGGCGGTTCAGCAGCATGACGGTGAAATCCTCCGTCTCCTTGACGAAGGCGGAGTGGGCGGTGCGCTGGAGCGTGTGGGCCATGTTCTCGGCCGCCGACCGCGCGTGGTTCGCCAGCACCTGAAGCTTCATCTTGTCGAACACGGCGGTCACTCCGCAAAGGTCAGGTGGAGGTTGAGATGCGCATCGACGCGGGCCGCGGTCCCGGCCGGGATGGCGAAGGTGGTGTCCTCCTGTGCGACGATGGCCGGTCCCTCGAACCGGGCGCCGGCCTGCAAGTCCGCGCGCCTGTACAGCCCGACCGGAGTCATGACGCCGCCGGTGAAGACCGGCACGCTGCGCTCCGCCGAGGCAGGATGCGGTTCCTCCGGCGCGGTCGGGAACTGCAGGGCCGGGCCGTTGCCGATGGCGGACAGGCGCAGGTTGACGATCTCGATCCGCCCATCGGGGTCGTGGAAATCGTAAAGCCGGGCATGCGCCGCGTGGAAGGCGTCGGCGATTGCGCCCGGATTGCTGCCGTCCAGCCATTCGGGATTCAGCGCCGTCTCGATCTCGTAGCTCTGGCCGGCATAGCGCATGTCGGCGACGATCCTCAGCTCGGCGGCACCCGAATGGCCTTGCGCCGCCAGCCAGTCGCGCCCTTCCCTGCCCATCGCGGCGAAGGCTTCGCGCAGCGCCGGCATCAGGCCGGGAGAAAGGTCGGCGAACAGGGTGCGGACGAAATCGCCGCGCAGGTCGGCGACCAGACCGCCCAGCGCCGACACCACGCCCGGCCAGCGCGGAGCCACGACGCGCGGCATCCCCAGCTCGCGCGCCAGGAACACGCCCAGCATCGGACCGCCGCCGCCGAAGGGCATCAGCGCAAAGTCCCGCACATCGACGCCGGCCCGTGCCGCCATCTTCTCGACCTCCGCGAACATCTCCGACACCGCGACGTCGAGGATCGCCTGGGCGGTCGCCTCCACCGAGCGGAACAGCTCGTCGGCCAGCCGCTTGACGGCGGCACGGGCGAGGCCGGCATCCATCCGCAGCTGCCCGTAGGCCATCTGGCTGTGGCCGAGCCAGCCGCACACCACCATCGCGTCGGTCACCGTCGCCCACTCGCCGCCACGGCCATAGCAGGCCGGACCCGGCGTCGAACCGGCGGAGTCCGGCCCGACGCGCAGCACGCCCTGCCCGTCGACGCTGGCAATCGACCCGCCGCCGATGCCGATGGAGCTGACCGACACCGACGGGATGTGCAGCGGGAACTCGCCGATCATCTCGCCGACGCCGAACTGGGCCTGACCGTCGACGATCAGGGCGAAATCGGCCGAGGTGCCGCCGATGTCGAGCGTCAGGATGCGCGGCTCCCCCGCCTGCCGGGCCAGCCACGCCGCCCCGTTCACCCCGGAGGCGGCACCGGACAGCAGCATGTGGACGCAGGCCCGCTTGCCCTCCGCCGCGTTCATCACGCCGCCGTTGGACTTGGTCAGCAGCGGGCGGGCCGGCACCCCGCGCCCGGCCAGACGCCCTTCCAGCGCCGAGAGGTAGCCGGAAATCCGGGGATGGACATAGGCGTTCAGGATCGCGGTCGTCGTCCGCTCATATTCGCGGATCACCGGCCAGACCTCGGCGGAGGTGAAGACGAACAGCTCCGGAGCCAGCCGGGCGACCTCCTGCTTCACCGCGGTTTCGTGGGCATCGTCGCGCCAGGAATGCAGGAAGGAGACGACCACGCCCATCGCTCCCTTGGCCTTGACGGCGGCGACGGCATCGGCGACGGCCGCCATGTCGGGGGCCTGCCGTTCCGTCCCGTCTGAGCGCAGCCGGGCGGGAATGCCGAAGACCATGTCGCGGGCGACCAGCTGGTCGGGGCGAGAACAGAACAGCGAATAGGTGTCCGGCATGCGCAGCCGGGCGAGTTCGATCACATCCTCGAACCCCGCATTGGTCAGCAGCGCCAGCGGCGCGCCCTTGCGCTGGATCACCGTGTTCATGCCCACCGTCGTGCCATGCACGAAGCGGGTGACGGCGCGCGGGTCCAGCCCCTCGCGCTCGGCCAGCAGGGTCAGGCCCGTCATCAGCTCCGCGCCGGGATCGTCCGGCGTCGTCAGCACCTTCAGCGAGGCCACCCGCCCCGACCGGGTCTCCAGCGCGCAGAAATCGATGAATGTCCCGCCGATGTCGACGCCGACCTTCCAGTCGGCCTCACCCATGCCACCGTCCATCTCCGCTCCTCCCGACAAGTCAGTCTGTGTCCGATCCGGGGGAAAAGCTGACATGGCGGGCCTGGGGCGATCCAAGACCCATTGAATGCACACACATAAGGCGGGCTTATGCATTGCGCTCCACAAGCCGGCACTCCCATAGCCCGGCCTTATGGGATCCTGCCGAACCGGTCTTTGACCCGCCCGGCCATGCCCGGCAGCCTGACCGGTGGGGCGGAGCCATGTCCGCCCGCATGCGGGAGAGGTCGATGAGGGTTATCGTGCTGGGCGGCGGATTGATCGGATCGGCCGCCGCCTTTTTCCTGGCCCGGCGCGGCCTGTCCGTCACGCTGCTGGAGCGCAACCGCGTCGGCACCGGCGCCACGGTGGCGTCCTTCGGCAACATCCGCCGCACCGGGCGCTATCTGCCGCAACTGCCGCTCGCCCACCGCTCGCGCGCGCTGTGGGGGGAGGCGGAGCGGCTGCTGGGGCGGGATGTCGAGTTCCGCGCCACCGGCCATCTGCGGCTGGTGTTCGACGAGGACGGGTTGGCCGACATGCGCCGCTACATCGCCGACGCGCGGCCCTGGGGGCTGGAGTTGGACGAGCTGTCGCCGCCGGAGATCCGCCGCCGCTTCCCCGGCCTGGGGCCGGGCGCCATCGCCGCGTCCTTCTCGCCGCAGGACGGCAGCGGCAACCCCCGCCTGATCGCCCCCGCCTTCGCCGACGCCGCCCGCCGTCTGGGGGCGGAGATCGTCGAGGAGTGCGGGCCGGTGGACGTCTCCGCCACCGCGTCGGGCTTCGAAGCCGCGACGCATCGGGGCCGCTTCACCGCGGAGTGCCTGCTGAACGCCGCCGGGGCCTGGGGCGCGACCATCGCCGCCCGCTTCGGCGAAAGCGTGCCGATGGCGGCCTATGGGCCGCAGATGGGCGTGACCGAACCGCTGCCGCACCGGATCCTGCCGGTGGTCGGCATGTGGTCGCGCGCCGGCGGGGACGGTTATCTTCGTCAGGTGGAACGCGGCAACATCGTCTTCGGCGGTGGGGCCGAGCGGGTGCCGGTGGCGCTCGATCCCGGCCATGCCAGGGCCGATCCGGCACGGCTGCCCGGACAGTTGCGTGCCCTGGTCCGGCTGCTGCCGGCGCTGGCCGACGTCACGGTGATCCGCACCTGGTCGGGCTGCGAGGGCTACGTCGCCGACAGGCTGCCGGTCATGGGGGCATCGGCGACGACGCCCGGACTGTTCCACGCCTTCGGCTTCAGCGGCCACGGCTTCCAGCTCGGCCCCGGCGTCGGCGACGTGATGGCGGAGATCATCGCCACCGGGCACAGCGAAACGCCGCTGCACGACTTCCGCATCGGCCGTTTCCAATCCGCTGCCGTTCAGGTGGCACAAGCCTGACAGGGCCGCACCCGCCCGCTTCTCAGCGGGCGGGGTCCAGAGCGGCGGACCGGGCATGGAACCGGCCAGCCAGGGGGATCACCAGGGCCGAGGCGGCGATGACGAAGGCGCCGGCAAGGCTGACCGGCGACGGCAGCACGCCGAAGATCGCCGCATCGAGGATCAGCGCCCACAGCATGGCGGTGTAGTCGAAGGGCGCCTGGGTCGACACCGACGCGCGGGCCATCGCTTCCGTCATGGTGATGTGCGCCAGCCCGCCGGAGATGCCCGCCCCGATCAGGCAGGCCAGGGACAGCCCGCTGGGGGTGACCCAGCCGAACGGCCAGCTCGCCAGACCGCCGAGCGCGCACAGGAGGGCGAAGTAGAAGGCGATGGTCCCCGGCGCCTCGGTCGCGGTCAGCGTCTTGATCTGGACCCGGCCCGCCGCGGTGGCGAATGCCATCGCCAGCCCGGCCGCAACCCCGATGAGGGTGCCGTGGTCCGGCGTCGGCCCTTCAAAGGCCGGCACCAGCATCAGCACCACGCCGGCGAAGCCGACCAGCGCTGCGCCGATGGCCACGGCACCCGGCCGTTCACGCAGGAACAGCATGGCGGCCGGCACTGCGAGCAGCGGAGCCAGGAAGCCCAGCGCGGTCGCCAGCGCCAGCGGCAGATAGGCCAGCGAGACGAAGGAGAGCACCATCGCCATGCCGCCATAGAAATTGCGCTTCAGGTGCCCGACCGGCTGCCGCGTCCGAAGGGCCGACGGAAACTGCCGGCGCCACATCAGATAGGCGATGATCGGTGGGATCGCGAAGGCGCTGCGGAAGAAAACGATCTGCCCGACCGGCGCCTCGGCCGACGCCAGCCGGACGAACAGCGACATCACGACGAACAGCCCGGCCGACACCAGCCGGAGCATGATCCCGGCGCCGTTGCCGGACGAGGATGAAACGGGAAAAGGGTCGGGGACCGGTTCGGGCACGGAGTCGGAGTGAGAGCCGGCGGAGGGGTCCGGCGTCTGTCCCGGCATGATCGGCGCATCCTTGTTCATGAAGCGGGTGGCGGCTCAACCCAGGGCCTGGGTGGCGAGCGCATAGGTGACGGGACGGTCCGGCGCCCGCGTCGACGGATCGGTCAGCGGCGCGCCCAGCGACATGGTCAGCACCGTGTCGTGAATCCGCAAACCCGACCGGGCGACGAACAGCGGGAAGGGCCCTTCGTCCAGATGGGTGTCCAAGCGCAGGAAACGGCCGTCATGTTCGTCCACATGGGGCTGGACCACGGCAATCGCATCCTCGTCCGTCCCGGCGACCGCCGGACCGACGACATGCCCGCGGCCGAAGGGGCGGCAGAGGGCGAAAGCCACCAGGGCGCCGTCGCGCTCCAGGCCATAGCCGACCGACTGTTCGAACAGCCGCGCCATCAGCCCGGCCCGCGAGAGTCCGAAGGCACGTTCGTCCAGCGCCGTCACCGCCGCGAGATCCGCCGCCTCCAGCCGCCGCACCGCCTGCGCGGAAGCGGGCATCGGCGCGGCACGGTCGCTCCTGCGCGCCTCTCCCTGGCACTGGAACACGGTCCGGTGGCCGATGAAGCCGAGCGAGCGGTAGAGCGCCAGCGCCGCACGGGTGGCGTTGAGCCGGTAGGTCCGTCCCGCCGACGCCGACAGCACCCGCTTCATCAACCAGTCGCCGACACCCAGCGCTTGCAGCCGGGGCGAGGTCATGACCATGCCGATGGTCGCGAAATCGTCGCCGTGGGGAAACCACATCGCCGATGCCAGGACACGGTCGATCTCGTCGAGAGCGACGAAGCCGTGCCCGACCTCGCGTACGAACTGCCAGTCCTCCGCGCGATGCGGCCAGCCGACCGAGATCGACAGCGCGTGCAGGCGCTCAAGGTCGATGTCGGCGATGTCGGCCACCCGCATGTCGAAGGCGTCGACGGTCAGGGAGCCCGGTAACGCCCCGTCCTCTATGCCGCTCTCGCTCAACGCTTGCTCCTCCCCGAATTTTTCATAACGTCAGGCAGTGCTCCCTTGGGTCAACCGGCACGCCTGTACCATCCAGCGCTCCCCGAGATTACCGGAGCAGCCGCCGCACAATTCACCGCAAAGCACCGGGTCGGCACAACAATCAACCAAATCGCCCATGCATTCGGCACGGAATGGAGCGGCGGCCGGATAAGATCGTAGCTGCCACCGCCGCCACGCCGGCGCCCCTCTCCGCAACACAGCAGCGAACCCGCAACGACTCCCCGCGCCACACGGCGCGCAGCATGGGGACAAGGTGAAGCCGTCATGACCGTGACCGACATCCTGAAGGATCTGATCGCCTTTCCCTCCGTCGTCGGAACCCCCAACGGCGCCATCGTCGACGGCATCCGCGGCATTCTGGAGGCCGCAGGCGTCCGCGTCCGGGTTCTGCCGGGACCGGAGGGCGACCGCTTCAACCTGTTCGCCACCATCGGCCCGGCGATGGTTCCGGGCTATGTGCTGTCCGGCCACATGGACGTGGTGCCCGCCACCGAACCCGAATGGACTGGCGACCCGTTCCGGCTGCGCACCGACGGCAACCGGCTTTACGGGCGCGGCACCTCGGACATGAAGGGCTTCATCGCGGCGGCGCTGGCGGCATTGCCGGCCCTGACCGCCGCCCCGCTCGCCCGGCCGATCCATCTGGCCTTCACCTACGACGAGGAGGCCGGCTGCCAGGGCGCGCCGCATCTTCTGCCGCATCTGCCCGATTTGTGCGCACCGCCGCTGGGCGTCATCGTCGGGGAGCCGAGCGGCCTGCGCGCCGTCCGCGCCCACAAGGGCAAGGCGTCGGCGCGGCTGACCGTCCGCGGGCGGTCCGGCCATTCCTCCCGCCCCGACCAGGGGCTGAACGCCATCCATGCCATGGCCGACGCGCTGACCGCCGCCGTCGCCCAGGCCGGCCGCCTGAGCGAAGGCCCGCTGGATTCGGTCTTCGAGCCGCCTTATTCCTCGCTTCAGGCCGGCACCCTCCAGGGCGGGCTGGCGGTGAACGTCATCCCCGACAGCTGCACCGCCGAATTCGAGGCCCGCGCCATCGCCGGGGTCGATCCCGTCGCCCTGCTGGAGCCGGTGCGCGAGGCGGCGCTGCGGCTGGAGGAGCGCGGCTTCGCCGTCGACTGGACGCAGACCAGCGCCTATCCCGCCCTGTTCCTGGCCGCCCGCTCGCCGCTTGCCCGTCTGCTGGAGGAGCTGACCGGCCGGGAACCGCAGGCGGCCGTCAGCTATGGCACGGAGGCCGGCCTGTACCAGACCGCCGGGATCGACGCGATCATCTGCGGCCCCGGCGACATCGCGCGGGCCCACCGTCCCAACGAGCACATCCTCGTCGAGGAGCTGCACGCCTGCCAGTCGATGATCGAGGCGCTGGGCCAGCGCTGCCGTCTCTGACCGCCGCCGGCATCGGCCACGCATCGCCTTCTGCGCACCGCCAAAAGGGTTCCAATGACCTTCCTGTTCAATTCGGATGCCGTGCGCGGCGCGATCTTCGCAGAGGCCTTCGCCCGCGCGCTGCCGGATCTCCCCTTTTCGATGGACCCGGCCAGCGTCGATCCGGATGCGGTGCGCTACCTGATCACCTGGACCATCCCGGCGAACCTAGCCCGCTACCGCAATCTGGAGATCGTCTTCTCCATCGGCGCCGGGGTCGACCAGTTCACCATGACCGCCCTGCCCGACCATGTGAAGGTCGTCCGCATGGTGGATGACGGCATCGTCCGCATGATGCAGGAATACGCCACACTGGCCGTGCTGACCCTGCATCGCCAGATGCCGGCCTACCGTGCGCAGCAGAGGGACTGCCTCTGGCGCCCCCTGCCCCAGCCGCAGGCGGCACAGCGCCGGATCGGCGTGCTCGGGCTGGGGGTGCTGGCGCAGGCGGTGCTGGAGCGGCTGAAACCCTTCGGCTTCCCGCTGTCGGGATGGAGCCGCTCGCCACGCGAACTCGACGGTGTGACCTGCCATCATGGCGCGGACGGGCTCGACAGGATGCTGGGCGAAACCGACATCCTGATCGTCCTGCTGCCGCTGACGCCCGACACCCGCGGCTTCCTCGACAAGCATCTGCTGGCGAAGCTGCCAAAGGGGGCTGCGCTGATCCACACCGGGCGCGGTCCGCAGCTGGACCATGCCGCCCTGCTGGACGCGCTCGACACGGGCCACCTGTCCGCCGCGATGGTCGATGTGACCGAGCCCGAGCCGCTGCCGGCCGACCATCCCTTCTGGACCCATCCCGACATCGTGCTGACCCCGCACATCGCCAGCATCACCCAGCCGGAAAGCGCCGCCCAGGCGGTCATCGCCAATCTGCGCCGGCATTTCGCTGGGCAGGACCCGGTCGGTCTGGTCGACCGGCGGCGCGGCTACTGACACGGCTGCCCGACACCCCTCCCGCGGCACGGCCGCTCATCGATCAAGGAAGTTCTCATGTCGCTGCTGAAGACCATCGACACCGCCCCGACCTTCGCCCCGCGTGAATCGACCCCGATGCCGGACCGGCTGATCGCCGGATCGCCCGCCTTCAAGACCTGGGCGCAGGACGCCGCCAAGGACGACACGGTCAAGACCGGCGTCTGGGAAGCCACGCCGGGCGAAACCCGGTCGATCAAGGGCGAGACCTTCGAGTTCTGCCACATCCTGTCCGGCGTGGTCGAAATCACCCCGGACGCCGGCGAGCCGGTGGTCTACCGGGCGGGCGACAGCTTCGTCATGAAGCCGGGCTTCACCGGCGTGTGGAAGACCATCGAGACGGTCCGCAAGATCTACGTCACCATCGCCTGAGGGGCCGTCATGAGCCTGTCCTTCGATCCGGACCGCCTGCCGCTGCCGAACGGTCATTTCATCGGTGACCGCCTGATCCCGGCGGAGGACGGGCTGCCCCGGCTGCCGATGCACCGCCCATCGGACGGCCGGGCCTATGCCGACTGCCCGGTCGCCTCGGCCGACCTCGTCGACCAGGCGGTCGCGACCGCGCAGGCGGCGCTGAAATCCAGCAATTGGGGCGGCCTGCGCCCGCGGGAGCGCACATCCGTGCTCCAGCGCTGGGCCGCCCTGATCGAGGAGGAGGCGGAGACCCTGGCGAAGGTGGAGGCGCTGTCCTCCACCCGCCCGGTCGGCCAGCTGGTGGCCGGCGACGTGGCGGTCACCGCCGAGCAGATCCGCTTCTTCGCCGAATTCGCCGACAAGGAGGGCGGCGACCTCGTCCCCACCGACGACGGCAGCCTCGGCATGGTGATGACGGAGCCCTACGGCGTCGTCGGCGCCATCACGCCGTGGAACTTCCCGCTGTCGATGGCGGGCTGGAAGCTCGGCCCCGCGCTGGCCGCCGGCAACGCGGTGGTGCTGAAGCCGTCGGAGATGACGCCCTTCTCCACCGTCCTGCTGGCGCAGCTGGCGGTGAAGGCGGGGGTTCCCGCCGGGCTGATCAACATCGTCCAGGGCGACGGCCCGACCACCGGCGCAGCCATCACCCGTCATCCCGGCATCGCCAAGGTCAGCTTCACCGGATCGACGGCGGCGGGCTCGGCGATCATGGCCGACATCGCCCGCAGCGGCGTCAAGCCGATGACGCTGGAACTGGGCGGGAAGAGCCCGCAAATCGTTTTCGCCGACGCCGACCTCGACAAGGCGGCGGCGGCCATCGCCACCAGCGTCCTGTCCAACGCCGGACAGGCCTGCGTCGCCGGGTCCCGCCTGCTGGTCGAGGCCGGCGCGGCCGAACCGTTGGTCGAACGGATCCTGGGCCATATGCGCGCCGTCCGCCCCGGCCCGACCTGGGACGCGGAGACGCGCTATTCCCCTATCATCTCCGAACGGCAGCGCGCCCGCATCCATTCCATCGTCTCGGCGTCGCTGACCGGGGCGGTGGAGTGCCTGACCGGCGGCTGCCCGATGGACGCGGAGGGGTATTTCTACGCGCCGACCCTGCTGGCCGGGGTCGAACAGACCTCCCCCGCCGTGGTGGAGGAGATTTTCGGCCCGGTGCTGACGGTGCAGAGCTTCGACAGCGAGGAGGAGGCGATGGCGTTGGCCGACCATCCCACCTATGGGCTGGCCGCCGGCCTCTACACCCGCGACCTGTCGCGGGCCCTCCGGCTGACCCGGCGGCTCCAGGCCGGAACGGTGTGGGTCAACCGCTATGGCCGTTCGCGCGACCACATCCTGCCGACCGGCGGCTACAAGCGCTCCGGCATCGGCAAGGATCTGGGACGCGAGGCCTATCTCGCCAACCGCCGCAGCAAAAGCGTGCTGATCGGCCTGTAATCCAATCAAAAAGACAGGGGACGTTCGATGAAGACCCACAACATTGCGATCATCAAGGGCGACGGCATCGGGCATCCCGTGGTCGACGCGGCCTGGGAGGTGTTGCAGGCCGTGGCGACGCAGTCGGGCTTCGCGCTGACCGGCACCGAACTGCCCTGGTCCTGCGCCCATTACAAGGAAACCGGCGTGATGATGCCGGCCGACGGCATCGACAGCTTGCGCAAGTACGACGCCATCCTGCTGGGGGCCGTCGGCTGGCCGGCGGAGGTGCCGGACGCGGTGTCGCTGCACGGGCTGCTGCTGCCGATCCGCAAGGCATTCGACCAGTATGCCAATGTCCGCCCGCACCGGCTGCTGCCGGGGGTGGAGGGTCCGTTGCGCCGCGGCGGCTTCGACATCCTGTGCATCCGCGAGAACACCGAAGGCGAATATGCCGGCGCCGGCGGGCGCATCCATCAGGGGACGCCGCAGGAGGTTGCGGTGGAGACCGGTGTCTTCACCCGCATGGGGGTGGAGCGCATCCTGCGCTTCGCCTTCGCCCAGGCCCGCGCCCGGCGCGGCAAGCTGGCCTCCGTCACCAAGTCGAACGCGCAGAAATACTCGATGGTGTTCTGGGACGAGATCACCCGGCAGCTGGCCGCCGAACATCCGGATGTCGAGGTGACGAGCTATCACGTCGACGCCATGGCGGCGCGCATGGTGACCGCGCCGGAAAGCCTGGACGTGGTCGTCGCCTCCAACCTGTTCGGTGACATCCTCACCGATCTGGGGGCGGCGATCCAGGGCGGGCTGGGCTTCGCCGCCTCGGCCAACCTGAACCCCGACCGCAAGGCGCCGTCGATGTTCGAGCCGGTGCACGGCTCGGCCCCCGACATCGCCCATCTCGGCATCGCCAACCCCATCGCCGCCATCTGGTCGGGCGCCATGATGCTGGAGCATCTGGGGGAAAAGGCCGCCGCCGACCGCGTGATGGCCGCACTGGGCGACACCACCGGCCGCGGCATCGGCACCGTTCCCGGCAAGGACAGGACGGACGCGATCACCGCCGCCGTGCTGTCGGCCCTGTCGTAACGCCGGTCCCCTCGCCACCCACACGCAGCGGAAAACACAAGACCATGATCCATCACCTGACGGACTCCTCCCTGTTCCGCGAACGGGGGCTGATCGGCGGCCGCTGGTGCGACGGGGCTGCCGGCCGGACCATCGGCGTCCAGAACCCGGCGACCGGCGGCACCCTCGGCAGCGTTCCCGACATGGACGGAACCGACGCCCGCGACGCCATCGCCGCCGCGGCCGAAGCCTACCCGGCCTGGAAGCGGCGCACCCATGCCGACCGTGCCGCGCTGCTGGAGCGCTGGCACGCGCTGATGATCGAGAATCTGGAGGATCTGGCGCGCATCCTGACGCTGGAGCAGGGCAAGCCGCTGGACGAGGCGCGCGGCGAAATCCGCTATGGCGCCTCCTTCGTCAAATGGTTCGCCGAGGAGGCGCGGCGGATCGGCGGGACCACCATCCCCTCCCCCACCCCCGACCGCCGCATCGTCGTGCTGAAGGAGCCGGTCGGGGTCTGCGGCATCATCACGCCGTGGAACTTCCCCAACGCCATGATCACCCGCAAGGTCGCCCCGGCGCTGGCCGCCGGCTGCACCGTGGTCATCAAGCCGTCGGACTTCACGCCCTATTCGGCGCTGGCGCTGGGCGTGCTTGCCGAACGCGCCGGCATCCCGGCCGGCGTGGTCAACATCCTGACCGGCCGGCCGGAGGCCATCGGCGAGGAGCTTCTGGCGAACGAGACCGTCCGCAAGATCTCCTTCACCGGCTCCACCCGCGTCGGCTCTCTGCTGATGCGCGGGGCCGCCGACGGCATCAAGCGGCTGAGCCTGGAGCTGGGCGGCAACGCGCCCTTCATCGTGTTCGACGACGCCGATCTGGACCAGGCGGTGGAGGGTGTCATCCTCTCCAAGTTCCGCAACGGCGGGCAGACATGCGTCTGCGCCAACCGCATCCTGGTGCAGTCGGGCGTCTACGAGGCGTTCCGCGACCGGCTGGTCGCCCGCGTCAACGCCATGCGGGTGGGATCGGGGCTGGAGCCGGGCGTCGCCATCGGCCCGATGATCAACGAAGCCGCCGTCGCCAAGATCGAGCGCCACGTCGCCGATGCGGTGTCCAAGGGGGCCAGCATCGCCTCTTCCGCCGTCGCGGCGAAGGGTGCGCAATATGTCGCCCCGGTGGTGCTGACCGGCGCCACCACCGACATGCTGCTGGCGCATGAGGAGACCTTCGGCCCGGTGGCCCCGCTGTTCCGCTTCGAGACGGAGGAGGAGGCCATCGCGCTGGCCAACGCGACGCCGTTCGGGCTGGCCGCCTATTTCTACACGCAGAACCTCGCGCGGTCCTGGCGGGTCGGAGAGGCGCTGGAGGCCGGCATGATCGGGCTGAACACCGGCGCGATTTCCACCGAAGTCGCCCCCTTCGGCGGCGTCAAGCAGTCCGGCCTGGGCCGCGAAGGCGCACAGGTCGGCATCGAAGAGTATCTGGAGCTGAAAACCTTCCACATCGGCGGGCTGGGGTGACACTCGACAAACAGCAAAAGCCCGGCGGGAGCGTTTCGCTCCTGCCGGGCATTTTTTTAACTCTTCCCGCCAATCACTGGATGCGGTCGAGCGCCTTGTAATACAGCCCGACCAGCGGCAGGAACCAGGGCTTGCCGAAATGGCCGGGGACGGCGGGCCAGGACAAGCCCTTCAGCGGGTTCCGGTCCTCGCGTCCCAGGATCGCGTCGGCCATGGTCATGCCGAGATGGGTCGACAGCTGCGCCCCGTGGCCTGAATAGCCCATGGCGTACCACAGCCCGTCCTGGTAGCCGGCGCGCGGGTAGCGGTCGCTGGTCATGTCCACCAGCCCGCCCCAGCAGTAATCGATGTCGATGCTGGCGATCTGCGGGAAAATCCTTGCAAGGCTCGCGCGCAGGATCGCCCCGCTCTTGGCGTCGGACTGCTGGTCGGACGTCGCCGAGAAGCGGGCGCGACCACCGAAGATCAGCCGCCGGTCGGGCGACAGGCGGAAGTAGTTGCCGATGTTCATCGACGTGACATAGGTGCGGTTGCCCGGCACCACCGATGCGATCTCGCCGTCGCTGAGCGGGCGGGTGGCGATGATGAAGCTGCCGACCGAGATGATGCGGCGGCGGAAATGGCTGAAATTCGGCGTGGTGTAGGCGCCGGTGGCGACCAGCACCTCCTTGGCGGTGACCGTGCCGCGCGGCGTGGTCAGCGTGTGGCGGTCGCCCGTGCGGGCGATGGCGCCGACCGGCGCGTTTTCGACCAGCACCGCACCGTGCCGTTTGGCGGCGTCGGCCAGCCCGACCACGAAGCGGCCCATATGCATCATGGCGCTCTTACGCGACAGCATCGCACCGAAGAAGGGCGAGCCGACCTCTCCCTTCAGCTCTTCGGCGGTCAGCAGGGCCGTGTCGGGATCGACCTCGCGGTGCACCACCTCGAAGTTGCGGGCGATGGCGTCGAAATGCGCCGGCTTGGAGGCCAGCTTCAGCTTGCCGGCGCGGCGGAAGCTGCAGTCGATCCCCTCTTCGGCGATCAACGCCTCCAGCGTGTCGATGGACTGGTCGAAGGCGCGGTAGAGGGCGACGGCACGCTCCGTCCCCAGCGCGGTCTTGGCAGCGATGAAGCTGTGCGCCAGACCGTTGTTGAGGTGGCCGCCGTTGCGGCCCGAAGCGCCGCCGCCGACGCGGTCCGCCTCCAGCACGATCACCCGCGCCCCGGCCTTGGCGAGCTGGCGGGCGGCACCCAGGCCGGTGAACCCCCCTCCGACGATGGCGACGTCGTAATGGCCCTCGACGGTTCCTTCGGCCCCGCCTGTGAAGGCCGGAGCGGTGTCGTGCCAGTAGGAGACGAATTTCATGACCTGGGTCCTTGTCGTTGCAGCCCGAACCTTGAAAGTTCCGCCCCTTACAGACCGACCACGCCGGGCAGCCCGGAGATGTCGGAAATCTCGACATAGCCGTAATAGGGGTTGGCCGGCTCGTGGCCGCGGTTGACCCACACCTTGTTGCGGATCCCCAGATCGTGCGCCGACATCAGGTCGTAGCGGAAGGAGGAGGAGCAGTGCAGGATGTCTTCCGGCCCGCAGCCGAGCATGTCGAACATGTATTCGAACGCCTGGAAGCGCGGCTTGTAGGCCTGCGCCTGTTCGGCGGTGTAGACGGCGTGGAAGGGCGCGCCCAGCTTCGCCACGTTCGACGGAATCTGGTCGTTCATCGCGTTCGACAGGATGACCAGCGGGATTTCCTTGGCGACCTTGGCCAGGCCGGCCGGCACGTCGGCATGCGGACCCCAGGTGGGAACCCGCTCGTACACCATGCGCGCATCCTCGTCGCGGAAGACGACGTTGTTGCGCTTGCAGCTGCGCTCCAGCGAATTGTGCACGACCTCGGCATAGGGCTTCCAGGCGCCCATGATCTCGTCGAGGCGGTAGGCGGCGAAGTTTTTGATGAACTCCGTCATCCGCGCCTCGTCGAGGATCGACCCGTACAGGTCGCGCGCCGCTTCGGCCATCTGAAAGTTGATCAGCGTGCCGTGGCAATCGAAGGTGACGTATTTCGGCCGGAACTGGCTCATGGCTGCATCCTTGGGATGGAACGACGTGGGAGGGGGCGAATTGGAGTGAGCCGAATTGGCGATAAGACGCCGCCGGCCCTGCCCCATGATCCTACCGTCGCCGTGAAGCCGGGCCTGACCGAATTGCCCGGCGCGAAAGCACAAAGTTTCGTTTCCGTCTCGGCCCTCAGCATTTGGTTGGGGGCGGAACGGCGCCGGGGCGCCCGGAACGGGGGATGGATGCCCCGTCCGCCGGTTCGTCCGCCATCCTCGCGGCATAAGATGCGGCGGGCTGCCGGAGCAAAGGTGAAAGATGTCGCGGCGGGTATCGCCTTCAGACAAACGTCCGGGGCCGCTGCGCACACTCTTGGAGGCAGAGGGTGAAAGGACTGCCCATGAACAAGAATACGGTTCCCAAGAGAGCGGTCGACTGCACGGCCTTCGAGCCCAAGCATCTGGGCGATGCGCTCGCCCTGTCGCGGCAGGCGCAATGGCCGCACCGGCTGGAAGACTGGTCGCTGCTCCTGTCGCTGAGCCGGGGGCTGGTCGCCGTGGATGCCGGGTCGGGCCGATTGGTCGGCACCGTCCTGATGACGCCCTATGGCAAGGATGCCGCCACCATCAACATGGTCATCGTCGACGAGGGCTGGCGCGGGCAGGGCCTCGGCCGCCGCCTGATGGACGAGGCGATGGCGCTGGCGGACGGCCACCCCCTGCGCCTCGTCGCCACCAGCGAGGGGTTGCCGCTCTATGAAAAGCTGGGCTTCCGCGAGGTCGGCACCGTCCTCCAGCACCAGGGCGAAGCCGGTCCGGTTCCGCCGGTGACGGCGGAGGACGTCGCCCCGGCCGGCACCGACGAGCTTGCGGCCATCGCCGCGCTCGACCGCCAGGCCTTCGGCGCCGACCGCCGCCCGCTGCTGGAGCGCATCGCCGGGGTCGGGTCCTTTACGCTGCTGCGCCGGAACGGCGTCCCCGCCGGCTTCGCCGCTCTGCGCGATTTCGGCCGCGGGCAGGTCGTGGGCCCGGTGGTCGCCCCCGACGCGGACGGCGCCAAGGCCCTGATCGGCCCGATCCTCGCGGCGCATCCGGGCAAATTCCTGCGGGTGGACACCACCGCCGACACCCGCCTCGCCCCATGGCTGGCGGATTGCGGTCTGCGTCATGTCGGCGGCGGCATCGCCATGCGCCGCCCGGCGCCAGCGACAGCCGCCGCGTCACCCGCCCCCTTATCGACTTTCGCGCTCGCCAGCCAGGCACTCGGCTGATCCGGAGAGGACCATGCTCAGCAATTCCCTGATCGAACTCGACCGTGCCCATCTGGTCCATCCCGTCGCCTCGTACCGCGGCCATGAGAAGGCCGGCGTCCGGGTGATCGCCTCCGGCGCCGGGGCGACGATCACCGACGCCGCCGGCCGCCGGCTGGTCGACGGTTTCGCCGGCCTGTGGTGCGTCAACGCCGGCTACGGCCAGCAGAGCCTCATCGACGCCGCCACCCGCCAGATGCAGGAACTGCCCTACGCCACCGGCTATTTCGGGCTGGGCAGCGAACCGGCGATCCGTCTGGCCGCAGCACTCGCCGAACGGGCGCCCGGCGACCTGAACCATGTCTATTTCACGCTTGGCGGGTCGGACGCGGTGGACAGCACCATCCGCTTCATCCGCTATTACTGGCAGGCCAAGGGCCAGCCGCAGCGCGACCAGTTCATCTCCATCGAGCAGGGCTATCACGGCTCCTCCACCGTCGGGTCGGGCCTGACCGCGCTTCCCGCCTTCCATGCCGGCTTCGGCGTGCCTTTCGACTGGCAGCACAAGATTCCGTCGCACTACGCCTACCGCAACCCGGTGGGCGACGATGCCGATGCGATCATCGCCGCCTCGCTCGCCGCCCTCGACGCGAAGATCGCCGAGATCGGCGGACCGGAGCGGGTCGCCGCCTTCTATGCCGAGCCGATCCAGGGATCGGGCGGCGTGCTGGTGCCGCCCGACGGCTGGATGAAGGCGATGTGCGACCGCTGCCGCAGCCTGGGCATCCTGTTCGTCGCCGACGAGGTCATCACCGGCTTCGGCCGCACCGGCCCGCTGTTCGCCTGTAGCGACGACGGCGTGGTCCCCGACATGATGACGACGGCGAAGGGCCTGACCTCCGGCTATGTGCCGATGGGCGCGGTCTTCCTGTCGGACGCGGTGTACGATACCATCGCGGACGCCGCCGGCAGCAGCGCGGTCGGCCATGGCTACACCTACTCCGCCCACCCCGTCAGTGCCGCGGTGGGGCTGGCGGCCTTGCGCCTGTACGAGGACAGCCTGCTCGCCAACGGCGCCAGGGCCGGGGCACGGCTGATGGCCGGGCTGCACGCACTGCGCGACCATCCGCTGGTCGGCGATGTGCGCGGGCGCGGCATGCTGGCCGCCATCGAACTGGTGGTCGACAAGGAGCGCAAGACCCCCCTGCCCGCCGCCGCCGAGCCGTCGCGCCGGATTTTCGACCGCGCCTGGAACAACGGTCTGGTGATCCGCGCCTTCGCCAACGGCGTGCTGGGCTATGCCCCGCCGCTCTGCTGCACCGACGAGGACATCGACGCGATCCTGGAGCGGACGGCGCAGACGCTCGACCAGACCCTGGAGGATCCGGACGTCCGCCGGGCGATGCGCTAGACGAAAAAGGGGTGTCCGCGGAAAAAACCGCAGATCCCTCCGTATCCAGCATTTTCTGCTGTCCAGCACTGAAGATTCGGAGACCCCCACCCAACCCTTGGACCACACTGGAGGGGAAGAAGACCGACTCTCCAGGCCAGCTCAAGAGGGACCGGCTCCGAAAAGACATCCCGGCGGACGTTGCCGCCGGACCTGAAACGCCCCGCCGGACCGGAACGGTTCCCCTGCGGTCCTTGATGAGGAGATGGTGCGTTGACCAAGAGTTTGCCGAGCTTCAAATATCTGACCTTCGACGTCGTCGGCACCCTGATCGACTTCGAATCCGGCATCAAGGACTGCCTCGCCGCAATCGCAGCGGAGGCCGGCACCGAGGTGGACGGCGAGGCGGCGCTGACCCTCTACCGCGAGGCGCGCTACGCCCCGGAAGCCGACCTGTTCCCCGACGATCTGGCGCGCGTCTATTCGGTGATCGCGCCCAAGCTGGGGCTGCCCGCCGGCACGCAGTACGGCGAACGCCTGCGGGAGTCCGCGGCGGTCTGGGCCGGCTTCCCCGACAGCCGGGAGGCCCTGGCGCGTCTGGCCAAGCGCTACAAGCTGATCGCGATGACCAACGCGCGGCGCTGGGCCTTCACCCATTTCTCCCGCGAGCTGGGCGATCCGTTCTTTGCCGGCTTCACCGCCGACGACACCGGCGTCGAAAAGCCCAACCCCGCCTTCTTCCAGCAGGTGTTCGACTTCGTCGAGCGCGACGGCGGCAGCAAGGACGACATCCTGCACGTCGCCCAGAGCCAGTATCACGACATCGGGGTGTCCCGCCGCCTCGGCATGACCAACTGCTGGATCCAGCGGCGGCACGCCCAGAAGGGCTATGGCGGCACCATCGAACCCGCCGAGTTCACCGAACCGGATTTCCATTTCTGCTCGATGGCGGAACTGGCTGACGCCGTCGACGCAGCGGCCGCAGAGCCGAAGACGGCGTCCGCGTAACCGGACCAAACCGGAGCGCGCAAAAAAGAAACGAACGAACAATCCTGAACAGAGTGAGGCAGACATGATCAAGACGCCTGAAACCCGGACTCTCCAAAACTGGAGCCCCAAAAACTGGACCGGGGCCGACGACAGCATGGTCGAAAGCGCCATCCGGCGCGGGGCCAGCCGCCGCGACCTGTTGAAGATGCTGCTGGCCGGCGGGGTGTCGCTGGCGGCTGCCGACCTCGTCCTGGGCCGCGCCGGCATGGCGCTGGCCGCGACTCCGGTGAAGGGCGGCGCGCTGAAGGCCGCCGGCTGGTCGGCCTCGACCGCCGACACGCTGGATCCGGCCAAGGCGTCGCTGTCCACCGATTATGTCCGCTGCTGCGCCTTCTACAACCGCCTGACCACGCTGGACCAGAACGGCATCCCGCAGATGGAGCTGGCCGAGAGCGTGGAATCGGGCGATGCCAAGACCTGGACGGTCAAGCTGCGCAAGGGCGTCACCTTCCACGACGGCAAGTCGCTGACCGCCGACGACGTGGTGTATTCGCTGAAGCGCCACCTCGATCCCGCCGTCGGTTCCAAGGTCGCGAAGATCGCCGCGCAGATGACGGGGTTCAAGGCCGTCGACAAGACCACCGTCGAGATCGAGCTGGCCAGCCCCAACGCCGATCTGCCGACCATCCTGGCCACCCACCATTTCATGATCGTGGCCGACGGCACCACCGACTTCTCCAAGGGCAACGGCACCGGCGCCTTCACCTGCAAGAGCTTCGAGCCGGGCGTGCGCTCCATCGGCCTGCGCAACCAGAATTACTGGAAGGGCGGCCCGAACGTCGACTCCTTCGAGTTCTTCGCGATCAGCGACGACAATGCCCGCGTCAACGCGCTGCTGTCCGGCGACATCCATCTCGCCGCGTCGATCAACCCGCGCTCGACCCGCCTGGTGGACGGGCAGAAGGGCTTCGTCCTGTCGAAGACGACGTCCGGCAACTATACCGACCTGAATATCCGCCTGGATATGGAGCCGGGCAGCCGCAAGGACTTCGTCGATGGGATGAAGTACATCGTCAACCGCGAGCAGATCGTCAAATCGGCCCTGCGCGGCTTCGGCGAGGTGGGCAACGACCAGCCGGTCTCGCCCGTCAACCCGTACCACAACGCCGCGCTGAAGCCGAAGGCGTTCGACCCGGAAAAGGCGAAGGCGCTGTTCAAGAAGGCGGGCGTGCTGGGCCAGTCGATCCCGGTGATCACGTCGGATGCCGCCTCGTCGGGCATCGACATGGCGATGGTGATCCAGGCCTCCGCCGCCGAGATCGGCATGAAGCTCGACGTCCAGCGCGTGCCGTCCGACGGCTATTGGAGCAACTACTGGCTGAAGGCGCCGATCCATTTCGGCAACATCAACCCGCGGCCGACGCCGGACATCCTGTTCTCCCTGCTCTACGCCTCCGAAGCGCCGTGGAACGAGAGCAAGTACAAATCGGAGAAGTTCGACAGGATGATGATCGAAGCGCGCGGCATGCTCGACCAGGCCAAGCGCAAGGAGATCTACAACGAGATGCAGGTGATGATCGCCGAAGAGGCCGGCACCATCATCCCCGCCTACATCTCCAACGTCGACGCCATCAGCGACAAGCTGAAGGGCCTCGCCCCCAGCCCGCTGGGCGGCATGATGGGCTACGCTTTCGCCGAGTATGTCTGGCTGGCCGCCTGATACAGTGGACGGGCGGAACGGGGCGGCCGAAGGGCCGGCCCTTCCGGCCCGTCGCGGCCCATCCGGGCAACCCCTGCGGGGGCGCCTCACCTTGCGGAGGCCAAGCATGACATCACGCGTTCCGTCCCTCATCCTTGGTCGGCTGCTCATCGCACTGGTCACGCTGACGATCGTGTCCTTCGCCGTGTTCTTCGCCACCACCCTGCTGCCCGGCGACACGGCGACCATCCTGCTGGGGCAGGCGGCGACGCCGGAAGCCGTCGCCGGCCTGCGCACGGCCATGCATCTCGACGAACCGGCCCTGCTGCGCTTCGTCTACTGGATCGGCGGCCTGTTCCAGGGCGATCTCGGCACCTCCTACGCCAACCATATGCCGGTGGCCACGCTGATTTCCGGCCGGCTCGCCAACACCCTCAAGCTGGCCGGGCTGACCACCCTGGTGTCGGTACCGCTGGCGCTGACGCTGGGCATCACCGCCGCCATGTGGCGGCGCACGCTCTATGACCGCATCGTCACCATCGCCACCATCGGCGTCATCTCGGTGCCGGAATTCGTGCTGGCGACCCTGGCCGTTCTGGTGTTCGCCGTCTACCTGAAATGGCTGCCGGCCCTGTCCTTCACCTACAATGTCGACAGCTTTTCCGGCCTGCTGCGGGCCTACGCCATGCCGGTCATCACCCTGACCTTCGGGGTGTCGGCGCAGATGATCCGCATGACCAGAGCCGCGGTGATCGAGACGCTGAACACGCCCTATGTCGAAATGGCGCTGCTGAAAGGGGCCTCGCGTCCGCGGATGGTCCTGCGCCACGCCCTGCCCAACGCGCTGGGGCCCATTTCCAACGCGGTCGCCCTGTCGCTCTCCTACCTGCTGGGCGGCGTCATCATCGTCGAGACGATCTTCAACTATCCGGGCGTCGCCAAGCTGATGGTCGATGCGGTGTCCACCCGCGACCTGCCGCTGATCCAGTCCTGCGCGATGATCTTCTGCTTCGGGTATCTGATCCTGATCACCACCGCCGACATCGTCGCCATCCTGTCGAACCCGAGGCTCCGATGAAGACAAATTCTTCCACCGGCTCGCTGGCGGCATGGTCGGGCTACCGGATCAACCTGGTCGGCCTGACCGCCTTCTCCGTCGTCCTGTTCTGGGCGCTGGTCGCCCTGTTCGCCCCCTACATCACGCCCCATTCGGTGGGCGAGATGATCGACCTCGATTATTTCGGCCCGATGCGGCCCGGCCTGTGGCTGGGGTCGGACTATCTCGGCCGCGACATGCTGTCCCGCATCATCTACGGCGCCCGCTACACTGTCGGCATCTCGCTGGCCGCGGTGTCCATCGCCTGCTTCACCGGCGTGGTGCTGGGCATGACCTCGGCCGTGCTGCGAGGGCCGGTGGACATGGTGGTCAGCCGCATCCTCGACGCCATGAACTCCATCCCCAGCAAGCTGTTCGGCCTGATGGTGGTCGCGGCGGTGGGCTCGTCCATCCCCGTTCTGATCCTGACCCTGTCGGTCATCTATGTTCCCGGCGCCTACCGCTTCAGCCGGGCGCTGGCGATCAACATCGACACGATGGACTTCATCATGGTCGCCCGCATCCGGGGCGAAAGGCTGCCCTATCTGATCGCATCGGAGATCCTGCCCAACATCATCGGCCCGGTGCTGGCCGACCTCGGCCTGCGCTTCGTCTTCATCGTCCTGCTGCTGTCGGGCCTGTCCTTCCTGGGGCTGGGCGTCCAGCCGCCCTATGCCGACTGGGGGGCGCTGGTGCGCGAGAACATCGGCGGCCTGCCCTTCGCGGCACCGGCGGTGATCGTGCCATCGCTGGCCATCGCCACCCTGACCATCAGCGTCAATCTGCTGATCGACAATCTTCCGCAGAAGATCCGGGACCGGAGTGCCTCCTGATGACGAACCTTGTCGAAATCCGCGGCCTGACGGTCGAGGCCACCACCGATTCCGGCCGCTGGATCCAGATCCTGAAGGGCATCGACCTGGACATCGCCGCCGGCGAGACCGTCGCCTTCATCGGCGAAAGCGGCTCCGGCAAGACCACCGCCGCCATGACGCTGCTCGGCTACGCCCGTCCGGGCTGCCGGATTTCCGGCGGAACGGTGACGGTCGACGGCCATGACATGGTGACGCTGCCGGAAAAGGACCGCGCCGCCCTGCGCGGCACCACCGTGGCCTATGTGCCGCAGAGTGCCGCCGCCGCCTTCAACCCGGCCTCGACCATCATGGAGCAGGTCATCGAGGTGACGCGGATCCATCGCCTGATGCCGCCGGACGAGGCCCGCCGCCGGGCCATCGCCCTGTTCCGCGCCCTGTCTTTGCCCAATCCCGACAGCATCGGCGACCGTTACCCGCATCAGGTGTCGGGCGGCCAGCTGCAACGGCTGGCGGCGGCGATGGCGCTGATCGGCGATCCCAAGGTGGTGATCTTCGACGAGCCGACCACGGCGCTGGACGTCACCACCCAGGTCGAGGTTCTGCGCGCCTTCAAGGCGGTGACCGCCCAGCACAGGATCGCCTGCGTCTACGTCTCCCACGATCTGGCCGTGGTCGCCCAGATCGCCGACCGCATCATGGTGCTGCGCAACGGCGCGGTGCAGGAAACCGGCAGCGTCCACGACATCCTGACGCGCCCGACACACCCCTACACCCAGGAATTGCTGCACGCCTTCCACCCCGACACCGGCGGGCGCGAGGTGCGGCCCGCCGCCGACGCCAGCGCCCCGCTGCTGGAGATCAACACGCTGAGCGCCGGCTACGGCCCGCCGCAGTCGAACGGGCAGCCGCTGGTCCTCGCCGTCAAGGGGGTGAGCCTGCAGGTGAAGCGGGGCACCAACCTCGGCATCATCGGCGAGTCCGGCTGCGGAAAATCGACGCTGGCGCGCGCCATCGCCGGGATCCTGCCGGCCTGCAAGGGCGACATCCAGTTCAATGGCAAGGAGCTGTGGCACAGCGCCCGCCAGCGCAGCCACGACCAGCTGCGCGACCTGCAGATCGTCTTCCAGCACGCCGACACCGCGCTCAACCCGGCCAAGTCCATTGAGGACATCCTCGGCCGTCCGCTGAGCTTCTATCACGGCCTGCGCGGCAAGGCCCGCGATGCGCGGGTCGATGCGCTGCTGGACATGGTCCGCCTGCCCCGCGCCCTGCGCCACCGCCGCCCGGCAGAACTGTCGGGCGGCCAGAAGCAGCGGGTGAACTTCGCCCGTGCGCTCGCCGCGGAGCCGAAGCTGATCCTGTGCGACGAGATCACCTCGGCCCTCGACACCGTCGTTGCGGCGGCGGTCATCGACCTGCTGAAGGAACTGCAACGCGAGCTTGGCCTGTCCTATGTGTTCATCAGCCACGACCTGTCGGTGATCGAGGCGATCTGCGACGAGATCGTCGTGATGTATCGCGGGCAGACGGTGGAGACTATCATCCCCGCCGACCGACAGCCGCCGCAGCACCCCTATTCCAAACTGCTGTTCTCGTCGGTTCCGAAGCTGGATCCGACCTGGCTCGACACGCTGAACATCGACGCCGACCGGATGCGGGTGGCCTGACCCACCGGTTGGCGATGATTGGCCGAGCCAACAAGCTGGGCTATTTGTGGGTAGGCGGTCACATACCGCCATATGTTCATGACTCGTTAATTGCGGCGGCCCACCCTGCGGCATGATGTCGAGGAGGGCATCCAAATGACCTGTTCACAGCAGAGTGTCGCGGTCGGCGGCTTCACGGCGACCATCACCGACCTCGGGGATCGCCGGGAAATCACCGTCGCCCGTGCGGGGCTCGGTCCCTGGGTCTACCAAGAAACCACCCTGGCGAGCCTCTCGGCCTGCGTGGAGCGGTTCACCGGGCAGTCGGTCCCTCGTCACCACGCCGATCAGCCCTGCTAGGCTGGGACCGGCGCACTGACGGAGCCCAATCGGAGTTCGGCGTTCAGAGTTCGGCCGCGACAGCCTTCACCGCCTTGGCCGTCGCCGCCACCACGATGTCGGCCTCCTCCCGCGTCAGGCAGAGCGGCGGTGCGAAGCCGAGGATGTCCCCCTGGGGCATGGCGCGGGCGATGACACCCCGCTCCAGAAGGGCTGCGGACAGGCGCGGCCCGACCTTCGTCTCGGCGGGGAAGAAGCGGCGGTCATCCCGGTCGGCGACGAACTCCACTGCCGCCAGCATGCCCTCGCCGCGCACCTCGCCGACCATCGGATGCCCGCCCAGCGCGTCGGTCAGCGCCGCGCGGAAATAGCCCCCGGTCTCGCGCGCGTTGGTCACCAGGTCGAGCGTGTCGACCAGCTCCAGATTGGCCACCCCGGCGGCGGCGCAGAGCGGATGCGCCGAATAGGTCCAGCCATGGCCGATGGGACCGAGCTGGTCGGAGCCCTGCTCCAGCACCTTCCACACCCGCTCGCCGACGATCACCCCCGACAGCGGCGCATAGGCGGAGGTCAGCCCCTTGGCGATGGTGATGAGGTCCGGCCGGATGCCATAATGGTCGGAGCCGAACATGCTGCCGAGCCGGCCAAACCCGGTCACCACCTCGTCGGCGATCAGCAGAATGTCGTGCTTGTCGAGGACGGCCTGGATCTTCTCCCAATATCCGGCGGGCGGCGGGACGATGCCGCCGGTGCCCAGCACCGGTTCGCCGATGAAGGCGGCGATGGTCTCCGGTCCCTCCGCCTGGATCAGCGCCTCCAGCCGGTCGGCGCAGTGCTGGGAGAACTGCTCCTCGCTCATGCTGCGGTCGGCCCGGCGGAAATAATAGGGGGCTTCGGTGTGCAGCACCGGCGGGCGCGGCAGGTCGAAGGCCTTGTGGAACAGCTCCAGCCCGGTCAGGCTGCCGGTCATCACCCCCGACCCGTGATAGCCGCGCCAGCGCGAGATGATCTTCTTCTTCTCGGGCCGGCCGAGGATGTTGTTGTAATACCAGACCAGCTTGATGTTGGTCTCGTTCGCGTCCGATCCCGACAGGCCGAAATAGACGCGCGACATCCCGGCGGGCGCCCGGTCGATAATCATCTTGGCCAGTGCGATCGACGGTTCGCTGCCATGCCCGACATAGGCGTGATAATAGGCCAGCTTGCCGGCCTGCTCGGCGATGGCGTCGGCGATCTCGCGGCGGCCATAGCCGACATTGACGCAATAGAGGCCGGCGAAGGCGTCCAGGCTGCGCTTGCCGTCACGGTCGGTGATGTAGACGCCCTCGCCGCCGGTGACGACGCGGGTCGGCGTGTCGCCGCGGGCATGCGCCGCCATGTGGGTCGACGGGTGGAAGAAATGGTCGCGGTCCCAGGCGGTCAGCTCGTTGGTCAGGTCGGTCATGGCGTTTCTTTCCAGATCGGGAGTTTCTGCTCAGGCGGCGTCGAGGCAGACGTATTTCAGCTCGGTGAAGGCCTCCATCCCATGGCGCGAGCCTTCGCGGCCGAGGCCGGATTGCTTGACCCCGCCGAAGGGAACCGGCGCGCCGGTGATCTTCACCCGGTTGACCGCCACCATGCCGTAGTGCAGCGCCCGCGACAGGCAGAGGATCCGGCCGGCGTCACGGGTCACCAGATAGGCGACGAGGCCGTAGTCGGTGTCGTTGGCGCGGGCCACCGCCTCCGCCTCGTCATCGAAGGGCAGGATCGCGGCGACCGGGCCGAAGGTCTCCTCGCGCAGGATCAGCGAGTCCGTTGCGACGTCGGCCAGCACTGTCGGACGGTAGAACAGCGGGCCGGCGGGATGGACCTCGCCGCCGGTCAGGCAGCGGGCGCCGCGGTCCAGCGCGTCGCGGACATGACGGGCGCATTTGTCGACCGCCCGCCCGTTCATCAGCGGGCCGATCTGCACCTCCGGTTCCAGCCCCGGCCCGACGCGCAGCGCGGCACTGCGGGCAGTGAAGGCGGCGCAGAAGCTGTCGTAGAGCGGGCGCTGCACGTAGATGCGGTTGGCGGCGAGACAGTCCTGGCCGGAGGTGGCGAACTTCGCGTCGATGGCGATGTCGACCGCCCGTTGCAGATCGGCGTCGGCGAAGACCAGCAGCGGCGCATGGCCGCCCAACTCCATCACCAGCCGCTTCATGGTGGGCGCGCAGCGCGCGGCGATGCGGCTGCCGATTTCGGTGGAACCGGTGAAGCTCATGGCGCGGACGCGGGCGTCGTCGCACAGCGCGCCGACCAGCGGCTCCGGATCGCCGGTCAGGACGTTGAACACGCCGGCGGGGATGCCCGCCCGCTCCGCCAGCTCCGCCAGCGCCAGCGCCGACAGCGGCGTCTCGGACGACGCATGCGCCACCACGGTGCAGCCGGCGGCCAGCGCCGCCGCCGCCTTGCGCGTCAGCATCGCCGACGGGAAGTTCCAAGGCGTAGCCATGCCGACCACGCCCAGAGCCTCCCGCCGCAGCAGCATTTCGGCACCGGGCAGGTGGCTGGCGATGCTCTCGACGCCCAGCCGCTTGGCTTCCTCCGCGTACCATTCGACGAAGGAGGCGGCATAGTCGATTTCTCCCCGCGATTCGGCGAGCGGCTTGCCCTGCTCCAGCGTCATCAGCAGGGCCAGATCCTCGCGGGCGGCGGTGATGCGGTCGAACCAGTCGCGCAGCCGGGCGGCGCGGTCCTGCGGCAGCCGGGCGCTCCAGGCCGGAAAGGCGGCGGCGGCGGCGGTGACGGCGGCGGTCGCCTGGGCGGCGTCCAGCGCCGCGACCTGGGCGAGGGTCCGTCCGCTGGCCGGGTCGGTCACCGCGAAGGTGGCGCCGTCGGGCGCCGCGGTCCAGCGTCCGCCGACATAGGCGAGTTCGCGCAGCAGCCGGCGGTCGCTCAGGCGGCTGACGGCGTCGTGACGGTCCGGGCGGGACAGCTGCGCGGTCATGGACACCTCCGGAAAGGATTTGGGCGTCGGAACGCCGATGTCCGGAGTCTAGGGGTGCCGCGATGGAGAGAGTGTCCGAACCTGCCCCTTGGGGCGGAGACTGTCTCTTTCCCAAGGCGGGCAGGAAGAGAAAGTCTCTATCAGCTTGCGACGGACCCGCCCGGCTCCTCCATCAGCGCTTCCAGCGGCATCGCCGCATCGTCCTTCACCGTCCGCGTGACGATGTAGGTGAAATAGCGGTCGATCCCGGCGTCGCCGTCCAGCAGCCGGTCGATGAGCCGCTGATAGGCATCGACGTCGCGCGCCACCACCCGCAGGACATAATCGACCCCGCCGCCGACCGACCAGCAGGAGACGATGCCGGGCTCGGCCCTGACCGCCCGCTCGAAGCGGTCGAAATCGGCCTGCCGGTGGCTGCCCAGCGTCACCTCGACCAGCGCCATCGCGAAGGGCGTCACCTGCCGCAGCGCCAGCCGCGCGTGATAGCCGGTGACGATGCCGGCCTCCTCCAGCCGGCGCAGCCGCACCCAGCAGGGCGTCGGCGACAGCCCCACCCGGTCGGCCAGCGCCAGCTTGGTGATGCGGCCGTCCCGCTGGATTTCCGAAAGGATGCGCAGGTCGATGGAATCGAGCTTCAGGTCGGGCATGGGGCGGCGTGCCTCTGGAAAATGACGACCCGACGATGTCCGCGCTTTCCGCCATTGTCAAATGTGGTGATTTCCAGCAGAAATGTTGCATGACAAAGTGGCACCCCGATGCATCGGCTTTGAGCAGGCCCGTCTATCTCTCGCTGGCCGATCAGGTGCAGCGGGCGATCGCGCAAGGCCAACTGGCGGTCGGCGACCAGCTGCCCACCCACCGGCAGCTTGCCGATGAATTGGGCATTTCCGTCCAGACCGTCAGCCGCGCCTACGAGGAGCTGATCCGGCGCGGCCTGATCAGCGGGGAGACCGGGCGCGGCACCTTCATCCGCGCCGTCCAGACCGAGGTCGACCCGCCCTACATCCCGCAACGCACCGACGAGGTGATCGACCTGTCGATCCTGAAGCCGGTGTGCGAGCCCCTGCATGTGGAGGCGATGCGGGGGGCGCTGGTGGAGCTTGCCGCCAGCCTGCCGCCGGCCGTGGTGCTGTCCTTCCGCCCCAACACCCTGTTCGCCCGCCACCGGGCGACGGCGGTGTCCTGGCTGCGCCACTGCGGGGTGGAGACGGGGGCTGCCAACGTCACCCTGACCAACGGCGCCACCGCCGGCATGACCATCGCCCTGATGGCCGCCGCCCCTCCCGGATCGACCGTGGTGACGGAGGAGGTCGGGCACCACACCCTGCTGCCGCTGGCCTCCTATCTCGGCATCAAGCTGCGCGGCGTCGCCATCGACGAAGAAGGGATCCGGCCCGACGCGCTCGACGCCGCCTGCCGCGACGGCACGGCCAAGGCCCTGTTCGTCATGCCGAACCCCATCAACGCCACCGCGACCCACATGGGCGAAGAGCGGCGGAGGGAGATCGCGCGGCTGGCCCAGCGGCACAATCTCTCCATCGTGGAGAACGACCCGCTCGGGCCCCTGCTGAGCGAGCGGCGCCCGCCGCTGGCGGCCCTGGCACCGGAACGGACCCTCTACGTCACCAGCTTTACCAAGACGGTGATGCCGGGCCTGCGCACCGGCTATCTGGTGGTTCCGGACCGGCTGCTCGCCGCCGTCACCAACCGCCATCTGGTGACCAACTGGATCGCGACGCCCATCGTCGCCGAGATCGCCACCCGCTGGGTCGAGAGCGGATTCGCGATGGAGATGGTGGAATGGCAGCGCAAGGCCCTGCACCGCCGCCACGCGCTGGCGGCGGAAATCCTGAAGGGCATCCCCCATCGCAGCCATGCCGAGGGGCTGCATCTGTGGCTGCCGCTGGGGGAAGGACGGCCGGAGGCGACCTTCGTGTCGCATGCCCGCCATCAGGGGGTGGCGCTGGCGCCGGGCTCGGCCTTCGCCATCGGTCCCGGTACGCGCCCCGACGCGCTGCGCGTCTCCATCGGCTCCACCACCGAGGCGGAGCTGCATGCCGGCCTGCGCGTGATCGTCAATCTGCTGAACAGCGATCCGGAACCGGTGCTTCTCGCCATCTGAACAATTCCGAGGGGGGCTTCTCCAGAATTGTCATGATTTTATTTTCCGGATTGACATGATTTAGGCGGTCCCGCATCGTTTGCGCACATCCACGGTCGCCAACCATTGCAAGGGAAGACCGGTGTGACCGACACAATCATCGACATCGACCGGGTCACGAAGCGCTACGGCTCGCACACCGTGCTGCAGGATTTGTGTTTTTCAGTCCGGCCGGGTGAGAAGCTGGCGCTGATCGGGCCGTCCGGCTCCGGCAAGACGACGATCCTGCGGACGCTGATGACGCTGGAGACCATCGAAAGCGGCACCATCCGCATCGATGGCGAGCCCCTGTTCCAGATGGAGCGCAACGGCAGCCTGGTCCCCGCCGACGAGGCGCATCTGCACCGGATGCGCACCAAGATCGGCATGGTGTTCCAGCTGTTCAACCTGTTCCCGCACAAATGCGTGCTGGACAACGTCACGCTGGCGCCGATGCTGACCAAGGGCGTCAGGAAGGCGGATGCCGAGCGCCGAGCGATGGAACTGCTGGACCTCGTCGGCCTCGCCGACAAGGCCCGCGCCATGCCGGCCCAGCTGTCCGGCGGCCAGAAGCAGCGGGTGGCAATCGCCCGCGCCCTGGCGTTGCAGCCGAGGATCATGCTGTTCGACGAAGTGACCTCCGCCCTCGACCCCGAACTGGTGGAAGAGGTGCTGAGCGTGATGCGGATGCTGGGGTCGACCACCGACATGACCATGTTGCTGGTGACCCACGAGATGAGCTTCGCCCATGATTTCGCCGACCGCGTGCTGTTCTTCGACCGCGGCCGCATCGTGGAGGAAGGGCCGCCCGACATGCTCTTCACCAACCCGACGCACGAGCGGACCCAGGCCTTCTTGAAGAAGATCATCGCTGCCGGACAGCGCATCTGAGCGCATCCGGCGGCTCGGCGCATCCGACTGCGTCCGTTTCCGCTTTTTTCCCCCGAACGCAGGAGATCTCGGCTTCATGGCTGATTGGGCCGGCTATCTGGGCTTGATGCTGGACGGCGCGCTGGTGACGGCGAAGCTGACCGTGCTCGGCTGCGTGCTGGCCCTGCCGGCCGCCTTCCTCGCCGGGCTGGGCCGGCTGTCGCGCTTCTCCGCGGTGCGCGCCGTGTCGGTCGCCTATATCGAGTTCTTTCGCGGCACGTCGATCTTCGTCCAGCTGTTCTGGGCCTATTTCGTCCTGCCGCTGATCGGGGTGACGCTGACGCCGCTGCAGGCCGGCGTGCTGGCGCTCGGGCTGAATGTCGGCGCCTATGGCGCGGAGGTGGTGCGGGCGGCGGTGCAGTCCATCGGCCGCGAACAGCACGAGGCCTGCATCGCCCTGAACCTGACGCGCTGGCAGAGCCTGCGCCACGTGCTGCTGCCGCAGGCGGCGGTGGTGATGGTGCCGACCTTCTGCAACAACGCCATCGAACTGCTGAAGGCGACCTCGGTCGTCTCGCTGATCTCGCTCAGCGACCTCACCTTCCAGGCGCAGGTCGTCCGCTCGCAGACCGGCAGCACCGCCTTGCCCTTCCTGACCGTGCTGGTCATCTACTTCGCCTATGCCAGCCTGATCTCGGCCGGCATGAAAGCCCTGGAGCGCCGCATGAGCCGCGGCCTCGACGGGCTGCGCACTTAAGGAAACCGGCCATGGAATGGGATTGGGAGTTCGTCCGGGAAATCATGCCGATGCTGCTGGACGGCCTGCGCATCACGCTGCTGGCCACCCTGCTCGGCTCCATCCTGGCCGCCGCCGCCGGGCTTGGCTTCGCCCTGCTCCGTCGCTCGCAAAGCCGGCCGGTGGCGTGCATCACCGGCTTCGTGGTGGAGTTCATCCGCGGCACGCCGCTGCTGGTGCAGCTGTATTTCCTGTTCTACGTGCTGCCGGAGCTGGGACTGCTGCTGTCGCCGCTGACCGCCGGGGTGGTGGGCTTGGGCCTTCATTACGCCACCTACACGTCGGAGGTCTTCCGCGCCGGCATCGACAACACGCCGCGCGGCCAGTGGGAGGCGGCCAAGGCCTGCAACCTCACGCCGTACCAGACCTGGCGCCATATCATCCTGCCGCAGGCGATCCCGCCGATGATCCCGGCGCTGGCGAATTACTTCGTCGCGATGTTCAAGGAAACCCCGCTGCTCTCCGCCATCACGGTGATCGAGCTGATGAGCGAGGCCCGCGGCGTCGCCAACAGCAATTACCGCTACCTGGAGCCGATGACGATGGTCGGCGTCCTGTTCCTGTGCATCAGCCTGATCGCCGTGCCCGCCCTGCACCTGCTGGAACGCCGTTTCCGGCCACCCCGCTGACTGCCGGCGCGCCGACACGCTGACCCTGGAGTTTCCGAGCCATGTCCTCCCTCCCCATCCTGCGCTCTCCCACCGCGCTGGCCTTCGACGACCGCCCGGTCGAAAAGCGCGTCGGCCTGGTCGTGCTGGCGACCGACCACACGACCGAACCGGATTTCCGCCGCATGGTCGCCGGCGACCGCATCGGCGTCTACACCGCGCGCATCCCCTACGCCAACCCGACGACGCCGGAGAATCTGCGCCGCATGCAGCCGCGCCTCGCCGACGGGGCGGCGCTGATCCTGCCCGGCGAGCCGCTCGACGCCATTTGCTATTCCTGCACCTCGGCCAGCGTCGTGATGGGCGACGACGCCATCGAGACGGCCATCGCCTCGGCCAAGCCGGGCGCTCCCGTCATCACGCCGCCCGCCGCCGCCCGGCGTGCCCTGCATGCCTTCGGCGCCCAGCGCATCGCCGTGCTGACCCCCTACACCGAACAGACCAGCCGGCCGATGGCCGCCTATTTCGGCGTGCATGGCTTCGACATCGCGCGCTTCACCTGCTTCGGGCTGGATGACGACCGCGAGATGGCGCGCATCGCGCCGGCCAGTCTGGTGCGCGCTGCTGTCGAAGCGATGGCGCCGGACGCCGAGGCCCTGTTCATCTCCTGCACCGCCCTGCGCTCGGCCGCCGTCGCCGCCGAGATCGAGGACGCCATCGGCCGCCCCGTCGTCACCAGCAACCAAGCCACCGCCTGGGCCGCGCTGCGCCTGTGCGGCGACGACCGGCCCCGTGCCGGGGCTGGGCGGCTGATGACCCTGCCGCTGCCCGGGAAGGCTTGGTCATGAGCGGCCAGGACATCGGTCTGGAGGACGTCTTCCGTGCTCGCGCGCGGCTGGCCGGGCGGATCGTGGCGACGCCGACCGTCGCCTCGCCCAGCCTGACCGCCCGCTGCGGCGCTCCGGTCTTCCTGAAGCTGGAGACCCGCCAGACCACCGGCAGCTTCAAGCTGCGCGGCGCCACCAACGCGCTGGCGGCCCTGCCGCGCGAAGCATTGGCGACGGGGGTCGCGGCGGCCTCCACCGGCAATCATGGCCGGGCGCTCGCCCATGCCGCCGCTCAGGCCGGAATCCGCTGCGTCGTCTGCATGTCGGCGCTGGTGCCAGCCAACAAGATCGAGGGCATCCGCGCGCTGGGGGCGGAGATCCGCATCGTCGGCCGTTCCCAGGACGACGCGCAGGTCGAGGTCGACCGGCTGGTCCGCGAGGAGGGCTTCGCCACCGTCCCGCCCTTCGACCATGCCGACGTCATCGCCGGACAGGGCACGCTGGGGCTGGAGATCGTCGAGGCGGTTCCCGACGCCGAGCTGCTGCTGGTGCCGCTGTCGGGCGGCGGCCTGATCGGCGGCGTGGCGCTGGCGGCCAAGGCCCTGCGGCCAGGCCTGCGGGTGATCGGCGTGTCGATGGAACGCGGTGCCGCGATGCATGCCAGCCTGAAGGCCGGACGCCCGGTTCAGGTCGAGGAGCTGGAGACGCTGGCGGATTCGCTCGGCGGCGGCATCGGGCTCGACAACCGCCACACCCACCGGCTTGCCGCCAGCCTGCTCGACGACGTGGTCCTGCTGACCGAGGCGGAGATCGCCGCCGGCATCGAGCACGCCTACTCCGCCGAGCAGGAGATCGTCGAGGGCGCCGGGGCCGTCGGCATCGCCGCACTGCTCGCCGGCAAGGTGACGCCGCGAGGCCCGACAATCGCGCTGCTGTCCGGCCGCAACATCGCCATGGACCTGCACCGCCGCATCATCACCGGAGGCCTGCCATGCCCCGCATGACCATCCTGACCGAGGCGGAGCTGCGGCGGATCGTTCCGCTCGACCGCGATGCCGTCGCCTGCGTCGAGGACGCCTTCCGGGCACTGGCCACCCGTCCGGTGGCGATGCCGCCGATCCTGCGGCTCGACATCCCGGAACATGCCGGCGGTAGCGGGGGAGAAGTCGACGTCAAGACCGCCTATGTCCCCGGCCTCGACGGTTTCGCCATCAAGATCAGCCCCGGTTTCTTCGGCAACCCGGCGCTCGGGCTGCCCAGCGTCAACGGGCTGATGGTGCTGCTGAGCAGCCGGACCGGGCTGGTCGAGGCCCTGCTTCTCGACAACGGCTATCTGACCGACGTGCGGACCGCCGCGGCGGGTGCGGTCGCCGCCAAACACCTGTCGCGTCCCGACAGCGCCGTCGCCGCCGTCTTCGGCGCCGGGGTGCAGGCCGCGTTGCAACTGGAGGCGCTGACCCTGGTCCGCCCGATCCGCGAGGCCCGAATCTGGGCGCGCCAACCCGAGCGCGCCGCCACCACCGCCGCCCGCCTGTCGGAGCGGCTGGGCTTCCCCGTCCGCGCCGAGACTGACGGCCTGACAGCCGTGGCGGGGGCCGACATCGTCGTCACCACCACCCCGGCCGACCGGCCGATCCTGATGGCGGACTGGCTCGAACCCGGCCAGCACGTCACCGCCATGGGGTCGGACGCCGAGCACAAGAACGAACTCGATCCCGCCATCCTGTCCCGTGCCGACCTCTATGTCGCCGACCGCCTGACGCAAACCCGCCGGCTGGGCGAACTGCATCACGCGATCGCCGCCGGCACGGTCGCCGCCGACCGGGAGTTTCCCGAGCTGGGCGCCGTCATCGCCGGGCAGGCCGCGGGCCGCCCCTCCACCGACGCCATCACCGTCTGCGACCTCACCGGAACCGGGGTGCAGGACACCGCCATCGCCACGCTGGCGCGCGGCCGGGCCCTGGCGGCCGGTGCCGGCACCGTCTTCGACGCCTGAACATCCCTCCTCTTACGAGAGAGACCCCGACATGCTGGAACCGACGCTGAACTTCAGCCGGGCCGAATATGCCGCCCGGCTCGACAAGACCCGTGCCGCCATGGACAAGGCCGGCATCGAGCTGCTGATCGTCACCGATCCGTCGAACATGGCCTGGCTGACCGGCTATGACGGCTGGTCCTTCTACGTCCACCAATGCGTGATCGTGCCGCCGCACGGCGAGCCGATCTGGTACGGACGCGGCCAGGACGCCAACGGCGCCAAGCGCACCGCCTATCTCGCCCATGACAGCATCGTCGGCTATCCCGACCATTACGTGCAATCGACCGAACGCCATCCGATGGATTTGCTGTCGACGATCCTGGCGGACCGCGGCTGGGGCGGGCTCACCATCGGCGTCGAGATGGACAAT
The DNA here is from genome assembly GCF_058780665.1 of Azospirillum sp. UENF 112521. Lineage (NCBI taxonomy): Bacteria > Pseudomonadati > Pseudomonadota > Alphaproteobacteria > Rhodospirillales > Azospirillaceae > Azospirillum > Azospirillum sp. UENF 112521. Next base: position 85,227 of record NZ_JBSNCI010000007.1, read on the forward strand.
TACTGGTTCACCGCCGCCGCCTACCAATCGCTGGCCACCCACCTGCCCAACGCCCGCTTCCAAAACGCGACGGCGCTGGTCAACTGGCAGCGTGCGGTGAAGAGCCCGCAGGAACTCGACTACATGCGCAAGGCCGCCCGCATCGTCGAGGCGATGCACGCCCGCATCGTCGAGCGCGTCGAGCCCGGCATGCGCAAATGCGACCTCGTGGCCGAGATCTACGACGCCGGCATTCGGGGCATCGGGGGGGCGGACGGCTTCGGCGGCGACTATCCGGCCATCGTCCCGCTTCTGCCGTCGGGGGCCGACGCCTCGGCCCCGCACCTGACCTGGGACGACCGGCCGATGAAGCTGGGCGAGGGCACCTTCTTCGAGATCGCCGGCTGCTACAAACGCTATCACTGCCCGCTGTCGCGCACCGTCTTCCTCGGCACGCCGACGCAAGCCTTCCTCGATGCCGAGAAGGCGACGCTGGAGGGAATGGAGGCCGGGCTCGCCGCCGCCAAGCCGGGCAACAGCTGCGAGGACATCGCCAACGCCTTCTTCGCCGTGCTGAAGCGCTACGGCATCACCAAGGACAACCGCACCGGCTACCCCATCGGCCTCAGCTATCCGCCGGACTGGGGCGAGCGAACCATGAGCCTGCGGCCCGGCGACCGCACCGAACTCCAGCCCGGAATGACCTTCCACTTCATGACCGGCCTTTGGCTGGAGGATATGGGGCTGGAGATCACCGAGAGCATCGCCATCACCGACACCGGCGTCGAATGCCTGGCCAACGTGCCGCGCAAGCTGTTTGTGAAGTCCTGACCATGGCGCCCGCCGCACTTGCCCCCTCACCCATAACCCCGACGGTCGATTTCGACCGTGACGGGGTGCAGCATGGCTTCCTGCGCCTGCCCTACAGCCGCGACGATTCGGCCTGGGGGTCGGTGATGATCCCGCTCACCGTGGTGCGCAACGGCAGCGGGCCGACCGCCCTCTTGACCGGCGCCAACCATGGCGACGAGTATGAGGGCGCCGTCGCCCTGTTCGACCTCGCCCAGACCCTGACCGCCGACCGGATCGCCGGCCGCGTCATCATCGTTCCGGCGATGAACTACCCGGCCTTCCAGGCGGGCACGCGCACCTCGCCCATCGACAAGGGCAACCTGAACCGCAGCTTTCCCGGCCGCCCCGACGGCACGGTGACGCAGAAGATCGCCGATTACTTCACCCGCGAACTCCTGCCGCTGGCCGATCTGGTGATGGACATCCATTCCGGCGGCCGGACGCTGGACTTCGTGCCCTTCGCCGCCGCCCACATCCTGCCCGACAAGGACCAGGAGGCGCGCTGCTTCGCCGCCGTGGCCGCCTTCGCCGCACCCTTCTCCATGCGCATGCTGGAGATCGACGCGGTCGGCATGTACGACACGACGGCGGAGGAGCTGGGCAAGACCTTCGTCACCACCGAACTGGGCGGCGGCGGCACCGGCCGGGCGGAGACCATCGCCATCGCCAAGCGCGGCGTCCGCAACGTCCTGCGCCACACCGGGATCCTGACGGATGGGCAGGCAGATGGCAGCCAACCAGCAGAAGCCAGCCGCTGGCTCGACATGCCGTCGGGCGACTGTTTCCGCTTCGCCGAGGACAGCGGCCTGATCGAGGCCTGCGTCGATCTGGGCCAGCCGGTGCGGAAAGGCGACCTGCTCGCCCGCATCCACCCCATCGGCCGCACGGGGCTGGCGCCGGCCGAATACCGGGCGGCGCTGGACGGCATCCTGGCGGCCCGGCATTTCCCCGGCCTGGTCAAGGCCGGCGACTGCATCGCGGTGGTCGGAACGGTCGAGAGCTGACCGCCGCCAGTTGAAACCCGCCTCGGCAGAAGGCGGGCATTTTGAAGAACGGGTATCGACACCGACCGAACAGGGGCCGGCGCCCCGATGGGACCGCCGGCCGGGCACGCACCAAATCACGAAAGAGGGACGGCCGACATGAAACACTCTGTAATGGCACACCGGTTCGGCATGGCCGCTGCGGCGCTCCTGACGCTCTCGGCACCGGCCTTTGCCGCCGACACGCTGGAGGCGCTGCGCGAACAGGGCTTCGCCCGCATCGGCATCGCCAACGAACCGCCTTACACCGCCGTCAAGCCGGACGGCACCGTGTCGGGTGCCGCCCCCGACGTCGCCCGCGCGGTGATGAAGAAGCTGGGCGTCAACGACGTCGTCGCCTCGATTTCCGAATATGGCGCGATGATTCCAGGCTTGCAGGCCCGCCGCTTCGACGCCGTCACCGCCGGCCTGTTCATGAAGCCGGAGCGCTGCAAGGCCGTCGCCTATTCCGAGCCGATCCTCTGCGACGCCGAATCCTTCGCCCTGAAGAAGGGCAACCCGCTGAAGCTGACCTCCTACGAGGACATCGCCAAGAACCCGAACGCCAAAATCGGCGCCCCCGGCGGCGGCACCGAGGAGAAGCTGGCGTTGCAGGCCGGCGTGCCGCGCGACCGCGTGATCGTGGTGCCGGACCCGCAGAGCGGCATGAAGATGTTGCAGGACGGCCGCATCGATGTCTATTCGCTGCCGGTCCTGTCGATCCACGATCTGGTCGGCAAGGCCAACGACCCGAACATCGAGGTGGTCGCCCCGGTCAAGGGCGCCCCGGTCTATTGCGATGGCGCCGCCTTCCGCAAGCAGGACACCGCGCTGCGCGATGCCTTCGACAAGGTACTGGCCGAGATGAAGGCGTCCGGCGAGTTCGCCAAGATCATCGAGCCCTACGGCTTCTCCGCCGAGGCCGCGAAGCAGACCTCCCGCGAGAAGCTCTGCGCCGCGTCCAACTGACCGGTCCCGGGCTGCGCGTGGATTGAAGCCGGACGTTTGCCTGAGCGGGGGCGGGGCAGGAAATCTGCCTCGCCCCCGCTGTATTTCCCTCTGCCCATAGCCCCTGTCCGCCAGCGACGGCGCTGCCGCGGGAGGACCCATTCCTTGGAATCGATGGGACAAAATGTCGCACATTCCTCTGTAGAGGAGGAAGATGGCGGTATCCGCACAGGGTAGCCTCGTCTTCGTAATGGAAGGGAGGCAGACGTGACATTCTCGTCGAATGAACCACCGCCCATCAATCAAAGGGACCTTCGAAACGCCTTCGGCATGTTCCCGACCGGAGTTACGGTCGTCACCGTGCTCGATGAAGACGGAAATCCCCGTGGGATAACGGCCAATTCCTTCACATCCGTTTCGCTCGATCCGCCGCTGGTCCTTGTCTGCATCGGAAACCGTTCCTTCAGCTTTCCGATCTTTTGCAATACGTCGTCCTTCGCCGTGAATCTGCTGCATGCGGGGCAGGCCGATGTCTCCGGCCTTTTCGCCTCCCGCTCGCCCGATAAATTCCAGTCGACCGGCTTCGGCCCGAAACACACCGGCGCCCCGGTCCTGACCGATTGCCTCACCTGGTTCGATTGCACGGTGCACGACCGCGTGATGGCCGGCGACCATCTGGTTCTGATCGGCCGCGTGCAGGCGTTCGGCCCAGGCGGGACCGCCGGGGGGACGGCAAACCGGACAGCTCCGCTCGGCTTCTGCCGGGGCCGCTACGCGACGGTGCACGAGGCGCCGGACGCCGGTGCCGACGCGCCGCACGGCATGCAGGTCGGCTACCTCGTCGAAGCGGACGACGGCATCCTGCTGCAATCCGACGGGGCGGGCGGCTGGCGCCTGCCGGGCGGCCGCAGCCGCAAGGCCGAACGGGCACTGGCTTTGGCGGACGGCAGCACGCTGCCGCTGCGGCCGGACGACAGCTTCCTCTATTCGGTCTTCGACGTCGCCGGGCAGGACGCCGGCTGTCTGGTCTATCGCACCCGCCTCGCCGCCGATGCGGCCACCATGCCCCTGCCGCCGGGCCTGCGGTTCTTCGCGCTCGACGCCCTGCCCTTCGAGGCGATGGCGACGCGCGAGACCAGGGCGATGCTGCGCCGCTATGTCCGGGAACGGCAAGCGGACCGCTTCGGCATCTACATCGACTCAAGCGACGGCGGACGGCTGGCGATGGTCGACGGCCGGCCTTCCCCCTGGCCCGGCGCCTTCGCCGAAAACGGCTGATCCCCCCCGCCGCCCCTTCACAAAGAATACGAGACCGCGATGCACACCACCTGCAGGTCGCTCGAAGGCACCCGCCGCGCCCTCTATATCGGCGGACGGTTCGTCGAACCGAAAAGCGGCCGCTATATCCCGAGCTACGACCCCACCACTGCCGAGCCCTGGTACGAGCTGGCCGATGCCGGTGCCGAGGATGTCGAGGCCGCCGTCGCCGCGGCGCGGGCCGCCTTCACCGATCCGGCCTGGCGACGGATGACCCAGAGCGACCGCGGCAAGCTGGTGCGCCGCCTGGCCGAGCTGATCCTCGCCAACGCCGAGGAACTGGCGCTGATGGAGACCCGCGACAACGGCAAGCTGATCAAGGAGATGCGTGCCCAGATGCGCGCCATCCCCGACAGCTACGTCTATTTCGCCGGGATGGCCGACAAGCTCCAGGGCGACACCATCCCGGTGAACAAGCTGGACATGCTGAACTTCAACCTGCGCGAACCGCTGGGCGTCGTCGGCATGATCACGCCGTGGAACTCGCCGCTGATGCTGCTGACCGGCACGCTGGCGCCCTGCCTCGCCATCGGCAACACGGTGGTGATCAAGCCGTCGGAACACGCCACCGCCTCCACCCTGGCGCTGGCCGAGCTGGTCACCGAGGCCGGTTTCCCGGACGGCGTCGTCAACGTGGTGACCGGCGGCGGCGCCACCGCCGGCGAGGCGCTGACCCGCCATCCCGGCATCGCCAAGATCGTCTTCACCGGCAGCACCCAGACCGGCAGCCGCATCGCCGCCACCGCCGCCGCCAACCTCGTGCCCTGCCAGATGGAGCTGGGCGGCAAGTCGCCCCATGTGGTGTTCGGCGACGTCGACATCGAGCGGGCGGTCAATGGCGTGGTCGCCGGGGTCTTCGCCGCAGCCGGGCAGACCTGCGTCGCCGGGTCGCGCTGCTTCGTCGAGGCCGCCATCTACGACCGCTTCGTCGAGGCGCTGGTCGCCCGCACCGGGCGCATCACCGTCAACCACCCGATGGAGGAGACCACCGACATCGGCCCGCTCGCCCTGTCGGCGCAGCTCGCCAAGGTCGAGAACTATGTCGCCTCGGGCCAGCGCGACGGCGCCCGGCTGGCCGCCGGCGGACGGCGGCCCCAGGCGGCCGGGCTGGAGAAGGGCTGGTACTTCGAGCCGACGGTGCTGGCCGATGCGCGCAACGACATGGGCTTCATGCAGGACGAGATCTTCGGCCCGGTCGTCGGCGTGGTGCCCTTCGCCTCGGAGGACGAGATGATCGCCATGGCGAACGACACGCGCTATGGCCTGGCGTCCGGCATCTGGACCAGCGACATCGACCGCGCCATGCGCTTCGCCACCCGGATCGACGCCGGCACGGTCTGGATCAACACCTACCGCGCCGCCGCCTACATGTCGTCGAACGGCGGCTTCAAGCAGAGCGGCTACGGCCGGCGCGGCGGCTTCGACGTGATGCGCGAGTTCTCGCGGTCGAAGAACGTCGTCATCGATTACTCCGGCGCCATGCAGGACCCCTTCGTCATCCGGCTGCGCTGATCCGCCCCGACCGGGCTTCTCCTCCCCCGAGAAAAGGACAAGGACATGAAGTTCGCCGTCGCGCTTTCCATGGAGCGCTTTTCACCCGACACGCCGATGAGCGACGTGACCAGCACCATGCTGGAACTGGTGAAGATGGCCGACCAGGGCGGTTTCGAGACCCTGTGGACCGCCGAGCACCACACCATCGAGTGCACGATCTCCCCCAACCCCTTCACCATCCTGACCTGGCTCGGCCAGCACACCGAGCGCATCCGGCTCGGCACCGCCACCATCGTCGCCCCCTACTGGAGCCCGATCCGGCTGGCCGGCGAGGCGGCGCTGTGCGACCACCTGACCGGCGGCCGGCTGGAGTTCGGCATCGCCCGCGGCGCCTACCAGTACGAGTTCGACCGCATGGCCGGCGGCATGCCCCAGCAGGAGGGCGTCGCCTACATGAAGGAGCTGGTGCCGGCGGTGCAGAAGCTGTGGGCCGGCGACTATGCCCATGACGGCCATTACTGGAAGTTCCCGCTGGCGACCTCGGTGCCCAAGCCGTTGCAGGTGCCGCACCCGCGCATCTGGGTGGCGGCCCGCGATCCCGGCACCTTCGACTGGGCCGTCGGCATCGGCGCCAGCATCCTGTCGACGCCGCTGGCCGCCCCGGCGGCCGAGATCGCGGTGCTGGGCGAGAAGTTCCGCAAGGCAGTGGCCGACCATCCGGAGGTGCCGCGCCCGCGCTTCATGATGCAGCGCCGCACCTGCTGCTACGAGCGGCCGGAGGAGGCCGAGCTGGCGGTGCGGCACAGCATCGACTATGGCCGCAGTTTCGAGAACCTGTTCCAGAACATCGGGACGGTGACCAACGGCTTCCCGACCGCGGTGTCCTACGAAAGCGTCGCCGGGCGCGACAACTACAAGCCGGAGAACGTCCTGAAGAACCTGATGTTCGGCACGCCGGACGAGGTGATCGAAAAGCTGCTGGACTATGAGGCGGCCGGCGTCGACCAGTACTCGCTCGGCCTGTCCTTCAACCTGCCGGTCGAACTCCAGCGCAAGACGCTCGACCTGTTCACCCGCGAGGTGCTGCCGGTCTTCGCCGCGCGTGAGCGCGACCGCCGGTTCGAGGAGGAGCGCCGCCTTGCTGCCGTGCCGCCTCGCATGGCCGCGGCGGGGCGCTGACCATGGCCGACTCCCGTCATTTCACGGTCGGGCCGGTGACGCTGAACTACCGGCTCGACGGCCGGGGGCCGGAGCCGCTGGTCTGCATCCACGGCGTCGGCTCCTATCTGGAGGCCTGGAGCGGCGTGGCGGAGCGGCTCGCCGACCGCTTCACCATCCTGACCTTCGACCTGCGCGGCCATGGCGGCACCACCCGGATCAAGGGCCGCTACGAGATCGACGATTTCGTCGGCGAGACGCTGGCGCTGGCCGACCATGTCGGGTTTGGCCGCTTCAACCTGGCGGGATTCTCGCTGGGCGGGCTGATCGCCCAGCGCCTGACCCTGACCCATCCGGAGCGCGTCAAGCGGCTGGTGCTGCTGTCCACCGTCGCCGGCCGCAATCCGGAGGAGCGCCGGCGGGTGCTCGACCGTCTGGCGGCCCTGCAGGCCGGGCAGCCGGGCTCGCACTACGACGCCTCGCTGTCGCGCTGGCTGACCGAGGACTTCCAGGAGCGGAACCCGGAGCTGATCCGGGGCTTGCGCGAACGCAACGCCGGGAACGACCCCGACTGCTACGCCGCCGCCTACCGCGTCCTGGCGGAAACCGATTTCGGCGGCTTTCTCGACCAGATCCGCTGCCCGACCCTGATCGCCACCGGGGAGGAGGACATCGGCTCCAACCCACGCATGGCGCGCACGATGCACGACAGCATCCCCGGCTCGGACCTGCACATCCTGCCGGGCCTGCGCCATTCGATCCTGATCGAGGCGCCGGACGCGGTGGCGGGGCTGATGGGGCGCTTCCTGACGTCCGCCGAGCAACCGAAGGAGGGCGCAAGCCATGGATGAACCCCTGCAACAGGCGGGCGAACGCGTCCGGCGCGACGTGCTGGGCGACGCCTATGTCGACCGCGCCATGGCGGCGGCCGACGACTTCTCCCGCCCCTTCCAGCAGATGGTCAATGAATATTGCTGGGGGCAGTGCTGGGCCGACGACGCGCTCGACCGCCGCCAGCGCAGCCTGCTCAACCTCGGCATGATCGCGGCGCTGGGCCGCATGCACGAGTTCGAGCTGCACCTGCGCGGCGCCATCCGCAACGGCCTCTCCGATGCCGAGTTGCAGGCGGCGCTGATCCAGATCGCGGTCTATTGCGGCATTCCCGCCGGTGTGGAGTGCTTCCGCATCGCCCGCAAAATCCGCCAGGAGATCGCCGAAGACGGCACGGGAGGCACGCCATGATCGTCGAGGAACGCATCTACCGCATCCGCTCGGGCAAGCTGCGCGAATACCTTGCGCTGGTGCAGAGCGAGGGGCTGGCGATCCAGCAGCCGATCCTCGGCAACCTGATCGGCTACTTCGTCAGCGAGATCGGCCCGCTCAACCATGTCGTCCACATGTGGGGCTACGCCGATTTCGAGGACCGCACCGCCCGCCGCCAGCAGCTTTCCGAGGATCCGCGCTGGCAGACCTTCATCCCGAAGCTGGCGGCGCTGATCGAGACGGCGGAAAACCGCATCCTGCTGCCGACCGCCTTCTCGCCCCTGAAGTGACGAACCGGCGGCGTCATGCTCCATTTCGCAGGAACGATAGGGCTGCTTTTCCTTTATTTCATAGGAAGACAGGAAGACGCGCAAGTCTTCCTAATGGGCACAAGTAAAAATCTTAAAGACAGGGAAAGCCCACCGAACACAACGATGGGAGACGGTTGTGACAGAACGACTGAGGGTAGAGAATCTCTATAAAGTTTTCTCCAAATCTCCCGATCCGGCCCTGCGGATGTTGGCCGCAGGTGCAAAAAAAGCCGATGTTCTGGCAAAAACCGGAATGGTTGTAGGGTTGAACGACGTTTCACTGTCGGTTCCGAGCGGCGCCATCTATATGGTGATGGGACTGTCGGGATCGGGCAAATCCACCCTGGCCCGCTGCATCAACCGGCTGAACGAGCCGAGCGCCGGCCGCATCCTGCTGGATGGCCGCGACATCGTCGCCGCCGGAGAGGCGGAGCTGCGCGACATCCGTCGCAAGCGCATCTCCATGGTGTTCCAGCATTTCGCCCTGCTGCCCAACCGCACCGTCGCCGAGAACACCGAGTTCGGCCTGAAGCTCCAAGGGGTGTCCCCCCAGGCCCGGCGGCGCCGGGCGGAAGAGGTGCTGTCGATCGTCGGGCTGGCGCGCTGGGGTAACCACTACCCCCACGAGCTGAGCGGCGGCATGCGCCAGCGGGTCGGGCTCGCCCGCGCGCTCGCCACCGATGCCGACGTGCTGATCATGGACGAGGCATTCAGCGCGCTCGACCCGCTGATCCGCACCGAGATGCAGGACGAGCTGCTGCGCCTCCAGCGCACGCTGAAGAAGACCATCCTGTTCATCACCCACGATTTCCAGGAGGCGCTGAAGCTCGGCACGCGGATCGCCATCATGGCCGACGGCGAGCTGGTCCGCGAAGGCACGCCGCAGTCCATCGTGCTGGAGCCGGGCAGCGACTATGTCGCCGCCTTCACCCGCGAGGTCGACCGCTCGCGCCTGTTCGATGCCCGCTGGGCGATGACCCCGGTGCAACCCGTCCCGCTCGCCGCCGGCCTGTGCCTCGCCGAGACGGGCGACGGCGGCGGGCTGGTGCTCGACGACGGCGGCCATGTCGTCGGCGCGCTCAACTCCGAGACGTTGCGGGGACTGCGCGAAACATCTGGCCGCGGGATTGGCAGCTTGGGCGCCCTGCGCAAGGACTTCGTCACGGTGCGCGAGTGCGACAGCCTTCTCGACGCCGCCCGCGCCCACCGGGCCGGACGGCCGATGGCGGTGGTCGACGAGGAGGGCCGGCTGACCGGCACCCTCGCCGCCGACCGCATCCTGGCGGGCATCGCCGCCGCCCCCTCTCACCCGGCGGGAGGCCTGCATGCTTGACGCGAACGACCTCAACGTCTTCCCGGTCGACGCCTGGATCCAGGACGGCGTCGCATGGATCGCGCTGAACCTGCGCCCGCTCTTCCTCGCCATCAAATGGCCGGTCGAGTATGTGCTGAACCTCAACATCTTCCTGCTCCAGGAGATTCCCTTCCTCGCCATCGTGGCGGTGTCGGTACTGCTGGCCTGGCGGCTGGCCAGCATCGGGGTGGCCTGCTTCAGCGCCGTCGCCCTGGTCGCCATCGCGGCGCTGGGCGTCTGGTCGGAGGCGATGACCACCCTGTCGCTGATCACCACCGCCATCGTCATTTGCGCCGCCGTCGGCATCCCCATCGGCATCGGCTGCGCCCGCAGCGACCGGATGTGGGGCGTGGTCCGCCCGATCCTCGACATCATGCAGACGACCCCGACCTTCGTGTATCTGGTGCCGGTGGTGATGCTGTTCGGCGTCGGCACGGTGCCGGGCGAGGTGGCTGTGGTGACGGCGGCGGCCCCGCCGCTGATCCGCTTCACCAACCTCGGCATCCGCATGGTCGAGACCGAGATGGTCGAGGCCGGCCTCGCCTTCGGCGCCACCAAGCGGCAGCTGCTGTGGGAGGTCCAGCTTCCGCTGGCCGTGCCGACCATCCTCGGCGGCCTGAACCAGACGGTGCTGACCGCGATGGTGATGTCGGTCGTCGTCGCCATGATCGGCGCGGAAGGGCTTGGGCTGGTGGTGCTCCAGGGCCTCGGGCGGCTCGACGTCGGCCGCGCCGCGGTGGGCGGTATCGCCATCGTCCTGCTGGCGATGATGCTCGACCGCATCACCCAGAAGCTGGCCCAGCCCGGCGGCCCCGGCGGACGCCCGCTGCTCCGCAGCCTGCGCGCCCTTGTCCGCTCCAGCCGTCCGGCCACCTCCAAGCCGGCGATCTCCAGTCCGGACCAGTGATCCCCCCGGACCGCAAAGCCCGAACCGCAAGCCCCGCTCCCCCCGAATCCCGTCCCGACCCCGATTGAGGAAACCGCCATGCCCTTCTTCACAAAGTCGGTCGCCAAATCCCTCTCCGTCGCCGCCTTCCTCGCCGCGGCCTGCGTCCAGCCCTCTCTGGCCGCCGACCAGCCCGGCAAGGGCAAGACCATCCGCTACGCCCAGTCGGACAGCCTGGGCGCCAACTACGTCACCGCCCAGATCGTCACCGCCGCCTTCAAGGAACTCGGCTATTCGGTCAAGCTCAGCACGCTGAGCACGACCCTGTTCTTCCAGGCGGCGGCGCAGGGCGACCTCGACATCGCCACCGACATCAACTTCCCGCAGCGCGAGCCCGCCTTCCGAAAGGTGGAGCAGCAGGCGACCATCGTCGGCGGCGGCCTGATCAAGGAGGGCGGGGTCAACGGCTACCTGATCGACAAGAAAACGGCCGACGCCCACCACATCACCTCGCTGGAGCAGATGAAGGATCCGAAGATCGCCGCGCTGTTCGGCAAGGGCGGCAAGGCGGATCTGGTCAACTGCGATCCCGGCTGGAGCTGCGGCGACGTGGTCGACTTCCAACTCGACAAGTTCGGCCTGAAGGACACGGTGACCTCGGTGCGCGGCAAGTACGAGCCGCTGATGGTGGAGGCGGTCGCCCGCGTCCGCCGCGGCGAGCCCGCCTTCTTCTATGCCTGGAGCCCGTCCTGGGTCACCAACACGCTGGTCCCCGGCAAGGACGTGGTCTGGCTGCCCACCCCGTTCGACGCCCTGCCCCCGTCGGTGCCCAACAAGGGAACGGCCCTGGTCAGCGGCGTGTCGGGCTGCGCCGGCGGCGCCGACCCCTGCCGGATGGCCATGGCCTCCTGGAACTGGAACACCGTCGCCAACCGGGACTTCATCGCCGCCAACCCGGCGGTCAAGGCGCTGGTCGAGAATATCGGCTTCCCGCTGCAGACCTGGGCCGGATGGGAACGCAGCATCAGCGAGAAGGGCGCCAGCGAAAGCCATATCCGGGCGCTGGCCCAGGAGTGGCTTTCCGCCAACAAGCCGGCCTTCGAGCAGTGGGTCGCCAGCGCCAGGGCGGCGAGCTGACCCGACATCCAACGCTCCCCAGTTTCCACCCCCGAAGCCGCCGGCCGCCCCCGGTCAGGCCGGCTCCGGGACCGGACATCAGAAAATCGGACAGGACATGATGGACATCGGACTGCGCAAGATCTCCACCTTCATCGAGGAGACCATCGTCGAGGGCGGCAAACCGGCCGAACGGCCGATCACCTCGGTCGTCGTCGCCGCCGTGCTGCGCAACCCCTGGGCCGGCCAGGGCTTCGTCGAGAATCTGCGGCCGGAGATCCTGCGGGTGGCCCCGGTGCTGGGGGCAGAGATGACGCGGCGCCTGGTCGCCCTGATGCCGGCCGCGCGCATCGAGGCCTACGGCAAGGCCGCGTCGGTCGGCGTCAATGGCGAGATCGAGCACGCCTCCGCCCTGATCCACACGCTGCGCTTCGGCAACATGTTCCGCGAAGCGGCGCAGGGCACCGCCTTCCTCAGCTTCACCAACACCCGCAACGCTCCCGGCGCCCTGCTCGCCCTGCCGATGATCCACAAGACGGAGACCGGCAAGCGGGCGCATTTCCTGACCGCCAATTTCCAGGTTCCCGACTCCCCCGGCCCCGACGAGCTGCTGGTCGCCATCGGCGCCTCGGACGGCAGCCGCGCCCATCCGCGCATCGGCGACCGCTTCCTCGACATGGAGGAGATGGAAGCGGAAAAGGCCGGCGCCCGTTGAGGCTCCAGCGCGCCCGCTCCCGCCCACGCCCGGCTTTTCGAATGGATCGAGGCTATACCGACATGCCGCTGCAACGCAGCCCGATGACGCTGCTGTTCTGTTCGGGCATCGACAATGCCGGCCTGTGGCGGGAGGCCCTGCACCGCCGCCTTCCCGACGTGACGCTGCGGGTCTGGCCGGAGGTCGGCGACCCGGACGACATCGACATGGCGCTGGTGTGGCAGCCGCCGCCCGGCGTCTTCGCCCGATTGCCCAACCTGCGGCTGGTGATGTCGCTCGGCGCCGGGGTCGAGACGCTGCTGGCCGACCCGTCGCTTCCCGACGTGCCGCTGGTCCGCATGGTGGCGGACAGCCTGAGCGACGACATGGCCGGCTTCGTCGCCCTCCAGGTGCTGCGCTGGCATCGCCATTCCGACGAATTCGACGCCGCGCAGGCGGCCGGGGTCTGGCGCTGGCTGCCCTACCGGCCGGCCCGCGAGGTCACGATCGGGCTGCTCGGGCTGGGGGAGCTGGGACGTGCCGCCGCCGTCGTGCTGGGGGCGCTGGGGTACCGCGTCCTCGGCTGGAGCCGGTCGCCGAAGCGGCTGGACGGCGTGGAGTGCTTCGCCGGCCCCGACGGGCTGGAGGCGATGCTGCCACGGTGCGACCAGTTGGTCTGCCTGTTGCCGCTGACCGCCGACACCCGTGGCATCCTGGACCGGCGCCTGTTCGCCCGCCTGCCGGCCGGGGCCGTGCTGGTCAATGCCGGGCGCGGCGACCATCTGGTCGAGGCGGACCTGCTCGATGCCCTCGATTGCGGCCGGCTGGGCGGCGCCAGCCTGGACGTGTTCAGCGAGGAACCGCTGCCGGCCGGCCATCCCTTCTGGCGGCATCCACGCATCCGCGTCTCCCCCCACAGCGCCGCCGCCACCCACCCGGCGCAGGCGGTGGAGCAGGTGGCGGCGACCCTGGCGGCCTTCCGCGACGGGCGGCCGCTGGCCAACCGGGTCGAGCGGGGGCGCGGCTATTGATGATGCCGCCGCTTCTGCCGGTGATGGCCGCCGCCGTCCTGATGCAGGCCGGCAACGGGCTGCTCCAGGCCCTGCTGCCGCTGCGCATGCAGGCGCAGGGCCTGTCGGCCGCCGACATCGGCATGGTGGCGTCCGCCTATGGCGTCGGCTTCGCCGCCGGCTGCCTGGCTGCACCCAGGGTCGTCCGCAAGCTCGGCTTCGTCCGCGCCTATGCCGGGCTGGCGGCGCTGATGGCGATCCTCGCGCTTGCCCTGCCGCTGGCCGGCGGCAGCGTCGGCTGGGTCCTGCTGCGCGCGCTGACCGGCGTCGGCTTCGCCGGGCTGTTCACGGTGATCGAGGGGTGGATCGGCGCCGGAGCGCAGGACGGCAACCGCGGGCGGATCCTGGCGGTCTACATGGTCACCACCAAGCTGGCGCTGATGGCCGGCCCGCTCCTGCTCGACCCCGGCGGCGACCAGCCCTTCCGGCTGCTGATCCTGCTGATCCTGCTGTCGGTCCTGCCGGTCGCCCTCACCCGGCCGGTCCGCCCGGCCCTGCCGACCGCCGTCTCGCTCGACCTCAGCGGGCTGTTCAGGCTGGCGCCGTCGGCCCTGGTCGGCTGCTTCGCGGTCGGGGTGGTGACCGGCACGATGATCGCGTTCGCCCCGCTTTATGGCTTGCGCATCGGCCTGTCCGAACCGGCCGCTGCCGCCCTGCTCGTCGCCCTCCAGGGCGGCAGCCTTCTCGCCCAATGGCCGCTCGGCGCGCTGTCGGACCGGCGGGACCGCCGCGTCGTGATCGCCGCCGTGGCCGCGACTGGCGCCGTCCTGTCCGCCGGGCTGGCGCTGCTGCCGGCCGGCAGCCCGGCCTGGCTGGTCTGGGCGGGGTTCGCGCTGTGGGGCAGCCAGGTTTTGTGCATCTACGCCCTGTGCGTCGCCCACGCCTGCGATGTGGTGCCGCCGGGCCGCATCGTCCCCACGGTCAGCGGCCTGCTGGTGGTCTGGGCCACCGGAGCAATGGTCGGTCCGGTGCCGGGCGCCCTGCTGATGGACAGGCTCGGCCCGTCGGGACTGTTCGTCTACGCCGCCGCCGGCTGCACCGCGCTTGCCGCCTTCGTCCTGATCCGCCGCGCCGTGCGGGAACGGGACCGGGCGCCCGGCCCGCCGGCCTTCCGCCCGCTGCCGCCCGACAGCCTGACCGGAGCGGCGATCTCCGGCCCCCGGACAGTCCCTGACCCCTCCAGCATCGGGCCAACGGATGCCAAGCCGCCGGAAGGGCGCTGACGTTCCGCTTTTTCCGAGTGCCGTCATCGGGTTAGAGTCGGTCGAAACTGGGCCTTCAGCCCTTCCCTTCGCCGGAGGAACATGGTCGAGACGTCGCGCATCCAGTCGCTGCGCGTGGTGGCCAGCCTGATCAATTCGGGCGGGGATCTGGCGACGGTGCTCCAGCGCCTGGTCCTGGCCGCCTGCCGCCATGCCAACTGGTCGATGGGGTCGATCATGGCGGTCGATGTCGAGCATGGCTACGCCCTGGTCGTCGTCCGCCACGACCCGACGCTGATCCAGCGCCCGCTGCCCGACCGCTGGGAGCTGGCGACCAGCCCGTCCCTGGTCGCCCTGCGGCGGAACGAGCCGATCTTCATCCCCGACGCCCGGGTGTCGGAGGAGTTCCCCGGCTATCGCCGCGAGGCCTTCGAGCGCGACTACCACAGCGTGCTGGTCGTGCCGATGAACTGCACCGACGACAGCGGCCGGCCGCTGGTGCTGAGCGTCGTGTCCCGCGGCATCATCGAAGTGAGCGAGGAGGATCTGGCCTTCATCGGCATGATCGTCCAGCTCGGCGAGATCGCGGTGGAGCGCCAGCACCGGCTGCGGGCCGAGACCCTGGCCGCCGAACGCCTGCAACGGGCGCTGGAAGTGAACACCTCGCTGCTGCGCCAGGCGCTGGAGGACGGGGCGATGGCCACCCTGCTGCCCCGCATCCGCGACCTGCTGCCCTACTCCATCGTCATCGTCGACTTCACCGCCAACCTCGTCACCGCCGACCGGGCGCCCTGCGGCAGCGACATCGGCGACGCCGACTGGCAGGCGGCGGTCGCGGCCGACCTCGGCCCCTCGATCATGAAGGCGGCGCGCGATGCCATCGACCATCCCGCCGCCACCGGAGCGACGCTGTTCTGGGAGGTCAAGGGCAAACGCATCCGAACGACGCCGCGCATCGACCCGCTGACCGCCGACGGCGAGGTGGTCGGCGTGCTGATGATCTTTCCGGGACCGCAGCCTTACGGCCAGACCGACCAGCTCCTGCTCGACGGCATCAAGCACGCGCTTGGCATCCAGATGCTGCGCAACGTCATCCGCTTCAGGTACGAAAACCGGACAGTGACCGAGCTGTTCCTGGAACTGGTGGAGCGGCGATGGCGGGATCCGCTGGACATCGGACAGCGCGCGCTGCGGCTCGGCCTCAACCTCGACCTGCCGGCCCAGATGATCCTGGTCGGGCTGCCCGGCCGCAGTCCGCGGGCGGTGAGTGCCGCGGCCGACCTCCAGCTCCCGGTCCAGCGGCTGCTGTCGCTGCACGGAATCGCCGGCACGCTCGTCACCGTTCCGGCCGGGCTGGTCTGCCTCATTCCCGCCGTCGACGAGCGGAGCCATGGACCGGTCAAGCGGCTGATGGCGCAGATCGCGCGGTCCGTCGCCGACATCCTGCATGCCGAGCCGTTCGTCCTGCTGACGAGCCGCTGCATGGCCCCGCCGGATTATGCGGAGGCGTGGGAGCGCTCCTGGCGGATGATCAGGATCGCCGAGGAGTTCGGCCGCCCCGGTGTCCTCGATGCCCGGCAGTTCGGCCCGCTGCCCATGCTGCTGGCTGCCGCCAACACCCACGAGGTGCGCGGCTATGTCGCCGACAGCATCGGCGCCCTCATCGAGTACGACCGTCAGCACGGGACGCCCTATCTGGAGACGCTGTCCGCCTATCTGAAGACGGGGTGCCGCAC
Source organism: Azospirillum sp. UENF 112521 (assembly GCF_058780665.1). Taxonomy (NCBI): domain Bacteria; kingdom Pseudomonadati; phylum Pseudomonadota; class Alphaproteobacteria; order Rhodospirillales; family Azospirillaceae; genus Azospirillum; species Azospirillum sp. UENF 112521. Next base: position 101,629 of record NZ_JBSNCI010000007.1, read on the forward strand.
CAAGGCCTGCTCCGACCAGCTCGGCGTGCACGTCACCACCCTGCGCTATCGGCTGACACGCATCGAGGAGCTGTTCGGCATCGATGTCGAAAGCCCGGATCGCCGCTTCTCGGTTGAACTCGCCATTCACCTGAGCGGCGTCATCGACCGGTCCCCCTGATCCCGGACAGGCTCCGTCGGCTCCCGTAGCGGTCCTGCTGCGCTATGGCGGCGTCACCTCGATCCGGATGGAACCGAAATAGGAGGCGAGATCGTCGATGTCCGCCTCGCTCAGCGACGGGGCGACCACCGACATCATCTCGTTCCTGCGGGCCCCCGTCTTGTAGTCGGTGAGCGCCTTCCGGAGGTAGGTTTCCGGTTGCCCGGCAAGGTTGGGCGCTTCCGGAATTTTGGAAAGCCCGTCCAGCCCGTGGCAGGTCTGGCACTGGATGGCCTTCTTTCTTCCCGCCGCGGGATCTCCGGCGTGGGCGCCGGCCGCATAGACGGTCAGTCCCAGCAGGATCGGCACGCTCCACCGGTATCGCATCCTCATCCTCCCGGCGACCGCCCGTCATTGCCCATAGGAGATCCGGTAGACGGCGCCTGCGAAATCGTCCGACACCAGCAGCGAGCCGTCGGCCAGCACCGCCACATCGACCGGCCGCCCCAGATATTCGCCGTCCGGGGTGAGCCAGCCTTCGGCGAAGACCTCGGTCTTGTCCGCGGTGCCGTCCGGCTTGAGCGAGGTGAACATGATCCGCGCCCCGATGGGCTTGGTGCGGTTCCACGACCCGTGTTCAGCGGCGAAGATGCCGCCGCGGTACTTCGCCGGGAACTGGCTGCCGCTGTAGAAGGTCATGCCGAGATCGGCCGCATGCGCGTCGTATTCGACCTGCGGCGACACCGCGTCTGCCGGCGCCTGCTGGTCCTTGTATTCGACGGTGCGGACCTTGCCGCCCCCATAATAAGGGAAGCCGAAATTCAGGCCCGGCTTTTCCGCCCGGTTCAACTCGCCCGGCGGGACATCGTCGCCCATGCCGTCCACCTGGTTGTCCGTGAACCAGAGCGCCTTGTCCTTGGGGTTGAAGTCGATGCCGACGGAATTGCGCACCCCCCAGGCATAGACTTCGCGGTTCTTTCCGTCGCGGTCCATGCGGACGATGCCGCCGATCCCCCATTTCCTGTAGAGGTCTAGCTTGTCGGCCGCCGGCACGTTGAAGGGCTGCCCGAGCGCGATGTAGAGCTTGTCGTCCGGGCCTACCCGGCACACGCGGGCGGTGTGGTTGTAGCTTTCCTCCTCCTTCGGAATGAGTTCGCCACCCTTGGCCACCTGGAAGGCGGCGACGTCGGCGCCCTCATAGAAGAACTCGGCGGCGGGGAAGGTGAGCACCCGGTTCTGCTCGACGACGAAGAGGAACCCGTCCTTCGAGAAGCAGACCCCGTTCGGCACCGAGAAATTGATCGTCGGCGCGAAGACCTTCACTTCGTCGGCGACGCGGTCCTTGTCCCGGTCGGTGACCGCGTAGACCTTGGTCTTGCGCGTCCCGACGAAGACAGCCACGCCCTGCGGCCCGACGGCCATGTGACGGGCGTCGGGCACGATGGCATAGAGCGCGATCTTGAAGCCCTGCGGCAGCTTGATCCGCGACAGGGTCTTGCTGATCGCTGCCGCCTTCGGACCGGATTGCGGAACGACCGGAATTTCGGTCACGTCGCCGGTGGTCTTGAATTGCTGCAACTTCTCGAGGTTGCCGGGCGGCTGCGGGTAGTCCTGGGCTCCGGCGGGCATCGTCAGGCATGCAACCGCCAGGAAAAGCGCGGTGTTCAGACCGGTCTTCATGATTCCTCCCATTGCATCGCTCTTTTGGTCGTCGCACGGGTTCTGGGCCCGCTTTCTTGGGTCGTCGACTGGAGCACGGCGCCAACGGCCGCAGGTGGACGCTGGCATCAGGGTTCGGCAATTCAGGATCGTCGCAACCGCTCCATGGCTCATCTCCGTTTCATTTCGGGGTCTGAACCGTGCATCGGTGCGTCTCCAGCGTAGTTGCGGGCGTGCCGGACAAACCACACCCTCGTGGAGGTAGGGCCGAGAAATTCGGGGTATCGCGATTCCTGCGCCGACCGTGGGAGCCTCGCGCCCCTGCCTCATTCGGTCTTGTCCGCAACGCCGTGCTTGAGGTGGAGCGCAAAGCCGGCAGCGCCCGGCTCCTCGAGACCGGGACGGAGCTGCATGGCCGGGATCAGATAATCGCCGCCGTTCTGACGCCGGAAGGGGAGTGGCGGCGTCGTCGCGAGCGTCCGCATCCGCCCGCGCAGCCGCTCCGCGACCGCCTCGAAGCCGGCCTCGTCCAGGCGGTCCGCACGGTAGACCAAGAACGGCGGAAGCACCTCGTAGCCCGGATAGTGGAGGATGCCGTGGTTGATCGGGAACAGCAGGTCGTCCATCGGCCCGTTGATCCCACGCGGCGAATAATGGTCCTCCCAACCGCCTGCGGTTACGATCAGCATGGCGCGCTTGCCGGCCAGGGCCCCTTCGCCGTAGCGGTCGCCCCAGCGCCGGTCGCTGTGCTCACCGACACCATAGGCGAAGCCGTTGGCATAGACCCGGTCGACCCAGCCCTTGAGGATCGCCGGCATCGAGAACCACCAGAGCGGAAACTGAAGGATCAGCGTGTCCGCCCAGAGCAGCTTGTCGATCTCGGCCCTGACATCCGCGGTCAGCGCCGCGGCATCGAAGGCGCCGCGGGACGAGCCGGGCACCTTCAGCCGGTCCTCGGAGGGAAGCGTCGGGAAGTCGTCCCGGTCGATCTCCGATTTCCAACCCATGCCGTAGAGGTCGGACACCCGCACCTCATGGCCCTGTGCTTCCAGGTCCTGGATGGCGACGTCGCGCAGCGACGCACTGAGCGAACGCGGTTCGGGGTGGGCGAAGACGATGAGGATTTTCATGGCCGGCTCCGGCTGGGTGATGCAACCGGTGAGCAGGTATCATGCGGAGCGGCGATCCGGTATATGGTGGGAATGGATATGATTATGCCGGAAAACGGATAAATTGGACGTCACGCTCGAACGCATGCGCACCTTCGTCCGCGTGGCCGAACGGGGAAGCCTGTCAGCGGTCGCCCGCGAACTGGGTATCGGGCAATCGACGGTGACGCGCCATCTGCGGGAACTGGAGACCGCCGTCGGCGTGCCGCTGCTGAGCCGGACGACGCGGCGGGTGACGGTGACGGACGAGGGCAGCCGGTTCCACGCACAATGCGTGCAGATCCTGCGGCTGGTGGAACTGGCGAGCGAGGAGGCGCGCAGCACCCGCGGCGCGCCGGCCGGCACGATCCGCATCTCCTGTACGGCAGCACTCGGTGTCCTGCATGTCGGCCGCCTGATCTTCGCGTTCCAGGATTTGTACCCGGACATCGCAATCGACCTCAGCCTCAGCGACGAGCGCATCGATCTCGTCCGCGACGGCGTCGACATCGCGCTTCGTCTCGGACCGCTCACCGACAGCTCATTGAAGCTGAAGCCGTTGGGCCAATCGAGGCGCCTGCTGGCGGCGGCGCCCCAGTATCTCGCGGGGAGCGGGGTGCCGACGCATCCGCGGGATCTGGGCAAGCATGAAGGCATCCGGATGTCGAACATCGCCGGAAGCGACCTGCTCGTTCTCGAAGGGCGGGGGGAGCGCCACGCACTGCCCTTCGGCGGACGGCTGCAGATGGATCATGGGCTCGCCGTGCGCGAGGCGCTCGCGGCCGGCCGCGGCATCGCTCCCACCCATCTTTGGCTGGTCGAGGATCTTCTCGCGGCCGGACGGCTTGTGCGGGTGCTTCCGGATTATGCGCCGCCCCCGGTGCCGCTCAGCATGCTGATCGTGCCGGAACGTGCGGGCATCGCGCGCGTCCGGCTGCTGGTCGATTTTCTTGCCGAGCGGATCGCGCAGATCGCCGGGATCGAGCCCGGCGCCGTGCGGGGCAACGCGGAGGGTCACACCTGAAACAGCGTCGTCAGCGGCATGTGGGCGCGCACGATCGGCGATTTCAGAACGACATAGCTGAAGTATTTGTCGATACCGATGTCCATGTCGGTCAGCTTTTCCATGATCTCCTGATATTCGCCGATGCCGGAGGTGACGAACTTCAGCATGTAGTCGTAGCCGCCGGACACCAGATGGCATTCCAGCAGCTGTTCGATCTTCTTGGCGGCGGCCAGGAAGCGGGCGAAATCGACCTGCCGGTGGTTCTTCAGCGTCACCTCGGTGAAGACGGTCAGGGTCTGGCCCAGTTTGCTGACGTTGATCTGCGCCGTGTAGCCTTCGATATAGCCTTCCGCCTGGAGCTTCTTCACCCGCATCAGGCAGGGGCTGGGCGACAGATTGACCAGTTCGGCCAACTCGACGTTGGTGATCCGGCCGTTCTTCTGGAGCTGATGCAGAATCTTGATGTCGATGCGGTCCAGCTTCATGGGGAACCCATCCGGTTCGAGGGCGGGAGAGCGGAATACGGCAGCAGATAATTCTGCCGGGCATGCCGGGGAAGCTTAACATGCACAGCCCGCCTGTCGACGGCCGAGTGGCTTTCTTTCGGCGGAACAAAGCGCCGCGCTTTCCGTCATCGGCAGAAGATAATGCCGTTCAGTCGCCCAATGCAGCGCCCGCCGATCCGCGCGCCATGGCTAGATGGTGTCACGCCGAAATCGGAGACCCGCGCCATGCCCGCCCCCTTGCAAACCATTCCGTCCTCCCCGAGCCTGCCCGAACGGGCGGATGCCGTCGTGATCGGCGGCGGCATCGTCGGTGTCTGGGCGGCCTATTTCCTGGCCCGGCGCGGGCTGTCGGTGGCGCTGGTGGAAAAGGGACAGGTCGGGGCGGAGCAGTCCAGCCGCAACTGGGGCTGGTGCCGGCAGCAGAACCGCGACGCGCGCGAACTGCCGATGGCGACCAAAAGCCTGGATTTGTGGGAGCGTTTCGCCGCGGAAAGCGGCGAGGACACCGGCTTTTCCCGCTGCGGCCTGCTCTATCTCAGCAACGACGACGGGGAACTGGCGGGCTGGGCGCGCTGGCGCGATTTCGCCCGGACGGTCGGCGTCACCACCCACATGCTGTCCGCCGCCGAGGCCGCCGAGCGTGGCCGGGCGACCGGGAAGCCCTGGAAGGGCGGCGTCTTCTCGCCGTCGGACGGCATCGCCGATCCGGCCCGCGCGGCACCGGCGGTGGCAAGGGCGATCATGGCGCTGGGCGGCACGGTGCACCAGGGCTGCGCCGCGCGCGGGCTGGAAACCGCCGGCGGACGGGTCTGCGGCGTCGTGACCGAGAAGGGAACGATCCGCACGACGCTGGCGGTTCTGGCGGGCGGAGCCTGGGCGTCCTCCTTCTGCCATCAGATGGGCGTGCGGTTCCCGCTGGCCTCGATCCGCTCGTCGATCCTGTCGGTCGGCCCCAGCCCCTCCGGCCTGCCGGATGCCCTGCACACCGCCGCCGTGTCGATCACCCGGCGCGGCGACGGCGGGCACACGCTGGCCATCAGCGGACGCGGACGCGTCGACCCGACGCTCCAGCAAATCCGCTTTGCGCCGCAATTCATGCCGATGTTCGCCCGGCGCTGGCGCAGCCTGATGCCCGGCGGGACGGAGGGGATGCGCGCCGGCCACGAAACGCTGCGGCGCTGGCGGCTCGACCGCCCGACGCCGATGGAGCGGGTGCGGGTGCTCGACCCAGCCCCGGACCGCGGCACAATCCGCCTCACCCACGAGCGGGCAACCGCGCTGCTGCCCGGCCTGAAGGGCGCGCCGGTCACCGCCGCCTGGGCCGGCTACATCGACAGCACGCCCGACGGCGTTCCGGCCATCGGCGAGGTCGGCAGCCTGCCCGGCCTGATCCTGGCCGCCGGCTTCAGCGGCCATGGCTTCGGCATCGGCCCCGGCGCCGGGCATCTGATCGCCGACCTCATCACCGATCAGGCGCCGATTGTCGATCCCAGGCCCTATCACCCCGACCGCTTCGCCGGCTTTTCCGCCGGCAAGGTCGCCGACTTCTGACCGGCGGCAGGGCCAGAAAATTCATGAGCCGCCCGGCCAGGAGTTTCAAGAGCTTCCAGGCTCCAGGGCGTGGGCGGCCTTGCGAATGCAGTCGCGCATCAGGGCATGGCTGCCGGACAGCGGGCGCTCCTTGCTGGTCAGGATGGCGATGGGCACCTGGATGCTCGGGCGGAAGGGCCGCTGCACGATGCCGGAAAACTGGCTCCATGGCAGAAGCCCGTCCACCACCGCCACGCCGATGCCTTCGCGGACAAAGGGCAGCGCGGTAATCGACAGGTCGATCTCCACCGCCGGGGCATAGACGCCGCCCTCGGCCTCCAGCGCCGCGGCCAGCAGCCGGCCGGGCAGCGTGTCGACGCGGTAGGAGATCAGCGTCTCCTCCGCCAGATCGGCGAAGCCCAGCTCGGCCTGTCCGGCCAGCCGGTGCCCCTCGGGCATCAGGCAGACCAGTTCGGCGTGTCCGACCGTTTCGACATCGAGGTCGGGATGGGGCATGGCGTTCATCGCCACCCCCAGCAGAACGTCGCCGCTGCGCAGCATGTCGCGGATGTTGCCGATCGGCGCGACCAGGGACCGCACGACGATGTCCGGGTGCGCCTCGCGGAATGCCGTCAGAGCCTTGGGAACGATGGACATGGAAGGCGGAGCGGAGGCGGCGAGACGGACCAGACCGGTGCGGTTGTGACGCATGTCGAGCGTTCGCCGGCGCAACGCCCCCAGTTCCGAGAAGATCCGCTCGGCCTCCGGATAAAGCTCGTTGGCCTCCTGGGTCGGCACCAGACGCCCGCGCACCCGGTCGAACAGCTTGAACCCCAGCTGGTCCTCGGCATGCAGCAGAATCTGGCTCAGGGCCGGCTGGGAAATGTTCAGCATCCCCGCCGCCCCGGTCACCGTTCCACAGCGCATCAGCATGCAGAAGACTTCCAACTGCCGGGCTTGCATTCACGATCCTGGGCTCTGTTCGCCGGCCGACTATAGCGATCGACAAGCCCGAGGGTCGAGCGGTAAGGGTGACCTGCCGTCGAGGGCGGCGAGCCCGACGCCGTCAGAACAGCGGGAGCTGGACGCGGCCGCCGTCATCCGCATGGGCTTTCGCGGCACGCAGTGCGGCATCCTGGGCGCCGGCCATGGTGCGCGCGGTTCCGGAGCGGACCTGCTCGCCGGCGACGGTGACGACCCATGCCCAGATCTCCGGCCCCCGCCAGATCACTGCGAGGTCGCACCCGTGGACCCGCGTCACCGCGTGTCGAATCGTCCAGTCCGTCATCGTTGGCATGCTGCCGGCGTCCCCATCGGTTTCGCCATGCTGTAGCACAGGGGCGGGGGAGCCAGCCAGCATCGGTCCGCACCCTATCGGTGTAGATCAGTATCGACGCCGGTTTTCCCTCACTCCTCCACGATGCGTTCGATCCGCCGGTCCGGCACCAGCCACAGCAGGATCACTAGGATATAGAGGGCGATGGACAGCCATTGCAGGACGAAGGCCAGCGGGATGGCCAGGGCATACAGCCCCAGGCTGATCTTGCCCTTCAGGTCGGCCCCGACCGCCCGTGCCACCACCGACTCGCGTCCGCCGCAGGCGATGATCGCGCGTTCGGTCAGGCTGTAGCCGATGGCCGCCATGCCGAGCACGACGCCGTAGGATGCCGTCGCCACCGGCGAGAAGTCGCTGGCATCGAGCCAGCGGATGACGAAGGGGACCAGCGACAGCCAGAACAGCAGGAACAGGTTGGCCCACAGCACCCGCCCGTCGATGCGCGTGGTCGCCTGCAGCAGATGGTGGTGGTTGTTCCAGTAGAGCCCGACATTGATGAAGGACAGCACATAGGCCAGCAGGATGGGGACGCGCTCCGCCAGGGCGGCGAGGCTGCCATCCTCCGGCACCTTCAACTCCAGCACCATGATGGTGATGGCGATCGCCACGACCCCATCGGTGAACGCTTCCAGCCGGCCGGCCTTCATGGTCCGAACTCCAGTCTTTGCGGAGGACGCCGCGCCGGGGCGGCAAGGCCCCGGCACGAAATCGGTCTCGTCAGGCCGCATCCACCATGACGATCTCGCTGTCCTCCAGCGCCGTCACCGTCAGGGCGTCGAGATCGGCGATGGCCGCACCGTCGCGGGCATTCACCCGCACCCCGTCGATCTCGACCGCACCGCTGGCCGGGACCAGATACGCGCGGCGGTCCTTGCCGAGCGGGTAGGTCGCCGTCTCGCCGGCCTTCAGCGTCGCCCCCAGCACACGGGCGTCGGTGCGGATCGGCAGGGCGTCGCCGTCATCGGCGTAGCCCGACGCCAGGGTGACGAAATGGCCGCTGCGGTCGCCCTTGGGGAAGGGCTTGCTGCCCCAGCCCGGCTTCTCGCCGCTGCGCGTCGGCATGATCCAGATCTGGAAGATGCGGGTGGTGACGTCCTCCAGATTGTATTCGGAATGCGCGATGCCGGTGCCGGCGGACATCACCTGGACGTCGCCCGCCTCGGTGCGGCCCTTGTTGCCCAGATTGTCCTGGTGGGTGATGGCGCCCTCGCGGACATAGGTGATGATCTCCATGTCGCGGTGCGGGTGCGGCGGGAAGCCGGTGTGGGGGGCGATGGTGTCGTCGTTCCAGACGCGCAGGTTGCCCCAGTTCATCCGCTTGCGGTCATGGTAGTTGGCGAAGGAGAAGTGGTGCTTGGCATCCAGCCAGCCGTGGTTCTCACCGCCCAGGCTCTCGAAGGGACGCAGTTCGATCATGGTCCGTCTCCTGATTGTGCGGCCGATGGGTCCTTGCCGCCTCGGCCGCCGTGTTTCGCTTGAGAGGACAATAGCGCTGGTCTCCTTTCAGGTTTACCCCTATAAATCGCCGCAAGATGTTCAAGAAAGTTGAATGATGAGCAGCGTCGGCACCCCCAGCTTCGACCAGCTCAGCATCTTCCTCGCCGTGGTGGATGCCGGCAGCTTCGCCGGGGCGGGACGGCGGCTGAACCGGGCAGTCTCCGTCGTCAGCTACGGCATCGCCAACCTCGAAGCCCAACTCGGCCTGGCGCTGTTCGACCGCGAAGGGTCGCGCAAGCCGACGCTGACCGCCGCCGGGCGGGCATTGCTCGCCGAAGCCCGGACGATTGCGCAAGCGATGGACGGCCTGCGCGCAAAGGTGCGGGGCCTGCACGAGGGGCTGGAGGCCGAGGTCGATCTCGCCGTCGACGTGATGCTGCCGGCCGACCGTCTGGGCCGGGTATTGCGGGACTTCGCGCGCAGCCATCCGACGGTTTCGCTGCGCCTGCATGTCGAAACCCTGGGCGCGGTCGCCGCCCTGGTGCTCGACCGCCGGGCGGTGCTCGGCATTTCCGGCCCGGTGGCGGCCGGGATGGACGGGCTGGACCGGACGACCGCCGGATCGGTGCCGATGGTGCCGGTCGCCGCCCCCGACCATCCGCTGGGCCGCATGGCGCAGATCGCCCCCGGCGCCGGCCGCGACCATGTGCAGCTGGTCCTCACCGACCGGTCGCGTGCCACCGAGGGGCAGGATTTCTCGGTGATGAGCCCGCGCACATGGCGGCTCGCCGACCTGGGCGCCAAGCACGCGCTGCTGCGCGAAGGGATCGGCTGGGGCAACATGCCGCTGCCGATGGTCGAGCCCGATCTGGTCGCCGGCACCCTGGTGCGGCTCGCCATGCCCGACCATCCGGGCGGCACCTATCGCTTCTCCGGCGTCTGGCGGCGCGACACGCCGCCCGGCCCGGCCGCCTCCTGGCTGCTCGCCCAGTTCGTGCAGCTGGGAGCCGGCGACCGCGAGGAGGACGGCTTCACCGACCTCTGACGGATGGGGTTCCCGGCATCAGGCCGCAACCGGTGCGGTCGAGGCCGGGTGAAGGGCGCAGAACGCGGTGCCTGCCAGCACCAGCGCGCCGACGACGACCAGGGGCAGCACCAGCCCGCTCTGCATGACCATGACGGCGCCGAGTGCCGCACCGAGGAAGATCGCCGCCACGCTGGCCATCCGGCGTCGCGCATTGGTGTTCGCCCCGCCGGCAAGGCCGGAATCGGCGGCCAGTCCGGTCAGGGTCAGGGTGAGGACCGTCGTCGTCAGGTCGGGAACCTTCATCTGCCGGACCGTGGCGTTGCGGAATCCCATGGCGAAGCCGGTCAGGACGATGATCGCATAGAGGGCGGCCGCCGGAGCCTGCATCCCGACATCGAAGCCCGCGGCGACGGCGGCGGCGATCCAGAACAGAGCCGTTTCAAACAAGGCGGCGGTCAGCAGCCAATGCCGCATCGGCCGGCCGGCGAATCTCCTGCCGATCCGGCCGGCGATCAGGGCGCCGGTCAGGAAGGACAGCAGCGCCGCCACCGCCGGCAGAACCCGGAAGCCCGGCGTCCCGACGACGGCGAAGCCGAGGAAGACGATGTTGCCGGTCATGTTGGCGGTGAAGACCTTGCCCAGGCCGAGCACGCTGACGGCATCGACGAGCCCCGTCGTCACCGACAGCAGCAGCAGGAGGATGGGCAGTGGGGAGGTGCCGGATGCGGCCGGTGCGGACATGGCTGGCGTTTCCTGCGGATTTTTCGGGTGAAGGGGGCAGTATCGGCGGCGGCAGCCGGCCTGGTCTTGTCGCATCGGCACGGCCTTGGACCATTCTGGACCTCCCGGCAGGTCTGGCCGCATGTCTGGCCACAGATCTCCAGCCGCATGGCGAACAGCCTCGACAGGATGGGCGGATGGGTTAGGTTGCCGGACTTCCCGCCCGTCACCAGCCGTCATCCCGATGAACAGCAGCGCCATCCGCTTTTCGGACTCACACCTGCAACAGCGCCGCCCGGTCTGGGAAGCGTTGTCGACGATGTATCTGGACACGGACGTTTCGCTGTCCCGCGCATGGCGGGTGCAGGTTCTTTCGGCCTCGCCCTACAGCCTGGACGAGATGGACGCCATCCTTCGGGAGGAGATCCACCCCGTCTGCTTTCCGAACCTGCTCCAGCCCGCCGGCGAATGGGCCGGCTTCGATCCCGCCATGATCGAGCAGGCGATTAGAGGTCGCAGGGCGCGCTGGCGCTCCAGGCTGCTGGCGAGGCTCAGCCTGGCCCTGCCGGGGTGTTTCCCGACGGTGGAATGGACGGTCACGCGCCGGGAGATCGCCTGTCGGCGCGGAGCATCGCAGATGTGAGCGGCACCGTGCAGCGGCTCCAGGTGAGGCCGGGCACCCAGCTCATGGCGTTGTCCTGATGTCGGATAATGTATCGCAGACACTACACACCCATAAAATAACGTACTATCTATAAGACATAGACCGGCATGTCCCGAGACTTCGCTTCGATCTGCATCACGTCTCGCACATGAGAGTTGATTTCCGCATCGCGTATCAGGTGTAAGACGATGAAAGCCCAAGACGGAACCCACAGGACCAAAGGGTCGCCGGTCTATCCGGCGGTGGCTCGGGCAATCGGGAAGCTCGGCCAGGACATCTCTCTCGCACGCCGGTCGCGCCGCATTCCGGCCGAGGATTTCGCGCGGGCGATGGGCGTGTCCCGAGCGACCCTCCATCGGCTGGAGAAGGGCGATGCCGGTGTCTCGCTCAACACGCTCGCGATGGCGCTCAACGCGCTCGGCCGACTGGATCTGCTCACGAACCTTCTCGACCAGACGAAAGACGACGTTGCCTTGATGATGCTCCGCCAGGACGTACCGACCCGCGTCTCGAAGCCTCGGGCGAAGAAAAACGGGTCGAAGCCCGATGACGCCACGGCCGGCCCCATCGTCTCCACCGATGAGGTGGAGGGTTGGTGAGATGACGACACGGAGAATCGACGTCCGGCTCGGAACGAATGCCGTTCCCGTGGGAGAGTTCATTTACGAGAGCACGGGCACCCGCGAAACGTCCGCATTCACCTATCACGCCTCTTGGCTGGACAATCCGCGGGCCTTCGCCATCGCGCCCGACCTGCCGCTCCAGGTGGCTCCGTTCTACCACGTGCGCACGGGCAACGCCTCCGCGCTTCCCGGCCCGATTGCCGATGGTTCCCCGGATTCGTGGGGTCGCGCCATCATCAGGATGGCGCTGGGCGGCCGCGTGGACTCGGAACTCGACTACCTGTTGGAGGCCGACGACGAACTCCGCTCCGGGGCGCTTCGCTACTTCGATAAGCCGGGCCCCGCCGGAAAGCCGCTCGCACCCCCCAGGGAGACGGGCGAGATCTCCATCCCGCGCCTTTTCGACCTCGAGCAGATCGTGGCCGAGTCCCGGGCATTCGAGGCGGATCCCATCCACTACCGGGAGAGCCGGGCGAAGATGCTTCACGGCGGTCTGCTCAAGACCGCCGTCGGATCGCTCGGCGGCGCGCGGCCGAAGGTGAACGCCCGCGATGAGCATGGCGCCCTGTGGATCGTGAAGCTGGCGAAGATGGACGACGAGTATGCTGTCGCCCGTGCCGAGGTTCTGGCGCTCCGCCTGGCCGGGCGCGTCGGCATCAAGGCGTCCACGGCCGATGTGCTGCCGACCGGCCAGCGCTTCCCCGTCGCGATCATCAGGCGTTTCGACCGCATTGCCGGCCGCGCGGACGGTCAGCCGCACGCCCGTGTCCCCTTCATCTCGGCGCAGACCTTCATGGGGCTGCGCGGTGCCGAGCCGGGCAACTACGTCGATCTTGCCCAGCGGATGCTCACGCACTGCGCGGCACCACGGACCGACATGCGCGAACTCTTCCGGCGGGTGATGTTCAGCATCCTGATCCGGAACACCGACGACCATCTGCGGAACCACGGTTTCCTCGCCGCGCCCGGAGGCAAGTGGACCCTCTCTCCGGCGTTCGACGTGAACCCGGTTCCGGAGGAGGGCACCCTGAAAACCGCCATCTCCGAGGTTCACGGCAACGAACTCAGCGTGGCCCGCCTGATCGAGGCCGCTCCGTATTTCCAGACGAGCGAGGACGAGGCCCGCAAGATCGCCATCGGCATGGCCAATGCGATTTCCGCCGAGTGGCGGCAAATCGGAACGAGGCTCGGCATGACCGGGCAGGACATGCGGGCCATCGCCCCGGCGATGGAGAACCGCCAGATCGAGGAGGCACTTGCGCTCGGGCGGACGACGGCTCCCGGCGCCACCATCCCGTGAGGCGGGGCATGCCCGGTTTCCGCTGCCGGGCATGCCGCACCCGTCACTCCGGCACTGAGCCTTTCACCACGACGCGCATGAGCACGCGGCGGTGCTTGCCCATCTCGTAATTGGCGGTGGCGCGGTGCAACAGGCAGCGGTTGTCCCAGAAGACGAGGTCGCCGTGCCGCCAGCGGTGGGTGTGGACGAAGCGGTCCTGCGTCGCATGCTCCAGCAGCTCCTCCAGCAGGGTTCGCCCCTCCTCCTCCGGCATGCCGTCGATGTGGGAGCTGTACATGCCGATGTAGAGGCTCTTGCGCCCGGTTTCGGGATGGGTGCGGACCAGCGGATGGGCGATGGGCGGGGCGGCGGCGATGTCGTCTTCGGTCGGCGGGGCGCTGCCGGTGTAGCGGCGCATGAACTCCAGGCTCTGCACCGTCTTCAGCCCGTCGATCCGCCGGCGCGTCGCCTCCGGCAGCGCGTCGTAGGCGGCGGTCATGTCGGCGAACTGGGTGTCGCCGCCGTTCGGCGGCAGTTCCACCGCCTGCAGCATCGTCAGCAGCGACGGCTCGCGCAGGAAGGACTTGTCGGTGTGCCAGAAATAGTTGGAGCTGATGAAGGGCTTGGCCACCGGGTTGCCGGCGGCGTCCAGATTGGTGATGGTGTGGACCGCATCCCATTTCGACCCGTCGGCCAGCCGGATCATGTGGCTTTCGATGGGGCCGAACAGTTCGGCGAAGCGGTACATGCGCTCCTTGTCCAACGACTGGTTGCGGATCACCAGCAGGTGATGGTCGCGGAAGGCCGTCCGCACCGCATCGACCGTCGCGTCGTCGAGCGGCCGGGACAGGTCGAGCCTGTCGGTCTCCGCCCCGATGATGCCGTCGAGCGGCGTGAACAGGGGAATGGTCGCGGCCGAAGTGGCGGAAGCAGCGGCGGAAGAGGCGGCTGGCGCATGGAGGCTGGTCATCGGGACGGTTCCTCGTGCAGGTCGGTTGGTTTTCAAAGCGGTCGGCGGCAGGCCCAGAGGGCGGCGCGCCTCAGGATTTGGCGGTGGGCGGGGTGTTCCAGGGACGCGCGGTCATGGCCCAGCGTGTCGGCCACCACCCGCCCCAGCCCGGCGTCGCGCGCCCACAGGGCGGGCCAGGCGCATCCCCCTTCCGGCGCCACCAGCGCCAGCGGCCGGACGTCGCCGGCCAGATCGAAGTCGCCGTAGGCCTCGTCGGTGACGGTGAAGGGCGGCAGGCCGGCGGTCAGGGGATGGGGAAGGTCGGTGGGGACCAGGGTGACCGGACCGCGCGGCGGATGGGCGGAGCGGCCCCACACCCAGGCGCCGCCCAGCAGATCCTTCCAGTCCGGCCAGTCGTCGAAGCAGATCAGCGCGGTGTGCAGGCCCAGCAGCCCACCCCCGCCGGTGACGAAGTTCCACAGTCGCTCCCGTCCGGCTTGCGACAGCGAAAAGGCCCAGCGCTCGCGGTGGGGGGCGTATTTCTCGCTGCCCAGCATCCGCCAGCGCAGCGCATAGACGGTGAGCAGGTCGAAGCCGCCCTGGTCCAGCGCCGAGAGCCCGCCTTCGATGTCGTCGGTGACGGTCGAGACGACCCCCGCGCCGGCCAGGATTTCCTCCAGCGCCGGAGCGGCGTCGGCGAAGGGGTGGCCGATGCCGCCGGTCAGGATCAGGTTGCGGACCGCCCCGCTCATCGGTCGCCCGCCAGGGGCTTCACCGCCGGCGCGCGGCGGGGCAAGTGCATCTTCAGGCTGAAGGACACGCCGCCATCGACCATGAGATGCTGTCCGTGGATGTAGCGTGCCCGGTCCGAGGCCAGGAACAGCACCGCGTCGGCGACATCGTCGGCGGTGCCGAGCGACCGGGCGGGAACGGCGGCGCCGCGCACCGCGCGCACCTCCGCATCGGCATAGATCGGCGCCGACATGCCGGCGTCGATGAAGCCGGGAGCGACGGCGTTGACCCGCACGCCGCGCGGCGCCAGCGCCAGCGCCAGATGTTCGGTCAGCAGCGCGACCGCCGCCTTGGTCGCCGGATAGGCCCCGGCGTCGGGGCTGGGGGCGACGGCGTTCAGCGAGGTGATGTTGACGATGGCCCCCGACCCGCGCTCCGCCATCCGCCGCGCCACGGCGCGGGTGACGATGAAGGTGCCGGTCAGGTTCACGTCCACCACGCGGCGGAAATCGGCAACGCTGTGCTCCAGCAGGTCGCCGAAGCGGACGATGCCGGCATTGTTGACCAGCAGGTCGGGACCGTCGCCGAACGCCTCGGTCATCGCGGCGACCACCGCGTCGATCTGCGCCTCGTCGGTCACATCGGCGGTGAAGGCCAGGGCACCGGGAATGCGCGCGGCCTCGACCTCCAGCCCGGCGGCATCGAGGTCGAGCAGCGCCACGCGGTATCCTTCGCCGGCCAGACGGCGCGCGATGGCCGCGCCCAATCCGCCGCCGGCTCCGGTCACCAGAGCGGTCTTGGTCATGCGATCCTCCCGGGAAAGCGGGTTTTGAACATCGACGGAATCGCCGTCGCGGCGTGCTCTGCGCCCATCGCTGTGGTCTTCCTTGTTCCGGATGCGGGCGGCCCGTCAGCCGCGCGGGCGCCTGTTGACGACGGTTCCGGCCTCGGGCTGGAAATAGCTGCGCTCGGGCTTGTAGGTTCCGCTCGCCACGGTGATGCCCCAGCTTCCCGGCTCCAGCGCCATGAAGCCGTGGATGTCGGCGGGCGGGGCGATCACCACGCTGTCGCCCGGCTCCAGCACGCGGTCCTCGACCACGCTCAGGTCGGCCTTGCCGGGAACCGAGCCGTCGTCGCGCCGCTCATAGACGGTGTGCTTCACCCGCCCCCGGTAGATCGCCATGCTCTCCCAGTTGCCATGGTCGTGGACGGCGATGGGCTGGCCGTCGGGCAGCTCGAACAGCAGGATCGACAGGTCGCCGTCATGGTAGAGGTACTGGGAGTTGGCGACGTGGTTGCCGATGCGCGGCACGCCGGCCGTGCACAGGTCGGGCCGGGCGGCGAGTGCCGCCAGCGGTTCGCGCAGCGCCTCCGTCAGGCGGGCGGTGTCGTGTCCGTGCGTCTCGATCGCCCGGATCGCCGCCTGGGCGCAGGCGCGGATGGCGGTGCCGGTCTCGGGGCTGGCGGCCATGATGGTTCCTCCTGGGTAGGCGGTGGTCAGAGCGTCGCCAGCAGGCGGCGGGTGGCGGCAACGGCGCGTGCCACGCGGGCCGGCGCGTCCATCGTCCGCGCCAGGGCGGCGGTGGGGATTTCGAGGGCGAGCGGCAGGCCGAGCGGAAGCGCGCGCAACAGCCCGGTCAGGTCGATGCCGCCGTCGCCGGGAAACAGCCGCTCCTTCACCGCGGTGTGCAGCAGGGACTCGCGGTCGGTCCGATAATCGCGCGGGGCGTCGCAGAGATGCATGTAGGCGAACAGGCCGGATGGGATCGCCGCCACCTCGGCCGGCGTGCCGCCGGAGCGGTCGTAATGCAGCGCGTCGAGCGCGATGCCGATGTTCGGGCGGCCCATCCGGCCGATCAGCCGGGCGGCGGCGGCGGCGCTCGGCACGCTCATCCAGGGCACGAACTCGAACTGCACGCTCAGTCCGAAGCCGGCGGCATCGTCGCACAGCCGCCCCAACCTTGCCGCCAGCCGCCCCTCGTCGGGGTCGTCGCCGGTCGCCAGAACATGGCGGGCGCCCAGCTCGGCCGCAGCCTCCAGGAAGGGGCGGAAGGCGTCGAGGTCGGTGTGGGGCAGGACGCGGGCGGTGTTGGCGTCGAGCGCCGTGACGCCGCGGTCGGCCATGCGCCGCTTCATCTCGCGCCTGAGGGCGGGGTCGGCCAGCAACGGCATCGGATCGCCGTCGGGCTGGCCGCCCAGCAGGCGCAGGCCGACATGGGCGCAGCCCTGGTCCGCCGCCACCGCCACCATGTCGGGCGGCGACAGCTCCGGCACCGTGTAATAGGAGAGCGACAGCGGGTTCACGCGGCACCTCCCGCCTGGAGGGGGGCGGGAGCCGGACGGACGCCGCCATACTGCGCCCAGCTGCCGGCGACGTGCCATCCGGCATCCACCACCAGGTTGACGCCGGTGATCGCCGACGCCCGGTCGGAGGCCAGGAACTCGATGCTCTCCGCCACCTCGCGGGGCTGCACGATCCGGCCGAGTGCTGTGAATTCGGCCGGATCGGCGGCGTAGCGGCCCGACCGGATCCGCTCGACCACCCGCGGCACCAGCGTCGAGCCGGGCGAGACGCAGTTGACCCGGACCCCGGCGCGCCCCCATTCCCCGGCGAGGTTCAGCGTCAGGCTGACCACCCCGGCCTTGCTCGACGCATAGGCATGGACCGGCACCGAGCCGATGGCGGCAATCGACGCGATGTTGACGATGCTGCCCCGTCCCTGCCGCGCCATGCGGGTGCCGAAGGCGCGGTTGGCGTAATAGGTGCCGGTCAGGTTGACGTGGATTGTGCGCTCCCACACCTCAAGCGGCAGCTCGGCCGGCGGCAGCACCGGCTGGAAGACGGCGGCGGCGACCACCAGCGCGCCGACCGGGCCGTGCGCCGCCTCGATGGCCGCCGCCGCCCGCTCCACCGCGCCGGCGTCGGCGATGTCGAGCGCCAGCGCGGCGCCGCCGAGGTCGCCGGCCACCCGTTCCGCAGCATCCGGGTCGAGGTCGGCGACCGCCAGCCGCCAGCCGCGCGCCGCCATCAGCCGGGCGGTCTCCTCGCCGATGCCGTTGCCGCCGCCGATGACGACGGCCAGCGCGCCGTCCGCGGTGGGGATTTGCTGGGTCATGGCGGAATGCCCCGTCACTTGCGCAGGTCGGCGGCGAGGAAGGAGCTGTCCAGCACCTTCGACCAGTCGACCGGGCCGGACCATTCGCCCATGCGCTCCATGCCCTTGACCCAGATGTTCAGGGCGTCCATGTCGAAGTCGCCCTGGCTCCAGTACTTGATCGCCGCCATTCGCTTCATCGAGGCGGTGGCGACATCGACCGGCAACGTGTCGCCATAGCGCTTGGCGACCATCTTCGCGGCCTCTTCCGGATTCTCGTAGATGAAGTTCACCGCGGAGCGCCAGGCGGCGAGCAGCCCGCGCAACTGGTCCGGGCTCTTGCGCATGAAGTCGCCGGTGGCGACGCCGACGGTCGGCGTCATCGACGGCAGGTTCTCCAGCGAGAAGGCCACCTTGTAGCGGTCCTTGCGGGCGCTGTAGAGCGGCTCCAGGATCAGCGCCGCATCCACCCCGCCCTGCTCCAGCGCCGACAGGCCCGAACCGACCGATCCCAGCGCCACCATGTCGGCCTTGCCGGGGTAGCCCGCCGCCTCGAAGGCCATGACGACCATCAGCTCGCTCGACGATTTCGGCGCGGTGATGCCGACCTTGCGGCCGACCAGATCCTTGACCGAGGACACGCCGCTGTCCGGCCGCGTCACCCACAGCAGGTCGTCCACCCGGCGGATCGCGGTGTGGACGATGCGGATGTCCATGCCCTGCCGGATGCCGGCCAGCGCGGTGGAGGTGCTGACGATGCCGTAGCCGAGGCCGCCGCCCACCATGTTGCGGATGCCGGTGCCGCCGCCGACCGAACTCATCACGTCGGTGACGTCGACGCCGCTCTTCTTGTAGTCGCCGCGCTCCAGCGCCACCGCGATGGGGGCGGTGTTCAGCAGGGCGCCATAGTGGGACGCCATGATCTCCAGCGCATGGGCCTGCGGTGCCGAGGCCATCAGGCCGCCGATCAGCGGCACCGCCGCCAGCGCGCGGGTCAGGAAACGGGTGATGGTCATGGCGTCCCTCCGTTGTGCGTTTTGTCTTTTCTCAGCAGCCGGCGGGCGTTGCCGGCCAGTGCCGGCGACACGGCGCCGTGGTGCCCGTCCTCCGGCTGGTCCCAGCCGGCGAAGTTGGTGCCGAAGACCAGCCGGTCCGGCCCGACCACCTGGGTCAGCAGCGCCAGCGCCCGGTCGTCGTTCAGGTGCGTGTCGAACCACAGGCGCGACAGCATCTCCTCGAAGGCGCCGTCCTTCTTCATCGACTGGCTGGCCCACGGGCGCTTCATGCCGGCCTGCGCCAGCCGCCCGGCGGTGAAGGCGGCGGCACCGCCGCCATGGCTGATCCAGACGTCCAGCCGGGGATGGCGCTCCAGCACGCCGCCGAAGATCAGGGTGGCGACGGCGATGGTCTCCTGCGCGGCGAAGCCGATGATGACGTCAAGGTCGAAGCGCTTCAGCGCCGGGTCGCCGGGCGGCCCGTCGATGCCGGCCGGGGCCGGATGCAGGAACAGCGGCACGTCCAGCCGGACGAACGCCTCGTAGAGCCTGTCGAACTCCGGGCTGTGCAGCGGCTCGCCCGCGAATTCGGTGCCGGTCGCCGCCCCCCACAGCCCCAGCTCGCCGACGGAGCGCTCCAGCTCCTCCGTCGCCGCGCGCGGATCCTGCATCGGCAGGGCGGCCAGTCCGCCCAGCCGGTCCGGATAGCGCGCGACCAGCTCGGCCAGCGCGTCGTTGTGCCGGCGGCAGAAGGAGACGGCGGAGGGCACGTCGATGTGGTGGAAGTAGTTCAGCGGACTGGCCGACAGCACCTGGAAATCGATGCCGGACCGGTCCATGCGGCGCAGCCGCAGCTCCGGGTCGGTGAAGGGGCTGTTCAGGTGGCGGACGCCGCTCAGCCGGTAATTGCCGACGCGATACCAGGGCTGGCCGGTCTCGTCGACGCCATGCTCCGGGCCGTGGATGCCGGCGGCGCCGTTGGTCGCCTCCAGACGGACATGGGCATGGACGTCGATCAGCGTCGCGGTTTCGATGGGCATGGGAAGGTCCTTTCCGCCGGACAGGCCGGCGGCCGGGAAGGAAGGGCTGGCGAAAGGCGTCGAATACGGGCGCCGCTCAGGCGACCCGGTGCATCCGGTTGTCGAGCGCGAGCAGCGCGCTGTTGACCGCCAGGGCGAACAGGCCGATCAGCACGGTGACGCTCATCATCGTCGCGGTGTCGTTGACGCTGATGCCGTTCATGATCATGAAGCCCAGCCCGCGCTTGGACGCGAACATCTCGCCGACCATCACGCCCAGCAGGGTGATGGAGAAGCTGATGCGCAGGCCGGTCACGATCTCCGGCACCGTCGCCGGCACCAGGACCGCGGTCAGCGTCTGCATCCGCGTCAGCCGCATGGCGCGGGCCGAGCGCCGCAGCACCGGGTTCATGGCGCGGATGGCGCCCATGGTGACCAGCATCATCGGGATGAAGCCGTGGAGCGTGCCGAAGGCGACCTTCGCCGGCATGCCGAGCCCGAACAGCAGCAGGATCACCGGATAGAGCGTGACCTTGGGAATGGCGTAGAGAGTGACGAACAGCGGCTCCAGCACGTCCGAAAGCGCACGGTTGGCACCGATCAGCACCCCCGCCAGCCCGCCGCCGAGGCAGGAGATCAGCAGCGACAGCCCGAGCGCCTTGGCGGTCTCCGCCACATTTTCCCAGAAGGACGGGTTGCCGAACAGGACGGTCATCCGGTTCAGGGTGACGGCGGGCGAAGCCAGCGCCTCGTCCCCGGCTAGCCCGTGGAACAGCTGCCAGCCGCCCAGGATCAGCAGGGCGATGACGGCGGCGGCCACCAGCTTCTCCCCTGCCCCGGCGGTGTCGCGGGCGGCGCCGACGCGGCCCGCACCGGAACGGTGGCGCACCCGCTGTTCCGCCCAGTGCAGCAGCACGGTCAGGCTGGAGACGAAGACCACGACGAACAGCAGCAGCGCGTACATCGTCCGGTCCTGGAGATTGTTGTACGCGAAGGCGATGGAGTAGCCGAGCCCGCTGCCGGCCAGGATGAACTCCGCCCCGATCACGCCGGTCACCGAATAGCTCAGCGCCAGCTTCACCCCGGTGAAGATGTGCGGCCCGGCGGCCGGAAGCTGGATCAGCAGCGCGTCCTGGACGCGGTCGAGGCGGTAGGTGCGGCCGACCTTGCGCAGCACCGGCGGGATGCGGTCCAGCCCGGACAGCGTCGCCGTCACCATCGCCATCACCGCATAGAGGAAGCCCATGGCGATGATCGGCAGCGCGTTCATGCCGAGCAGCACGATGAACAGCGGATACAGCACGAAGAACGGCAGGGCGTAGTAGCTGGCGATCAGCGGCTCGACCGCCCGGCGGACCCGCGGCAGGGCGTGGAGCGCGACGCCGCCGGCAAAGCCAACGACCATCGCGGCGACGGCGGCGGCCAGGATGTTGCGCAAGGTGAAGCCGATCTGCGACCAGAACCCGTCGGTTCCCATCAGACGGACCAGCTCGGCCAGCATCTCCGACGGCGGGATCATGGTGGCGCGCCCGACATAGCCCAGCCGGCAGGACGCCTCCAGCGCCAGGACGGTCGCGGCGGTGATCAGCAGGCGCTGGATGCCGGCCCGCGTCATCCCGCGACCCTCCGCTGGCTGGCCATCGCCTTCAGCGACTCCTCGCGCAGCGTGTTCCACAGCCGGGTGGTGACCTCGCCGAAGGCGGGTTCGGCGGCGATGGCGCTGGTGCGGTCGCGCGGCCAGCCGGTCTCCATGATCTCGATGAAGCGGCCGGGGCGCGACGACATCACGCCGATGCGGTCGGACAGCATCGCCGCCTCGTCCAGCGCATGGGTGATCAGCAGCACGGTCGCCCCGCTGGCCCGCCACAGCCGCAGCAGCTCGTCGCCCATCAGCAGGCGCGTTCTGCTGGTCGAGCGCACCGAACGGCTCGTCGAGCAGCACGAGGCGCGGACGCATCACCAGCGTGCGGGCGATGCAGACGCGCTGGCGCATGCCGCCGGACAGCTGGTTGGGATAGGCGTCGGCGAAATCGTTCAGCCCCATGAAATCGATGGCATGGCGAACGCGCTCCTCCGCCTCCGCACCGCGGAAGCCGGCGCGGCGCAGGCCGAAGGCGATGTTGTCGCGCACGGACAGCCAGGGGAACGACGCATCCTCCTGGAAGACCACGCCGACCCCGTCGGGAACCGTGCCGCGCACGCGCTTGCCTTCAAAGGTGATGCTGCCGTCGGTTGGGCTGCTCAGCCCGGCCAGCACGTCGAGCAGGGTGGATTTGCCGCAGCCGGACGGCCCGACGATGGAAAAGAACTCTCCCCGGCGCAGGTCGAGGTCGACCGGACCCAGCGCATGGACCGCCGATCCGAAGATGCGGGTGACGCCGGTCATCACCGCGTGGGCGCCGGCCGCGAGGCCGTTGGAACCCTGGGCACCGCTCGGACCCTGGGCGCGGCCGAAGGGAATGGGCTGCGCCGGATGGGACGCGCCTGCCGCATCCTGGGGGACCGGTGCTCTTTCTGACGATAGGCCACGCATGGGCTGCATCTCCCTCCCGGTGTCGGGCGTTCGGCGTTGCGCCTGAATTCTGTTTGTTTTGTAAGCATACAAATGCAGCCCGCCGGCCCTGTCTAGGACAGCTTTGGACCACCCCCATACAAAAATTGTTTGCCCTCCCCCACCGCCGATGCGAGGCTTCCGTCCCTGCCGGTGGCGTGCCGCAGGGCCGCCCCACTGGACCGCCCCACTGGACCGCAACGATGGATCGCGACCGATGCGCAGCCGCCAGTTGGAAAGCTTCATCCTCGTCTGCGAACTGGGCAGCATCAGCAAGGCGGCGCTGGCGCTGAACATCGCGCAGCCGGCGCTGGGGGTGCAGATCAAGGCGCTGGAGCGGGAGTTCGGCGTGCCGCTGCTGGTCCGCACCGTCACCGGAACCCACCCCACCCCGGCCGGCCTCCTCTTTCTGGAAGAGGCGCGGCTGATGGTGCGGCGCCTGCAGGACTTGAAGCGCTCGCTGCGCGAGGCCGCCGGGCAGGTTCCGAGAACGCTGGCCGTGGGACTGACCCCCAGCCTGTCCGGACTGCTGGCCGGCAGGCTGATGGAGCGGCTGCACGGCGCCCTTCCGGGGGTGGAACTGAAGCTGTTCGAGGAGCTGAGCCATGCCCTCATCGGCCATGTCTCGTCGGGCAAGCTGGATCTGGCGCTGGCCTACACGGTGCCGCGCAGCCGCATGCTGCACCGGGAACCGCGGCTGAACGAGGCGCTGTGCCTGATCACCCATCCGGGTTCGCGGTTCGACGGGACCGGCCCGCTGTCGCTGGCGGCCATCGCCGACGCCGACCTGGCGATGCCCAACGAGGGCGATCTGGTCAGGCGCCTGGTGACCGATGCGATGACGGCGCGCGGTCTGGTGCCGAACATCGCCTTCTCGCTGGAATCGATGCAGGCGATCAAGGACATGGTCCGGCGCGGACTGGCTTGCGCGATCCTGCCGCACAGCGCCGTCGCGGAAGACATCCAGGCCGGCACCCTGGTGATCCGGCCAATCTGCGACCCGGCGCTGATGCGCACGCTGTTCCTCATCCATCCCGCCGGAAGCGAGGTGAATGCCGCTACGGCACAGGCGCTGCGCATCATCGACGGCCTGCTGGACGAGTTGAGGCGGAGGGACCGGAACTTCACCGTCGCGACGGAAGAGGAGTGATGGTTTCCATATGGCCGTTACCGATCTCAATGGTGTTGTCGGTGCCGATCCCGGTGAAGGCTTCGGCCCAGGGCGCAGCCCGATTGCGCAACAACCCCTGAACCGTCCTTGAACAGTCCCTGAACAGCCCTCGCCGCGAGCGGGCACAATCGAACGGAAAAGCCAATGAAGCCCACCCCCATCACCGCGCCCCCCGCAGATGCCGCTGCACGCAAGGCGGTCAGGCCGGTCATCTGCTATCCGACGCAGAGCCTGCCGCGTGCCGATCTGGCGGCATACCGCGCGGTGCGGGACGGGATGGAACTGGTCGGGACGGTGGTGGTCCCGCCGCGCGATGCGGCCACCTGGACCGTGCCCGCCGGCCACTTCTGCCGCATCGTCTCGACCGAGGGCGCACAGGTTGGCGACCTCAACCTCTTCAACGCGAACGATCTGAAGGAGCGGCTCTACACCGGCAAGACCCGGGCGCTGAACGGCACCCATGTGGGGCTTGGCGATCAGCTGTTTTCCAACCTCCCCTATCTCCGCCCCATCGCCACCATCACGCACGACACGCTCGACTGGTACGGTTTCGACGAATTCGGCGGGTCGGTGCATGACGTCATCGGCACCCGCTGCGACCCCTACACGCACAACCTGCTCAGCAGCGGGGACCATTACCACCACTGCTGCCATTCCAATCTCACCCGCGCCCTGGCGAAAGCCACCGGCATGAGCCTGGCCGAGGCCGAACCCCACATCCACGATGTGCTGAACGTCTTCATGTGCACGGGCTTTACCCGGGACACCGGGCAGTATTTCATGAAGGCGAGCCCCGTGCGGCCGGGCGACTACCTGGAGTTTTTCGCCGAAGTGGACCTGCTCGGCTGCATGTCCGCCTGCCCCGGCGGCGACTGCTCGTCGGAGCACTCCTCGGACACGGCCAGTTGCCATCCGCTTCTCGTCGAGATCCACAAGCCCGCCCGACTGCCGGAGGGATGGCGCGCACCGGCCATCAATGGCTACGACCGAAGCCACGGCTGCTGAACGGCTCAGAGCGGGCTTGCACTGCGGTCGATCTCAATGACTCATTGAGATCATCGGATCGGATTGACGGACACATCATGCGCGAAATCTTGAAGATGGGTGATCCCCGGCTGCAACGGGTGGCGAGGCCGGTCGAGGATATCCACGACCCGGCGGTGAAGTCGCTGATCGCCGAGATGTTCGAAACCATGCATGCCGCCAACGGTGCCGGGCTGGCCGCACCGCAGATCGGCGTCGACCTGCGGGTGATCATCTTCGGCTTCGACGCCAATCCGCGCTACCCGGACGTGCCTCCCGTCCCCGTCACCACGCTGATCAATCCCTGGTTCGAGAAACTCACCGAAGAGGTCGAGGAGTCCTGGGAGGGCTGCCTGTCGGTTCCGGGGCTGCGCGGGATGGTTCCGCGGTGCACGCACATCCGCTATGGCGGCACGCTGGAGGACGGCACGACGCTCGTCCGCGAAGCGAAAGGCTTCCACGCCCGGGTCTTCCAGCACGAGTTCGACCACCTCGACGGCTTCCTCTATCCCCAACGGATCGTGGACATGTCCAAGTTCGGCTTCATCGACGTCCTGTTCCCAGAATCCGGACTGGCCGATCTGGAAGAGCACTGACACGACCCAGGCGGGAGATGTCCTTGCCCGAAAACCCCCAATCTCGGTGCCGACGGGGTCACGCCGGTTCACGCCGCCAGCAAAGCCCCAAGGCGGCGTAACCCCGGTTCGATCCGGTGAGCGGCAATGGAGGTGAAGCCCAGCCGGAAATACCGGCGGCCCTCGGCGGGATCCAGAAAGAAGATATCGCCGGCTTCGATCAGGACGCCCTGATCGCGTGCCCTGCGAACCAGATCGCGGCTGTCCAGGTCGGGCGGCCCTTCGATCCAGAAACTCTTCGCGCCGAAGTCGCGGCGGGGCCGGCAGCCGGGCAGAA
Source organism: Azospirillum sp. UENF 112521 (assembly GCF_058780665.1). Lineage (NCBI taxonomy): Bacteria > Pseudomonadati > Pseudomonadota > Alphaproteobacteria > Rhodospirillales > Azospirillaceae > Azospirillum > Azospirillum sp. UENF 112521. The sequence continues at coordinate 127,150 of NZ_JBSNCI010000007.1, forward strand.
GCTTCGGCAGCAGTTCGGCGATCAGCTCGGCCCGCTCCTCCAGCACGGCGGCGGTCCGGCGCAGATGCTGGCGGTAATGGCCGAGCTGGATGAAGGTGGCGAGGCTGCGCTGGTTGTTGGTCGGCGGGTGGCGCAGCATCAGCCGGCGCAGGACGCGCAGCTCGTCGATCACCGGCTTCGGCGCCACGATGTAGCCGATGCGCAGGCCCGGCGCCAGGATCTTGGAGAAGCTGCCGGTGTAAATCACCCGGTCGGCCCGGTCGAGGCTCTTCAGGCAGGGCAGATCGGCATCGCCCTCCACCGACAGGTCGGATTCATAGTCATCCTCGATCAGGACGACGTCGTGGCGGGCGGCGGCGTCCAGCAGGGCGCGCCGCCGCCCCATCGGCATCACGGCGGTGGTCGGACACTGGTGCCCCACCGTCACGAAGGCGACCCGGCGGCTGGCGAACACCGCATCGGGCAGGACGCCGAAGCCGTCGCAGGTCAGCGGCCTTATGTCCGCCGTCGCCATGCCGACCATGTGGCGCACGTCGGGATAGCCTGGATTCTCGATCCCCACCGGCGTGTCGCGGCCGACCAGCAGCTGGACCAGCATCGACAGTGCATGCTGGGAACCGATGGTGACGATGATCTCGCCCGGACCGGCGAAGATGCCGCGGCGGGGCAGCACCTTGTGGCGCAGTTGGTCCAGCAGGTCGGGGTCGTCGTCGTCGATCATGTCGCGGGCCCAGCGGGTGATCTCCTGCACGCTGGACGCCGCCTTCACGCTCTCCCGCCATGGGTTGGTCGGAAACAGGCTGGGATCGAACTGTCCGAACAGAAAGGGATAGGGATAGTCCGTCCAGTTGCGCGGCTTGGTGATCTGCGGCAGGCGCGACGGCCGGATGGCGAAGCGCGCCGCCCAGCCGCCGGCCTTGTCCGCCGCGGCGCCGGTGTGCGTGGGCTCCGACGCACGCCGGTCGTCCGACGGGGCAACGAAAAAGCCGCTGCGCTCCCGCGCGACCAGCAGGCCATCGTCGATCAGATGCTGATAGGCAGCGTTGACGGTGTTGCGCGAGATGCCCAGCGCCTCGGCAAGGCTGCGGCTGGAGGGAACCCGCATGTCGGGTGCCAGCAGGCCGGTCTCGATGGCGTCGGCGATGATGCCGCGGACGCGCGCGCTCAACCCCTGCGGGTCGCGCTCCATCCCGCCGAAAAGAAGCCGCCAGGCGGTGTCGATCTGCATGGTGCAACCGTCCTTCTTTCCCCGAAACCATCGCGCCGGCCATCACGCCGGGCTGCCTGCCCCGGTATGCGGAAAAGCAAGAAGGGTGCCGGCCGGTGACGGGCGGAAAGGCGTCGATTGCGGCGGCCGGGATGGTTACCGGACGGGCGTCTGCCCAAAGGGGCGCCACATGGCGCGGGATGGGGCAGCGGATCGGGCGCCGGACCAGTCACTGCCGCAAAGCGGGAGGATCTGGACCTTTCGGCGGGGGCGGCGGCTGGGTCCTAATGGCCGCATCGGCCTAATGGTCGCATCGGCCCAATGGTCGCATCGGATTGACCGGCCTCGACGGAGACCCCGCCATGACCTTCAGCAAGACCCTGCTCGCCACCGCCTTCGTCGCAATCGGCGCGCTGTTCGGGGCCTCCGCCCCGGCCGTGGCCGCGGAGAAGACCGTCACCTTCGCCTATCAGGACATGATGACCCCCATCCGCGTCCTGATGGAAAGCGGCGAGCTGGAGAAGAAGACCGGCTATGCCGTGAAATGGGTGAAGTTCGGCGGCGGCGGCGACGTGATCCGCGCCATGTCGTCGGGCAACGTCGACATCGGCGAGGCGGGATCCTCCCCCATCGCCGCGGCGGCCTCGCAGGGGCTTCCCATCACGCTGTTCTGGATCCTGGACGACATCGCCAACGCCGAGCAGCTGGTGGTCCGCAACGGCAGCGGCATCAAGTCCATCGCCGACCTGAAGGGCAAGACGGTCGCCGTTCCCTTCGTCTCGACCTCGCACTACCAGCTGATGTACGCGCTGCAGGAGGCCGGGCTGTCGGGCAAGGACGTCAAGCTGCTGAACATGCGTCCGCCGGAAATCGCCGCGGCGTGGGAGCGCGGCGACATCGACGCCACCTTCATCTGGGCGCCGGTCCTGACCGCCGCGAAGAAGACCGGCACCGTCATCGCCAGCGCCGGCGATTTCGCCAAGAAGGGCAAGGCGACCTTCGACGGCATCGTCGCCACCAAGGCCTTCATGGCCGCCAACCCCGACTTCATGACCACTTTCGTCAAGCTGCTGGCCGCCGCCGACGCCGATTACGCCAGGACCGGCGCCGGCTGGACCGCGACGTCGCCGCAGGCCGCCGCCATCGCCAGATGGACGGGTGCCGCCCCGGCCGACGTGCCGGACGGGCTGGCCGCCTACCGCTTCCCGACCCTGGAGGAGCAGGCGTCCAGGGAGTGGCTGGGCGGTGGTGCCGCCGAGGCGCTGAAATCGACCGCCGAGTTCCTGAAGAGCCAGGGCCGCGTCACCGAGCTGGCCCCCGACTACGGCCCCTTCGTCACCGCCGACGTGGTCAAGGCGGCGGCGAAGTAACGCTCCGCCGCTCCTCCGCCCCCCCTTCACGCCGGGAGACCAGCCATGCTCGAAGTCCGCAATGTCAGCGTCCAGTATGGCGGCGGGGAAAGCGCCACCGTCGCCCTGTCCTGGGTCGATCTGACCATCGAACCGGGGGAATTCGTGGTGGCGCTCGGCGCGTCGGGCTGCGGCAAGACGACCCTGCTGTCCTGCATCGCCGGCTTCCTGCCGCCGACGGACGGGGAGATCCTGCTGGACGGCAAGCCGGTCGCCGGGCCGGGGGCCGACCGCGGCGTGGTGTTCCAGCGCCACGCCCTGATGCCCTGGCTCAGCGTGGCCGACAATGTCGCCTTCGGCCTGAAGATGCAGGGCATGGGCAAGGCCGAACGCGGCCGGCGCGCCCGCAGCATGCTGGAGCTGGTCGGGCTGGCGTCCTTCGCCGACAAGCGGATCTACGAGCTGTCGGGCGGCATGCAGCAGCGCGTCGGCATCGCCCGCGCGCTGGCCGCCGACCCGCGCATGCTGCTGATGGACGAACCGCTGGGGGCGCTCGACGCCTTCACCCGCGAACAGATCCAGGAGCTGATCCTTCGGGTGTGGGCGGAGACGCGGAAGATGGCCTTCTTCATCACCCACGAGGTGGAGGAGGCGATCTTCCTGGCGACCAAGCTGATCATCATGACGCCGCGCCCCGGCCGGATCGCCGAGACGATCCCGCTCGATTTCAGCCGGCGCTTCCTGGCCGGGCAGGACGCCCGGTCGGTCAAATCCTCCCCCGATTTCATCGCGATGCGCGAGCGGGTGCTGGGCTTCATTCATGAGCGCAGCGACCAGGGGCACGAGCGCAGCGACCACGGCAGCCACGCCGCCACAGGAGAGGCCGCATGAAACCGACCGCCACGGAGCAGGCGCGATCCGCCAAAAGCCTCGGCACCGGGCTGACCGGCATCCCGACCGGGATGGTGCCGCTGGGCCGGCTGCGCCGCCGGATGCAGGGCTTCCGGTCGCAGCCGGCGCTGGTCAGCATGGCGGCCATCCTGGCGGCGCTGGCGCTGTGGGCGGCGCTCACCGGCCAGGGCGTGGTCAAGCCGCTGTTCCTGCCGAAGATCGGGACGGTCTTCCAGGCCTTCCTCGACGCGGTGGATGGACGGATCGACGGCGCGCCGCTGGCCGAGCACATCGCCATGAGCCTGCTGCGCGTGGTCAGCGCCTTCGTGCTGGCGGCGCTGATCGGCATCCCGGTCGGGCTGGCGACCGGGTTGAGCACGACCCTGCGCGCCGCACTGGATCCCTTCATCGAGTTCTACCGGCCGCTGCCGCCGCTGGCCTATCTGCCGCTGGTCATCATCTGGTTCGGCATCGGCGAGACCTCGAAGATCCTGCTGATCTTCTTCGCCTGCTTCGCCCCGGTGGCGCTGGCCGCCCGCGCCGGCGTGTCGGCCGCCGCCGCCGATCAGGTCAACGCCGCCCGGGCGCTGGGCGCCAGCCGCTGGCAGGTGGTGGTGCATGTGGTGCTGCCGGCGGCCCTGCCCGACATCCTGGTGGGCTTGCGCATCGGCATGGGGGTGGGCTGGACGACGCTGGTCGCCGCCGAGATGGTCGCTGCCTCCACCGGGATCGGGCAGATGGTGCTGAACGCCTCCAACTTCCTGCGCACCGACATCGTGCTGATGGGGATCTTCGTCATCGGCGCCTTCGCCGCCCTGTTCGAGTTCGGCATGCGCTGGCTCGAACGCCGCCTGGTGCCCTGGAAGGGCAAGGTCTGACGCCACGCCGGGAAGGTATCGGGTCCGATGTCGATGATCCTCTTCGGGGGCGTGACCTTCCTCGCCGCCGCCTTCCGCGGGGTGACGGGGTTCGGATATGCGCTGATCGCGGCGCTGGGTCTGCTGTTCCTGCCCTCTCCGGCGGCCGGCATCCCCTTCATCCTGATCAGCGACCTGCTCTTGACCTGTTTCCTGCTGCTGGACCGCGACCAGGGGCGGGTGGACTGGGCGGTGTCGGGGCTGCTGCTGGCGATGGGCTTCGCCGGGGCGCTGTGCGGCAGCCTGATCGCCGCCAGCCTCGACGAGGCAACGTCGCGGCTGCTGGTCGCGGCGACCATCTTCGGGGCGGCCTGCGTCGCCCTGGTGCGCGAGCCGCCAGCCTGGCTGCGGCACCGCGCAATCGGCGGCGCCATCGCCTTCACCGTCGGCGTGCTGCTCGCCGCCTTCGCCGTCGGCGGGCCGTTGATCGCGGCGTGGCTGCTGGCCGGCGGGCGGGACCGGCGGACGATCAAGGGCACGCTGGCGGTGTTCTTCGGGGCAGTCGATGCGCTCAGCCTCGCCGGCCGCGCCATGGTCGGGGCCATCGACCCCGGCGTCGCCGGGCTGCTGGCGACCTACATGGCCCCCACCCTTGCCGGCTTCGCCGCCGGCCGGCTGCTGTCCGCCCGCCTCGGCGTCGAGGGCTGGCGGCGGCTGGCCTCCGGAGGATTGTTCGCCGTGGCGGTCGCCGGGCTGATCCAGACCGCCGTCACGCTGGGCCTGAGCCTCGCCACCCCATCATGAGGAAAGATCGCACCATGTCGAACACCACGCCAAAAACGGCAATCGTCACCGGCGCCACCTCCGGTTTCGGCGACGCCATCGCCCGGCGGCTGGTGGCGGAGGGCTGGCGGATCGTCGCCACCGGCCGGCGCCGGGACCGGCTGGACGCCCTGGTCGAAGCGCTGGGCGGGCCGGATGTCGTCCATCCGCTGTGCTTCGACATCCGCGACGAGGCGGCGACGAACGCCGCCCTCGACAGCCTGCCGGAAGAGTTCGCCGGCATCTCCGTCCTGGTCAACAATGCCGGGCTGGCGCTCGGCACCGGGGCGGCGCAGGACTGCGACCTCGACCAGTGGCGCACGATGATCGACACCAACGTCACCGGGCTGGTCACCATCACCCGGCTGCTGCTGGACCGGCTGATCGCGCGGCGCGGGCTGATCGTCAATCTCGCCTCCATCGCGTCCAACTGGCCCTATCCGGGCGGCAACGTCTATGCCGGCACCAAGGCCTTCGTGAAGCAGTTCTCGCTCGGCCTGCGCTGCGACCTGTCGGCGCGGGGCGTGCGCGTGACCTCCATCGAGCCGGGCCTGTCGGAGAGCGAATTCACCCTGGTGCGCACCGGCGGCGACAAGGCCGCCTACGACGCGCTCTATGGCGGGGCCGACCCGCTCCAGCCCGAGGACATCGCCGAGACGGTGCGCTGGGTGGTCTCGCTGCCCCCTCACGTCAACATCAACAGCGTGGAGATCATGCCGGTGAGCCAGTCCTGGGCGCCGTTCAGGATCCACCGCGAAACACCCGCCTGATCCCGCCGCAACCGGCACCGCATCCGACCCCCAGGAGATGACCGATGGATGACGTCCTTCGGACCGACCAGTCACGCACCAACGACATCCGCCACGTCATCGAGGCCGACCGCGCCCATGTCTGGCACCATCTGACCCAGCACAAGGGGTTCGAGACCACCGACCCGCGCATCTTCGTCGAAGGCAAGGGAATGCGGGTGTGGGACGCCGCCGGGCGCGAGTATCTCGACGCCGTGTCGGGCGGCGTGTGGACGGTCAATGTCGGCTATGGCCGGGCCAGCATCGCCGACGCGGTGCGCGACCAGCTGGTGAAGCTGAACTATTTCGCCAACTCCGCCGGATCCATCGCCGGCGCCCGCTTCGCCGAGAAGCTGATCGCCAAGATGCCGGGGATGAGCCGGGTCTATTATTCGAACTCCGGCTCGGAGGCGAACGAGAAGGTGTTCAAGATGGTGCGCCAGATCGCGCACCGGCACCATGGCGGCCGCAAATCCAAGATCCTCTACCGCGAGCGCGACTATCACGGCACCACGCTCGGCACGCTGGCGGCGGCGGGGCAGGCGCAGCGCCGCGCCCAGTTCGGCCCCTTCCCCGACGGCTTCGTCGAGGTGCCGCACTGCCTGGAATACCGCAGCCAGTACGGTGCCGTGGAGAATTACGGCGAGCTGGCCGCCGACGCCATCGAGGCGGTGATCCTGCGCGAGGGGCCGGACACGGTCGGCGCGCTGTGCCTGGAGCCGATCACCGCCGGCGGCGGCGTCATCACCCCGCCGAAGGGCTATTGGGAGAAGGTGCAGGACATCTGCCGCCGCCACGACGTGCTCCTGCACATCGACGAGGTGGTCTGCGGTCTCGGCCGCACCGGCACCTGGTTCGGCTACCAGCATTACGGCGTGCAGCCGGACTTCGTCACCATGGCGAAGGGGGTGGCGTCCGGCTATGCCGCGATCTCCTGCACCGTGACGACCGAACGGATCTTCGAGCTGTTCAAGGACGACCCCGCCGATCCCATGTCCTTCTTCCGCGACATCTCGACCTTCGGCGGCTGCGTCGCCGGGCCGGCGGCGGCGCTGGAGAACATGCGGATCATCGAGGACGAGAATCTCCTCGCCAACACCCGGGCGATGGGGGAGCGGCTGATGGCCGGCCTGTGGGAGCTGTCGGAGCGCCACCGCGCCGTCGGCGACGTGCGCGGCAAGGGCCTGTTCTGCGGCGTCGAGCTGGTGCAGGACCGGACGACGAAGGAGCCGGCGGAAGAGAGGCTGGTGCAGGCGGTGGTCGCCGACTGCATGGCGAACGGCGTCATCATCGGCGCCACCAACCGCTCGCTTCCCGGCCTGAACAACACGTTGTGCCTGAGCCCGGCATTGATCGCCACCGCCGACGACATCGACCGCATCGTCGCGGCCATCGACGGCGCCTTGTCGCGCGTCTTCGGCTGAAGGACGGCACGTCCGCAAGCCCGGTTGCCGCCGGGTTGCCGGTGCTCCGCCTGCTGCGGGGCACCGGCGCGGTGGAAGGCGGCCTTGCGGGTCCACGATGCCGCAAAGCGTTCCGAGAGGCCGGTGCGGGTCGGCTACGCGCAATTCCTCAAAGGCAATGTCTCAAAGAAAGAACTCGTCGATCTCGCCGCCCTGCTCCTGGCCGCTTTTCTCCGGGCCGGCTTTCTCCTGGCCGGTTGGCCCCCGGCCGCCTTGCAGGCCACCGAAAAGCTCGGAATGGATGCTTCTCTCCCTTTCGGCGGTATACAGCGACGCGAAGAGCCGGTTCATGTCGTCGGAGATTCCCGGGGCATGGATGTCCCCCCGTCCGGCATAGGGCTGCATCCGGTCGACGAAGCGCTGGGTGAATCCGCCGAGCCGAAGCTCCATACCCAATCGGCCGACCGTGCCGGTCAGCACCTTGGAGGCCTCCGCGCAATCGCCGGTCATGGTCGACAGGGAACGCATCTGATCGGCATGCAGCCGCTTCAGGCAGTCCATGGAGCCGGTCATGGCATCCACCAGCTCCATCGCCACCCGATGGTTGGTGCCCGACCGCCGGTCCAGGCCGTTCGCGCGGTCGGTGGCCGCATGGATCGCCTCGGAGATCGCCTTCGACATGTCCTCGGTCCGGCGGCTGCACGCGCGCAGTTCCTGCGCAACCACGCCCAGCGCCCGCCCCGCATCGCCAAGGCGCGCGCATTTCAGCGTCGTGTTCAGCCCCATCAGCCGCATGTCGGTGTCGATGGAACGGATGGCGAGAACATCCCGCCCCATGGCGACGAAGCCGCCCGAGACTTCGCCGACCTGCCTGCGGATGATGTCGTCGGAGCGGCGATAGTGATGCAACAGCTCCAGCGCCCGGTCGACGTCGCCCGCGACATCGTGCAGAACGGACTTGCCTGCCGGTTTGCCGGCAGCCGGGATGTCGCCGCCCGACCCGAACAGCTCCCGGGCTTCCTGCGCGATGCTGTCCGCATCGCGGGCAAGCGCTTCCAGATTGTCCTTCAGCGACGCCACCTGACTGCCGAAATCGGCGCACGCCTCGACGCACTGGCGGATTTCGAGGGTGCAGATCGCCGCCGACAGATCCTGCCGGTGTCCCAGCTCCAGCTCGGCGAGCCATCGCAGGTCCCGTGCCACGGATGACGCCGGGGGCGGGTCCGCCAGCAGGGCCAGCACATCCATGGCCGTGCCGATATGGGCCAGCCGCTGGCAGGTGAAGTCGCCGACCTGAAGGTCGCTGATGCAGCGGGCGATCCGCCGGCCGATCTCCTCGACACGGCCGACGAAGCGCTGCGATGCCGCCTGCGCGGTGCGGCGGTATGCCGTCAAGCGGTCCAGGCTTGCCTGCAGACGGCTGCCGACATCGTCCAGGCGGGTGCGGTTGTCGCGCTCGAACGCACCGGCGCCGTCCTTTGCCGCGGACATGGTCGTGCGCAGATCGGCGAGGCGTCCGATAGCCTGCGTCGTCGCCGCCTCGGCCAGACGGTGGAGCCGGTCGATTTCCCGGTTGAACACGCTGAAATCGTCGCTGCCGGTGCGGATCTGGACCGACTGGACCTTCGCGTTGATCGCCAGGGCGGTAATCTCGCCGATGATCTTCGACAGGGTGGCGAGCAGGGCGGCCATATCGGCCCCCGTGCAATCGAGATCGCTCAGATCGGCCAGCGTTTGCCGGAGGTTGCCCGCCAGGCCGTCGGTCACGCTGCGGACGGTGCCCAACCGTTTGCAGGCCTCGGCGCCGTCCTCGCTGTCGATCAGCATGGACAGGGCGCTGAAACGGCCGGCGATGGCCGTCATCCGCTCCAGCGTCTGCGACAGCGTTTCGCCGACCGTCAGGAAGGTCGTCTCGATCGGCGCCGATGCGGCGCGCAGTTCGGCGCTCAGCGAGCGGATCAGTCCGGTATCCGGGCCGGCGCCTGGGCCGGACTGGGAAGCCGCCGGGAGGGCGCCGCCCGGACCGCCGAGGGCCACTGCGTCAACGGTGCTGTACATGCCGGAAGCCTTTTCCAAACGGATGCGTCAGGGGAAGCGGATATGGTCACGAGCGGTCATGGCGCAGGATCTCGCGCGGGATCGACGAAAGTCCCACCACCTTGTCCACCCCGCCCCGCGCGATGGCCTCCTTCGGCATGCCGAAGACGACGCAGCTCTCCTCGTCCTGGGCGACGGTGAAGGCGCCGGCCTGCTGCATCTCGCGCATCCCGGTGGCGCCGTCGTCCCCCATTCCCGTCATGATGACGCCGACGGCATTGCCGCCGGCGCAATGGGCGGCCGACCGGAACAGCACATCGACCGACGGCCGGTGCCGCGACACCAGCGGCCCCTCCTTCACCGCCACCAGATAGCGGGCGCCGCTGCGTTGCAGCAGCATATGGCGGTTGCCCGGCGCGATCAGCACCTGCCCGCGCAGCACCGTGTCGCCGTCGCGCGCCTCGCGCACCGTCATCTCGCACAGGCTGTCGAGCCGGCGGGCGAAGGCGGCGGTGAAGCTTTCCGGCATATGCTGGACGATGACGATGCCGGGACTGTCGGCGGGCAGCGCCTCCAGCACCTCGCGCAGGGCCTCGGTGCCGCCGGTGGACGCGCCGATGCAGATGACGCGCTCGGTGGTGCGGGCCATCGCCCCGCCGCTGGGGGCCGGCATCATCACGTCGGCGCTCAGCTTCGGTTCCGGGGCGCGGGTGCGGCCGAGCGGAGTGGGAGTGGCGGCGGCGGAGGCCGGGCGGGCGGAAGGGCGCGGGCGGGCGCGGGCCGCCGCCTTCACCGTGTCGCAGATGCGGACCTGGGCGTCGAGCAGGCTCTGGCGGGTGTCGATCCGCGGCTTCAGGATGACGTCGACGGCTCCGGCCTCCAGCGCCTGCATCAGCGTCTCGCTGCCATCCTCCACCAGCGAGGAGCACATCACCACCGGGATCGGGTGCTGGCTCATCAGCTTGCGCAGGAAGGTGATGCCGTCCATGCGCGGCATCTCGACGTCGAGCGTGATGACGTCCGGCGCCTCCTCCGCGATGCGGCGGACGGCGGCGTAGGGATCGGCGGCGGTCCCCATCACCTCGATCTGCGGATCGGACGACAGGATGCCGGCAAGGGTCTGGCGGACGGTCGCGGAATCGTCGACGATCAGCACGCGGATCTTCTGGCCCATCGTTCAGCTCCGGACGAAAATGGCGGAACCCACCTGTTTCACGGGCAGGTCCATGTTGGCGATGGTCTCGCTGTGGCCGACGAACAGGTAGCCGCCGGGCCGCAGATGGCCGCACAGCTTCTCCAGCACCCTCTGCTGCGTCTTCTTGTCGAAATAGATCAGGATGTTGCGGAAGAAGACGACATCCATGTCGCTCGCCACCGGATAGACCGGATCCATCACGTTGAGATGGCCGAAGCGGACCGACTGGCGGACCGGCGGCACCAGCCGGACCGTGGGATTGCCGTCGTCGCGCGACCGCATCAGATAGCGTGACGCGAAGGGGGCGGGCACCATTTTCGCCATGTCGAGCGGGTAGACGGCGGTCTTCGCGGCGGCCAGCGCTTCCGTGCAGATGTCGGTGCCGATGATCTCGTGGCGGATCGGCGTGCCGGTGCCGGCACGGTCGAGCAGCAGCATCGCCACCGTGTAGGGCTCCGCCCCGGTCGAACAGGCCGCACTCCAGATCTTGAGCGGGCGGTCCTGGCCGGGCCGGTGGGGGAGACGGGACAGGGCCGGAATGGCGGTGCCCATCAGGTAGCGGAAATGCTCGATCTCGCGGAAGAAGTCGGTCTTGTTGGTGGTGACGGCATCGATCAGGTCGACCATCTCGCCGTCCAGCCCGCCGTCGTCCAGCACATGGCGGCAATAGGCGTTCATATCCGGCAGACCGAGCGCCCGCAGACGGCGGCGCAGACGGCCTTCCACCATGGTCCGCTTGCCGGGCGGCATCCGGATGCCGGCATGGCGCTCGATGATGGCGGCGAGCCGGGCGAAGTCGCGCTCCGACAGGGTGTCGGAGGACGACCGCCGCGATCCTTCCTCTGGCTGCGGATCGTCGTGATCGATCATGACACCCCGTCCGCCATCAGGCTCGCCATACCGTCGGCCATGTCCAGCAGAGCCACGTCGTCCTCGGCGAACAGCCGGGCGATGTCGAAGACGATGACGAACGTGCCGTTGGAGCGGCCGATGGCCTGGATGCAGTCCGACCGCCAGCGCCCGCCGACCTGGGGCGGCGTCTCCAACCCGCGCTCGTCGAGTGCGGTGACCTCGAACACCCGGTCGGCGATGACGCCGACGGTGATCGACTGCCCGCGCTGCGGCACGTCGAGCACGACGATCCGGGTGTTGGCAGTGGGCTGTGCCGCCGGCAGGCCCAGCTTGACCCGCAGATCGACGGTGGGCACCCCCTGCCCCCGCACGTCAATCATGCCGACCAGGAAGGACGGCGCGTGCGGCAGGCGGGTGATCGGCTGGAGATCGAGGATCTCGCGCACGATGGCGACCTCAATGGCGAACACTTCGCGATCGATGCCGATCGTCACATATTGCGCCGGTTCGCGGGGCGCGGTCGCGCTGGTCATCTGCGGCTTCCGGTTCGGGGGACGGAACGGCGGGATGGCGCTGCAAGCACCATCCCTCCTTGCATGGGAAACGGCCCGGCGATCAGAACGCGGTGTAGCGGGCGTCGAGCGCGTCGGGGCCGCTGCCGCCTTCCAGCGCGATCTTCACGCCGCGGTCCCTGCCGTTCAGCTTCGCCGCCGGCTTGTGCGTCAGGGTAACCGTCGTCGCCGGACGGCGGGCGGCCGGAACCGGGGCCGGGGCTGGGGGCTGAGCATGCGCCGGCCGGGCCTGAGCGGCCACAGCGACCGGGCTGCGGACTGCGGAGCGGGCGGCGGCCTTTTCCTCCACCGTGAAGTACGAGATGGTGTCCTGAAGCTGCGTCGCCATCGACGACAGCTCCTCCGAGGTCGCGGCCATCTGTTCCGACGCGCTGGAGTTCTGCTGCGTCACCTTGTCGAGCTGCTGGATCGCCTGGTTGATCTGCTCGGCGCCGATGTCCTGCTCGCGGCAGGCGGCGCTGATCTCCTCGACCAGTTCGGCGGTCTTACGGATGTCGGGCACCAGCCGGCCCAGCATCTGCCCGGCCTCCTGGGCGATCTTGGTCGATTCCGCCGACAGGGAGCTGATTTCCGCCGCCGCCCCCTGGCTGCGCTCGGCCAGCTTGCGCACCTCGGAGGCGACCACGGCGAAGCCGCGGCCATGCTCGCCGGCCCGCGCCGCCTCGACCGCGGCGTTCAGCGCCAGGAGGTCGGTCTGGCGGGCGATCTCCTGCACGATGCTGATCTTCTCGGCGATGGTCTGCATCGCCTGCACCGCCTTGTTGACCGCCTCGCCCGACGCCTGGGCGTCCTTGGACGACTGGCGGGCGATCTTCTCCGTCTGGGTGGCGTTCTCGGCGTTCTGCTTGATGTTGGCGGCCATCTCCTCCATCGAGGCCGACGCCTGCTCGGCGGCGGACGCCTGCTCGGTCGAGCCCTGCGACAGCTGCTCCGAACTGGCCGACAGCTCCTGGCTGCCCGCCGCCACATTGTCGGAGGCGGACAGCGCGTCGGTCACCACGCCGCGCAGCTTCTCCAGCATGGTTTCCAGCGCCAGGCCCAGCGTGTCCTTGTCGGACTGCGGACGGGCCTGGACGGTCAGGTTGCCGCGGGCAATCTCGTCGGCGACCTCGGCGGTCGCCCGCAGGTTGGCGGTCATGCTGTTCAGCGCCGTCACCAGATCCTTGATCTCGTCGTCGGTCGACACCTCCACCTTCTGGCCGAGATCGCCGATGGCGACCGCATCGGCCAGACCGACCGCTTTGCCGAGGCCACGGGCGATGGAAATGGCGATGTAGGCGCCGGCGGCGATGGCGACCAGCAGGGCGAGTGCGACGGCGCCGATGGTGACCGCGCGGATCTGGGCGTAGGTGGCCTCCGCCGCCTGCCGATCCGCCGCCATGCCCTTCTCGGCGTCGGCGACGAGATCGTTGGCAGCCTGCGCCAGCTTGCTGGCGGCGGTGCGCACCTCGCCGACGGAGAGCGCCAGGGCCTTGACCTCGGTGTTCTTCAGCGACAACGCGATCACCTCGTCGGTGAAGCGCTCATAAACGTGATAACGCTCGACGAAGACATTGAATGCCCGGATGTCCTCTTCGCTCGTCAGGCGGGTACGGATGCGGTCCTGTTGCTGGGAAATGCTCTTCAACAGATCGGGCAGCGGTTTGAGCATCGCGGCCGTCGCCGCATCGTCTGGAACGAGCAGGGAGTTTCTGACGATGATCCGTGCGGTGCCCCAATCGGTCGTCATGCGCCGGATCAAATGGGCGATGGCCGTCTGTTCCGCCGTCGCCTGTGTCCCATTCTCGACGCGGTCGAGCAACGGGCGCAGAGCCTCCTGCGCAGCCATAACGGCTTCGTTGCCGGAGCCTGTCAGCAGGTCTGCACCCTTGGCATTCGAGTGGATCCGACCGATGGAGCGGACTTTGTCCTGAGCCGCGTTGAACTCCGTCATCAGGGCTTCGATCTGGGCCAGCTTGCGGAGGCCATCAGCATCCGCGACGCGCCGATACTGCTCCAGCACGCCCTTGAACTCCTCACGGCGGGCCAGGATTCCCTTGTCGAAGCGATCCATGTCCTCCTCGCTGCTCGACAGCAGGAAGTTCTTCTCCTCGCGCTGGATCAGATAGACCGTGGTCGGCATCTGGCGGGCGACGTTGATCCGCTGGGACGATACGCTGACGAGTTCCTCGATCTTCTGGTTCAGGTCCGACAGCCCGTTCAGGGCGATGCCGGCGGTGGCGGCGGACAGCAGGATGACCGTGCCGAATGCCGCGACGATTTTGGCCTTGATGGAGATGCGCATGGTCGTTCCTCGCTCCGCGAACCGGTGCGGCCTGTCCGATGGTTGGGACGGCGCTGGCCGGTCTGGTTTCCGTTGTCCTGAGTTCAGTGGGTCGTGAAGATGCGGACGATGTCCGGAATGACGATGAAGTCGTCGCCGCGCTTGCCGATCCCCTTGATCAGGTCGGGGTTCCAGCGCATGCCGATGTCGGGCGTGTCCTCGATGGAGGCGCCGGCGATGCCGGTCACCTCATGGACCTTGTCGGCCAGCAGCCCGACCACCGTCGGCTCGTCGTCCAGCAGGATTTCGACGACGACGATGCGGGTGTCGATGGTCGGCGGCGTGCGCTCCATGCCGAAGCGGATGCGCAGGTCGGCGAGCGGCACCACCTTGCCGCGCACGTTGATCAGGTGGCCGACCAGCGGCGGCGCGCCCGGAACCTCGGTCTGGGGAACGATGTCCAGGATCTCGTGGACCGAATTGGCGTCGATGGCGAAGATCTCGCCGCCCAGCCCCAGGGTCAGCGCTTCAAAGGTCTCTGTCCCGGTGACGGCCATGCCGGCCTCCCTGTGAGGTCTGTCGGTGGAATCGGTTCGCTTTTGAGGAGCGCTCAGCAGGCTTCGCGCCGCAGTTCCTGCGTCTGGCCGGCGGCGACGATCTGCGCGATGTCGAGGATCAGCGCGACCGAGCCGTCGCCCAGGATGGTGGCGCCGGAGAAGTTGGCGACGCCGGCATGCAGCTTGGACATCGACTTGATGACGGTCTGGTGGTCGCCCAGCACCTGATCGACCACCAGACCGACGCGCTTGTCGCCGGAGGAGATGATGACGATCTTCTGATAGGGATCGGGCGGATGACGGACGGCGAAGCTGTCGCGCAGACGCAGGAACGGCACCAGCGCACCGCGGATGTTCAGGAAATTGCGGTTGGCATGGCGGCGTTCGACATCGGCCGGCAGCTCGACGCATTCCTCCACCGCGAACAGCGGGATCACATAGCGCCCCTGCCCGACCCGGACCAGCAGCCCGTCGATGATCGCCAGCGTCAGCGGCAGGCCGAGCGTGATCTCGGTGCCGCCGCCGGGAAGACTGGACACCTCGATGGTGCCGCGCAGCCCGTCGATCGTGCGCTTGACCACGTCCATGCCGATGCCGCGGCCCGACACGCTGGTCAAGGTCCGCGCCGTCGAGAAGCCGGGATGGAAGATCAGCTGGAACAGCTCGGCATCCGACAGCTTGGCACCGGGCGGGATCAGCTCCTGCTCCTCGGCCTTGGCCCGGATGCGGTCACGGTCCAGCCCGCGCCCGTCGTCGCGGATGGTCATCAGCACGCGGGTTCCGGCATGGCGGGCCGACAGGTGGATGCGGCCCTGCGGCGCCTTGCCGGCCGCCACGCGCTCCGCCGCCGGCTCCAGCCCGTGATCCAGGCTGTTGCGGATGATGTGGACGAGCGGGTCGTTCAGCCGCTCGATCATCGTCTTGTCCAGCTCGGTCTCCTCGCCGGACATCGTCAGCGCCACGTCCTTGCCCAGTTCCTGCGAGAGGTCGCGGACCAGCCGGCGGAAGCGGCCGAACAGCGATTCCACCGGCACCATGCGGATGCCCATGGTGATGTCGCGCAGCCCGTTGGACAGCCGTTCGATCTCCTCGGTCACCGACTTGATCTGGAGATCGACGCTGTCGGAGATCAGCTGCTTCAGGCGGGCGTGCGCAATCACCAGCTCGCCGACCTGATCCATAAGATCGTCGAGCCGCTCCGCCGGCACGCGGATCGAATTGGTCGCCGGCTGCGCCCTGCCCTTTTCGGCCGCTCCGTCCGCCTTCGACGGGGCCGGCTCCTTCGACGGGACAGGCCCGGCCACCATCGCCGTCACGGGCATCGGCACCGGCTCCTGCTCCGCCCCCGGCTCCGGCATCGCAGACATCGGTTCGATGGTCAGTTCGGTCTCGTCGATCACGAAGATGAACACGTCTTCGATGGTCGAGCGCGGATGGGTGGTGGTGAGGATCAGCTCCCAGCCGATGTGGCAGCTGGTCGGTTCCAACGCCTCCAGCGGCGGAACGTCGTCGGTCAGGGCGACGATCTTGGCCTCGCCCAGCCCGCGCAGCTCGTCGAGCAGCAGCAGCGGGTTGGTTCCGCGCTCCAGCGCGTCGGGAGCGAGCCGGAACCGGACACGCCAGGTCGCCGGGCTTTCCTCGTCGTCGTGCTCCCGGCCAAGGGGAGCGGACATCGCGGCACTGCCGCTCAGGTCCGCCAGCCGGGCCAGGATGCCGTCTGCTACGGCAGGGTCGGCACTGGCGGGGTCCTCGATCAGGATGCGGATATGGTCCTTGGCGGCAAGGGCGATGCCGATCATCGCCGTCGTGGCGGCCAGTTCGCCCTTGCGCATCCGGTCGAAGGCGCTTTCCAGATGATGGGTGAAGCTCGCCGCAGCCTCGAACCCGAACATCGAGCCGGAGCCCTTGATCGTGTGCAGGGCGCGGAACGCGGTGTCGAGCGGCTCGCGGTCGGTGGGATTCTGCTCCAGACGGAGCAGTGCGGATTCGAGATCGGCCAGAAGCTCCGCCGCCTCTTCGCGGAAGACCTGGCCCGGGTCGCCGCCGGTCATGTGCCGACGATCTTGCGGACGACGCTCAGCAGCTGGTCCTGCTGGAACGGCTTGACGATCCAGGCGGTGGCGCCGGCCGCCTTGGCTTCGGCCTTCTTGGCGGCGTCGGATTCGGTGGTCAGGAAGACCATCGGGATGCCGCGATAGGCCGGCAGCGTCCGCAATTCACGGATCAGCGTCAGGCCATCCATATTCGGCATGTTCAGATCGGTCAGCACCAGATTGAAGCTGCCGGACTTCGCCTTGACCAGAGCGTCACGCCCGTCCGCGGCCTCCACCACTTGATAACCGGCAGAGGACAGGGTCAACTTCACCATCTGGCGCATGCTGGCGGAATCGTCGACGGCTAGTATGGTCTTCGCCATGATGTCAGGGCACTCCAATCCAGAATTCATCCGCCTTGCGCGTCGGTCCGGACATACCGATGAAGCCGCCCCGTTCGAGGGCATCGCGCATCGATGCGGAGATCGGCTGCTTGAGGTGAAGGCCGATGCCCCGCCCGGCTGCGCTCGTGCGTGCCGCCAGCAGAAGTTGAATGAAACAGATCGATGTCTCTCCGACTTCACTGCAATCGACATCGACCCGGCCAGCCGAATTCAGCGAATCCCGAAGCCGGTCGCGAACGTCCTCGACTTCGATGAGCGTCATCGGGCCAACGCAGTCCATAACAACGCTTCCACTGAGATCGGCCATTTTTCTTCACCGCATTCACCGCGTCATCGCGTTCGCCACGTCGCCGCAAGGCACATGTTGAAATTTTATATCGCGTCAGTCTGCGTAATTGAAATTCGGGATATCCCCAACCCCGGTTTCATCGCAACTTAATGGCCGCGAAAGATGATATAGCGTCTATATTAGACTCTTCATTGGCACCGAGCCGGTGGCAACGCGCGGCGGATCGCTTCGCGCCAATGGCCGACAGCCCGCTTTGGGTCATGCGCATGGCTTTTCCCGGCAGCGCCTTGCCGGCACAGCCGGCGGCGGCTTCCCCCTCCCCATCCGGTCACGGCCGGCAATCGTGTGCGTGTTTGCTGCCGCCGCCCACCTCTTGGTAGTCTGGGGCTGGACGACCGGAGAGGCTTTCGTGGCGAACGGCGGGCAGCGGGACGGGCAGCGGGGCGGGTGGCCGGACAGAGTGGGGCCGGAGGGTGGAAGGCCGGCACGGGCTGGTCTGAGCGAGGCGATCCTGACCTTCCTGGAGCGTGGCGTCAGCCTGGTCGTATCGTCGAGCGACCGGGCGAACCGACCGCGGGTCGGGCGGGCGCTGGCGGTGCAGGTGCCGGCCGACGGGGCCTGGATCGGCGTCTGCCTCGACCGGACGGCGAACGCCGCCCTGTTGGCTGCAGTTGCCGAGACCGGACGCTTCGCCCTGGCGGCGACCGAGCCGAGCACGCATATCTCCATCCAACTGACCGGCGAGGACGCCATCGTCACCGCAGCGGATGCCGAGGCGACGGCGCTGGCCGCCCGCCACGTCGACGCCTTCTCCGCCGAACTGGCGCTGATCGGCTACGGCGACGCCTTCACCCGTGCCCTGATGGCGCATGACCCGGCCACACTGGCAATGGTCCGCTTCTGCCCGTCGCGGCTCTACGACCAGACACCGGGCCCGAAGGCCGGCACCGCGGTGCCGCCATGAGTGCCGCCACCAGCGCCTCCCTGACGCTCGATGCGATCCGCGCCTGCCTGGAAGGGGCGGTCCCGGCGACCATCGCCACCTGTGCGCCGGACGGAACGCCCAACGTCTCGCTGCTGTCGCAGGTCCATTACGTCGATCCCGACCACGTCGCGCTGTCCTATCAGTTCTTCAACAAGACTCGCGCGAACATCCTGGCAAACCCCATCGCCGTCCTGCAGCTGATCGACCCGCCGACCGCTGCGCAGTACCGGATGGAGCTGTGCTACCTGCGCACCGAGACCAGCGGTCCGCTGTTCGAGAGCATGAAGGCCAAGCTGGCCGGCATCGCCTCCCATGTCGGAATGCAGGACGTGTTCCGCCTGCTCGGCGCCGACCTCTACCGGGTGACGGCAATCGAGGCGGTGCCCGGCGGCGCGCCCCTTCCCGCGCCGGTCGCCCAGCGGAGCCTTCTGTCGGCGACCCGGCGGGCCTGCGAGGCCTTGCGCGGCTGCGCCGACCTGACGGAACTGCTCGACCACAGCCTGTGCGTGCTGCGGCGGCTGTTCGGGGTCGAGCATGCGCTGATCCTGATGCCGGACGCGGCGACCGACCGGCTCTTCACCGTCGCGGCACTCGGCTACGATTCCTCCGGCGTCGGGTCGGAGGTGGCGCCCGGCGAGGGGGTGATCGGCGTGGCCGCACGGGAACGGGTGCCGATCCGCATCACCCACATGACCAGCGACGTCGCCTACAGCCTGACCGCCCGCGACGGGGCGGAGGACGCCGGGCTGACCGGCGGCCCGGCCCGCGAGATCCCCTTTCCCGGGCTGGACCGGCCGCACAGCCAGCTGGCGGTGCCGATCCTGGCCGGGCGGCGGCTGGCCGGCGTGCTGTTCGTCGAGAGCCGGCAGGAGATGCGCTTCACCTACGACGACGAGGATGCGCTGGCGACGCTGGCCGCCCAGCTCGGCGCGCTGATGCAGGCCCTGCCCCCGGCGGAGGAGGTGGCGCCCGTTCCCGCCGCCTGCCCGCAGGCCGGCGGCGCCCCGGTGGTGGTGCGCCACTACGCCGCCGACGACAGCGTGTTCGTCGACCACGATTATCTGATCAAGGGCGTGGCCGGCGCCATCCTGTGGAAGCTGGTGCGCGACCACACCACGCTCGGCCGCACCGACTTCACCAACCGCGAGCTGCGGCTGGCCCCCGACATCCCGCTGCCCGACTTCGCCGAGAATCTGGAAGCGCGGCTGATCCTGCTGCAACGCCGGCTGGCGGAGCGCTGCGGCGTGCTGCGCATCGAAAAGACCGGACGCGGGCGCTTCCGCCTGGTGGTGGCGAAGCCGCTCCTCCTCCAGGAGACGTCGTGAACACCGTCCGGCTTTACTTTCCATCCCGACAGTTATCGGGTCAGAAACGGTTACGAATATTTTAGCATTCCGTTAGGCAACAGTTAGCAAGCCGGCGGCGATTGCCTGCGTAGGGTCCGTTCCGCACACAACGTCACGGAGCCGACCGACATGACCGCCCTCCCTCCCGTGGAGGCCCTGGAACGCATGATGCTGGAGCGCATGATGCTGATCCGGGCCTACGAAGAAACCCTGGTCGACCTGCATGGCCGCGGCCGCGCCGCCGGAACCTGCACCGCCATCGGGCAGGAGGCGTCGGCCGTCGGCGTCGTCGCGGCGCTGACGCCCGACGACCTGATCCTCACCAACCACCGCAGCGCCGGCCATCTGCTGGCCCGCGGCGCCGACCCCGGACGGATGCTGGCCGAGGTGCAGGGCAAGAGCGGCGGCTATTGCGGCGGCAAGAGCGGGTCGCTGCACATCTCCGCCAGGGAGCTGGGCGTCGTCCTGACCTCCACCATCGTCGGCGGCGAGCTGGCGCTGGCGACCGGCGTGGGGCTGTCGCGCTCGATGCAGGGCGGCCCCGGCATCGTCGTCTGCTTCTTCGGCGACGGGGCGGCCTGCGAAGGGCGCTTCCACGAATCGCTGAACCTCGCCGCGGTGTGGAGCCTGCCGATCCTCTATGTCTGCGAGAACAACCAGTGGCAGGCCTTCGTCCACCGCAAGGAGACGATGACGGCCGACGGCATCGCCGGCCATGCCGCCGCCTACGGCATCGACAGCGCGGTGGTCGACGGCAACGACCCGCTGGCGGTGTTCGAGGCCGCCGCCGCCGCGGTCGCCGCCATCCGCCGCACCGGCAAGCCCTTCCTGCTGGAAGCCATGACCTACCGGCTGCGCGGCCATTTCGAGCCGGACGACCAGTCCTACGTCGACCCCGGCGAGTTGGCCGGCTGGCGCGAGCGCGACCCCGTCGCCCTGCTGCGCCGCCGGCTTGAGCGCGACGGGCTGCTGGATGCCGCATCCGCCACCCGGATGGAGGAGACGGTCAGGGCACGGATGGAGGTGGCCGCCGCCTTCGCCGAGGCCAGCCCATACCCGGCGCCCGAAGAGCTGACCCGCGACGTCTACGCCTGAGCGAGGAAACCGACATCATGACCCAGATGACCGTGAACGATGCGATCTCCGCCGCGCTGGCCGAGGAGATGCGCCGCGACCCCTCCGTGCTGATCTTCGGCGAGGGCGTCGCCACCAAGCGCCGCGACCTGCTGGGCGAATTCGGCCCGGCCCGCGTCCGCAACACCCCGCTGGCCGAGGGCATCATCGCCGGCACCGCCGCCGGGGCCGCCGCCACCGGCCTGCGCCCGGTGATCGACCTGCTGTTCGCCCCCTTCCTCTGTTACGCGATGGACGAGATCGTCAACAGCGCCGGCAAGCTGCGCTACATCTCCGGCGGACAGTTCAAGTTCCCGATGGTGGTGCTGGCGATGACCGGCGCCGGCTGGGGTGTCGGCGCCCAGCACAACCACAACATCGAATCCTGGTTCGTCCACAGCCCTGGCCTGAAGGTGGCGATGCCCTCGACCCCCGCCGACTTCAAGGGGCTGCTGAAGGCGGCGATCCGCGACGACAACCCGGTGCTGGTCTTCGCCGACATCGCGCTCGGCTACAGCGCCGGTGAGGTACAGGACGACATCGACGCGATCCCGCTGGGGCAGGCCGCACTGCGGCGGACAGGCGACGATGTGACGCTGGTCTCCTACGCCAAGACCGTCGGCACCTGCCTGGCTGCCGCCGACCGGCTGGCCGAGGCCGGCATTTCCGCCGATGTCCTCGACCTGCGCAGCCTGAAGCCGCTGGACGAGGACGCCATCCTGCGGTCGGTCGCCAAGACAGGCCGGCTGGTGGTCGTGCACGAGGCGAGCCGCCTGTGCGGCGTCGGGGCGGAGGTCGCGGCGCTGGTCGCCGAAAAGGCCTTCGCCAGCCTGCGGGCGCCGGTGCTGCGGCTGACCGGCCCGGACGCCCCGGCCCCGGCCAGCTTCCCGCTGGAGCAGGCCTTCGTTCCCCAGGCCGACGCGGTGGTCGCGGCGGTCCAGTCCCTCGTCCATGGCGCGCTCGCCGCCTGATCATCCGGAGTTGCCGACGATGTTCCGCAAAACCCTGTGCACCGCCCTCCTGCTGTCCGCCGCCGCTCTCGCCTTCCACGCCGATGGGGCCCGCGCTGATGAGAGGGTGGAGCGCGGCAAGTATCTCGTCGCCCTCGGCGGCTGCAACGACTGCCACACGCCGGGCAACTTCCTCGGCAAGCCGGATTTCGCCCACGCGCTGAGCGGGTCGGAGGTCGGCTTCGAGATCCCGGGCCTGGGCGTGTTCCATGGCCCGAACCTGACGCCGGACAAAGCGACCGGGCTCGGCGAGTGGAGCGAGGATCAGATCGTCGCCACGCTGCGGACCGGCAAGCGGCCGGACGGGCGCATGCTGGCGCCGGTGATGCCGTGGATGGCCTTCTCCGTCCTGACGGACGCCGACGCCTATGCCATCGCCGCTTACCTGAAGAGCCTGCCGGCGGTCGCCAACAAGGTCCCCGGCCCCTTCGGCCCGACAGCGAAGCCGACCGGGTTCGTGATGCGGGTGGTGGCGCCGCAGAGCGAGTGAAACCGGCGGCCCGGCGGGTTCGCTCAGTCCTCGCCGATCGACACCAGTTCGGCCTTCCGGCGGCGCCGGGTGTCGGCCAGTTCCCTGGAATCGACCCGGACGAAGCTGCCCGGAGCCTGTTCGGCGTCGGCCGCACGGGCGATTTCCCGCCGGCTCCAGGCGGATACCCGATGCGCCTCGGCGATCTGATGCAGGAACAGGTCGGACGGACGCAGGCGGAAAATGATGTCGTCGTGCCGCTTGCCGACCTTGACGACCTCGCGTTCGACCTCCGCCAGAGCGCCGACCTTCTGCAGCACGTCGACGATGTCGGAAATCCAGCGGAGCATGTTCGACCAGCGCGCCCATTCCGTCATGCCGCTGTCGCGCATGATTTCCCGCGCGGTGATCTCGATGCTGGACCGGTCCTGGTGATGGCGTTGCAGCAGCGTGAAGGCCACGCGCTTGAACAGCCAGCGCGAGAACGGGTTGGCGATGCGCATCAGCCATTCATAGGAGATGCGCTGCTGCTCGACGCTGCGGATGGTGTTTTCCACCATCCAGTTGAACTGCACGGCGGTCTCGACGTCGGCCCTGCCGTTCTCGTCCGGCGAGCCGCCGGCATTGACGTCCTGGTTGCGCATCCACAATTGCGGGAAGACGCTGGAATCGAGCAGGGCGTTCTTCCCGCCCTTCTCTGCGATGACGATGGTCGAGCGGCGCAGGACGAGAAGCGCTTCCTTGAGTTCCGGCAGGCTCAGCGTGTGCTTGACCCGCCGAAGCTCCTGCATCACCTCGTAAAGGGTGAATTTGAAGACGATGGAGTCCTTGTCCCCGGTCGACAGCCGGGCCTTCTCGGCCGCAAGCCGGCGGATGACCTCTTCGACGACCTGCTCCTTCTCGCCGGGGAACATGTCGATTTCCTCGACGACCTCGGTGGCGCCCTCCTTCACCCGGCGCTCGATGCGGGCCGGCAGGATCTTGAGCGAATAGCTTTTGTCGTTGAAGACGAACTCGCGCTTCACCTGGCGCAGGAACCGCGGCTTGGCCGGATCGGGCTCCGCGGCGTCGACCGCGCCGGCGGAGCGCTTGCGGCCGTTGGACCGTGCGACATCGGAGGCGAAGAAGACCCATTTGGGCGCGACATCGTAGAGGCCGACGAAATGGGTCGTGCGCTTGGCGTCGTCGGGCTCGTCGATCTCGAACAGCGCGAACTGGAGCGGCAACGCCATCTGCTTCACGTCGCCCTTTCCGCCCGGTGTGTTGCTCGACATCTTGGGGTCTCCAGCCACGTCTCCAGCGATACACGCTATGGGGTTGGACGTCCGATGCGCAACGACGGATTTGGCATGCCCTCCCCCAAGCCGGTAGGTGCCGGGTGCAGATAGCTAGGTTGCGGGTGCAGAAGCGATAGGTACCGGGTGCGGACCGGTAGGTACCGGGTGCAGGAAAATGCGGGACCGGCTGCCGGACATTCCTTTCTGCACCCGGCACCTACCGGAAACCCGTCCGAATCGGGCTGGAAATGCCCGGCCGGATTCCGGAGACGGTCCCTGGGGCGCCCCCCGAGGCGCCGGGATCTCCAGCCTCCGCAGCGATCTGCACCCGATGCCTACCCATCCGTGAGGGCCGTCACGCCGGCAATCGGTCGGTAGGTGCCGGGTGCAGCAACGCCACCGGCGATTCTCCCAGGTGTAACGGCCAAGCCTCTATACGGTAGGCACCGGGTGCAGAAAGCGGACTGTCGTCCGGCCCCTCCTGCCGCTGCGGCCGTGTGCGGAGTCCAGCGCCGGTCCCCGATAGGAGCCGGGTGCAGATGGACCGCTCCGATTCGCAGTGTTTCTGCACCCGGTGCCTATCCATCGGCACCCGCATCCTACCGGGCCGCATCCGGCACCTACGCATCTGCACCCGACACCTAACGGTGGGCGCCGGGTGCAATTTGGCCGATGCCCGTCCCTCGGGGAATCCTTCCTGCAGATCCGTCGGCCCGTGCCGATTGCCAGACCTCGCAGGAGCACCCGATGCGCAGCTCGCCGACCGACAGCACCAGCCGCTGGGGCAGGATTCCCGCCTGGTGGCTCGACCACCCCGATCTCGACGCCGACGGGTTCGCCATCCTGGCGGCACTGGCCACCTTTGCCGACGAGCAAGGCGTCTGCTGGCCGTCGCAATCGACGCTCGCCGCCAAACTCAAGCGGTCGCGCCCGACAATCAACCGAATCCTGCAACGGCTGGACGACATCGGTCTCGTCCGCATCGAGCACCGCCGCGGCCGTGACGGCTCCCGGCTGTCCTGCCTCTACCGGCTGCGCGTCGAGCGGGATGGGGTCAGGGCCGCGGAGGAGGTGCCGCGCCCCGCCGCCAGCGGGTCTGTCCATGCGGAGGACAGGGATGACTCGGTCGTGAACGCCCCCTGTCCGCCAGCGAGTCAGAAACACCTCCATTCCGAACAGATTCCAAACTCGCTCGCCACGGGCGGGCGCGGACAGCTATCCGACGTGCCTGCGGATTGGATGCCGACCGCCGATGATCTCGCCTGGGCGGGCAGCCGTTTCGGCACGGTCGATCTCGGCCGGCATGTCGAGGGCTTCGTCCTGCGCTGTCAGGCACATGGCTACCGCTACCGCGACATCTCCGCGGCGTGGCGCGCCTGGCTGATCCAGGATGCGGCCGCCGGCAAGGCACCCGCTGCCAGGATTGCGGCGACCGGGGGCTCCCTTCCGCATTCCGCTCCGCCGGCCTCCCGGCCACGCGAAAGCTCTGCCGAACAGCGCGTCAATGCCTGGATGACCGTCGCGGCGCGGCTCAGGGACACCAAGACCGAACCCCGTTCCTGGCTGTGAGGAGAACCGCCATGTCAGCCTCCATGTCAGCCGCCGCCCTGATGCCGGTGCCGGAGCGCTCACCGCTGCCCTTCGACCCCGCGATGCCGGCGGGCGACCGCCGCCGGCTGCTCGTTGACGCCTTGCCGGAACCGCTGCGCGAGATCCTGGCCGCCGGCCGGCTCGAACACCGTCCGCGCTTCGGTGACAATGGCTTCGACGGCCTATCCGAGATCTGGTCGCCACCCGCCACCGTCACCGCCCGGCAGGCCGCCATGGCGCAATGGGCGCTGGCCGACCTCGAAGGATCGGTCCTGGCCCCGGTGGAGCCCGACCGGCTGCTCGGCCGTATCCTGGCGCTGCTGTCGCATTACCCCGCCAAGGGATTGACACCCGAGGTGGAGCAGCTGGTTGCGATGGACTGGGTCGAGGATCTGGGCGAGTTTCCTGGGTGGGCAATCGACCAGGCGGCGCGCAGCTGGCGCCGGACACGGAAATGGCGGCCGAGCATCGCCGAAATGCGGGCACTGTGCGAGGAAGCCTGTGCGAAGGAACGCCAGCTCGCCGAGTGTCTCCGCAAACTGGCGGGTGCCGCCCTGCCCAGACCATCGGTTCCGGGTTTCACGCGGCTGGCCGAGGCTCCCTGCATCCGCCGTTTTCCCTGAGTCCAGGCCTTGATCGCAGCGTTCGCCGGTGTTGCCGAAAAGCCAGGGTGGCGGCGAGACGCTAACGCGGGCATGGCCGGCCCATCCGAACGGCGTTGACAGGTGTGAGTGTCTCACACTATCGGTGACCCGGCTGGACTTGACGGATTGGGGAGGGGGCATGCTCGGCGAACAGTTGAAGGCGTACCGGGAGGCGCGCGGGCAATCGAGGGAAGACTTCGCGGCCTTCCTGAACGAGGGCCTGGACCGCTCTTACGACCGCCAGCGGATTTCGCGCTGGGAGAATGGCGGCGAGCGCATTCCGCAGGCCGTCGTCGCCTTTGTCCGCAAGCACCCGGTGCTTCCGGTCGAGAAGCCCGGCCCGGCGCTGGTGGTGTCGCTGGCGAACCAGAAGGGCGGCGTCGGCAAGACCACGGGCTGCGTCAATGTCGGCCGCATGCTGGCCGACCGCGGCTATTCAGTCGTGCTTGTGGATTCCGACCCCCAGGCCAACGCCGGCATCCATCTCAGTGTCGACGTCGTCGCCTGCGAGGAAGCCGAGAAGACCCTCTATTATGTCCTCAAGGGGGCGGCGAAGGCGGAGGAGTGTCTGGTCGAGACCCGCAACCCGCGCCTCCGGGTGCTGCCCTCCTCCCTCAAGCTGGCTGAGAGCGAGACCGAGCTTGCCGCCCAGCAGTTCTCGCACAACACCTTGCGCAGCCGTCTTGCCGAACTGCGCCGCAGCGTCGATTTCATCCTCATCGACTGCCCGCCCACGCTGGGGCATCTGGTGACCAACGCTCTGGTGGCCAGCGACACGGTGCTGATCCCGTGCCAGACCCAGCCGCTCGCCTTCATGGGGATGGGCACGCTGCGCAAACAGATCGACTTCGTGCGCGAACGCGGCAATCCCACCCTGTCGCTGCTCGGCATCGTCCCGACCTTCTATTCCGGCCGCACGACCCAGGATCAGGCCACCCTGAAGGACATGCACGACACCTACGGGCAGGAGGTTCACATCTTCCCGCCGATCCCCAACACCACGCTCTACCCGCAATCCTCAGCCGGCGGCGATGCGCTGGTCGCCTTCAACGCCAAGGCGCCGGGGATCGGAACCTTCGATCTGGTGGTGCAGACCCTGATCGCGGAACGCGACCGCCGCATCGTTCCGGCCGGTCATGGAGTGATGACGCATGGCTAAGGGCATTCCGCGCTCCAACATGGGGCTTATCGCCAAGAGCAGCGATCAGAACAGCGCCAGCCCGGTGCGGCTCGACAGCAACGCGCTGACCGGCAAGGCCGTCCCTTTCGAGCGGCCTTTCGCCTGCGACATCGGGCTGGTGGTGACCAATCCCGACCAGCCGCGCAAGATCTTCCGGGAGGAGGATCTGGCATCTCTCGCCGCCTCGCTCGACCGGCATGGCCTGAAGCAGCCGATCGGTGTGCAGCAGCAGGCCAACGGCGAATATCTTCTGGTGTGGGGCGAGCGGCGTTGGCGGGCCGCCCGGTCGCTGGGCTGGCCGACCATCACCGCGGTCCTGACCGCCGGCGATCCGCTCGAGGTGGCGCTGGTCGAGAATGTGCAGCGTGTCGACCTGTCTCCGTTCGAGCAGTCCGACGCGTTGCAGGGGCTGAAGGAGCGTCACGGCTACACGGACGAGGCGCTTGCCGGCATCGTCGGCAAGGATCGCAGCATGATCTCCAAGCTGCTCCGCCTGCAATCCCTGCCTGGATTGGTCCGCAAGGAATATGCGGAGCATGAGCCGACGCTCCGCTTCCTCCTCACCCTGACCCGGGCCGCGTCGGAAGCGTCCGCCCTTGCCATGTGGGCTCAATGGAAGAGCGGTGACGAGCCGGGAAATCCCGATCCGGATGGCGAGCCGCCGCAGCGCAAGAGCGCCGAGGAGGAGGGCGAGCGCCTTCCCCACAACCCGGCCGACGGCTCGTCGGAGATGGCGCTGAGCGCCTTGCCGCAGCGGGTGTTCCGCGTCCTCAACCGGGCTCAGGAAACCATCAGCGCGTTGGTCGAAAAGCCGCGTCCGCTGACCGACGAGGATTGGCAGCGGCTGATGCGGATGCGGTCGCTGATCGACACGCTGCTTGAACAGCGCAAGGCGTAGTCGGGGGATCGTGCAATGGGAACGGTTCCCATTGCACGGCGCCCCCGTGCCATGGACGGGCCGATGACCGCCGACCCGCTCAAACGTGTGGTCATGCCGGTCCGTTCGATGGGAACGGTTCCCATCGGACAGCGCGCCGCGCCCGTTCAAACCGCCTTCAGCACCCGGTTATGCAGCAGGTCGGACTAAGCCCGGCCAGTCATTCGTCCGGCAGCCCTGCGCCGGTGCGGTTCAGGGTGACGGCGCGGCAAACCGCATTCAGCAGTCACATCGCCCTGGGACATTCAGGCCATCTCTGTCGGGCGCCGGAGAGCGACGCCCAGCCATCAGACCCTGCTGTCGGATAGCGGGCGGTTTGGGCTTTCGATGGAAGAGGCCGCCGACATCGTGAGAGGCGTGTTGGCCGTCACGACGCGGTGGCGTGAGCACTTCGCGGCGCATGGGAGGAAGGCAGCCGACCTCCGTCGTGTCGCCCGCTGCCTGGAGCGATTGGCGCTGCCCGGCTGGTCGAGACCTTGAACCGATCGGATTGACGTCGCGGCCTCTCGCCGAGGATGCCCTTTCAGCGCGCCCTTTGGCTCTCCACGCCGGCCCTCTTGTTATCGCCGCCGGTCTGCTGCCACCTCATCCGCCCGGTTTCGGCGATCATCTGGATGTGGCGGTCGCGAAGGATGGAGGCGAAGCCGCGATCGCTCTCGCCAGCCGCTCGAAGTCGGGTCCTTGCGAGCGGTCCTCCTCCAGCGGCGCCACGAGGCCGCGGACGAAAGCATGCACCGCACGGGTGCCGGTACCGAGAACGAGAGGGCCGCGCAAATCCACCGCCTGTGCCGCCGCCGCCAGTTCGATTGCGGTCAGCCAGCGCAGCCGCTCGACGATCTCGCCGGTCTTGGCGACGACGGCGGGCGCCATCGAGGCATGGTCCTCGATGCCGTCCGCAACCGGCAGGACGCCGAGCGAGACCGGCAAGGCGAGATGGCGGATTTCCGCCTCCAGCGCCGCAATCGTCTTCTGGACGGTGGCGAAGCCGGTGCGGCTCTGGCCCTGCGGGGTGAGGAAGCGCGGCAGGTCGGAAACCGCGGGGGACATCAGTTTCATCGTGCGGTGGGCGGCCATGGTCGCCGCCTGGGCCAGCGCCTGTCCCAACGCCTCGAACCGCAGAACCAGGGCGGTCATGTCGAAATTGCCGTTGTGCAGCATCCAATCCTGTTCGCCCTCTTCGGCGATGACCACCAGAGGGTTGTCGGCGGCGGCATTCAGTTCGATGGCGACCGGTTCGCGCGCGGCCTCCAGCGTCACGCGGACGGCGCCATGGACCGGGGCGAGGCAGCGGAAGCTCAACGGGTCCTGGAGGCGCCTCGCGGCCCCCGGCTTCTCCAGCGCGCTGCCGGCGAACAAGGCCCGCAGCCGGGCCGCCGCCTCCGCCTGTCCGGGGGCGGGCCGTGCCTGCTGGACGCGCGGGTCGAGCGGCTCCAACTGTGCCCGGAACCCTTCGCAGCTGAGCGCCGCCGCCGCGTCCATCGCGTCCAGCGCCACGCGGGCATCCTCCAGTACCAAGCATCCCTGGCCGACCGACAGGGCGTTGGCGACGACGACGGCATGACCGTCCTTGAGACCGAGGACCGGTGGCGTCAGTCCGGCACGCGCGAGGGCCGCATCGGCGGGCAGGATGTCCCCGCCGACCTCCGCTTCGGCGTCCGGGTCGCCGAGCAGGGCGCGGCCGAGATGGGCGAGCGGAGCCAGATCGTCGGCGCCGATGGAACCCTTGGACGGCACCTGCGGATGGAAGCCGGCGTTCAACGCGGCGACGAGTGCCTGCAACATCGCCGGCGACGACCCGCTGCCGCCTGCGGCATAACCGGCGGCGCGGACCAGCATCATTGCGCGCAGGATGTCGGTCGGCAGGTGCCGCCCCACCCCGACGGCGCGGGCCGGAACCGCCCGCTGCTGGAAGACGATGAGGTCGTCGGCCGTCAGCCGGGTGTCCACGCCGGCTCCGAGCCCGGTCGTCAGGCCATAGACCGGGACTTCAGCGTCCGCCAGCCGTTCGACCACCGCGCGGGCCGCGGCAATCCGCGGCGTCACCAGCGGATCAAGGATGACGGTCTGCCGCTGCCGCGCCACCGCGACCACCGCCTCGATCGTCAACGGGCCGGCGCCGAGCACCAAAGGGTCCTGCCGCATTTCCAGATCACATCTGTAGTTTCCCAATCATTTTCCTATTGATCCCTACGATATTTGTCTATCAATTTAATCGGCTAAAATCAGAAAAACACAGAACTATGGTGAAATATGGTGGTCACGGGTGGGAGCGGGGAAGGCGGGGCGCTGGCCGCCAATGCGCGCATGTACGCGCCGAACGCCGATGCTGCCGCTGCGTGGCGGGCGCTGTTCGACTGGGTGTCCGCGCGGTCCGGCGTGCCGCTTGCGGTGCTCGACCATGCATTCCCGGCCCGGCTGGAGGATCTGTGGAGTCGTGACGATCTTGGCGCCGCCTTCATGTGCGGCTGGCCCTTCGTGCGCGCCGGCTCCCGGCACCGCATCGTCGCCGCCCCGGTGCCGGCGGCGGCCCGCTATGGCGTGCGGGCGGAATACCGGACCGACTTCGTGGTCCGGGCGGAGTCCGCCATCCACCGGCTGGAGGACAGTTTCGGCGGGCGGCTGGCCTTCACGGTGGACCACTCCCAGTCCGGCTACAACGCCCCGCGGCACCATCTGCTGCGCTTCCGCACGGCTGAACGGCCAAACCTCTACGCCGCCACGGTCGGTCCCTGCGTGACGCCGAAGCGGGTGCTCGACGCCGTGCTGGACGGCAGCGCCGATGTGGCGCCGCTCGACGGCTACACGCTGGAGCTTATGCTGCGCCACGATCCCGAACTAGGAAAGCGCATCCGCATCGTCGCCAGCACCGACCCGGTGCCGATGCCGCCGCTGGTCGCCAGCCCGTCGGTCCCGGACGAGACCGTGGAGGCCCTGCGCGCCGCCTTCCTGGCCAGCGGCGAGGCGCCCGCCCTGGAGGCGGTGCGCGACGCGCTGGTGCTGGCCGGGTTCGCCGTTACCGATCCGGCGGATTACGCCGTCACCGAACGCTGGGCCGCCGAGGCGCTGGCCGCCGGCTACCCGGCGCCGGGCTGACCCCCATCCATCCGAAACGCACGCACCATCGAAAACGCACGCAAGACAGGAAGGATCACCACCATGGTCGATGTGACGAGGCGCCAGCTTCTGGCCGCCGGGGCGGCATTCGGTGTCGCCGGCACCGGCTTCTCCCTGCCGGTTCTCGCCCAGTCCGAGAAGGGAGCGGGCCGCAAGAGCATCACGCTGGCGCTGCCGCGCGACGTGCAGCCGCCCTTCGACCCGCTGAACCGGCTGAGCTATCCGGAGGGCAACATCCTGCGCTCCGTCCTGCAGGGGCTGATCGCCTTCAAGCCCGGCAGCTTCGAGTGGGAACTGTCGGCGGCCAGGCGCATCGAGCAGGTGTCCGACACCGTCATCGAGTTCGAGCTGAAACCCGGCCTCAAATTCCACGACGGCTTCGGCGAGCTGACCGCCGACGACGTGAAGTTCTCGTTCGAGCGGGCGATCAAGCCCGGTCCCGACGGCAAGCTTCCGCTGCACGGCAAGGATCTGGCGGCGCTGGAGGAGGTCGAGGTCACCGGCACCCACAGCGGCCGCATCAAGCTGAAGACCCCGGCCCCGGCGCTGTGGCAGGTGGTGCTGCCCGACAATTCCGGCCTGATCATCTCGCGCAAGGCATTCGAGGCCGGGGCCTACCGTGCCGACCAGCCGACGAAGGTCATCGGCACCGGCCCCTACCGGTTGGCCGAATGGCGTCCCAACGAGCGCGTCGTCCTGCGCGCCAACCCGGACTTCCAGGGGTCGAAGCCCGGCTTCGAGGAGATCGTCCTGCGGCCGGTGCGCGATCCCAAGACCGCCGAGCTGGCCTTCCGCGCCGACGAGCTGCAATTCACCGCCATCGAACCGGCAAATGCCGCCGATGTCGGCAAGATCCCGGGAACCAGGATCCTCAAGCAGGACTCGATCAACTTCGTGTGGATCGGCATCAATGTCGAGAAGGCGCCCTTCACCGACCTGCGCGTCCGTCAGGCGATCCGGCTTGCCATCGACGTCGATCAGGTGATCGAGGGCGCCTACAACGGCGCGGTCGGCCGGGCCTATGCCCCGGTGGCGCCGGGACTGCTCGGCTATTGGAAGGATGCGCCGCGCCGCGCCCGCGATGTCGCCGCCGCGAAGAAACTGCTGGCCGAGGCCGGCGTCTCCGGCCTGCGCACCCGGCTGACGCTGCTCAACAAGCCGGCCTACCAGAATGCCGGCATCATCATCCAGGCCCAGCTCGCCGAGGCCGGGATCGCGCTGGACCTCGACGTGCAGGAGGGCGGCAGCTACTGGTCGGCCGGCAATGGCGAGGCCGGCAAGACTCTGGAGCTGTCGCTCCAGCGTTTCGGCGGCAAGGCCGACCCGTCCTTCCAGCTGCAATGGTTCACCGCAGCCCAGATCGGCAGCTGGAACTGGCAGCGCTGGAACAATCCGCAATACGACGCGCTGTTCGCCAAGGCCGGCGCCATCACCGACGCGGCCGAGCGCGCCCGGCTCTACATCGAGGCGCAGAAACTGATCGACGAGTCCGCCGCCTTCATCTGGCTGACCCACGAGGTCAACGTCTATGCCCTGAAGGACTGGCTGGTGCCGGGCATCCTGCCCAACGGCGACGACCAGCTGTTCAACCGCTTCGGCGCGGCCTGACCGTGGCGGGAGCCGTGCCGGTCCTGTTGCGGCATGCCGGGCAGCGCCTCGCCTCCACCCTGCTGGTGCTGGCGGGGGCGGTCGCCCTGCTGTTCGTGCTGACCCTGTTCATCTCCGGCAACCCGGCGCAGGTGCTGCTCGGCCCCCGCGCCACGCCGGAGGCGGTGCAGGCCTTCGCCCAGGCGATGGGGCTCGACCGTCCGGTGCATGAGCGCTTCGCCCTGTTCGTCTGGAACGTGCTGCACGGCGATCTCGGCACCGACGTGGTGTCGGGGCGCCCGGTGGCGGCGCTGGTGGTGGAGGTGCTGCCCTACACCGTCACCCTGACGCTGTCGGCCATCGCCATCGCCGTGCTGTTCGGCGTGCCGCTCGGCTGCTACGCAGCGACGCATCCGGGCAGCGTCCTGGACCGGGCTGCGGCGGCGGTCAGCATCGGCTTCATCGCCATCCCGAACTTCGTGGTGGCGATCCTGCTTCTGATGATCTTTTCCATCTGGCTCGACTGGTTCCCCGTCCTGGGCGTCAGCCGGTCGGGGAGCATCGGCGACCAGCTGGCGCGGCTGGCGCTGCCGGCGGTGTCGCTGGCGCTCGGCTGGATCGGCTACATCGCCCGGCTGCTGCGCGCCTCGCTGCTGGAGGTGCTGGGCGAGCCTCACATCCGCACGTTGCGCGCCTATGGCGTGCAGGACCGTACGATCGTCTACAAATACGCCCTGAAGCCGGCGGCGATCCCGACGGTGGCGATCCTGGGCCTCGGCGTCGGCCGGCTGCTCGGCGGCGCCATCTTCGCCGAGATCGTCTTTGCCCGGCCCGGCATCGGCACGCTGGTCTACGATGCGATCTCCTCGCGCAACTACCCGGTGGTGCAGGCCTGCGTGCTGGTGGTGGTGGCGCTGTTCACCCTGACCAATCTGGCCGTCGATCTCAGCTATGCCTGGCTCGACCCGCGCATCCGCCGGGCGGGAGACCGCTGATGCACGCCGTCCTGAAACGCATCTGGCGCGATCCGGGCGGGCGTACCGGGCTGCTGCTGGTCGCGGCGGTGCTGCTGCTCGGGCTGGCCGGGCCGTCGCTGGTTCCCCACGATCCCAACAGGCTCGACATCCTGGCCCGCTTCGGCGGGCCGTCGGCGGCGCATTGGCTCGGCACCGACCATCTCGGCCGCGACCTGCTGAGCCGGATCGCCGACGGTGGGCGGGTGGCGCTGCTGGTGGCGCTCTCGACCATCGCCGTGGCGCTCGCCGCCGGCACCCTGCTCGGCATCGGCGCCGCCTATGCGCCGCCGCAGGGGGAGCGGGCGATCCTCGCCGCCTTCGACATCATCAGCGCCTTTCCCAGCCTCGTCTTCGCGCTGGCGGTGGTGGCGCTGATGGGGCCGGGGCTGGACAAGGTGATCCTGATCGTCGCCGTGACGCTGGTCCCGCATTTCGGCCGGGTGGCGCGGGCGCAGACGCTGAGCCTGCGCAACAGCCCCTTCCTGGAGGCCGAGCGCGTGCTGGGCGCCTCGCCGCTGCGCGTCGCGCTGCATCATCTGGTGCCCAACATCCTGGGGCCGCTGGTGGTGTTGGCCAGCATGGACGTGCCCGTCGTCATCACCATCGAGGCGGGCCTGAGCTTCCTCGGCGTCGGGGTTCCGCCGCCGCGCGCAAGCTGGGGAACGCTGCTGCATGAAGGCTACATCACCCTGTCGCAATCGCCCTGGCCGGTGATCGCCGCCGGTGCGGTGCTGACGCTGGCGACGCTGGGCTTCACCCTGTTCGGCGAAGCGCTGCGCGATGCCATAGATCCGAAGCTGAGGACGGAACCGTGACCGCTTCCCCGCAAGAGGCGGAGCCGCTGATCGCCATCCGCGACCTGTCGGTTTCCTTCGCGACCGGCGCCGGCCCGGCCGACGTGCTGCGCAACGTGTCGCTGGACCTCGGGCGCGGGCGCGTCGTCGGGCTGGTCGGGGAATCCGGGTCGGGCAAATCGACCCTGGCCTCGGCCATCCCGCGCCTGCTGCCGCGCAACCTGTCGCGGCTGGAGGGCAGCATCCGCTATGGCGGGCGCGACCTGCTGGCCTTGCCCGACCGCGAGCTGGCGGCACTGCGCGGCACCCGCTTCGCGATGATCTTCCAGGACCCGATGGCGGCGCTGAACCCGGTCTTCCGGATCGGCACCCAGCTGGTCGATCTGCAACGCGCCAAGCGCCCGAAGGACAGGCGCCGAGCCCTGCTGGCACGGGCGGCGGCGATGCTGGCCCGCGTCGGCATTCCCGACGCCGAACGGCGGCTGTCCGATTACCCGCACCAGTTCAGCGGCGGCATGCGCCAGCGGATCATGATCGCCGCCGCCCTGCTGGCCGAGCCCGACCTGCTGATCGCGGACGAGCCGACGACCGCGCTGGACCCCACCATCGAAGGGCAGATCGTCGCCCTGATCGAGGAGCTTCGGCAGGACTATCGCGGCACCATCCTGCTGATCGCCCACAGCCTGGGGCTGGTGTCGCAGCTGTGCGACGACGTGGCGGTGCTCTATGCCGGCACGCTGGTGGAGAGCGGACCGGCCGCCGCCGTGCTGGGCGATCCGCGCCACCCCTACACCCGCGCCCTGCTGGCCTGCGAGATCGGCCCCGGCGTCACCCGGCGCGCCACGCTGGCCTCAATCCCCGGCGAGGTGCCGGACGCGACGCGCCTGCCGCAGGGCTGTGTCTTCGCCCCGCGCTGCCCGCAGGCGGCGGAGTCCTGCCGTGCCGCGGTGCCGCCGTTGCGCGCTCTCGGCGGCGGCCGATCCGTCGCCTGCGCCCTGGTCTGAGGAAATTGGTCTGAGGAAATTGGCCGTGAGTCATCCCCTGCTGTCGCTCGCCCTGCTGTCTCTCGATGGTCTGTCGCTGAATTACGGCACCGTCCCGGCTGTGCGCGCGGTGTCGTTCGACCTCCATCCCGGAGAAACCCTGAGCGTGGTGGGGGAGAGCGGGTCCGGCAAATCCTCGCTGATCCGCACCGCGCTGGGGCTGGTGCCGCCGACGGCGGGAACGGTGCGTTTCGACGGGCGCGGCCTCGGGGATCTGCGCGGGCGCGAGACCAAGGCGTTCCGCCGCGACGCCCAGATGATCTTCCAGGATCCGGCCGCCGCCCTGTCGCCGCGCATGACCGTCCGCACTCTGCTGGCCGAGCCGCTGCGCATCCATGGCGTGGCGGAGCGGTCGGCGTGGCCGGGCGTGCTCGACCTGCTGCGCCGGGTCGGGCTGCCGGAGTCGGTGCTGGACAAGCACCCGCACCAGATCAGCGGCGGGCAGGCGCGCCGGGTCGGCATCGCCCGCGCGCTGGTGCTGCGGCCGCGCCTGCTGGTCGCCGACGAGCCGACCGCCGGGCTCGACCTGTCGGTGCAGGGCGACATCGTCAACATGCTGGTCGATC
Organism: Azospirillum sp. UENF 112521; assembly: GCF_058780665.1. NCBI lineage: Bacteria > Pseudomonadati > Pseudomonadota > Alphaproteobacteria > Rhodospirillales > Azospirillaceae > Azospirillum > Azospirillum sp. UENF 112521. The sequence goes on from NZ_JBSNCI010000007.1 coordinate 163,340, forward strand.
TCCAGCGCGATTTCGGCCTGACCATCCTGATGGTGTCGCACAATCTCGACGTGGTGCGCGCCATGTCCGACCGGGTGCTGGTGCTCTATCTCGGCCGTGCGGTCGAAGTCGGGCCGGCGGAGCATGTGCTGGATGCCCCCGCGCATCCCTACACGCGGGCGCTGCTGGCGGCGGTTCCCCGCTTCGATCCCGGCAACCGGCACCGCGCGCCACCGCTGCCCGGCGAGGTGCCAAGCCCGCGCACTCCCCCGTCCGGCTGTGCCTTCCACCCCCGCTGCCCGCTGTCCGATGCGCGCTGCCGCGCCGAGGAGCCGGCGGAACGCATCCTGACGGACGGGCGCCGCGTCGCCTGCCACAAACCCCTGCTCGCCTCCCTGGCGGCAGCGTGAACGGAGTTCCCACGATGGCGGACATCAGCATTTCCTATCTGAACGGCCCGGACGTTGACCGGCTGGCACTGACCGACGACGAGATCCTGGCGGCGGTGGAGCAGGCGCTCCACGCCCAGGGCAGCGGCCGGACGGTGATCGAGCCGCGCGTCCACCTGATTCCCGAAAGCTCGGCCAAGGGGCATTTCAACGTGCTGCGCGGCGTGGTCAAGCCGCTTGGCGTTGCCGGGGTCAAGGTGGTCGGCGACTTCGTCGACAACTACAAACGCGGCCTGCCGTCGGAGATGGCGGTGCTCAACCTGTTCAATCCCGAGACCGGGATGCCGAAGGCCTTCATCGACGCCACCGGCATCACCGAGATGCGCACCGGTGCCGTCACCGCGCTGGGCGCCAAGCATCTGGCGCGCAAGGACAGCCGTATCCTCGGTCACATCGGCGCGCGCGGCACCGCCTATTGGAATGTCCGGCTGCTCGACCGGCTGTTCGACTTCGATGAAATCCGCGTCCATTCGCGCCGTCCCGACAGCCGCAACGGCTTCGCCGCGCGGCTGTCGCGCGACCTCGGCAAGCCGGTGGTGGCGACGGAGGATTGGGAGAGCTGCGTGCGCGGCGCCGACATCGTGGTCGAAGCCTCGCGCCTGCCGGAACCGGCGCCGCTGCTGAAGACCGACTGGATCGCCAAGGGGGCGCTGGTCGTGCCCTACGGCACCATGAGCGCGGTCGAGCTGTCGCTGACCGACATCATGGACAAGATGGTGGTGGACGACTGGGGCCAGTGCCGCAAGGGACTGCCCTTCGGCGCGCTCCGCGCCCACGTCGACAGCGGCCGGCTGAGCGAGGAAAACCTGCATGCCGAACTCGGCCAGATCGTCGCGGGCCTGCGGCCGGGCCGCGAGAGCGACGGCGAGACCATCCTGTTCTGGCATCGCGGCCTCAGCCTCAGCGACATCGCGCTCGGCCATGCGCTGCTGGAGAAGGCTGCCCGGCTGGGTGTCGGGCAGACTCTTCGCTTCGCATGATGGGTGCTTCGCGTCCTCAACTCCTCGTCCGGGTCAGTGGGTGAAGGGGTGGGGCGGCTGGTGGTGCGGGGTGAACAGATAGCGACGGGCCACCTCGCCGTACCCCCGGTAGACCAGACCGCCGTTCCGGGCGATCAGCGCGCTCCGGTTCGCACGGTAATAGGCGGGGATGGCGTACCAGGGCAGGTCCGGCCGCAGATGATGGACGACATGCAGGTTGTTGTGGAGGAACAGCAGCCCGAACAGCGGCGCGCGCTCGACGATGGCGGTGCGGTGGTCGCTGTCCCCGGCGGCGCGATGCTCGGCGAAGGACCGGACCAGGGCCAGGGCGAAACCGGGATAGGCATAGAGCAGCGCATAGGTGCACAGCGGAATGCCGCAGACCAGAATCACCCAGGCGGCGACCGCCCCCGCTGCCGCGCCATGCGTCAACCAGATGGTCCAGGCTTCGCGGTCGCCGCGCGCCAGCAGGACGGCCTCGCCGCGCAGGAAGCCGGCGATGGCGAGGGCCGGACCGATGGTCAGGCGGCCGGCCAGCGTGTTGTCGACCCGCAGAAGGGTCCGCGCCAGCGGACCGCGCGCCGCCCAATGCGCCGGGGTGACATAGCGGGATTCCGGATCCTCGACCGGATCGGTCAGCCACTCTTCGCGATGATGGGTGGTGTGCGACTGACGGTAGCGCTCATAGGGAAGCCAGAGGCTGAGCGGGGCGAATCCCAGCGCCGCATTGATTCTCGTCGAGCGGGTCGGGTGGCCGTGGATGACCTCGTGCTGCAACGACATGTGCCAGGCGATCAGCCAGGATCCCAGCGGCAGCACCACCCACCAGGGCAGGGCATGGTCGAACCATGTCAGCAGTCCCCAACCCCCATAAATGACCAGCGCCAGAATCCAGGTCGGCGCTTCCGGCAGGCCGCGCAAGCGTGCCCGTCGGCTGGAGGAGGGCACTGCCACGTCGATCATATAATTCACCATATAAATTGGTTGTTCATTTTTAAACTATATCTTACAAATAGGAAATAACGCAATGGAGCGTGAGCCGGGCCATGGAGCCGCATTCATCGGCGTTGCGTGGCGTCCCGACGCTCTCGAAACGACAGATAAAAACACTATCAAAATGTGAATTTTAATAATTCACAGGATGCATACGCTTTTATGTTGCGAAACAACAAAGCCATCGATAACCCTTTGGGAAAAGGGAGTGCAGACCATGGATGAAGTTAAGATTCAGCGGCGCAGGGCGCTCGGTGCGATCATGCTGACCGGCGCGGGGGCCGGGGCCTCGCTGGTCGCCGTCACGCCGGCGCCGGCTGCGGCGCAGCAGTCCGCCGATACGCTCCAGCAGGTTCGCAACCGTGGCGAACTGCGGATCGGAACGCCGCCGGGCGAGCCCTGGTTCTTCAAGGACCAGCGGTCGGGCGAGTGGAAGGGGATCGGCTGGGGCGCCGGTGTCGCCCTGGCCGAGGAACTCGGCGTCAAGCCGGTCGCCGTCGAGACGACTTGGGGAACCGCGGTCGCCGGCCTCCAGGCGGGGCAGTTCGACGTGCTGTTCGCCATGGACGCGACGCCCCAGCGTGCGCTCGCCGTCGATTTCCCGGTGCAGCCGATGTTCTACTATGCGCTCGGCATCCTCGCCCGCGACGGTCTGGCGGCGAAGAGCTGGAGCGACCTCGACAAGCCCGATGTGCGCATCGGCGTCGTGCTCGGCACCTCGCCGGACCGCGAACTGACCGTCCGCCTGACCAATGCCAAGCTGGAGCGCTTCCCCAACATCGACGAGGTGGGGGCCGCTTTCGTCTCCGGCCGCGTCGATGCGGTCTCGCTGTTCCATCCGGCGCTGGTCATGCTGCGCAGCCGCGTGAAGCGCGGCACCGTGCTGCTGCCCGACCCGATCCGTGCCGCCTCCACCAGTGCCGGCGTGCGCCGCGACGTGGACAAGTCATGGCGCGACTGGGTCGGCATCGCCATCCAGTCGCTCTATGAGTCGGGCCGGATCCAGAAGATCTACGAGGAGTTCCTCGCCTTCCGCGGGATCGATCCCAAGGACGCTCCGGCGCTCGTGCGCGAGCAATGGTCCCGGACCTGACCCGGTCATCCGCCCCCGGCCGGTCCGGGGGCGGTCTCGCAGCGCAGGAACGGGAGCGCAGGAACGCCTCATGGGCTATGTCTGGGATTTCTTCGCCGTCGCCCGCAATGCCGACATCCTGCTGGCCGGTCTGGGCCAGACGCTGCTGCTGTCGGTCTGCGGCATCGCGGTGGGGGTGGCGATCGGCGGCGTGCTGGCGGCGATGCGCCTGTCGGGCCGGCGGACGCTGTCCTGGCCGGCGCTGGCCTTCACCGAATTCTACCGCAACACGCCGCCCTTGGTTCATTTCTTCTGGTTCTTCTACGGCCTGCCGATGGCGTTCGGGCTGACCATGCCGCCCTTCGCCGCCGCCCTGGCGGCGCTGGGCGTCCAGTCCGCCGCCTTCTTCGCCGAAGTGTTCCGCGGCGGCATCCTGTCGGTCGAGACCGGCCAGTGGGAGGCCGGCCGGGCGCTCGGCATGGGGCGGGTGCGGCTGATGCGCCGCGTCATCCTGCCCCAGGCCGCCCGCCGGATGGCGGCACCCTTCGTCGAACGCAGTTTTGAACTGGTGAAGACCACGACGCTGGCCGCGGCGCTGGCCTTCCACGAGACGATCTACAGCGCCATGGTGATCGTGACCCAGACCTACCGCCCGCTGGAGGTCTATACTGTGGTGGCCGGACTGTTCTTCGTCGTCCTGTTCTCCGCCAGCCAGATCGCGGAGTGGCTGGAGGCCCGCGGCCGCCGGGCGGGAGCGCGGTGACGATGCCGACGATCACGATGCCGGAGCTTCAGTTCGGCGAGGTCTTCGCCAACATCGACCTGTTTCTCGAAGCCTGCGGCCTGACGCTGGCGCTGTGGGCGGTGGCGCTCGCCGCCGGCCTGTCCGGCGGCCTGCTCGTCGGTCTCGCCCGCCTCTCGCCGCGGCGCTGGATCGCCTGGCCGGCGCGCGGCTATGTCGAGCTGTTCCGCAACACCCCGGTCCTGGTCCAACTCATCTGGTTCTACTACGCGCTGCCGGTGGTGAGCGGCATCCAGCTGCCGGCCTTCGCCGCCGCGGCGCTGGCCCTGAGCCTGAACGCGTCGGCCTATTGCGCCGAGATCTACCGCGGCGGAATCCAGTCGGTTGCGGCTGGGCAGTGGGAGGCGGGGCGGGCGCTCGGCATGGGGCGGCTGCGGCTGCTGCGCCGCATCATCCTGCCGCTGGCCGTGCGGCGCATGGTTCCGGCCTTCACCAACCGCGCGGTCGAACTCGCCAAGAACACCTCGGTCGCCTCGATCATCACCGTGCACGAGCTGATGCACACCGCAAGGCTGTTCAGCAGCCAGAACTACATTCCCATGGAAACCTTCACCGTCGTGGCCATGATCTATTTCCTGCTGATCTACCCCTTCACGCTGGCATCCTACGCGCTGGAACGGCGCTTCGCGGCGGGACGGGCATGACCGTGGCCGGCGACGTCGTGTTGCAGGTCGAGGATCTGCACAAGAGCTTCGGCTCCACCGAGGTGCTGAAGGGCATCGACCTGTCGGTGCGCCGGGGCGAGCGCATCGCGATCCTCGGTTCCAGCGGGTCGGGCAAGAGCACGCTTCTGCGCTGCCTGAACGTTCTGGAGATGCCGACCAGGGGGCGCCTAATCCTCGATGGCGAGGCGGTTGGCAAGCCGGCGGCCGGCGGCGGCACCCGCTACCGCGAGGCCGAGCTGAACCGCCTGCGGGCGCGGGTCGGCATGGTGTTCCAGCAGTTCAACCTGTTCCCGCACATGACCGCGCTGGAGAATGTGATGGAGGGGCCGCTGTCGGTGCTCGGCCGCTCGCGGGCCGAGGCGCGGCGGACGGCGCAGCGGCATCTGGAGCGGGTCGGCCTTGGCGGCAAGGCCGACGCCCATCCGGCCCGCCTGTCCGGCGGCCAGCAGCAGCGCGTCGCCATCGCCCGCGCCCTGGCGATGGACCCGGAGGTGCTGTTGTTCGACGAGCCGACCTCGTCGCTCGATCCGGAGCTGGTGGGGGAGGTGCTCGGCGTCATCAACGACCTGTCGGAGGACGGGCGGACCATGCTGCTGGTGACGCATGAGCTGGGCTTCGCCTATCACTTCGCCACCCGCATCCTGTTCCTGCACGAGGGCCGCATCCTGGAGGACGGCCCGCCCGAGCAGGTGCTGAAGTCCCCGCGCGAGGAGCGCACGCGGCGCTTCCTCGACCGTTTCACCGCCTTCCGGTTCTGACGGTTCGCCCATGCACCCCGTCTCGACGCCGATGAACGCTCCATGACCTCGCTGACGCGGCGTCTGGCCGATTTCGCGGCGGGGCTGGAGGTGGCGGACATCCCCGCCGACGTCCTCGCCAAGATCACCCTGCATCTGCTCGACGCGCTCGGTTGCGGCCTCGCCGGTGCGGACACCGATCTGACCCGGCGCGTGCTGGCCGCCGTGCGGGCGGACTGTGCCGACGGCCCCTGTCCGGTGCCGGGCATGGGGGTGTCGCTCGCGCCGGCCGGAGCTGCCTTCGTCAATTCCACGGCGATGAACGCGCTCGATCATGACGACGGCTTCGAGGTCGACGGCAAGGGCATGGGGCATCCGGGCGCGACGCTGGTCGCCGCCGCGCTGAGCGGCGTGGCCGTGTCCGGTGCCGACGGCGCAACGCTGCTGGCGGCGCTTGCCGCCGCCTATGAGATCAACGCCCGCATCATCCTGTCGATCCAGCCGAGCCAGGAGCGGTTCCGGCAGGTCTATGGCGTGTGCCAGCACCAGTCGCTGGCGGCGGCTGCCGTCTACGGACGCCTTCTCGGGCTTGGTGGCACCGATCTCGCCAATGCATTCGGCTTCGCCGGCACGCTGGCGCCGGTGCCGAGCCTGCGGCGCTACAATTGGGATGCCCGCCCGCTGGTGTCCTTCAAGGATTTCAACGCCCCCGCCGCGGAGGCCGGGCTGCGTGCCGTCGGCTACGCCATGGCTGGGCTGGTCGGTGCCGCCGATGTGCTCGACGGGCCGACCGGGTTCTGGCGGATGATCGGTTCGGACCGCTTCGATCCGGACGTCCTGTGTGATGGGCTGGGAGAGGTCTGGTGGACACGCCATGCCAGCTTCAAGGCCTATCCGGCCTGCCGCTGGATGCACACGGCGCTGGAATCCTTCGAGATTCTGCGCGACAGCCACGGGCTGGCGGCCGGTGAGATCGAGCGGATCGAGGTTCTGACCTCCGCCGGTATGGCGCGCGACTTCATGGATGCGGCCCCCGCCACCATGGTCGATGCGCAGTTCAGCCTGCCTTACTGTCTTGCCTGCCTCGCGCTGGGGCTGCCGCCGGTGGACTGGCATGTCGCCGGAGCCCTCGCCGACGATGACCGCGCGGCTTTGGCCGCCCGCGTCATCGCGGCCGTCGATCCTGAAATCGACGGGGCGATGGGCGGGGAGACGCGCCGGCCCGCCGGACAGGTGCGGGTGCATGCGCGCGGGCGCTGGTTCGAGGGGCCGCGGCTGTCCCATCCGCGCGGCTGCCGCGAACGTCCGATGGACGATGCGGCCGTGATCGCGAAGTTCCGCGCCAATGCGGCGCGGGTGCTGGCCGAACCGGCGGTCGACCGCCTGCAAGCCGCCGTGCTGACCATCGGAACCGCTGGCGACGCCCGCTGCCTCTTCCGGGATGCGGCGGCGGCCTGAGCATCCGGACGATCCCCGGTGGCCGCCGCCGCACCGATCCTGTCCCGTCGGCTCAACTCCTGCTGTCAACTCCAGGCATGGAGCGGCGGGTTGACGCCGTTCAGGGCATGGTTGCCGAGGATGGCGTATTTCCAGCGCACCGGGTCGTGCAGCGTGTGGGTGCGGGCGTTGCGCCAGTGTCGGTCGAAGTTATGCTCGGCCAGGACGGAGCGGGTGCCGGCCAGTTCGAACAGGGTGCTGCTCGCCTCCAGCGCGATTTCGGTGCTGAGGATCTTGGCCTCCGCCACCGCCAGTTGGGCCCGGGCGACGGTTTCGGCGCCGGGGGCGGCGACGGCGGCATCCACCGCGAGGCCAGCCTTTTCCTGCAAGGCTTCGGCGGCGTGCAGCCGCAGGGTCAGGCGACCGACCGCCTGGATGGTGTAGGGATCGTCGGACGCCCGGTCCTGCCCGCTGTCCACCCAGGGACGGCTGCGGCTGCGCACGAATTCCAGCGTGTCGCGGATCGCCGCCTCGGCGATGCCGTTGTCGACCGCGACCTGGATGATCTGGAAGATGGCGCCGTCGGCGGTCGGCACCTCATAGCCCTTGTAGCCGGGCACCAGATGGCTCTTCGGCACCCTCACCTTGTCGAGGATCACCGTGCCGCTGGCCGTGGTGCGCTGGCCGAAGCCCGACCAGTCGTCGATCACCGTCAGGCCAGGGGCGTTGCGGTCGGCGATGGCGTACCAGGCACGGCCCTGGTCGTCCACCGCGACAATGGGAACCAGATGGGCGAGCAGGGCGCCGGTCGAGTAGAATTTGCGGCCGGTCACCAGCACATGGTCGCCCTCGTCGGTGAAGCTGGTGGCGAAGTCGGCGGCGCGCTTGGTGCCGAATTCGGAAAAGGCGTTGCCGAAGCGGATGCCCTTCAGCACCTCGCCGAACAGCAGGCGCTGCTGCGCCTCGTCCGAGACGGTGCGGATGGCGGCGACCACGCCCAGATGGTTCTGCGAGATCTGCGACAGCGAGGGGTCGGCCGCCGCCACGATCTGCACCACCCTGGCCAACGTCGCGTAGGAGACCTCCGGCCCGCCGAACGCCTTCGGCACGTTGATCGACCACAGGCCGCTCTGCGAGAAGGCGTCCAGTTCGGCCACCGGCAGGATGCGCTCTCGGTCGCGCTTCGACGCGCTGTCGGCGACCTTGCGGGCCAGCGCCTCCGCCACCGCGATGGCTTCGGCGTCGTCCTTGATGACGTGGGCGGGCTTGGCGGGGCGCGGCAGGCCGGGCACGCCTTGCGGCGCGGGATCGGCGGTTTTGCTGTCGGAGGTTTTGGGGGCTGTGTCGAGAACGGCAGTGCTCATCGTCTCGTATCCTTTATCGGTTTCGGGTTGGTCCGCTCAGGCAGCGGTAGGGGTGGTTGCGGCGGCGGCGGGACTGCCGACACCGAAGCCCAGATAGAAGGCCTTGATGTCGTCGCGGTCGCGCAGGTCGGCGGCGGAGCCGTCCAGCACGGTGCGGCCGGTCTCCAGCACGCTGGCGCGGTCGGCATGGCGCAGGGCGACGGTGGAGTTCTGTTCGGCCACCAGAATCGACAGCCCCTCCTCGCGGTTCAGGCGCTTCAGCGCGGCGAAGATGCCTTCGACCACCAGCGGGGCGAGGCCCATCGACGGCTCGTCCAGCACCAGCAGGCGGGGCCGCGCCATCAGCGCCCGGCCGATGGCCGTCATCTGCTGCTCCCCGCCGGAGGTCAGGCCGGCGGGGGTCTTGCGCCTCTCGCGCAGCCGGGGGAACAGGGCGTAGATGCGCTCCAACTCGGAGCGCAGGGCGGTGCTGCCCAGGCCCCGCACCTGACCGCCGACAATCAGATTGTCCTCGACGGTCAGGGAGCGGAAGCAATGCCGGCCCTCCAGCACCTGCACCAGCCCGGCGCGCACCAGCTCGGCCGGGCTGCGGCGGGTGGCGTCCTCACCGTCATAGACGATGCTGCCGGCGGCGATCTGGCCGCGCTCCGCCGGCAGCAGGCCGGACAACGCCTTCAGGGCGGTGGTCTTGCCGGCCCCGTTGGCGCCGAGCAGGGCGACGATCTCCCCTGTCCGCACGGTCAGGCTGACGCCCGACAGCGCACGGATGGCGTGGTTGTAGGTCGCCTCGACCCCGTCCAGCGACAGCAGCACCTCGTTGATCGTCATGGTGGCGGAACTCCTCCGGGCTGCGGTCAGTTGCTCGCGTCTTCGGCGGCGGGGTCGCGGACCTGGAGGCCGTGCTCGGCGGCGTAGGCCAGCGACGACTTCTCAATGATCGGGCGCAGCAGGGCCCAGTCCGGGGCGATCCAGTCGGACACCACCTTCCACTTGGCGCCGTCCCACTGCTGGAAGGTCACGCGCCCTTCGCCTTCATGGTTGGCGACGCTGACGTTGATGGAATGGAACAGGCCCTTGGCGCCCAGCGCCTCGACCCGTGCGGGATCGAGCCGCAGATGCTCGAAGCCCCAGCGCACCTCGTCGCCGGTCAGGGTCCGCTTGCCGAACTTGTCCTGGGCGATGCGCACAGCCTCGACGTTCAGGATGCCGTTCACGATGCCGAGATTGTGATAGACGCTGCCGATCCGCTTCCTGTCGTCCAGATTGCCCTTGCCGGCGCCGTAGACCGTCTTCGCGATCTCCTGCAGCACCGGATAGTCCGCACCCGACGCCTGGGTGGTGATGGCGGTGTAGCCCTTGGCGGCGTCGCCGGCCGGGATGACGTCCTCTTCGGAGTTGGACCAGACATTGCCGATGATGCGGTCGGCCGGGAAGCCGACCTTCTGCGCGGTCTTCAGCGCCACCGGATTCATCACGCCCCAGCCGCGCAGCACCACATAGTCGGGCTTGGTCCGGCGGATCGACAGCCATTGCGACTGCTGCTCGTTGCCGGGGTGCGGCACCTCGACCTGCTCGACCGAGAAGCCGTATTTCTCGGCCAGCAGCTGGTAGATCGGGATGGTCTCCTTGCCGTAGGGCGAGCCGTGGTAGAGCACCACGATCTTCTTGCCCTTCAACTTCTCCAGCCCGCCTTCCCGCGTGCCGATGTAGTTCACGATGCCCGAGCTTTCGCTGTAGGGGTTCAGCAGCAGCGGGAAGACGTATTTGAAGACGCGGCCGTCGGTGCTGTCGGTGCGGCCATGGTTGACGGTGATCAGCGGAACCTTGTCGCGGCCGACATCGTCGATCATGGCATAGGCGATGCCGACCGACAGCGGGTTCCAGGCGGCGACGCCGGGCCGGTTCTTCTGCCGCTTGTAGCATTCGACGCCGCGTTCGACCTCATACTGGGTTTCGCACTCGTCCCAGGTCAGCTTGACGCCGTTGACGCCGCCGTCGCGATTGTTGACCAGCGTCAGATAGTCGATGAAGCCGCCGAAGAAGCCGGTGCCGCCGGCGGCATAGGGTCCGGCGCGGTAGCTTTGCAGCGGGAAATACTGCTCGTCGGCCCGTGCCGCGCCGGGCAGCAGGGCGGCGGTGCCGAGCAGCGCGCCGAGCAGGGCGGCCTTCAGGGACAAGGCTTTCAGGGACAAGCTTCGGGTGTTCGGACGCGACATCTGGTGTGTCTCCGTTGGAAAGGGCGGTTTTTGAAAAGGGGCGGGATGCCCCGGTTTTTTTGCGGTCAGCCGGCCCGGCGGAAGCGTCCGGCGATCCGGCTCCAGGCCCGGTCGAGCAGGGCGGTCAGGCCGGCCGGTTCGGCGATCAGGAAGGTCACGATCAGCAGGCCGAGCACGATGCGCTGGCTCATCTCCAGCACGCCGCTGTCGAACAGCCCGCCCAGCAGCGCCTCGCCCAGTCGGGACAGCAGCAGCGGGAAGACGACGATCAGCGCCGCCCCCAGGAAGGCCCCGCGCAGCGAGGCAAGCCCGCCGATGATGACGATGAACAGGATTTGAAAGGAGCGGTCGAGGTTGAAGCCGGCCGGCTCCACCGTGCGCAGATAGGCGAAGGCCCACAGCACGCCGGCGACCCCGATGATGAAGGAGGATACGGCGAAGGCCAGCAGCTTCAACCGCAGCACCGGGATGCCGATCACCCGCGCCGCCGTCTCGTGGTCGCGCAGGGCGACCAGGGCGCGGCCGGTCGGGCTTTCCACCAGCCGCCACACCGCCAGCGTCACCGCTGTCACCACGCCGAGCGCGAACAGGTAGCGGCCGGCGGAGCTGTCGAGCGGCAGGCCGGCGACCGACAGCGGCGGCACGGTGACGATGCCCGACGGGCTGTTGTTGGAAAACCAGCCGACCTTGTTGAACACCCACTGCACGAAGAACTGGGCAGCCAGCGTCGAGACGGCGAGATAGAAGCCGCGCAGCCGCAGGCTGGGCAGGCCGAACAGCAGCCCGACCGCGGCGGCGACCAGACCGGCCAGCAGGATGTCCAGCAGGAAGGGCAGGCCCGGCAGGCGGAGCGCCAGATTGTAGGCGGCATAGGCGCCGACCGCCATGAAGGCCGACGATCCCAGCGACACCTGCCCGGCATAGCCGGTCAGGATGTTCAGCCCCAGCCCGGCGAGCGCCAGCGCCAGGAAGGGCGTCAGGATGGCGTCGAACAGATATTCGCTGGCGACCAGCGGCAGGACGCCATAGGCGACGATCAGCAGGACGCCGATGCCCAGCAGGGCAGGGGAGGCACGGTGCGGAGCCGCCGCTGCGGTCTTCTCAAGCGCGAGATCGGTCATGGCTCAGACCCTTTCCACCGGCTTGGCGCCGAACAGGCCGGAGGGTCGGATCAGCAGGAAACCGAGGGCGGCGACATAGGCGATCCACCCCTCGATGCCGCCGCCGACGAACGGGCCGACATAGACCTCCGCCAGCTTCTCCACCGCGCCGACGATCAGCCCGCCGACGATGGCCCCGGCGATGGAATCGAAGCCGCCGAGCACCAGCACCGGCAGCGCCTTCAGCACCACCAGCGACAGCGAGAACTGCACGCCCAGCCGCGCTCCCCACAACAGGCCGGCGACCAGCGCCACCACCCCGGCCGCTGTCCACACCGCGGTCCAGATGCGGTCCAGGCTCAACCCCACCGCCAGTGCGGCCAGCTGGTCGTCGGCGACGGCGCGGAAGCCGAGACCGATGCGGGTGTAGCGGAAGAACAGGGTCAGCGCCGCCACCATCGCCCCGGCCACCGCCGCGGCGAACAGGTCGAAGCTGCTGATCAGCACGCCGCCGATCTCCAGCGGCAGGTCGTCGATGCCCAGATCCAGACCATGCACCTGGGTGCCCCACAGCAGCTGTGCGGCTCCCTCGATGACGTAGGAGACGCCGAGCGTCGCCATGAACAGGGTGATCGGCGGCTGGTTGACCAGCGGGCGCAGCACCGTGCGCTCGACCAGCGCGCCGATGGCGGTCATCGCCGCCAGCGTCAGCAGGATCGCGGCCCAGACGGGCAGTCCGCGCTCCGTCAAACTGACGAAGGTCAGCGCCGCGAACAGCAGCAGCGCGCCCTGGGCGAAGTTCAGCACGCCGCTGGTCTTGTAGATCAGGACGAAGCCGATGGCGACCAGGGAGTACATCACCCCCGACAGCAGGCCGCCGACCAGCACCTCGGTGAAGAATTGCCACTCCATGGCTCAGATGCCCTCTCCGGCTTCGAGGTCGTGGGCGACGCCGAGATAGGCGTCGATCACCACCGGGTCGTTGCGGATCTGATCGGGTGTGCCGTCGGCGATCAGCCGGCCGTAATCCAGCACGGCGATGCGGTCCGACAGCCCCATCACGACGCCGACGTCATGCTCGATCAGCACGATGGTGGTGCCGAGATCATCGCGGGCGGCGCGGATGTGGCCGCTGAGATCCCGCTTCTCGGTCAGGGTCATGCCGGCCATCGGCTCGTCCAACAGGAGCAGGCGGGGCCGCGCCACCAGGGCGCGGGCAAGCTCGACCCGTTTCTGCATCCCATAGGGCAGGGTGCCGGCGGGCCGGTCGCGGACATCGTCCAGATGCAGGAAGGCCAGCAGCTCCTCCGCCCTGGCATAGCCCTCCGCCCGTTCCCGCCGGGCGGCCGGCAGGCCGATGACCTGGGCCAGCACCCCGGCGCGCAGCCGGTGCGACAGGCCGGCGGCGACGTTGTCCAGCACCGACAGCCCCTTGAACAGCGCCAGATTCTGGAAGCTGCGGGACACGCCGAGCGTCGCCAGCCGGTCGGTCGGCACGGCAGCGAAGCTGTGCCCGCCGAGCCAGACCCGGCCGCGGTCGGGCTGGTACAGGCCGCTGACGACGTTGAGCAGCGAGCTTTTGCCGGCGCCGTTCGGACCGATGACCGCCCGGATTTCCCCCGGCGCGACGGCGAAGGAGATGTCGCTCAGCGCCATAACTCCGCCGAAGGACAGCGACACCGCCTCGACTGCCAGGGCGGACGGAACGGTCCCCGCCGCGGGCGAGACAAAGGGTTCGGAAAGGACGGCCGGCATGGGCGCGCTCCGCTGAAGACCTCGGGTTATGGGGCGAGGGAGGTGGGCCTCCCCCGCGGGACTTGCTCAGGCGGCGACCGCTTCCCGTTCCTTGGCCGCTTCCAGTTCGCGGACCAGCGGGATGACGTGTTTGCCGAAATACTCGACCTCCTCCTGGAAATGCAGGAAGCCGAGCAGGACCAGATCGACGCCGATGGATTTCAGGTGGACGATGCGCTCCGCCACCTGACGCGGCGTGCCGATCAGGTTGGTCTTGAAGCCGTCATTGTACTGGACGAGATCCTCGAAGGTGGATTTGGCCCAGTTGCCCTCGCGCTCCGGCGAAGCATTGCCGGCATTCTGGACCTCATGGTGGAAGCCCTTCACCGCGTCGGGATCGGCCTTTTCGAGAATCTCGCTAAGGACGGCGCGGGCCTCCTCCTCGGTCTCGCGGACGATGGCGAAGGCGTTGACGCCGATCTTCGCGCGGTGGCCGGTGCCGGCCTCCTTGGCGCGGATGTCGTCGATCTGCGCCCTGATGCCCTCCGGCGTGTTGCCGTTGGTGAAATACCAGTCGGACACGCGGGCCGCCATGTCGCGGGCGGCGCGGGAACTGCCGCCCTGGAAGATCTCCGGCAGCGGGGCCAGCGGCTTCGGCTTCAGCGTGTAGTTCTCGAAGCGGTAATGGGCGCCGTTGAAGGAGAAATTGTCCTCCGACCAGACGCCGCGGATGACGCGGATGAACTCCTCCGACCGGCGATAGCGCTCGTCATGATCCAGCCACGGCTCGCCGATGGCCTGGAACTCGCCGCGGAACCAGCCGCTGACGATGTTGACGGCGATGCGGCCCTTGGTCAGATGGCTGATGGTGGCGACCTGCTTTGCCAGCAGGGCCGGGTGCCAGGGGCCGGGCAGCACCGCGGCGATGACGTTCAGTGTCTCGGTCGCCGCCAGCAGGGCATGGGTGAAGGCGACCGATTCATGCTGGTTGTCGGCGCCGTAGCCGGCGGTGAAGCGGATCTGGCTCAGCGCATACTCGAACCCGGCCTGCTCGGCGATCTGCGCCAGCTTGCGGTTGTAGTCGATGTCCCAACTGGTGCGCTGCTCGATCTTGCTGATGACGAGGCCGCCGGACACGTTCGGAACCCAATAGGCGAACTTCACGGCGTCGGAATTGGCAGTCGTGGTGGCGGTCATGGCGAAGTCTCCGGGAGCGGAAGAAGGGAGGATCAGGCGGCGACCAAGGGCGCGGCGGCCAGGGAAGCGGTGGGAGCCGTCAGCCGGCCGAGTGCGGCGATGCGCACCGCCTCGTCGGCGGCGCGGGTCGCGCGGGCGGCGATGTCGGCGCTGCTCAGGCGGTAGTCGGTGAAGTCGCTGTCCTGGGCGAAGACGCCGGTCGGCACCGTATGGGCCAGGAAGAAGCCGAACAGCGGGCGAAGCTGGTGTTCGATCACCAGGGCATGGCGCGGGCTGCCGCCGGTCGCGGTCAGCACCACCGGCACGCCGCCCAAAGCGTTGGGGTCGATGAAGTCGATCAGATGCTTGAACAGCCCGGTGTAGGAGCCCTTGTAGACGGGCGTGCCGACCACCAGCAGATCGGCGCCGGCGATGGCGGCCAGCGCGTCGGCCACGCGCGGCGGCACCGCCTTCGGATCGGTCAGCGCCCCCAGCTCCGGTGCCAGTTCGCCGATGACGATGTCGGTGCGGTGGATGGCGGTTTGCGCCTCGACGCCTTCCACCACGGCATCGATCAGGGCGCGGGTGCGGGACCGGGCGCCCAGATTGCCGGAGACGGTGACGACCTTGATCTTGCCCATTGTACACAAGCTCCAGTGCGGGGTTGTCCGGAGCCATAGGCGCAATCAGTGTGCCAGATGCCTAACTAGCTGATTTTGTTGAAGAGACCATGCAGGGATCGCGGAAAATCCCGCTTCAAAGGCAGCAGGCTTCACACCATTCCTGCTGCACATGCAACAGCATGTAGGCATTATGCTGGCGTAGATTGTTCAATAATAACTCTGTGAGTTTGTAATATTGAATCAATTTCCATATTGATACACTGGGGAATGTTCGGGGTGACCCGACGATGCCCGCCTCAGGAAGCAGGTGCCGCCATGACCAGGATCCCGCCCAGTGACCGCTGGCCCGCCGCGACAGCCTTCGACGCCGCTCCCCGTCCGGGGCCCGGCCTGTCCTCCTGCCGGTTCGACGCCGCCGCCTTGCCGTCCGTTGTCGTGGGGCAGGACGGGGGGTGCGGACCGGGCATCGACGCCGCCGGTTACGAACAGCGCCGCATCGTCGCCTTCGACCCGGCCAGCCGGGGGCGCAAGCCGAAGATCCGCGCCACCGCCATGGTGTTCGAGGATCCGCAGTCGCAACGGCTCCAGGCCGATCTCGACCGGCTGGCGCCCAGCGACGCCACCGTGCTGATCATAGGCGAGACCGGCACCGGCAAGGAACTGGTCTCGCGCTATATCCACAGCCGCAGCCGGCGAGCCGACGGCCCCTTCGTCGCCGTGAATTGCGGCGCCTTCACCGACACGCTGGCGGAGGCCGAACTGTTCGGCTTCGAGAAGGGGGCCTTCACCGGTGCGCTGAAGACCCAAGCCGGCTGGTTCGAGGCCGCCCATGGCGGCACCTTGCTGCTGGACGAGATCGGCGACCTGCCGCCCGCCCTTCAGGTCAAGCTTCTGCGCGTGCTGCAGGAGCGCGAGGTGGTGCGCGTCGGCTCCCGCAAGCCCATTCCCATCGACGTCCGTGTCATCGCCGCCACCAACGTCGATCTGGAGGCGGCGGTGGAGGCCAGGCGCTTCCGCGAGGATCTGTTTTTCCGTTTGAACGTCGCCTCGGTGCGGCTGGCGCCGCTGCGCGAGCGGCCGGGCGACATCCCGCCGCTGGCCGGGCATTTCCTCGACCTTCACAAGGAACGGCTCGGCCGGCCGGAATTGTCGCTGAGCGGGGAGGCGTTGCGCCGGCTGGCCCGTTGCCCCTGGCCGGGCAACATCCGCCAGCTGGAGAATGTGCTGCATAACGCCGTGCTGCTGGCGCCCGGCCCGGAGATCGGCGCGGACGACGTCCGGCTGCGCTGCGAAGGGCAGGGCCGAGCTTCGGGAGGGGTGGAACCGCCACCCTGCGACCTGGAGGGGGCGGTGAGGGCGCTGGTCGCCCGCGCCGTCGCCGAGGGCGAGGCCGACCTGTATGAGCGGCTGGTCCGCACCGCGGTGCGCAGCGCCTTCGAGTTGGCGGACGGCAACCAGATGCGGGCGGCGGAAAGCTTGGGGATGACCCGGAACGCCTTCCGCACCCAGCTGGCCCATCTCGG
This sequence comes from Azospirillum sp. UENF 112521, assembly GCF_058780665.1. Taxonomy (NCBI): domain Bacteria; kingdom Pseudomonadati; phylum Pseudomonadota; class Alphaproteobacteria; order Rhodospirillales; family Azospirillaceae; genus Azospirillum; species Azospirillum sp. UENF 112521. The sequence continues at coordinate 180,190 of NZ_JBSNCI010000007.1, forward strand.
CGCCATCGCACCGCGCCGCCGCCCCGGCGCGGCGGAGCCGGGGGAGGAGCGGAGCCAGGAACGGGGGTCCAAGCTTTCCGCTCCGGTGGTCTCGTCCCTGCCGGCCCGGCTGCCTGTCCGGCTTGTGGAGCTGCCGATCGGCTACCAGAAATTCGGCACCTCCAGCATCCTGAAGATGCGCGGCGCCGTGGAGCAGCGGCTGGCCGCCCATGGCTACCGCGTCACCTGGACCGAGTTCGTGTCCGGTCCGCAGATGATGGACGCGCTCGGCAGCATGCAGGTGGAATTCGTGGCGACCGGGGAGGCGCCGCCGGTCTTCGCCCAGGCGGCCGGGGTGCCGCTGGTCTATGTCGGCTACGACCCGCCGGCTCCCAATGCCGAGGCGCTGCTGGTCCGCCATGACAGCCCGTTCCGCAGCACCGCCGACCTGCGCGGGCGGACGGTGGCGCTGCACACCGGCTCGAACGTCCATTACTTCCTGCTGCGGGCCTTGCAGGCCTATGGGCTGACCCTGGACGACGTGCGGATCGTCCATATGCAGCCGGCGGCGGCGCTGGAGGCGCTGCTCGACGAGATGGTGGATGCCTGGGCGATCTGGGATCCGCTGCTCTCCTCGGCCCAGATCCGCGACGACACACGGGTACTGACCGACGGCAGCGGGCTGGTGCCCAACCACCAGTTCTACCTCGCCAACCAGAGCTTCGCCGACCGCAACCCGGAAGCCGTCTCCATCCTGCTGGACGAGGTGGGCAAGGCCGGCGAATACGCCGCCCTGCACGCGGCGGAGGCGGCGCAGAGCATGACCCGCGATCTCGGCATTGCCGCCCAGGCATTGGAACTGGCCTTCAGCCGGCTGACCTACGGGGCCAAACCGCTCGACGACCGTGCTGTGCGGCGGCAGCAGGCGGTCGCCGACAGCTTCCACGCTTCCGGTCTGCTGAAGTCCAGCATCTCGGTGCGCGAGGCGGTGTGGTCCGGCACCTGGGCGTAACGGGCGACATGTGAAACCAGCGCTGCCCATGCAGCAATTCCCCGGCGGCGGCTGTTGCAATTGCAGCGCGGCGGCCGGGGAGAACCTTGGTCAAGCAATTGAAAACAAACAACAAGCCGGTTTGGCACCGATGTTGCCCCTCCAGGGCAGACCCTGCAACCGGAGACCGCAACCGTGTCCCGCAAGATCATCGACCTGCGCAGCCGCCCCGCCTTCCTGCATGATTTCTATGGGGCGACCCCCGGCACCCCCGGCTTCGAGACGGCCAGATGGCTGAACCGGCGCGTTGGCACCCGTGGCGACGACGCCCATTTCACCCGCTCCCACACGCTGGACGGCTATCTCGCCGATGTGCGGGAGGCCGGCATCACCGTCGCCGCCATCATCGGCCGCGACACCCCCGGCGTCAGCACCTCCAACGACCGGGTGCAGGAGCTGGTCGCCGGCCGGCCGGACCTGATCGGCATCGGCTCCGTCGATCCGCAGCGCCAGGGCATCGCCGCCGCGGTGGTTGAGGTGGGCCGAGCCGTTACCGCGCTGGGGTTGAAGGGCATCAATCTGGAACCGGGCTTCCTCGATCCGGCGATCCCCTTCGACGATCCGTCGCTGCTGCCGGTCTATGACGCCTGCGACCAGCTGAAGGTACCGGTCTTCCTGATGACCGGCCCGACCACGCCGGACCCGCGCTTCAACGACCCGGCCCCGGTCGGCCGCATCGCCCGCGCGTTCCCCACCCTGAACATCGTCATCCACCATGGCTTCTGGCCGCATGTGGCGGAGATCGTCGGGATCGCCTTCCGCCATCCCAACGTCCACATCGTGCCGGACATGTACCTCTTCCTGCCCGGCAGCCGCCTCTATGTCGAGGCCGCCAACGGCTTCCTGCGCGACCAGCTGCTGTTCGGCAGCTCCTATCCGTTCCGCCCGATGAAGCAGACGGTGGAGGATTTCCTGAAGCTCGGCTTCGACGGGGCGGTGCTCGACGGGCTGCTGTTTGACAATGCCCGGCGCCTGCTGGCGCTCGATCTCTGAGCGGAGGACCGACCCATGGACATTTTCTGGTTCCTGCCGGTGCATGGCGACGGCCCCTATCTGGGCAGCCAGGTCGACAGCCGGCCCGCCACCCTGGACTATCTGACGGAGATCGCCCGGGCCGCCGACCGGCGCGGCTACCATGGCGTGCTGGTTCCCTGCGGCAAGGCCTGCGAGGAGCCCTACATCGTCTCCGCCGCGCTGATCGCGGCGACGGAGCGGCTGCGCTTCCTCGTCGCCACCCGGCCGTCCTCGATGACGCCGACCTTCGCGGCGCGGCTCGCCGCCGGGCTGGACCGGCTGTCGGGCGGGCGCTTCTACCTCAATGTGGTCGCCGGCGGCGACGCGGCGGAACTGGCCGGCGACGGCGTCTTCCTCGACCATGACGCCCGCTATGCCCAGGCGGCCGAGTTCTTCACGGTGTGGAAGCGGGTTCTGGCCGGCGAGACCGTCGATTTCGCCGGCAGCCACGTGACGGTGAAGGGTGCCGCCGTGCCGCTGCGGCCTGTGCAGCGCCCCCATCCGCCGCTGTTCTTCGGCGGCTCGTCGCCCGCCGGCCATGCCGCGGTGGCGGAGCATTTCGACACTTACCTGACCTGGGCCGAGCCGCCCGACGCGGTGGCCGCCAAGATCGCGGACGTGCGGACGCGGGCGGCGGCGCATGGTCGCACCCTGTCCTATGGCCTGCGCGTCAACATCATCGTGCGCGAGACCGAGGCGGAAGCCTGGGCCGCCGCCGAGAAACTCATCAGCAAGATCGACCGCAGCGCCGTCGAAGCCGCGCACGGCGCCTTCCGCCGCTTCGAATCCGAAGGCCAGCGCCGGATGACCGAGCTTGCCTCCCGCGACGATCTGGTGGTGGCGCCGAATTTGTGGGCCGGCGTCGGGCTGGTGCGCGGCGGGGCCGGAACCGCGCTGGTCGGCAACCCGCGGCAGGTGGCGGACCGGCTGCTGGAATACCGCGATCTCGGCATCGACAGCTTCATCCTGTCCGGCTACCCGCATCTGGAGGAGGCGCACCGCGTCGCCGACCTGCTGTTCCCGCTGCTGCCGGTGACGGCCCCGCCGCCGGCAGCTCAGGCCGCACCCGACGTCGCCTTCGTCAGCCCCTTCGGCGATCTTCAGCCGGCCAGGAGTGCCTCATGAGCCTCGTTCCGCTGTCCAGCCCGGCCCTGCGCGGGGCGCTGGCCGACCTCAAAAGCCTGTTGGCCGAGACCGCCGTCGCCCGAGACCGGGCCGGCGGCACCGCCAAGGCGGAACGCGACGCCATCCGCCGCTCCGGCCTGCTGACCCTGGCGATCCCGGCGGCCTATGGCGGGCAGGGGGAAGGCTGGCCGGCGATCCTGGGGTCGGTGCGGGAACTGGCGCAGGTCAATTCCTCGCTGGCCCATCTGTTCGCCTTCCATCACCTGATGGTCGCCTCGATCCTGCTCTATGGCAATCCGACCCAGCGGGCGGGGCTGCTGACCGCAACCGCCCGGCGCGGCCTGTTCTGGGGCAATGCGCTGAACCCGCTCGACCGCCGCACCCACCTGACGCCGGCCGGGGAGCCGGCGGAGGAGGAACCGCAGAACTGGAGTCTGAACGGCACCAAGAGCTTCTGCTCCGGGGCAACCGATTCCGACCTGCTGCTGGTGTCGGCGGACGGGCCGGACGGGGTGTTGCGGGTGATGGTGCTGCCGGCCGACCGTGCCGGCATCGCCGTGCTGGACGATTGGGACGCCATCGGCCAGCGCCAGACCGACAGCGGCACCGTCACCTTCACCGACGTGGCGGTGTCGGCCGCCGACATCCTGGGACCGCCGGGGCCGTTCGGCGACGTCGCCTCCAGCCTGCGCCCCTGCATCGCCCAGTCGATCCTGGCCAGCCTCTATCTCGGCATCGCCGAAGGGGCACTGGCGGCGGCGCGCGGCTTCACCCTGACGGAAGGGCGGCCGTGGCGGGCGTCGGGCGTGGCCAGCGCCGCCGAGGATCCCTATCTGCTGCACCATTTCGGCGAGGTGCAGCTGGCCGTTGCCGCGGCTGACGCGCTGGGCGGGCTGGCGCTCGACCGGCTGCAACGGGCGTGGGAGCGCGGACGGTCGCTGGGGGCGCAGGAGCGGGGCGAGACCTCGCTCGCCGTCGCCACCTTCAAGGTGGCCGCCGCCCGTGCCGGCCTGGATGCCGCCGGCCGGCTGTTCGATATTACGGGCGCACGGGGAACCGCCGGGCGCTATGGCTTCGACCGCTTCTGGCGCAATGTCCGAACCCACTCCCTGCATGATCCGTTGGATTACAAGCTGAAGGAGCTGGGCGTCCATGCCCTGACCGGCGCGCTGCCGGAACCGGGTTTCTACTCCTGATCCGGCTGGCTGCGGCGAGCGGTTCTCACCGCCGCAGCCGGCGTTCCAGCCACAGGCTGTAGCGCGACGCGATCACGCAGACCGTCAGGTAGATCAGCGCCGCGAAGCCGAACGCCTCGTCGTAGAATCCGAGCCAGGCCGGGTCCTTGGCGGCGGTTCGCGCGGTGTTCAGCAGGTCGAACAGGCCGATGACGATGATCAGCGTGGTGTCCTGGAACAGCCCGATCGCCAGGGTGACGATGGAGGGGATCACCGTCCTGAGCGCCTGCGGCAGGATCACCAGCCGCATCGATTGCCAATAGCCGAGCCCCAGCGCCTGGGCGGCTTCATACTGGCCCGCCGGGATCGACTGAAGGCCGGCCCGGACGATCTCGGCCAGATAGGCGGAGACGAACAGGACGATGGCGATCTGCGCCCGCAGCAGCTTGTCGATGGCGGCGCCGGCGGGCAGCATCAGCGGCAGCAGCAGGGTCGCGACATAGAGCACCGCGATCAGCGGCACGCCGCGCGTCACCTCGATGAACAGGACGGCCAGCGTCCGCACCCCGCCCATGGAGCTGCGCCGGGCGAGCGCCAGCAGCACCGCCAGCGGGAAGGCGCCGACCAACCCGAGGACGGCGAGCAGCAGGCTGACCGGCAGGCCGCTCCAGCGCTCGGTCGGCACCGCCGGCCCGCCGGGCCCGCCGGTCAGCAGCAGCAGGGCGGCGGCCAGCCCGAGGAGCCAGAGCCACAGCGTCGCCCGCCGCCAGAACAGCGGCATGCCGCTGAACCCGGCCAGCGCCAGCAGGATGGCGCCGGCCGCCGCAGGGCGCCACTGCCGGTCCTGGTCGTAGAAGCCGAACAGGATGTAGCGCAGCTTCTCGCCGATGAAGGCCCAGCAGGCGCCGGCCGCATCGGCGCAGCGGTCGGCCGGCCCCACCCACACGGCATCCAGCAAGGTCCAGCGCAGCAGCGGCGGCACGGCCCAGCCGAGAAGGGCGAGGCAGCAGAGCGTCACCGCGGCATTCAGCGGCGTGCCGAACAGGCCGGCCCACAGGCGCTGCCAGCGCGGCTGTGGCGAGGTGAGGGGCGGGGCGCTTTGCAGGACGCCGTCGGTCATCGCGCTCCCCTCGCCGCCAGCCGGCGGTTGTACAGGTTCATCGCCGCCGAGACCGCGAGGTTCACCGTCAGATAGGCGCCCATCATGATCGCCATGGTTTCCAGCACCTGCCCCGTCTGGTTGGCGCTGGTGTTGATGACGCTGACCAGATCGGGGAAGCCGATCGCGACGGCGAGGCTCGAATTCTTGGTCAGGTTGAGATAGCTGGAGGTCAGCAGCGGCACGATCACCCGCATGGCCTGGGGCAGGACCACCAACCGCATGATCCGGCGGCGCGGCAGGCCCAGCGCGCGGGCGGCCTCCCACTGTCCGGCCGGCACCGCCTGGATGCCGCTGCGCACGATCTCCGCGATCATCGCCGCGGCGTTGACGACCAGCCCGACCAGCAGGGCGGAGAATTCCGGCGATACCGTCGTCCCGCCGCTGAAGTTGAAACCGGCGAGTTCGGGAAATTCGACCTGCAACGGCACGCCCGACGCCAGCAGCAGCGCGACGGGCAGGCCGCATGCGGCCGTGGCGAGTACCACCCCCGACAGCGCATCCCGCCGCCCGAGGCGCCGGAGCAGAACGGTCCCGGCAAGGGCGAGCGCCAGCGCCAGCGCGATGGCCGCGAGCAGCCATCCGCCCGCCCGTCCGTCGGCGAAGGCGGGCAGCTGGATGCCGCGGTTGCACAGGAAGACGCCCGGCAGCGGGTTCAGCGCCTGGCGTGGGGAAGGCAGCGCCTGGAAGGTGGCGCTCCAGAAGAAGAGTTGCAGCAGCAGCGGCGTGCTGCGGACCATCTCGACGTAACCCTGCACCAGCCCCGACAGCAGCGCGTTGCCGGACAGCCGCGCCACCCCCAGCAGCACGCCCAGGACGGTGGCGATCAGGCAGCCGGCCACCGCGACCTTGACGGTGTTCAGCAGCCCGACCAGCAGGGCCAGCGCGTAGCTGTCCTGCGGCCGGTAGTCGAGCAGCGCCTCCCCGATCTCGAAGCCCGCCGGGCGGCCGAGGAAGGCGAAGCCCGGCGTGATGCCGAAGCGCTCCATGTTCGCCAGCGTGTTGGAGCCGAGCAGGAAGCCGCCCAGCAGCACGAGCGCCAGGATCGCCGCCTGAAGGCCGCTGCGGCCACCCCACCAGAGGGCGACCGCGGCAATCGGACCGGAGCGCACCGGATTGCTCACCGGAAGGGCGGGGCGTAGAGCAGGCCGCCCTGGGTCCACAGCTTGTTGAAGCCGCGGTCCAGCCCGACCTTGGTCGCCGGCCCGACGTTGCGGTCGAAGATCTCGCCGTAATTGCCCACGGTCTTGACGATGGTGTAGGCGAATTTCGGGTCGAGCTTGGCCGCTTCGCCCAGGCTGGGATCGACGCCCAGGAAACGGCGGACCGTCGGATCGGCGCTGGTCAGGAAGCTGTCGATGTTGGCCTGGGTGATGCCCAGCTCCTCCGCCTGGATGGTGGCGTAGACCGCCCAGTTGACGATCTCCAGCCACTGGTCGTCGCCATAGCGGATGGCCGGGGCCAGCGGTTCCTTCGAGATGCGCTCGGGCAGCAGGACGTAATCGTCGGGCTTGGGCAGCTGGGTGCGGGTGATCGCCAGATCGGAGGCGTCCTGGGTCAGCACGTCGCAGCGGCCGCTGGAGAAGGCCTTCTGGTTCTCGGCGGTTTCCTCGATCACCACCGGCTTGAAGGCGATCCTGTTCTGCCGGAAGAAGTCGGTGATGTTCAGCTCGCCGGTGGTGCCGGTCTGGACGCAGACGGTGGCGCCGTTCAGCTCCTTGCCCTTGCTCACCCCCAGCTTCTTCGGCACCAGCAGGCCCTGGCCGTCATAGAAGACCACCGGGCCGAAATGGAAGCCCAGCTTGGTGGCGCGGGTGAAGGTCTGGGTCACGCCCGACAGCAGGATGTCGAACTCGCCCGATTGCAGGGCCGGCAGGCGCTGCTGCGGCGAGGAGGAGACGAACTGCACCTTGTCCGGGTCGTTGAACACGGCGATGGACAGCGCCCGTCCGAAATCGACGAAGAAGCCCTGCCAGCGGCCGTTGCTGTCGGGGGCGAAAAAGCCCGGCTGGGTGCCGACGCCGACCTTGATGCTGCCGCGCGCCTTGATCGCGTCCAGCGTCGGACCAGCCTTGGCTGCGCCGGTCAGGGCGAGGCCGATGGCGAGGCTGAGGGCGCCGGCGATCAGAAATCGCGGCGACAGGCCGCTTCGGGAGGCCGGACGCGAAGGGGCCTGCGAGGGAGTGCGCATGGTGGTTTCCCGCAATGAGTTTGTTGTTTTGTGAAAGCAGCAGAGCGCCGCATCGAAAAGGCGCCCGACAGGCCCGATCCGGTCGCGGACCGGCGGTTGGCAGAGCAGCCGCGAAGGGGCAGCGCTTATTCCCTAATTAGCAGATAGGGAAAATGACCTGTCAACGGTTTCGTGAAAATTTACAAATCAACAAATCAAAAATGTTCAAATAGAATTTTCTCGGCTCATAAATCCACAATCATGATAGACAATAAGAGTCTTCCGCGTAATGATCGGATGTGAAACCGGGATGCCGCCTGGAGTTCCGTGACCCCGGCGGCCGTGCCAAGCCTCAAGCCCTAACCTCCCAAGTCATTGTACTGGAACGCTATCATGGCCAATCCTCAGACGGCCCGCCGGGCCTCCGCCTCCGCAGCGTCCGAACAGACCATGGTCTGGATCCCGCTTCCGGAAGCCATGGGGATGTGTGCCGTGAATGACGGGCTGACGCCCGATGCGCCGGTCAGCCGGCTGTGGGCGCAGATGCGCAGCACCTGGCTGAAGGCGCGCAGCCGCACCGACTGAGCGGCGCCGGCTTCCACAAAATCCGATTTCACATGTCGCTGCACGAAGCGGGCGTTCCCGAACGCATGTCCGCAAAGGAGAGTCCTGTGACCGCGCTTCCCTCTTCGGCCGAGCGGCCGCCGCTGCCGTTTCTCGATCTCGCCCGCCTGGATGGCGCCGCGGCGGACCGCGCCCTGTTCCTGTCGGAGCTGCGGGCGGCGATCCGCCGCTTCGGCGCCTTCTATGTGACCGGCCACGGGGTCGATCCGGCCTTCATCGACTCCGTCTTCGACCTGTCGCGCGGCTTCTTCGCCTTGCCGGAGCAGGACAAGCTGTCCATCGAGATGGTCAACTCACCCCATTTCCGCGGCTACACCCGCGCCGGCTGGGAGCGCACGCGCGGTCTGGCCGACTGGCGCGAACAGCTGGACGTCGGCGCGGAGCGGCCGGCCTTGCCGTGGAGCCCGAACTCGCCGCCCTGGGTCCGCCTGCAAGGCCCCAACCAGTGGCCGGAGGCCCTTCCGGAGTTGCGCCCGGCGGTGCTGCGCCTCCAGGACCAGTTGACCGCGGTGTCGCGGCGCATCCTGTCGACGGTGGCGGTGGCCCTGCGCCTGCCGGAGGATGCCTTCGATCCGATCCTGACCGACCAGCCGACGCAGCTCGTCAAGCTGATCCGCTATCCGGGCCATGACGCGGTTCCCGCCGCCGATGCCTCTGCCGACGATGCCCCCACCGATAATGCCGAGGGGCAGGGCGTCGGGCCGCACAAGGACAGCGGCCTTTTGACGCTGGTTCTCCAGCACCGCCAGAGCGGCTTGCAGATCGAAACCGACGGGGGCTGGGCCGATGTGCCGCCGGTTCCCGGCACCTTCGTCGTCAATGCCGGCGAATTGCTGGAACTGGCGACCGACGGCTATTTCCGCGCCGCCGTGCACCGGGTGGTGACGCCGCCGGCGGGGGTGGACCGGCTGTCGACCGCCTTCTTCCTGGGGGCCGGCCTGGATGTCCGGGTGCCGGTGCTGCCGCTGCCGGACGATCTCGCCGCCGAAGCGCGCGGGCCGGAGCGCGACCCGCTGAACCCGCTCTACAGCTCGGTCGGGGAGAACACGCTGAAAAGCCGCCTGCGCTCCCACCCCGACGTGGCCAGCCGCCATTACGCCGATCTGGTCGGCGCCTCCACCTGACCGCCGATATCAAGAACCCAGAAAGAGGAACCGCCCGATGACCGACCGTAAGCCGCACTTTGAAACCCTGGCCGTCCATGGCGGCGCCTTCCGAGCCGATCCAGTCACCGGCTCCGTCGCTGTGCCGATCCACCAGACGACCTCCTACCAGTTCCAGGACACCGCCCATGCCGAGCGCCTCTTCGCGCTTCAGGAGCTGGGCCACATCTACACCCGCGTCACCAACCCGACGGTCGAGGTGCTGGAACAGCGGCTCGCCGTGCTGGAAGGCGGTGCGGCGGCGGTGGCGGTCGCGTCCGGACAGGCGGCGTCCTTCTATTCGGTGCTGAACCTGGCGCAGGCCGGCGACAACATCGTCACCTCCACCGACCTCTATGGCGGAACCTGGAACCTGTTCGCCAACACGCTGAAGCAGATCGGCATCGAGGCGCGCTTCGTCGATCCGGCCGACCCGGAGAATTTCCGCCGCGCCACCGACGAGCGCACCCGCGCCTATTATGCAGAGACGCTGCCGAACCCGAAGCTGAACGTCTTCCCGATCCGCGAGGTCGCCGACATCGGCCTGGATCTGGGCGTGCCGCTGATCGTCGACAACACCGCGGCCCCGCTGACCGTGCGGCCTTTCGACCATGGCGCGGCGGTGACGATCTATTCGGCGACCAAATACATCGGCGGCCACGGCACCACCATCGGCGGCGTGCTGATCGACGGCGGCACCTTCCCGTGGGAGGCGCATGCCGCCCGCTTCCCGCTGCTGACCCAGCCCGACCCCAGCTATCATGGCGCGATCTGGACGGAGGCGGCCAAACCTCTCGGCCCCATCGCCTATGCGCTGCGCGCCCGCGTCACCCTGCTGCGCGACATCGGCGCCGCGCTCAGCCCGCAATCGGCCTTCCAGCTGATCCAAGGGCTGGAGACGCTGCCGCTGCGCATCCGCCAGCACAACGCGAACGCCGGCATCGTCGCGAACTACCTCAAGACGCATGCCAAGGTCACGTCGGTGATCTTCCCCGGTTTGCAGGAGGGCGAGGCACGGCGGCGCGCCGACACCTACCTGAAGGGCGGCTATGGCGGGCTGGTCGGCTTCGAGTTGGCCGGCGGGGCGGAGGCGGGGCGGCGCTTCATCGACGCGCTGAAGCTGTTCTACCACGTCGCCAACATCGGCGACGCCCGGTCGCTGGCGATCCATCCGGCCACCACCACCCATTCCCAGCTGTCGCCGGAAGACCAGATCGCCACCGGCGTCACCCCCGGCTATGTCCGCCTGTCGGTCGGCATCGAGCATCCCGACGACATCATCGCCGACCTGGAGCAGGCGCTGGCGGAGGCGTAACACCCGCTGCCCATCGCCCAGCATCAGGCGGTAGCGGACGCTCGCGGCCCGGTTCCTCACTGTGCGGCCGGCACCATCCCCTCGGCGGGATGTGCCGGCCGAATTTTTTCACAGATGTGCATATTTTGGTATGCGCAGTATCTCTACTGTGTAAGTATGATTTTAGAAAGAAAGAGCGATCCAAAGCGGTAATAGAAAGCTGTTCCGGAATCGCCGCTTCGCTCAATCCACATGATCGACAGTCCCGGAGGGTTCTTTCCGATGGCCACCGTGCCCGGCGCTCCTGTCAGTTCATCCGCCGCATCCCTCGACCTTGAGACCGACGTCCTGATACTGGGGGGCGGTCCCGCCGGTACCTGGGCCGCCATCGCCGCTGCAACCGGCGGTGCCCGCACCATTCTGGCCGACAAGGGCTTCTGCGGCACGTCCGGCGCCACCGCGGCGTCGGGGACCACGCTGTGGTATGTCGATCCCGATCCGGCCAAGCGCGCGGCGGCCAAGGCATCGCGCGAAGGGCTGGGCGGCCATCTGGCCGACCATGGCTGGATGGACCGGGTGCTCGACCGCACCTATGCGGCGGTCGGCCAGCTCGCCGACTGGGGCTATCCCTTTCCACGCGATGCGGACGGGCGTGAGCGCCGCGTGTCGGTGCAGGGGCCGGAATATATGCGGCTGATGCGCCGCCGGGTGAAACAGGCGGGCGTGACGATCCTCGACCATTGCCCGGCGCTGGAGCTGCTGGTCGACGACGGCGGCGCCGTGGCCGGTGCCGCCGGCGTGCAGCGGCAGAAGGGTGGGCGCTGGACCGTGCGGGCGAAGGCGGTGGTCATCGCCACCGGCGGCTGCGCCTTCCTCAGCAAGGCGCTGGGCTGCAACGTGCTGACCGGCGACGGCCTGCTGATGGCGGCGGAAGCCGGGGCCGACCTGTCGGGGATGGAGTTCTCCAACGCCTACGCCATCGCCCCGGCCTTCGGCTCGGTGACCAAGACGCTGCTCTACCAGTGGGCCAGCTTCACCCGTGCCGACGGCGAGCCCATTCCGGGGGCGGCCTCCAAGGGCGGCCGGTCCGTCATCGCGCGGGTGCTGGCGACCGAGCCGGTCTATGCCCGGCTCGACCGGGCAGAACCGGAGCTGTGGGCGGCGATGCGCCAGGCCCAGCCGAACTTCTTCCTGCCCTTCGACCGCGCCGGCATCGACCCCTTCACCCAGCGCTTCCCGGTGACCCTGCGGCTGGAGGGCACGGTGCGCGGCACCGGCGGCCTGCGGCTGGTGGACGGGACCTGCGCCACCGCCGTCCCCGGACTGTTCGCCGCCGGCGATGCCGCGACGCGCGAACCGATCTGCGGCGGCTTCACCGGCGGCGGCAGCCACAACGCCGCCTGGGCGATGTCGAGCGGTCATTGGGCAGGGCTCGGGGCGGCCGATCATGCCCGTGCTTTGGGAAATGGAACCCGCACCCTGCGCCGGGCCGGCGGCGCCGGATTGCAGGACAGGCTGCGGGGCGGACATGGCGGGGTGATCGATGCCGGAGGTTTGACCCGTGCCGTCCAGGCCGAGGTGTTCCCCTACGACATCAACTATTTCCGCACGGAGGAGGGGCTGGCCGGCGCTCTCAGCCGGCTGGACCGGCTGTGGACCGATGCCGCCGGGACGATGCCGGCCTCCGCCGACAGCGTCCTGCGCGTGCGGGAGGCGGCGGCGATGCTGGCAACCGCCCGCTGGATGTACCGCTCGGCGCTGGCCCGCACGGAATCGCGCGGCATGCATCGCCGCATCGACCATGCGGCCCTCGATCCGGCCCAGCGCCATCTGCTGACGGTCGGCGGCCTGGACGAGGTGCATGTCTCGACTCGCCCGGCGCCGGTTCGCCTGGATCCGGTTCGCCTGGATCCGACCGAGGCCGGCCGGGAGTTGGCGGCATGATCGAGCTGATCAGCCCGGCCCGCTGCACCGGCTGCAACATCTGCGTCTCCGTCTGCCCGATGGACGTTTTCCAGCCGGCCGGCAGCGGCCGGGCCGACGGGGCCGCCCCCGTCATCGCCCGGCAGTCCGATTGCCAGACCTGCTTCCTGTGCGAAGCCCATTGCCCGGACGACGCCCTCTATGTCGCTCCCGATGCCGAAACGGTGACGGGGATCGCCGAGGACGCGGTTGCCGCCGCCGGCCTGTTCGGCAGCTACCGCCGCGCCATCGGCTGGACTGCCGCCCATCGCGAGAACCGTTCCGCCGACCAGAACCTTCCGGCTGCTGGCGCCGCATTGAGCGCCCGGCCGCATCCGACAGGAGCCTTTCGATCATGACCGTGTTCGACCCCTCCGGCATCCGCCTGAACCGCCGCCGCCTGCTGGCCGGTGCGGCCGTCACCGCCGGTATGCTGGCCGCCGGGCCGCTGTGGACCGGCCGCGCGCAGGCCGCCGCGGCCAAGGCGACGCTGGCCTATGGCAGCACCGGCTACACCTGGGCGGTGCCCTTCGTCGCCGAGGCCGCCGGCACCTGGGCCGAGGCCGGCTTCGATCTGAACACCATGGAGTTCGAGAGCGGGCGCGATTCGATGCAGGCGCTGCTCGCCGGCTCGGCCGACTTCTCCGCCTCGACCGACACGCCGGTGGTGTTCGCGGTGCTTCAGGGGCTGCGGCCGCTGATCCTGGTGAATTACAGCCGCTATTCGCGCGACATGAAGATCGTCGTCCGCAAGGACGGCGGCATCGATCCGGCGAAGCCGGCCAGCCTGAAGGGGCGCAGGATCGCCACCCGCGTCGGCACCTCCGGGCAATATATGCTGGCGAAATATCTGGAATTCGCCGGGCTGGCGCCGGGCGACGTCGAGGTGGTCGACCTCACCCCGAACAACATGACCTCCGCCCTGGTGCGCGGCGACATCGACGGCTTCGCCTGGAGCAGCCAGTCCGCCGCGGTGGCCGAGCGCCAGTCCGGCGGCAAGACCTCGGTGATGACGCAGGACGGGCTGGAGAAATTCTTCCAGAGCCATCAGCTGCTGCTGACCACCGAGAAGGTGGTGAAGGAGAAGCCCGAGCTGGTGGCCGGCGCCATCCGGGCGCTCCAGGGGGCGGAACGCCGCATCCTGGCTGACGGCGGCTGGGCCGACCTGATCTCGCGCCGCATCCACACGCCGCCGAAGGAGATTCTGGAGGCGACCTCCGAGTTCACCTTCAAGATCGCCTTCGACGACCGTTTCGTCGACGATCTGGTGGCGGAGGCGGAATGGGCCATCGCCGCCGGCCTCGCCAAGCGTCCGGCGGGCGACCTGCGGGCCCTGTTCCGCGGCCTGATCGTCGATAGCCCGCTGAAGGCGGTCGCACCCGACCGGGTCACCCTGTCATGAGCGGGGTCACGAGCGGGGGCACGGGCGGGCCGCTGATCGATTTCGACCGCGTGTCGCAGATCTATGCGGCGCGCGACGGCTCGCCGGTCTGGGCGCTCAGCGAGGTGTCGCTGCGGGTGGAGGCCGGCGAGTTCGTCTGCCTGATCGGTCCGTCCGGCTGCGGCAAGTCCACGCTGATCCATCTGCTGGCCGGCTTCCTCAAGCCGACGTCCGGCGCCGTGCGCTTCCGTGGCCGGCCGCTGGACGGGCCGGGGCCGGACCGCGGCGTGGTCTTTCAGGAATACGCGCTGTTCGCCTGGATGACCGCGCGCCAGAACGTCGAGTTCGGCCTGCGCATGCAGCGGGTCTCCGCCCCCGTCCGGCGCCGCCGGGCGCTGGAAGCGCTCGACCGGGTCGGGCTGCGCCATGCCGCCGACCGCTACCCGCACGAGCTGTCGGGCGGCATGCGCCAGCGCGTCGCCGTCGCCCGCGCCCTGGTGGTGGAGCCGGAGGTGGTGCTGATGGACGAGCCCTTCGCCGCCGTCGACGCCATGACCCGCACCACCTTGCAGGAAGACCTGCTGCGGCTGTGGCGGGAGACCGGGGTGTCGGTGCTGTTCGTCACCCACAACATCGACGAGGCGGTGTTCCTCGCCCAGCGCGTGGTGGTGATGGGAGCCGGGCCGGGGGTGATCCGCGAGGATCTGGCGGTCGATCTGCCCTATCCGCGCGACCGCGGATCGGCGGAGTTCGGCCGGGAATATGCCCGCATCGCCGCGGCGCTGGCCCGCGGCAGCCAGAATGCCGACCGGCCCGATGGTGAACGGAGGGCGGCGTGACGGCAACGACGGATGACACGGCCGGCAACGGCTTCTCCACCCCCCGGCACCCGGCGGCGGAGGCGCCGTCCGACAGGGACGCCTTCGCCGAGGAGTTCCGCCGCGCCCATCGCCGCGGCCTGCGGCGGGCGGCCTGGCTGCGCGCCCTGCTGAACGTGGCGGGCATCCTGCTGTTCCTGGCGGTCTGGGAGGCGGTGCCGCGGCTGGGAACCTGGGTCAATCCGGTGCTGCTGCCGCCGCCGTCGGCGGTGTTCGACAGCTTCGTTCCGATGCTGCTGTCCGGCGAGATCCCGGCCAACATCTTGGCCAGCCTGCGCCGGGCGGCGCTGGGCTTCGCCATCGCGACGGCGACCGGCGTGACGGCCGGGCTGCTGACCGCGCGCATCGGCCTGCTGCACCATGTCAGCGAGCCGATCCTGCACGGTTTCCGCTCCGTCCCCTCCATCGCGCTGGTGCCGCTGTCGGTCCTGTGGTTCGGCATCGGCGAAGGCTCGAAGGTGGCGCTGGTCGCCTGGGGCAGCTTCTTCCCGATCTGGATCACCACCTTCATCGGCGTGCGCGACGTGCCGGCCGCCTATCTGCGCTCCGCCGCCTGCCTGGGTGCCGGGCGGCTGGCGACTCTGCTTCTGGTCGTGCTGCCGGCGGCCTTGCCGATGATCCTGGCGGGCTTGCGCCAGGGCATCGCCGTCTCGCTGATCCTGCTGGTCGCCGCCGAGCTGTCCGGCGCGCGGGAGGGGGTGGCCTACATGATGTCCACCGGCCACCAGATGTTCCGGGTCGACATCATGCTGATCGGGCTGGTGCTGCTCGGCACCTTCGGCTTCATCGCCGACCGCCTGTTCGTGGCGCTGATCCGCCGCCTGTTCCCCTGGTACACCACCGCCTCGTGAGGATCGCCGGATGAGCGGACCGAGTTCTTCCCCCACCCTGATCCTGCGCAACGCCAACATCCTCACCTTCGATCCGGCCCGGCCGCGCGCCAGCACGGTGGCGCTGGCCGGCGACCGCATCCTCGCGGTCGGCGGGGAGGAGGTGGCCGCACTCGCCACCGCCGTCACCGAGGCGATCGACCTGGGTGGCGCGACGCTGATCCCCGGCTTCAACGACGCCCACGCCCATATGGAGCGCGAGGGGCTGAAGCGCCTGCGCCCTTCGCTGGCCGGCGCCCGCAGCGTCGGCGACATCCTGGAGCGGGTGCGGGCGCTGGCGGCGGAGACGCCGCCCGGCCAGTGGATCGTCACCATGCCGATCGGGACGCCGCCCTTCTTCTTCGACGGTGCGGTGACGCTGGCCGAGGGGAGGCCGCCGGACCGGCACGAGCTGGACCGCGCGGCACCGGACCATCCCGTCTACATCCCCGGCCTGTTCGGCAATTGGGGCAAGCCGCCGGGTCACAGCGCGCTGAACAGCCGGGCGCTGGCGCTGAACGGCATCACCGCGGCCAGCGTGCCGAGCTGCGGCGGCGTGGAGATCCTGAAGGATGCCGACGGCGAGCCGACCGGCGTGATCGTCGAGCACAACAGCCGACCGACCGTCGAGTTCGACCTGCTGCCGGCGGTTCCCCGCTTCGGCTTCGCCGAACGGCTGGAGGGCGTCCGGCTGTCCCAGCGGCTCTACAACGCCCAGGGCACCACCAGCATCTATGAGGGGCACGGTTCCGCGCCGCAGACCATCTCGGTCTACCGCCGCCTGTGGGAACTGGGGGAGCTGACGGTGCGGGTCGGGCTGGTGGTCAGCCCGAGCTGGGCCGACATCGCCGAGGCGCGCCGCGCCATGCGCGACTGGCTGGCCCATGCGCGCGGCGCCGGGCTGGGCGATCCCTGGCTGCGGCTGTCGGGCGTCCACATCGCCTATGGCGGCGACCCGGCGGTCGCCTGCTGCGCCCGCGACAATCTGCCGGACACCGGCTGGTCGGGCTTCGTCGAGCAGGCGCTGACCCCGGCCGACTTCCGCGAGGCCTGCTTCCTGGCCGCCGAGCACGATCTGCGCCTGCACACCATCGTCAGCGACAGGCTGCACGAGGTGGTGCCGGTGCTGGAAGCGGTCAACGAACGTCATCCGCTGTCCGGCCGCCGCTGGGTGATCGAGCATATCGGCCGCGCCCGGCTGTCCGATCTGGAGGCGCTGAAGCGGCTGGACGTGCTGGTGACGACGATCCCGACCTATTTCCTGTGGAAGGGCGGAGCCGCCTATCTGGACGAGCCCGATGGCGGCGATCTGGTGGTGCCGCACGCCCATCTGCTGCGGCTGGGCATCCCGACCGCCATCGCCACCGACAACATCCCGCACGACCCGTTCTTCACCCTGTGGTCGGTCTGCAACCGGCTGGAACGGACCAGCGGCCGGGTCATCGGACCCGACCAGCGGCTGGATGCCGAAACGGCGCTGCGGCTGTTCACCGTGGCCGGCGCCGCCCTGACCTTCGACGAGGGATGGAAAGGGCCGCTGCGTCCCGGCTTCGCCGCCGACCTCGCGGTGCTGTCGGAGGATCCCACCGTCATCGACCCGGACCGGTTGCGCGACCTGCGCTGCCGCCTGACGCTGGTCGGCGGACGGATCGTCCATCGCGAGGGGCTGTGACCGTGCCGCGGCCGTTGCGGGTCGTCATCGTCGGTGCCGGTGTGTCGGGCAGCGGCGTTGCGGCCGGGCTGGTGCGCGCCGGTGCCGCCGGCGGCTTTTCCGCCGAGGTGGAGCTTGTGGATCCACGGCCGTCGCCCGGGGCCGGGCTGACTTATGCCGCGGGCGGCGACCCGCGCCACCGGGTGAATGTTCCCTCCATCCGCATGGCGGCCGTGGCCGGCAGAACGGCGGCGGAGGGCGGGGAGGAGGATTTCCATAGCTGGTGCCTGGAGAGCGGCGTGCTGGAGGCCGATCCGGCCGGCTGGGCCGACGGGCTGCATTATCCGGCGCGGTCGGTGTTCGGGCGTTATCTCGACGAGAGGCTGCGCGCGCTGTTCGCCGCGGCCGGGCCGGTGCGGGTGACCCACCGGCGCGACCGTGCCGTCGCCGCCCGCCGGCTGGTATCGCCGCAGGGAACCGGGTTCGTCGTGGAGCTTGCCGGCGGCAGGGTGCTGGAGGCCGATGCGCTGGTACTGTGCACCGGAAACCCGGGGCCCGAACTGCCGGGTGTGCTGGCCGGGCTGACCGGGCACCGGCGGGTCGTCGCCGATCCATGGGCGCCGGGCGCGCTCGATCCCATCGGCCGGACCGACCGGGTGCTGATCGTCGGCACCGGACTGACCATGGGGGATGCGGTGTCGACGCTGCTCGGTCGCGGCCATCGCGGACCGCTGACCGCGCTGTCCCGCCACGGGCTGGTGCCGCGGCCCCGCCCTGCCGGGCATGCCGACTCCTGGACCGACTTCACCGCCGATCCGCCTGCCGGGATCCGGGACCTGCTGTGCCGGGTGCGTGCGGCGGTCGCTGACGCCGGCCGGCAGGGGCGGCCCTGGACCGATGTGCTCGAAAGCCTGCGTCTCCAGAACGGTGCCCTGTGGGCGGCCCTTTCCATCGACGAGCGGCGGCGCTTCCAGCGCCATCTGCGGCCCTGGTGGGACGCCCACCGCTTCCAGTCCGCCCCGCAGGTCGCCCGGCTGGTGACGTCCGCGCGGGCGGACGGGCGTCTTGCGGTCCTGGCCGGCCGGCTGGTCGCGGCGAGTGCCGACGGCGAACCGTCAGGCGGCGGCGATGGAGCTGGCGGTCATGGCAGCGACGGTCATGGCGGTGGCGGCCTGTGGATCGTCCACCGGCCGCGCGGCGGCGAAACGCTGGTCGGACGCACTTACGATGCGCTGGTGAACTGCACCGGCGCCGGCCATGGCGTCTCGTTCAGGCGCAATCCGGTGCTGGCCGCCCTTGCCGGCCAGGGGTTGATCCGGCCCGATCCGCTCGGCATGGGGGTGGAGGTGGACAAGCGGCACCGGGCGCTGGACGCCGATGGCCGCCCGGTGTCCACCCTGTTCGTCGTCGGGCCGCCGACCCGCGGCAGCCTGGGCGAGGTGGTCGGCGCCTCCGAGATCGTCCCGCATGCGCTGGCGGTGGCGGAGGCTCTGGCGTCGTCGTGAGGCTGCATCTCACGGCCTGCCGACGAAGTGCCCGACGAAGCGCGGCGGCTGGAAGGCGCGGATCGGCGGCAGCGGGCCGGTGAAGCGCTCGACCTCCACCAGGGCGCTCTGGGCCGAACAGCCCTGTGCAAGGGCCGAGGTGCCGGTGTCGGGCGTCACCATGTTGGGATTGCCGTGGGCGTCGAGGCTGCCGTCGGTATCGGGATCGACCGGATCGTACCAGGCGCCGGTGGCGATCTGCAGCACGCCGGGCCGGATGCCGTCGGTCAGCACCGCACCGGCCAGGAAGGCGCCGCGCCGGTTGAACACCCGCACCACGTCGCCGTCGCCGATGCCGCGCGCCGCCGCGTCGCCGGGATGGATGCGGATCGGCTCGCGTCCGGCGATCTTGCTCTCGCGGCTGACCGCGCCATGGTCGTACTGGCTGTGCAGGCGGGTCGCCGGCTGGCAGGACAGCAGATGCAGCGGGCCGTCGTCGCCGGCCAGTCCAGGATGCTTCACCGGGTCGCGCCACACCGGATGGCCGGGGCAGTCGGGCAGGCCGAAACCGGCGATGGAGGCGGAACCGATCTCGATCCGGCCCGACGGGGTGGGCAGCGGCGATCCGTCCGGATCGGCGCGGAAGGCTTGCAGCAGGACCTTCTCCGGCTCGACCAGGGGGATCTCGGCTAGCCCGGCCGCCAGGAAGCTGCGGAAATCCGGCAGCGGCACCGGGGCGTTGAAGCGGCATTCCTCATAGAGCCGTTCCAGCCATTCCTCCGTCGTCAGCCCGCCGGTGAACTCGGCCTCGACCCCCAGCCGGCGGGCGAGCCCGGCGAGGATAGCATGGTCGTCGCGCGCCTCGCCGACCGGATCGAGGGCGCGGGCCATCCACACCAGGAAGCGGTCGCCGGTGGCGCCGCCGATGTCGTCGCGCTCCAGCGCCGTGGTCGCCGGCAGCACTATATCGGCGAATTTCGCCTGGGCGGTCCAGAAGGGATCCTGGACGATGATTGTCTCCGGCCGCCGCCATGCCCGGACCAGCCGGTTGATGTCCTGATGGTGGTGGAAGACGTTGCCGCCGGCCCAATGGACCAGCCGGATGTCGGGATAGCGCCGTGTTTGCCCATTGTAGCGGTAGGAGGCGCCGGGGTTCAGCAGCATGTCGGCGATGCGGGCGACCGGGATGGCGGTGTCCACCGGGTTGCGCCCCTGCGGCAGCCGCGGCCCGGTCACCCGGCGCCGGCCCGACCCCATGGTGTTCATCACCGAATAGCCGACCCCCAGCCCGCCGCCGGGCGTGCCGATCTGACCCAGCATCGCCGCCAGCGTCACCCCCATCCAGAAAGGCTGTTCGCCATGCACCGCCCGTTGCAGCGACCAGGCGAGGTTCATCATGGTCCGGCTGCCGGCCATGCGGCGGGCCAGCGTCGCGATGGTTTCAGCCGGCACGCCGGCGATGGCGGCGGCCCAGCCGGCGTCCTTGGCGACGCCATCGGCTTCACCGGTCAGATAGCGGCGGAACTTCTCATAGCCGACGGTGCAGCGGGCGAGGAAATCGCCGTCCGCCAGACTGTCCCTCACCAGCGTGTGGGCGAGGCCCAGCATGAAGGCGGTGTCGGTGCCGGGCTGGATGGCGATCCACTCCGCCCCCGGCACGTCGTCGAGGTCGTGGCGCACCGGGCTGACATTGACGAAGCGCACGCCGGCCGCCGCCAACCGGTCCAACGCCGGCTTGACCAGATGGTCGCTGGCCCCGCCCGATCCGACCTGCGCGTTGCGGGCCGGCAGGCCGCCGAAGGCGACGAACAGCTCGCAATGCTTTTCCAGGCTGGTCCAGGCGGTGTGGGACAGCATCAGGTCGTCCATCGACGCCAGGATGCGCGGCATCAGCACCCGCCCGGCGCCCAGGCTGTAGGTGTCGCTGTGCGCCGTGTAGCCGCCGATACAGTTGAGGAAGCGGTGCAACTGGCTCTGGGCATGGTGGAAGCGGCCGGCGCTGGCCCAGCCATAGGAGCCGCCGAAGATGGCGGCATTGCCATGGTCCCGCCGCACCCGGTCCAGCTCGCGCGCGGCGAGGTCGAGCGCCTCGTCCCACGACAGTTCCACGAAGGGTTCGCGTCCGCGCCCGTCACGCGATGCCGGACCGTGGCGCAGGAAGCCTTCGCGCACCGCCGGGCGGCGGATGCGGGCGGGGGCGTCGATGCCGTCCACCACCGACCGGCCGATGGCCGACGGCGCCTCGTCCCACGGGGCCGGGTCCAGCGCGGTCAGCCTGCCGTCCGCCACCCGCGGCCGGTAGACGCCCCAATGTGTCGCGGTGAAGTTGCCCCCGCCGCTCATCACAGCGCCGCCAGATGGTCGGCGACCCTGACCGGCTCCGGCAGGATGCGGCGGGCGACCAGCCAGTCGGCCGCCTTCTGGAGATCGCCGACGAAGGCGGTGTCGCTGACCGGATAGAGGCGGTACTGCCGCTTCAGCGCGATGTAGCCGTCGCGGATCTCGTCGCGATAACCGGCCTTGGCCTGGACGATGGTCTCCGCCTCCACCGTGTTGGCTGACGCCCAGGCCGCTTCGGCGGTGAAGGCCGCGTTCAGGGCGCGGATCAGGTCCGGGTTCTCCTGCGCGAAGCGGCGGCGGGTCAGGTAGCTGGTGAAATCGATCTGGAAATCGAGGTCGCGCTCCTCCTGGAAGATGTCATGCGCCTTGTATTCCAGCCGGGCGATGTCGACGCCGGGGCTCCACATCGACCAGGCGTCCACCTTGCCCGATGCCAGCGCCGGGGCGGCGTCGGGTGGGTTGAGATAGACGAAATTGACCTTCGAGCGGTCGACGCCGTGCTTCTCCAGCGCCGCCACCAGCAGGAACTCGCCGAGGCCGGACCGGTTGACCGCGACCGACTTGCCGACCAGATCGGCCACCCTGTCGATGCCGGAGCCGTCCTTGGCGATGATCGCGGTGGTGCGCGGGGTGTAGTTCAGGAACAGGCTGAAGACCAGCGGCGAGCCGGCGATGATGGCCGCCAGCGCCGGGGTGGTGCTGCCGCCGAAGCTGAAATCGGCGGTGCCGCCGGTCACCGCCTGCAAGGTCGGCGCATGGTTGGGAAAGGGGCCGATCCATTCGACCTTGATGCCGTCCTTCGCCAGCGTCTTCTCCAGCTCTCCCCGCTCCTTGGCTATGAAGGCCAGACCGGAGAAGCCCCAGGTTAGCCGGATGGTATCGGTGTTGCGACCGGCCGTGGTCTGGCTGGCGGCATCGGCAGCCGGGAAAGTTCCCGCCAGCGGATCGAAGCCCGCGGCGAGGCCGGCGGCCCCGGCGCCGATCAGCGAGCGGGCGAGGAAGGCGCGGCGGGTGGTGGTGGAGCGGAACGGATCGGTCATCGGAAAGCTCGTTCGGTCGGGCAATAGGTTGGGCGGATATGGCAAGACGGGGATCGGTCAGGCGGCGGCGCTTCCCTGCACGCCCAGCTCCGCCAGCAGCAGCGCGCGGAAGCGCTGGGGATCGGCGGCGGTCTCCGGCAGATGTTCGGCGGCGATGGCGCCGTCCCGCATCACCAGGATGCGGTCGGCCAGCCGGATCGCCTCCTCCACGTCATGGGTCACCAGCAGGACGCCCGGCCGGTGGCGGGCCACCAGTTCCTTGACCAGCCCGTGCATGCGGATGCGGGTCAGCGCGTCGAGCGCCGCGAAGGGCTCGTCCAGCAGCAGAAGTTCCGGCTCCTGCACCAGCGCCCTCGCCAGCGCCACGCGCTGGGCCTGACCGCCGGACAGGGTGCGTGGCCAGTCGTCCAGCCGGTTGCCGAGCCCGACCTCGGTCAGCGCCGCTGCCGCGGCCTCGCGCGCGCCGTGCTCCGGCAGGCCGAGCGAGACGTTGCGCCACAGGCTGTCCCAGGGCAACAGGCGCGGCTCCTGGAACACCACCGCCGGCTTGCCGGGAGCGTCGATGCGTCCGCCCTGGATCGGGTCAAGCCCGGCCAGCGCCCGCAGCAGCGTGGTCTTGCCGCAGCCGCTCTCGCCCAGCAGGGCGACGAACTCGCCGCGCTCGATGCGCAAATCCAGCGCGTCGATCACCACGCGGCGGCCATAGGCCCGGCGCAGGCCGGTGACGGTGACGGCAGGCTCGGCGTTCGGGACGTGAAGAGCGCTCATCGGGCGGCTCCGTAATTGGGATGCCAGGCCAGCAGGCGGCGCTCCAGCAGCCGGGCCAGACTGTCGGCCAGCACGCCGATCAGGGCGTAGATGACGATGGTCAGCACGATCACGTCGGTGCGCAGGAACTCGCGCGCGTCCATGGCGAGGAAGCCCAGCCCGGCCTGCGCGCCGATGGTCTCCGCCACCACCAGCGCCAGCCATGCCGTCGCCAGCGCATAGCGGACGCCGGTGAGGATGGAGGGCAGGGCGCCCGGCAGGACGATCCGGCGGATCAGCAGGGCGGTGGACAGGCCGCGCAC
This sequence comes from Azospirillum sp. UENF 112521, assembly GCF_058780665.1. Classification (NCBI taxonomy): domain Bacteria; kingdom Pseudomonadati; phylum Pseudomonadota; class Alphaproteobacteria; order Rhodospirillales; family Azospirillaceae; genus Azospirillum; species Azospirillum sp. UENF 112521. The sequence continues at coordinate 203,598 of NZ_JBSNCI010000007.1, forward strand.
CCGGCCCAGTTCCAGCAGCTTGGGATCGACCTGCCGGATGCCGAGCGTGGTGTTGATGTAGACCGGGAAGGCGACGCCGAGCGAGACCAGGAAGATCTTCTGCCCTTCGCCGACGCCGAACCAGACGATCACCAGCGGCAGCAGCGCCAGGAAGGGGATGGCGCGGATCATCTGCACGCTGCGGTCGACCAGCGCCTCGGCCAGCCGCGAGAAACCGACCAGCGTGCCGAGCACGAAGCCGATGCCGCCGCCGATGGCGAAGCCGGCCGCCGCCCGCAGCAGGCTGGTACCGAGGTCGCGCAGCAACGTGCCGTGCAGCGCCAGCTTCCACGCGGTCGCCACCACCTTGCTGGGCGCCGGCAGCACCTGCGGCTCGATCCAGCCGTTGCGGGCCAGCCCCTCCCACACCGCGAGCAGCAGAAGCGGCGCGATCCAGGACAGGGCGACATGGGCTCTCGTTCCGATGCGGTGCTGTCCGTCGGAGATCGGGCGGCGCACCCGCTTCGCGGCGGCCGGTGCTTGCGGCGTGGCGGTGCGGCGGACGCCGAAACTGCTGTCGAGGCTGCTCATGCGGGGTCTCCACGGCTGGGCAGAACGGCTTGTCGATGGATGGGGGGCGGTGTGGCGCCGGGCGCGGCGGCCGATGGCATGGGCGGGCAAAAGGGATGGCGGCGCGCCGGACATGCGGAGCAATAACCCCGACCTCCACTTAGCTTGGTTTAATCTACTAAATCAGTCAACAAATAAAATAATAATCACAAAATCAGATAGTATATTTATACCTCACTCCGCGGCAGCGTCACGCATAACGTGACGCCGGCCGGTCCAGCCCGAGATGGTCGCGCAGCGTGGCCCCGCTGTACTCGCGCCGGAACAGGCCGCGCCGCTGCAATTCGGGCACCACCTGCGTCAGGAAGCCATCGACGCCGCCCGGCAGATAGGTCGGCATCAGGACGAAGCCGTCGGCCGCCTGTTCCGTGACCCATCGTTCCAGCGTGTCGGCAACCGTCTTCGGCGATCCGGCGGCGACGGCGAAGGACAGGCTCTCGACATAGGCGGCGCCGACCTCGGCGACGGTGGCGCCGCGCTCCAGCGCGTCGGCGATCACCCGCTGGAAGCGCCCGCGGCTGCCGGTGATGACGTCGCGCAGGTCGGGGAAGGGGCCGTCCAGCGGATGGCGCGACAGGTCGTAATTCATGCTGCCGGACATGAAGGTCAGGCCGGCCACCGGGTCGATCAGGTCGCGCAGCTCGGCGCGGATGTCTTCGGCCTCGGCATCGCTGCGCCCGACGATCGGCATGATACCGGGCAGCACCTTGACGCTGCCGGGCGACCGCCCGTTGGCGGCGACCTGGGCCTTGAAGGCGGCGTAGGCCCGCTTGGCGCCGTCCAAATCGGGCTGCACGGTGAAGACCAGATCGGCCTGCCGGGTGGCGATGTCCTGGAAGGTGCCGGACACGCCGGCCTGGATGACGACGGGATGGCCCTGCGGGGGCCGCTCGACGTTCAGCGGACCGCGGACGCGGAAATGGCGGCCCTCATGGTCGATGTAATGGACGCGGCGGTCGTCGGCGAAGCGGCCGGACTCCTTGTCCGGCCGGATCGCGTCCTCCTCCCAGCTGTCCCACAGCTTGCGCACCACGTCGATGAACTCGTCGGCGCGCTCATAGCGGCTGGCATGGTCGAGATGGGCGGCGCGTCCAAAGTTGCGCGCCTCGCTGTCGCTGACCGAGGTGACGGCGTTCCACGCCGCCCGTCCGCCGCTGAGATGGTCGATGGTCGCGACCATGCGGGCGACGTGATAGGGCTCGGCATAGCTGGTCGACACCGTGGCGCCCAGACCGATCCGGCTAGTGGCGCCGGCCAGGGCCGCGATCAGCGTCAGAGGCTCGGGCCGCGCGTTGGGCCGGCGGGCGACGGTGGCCGCCACCCCGCCGCCATAGAGGTCGTCGAGGCCGAGCTTGTCGGCGACGAACAGCATGTCGAGCCTGGCGGTTTCTGCCTTCAGCGCCAGCTCGCGGTAGAAGCCGAGGTCGAACGGGCGCACGGTGCCGGCGTCGGGGTGACGCCAGCCGCCGGCGTGCATCCCGGCCTCGGTGCAGAACAGAGCCAGATGCATCGTGGTCTCAATCGGTTTGAAAAGGGTCTGAACGGGAAGGGCAGCCGCGGGGGTCAGCCGGCGCGGGCCGATTGCGCCAGCAGGCCGGCGTCAAGGGCGAAGCTGCGGTCGGCATGGGCCGCCGCGGTGAAGGGCTTCTGGATCACGCCGATGCCGGTGTAGAAGTCGGCGGTGGTCTGCAGGTCGGCGACGATGCCGTCATCCACCGCCACCGGGCGGAACCGTTCCAGGTTGAAGGCGGCGACGGCGATCTCCGGCGTCACCTTCACCAGATCGCCCCAGATGCGGGCATACTGCTCGACATTGTCGAGCGCCCAGATGCGGGCGGCGGCGACGCGGGCGACATAGTCCTGCAACAGCGCGCGCTTCTGCGCGATGGCGACATCGGTGGCGCTGATGAAGGCGTTGTTGTTCAGCAGGCCGCGGCCATCGACCAGAACCCTGCCGGTGCCGGCCACCACCTCCTGCGCGACATAGAGCGTCCAGATCGCCCAGGCGTCCACCGTGCCGCTGGAAAACGCCGATTTCGCTTCGGTCGGTTGCAGGAAGGCGAGCGTGACGTCACTCACCGACAGGCCGTTCGCCTTCAGCGCGGCGACCACCAGATAATGGCCGATTGAGCCGCGCACCGCAGTGATCGTCCGCCCCTTCAAGTCGGCAACCGTTCGGATGGGCGAGTCCTTGCGCACCAGAAGGCCAATGCAGCCGGGATCGGAGCGGGCGGCGGAGATGATCTTGGCCGGCAGCCCGTTGGACAGGGCGAAGGCATGGGCGGCGTCGCCGGCAAATCCGGCATCGATGGCGCCGGCATTCAGCGCCTCCAGCACCGGCGCCGCGGCTGGGAAATCGGCGAACTCCAGCGTGTAGGGGATGTCCTTCAACTGGCCGGACGCCTCCAGCAGCGAGCGGATGGTGGACCGCTGGTCGCCGACCTTGAGGCTGGTGCCGGCGGCGTTGGTGGCAGTGGTGGCGAAGGCCGGGCGGGACAGCAGCGGGGCTGCCAGGGCGGGAGCCAGCAGTCCGGCGGCGGCGGCTTTGCCGGCTCCGCTCAGCAGGCGGCGGCGCGACAGGGTGGGCGGACGGTGCTCGGTCATCTTTGAAAATCCAGTTCGGGGAAGGCAGCGGCGGAATCAGGACAGGGCGCGGGCGCGGGCGAAGATCTGGTCCATCCGCCAATGTTCGTTGGCATAGCGCGGGTCGCCGGCCCATTCGTCCCAGCCGGAGTCGCGGCGGTAGCTGCCGCGCTGGCCGGAGCGCTCGACCTCTTCGGCGCTGACCGCGGCCGGCGTCTCGCAGTCGGGATCGACATAGAGCGCGTCGGGCTGGCAGTAGAGTTCGCACAGGAAGCAGGTCTGGCAGTCCTGTTGCCGGGCGATCACCGGCGCCCCGCCGCGGACGGCGTCGAAGACGTTGGTCGGGCAGACGCGGACGCAGACCTGGCATCCGGTGCAGCGTTCGGCGATGACGAGGCTGATCATGCGGCACCTGCCTGGGGTGTGGCGGGATTGTCGAACGGCTGGGGGGCCGGGCCCTCGAAGCGGGACCACAGCCGGTCCAGCCCGCCGACGGTCAGGCGCCGGGCTAGAGCCGGGTGGCTGGCCGGGGCATCGACGCGCAGATGCATTCCGCGGCTTTCCGGCCGGACGAGCGCGGCGCGGGTGCACCAGCGGGCGACGGCGGTCAGGGCGGCGCTCTCGCGCGCCTGCACCGTTTCCCCCGCCGTGGCCGCCCCTTCGCCGTCCAGATGGTCGCGCAGGTCGCTCCACACCCCGTCCAGCCGCGACAGCGAGCGGGCCAGCGCCGGGCCGCGGCGGAAGATGGTCTTGTCGTAGGGCAGCATCTCGGCCTGGATGGCGGCAGTGATGGCGCGCGGATCGACCGCCGCGGCATGGCGCGCCGGGCGCAGTCCGGCCTGTCCCAGCGGACGGGCGGGGGTGTCGGTGCGCCGGCCCTGGCGGGCCGCCCGCGCCGCGGCGGCGCGTCCGGCGATCACGCCCGACGACAGCGCCCAGGCGGCCAGGATGGCGCCGCCGCCCGACACCGCCCCCGCCACCGGCTCGCGCGTCGCGGCATCGCCGACGACGAACAGCCCGTCGGCGGCGGTGCCGCAGTCGTCATCCGCCAGCCGGATGCCGCCGGATCCGCGGATGGTGCCCTCCGGCGGCAGCAGGACGGGAAAGCGCCGGGTGAAGGGATCGATGCCGCCACCACTGCGGTCGAAGGGCAGCATCATGTTGGGCTGCACCCGGCGCAGCCGCTCGCGGATGTCCGCCGGCATGCGGTGCAGGCTGCACAGCACCGGCCCCTCCAGCATGGCGCGGGCCAGCGTCCGGGTGGTGTCGCCGGGCGGCACGGCGATCTCCCGCCCCTCCGCGTCGTAATAGGTGGCAAAGGCGAAGGACATCGACCGGGTCATGGTCGAATGGGCCGGCGCCACCGTGTGGTAGGTGGAGAACTCCATGCCGGAGAAATCCACACCGGCCTCCGCCGCCATCAAATGGCCGTCGCCGGTGTTGGTGTGGCTACCGAGAAGCCGCGACTTGAAGGCGCAGCCGCCGGTCGCCAGGATCACCGCCCCGGCCCGCACGGTCCAGGCTTCGCCCCGCTGCCGGCGCAGGCCGCGTGCGCCGACGATGCCGCCGCCGGACTCGGCCAGCAGCTCCAGCGCCGGACTCTGGTCGAGGATGCGAACGCCGAGCCTGTGGATCTTTCGGCGCATCGCCCGCAGATATTCCGGCCCGCGCAGGCCGCGATACTGCACCGTTCCGGTTTCGTCGGTGGAGAAGTCGTAGACATCGGCGATGGTCGGCAGGGTGGTCCAGGTGATGTCGAGGATTCGCTCCATCCAGGCCGGGTCGGCGATGCCGCCGGCAATTGCCATGCGCTGGCGGATCGCCTCGGCCCGCGCCTCTGGATCGGGAGGCACCCACCAGTGGCCGGGGCCCGAGGTGGCGGCGACGCCGCTGGCGCCGCAATAGCCCTTGTCGGCCAGCACCACCCTGGCACCGGCCTGCGCCGCCGCCAGCGCCGCCCAGGTTCCCGACAAGCCGCCGCCGATCACCAGCACGTCGGCGGCGATGGCCGGCAACTCCGCGATGGGCACGGCCGGCAACCCAGCGGTCGGCGGAGCGGTCGATATCCGGGTGTTCGGCATTTCTGTGAAACTCCGCCGCTTCGATGCATCTGTGTGTTGTTTCTTACAATACCGCGGCGGCATCCCGTCAATTTTGGAATGCTCATGATTTCGTTGAGTTTTTCAAATGAGTCGGATGCCGAACGCCCTGGCGGGATCAATAATAACAAAAGAAAAACGTATAATAAAAACATAAATCACTATCTTTACAGTAGGAATAAACAGTGATTAAGCTCTGTCCCTACGGTGAATGCGGGGCGCCGCACATGACCCCCAGAGAGGCCCGAACGGGGCCCGAACCAGGAGACACCAGGCATGTCGTTCCGTCCGTTGCACGACCGCGTCGTCGTCCGCCGTGTGGCGCAGGAGGAAAAGTCGAAGGGCGGGATCATCATCCCCGACACCGCCAAGGAGAAGCCGCAGGAGGCAGAGGTGATCGCCGTCGGTCCCGGCGTGCGCGACGACCAGGGCCGCATCCACCCGCTCGACGTGAAAATCGGCGACCGCGTGGTCTTCGGCAAATGGTCGGGCACCGAGATCAAGGTGCAGGGCGAGGATCTGCTGGTCATCAAGGAATCCGACATCGTCGGCGTGGTCGAGCCCGCCTGAGGCCCCGCCTGAGGCAGAACCGTCCGTTTCCGCTGGAACCCACCCAAAAAAGACTTCGATAAAAAGGACATCGCCATGGCCGCCAAGGACGTCAAATTCTCCGCCGATGCCCGCGACCGCATCCTGCGCGGCGTCGATACCCTCGCCAATGCCGTGAAGGTCACGCTGGGCCCGAAGGGCCGCAACGTCGTGATCGAGAAATCCTTCGGCGCCCCCCGCATCACCAAGGACGGCGTGTCGGTCGCCAAGGAGATCGAACTGGCCGACCGCTTCGAGAATCTCGGCGCACAGCTGGTGCGCGAGGTGGCGTCGAAGACCGCCGATCTGGCCGGCGACGGCACCACCACCGCCACCGTGCTGGCCCAGGCCATCGTCCGCGAGGGCGCCAAGGCGGTGGCCGCCGGGCTGAACCCGCTGGATCTCAAGCGCGGCATCGACCGCGCCGTCGCCGCGGTGATCGCCGACGTGAAGGAACGCGCCAAGACCATCTCCACCAACGACGAGGTGGCGCAGGTCGGCACCATCTCCGCCAACGGCGAGCGCGCCATCGGCGCCATCATCGCCGAGGCGGTGGCCAAGGTCGGCAACGACGGCGTCATCACGGTGGAGGAGGCCAAGAGCCTGGAGACCGAGTTGAACGTCGTCGAAGGGTTGCAGTTCGACCGCGGCTATCTCTCGCCCTACTTCGTCACCAACGCCGAGAAACTGGTCGTCGATTTCGACAACCCCTACATCCTGATCCACGACAAGAAGCTGTCCAGCCTGCAGCCGCTGCTGCCGGTGCTGGAGGCGGTGGTGCAGTCGTCCCGCCCGCTGCTGATCGTCGCCGAGGATGTCGAGGGCGAGGCGCTGGCGACGCTGGTGGTCAACAAGCTGCGCGGCGGTCTGAAGATCGCCGCGGTGAAGGCGCCGGGCTTCGGCGACCGCCGCAAGGCGATCCTGGAGGACATCGCCATTCTCACCAACGGCCAGGTGATCAGCGAGGACATCGGCCTCAAGCTTGAGACCGTTTCGCTGGCCGATCTCGGCACCGCCAAGCGGGTGGTGATCGCCAAGGAGGAAACCACGGTGATCGACGGCGCCGGCGGCCGCGAGGCTATCGACGCCCGCATCGCTCGAATCCGCGCCCAGATCGAGGAAACCACCTCGGACTACGACCGCGAGAAGTTGCAGGAGCGGCTGGCCAAGCTGTCGGGCGGCGTCGCGGTGATCCGCGTCGGCGGCTCGACCGAGGTCGAGGTGAAGGAGCGCAAGGACCGTGTGGACGACGCCGTCCACGCCACCCGCGCCGCCATCGCCGAGGGCATCGTGCCCGGCGGCGGCGTCACCCTGCTCTACGCCATCCGCGCCATCGATGCGGTGGTGCCGGTCAACGACGACGAGCGCGTCGGCATCGACATCGTGCGGCGGGCGCTCCAGGCGCCGGTGCGTCAGATCGCCGAGAATGCCGGGGCCGATGGCTCCGTCATCGTCGGCAAGCTGCTGGAGGGGGGCGACACCGCCTTCGGCTACGACGCGCAGACCGGCGAGTTCACCGACCTGCTGAAGGCCGGCATCATCGATCCGGCAAAGGTCGTGCGCATCGCTTTGCAGGACGCGGCGTCGGTCGCCGGCCTGCTGATCACCACCGAGGCGCTGATCGTCGAGCGCCCGGAACCGAAGTCCCCGGCTGCACCGGCCGGGGCCGGCGGCGGTTACGATTTCTGATCGCGACCGTCCGGGTGCCGGCGGGCGCTGCGACCATTGTCCTTCCGGCGCAGCACCCCGCTGGTGTCCCGTCCTCCCGTGCCTGAAGCCGCCGCCCGTCAGCGGGTCCACGCCCCGGTTCCGGGCGGCGGCCTTTTTTGAATTCGTTCCGAAAGCCTTTTGGAGACGATGCCATGCCCCAGCCCGCGCTTTCCCGACGTTCCGTGCTGTTCCACACCCTGGCCGGGACCATGGCGCTCGCCTGCATCGCGGTGTCCGCCGGGCCGGCAACTGCGGCGGCGGCGGCGGGCGAGCCGCTGTGGTTCGGGGTCAGCGGGCCGCTGACCGGTCCCAGCGCCCAGTATGGCGCGCAGTGGAAGAAGGGCTTCGACCTGGCGCTCGACCAGATCAACGCTGCTGGCGGGGTGAAGGGCCGTCCGTTGCGCTACGTGTTCGAGGACAGCCAGAACGATCCGCGCCAGTCCATCGCCATCGCCCAGAAATTCGTCTCCGATCCGAAGATCCTGATCGAGCTTGGCGACTTCTCCAGCCCGGCGTCGATGGCGGCTTCGCCGATCTACCAGCGGGCCGGGCTGGTGCAGTTCGGCTTCACCAACTCCCACCCCGATTTCACCAAGGGCGGCGACTTCATCTGGAGCAATTCCATCAGCCAGGCGGAGGAGCAGCCGAACGTCGCCGACTTCGCGGTCACCTCGCTGAAGCTGAAGCGGCTGGCGGTGCTGCACCTCAACACCGACTGGGGCCGCACCAGCAAGGATATCTTCGTCAAGGCGGCGAAGGAGCGCGGGGCGGAGGTCGTCGCCACCGAAGGCTATCTGCCCGACGAGAAGGACTTCCGCTCCACCCTGGTGCGGGTGCGCGAGGCCAATCCCGACGGCATCGTCCTGATCTCCTACTATGCTGACGGGGCGGCCATCGCCCGGCAGCTGAAGCCGGTCGGTCTCAACCAGCCGGTGGTCGCCGTCGGCTCGGTCTATTCCCCGAAATTCCTGGAATTGGGCGGAGAGGCGGTCAACGGCGTCCACACCCGCGCCAACTTCTTTCCGGCGGAACCTCGTCCGGAGGTGCAGGGCTTCGTCGCCGCCTACCGTGCGAAGTACCAGGAGGAGCCGGACGCTTTTTCCGCTTACGCCTATGACGCGGTGCTGGTGGCGCAGCGGGTGATTGAGGCCGGCGGCACCGACCGTACCGCGATCCGCGACGCCTTCCCCCGCGTGAAGGACATCCCCAGCGTCATCTTCGGCAAAGCGACTTTCGATCCCGAGACGCGCCGCGTGTCCGGCGTGCGCAACGTCAAGCTGGTGGTCAAGGACGGCGCCTTCGCCCTGTGGGACGGCAGCATCCCCGCCGCCACCAACTGATCCGAATTTTGCAGTTTGAAAGCGATTCCGATGCTCGATCTGATCCTCCGGTCCACCGCGCTCGCCGCCGGCACCCTGTCGCTGCTGGCGGCACTCGGCGTCGTCCAGCCGGCCTTCTCGCAGCCCGCCGACCCGGCGAAGGAGCCGGTGGTGCTCGGCGTCAGCGGGCCGTTGACCGGCCAGTATGCGCAGTATGGCGCGCAATGGCAGCGCGGCTTCGATCTGGCGCTGGAGCAGGTGAATGCCGGCGGCGGCATCCAGGGCCGTCCGCTGCGCGTCCAGTTCGAGGACAGTCAGAGCGATCCCAAGCAGACCGTCGCCATCGCCCGCAAATTCGTCGCCGACAGCCGGATCGTCGCCGAGCTGGGCGACTTCACCAGTGCGGCGTCGATGGCGGCCTCGCCGATCTACCAGACTGGCGGGCTGGTGCAGTTCGGCTTCACCAATTCGCACCCGGATTTCACCAAGGGTGGCGATTTCGTCTGGAGCAACGCGCTCAACCAGGCGGAGGAGATGCCGGTCCTGGCCGATTACGCGGTGACGGCGCTGGGTCTGAAGCGCGTCGCCCTGCTGTTCATCAACAACGACTGGGGCCGCACCAGCAAGGACCTGTTCGCCAAGGCGGCCAAGGAGCGCGGCGCCGAGGTGGTCGGTGCCGAAGGCTATCTGGCCGATGAGAAGGATTTCCGCTCCGCCCTGGTCCGGGTGCGCGACACCAAGCCGGACGGCATCGTGCTGGTCTCCTATTATGCCGACGGCGCCCAGATCACCCGCCAGCTGCGCGAGGCCGGGCTGACCCAGCCGGTGGTAGCATCCGGGTCGGTCTATTCGCCCAAGTTCTTGGAGCTGGGCGGGGCGGCGGTCGAAGGCGTCCACACCACCACCCCCTTCTTCCCCGGTGACCCGCGGCCGGAGGTCCAGACCTTCGTCAAGGCCTACACCGGCAAATACGGTGTCGAGCCGGATGCCTATTCCAGCCGCGCCTACGACGCGCTTCTGCTGCTGGCGACGGTGATCCGGCAGAGCGGCACCGACCGCACCGCCGTCCGCGACGGGCTCGCAACCGTCAAGGATGCGCCGAGCGTCGTCTACGGCACCGTCCGCTTCGATCCGCAGACCCGCCGCGTCGACAAGCCGCTGAGCACTCGGCTCGTCGTGAAAAATGGTGCCTTCGCCCTGTGGGAGCAGGCGGGGCGGGAGCAGCCGGCCGTCAAGGCCGCGAACTGACGCCGGAAGGACCGACCATCGTGTTTCCCACCACTCCCGGCCCGTGGCTCGACTACACCATCAACGGGCTGGTCATCGGCAACATCTATGCGCTGCTGGCGGTCGGTCTGGCGCTGATCTTCGGCGTCTCGCACCTGATCAACTTCGCCCATGGCTCGGTCTACATGGTCGGTGCCTATATCGGCTGGCTGTGCGTGACCAAGCTGGCCCTGCCGCTGCCGGTGACCTTCGTTGCGGTGGCCGCCGGCTGCGGGCTGCTGGGGGCGGTCATCGAGCGGGTGGGCCTGCGTCCGCTGCGCAACGCCCCGCGCATCGCCCCGCTGCTCGCCACCATCGGCCTGTCGGTGGTGCTCGACCAGTCGGCGCAGCTGCTGTTCAGCCCCGACCCGCGCGCCCTGCCGACCCAGCTGCCGACATGGCGCATCGCCATCGGCGGCGGCAGCATCGGCGCGCTCGACCTGCTGATCGCCGGGGTCGGCATCGGCAGCGCCGCACTGCTCTATGGCTTCCTCCGTTTCACCAAGCTCGGCTGGGCGGTGCGGGCGACCGCGCTCGACCGCGATGCGGCGCAGCAGTGCGGCGTCGACGTCGACAAGGTGAACCGCACGGTGTTCGCCATCGCCTCGGCGTTGGGCGGGGTCAGCGGCCTGCTTGTCGGCATGTATTACAACACCATCGACCCCAACATGGGCTTTCAGGCCGGGCTGAAGGGCATCGTCGCCCAGCTGATCGGCGGCGTCGGCAACGTGCCGGGCGCCATCGCCGGCAGCCTGCTGCTGGGCTTGATCGAGAGCTACGGCATCGCCCTGTTCGGCACCAGCTATCGCAACCTGTTCGCCTTCGTGGCGCTGATCCTGATCCTGGTGCTGCGGCCCAACGGCCTGTTCGCCCGGGCCCGCCGCCTGCCGCCGGAGCCGCTGACCGGCACCTTCATCGCCCCAAGCCGGCCGCTGGTCCTGCCGAAATGGGCGGTGTGGGCGCTGGCCGCCGCCGCACTTGCCCTGCCGCTGGTCGTGCAGCAGCCCTATCTGTTGCAGACGCTGGGCAATGCCTGGCTCTACGCCCTGCTGGCGCTCAGCCTGACGCTGGTCGCCGGCACGGTCGGGCAGGTGTCGCTCGGCCATGCCGGGCTGCTCGCCATCGGCGCCTATGCCTCTTCGCTGCTGGCGCTCGATGCCGGGGTGCCGGTGCTGCTGGCGGTGCCGCTGGCCGGGCTGGTGGCGGCGGCGCTGGGCACGGCGCTGGTCTATCCCGCCTTCCGGCTGCGCGGCCATTACGTTTCTATCGCCACGCTGGCGGTGGGCGAGATCGTGACGCTGGTCATCCTCAACTGGGAAAGCCTGACCCGCGGTCCGATCGGCGTCACCGGCATCCCGCCGCTGTCGGTGGCCGGCAAGCCGCTGGTCAGCGGACAATGGGTCTATTGGGTGCCGCTGGCGGTCCTGCTGGCCTTCGCCGCCCTGCAATCCCGCCTGCTGAACTCCCATCTCGGCCGCACGCTGCGGGCGATCCGCGAGGACGACGTGGCGGCGCGCTCCTACGGCGTCGATCTCAACCGCTACAAGGGGCTGGCCTTCGCGGTGGCGGGATTCATCGCCGGGGTGGGCGGCGCGCTGATGGCGCATTTCTACTCCTACATCAACCACGAGACCTTCCCGGCGCCGGTGTCGATGCTGGCGCTGACCATGGTCATCCTCGGCGGGCTCGGCAATGTCGCCGGGGCCGTGCTGGGAGCCGCGGTGCTGGTCGGGCTGCCGGAGCTGTTCCGCGCGGCGGCCGAATACCGCATGCTGATCTACGGCGTCGTCCTGCTGCTGCTGATCCGCTTCCGCCCGCAGGGCCTTCTGGGAACGGTGTGAGGACGCCATGGCGAAGCAATCGACAACGCCTCTTCTCGAGATCGCCGGCCTGACCCGCCGCTTCGGCGGGCTGACCGCGGTCAACGGCCTGTCGTTGACGGTGGGGCAGGGCGAGCTGGTCAGTGTCATCGGCCCGAACGGCGCCGGCAAGACCACCCTGTTCAACCTGATCTCCGGGCTCGACGTGCCGGATGCCGGGTCCGTCACCTTCGAGGGCCGCGACGTCACCGGCCTCTCCGCCGAGCGGCTGGCCGCGCTCGGGCTCGCCCGCAGCTTCCAGCATGGCCGGGTGTTCGGCAACCTCAGCGTGCTCGACAATGTGCTGGTCGGCGCCCACACCCGGCTGCGGGCGGTGAAGCCGCGGATTCCGGTGGTGGGGCCGCTGGTCGAGCTTGCGTTGGCGCTGATCCGTCCCGCCTCCGTCCGGGCGGAGGAGGAGCGGCTGCGCGCCGAGGCGAGGGAGATCGTCCGGATGTTCGGCGAGCGGCTGACCCCGCGCCTCGACAAGCCGGCGCACAGCCTGTCCTACGCCAACCGCCGCCGGGTGGAGATCGCCCGCGCGCTGGCCCTGCAGCCCCGCCTGCTGCTGCTGGACGAGCCGACCGCCGGCATGAACCCGACCGAGACGGCGGAGATGCTGGAGATCATCCGGGGCCTGAAGGCGCGCGGCCTGACCATCCTGCTGATCGAGCACAAGCTGGATCTGGTGATGCAGTTGTCCGACCGGGTGGTGGTGATGGACCATGGCGCCCGCATCGCCGAGGGGTTGCCTGCCGCCGTCGCCAACGATCCGGCGGTGATCGAGGCCTATCTCGGCCACAAGGCGGTGGGTGCCGCCAATCAGGATGTGGGCCAGGATGCGGGCCAGGACGGGGACGCCACCGTCCCGGTCCGGATCGCGCATTGAGGGGGACCGGCGGAATGACCGACGCCTTGCTGCGGCTCGACCGCGTGAACAGCTTCTACGGGCCGGTGCAGGTCCATTTCGACCTGTCGCTGGAGGTGCCGCGCGGGCAGATCGTCTGCCTGCTGGGCGGCAACGCCAGCGGCAAATCCACCACGATGAAGATCATCCTGGGGCTGCTGAAGCCGCGCTCCGGGCAGGTGGTGTTCGACGGGCAGCCGCTGACCGGCCTGACCACGCCGCAGATCGTCCGGCGCGGCATCGGCTCGGTCCCGGAATCCCGCCGCCTGTTCGGCACCATGACGGTGCGCGAGAATGTGCTGATGGGCGCCTACACCCGCAGCGACGCGCACACGGTGGCGGAGGATTACGACGGCGTCCTCGACCTGTTCCCCAGGCTGCGCGAACGCCATGCCCAGCAGGCCGGCACCCTGTCGGGCGGGGAGCAGCAGATGGTGGCGATGGCCCGCGCCCTGATGGGCCGTCCGCGGCTGATCGTGATGGACGAGCCGACGATGGGCCTGTCGCCCTTGCATGTCGACCGCGTGCTGGAGATGATCCAGACCATCAACCGGCAGGGCGTGAGCATCTTCATGGTGGAACAGAACGCCAGCCTCGCGCTGCAGATCGCCCATCGCGGCTATGTGCTGCAGACCGGACGCATCGTGCTGTCCGGCCCGGCCGCCGACCTCGCCCGCGACCCGCAGATTCGCGACGCCTATCTGGGCGGTGCCCAGGCAGCCTGACGCAGCCCGCCTGACGCAGCATTTCCGACAGGACCCTCTTCCGATGACCAAGGACAACCCCGCCGTGCCTTCCACCGTTGCAGACCCCGGCCCCCGTTCGCTGGAGGAGCTGGAGGCGCGGCTCGCCCGCGATCTCGACCTGCTCACCCTGCCGCCGGCCGACTGGGTGCCGGCACGGGACGGTATGCTCGACGTCGCCATCGTCGGCGCCGGCATGGCCGGGCTGACCGCCGCCTTCGCCCTGCGCAAGGTCGGCATCTCCAACGTCCGGCTGTTCGACCGGGCGCCTGCCGGCCGCGAGGGGCCATGGGGGACCTATGCCCGCATGGAGACCCTGCGGTCGCCCAAGACGCTGACCGGTCCGGCGCTGGGCTTCGCCAACCTGACCTTCCGCGCCTGGTATGAGGCGCAGTTCGGCCGCACCGCCTGGGATGCGCTGTTCCGCATCCCGCGTCTGCAATGGCTGGACTACCTGACCTGGTACCGCCGCGTCACCGGCGCGCCGGTGCGGAACGACACCGCCTTGACGGCGATCTCCGGCGACGCCGACGGCGTGACCCTCGACCTCGACGGTCCGGAGGGGCGGCAGCGGGTGCGGGCGCGCCGGGTGATCCTGGCGAACGGGCGCGACGGTCTGGGCGGCCCCTTCGTCCCGGCCTTCTGGAAGGCGGTGGACAAGCGGTTCTGGAGCCATGCCCATGAGCCCATCGACTTCGATGGCCTGAAGGGCAGGACGGTGGCGGTGCTCGGTGCCGGCGCCGGCGCGGTGGACAATGCGGCGGAGGCGCTGGAGCGGGGCGCCGCCAAGGTCTACATGCTGATCCGCCGGGCGGAGCTGCCGCGCATCAACAAGAGCCTGGGCGCCGGCCATCCCGGCATCGTGCTGGGCTTCCACACCCTGTCGGACGAGCGGCGCTGGGCCTACAACCAGTACATCGCCGACACCGGCGTGCCGGCGCCGCACAATTCCATGCTGCGCTGCTCGCGCCATCCCAACTTCTCGCTGCTGACCGGCTGCGCCGTCGAGGCGGCGGAGGCCGAGGGCGGCCGTCTGGTCCTGCGCACCGGACGCGGCACGGTGACGGTCGACCACGTCATCCTCGCCACCGGCTTTGCGCTGGATTGGGAACAGCGGCCGGAGCTGGCGGAAATCGCCCGCCATACGCTGCTGTGGCGCGACCGCTATGTCCTTCCCGGCCATGAGGCCGGCGAATTCGCCCAGCATCCCTATCTCGGCGCCGATTTCGAGTTCCTCGAGCGCATCCCCGGCGAGGCGCCCTGGCTGAACCGCATCCATGCCTTCAACTACGCCGCGGTGCTGAGCCACGGCAAGGTGACCGGCGACATCCCCGGCATCAGCGCCGGGGCGGAGCGTCTGGCCGACAGCATCACCGCGGCGCTGTTCACCGAGGATTACGATGAGCACTGGCAGCGGCTGATCGAATTCGAGACGCCGGAACTGCTGGGCGACGAATGGACCGAAGCGGAGGATTTCCAATGACCGCCACCAGCAGCGCCACCGGTGGCGAAATCGCCCCGGTCGCCCCCGACCTGATCGACCGGCTGGCCGGCCTGTCCGACGCCTCCCCGCTGCTGGCCCTGCGCGCCCGACGGGCGGAGATCCGCACCCGCACCCAGGCGGCGCACGACGCCCTGCTGGCGCCGCGGCGGCCCGGCCTGTTTCCGGCCGCCGAGCGCGCCGCGGTGGCGGAACGCATTGCGGCGCTGGCCGGCAACGACGCGCTCGCCGCCCATTACCGCGGGCTCGCCGCCGGCGCCGACGCCCGCCCGGCCCTGGTCGCCCATGCGGAGCGGGTCACCCGGTCCCCGCGCGAGTCCCGGCCGGAGCATCTGGGCGTGCTGGAGGCGGCGGGGCTGGATGCGCACGGCATCGTCGCGCTGTCGCAACTGATCGCACTGGTGAATTATCAGGTCCGCCTGCTGGCCGGTCTGCGGGCGCTGGCTGGGGGTGTGGCGGGGGATGCGGCAGGGGATGCGGCGGAACCGCCGTCCGGCCCGCTGCCCGCCGGGGCACCGGTGCCGGTCGATGCGGACATCGGCTTCACCACCGACGTGCTGGACTGGAAGCCCTGGCTGCCCCCCGTGGTGCTGGAGGATGCGACGGAGGAGCAGCGGCTCGCCCTGGCGGTGACGCCGTCCAACATCGCCATCGGCGCCTATTCGCTGGTGCTGGCGCATGAGCCGGAATCGCTTCTGCACCGCACGCCGCTGTTTAACGGCATCATGTACGCCCCGCGCGGCTTGGCCCGGGCCGAGCGCGAGTTCGCGACCGCCGTGGAATCGGTGCTGAACGGCTGTGTCTATTGCGCCTCCGTCCACGCCCGCCGCTTCGTCGAGCTGACCGGGGGCAGGGACGCGGTCGATCTGCTGTTCGCGCAGGGGATTTCCGGCCAGGACGATCCGCGCCGGCAGGCCATCGCCCAGGCCGCCGCCCGCCTGACCGTCACGCCGGCCGCCCTGGCGGAGGAGGATGTCGCAACGCTTCGCCGGGCCGGGGTGGAGGACGGCGAGATCCTGGATCTCGTCCTGGCGGTCGCGATCTTCGCCTGGGCCAACCGCCTGATGCTGAGCCTGGGCGAGGCCGTGCGCTGAACGGCGTCCCGGCCGGACCGGAAGGCCTGTCCGCAGCGGCGGTCAGGCCTTTCCGTTCTCGGCGCCACTCTCTGCCCCGTTTTCGGCCCCTTCCTCGCTCCCGCCTGCGAGCAGCAGGTCGATCCTGTCGCGCAGGGCCAGCAGCGCCGAGCGGTCCTTCTCCGCCAGAGCCGGCGCCGTGTCGATCCGGTCCAGCTGGCGGACGCAGCGCCGCACCGCCGACAAGGCGCGCGGCACTGCCGGCAGCGCCTCGCGCCGCAGCTGCCGGGCCTGGCGCACGGTGAGCGCTCCGCCCGCCGCCTGCCGCCACAGCTCCGCCTGCGCCGCATCGTCGCGCACCCGCGCGATCTCCACCAGCAGCGAGCGCGACACCACCCGCCGCGCCTGCGGGTATTCCGCCTTGATCCAGTCCGGCAGCCGGTTCAGGCCCAGCATGTCGCCGATCCAGCTCGTGCTGCGCCCGACCAGCCGGGCCAGCGCTTCGCGTCCCCAGCCCCGCTCCACCAGCCGCTGGAGCGCTTCAGCCAGCTCCAGCGCGTCCAGCCCCTGGCGCTGCATGTTCTCCACCAGCGACAGCACTGCAGCGCCTTCGTTGGTCACCGGCACCGCCGGCACGCCGGCCCGGCCCAGCGCCTGCATCGCGCGCAGCCGCCTCGCACCGGCCAGCAGCTCGTAACGCCCATTCCCCAGCGGACGGACCATGATGGGCTGCAACAGCCCGACCTCCTCGATGGATCGGGCGAGCGAATCCAGCCCGTCGTCGTCGATGCGGCGGCGGGCATGGCTGTCGGGCACGGCGATGGCGGCGACGGCAATGCACGCGGCGTCGCCCATGGCGGCAAGGCTCATGGCACACGAACTCCTGGGGCGGGCAGGGAGGGGTTGGGGAATTTGCGGGCGTTGCTGGCCCGCTGGTGCCGACGACACTGCCGCCGCTCAGGCATATTGTCAATGTAAAGGAAAAAATCCCTTTGAATGGCGACCCTGACGTTTATGCCGGGGCCTTGAGCCTGCCGTTTCCTCACCCGGCCCGCACATAGGCGGTCTTGACGGAGGTGTAGAACTCCACCGCATAACGGCCCTGTTCGCGCGGGCCATGGCTGGAGCCCTTGCGTCCGCCGAACGGAACATGGAAGTCCAGGCCGGCGGTCGGCAGATTGACCATGACCAGCCCAGCCGCGGAGTTGGCGCGGAAATGGGTCGCATGTTTCAGCGAACCGGTGCAGATGCCCGACGACAGGCCGAAGGGGGTGTCGTTCGCCACACTGAGCGCCTCGTCGTAATCCCGGACGCGGATGACGCCGGCGACCGGCCCGAACACCTCCTCGCGGTTGATGCGCATGGCGTTGGTGGTTTCGGTGAACAGGCAGGGCGAAAGATAGAAGCCGGGCGTTTCCCTGGTCAGCCGCTGCCCGCCGCACTGCCGCCGCGCCCCCTCCTGCTCGGCAATGGCGATGTAGGACAGGTCCTGCTCCAGCTGCCGGCTGTCCACCACTGGTCCGATCTCGGTTCCCGGCTTCAGCGCATGACCGACCGCGAGCCGCTCCAGCCGTTCCGTCACCGCGGCGACGAACCGGTCATGGATGCCTTCGGTGACGACAAGGCGGGACGAGGCGGTGCAGCGCTGGCCGGTCTGGAAGAAGGACCCGTTCACCGCGGCATCGACGGCGATGTCGAGGTCGGCATCATCCAGCACGACCATCGGGTTCTTGCCGCCCATCTCGAGCTGGCATCGGATCATGCGACCGACGGCCCGCTGCGCCACCCGGCGTCCGGTGGCGACCGAGCCGGTGAAGGTCACGGCATCCACCCCGTCGACCAGGGCGTCGCCGATCAGCGACCCCGGCCCCATGACGAGATTGAACACGCCGGCCGGCACGCCTGCGCGCGCGACGATCTCGGCCAGCGCCCAGGCCGATCCGGGAACGAGTTCGGCGGGCTTGAAAACCACGCAGTTGCCGTAGGCGAGCGCCGGGGCGATCTTCCAGGCCGGAATGGCCATCGGGAAGTTCCACGGCGTGATGATGCCGATCACGCCCACCGGCTCGCGCAGGATGTCGACCTCGACCCCCGGCCGCGTGGACGCGACCTTCTCGCCGGGGATGCGCAGGGCCTCGCCGGCAAAGAATTTGAAGACCTGGGCGGCGCGGACCACTTCGGCGATGCCGTCCGCCAGGATCTTCCCTTCCTCCCGCGACAGCAGGGTTCCAAGCTCCTCCTTGCGCGCGAGCAGTTCGCTGCCGACGGCATCGAGGATATCGGCGCGCTGCTGGGGGGTGCTGCGCGCCCAGGCCGGAAAGGCGGCCCTTGCGGCCTGGGCCGCCTCCGCCACCATGCCGCCGTCGGCGACGGCATAGCTGCCGACGATGTCGGTGGTGTCGGACGGATTGACGTTGTCGATGCCGTCGCCGCCGGCCACCCAGCGGCCGGCGATGTGGTTGTGTTTCATGGTTGCGTCTCCGGACTGGCATCCTGGGAGCAGCCGGCATCCGCGGCGGCGCTGTCGGACATCAGCAGGAAGGCGGAGACGGTCCCCATGCCGTCCACCAGCGGCAGCCTGTCGGCGGGAAGGTCGGTGAGCGCGAGGCAATCGTCGAAGGTCAGCATGTCGTGAGGGTCCTGGGTTCCTGGGTTCCTGGTCGGCGGGAGGGCGGGACAACTCCGGTTCATCGGGCCTTTTGCCGGCCCTCATTCATCGGGCCGGTTTTCCGTGCCGGCCGGCGGTCAGGCGCCGCGGGCGCGGTCCGCCTGTTCGCGCAGGCTCGTCACCGTGTGCGTCGGGCTGATGGCTTCCGGATCGATGACCAGTTCCAGCAGGGCGAGGCGTCCTGCCGCCATGGCGCGCTCGAAGGCCGGCATGAACTCTTCGGTCCGGGTGATGCGTTCGGCATGGGCGCCGAAGCTCTGCGCCAGGGTGACGAAGTCGGGATTCTTCAGCTCGGTGCCGCTGACGCGCCGGGGGTATTCGCGCTCTTGATGCATGCGGATGGTGCCGAACATGCCGTTGTTGACCAGCACCACCACGATCGCCGCCTCGTACTGCGCGGCGGTCGCGAGTTCCTGCACGCTCATCATGAAGCAGCCGTCGCCGGCGAAGGCCACCACTGGGCGCTCCGGATGCAGCAGCTTCGCCGCGATTGCCGCGGGGATGCCATAGCCCATCGAACCGGAGGTCGGCGCCAGCATGGTGCGGAACCGGCGGTAGCGGTGGAAGCGGTTCGGCCAGATGGCGAAATTGCCGGCCCCGTTGGTGACGATGGTGTCCGGCGGCAGGGTTTCGCGCAGCCAGCCCATGATCTCGCCCATCTGCAGCGGGCCGGGGATGGACGGCGGATCGGTCCAGGCGAGATAGGCGTCGTGGATGGCCTTGGTGCGTTCCCGGAGCCGTTCCGGGTTCCGGCGGGAGGCCGGCGGTGCCAGTGCGGCGAGCGCCCTGGCGGTCGTGCGCATGCCGGCATTGATGGCGAGCGCCGGCTGGTAGACGCGGCCCAGCTCCTCGACCCCGGCATGGACATGCACCAGGGTCTGGCGCGGGCATGGGATGTCGAGCAGCGTGTAGCCGCCGGTCGTCGCCTCTCCCAGCCGCGGACCGACGACGAGCAGCAGGTCGGCCTCCCGGACGGTCCTGGCCAGGGCGGGGTTGACGCCGAGGCCGAGATCGCCGGCATAGTTGGGATGGGCGTTGTCGAACAGATCCTGCGAGCGGAAGGACACGCCGACCGGCAGGTCCCATGCTTCGGCGAAGCGGCGAATGTCGTCGCAGGCCTCCGCGGTCCAGCCGCCGCCGCCGACCAGCAGGAGCGGCCTTTCGGCAGCACCCAGCAGCCGCTCCAGCTCCGCCAGATCCTCCGGCCGCAGGCCGGGCTCGACCGGGCGATAGGGTGCGGCCGGGCGGGGGGCCGCCCGTTCGACAAGCATGTCCTCCGGAAGGGCAAGCACCACCGGTCCCGGACGGCCGGACGTTGCCGTGTAGAAGGCGCGGCCTACCATCTCGGGGATGCGGCCGGCCTCGTCGATCTGCGCCACCCATTTGCTGAGCGGGCCGTACATGCGGCGGTAATCGACCTCCTGGAAGGCCTCGCGCTCCTGCGCGCTCCGTTCGATCTGGCCGATGAAGAGGATCATCGGCGTGGAATCCTGGTGCGCGATGTGGACGCCGTGGCTGGCGTTGGTGGCGCCCGGTCCGCGGGTGACGAAGCAGATGCCGGGGCGGCCGGTGCATTTGCCGTAGGCTTCGGCCATCATCGCCGCTCCGCCCTCGTGCCGGCAGATGGTGACCGCGATCTCCGGGGCATCGACCAGCGCATCGAGCACGGCGAGGTAGCTTTCGCCCGGCACGCAGAAAATCCGGTCGACCCCGTTCAGGCGCAGCATGTCGACCAGAAGGCGCCCACCGGTGGCCGGGGCGGATCCGTTGTTCATCGAGATCATCCTTTCCAGTGCGTCGGCAAGGCGGCGGTCCGTCGCCTTGCCTTGCGGACGCACGACTCCCGTCGCTCCGGCCGTCGGCCGAAGCGTCGCTTCACGTCAGCGATGTGCGGTGGTTTAAGGCCGGCGCGTTACGACGACGGGCCGGTCTTGGCCTCTCCGGCGACGGCGAAATGCTCGGGCTCGATCTCGTTCACCATGATGCGCACGCTTTCACGCGGCGCGCCGAGGGTGCGGTGGATCGCCTCCGTGACCTCGCGGTACATCGCGGCCTTCTTCTCCTGCGACCGGCCCTTGATCAGGGTGATGTTGACGATAGGCATGGCTTCTCTCCCTTCGGATCGATTGTGAGTGTCGAGACGGTCACTTCCCCACGACATGCGCGACGGAGCGGAGGCTGCCGAGCTGGTAGGGCATCAGCTTCGCCACCCGGACCAGCTCCTCGCCGATGCCGGCGATCCTGGCCTCGTCCATGTCGCGGGAATGCCCGGTCACCACCAGACAGCCGACATGGCCGTTGTTCCAGGTGGGGATGTTGGCCGCGATGGCGGTCAGGCCGACATGGTGTTCGTCATGCGCCACCACATAGCCCCGCAGGGCGGAGACACGCAGATCCTCGTCCAGCCCGGCGCGGTCGACGATCGTCTGCGGGGTGTAGACCTTGTAGGGCTCCGGCCCGAGGACGGCGGCACGCTGTTCCGGGTCGAGGCTGAGCAGCAGCGCCTTGCCGGAGCCGGAGCCGTGCAGCGGCCCCTGGAGCCAGGTGTTGTAGTAGGGCGACAGCGATCCCGGAGCCTGGGCGATGTCGGTCACCATCCGCTCGGTGCTGAGATAGAGGACGAGCACCACGGTTTCCCGCAGGTTGCGCGCCAGCTCGATCAGCACGGAGTGCGATTCCCGCCGAAGCTGGTTGATGGGATGCATCAGCGGCAGCGGCAGCAGGCCCTTGGGCGACGGCGCATAGCGTTTGGAATCGGCCAGGCGGACGACGTAGCCGCTGTCCTCCAGCGTGCGCAGCAGGCGCAGCGTCGTGCTCTGGTCCAGGCGGGTCAGCGCCGCGACCTCGCCGAGCATCAGCGGCTGCGGTGCATCGACGATGGCGTCGAGGATCGCCAGCCCGCGGGCGAGCGTGCCGGCCGGTCCTTCGCGCTCGCCGTCGTTGCCGGCCTTGGTCCGTTCCTCGTCCGCGCTTTTCACCATGGCTGTGCCCTGTGTCGTTGTCCTGCCGTGAGACTGGGCGGCAGGCCGGCCCAGCCGTCGGACCTGTGCTCTCCCGGAAGATGTGTCAAGGTTTTTGCGTGTCATGGGGTCGGACCGGCTCCCGGCCGGGGCTCCAGCCACTGCTTTGCGATCTCCCCGCCGCCTTCACCCTGGGCGGGGGACGGCCGGGCGGCGGCAGGCCATCCTCGAACTTCACCGGATAGCCGACGACGCGAATTGGCCCGCCGCCCGCGGTCTCGAAGCTGTGGAGCAGGTTGCGCCCCGCGACCTGATCGGAGGCGAGCGCCTGGACGACGGAGCGCACCGCGCCGGCGGGCAGGCTGCGGGCGGCGAGCCGCTCCATCCAGTGGGCGCGGGGCCGCTCGCGGAACCGGGCGGCGAGCCGCCGGCTGAGCAGGACGCGGTTGGCGACGCGGTCGGCGTTGGTGCGGAAGGCCGGATCGTCGCGCATCGCGATGTCCTCGAGCACGGATTCGCACAGCGTGCGGAACTGCCGGTCGTTGCCGATGGCGAGCACGAACGGCCCGTCGGACGTCTCGAACACCTCGTAGGGCACGACGTTGGGATGGGCATTGCCGTAGCGCCGTGACTCCGCCCCGGTGGCGAGGGCTCCGGCGGCGACATTGGCCATCGCCGCCAGCTGGCAGTCGAACAGTGCCACGTCGAGGAACTGTCCGCGCCCCGTCCGCTGGCGGCCGAGCAGGGCGGCCAGGATCGCCTGCGAGGCATAGAGGCCCGAGAAGAGATCGGAGACGGCGACGCCGACCTTGGTCGGCGGCCCGTCGGGAAATCCGGTCACCGACATCAGGCCGGTCTCGCCCTGGATGACGAAGTCATAGCCGGCGCGGGCCGCTTCCGGCCCCGTCCGGCCATAGCCGGAGACCGAGCAATAGATCAGGGCCGGGTTGACCGGCTTCAGGTCGTCATAGCCGAGCCCGAAGCGGTCGAGGGTGCCGAGCTTGAAGTTTTCGATCAGGACATCGGCCTCGGCGGCCAGATCGCGGATAAGGCGCTGGCCCTCGGCGCTCTTGAGGTCGACGGTCAGGCTGTGCTTCGACCGGTTGGCGCAGGTGTAGTAGGCGGCCAGATCGCCCATGTAGGGCGGACCCCAGCTCCGGGTCTCGTCCCCGTCGCCGGGGCTCTCGATCTTCAGGACCTGCGCGCCCAGGTCGGCCAGGCACTGGGTGCACCAGGGACCGGCCAGGACACGGGAAAGGTCGAGGACGCGGATGCCGTGGAGGGGTCCCAGGGAGCGGGCCGCATCCGGCGCCGCGCCGCCATCGAACACTGTCATTTCTTCGATCCATACTCGTCTGTGGCCGTGGCCCGATGCGGCCCGTTTGCGCTGCGCCATGGCTACTGCCCCTGTGGCCGCTGCCCTGTGGCCGCTGCCCCGTGGCCGCTGTCAGAGCGCGGCGCGCATCGGGTCCAGGCGGTCCCAATCGAAGGTGAAGCCGACGCCGGGGCGATCCGGCACCAGGATGGTGCCGTCCGTCTCGACGGCCATCGCCTCGCGGAACAGCGGCCCGAACCACGGCATGTGTTCGGCATGGATGGCGCCGGCCGACGACGCCACCAGATGCAGGCTGTGTTCGGTGAAGATGTGGGGCGAGAAGGGCACGTCGTGCGCCGCCATCAGCCCGATTGCCTTGCGGAACTCGGTGTAGCCGCCCATGCGTTGCAGGTCGGGCATCAGGATGTCGGCGGCGCGGGCCTGGATCTGCCGTTTCAGGCCGTAGCGCGTGTATTCGGTCTCGCCGCTGGCGATCGGGGTGTCGAGCGCCGCCGCCAGGGCGGCGCTTCCCTCGTCGTTCCAGGTCGGGACGGGTTCCTCGAACCACACCAGCTCGAACGCCTCCAGCGCGCGGCCGAGCCGCAGGGCATGGGCCGGGGCGAGTCCCTGGTTGGCGTCCACCATCAGGCCGATGTCCGGCCCGATGGCGTCGCGCACCGCCTCGATGCGGGCGATGTCGTCCTGCCAGCGCGGCGAGCCGAGGCGCAGCTTCATCGCCTTGAAGCCCTGGTCGACGAAGGCCCGCGCCTCCTGCCGCAGTTCGTCCAGGCCGGAGGACAGCCACAGCCCGCCGCTGGCATAGACCGGCACGCGGTCGCGGTGGGCGCCGAACAGCCGGTAGAGCGGCTGGTTCGCCACCTTGCCGATGATGTCCCAGCAGGCGACGTCGATGGGCGTCATGGCATGCAGGGCCAGCCCCGCCTGCCCGCAGAAATTCAGATGGCGGAACAGGTCGGACCACAGGGCTTCGACCTGGAAGGGATCGCGGCCGATCAGCTTCGGCTTCAGGCTGGCCGCCAGCTGGGCGATGGAGCGCAGGCGGTCGATGCCGAAGCAGAAGCCATACCCTTCGCCCGACACCCCTTCGTCGGTCCTGACGGTCAACAGCAGGCAAGACACCGTGCTGATCTCGTGGATCGCGGTGCGCAGCGGCCGGTCCAGTTGCAGGTCGACCGCGGCCAGTTCGATGTCGGAGATGCGCAAAGCCCTGCCTCCCGCCTGCCGCGGCCCCCGTCTCATGAGACGGGGGCGGACAGTTCACAATGGTGATTGTTCTTGGGGCGCATCGTCGCGCCTGATGGCGTAAGTTGCAACAGTTTTTTCATTCAGTGCATAGTTCATATCAAAATACGCCGCTCATCCAGATCGCTCCGGTGTGCCGATCACTGGGAACCGTTCCCCAACCGGTGAGGATCGGCCCTTTGCATCGACTTCGCCAGAGCTGGGACCGGCGAAACTTCGCACGAATTTCCCATCAACCGGCAAAAAAGCGGTGTTTGGAACCCAACCACAACCGGGAATGGGTTCTTCTGCCCCTACGACATCTTCCGACAAAAAAATGGCGCGGAATGAAAAATGTCTTGCGAAATAATGTTGGGCTCGGAGATGATCAGTCTAAAGCACGATACATAAGAAGGGAGGAACCATGACCACCGACCGGATTCCCGCCAGGATGCACCTCGGCCCCGCAACCGTGAGCGCCGCGGGCCTCGCCCTGGCGGTCGGCCTGTTCGCCGGTACCGCCGGGGCCGACACGACGCCGGTGAAGATCGGCTGGCTGTCCTCGCTGACCGGCCCGCTGTCGTCGGCGGCCGTCGCCGAGAACCAGGGCGTCAAGTTCGCCGTCGACGAGATCAACAAGGCCGGCGGCATCGACGGGCGGAAGATCGAGCTGATCACCCGCGACACCGCCGGCGATCCGACCAAGGCGGTCAATTTCGCGCAGCAGCTCGTGCTCAGCGAGAAGGTGGACTTCGTCATCGGCCCGGTGAATTCCGGCGAATCGCTCGCCACCGTTCCCATCCTCGCCCGTGCCGGCGTGCCGAACATCATCATCGGCACGGTGGACGAGCTGACCGATCCGCAGAAATACCCGCGCGCCTTCCGGGCCATCGCCACCAACGAGCAGTGGATCGGCAGCGCCAACGACTATGCCATCAAGACGCTGAAGCGCAGCAAGGTGGCGATCATCGGCGACACCACCGGCTACGGCACCTCCAGCGCCAAGAAGGCCGAGGCGCTGCTGGCCGATGCCGGGATCAAGCCGGTCTACAGCGTGCTGATCGACGCCAACAAGACCGACCTGACCGACGAGATGACCAAGGCGCGGGCCGCCGGGGCCGACGTCGTCATGCCATGGTCGGCCGCCACCGGCCTGCTCGCCCGCGTGCTGAACGCGCGGGGCAACATGCAGTGGGACGTGCCGGTCGTCGGCCATCCGGCCATCATGGGCCTCCCGATCAAGGATCTGCTGAACAAGCCGGAATACTGGGAGCAGACCTATGCCGCCGGCTACAGCAGCACGACCTACGGTGTGGACGGCAAGCTTCCCGGCCCGACCACCGCGCTGATGGACAAGATGCGGCCGGAGTTCGGCGGCACCATCAACTTCACCTTCTGGTGGGTCACGCTGGGCTACGACACCGTCAAGATCATCGAGCATGCGGTGAAGACGGCGGGATCGACCGACAAGGCCGCCGTCCAGAAGGCGCTGGAAAACACCCAGAACCTCAAGGGCACCTATGCCGATTACAGCTGGGGCCCGAAGCAGCGCAACGGCTTCCCGGACTCCGGCATCGTGATCAACAAGGCCAACACCTTCAAGGACGGCAGCTTCGAGGCCGCCCCGCACTGACCCGGCCGAGCCGGCCACGCCGGCTAGGACTTGAGGCTTCACGGCCCCGGCGCGGGCCGGCGACCGGCGGCCCGCATCGGGCCGCAAGGTCTGCATTCGCGCCGTCTTGCAATTCCGCAGCAATTCACAAACGGATGGGCAGCATGCTTACCGTTCTGGTGTCGGGGCTGGCGATCGGCGCGCTCTACGCGGCGACGGGCCTCGCCTACAACATCATGTTCTCGACCTCCAAGGTCCTGAGCGTGACGACCGGCCACATCTGCATGCTTGGCGGTGTCTTCGGCGCCTACTTCATGCTCGATCTCGGGCTTCCGGCGCCGGTGGCGCTGGTCGGGGCGGTGCTGGTCGGGGCGGCCTTCGGCCTGCTGACCGAAGTCATCGCCATCCGCCGCGTCCTTGCCCGCTCCGACGAGCATCTCTGGCTGCTCAGCACGCTGGCGCTGGCGACGATGGTGCAGCAGGCGGTCGGCCTGTGGTGGGGCACCGAGCCCCGCCCGTTCCCGCGGCTGGCCGACCAGGATTTCACGGCCGGCGTGCTGGACCAGAAATACTGGCTGCCGATCGCGGCGGTGGTCGCCATGGCGCTCGGGCTCGAATTCTTCTACCGGCGGACGATGTACGGCAAGGTGTTCCAGGCCGTGTCGGAGGACGCCTTCGCCGCCCGCGCCCGCGGCATCGCCACCGACCGCACCCGCGCCCTGTCCTTCGCCATCGCCGGCGCGCTCGGCGGGCTGGCCGGCTTCGCGGCGGGGCAGCTGACCTTCGCCTTCTTCGCGCTCGGCCTCACCCTCACACTCTACGGCTTCATCGCGCTGGCGGTCGGCGGGCTGGGCAGCAATGTCGGCGCGCTCGTCGGCGGCGTCGCGCTGGGCCTGTTCCAGACGCTCGCGACCTATTTGTTCGGCGGCGAATACCAGCAGACGATCGCGGTCGGCCTGCTGATGGTCGTGCTCCTGGTCAAACCCGAAGGTCTCTTCGGCTCCAAGAAGGTCCGCCCGGTATGACGACATCCTCCCTTCCGCGCCTCGGGACGCTCGCCGTCGGCGGCCTCCTGGCGGTGACCCTGCCATTCTGGGTCGGCGACTTCTACCAGCTCCACCTCGCGGCGCTGATCGGCGTCTACTGGGTGCTGATCTCCGGACTCAATCTGGTGGTCGGCTACACCGGCCAGCTGTCCATCGGCCATGTCGGGCTGCTGTCCATCGGCTCCTACGCCTTCGCCATCGTCGTCGGGCGCTACGGCGTCGACCCGCTGCTGACGCTGGCGCTGGCCGGCGGCTTGGGCGGGCTCTGCGGCTTCCTGCTGGGCCTGCCGTCGCTGCGCCTTCCCGGCTTCTATTTCGCCATGGCGACGATGGCCTTCGCCCTGATCATGGCGGAGCTGTCGCTGGCCCAGGGCGACCTGACCGGCGGCGGCGCCGGGCTTCCGGTGCCGGGCTTCGCCGCACCCTTCGACACGCCGACCGGCTTCTACTGGCTGGTGCTGCTGGTCGCGGCGCTGATCACCTGGATGACGTGGAACGTCGCCCGGCTGATGTGGGGCAGGGGGCTGATCGCGTTGCGCGACAGCGAGGTGGCCGCCGCCGCGGTGGGGGTGCCGATCTTCCGGCTGAAGCTCACCGTCTTCACCTTCAGCGGGGTCACCGCCGGGATCGGCGGCGCGCTGTTCGCCTCGCTGCAGAGCTACATCACGCCGGAGACCTTCGTCTTCGAGCTGGGGCTGTTCTTCTTCGTCTGCATCATCATCGGCGGCCGCGGCAGCATTCTCGGCCCCTTCGTCGGCACGGTGGTCCTGACCGCCCTGCCCGAGATGGTGGCGCCGCTCGCCAAGCTCGGCAACTTCTTCTACGGGCTGCTGCTGCTGGCGGTGGTGCTGGTGGTGCCGGAGGGCATCGGCCACGTCATCAAGTCGGTCATGGCCCGTCTGCAGAAGAAAGGTCCGGAACCGAAGGGCCTCCAGCCCGACATCGGCCGCCTGGCCGCCGCCGTCCGGCGGGGCATGCGACAGGACATCCAACGGGGGCACGCATCATGAGCACGCTGGTTGCCGACACAGTGAGCAAGCGCTTCGGCGGCGTGACGGCGCTCAGCAACGTGTCGCTCGAATTGCGGGAAGGCGAAATCCACGGCCTGATCGGCCCGAACGGCAGCGGCAAGACGACCCTGCTCAACCTGCTGACCGGCTATTACCAGGTCGACGAGGGCGACATCCGGCTGGACGGGGAGTCGCTGGCGCGCTCGCCGGTGCAGCAGCGCCCGCGCGTCGGCGTCGCCCGCACCTTCCAGAAGCCCCGCCTGCTCGGCAGCCTCAGCGTGCTCGACAACGCGATGCTGGGCGGCTGGTGCGAGACCCGCGCCGGCTTCCTGGAGACCGCCCTGGCGCTGCCGCGCGCCCGCCGGGAGGAGCGCGCGCTGCGCGACCGGGCGGAGGAGCTGCTGCACGGCGTCGGGCTCGGCTATGCCATCCATCGCCGGGCGAGCCTGCTCGACCATGCCGAGCAGCGTTTCCTGGAGATCGCCCGCGGGCTGGTCATGCGCGCCCGCTTCATCCTGCTCGACGAGCCGGCCGGCGGCCTGACGGAAGGGGAGATCGAGCATCTCGCCAGCATCGTCACGGCACTCCGCGACGCCGGGATCGGCGTCCTGCTGGTCGAGCACCACACCGACTTCGTGTTCAGCGTGTGCGACCGCGTCACCACGCTGAATCTGGGGCGCATGATCAAGCACGCCACGCCGGCCGAGGTGCGCAGCGATCCCGAAGTCATCCGCGTCTATCTGGGAGCGTGAGATGCACATGGGCACAGTCAATCGACCCAATCAGATCCTGCTCGACGTGGCGGACCTGCATGTCGCCTACGGCAAGGCCGAGGTGGTGCACGGCGCCTCCTTCCGGGTGCATGGCGGCGAGTTCGTCGTCCTGCTCGGGCGCAACGGCGCCGGCAAGAGCACGATGCTGCACGCCATCTCCGGCCTGATCCCGAAGAAGGCCGGGCGCGTCACCATGGGGGGGGCGGAGATCGGTGCGGCGACGCCGCGCGACATCGTGCGCTCCGGCGTCGTCCAGGTGCTGGAGGGACACCGGGTGTTCGGCGGCCTGTCGGTCGAGGACAACCTGCTCCTCGGCACCTATGCGCGGGCGTCGCGCGGCGACCGCTCCAAGCTCGACCGTATCTACAGCCTGTTCCCGGAACTGGCGGAACGCCGGACCCAGCAGGCGTCGCGCCTCAGCGGCGGCCAGCAGCAGATCCTGGCGGTCGGGCAGGGGGTGATCGGCGATCCCAAGCTGCTGATCCTCGACGAGCCGTCGGGCGGGCTGGCGCCCATCGTCATCGACCGCATCCTCGACGTCGCCAGCGACCTCTGCAAGGGCGGCATGGCGATCCTGCTGGTCGAACAGCTGGTGGAGAAGGCGCTGCGCCACGCCGACTATTGCTACCTCACGGAAACCGGGCGGATCGTCGGGGCGGGCACGCCGTCCGAAATCCAGAGCAGCGACCTGTTGCAGCGCGTCTATCTCGGCGGCGCGCACTGATCCGGGGAGCGCGGGTCGGGCCGATGCCCCACGGCAACCGCCGCCCTCCGTCCCTGAGATGCCGCCCCCTTGCCAGCGAGAGACCCTCATGAAGATCACCGCCATCGAGGCGATTCCGATCGCCATCCCCTACCGGCACAACGGCCCGGTCACCGGCTTCGGCGGCGCGCTGTGGACCACCGCCAACTACCTGATCCTGCGCGTCGAGACCGACGAGGGGCTGACCGGCTACGGCGAGGCCTTCGGCTACAACGTCATCCCGGTGACCAAGACCTTCATCGAACGGACCCTGGCGCCGCTCGCCATCGGCCGCGACGTGACGGACATCGCCGGGCTGATGGAGGATCTGAAGAAGACGCTCCACATCTTCGGACGCGGCGGCGTCACCCAATATGCGCTGAGCGGTCTCGACATCGCGCTGTGGGATCTCGCCGGCAAGCGGGCCGGGCAGCCGGTCTGGAAACTGGCCGGCGGCCATGCGCGGGGACAGGTGCCGGTCTATGCCAGCCTGATGCGGCTGACCGAGCCGGACATCGTCGCCGCCTCCTGCACCCAGGCGCTGGAGCGCGGCTATCGCGAGATCAAGCTGCACGAGAAGACGGTCGAGGCGGTCGCCGCCGCCCGCCGCACCGTCGGCGACGGCATCGAGCTGATGCTGGACGTCAACTGCGCCTGGGATGTCGGGACGGCGGTCGAGATGGCGCAGGGGCTGGCCCCCCACCGGCTGAAATGGCTGGAGGAGCCGGTCTGGCCGCCCGAGGATCTGGACGGGCTGGTCAGGACACGCCGCGCCGCGCCGGTCCCGATCGCCACCGGCGAGAACACGCCGAACGCCTGGGCGTTCAAGCCGCTCGCCGCCTGCGAGGGGATCGACTATCTCCAGCCCAGCGTCACCAAGGTCGGCGGCATCAGCGAGTTCCTGCGCGTCGGCATGCTTGCCGAGCTGAACGGCCGGACGCTCGCCCCGCACTCGCCCTATTCCGGTCCCGGCTTCCTGGCGACCCTGCACATGACCGCGGTCTTCGGCGGGATCGGGGCCATCGAGCGGCTCTACATCGATCTGGACGCCCCGGTGTTCGGCGAGGTCGGCCTCCCGCGTCCCGACGGCACCATCGCCATTCCCGACGGTCCCGGCCTGGGCGCCGACCCGGACCCGGACATCCTCCGCCGCTACCGGCTCGACCTCTGACCTCCGCAACGTCCGCAGGCGGACATCGGAAGCCGGCAACAGGGAGACACATGGTGAGCGACACCAGCCAGATCCTGGTCGATACGGCGACCAGGCTTTTTGAAGAACAGTTCACGGCCAAGCAGCGTGTGGCGGCCGAATCCGGCCAGTGGCTCGACGCGCAGTGGCAGGCGGTCGAGGATATGGGGCTTCCGCTCGCCCTGGTGCCGGAGGAGGCCGGCGGCTTCGGTCTGCCGCTGGTGGAGGCGCTGGATCTGATCCGCCTTGCCGGAGCCTTCGCGGTGCCGCTGCCGCTGGCGGAAACCATGTTGGCGAACCGCATCCTGGCGAATGCCGGGCTGGAGCTTCCGGGCGGGCCGCTGACCCTGGCGCCGGTGCGCCCGGACGACCGGCTGACCCTGTCGCGGCGGGACGGCGGCTGGCTTTTGTCGGGAACGGCGCACCGGGTGCCCTGGGGCCGCGTCGCCGCCACCGTCGTGCTGGCCCGCTGCGAAGATCCCGGCGACGATGCCGGCCAGGACGGGCAGAGCTTCGTGGCGCTGGTGCCCGCCGGTCAGGCCGGCACCGCGCCGGACGTCAATCTGGCGAACGAGCCGCGCGACAGCCTGCACTTCGAGACGCTGCTGCCGACGGAGAGCGTCGCCCCTTCGCCGGGCATCGCGCCGGCGGAGCTGCATGCGCTGGGCGCCGCGGTCCGCAGCATCGCGATGGCCGGGGCGCTGGGCCGCATCCTGGCGATGACCACCGCCTATGCCAACGAGCGCAGCCAGTTTGGCCGGCCGATCGGCAAGTTCCAGGCCATCCAGCAGCACCTCGCCGTGCTGGCCGGACAGGCCGCCGCTGCCCGTGCCGCCGGCGACATCGCCGCCGAGGCCGTGGCGCAGGGCGGCGCCCTGCTGCCGATTGCGGCGGCCAAACTCCGCTGCGGCGAGGCGGCCGGCGTCGCGGCGGCCATCGCCCATCAGGTGCATGGCGCCATGGGCTTCACCCATGAGCACAGCCTGCATTTCTTCACCAAGCGCCTGTGGTCCTGGCGCGACGAGTTCGGCGGGGAAGGGGAGTGGGGCCGCCTGATCGGGCGGGAGGTGGGGCGCGCCGGAGCGGACGGGCTCTGGCCGCTCGTCACCGCCGCCTGATCCCACCGGTGCCATCGAGGAATTGACCATGGATCTGATCGCCTTTCCGCCCCCTCCCGACACGGATGTCGAGGAGCTGCGCGCCGAGGTCCGCGCCTTCCTGGCGGAGGAGCTGGCCACCCGCCGCCCACAGGACCGCTCGCGCTCCTGGAGCGGTTTCGACGCCGAATTCAGCCGCAAGGTCGGGCAGCGCGGCTGGATCGGCATGACATGGCCGAAGCGCTATGGCGGGCATGAGCGCAGCGCGCTGGAACGCTATGTCGTGTTGGAGGAGATGCTGGCCGCCGGGGCGCCGGTGGCGGCCCACTGGTTCGCCGACCGCCAGAGCGGACCGCTGCTTCTGAAGGTCGGCACCGAGGAGCAGCGCCGGTCGATCCTGCCGCGCATCACCGCCGGCGAGTGCTTCTTCTGCATCGGCATGAGCGAGCCGGATTCCGGCTCCGACCTCGCCGCGGTGCGGACGCGCGCCGTGCCGGTGGACGGAGGCTTCGTCGTCAACGGCACCAAGCTGTGGACGACCTACGCCCACCATGCCGACTACATGATCCTGTTCTGCCGGACCGGCAGTTCCGACGAGCGGCATGGCGGCACCAGCCAGTTCCTGGTCGATCTGAAGACGCCGGGCATCACCATCCGCCCCATCGCCGACCTGGCCGGCGAGCATCATTTCAACGAGGTGGTGTTCGAGGACGTCTTCCTGCCGGCGACATCCCTTCTCGGCCAGCTCGGAGACGGCTGGAACCAGGTGGTCGGGGAACTGGCGTTCGAGCGTAGCGGGCCGGAGCGCTTCCTGTCCTCCTTCACGCTGCTGGTCGAACTGGTGCGCGCGCTCGGCCCCAGCCCGTCGGACCATGCGGCGGCGGCGGTCGGCCGCCTGACCGCCCATCTCCTGGTGCTGCGGCGCCTGTCGCGCTCGGTCGCCGGCATGTTGCAGATGGGGGAGAATCCGGCATTGCAGGCGTCCCTGGTCAAGGATCTGGGCGCGATCTTCGAACAGGAGATCCCGGACATCGCCCGCCAGCTGGTCGATGCGGAGCCGTCGCAGCAATCCACGCGGGATTTCTCCGCGGTGCTGGCCCACACGATCCTCAACGTGCCGTCCTTCTCCCTGCGCGGGGGAACCCGCGAGATCCTGCGGGGCATCATCGCCCGCGGCCTCGGCCTCCGCTGACCGGCGGCCGGACCCCGCTCATCGACATCGAGAAAACGAAAGGAAGGCGCGATGACCAATCTCGTGCTGGTGGACAACGACGACGGCATCGTCACGCTCACCCTGAACCTGCCGGAGCAGCGCAACCCGATCTCCGATCCGGAGATGATCGAGGCGCTGGTGGAGACGCTGAGCGGTCTCGACGCGGACATGGGAACCCGGGTGATCATCGTAACGGGGGCCGGCGGCGCTTTTTCGTCCGGCGGGAACGTGAAGAAGATGGGGGAAAGCGGCGGCCTCAACGACAAGGTCGCCGCCCAGACGCGCCGGAACTACAAGCTGGGCATCCAGCGCATCCCGCTGCTGTTGGAGGCGATGGAGGTTCCGGTGATCGCGGCGGTGAACGGTCCGGCCATCGGTGCCGGCTGCGACCTCGCCTGCATGTGCGACATCCGCATCG
Source organism: Azospirillum sp. UENF 112521 (assembly GCF_058780665.1). Classification (NCBI taxonomy): domain Bacteria; kingdom Pseudomonadati; phylum Pseudomonadota; class Alphaproteobacteria; order Rhodospirillales; family Azospirillaceae; genus Azospirillum; species Azospirillum sp. UENF 112521. The sequence goes on from NZ_JBSNCI010000007.1 coordinate 237,140, forward strand.
CCGGCGAGAGCGCACGCTTCGCCGAGAGCTTCGTCAAGGTCGGGATCGTCCCCGGCGACGGCGGCGCCTGGCTGCTGCCGCGGGTCGTCGGCTTTTCCAAGGCCTGCGAGATGGCGCTGACCGGCGACGTCATCGATGCGGCGGAGGCGCTCGCCTGCGGTCTGGTGTCGCGCGTCGTTCCCGATGCGGATCTGCTGCCCCAGGCGCGAGCGATGGCCGCGCGGATCGCCGTCAATCCGCCCCATGTGGTGCGCATGACCAGGCGCCTGCTGCGCGAAGGCTGGACGGTCAAGCTCGACACGCTGCTGGAGATGTCCGCCGCCATGCAGGCGCTGGCGCATGCGACCGCCGACCACAAGGAAGCCATCGCCGCGCTGCTGGGCAAGCGTCCGCCGAACTTCACCGGCGCTTAAGGCGGGCGGCCCGCAAGCGTGGCCGGCCATGGAGTCCGTTCGATGCTTTGCCGAAGCGCCCGACGGACTCCAGGGCTTTTCGATTTTCCGACTGTGTCCCGTCATCCGTGCCGGCTAGTCCCGCGCGGCGTCATCGCCGTCGGTGGAGGCACCGAGCCCGAGCTGGCGCATGCGTCGCCACAGTGTCGCGCGGCTGATGCCCAGTTGGCGCGCCGCGTCCGCCCGATTGCCGTGGGTGCGGGACAGGGCGCTTTCGATGACATCCCGTGCGTCGTTCCCGTCCCCGCCGGCTGACCCGTGCCTGTCCCGACCGGTCGGCCTGTCCTGTGCAAGCGGTTCGAGAAACAGCTCCGGGCAGTCATGGCGCAGGATCCCGGCGGGAATGTCCTCGACGGTGCCGAATTGCAGCACGAGCATGGTCAGGCGCTCGCAGATGTTCTCCAACTCGCGCACGTTGCCCGGCCACCGGTAGGTGGCGAGCCGGAATTTCAAAGGCTCGACGACGACCGAAGGCGCCAGCCGGAGCCCGGTGCGCTCCAGGCAGGCGGCGACGAAGCCCTCGGCCAGCACCGGCACATCCTCCACCCGGTCGCACAGCGGAGGCAGGCGCAGGCGCAGCGTGTTCAGCCGGTACAGCAGGTCGGCCCGGAACGCGCGCTGCGGCACCAGCTCCTCCAGCGGCTGATGGGTGGCCGCGATCACCCTGAGGTCGACCGGCACCGGCACGACGCTGCCCAGACGCACGATCTCGCGCTCCTGGAGCACGCGCAGCAGCCGGGTCTGCAGGGCCAGCGGCATGTCGCCGATCTCGTCGAGGAACAGCGTGCCGGTGTGCGCCGCCTCGAACAAGCCGACCTTGCCGCCCTTGCGCGCCCCGGTGAAGGCGCCTTCCTCGTGGCCGAACAGCTCCGATTCCAGCAGGGATTCGGGGAAGGCCGAGCAGTTGATCGCCACGAAGGGGCGTCCGGCACGCGGGCCGAGATTGTGGATGGCCTGGGCGAACAGCTCCTTCCCCGTCCCGCTGTCGCCGGAAATCAGCACCGTCAGGTCGCTCGCCGCGAAGCGCCGCGCGGTGGCGCGCGCCTGCTCGATGGACGGGCTGTCGCCGCGGATGTCGTCGAGCGTGTAGCGGGTCGTCCGGTTGGAGCGGCGCCGGGTCTGGGACCGCAGGCTGACATCCGCCTCGCTGATCGCCCGGGCGTCGTAGACGGTGATCATGGCGCCGGTGACCTGCCCATGCTCGCGGATCGGGATGCGGTTGGCGATCCAGTCGCGGCGGCGGAAGGTCAGGACGCTGCCCTTTTCCGCCTCGCCGCTGCCCAGCACCCCGCGCAGGGACAGCTCCGGCGCCACCTCCGCCGCGACCCGGCCCAGGATGGCGTTCGGGGGAAAGCCCAGCAGGGCCTCCATCGCCGGATTGACCGCCGTCACCCGGTCGGCCGGATCGACGGCCAGCACCGCCTCCTGGACATTCCGGAGGACGCCGTTCAGCTGGCTGTAGCGGGCGTTTTCCAGCCGGGCGATGCGGGCCATTTCCAGCGCGTCGTCCAGCCCCTGGCGCACGCCCGCCACCGAATAGGCCAGGATGCCCTCCATCCCCAGCCGTTCGGTCGCCTCGACCACCACGCTCGACCCGATGATGACGGGAAAGCCGCGCTCCGCCATGCCCTTGACGCAGGCGACGGCCTCGTCCGGGGTCTCGTAGCAGCCCTGCTCCACCTCGGTCCGCAGCAGCCCCTTGATGGCGTCCAGTTCCGGGATGATGCGGCGGTGCATGACGATGCCGACCCGGTTCGACCGCTCCCGCGCCTTCAGCAGCGCCAGCAGGATGTCGTAGCCGCCGACCTTGATGGTGGCGACCGGCGATTTCACGGTGCTGCGCAGGTAGCTGGCATTGGCGCCGGCGCTGACGAAGGCATCCACCGCGCCCGACGCCTCGCGCTCCCGCGCCACCGCCAACGCCGCCTCATAGGCCTGGTCGATCACCTCGATCTCGGCACGCTGGGCGTATTCGTCCAGCACCGCACGCGCCAGCCGGGTGAGGTGGCGGTAGCTGAGGAAGCACAGCCGCAACCGCCCGGTGTTCGGATAGCCCAGCGCCATCGGCATGGTTCCTTCCTCCCGGCCATCGCCCCTCAAGGGGGCCGGCGGCATAGCGCCGGGGCCGCCGCGTTTCATCCGCGTTGCAAACAAACGTTTCATGACACGTTTCATTGCAACGGTCCATCCGTTTCATGAAACGTCCGGCCCGACCTCGAAAATCATCAACATCTTGATATTCAACAATAACGGCATTGGACCCCGGACTGGCACAGCGTTTGCTGTTTGATAAGCGAACAAACATTCCGCAAACGAAGCATCTGGGGCGACGGGCATGGCACCACTGAACGGCATCCGGCTGATCGACCTGACGCACATGTTGTCCGGTCCCTACGGCACCATGCTGCTGACCGATCTGGGGGCCGAGACGATCAAGGTCGAACCGCCGGGCCGGGGCGAAGGAACGCGGCAGCTGCTGGCCGGCGATCCCGATTATTCCCGCCACGGCATGGGGGCCTATTTCCTCACGCTCAACCGGGGCAAGCGCAGCGTCTGCATCGACCTGAAAAGCGAGGAGGGGCGCGCGGTCTTCCTCGATCTGGTCCGCAAGAGCGACGTGGTCTTCGACAATTTCAGCGCCGGGGTGACGGAACGGCTGGGCATCGACTTCGCGTCGCTGTCGGCGGTCAATCCGCGCATCGTCACCTGTTCGGTCACCGGCTTCGGCGGCGACGGTCCCGATCCGAACCGGCCGGCCTTCGATCAGGTGGTGCAGGCGATGGGCGGCGGCATGAGCATCACCGGCCTGCCCGACGGGCCGCCGTTGCGCTCCGGCATCCCCATCGGCGACTTGGGCGGCGGGCTGTTCGGCGCGCTGGGCGTGCTCGCCGCGTTGCAGGAGCGGGAGCGGACCGGCGTCGGCCGCCATGTCGACGTGTCGATGCTGGACGTGCAGATCTCGCTGCTCAACTACATGGGCACGATGCACCTGATGTCCGGGCATGTCCCGGAACGGCTGGGCAACGGCCATTTCGTCCATGTCCCCTACAACACCTTCAGGACGGCCGACGGCCACATCATCATCGCCTGCATCGGCGACGCCTTCTTCGAGCGGCTGCTGCCGGTCATCGGGCGGCCGGAACTGGAGGCGCCGGACTACCGCCTGCAACCCGGCCGCTACGCCGACAAGGAACGGATCGAGCGGATCGTCGGGGAGGAACTGGTCAAGGACAGCTCCGCCAATTGGCTCGCCCGGCTGCGCGAGGCGCGGGTGCCCTGTGGCCCGGTCAACGATTTCGCCCAGGCGATGTCCGATCCCCAGGTGGTCGCCCGCGACATGGTTGTCGAGGTGCCGCTGTCGCAGGGCGGCACGGTGCGGATGCCGGGCAACCCGATCAAGCTGTCCGGGGGCAAGCTGTCAGGAAACAAGCCCGACCGCTTCACCGCCCCGCCGGAGCTGGGCCACGACACCGACGCCGTTCTTGAAACGCTGCTGGGCTACGGGCCCGAGCGCATCGGCGAGCTGCGCCGTGCCGGACGGGTGGGGTGAGCCATGGACCGCCTGCTGTTGACCGAGGTCGCCCCGCGCGACGGATTGCAGAACCAGCCGACCTTCGTTCCCACCGCCGGCAAGCTTGAGCTGATCCGGCGGCTGGCCGAGGCCGGGCTGACGCGGATCGAAGCCGCCAGCTTCGCCTCGCCCAAGGCGGTGCCGCAGATGGCCGATGCCGAGGAGATCGTCGCCGGAACCCGCTCCCTGCCGGGCGTCGAGGTCTCCGCCCTTGCCATGAACGGCCGCGGACTGGACCGGGCGCTGGCCTGCGGAACGCCGCAGATCGCCACGGTGGTGGCGGCGACGGAGGAGATGAACCGGCGCAACATCAACATGACGCTGGACCGGGCGACCGCCGCCGCCGAGGAGGTGATCGGCCGCGCCCTGGAGGCGGGTATCGGGGTGCGGGCCTATGTCGCCGTCGCCTTCGAGTGCCCGTTCGAAGGGCCGGTCGATCCGGCCGCCGTCGTCCGGCTGGCGGAGCGCTTCGCCGCCATCGGCGCCGGCGAGGTGGTGATCGCCGACACCATCGGTGCCGCCGCTCCCGGCCAAGTGTCCGCCCTGCTGCGGGCGCTGCTTCCCAGCCTGCCGGCGGATCGGATCGGCATGCATTTCCACGACACGCGCGGCTTTGGCATTGCCAACGCCCATGCCGCCATCGAGGCGGGCATCCGCCGGCTCGACGCCAGTGCCGGCGGGATCGGCGGCTGCCCCTTCGCCCCCGGCGCCGCCGGCAACCTCGCCACCGAGGATGTCGTGCTGCTGGCCGAGAAATCCGGCCTCGCCACCGGCGTCGATCTGCCCGCCCTGATCGACGCGGTCGATGTCGCCGGACGCCTGCTGGGCCGGCCGCTCGGCGGGCGGGCCATGCCCTGGCTGAGACGCAGCCACGCGCAGGCTCCCGGAGTTCCCCGTTGAGTGCATACCGGAATATTCGACATCATTCGGACTGCCGATAATTAAGACATAAAAGGGAATAAAGTCCTCAACAGTCCGATGAAATACAGGGAGGAGCTTGGTCATGAGTTTGACAACCGGCATGGACCGACCGGCCGCCGCACTGGTGGCACGGGCCGCCGCCTCCACCGTGGGAAGCCTGTTCCTTTCCACCGCGCGGCTTTATCCGCAGCGCATCGCCATCGAGGATGACGGCCAGGACGAGGTCCGCATCCTGACCTTCGCCCAGCTGGCCGAACGGGTGAACCGCAGCGCCTCGGCGCTGGCGGCGCTGGGGGTGACGCGCGGCGCCCGTGTCGCCGTGCTGTCCGAGAACCGGCTCGAATACATCGAGACGCAGCTCGCCTGCGCCCTGCTGGGAGCGATCACCGCCTGCCAGAACTGGCGCCTCAGCCCGCGCGAGCTGGAGCACTGCATTGGCCTCGTCGCGCCGACGGCGATCCTGGTCTCGCCCCGGCATGCGGGCATCCTGTCGGACACCGCCACCTCCGGGATCCCGGTGATCCGGTTCGGCGCGGAGTGGGAGCGCCGCCTTGCCGCCGCCTCCGCCGACACGCCGCCGGACGTCGCCGAGCCGGAGGATCCCCTGCTGATCCTCTACACCAGCGGCACCACCGGCCTGCCCAAGGGGGCGGTGCTGACCCATCGCAGCCAGCTGGCCCGCATGACGGCGGCGCCGTTCGACCTGGGGGTGCGGCCGGGCAACACCAACCTGTGCTGGCCGCCGCTCTACCACATGGGCGGCACCGAGCCGGCGCACTATGCCCTGCTGACCGGCGGGCGGGTGATCGTGCTCGATGCCTTCGATCCCGACCGGATCGCCGACAAGATCGAGACCGAGCGGTTCGAATGGGTGTCGATCATGCCGGGCACGCTGGGCCGGATGATCGAGGTGCTGGAACGGCGCGACGTCAGGCCGCTCGGCCTGCGCACCTGCGGCGTGATGGCCGACCTGTCGCCGCCCGCCGAGGTGGCGCGGCTGAGCGAGCTGCTGGGTGCGGATTTCCTCAACTGTTTCGGATCGACCGAGACCGGCACCCCGCCGCTGTCCGGCCGCCAGCTTCCCCGCGGCGCCACCGGCGATCTCGGCAAGGCGCCGAGCGTCGGGGCGGAAATCCGGCTGGTCGACCCGGACGACACCGACGTTCCCGACGGCGGCATCGGCGAACTCGCCATGCGCGGCCCGACGCTGTTCAGCGGCTATTGGAACAACGAGGCGGCGACCCGGCAGGACTTCCGCAACGGCTGGTTCCACATGGGCGACCTGCTCCGCCGCCGGCCGGACGGGCTCTATGATTTCGTCGACCGTGCCAAGTACCTGATCAAGTCGGGCGGCGAGAACATCTACCCGGCGGAGATCGAGCGCGTGCTGGTCGGCCATCCCGACGTGCGCGACGCCGTGGTCGTGCGCCGGAAGGACGACCGCTGGGGCGAAATCCCGGTGGCGGTGGTGGTGTCCGCCAACCCCCGCCTGGAGGCCGCCGAGCTGTCCGCCCTGTGCCGGCGGGAGCTGGCCGGATTCAAGCAACCCAAGGCCATCCACTTCGTGCCGCCCGAGCGCATCGTCCGCTCCACCACCGGCAAGGTGCAGCGCGGCGCCATCGAAAGCTGGGTCGAGAGTTGGGCCGATAGCCAGACGGTGGAGCCATCATGAGCGACAGCCTGTCCACCTATGCCGCCGCCGCCACCGGCGACGATGCCGCCGAACTCGACGCGCTGGTCCGCACCGTGAGCGGCTTCGTCCAGACCGCCCTGCGGCCGCATGAGGAAGCGGTGGACCGCGCCGACGACGTCGATCCCGGCCTGATGCGCGACCTGCGCCGGTCGGCCGCCGACCTCGGCATCTACGGCTACAACATGCCGGAGGAGATCGGCGGGCCGGGGTTGAGCCGGGTCGCCATCTCGGCCATCGACGAGGCGACCGGCCACACCAGCATGCCGCTGGCCGAGGCCTGCGGCCATCTGCCGGGGTCGCTGCTGTTCGCCGACGCCGCCCAGCGCGACTGGTTCGTCGGGCCGCTGATGCGCGGCGAGCGCACCGTCGCCTACGCCCTGACCGAGCCGGACGCCGGGTCCGACCTGAACGCGCTCAGGACACGGGCGCGGCGGACCGACGGCGGCTGGCTGCTGTCGGGCGCCAAGACCTTCATCTCGCATGCGGAGACCGCCGACCACACCATCGTGCTGGCGGTGACCGACCGCGACGCGCCGCTGAAGGGGCGGCTGACCACTTTCATCGTGCCGCGCGGGGCGCAGGGCTTCATCGTCGAGCGCCGGTTCCGCAAGCTGGGCTGGCACGGCTACCACCTGTCGGCGCTCGCCTTCGACGACTGCTTCGTGCCGGACGACCATGTGCTGGGCGCGCCCGGCGCCGGCTTCGGCGTGATGATGGCGACCATCAACAACGACCGGCTGTTCGTGTCCTGCCGCTGCGTCGGCATGGCCCAGCGGCTGATCGATCTGGCAGTGCCGTACGCCCGCGACCGCACCACCTTCGGCAAGAGGCTGGCCGACCATCAGGCCATCGCCTTCATGCTGGCGGACTGCGACGTGGAGATCGACGCCGGCCGGCTGCTCTGCGCCAAGGCGGCGCGCCTGTCGGACCAAGGGCACCCCGACGCCCGCATCGCCGCCTCGCGCGCCAAGCTCTACTGCACCGAGATGGTCGGGCGGGTGGCCGACCGGGTCCTCCAGATCTTCGGCGGGGCCGGCTTCATGGCCGACCTGCCGGTGGAGCGAATCTATCGCGACGCGCGCGGCTTCCGCATCGGCGAGGGCACCTCGGAGATGCAGCGGCTCCAGATCGCGCGCAGCCTGATCGACCGGATGTGAGGACAATCGCGGATGGAAACTACGCTTCTGGCCCAATCCCTGCTGCTGGCCCTGACCACCGCCGGGCTCTACGCCGCCATCGCCTCAGGCCTCACCCTGGAATTCGGCGTCACCGGCATCATCAACTTCGCCCATGGCGAGTTCGTCATGCTGGGCGCCTTCCTGACCTATTTCCTGTACGAGACGGCGGGCGTGCCGCCGCTGGCCGGCATGCTGCTCGCCGGTCTGGCGATGACGGCGCTGTCCTGGCTGGTCTTCGACGGGTTCCTGTCGAGGGTGCTGAAACAGGACGAGCACAACCAGATCCTCGCCACCATCGGGCTGTCGATCCTGCTGATCAATCTGGCGATGATCGCCTGGACGCCGGACGCCCGCGTGATGCACGCCCCGCCGCTGCTGCCGGCGTTGCATCTCGGCGACGTCATCGTTCCCGGCAACAATCTGGTCGTGCTGCTGGTCGGCATCGCGCTCTATGCCGGGATGATCTGGTTCATGCGGCACACCCGCCAGGGGCTGCTGCTGCGTCTGGCCGCCGACGACCCGCAGCTGGCGGTCCTGGCCGGGGTGGACGTGACGCGGATGTTCCGCCTGTCCTTCCTGATCGGCGGTCTGACGGCCGGCGCCAGCGGCGGGCTGGTGGCGCTGATCCTCTATGTCCAGCCGCTGGTCGGCGTCGATCTGGTGATGCGCGCCTTCGCCATCGTGGCGCTGGGCGGGCTCGGCAGCATCGGCGGCGCGCTGATCGGCGCCGTGCTGCTGTCGGCGGCGGAAAACCTGACCGCCACTTTCGTGCCGGGCGGGGGAAGCTGGGGCTACGGCGTCGCCTTCGTCATCATCGTCCTGGTGCTGGTCGTGCGGCCCACCGGCCTGTTCGGATCGGAGCGGCGCGCATGAAGACCGGACTGACGCGGCTCCTCCCCTACGCCCTCATCCTGCTGGTCACGCTGGCGCTGGTCTGGATCGACAAGCCCTTCTGGATCCAGCTCGCCATCGGCGTCGCCATCACCGCGATCACCGCGCTTGCCTGGGACATCCTGTCGCGCACCGGCCAGGTGTCGCTGGGATCGGCGGCCTTCTTCGGCGTCGGGTCCTACACGCTGGCGATCTTCGAGCCGCTGATCGGGCTGACGCTGGCCTGGATCGCGGTCGTGGTGGTCTGCGCGCTGGCGGCGACGCTGCTCGGCCTGCTGACCCTGCGGCTGCGCCGGATGTATTTCGCCATCGCCACACTGGGCTTCGCCCTGTCGATGCAGGTGCTGGTCGTGGTCTTCCCCGACTGGACCGGCGGCTCGGGCGGCATCGCCCCGCCGGTGCTGGCGGACGGCGACCCGCGCTGGCAGCTCGCGCTGATCGGATTGCTGCTGCTGGCGGCGGTGGCGCTGTCGGACGCGCTGCTCGGCCTGCGCTTCCGCCCGGCCTTCTTCATGATCCGCACCAAGCCGGAACTGGCCGCGGCCAGCGGCGTGCCGGTGGTGCGCATGAAGATCTTCGCCTTCATCGTCTCGGGCGTGCTGATCGGTCTGGCCGGCGCCTGCTACGGCGGGCTCTACGGCTATGTCGTGCCGACTGATGTCTTCACCACCAACTGGAGCGTGCTGCCGCTGGCCATCGCCACGCTGGGCGGCATGGACACCACCATCGGCCCGCTGCTGGGCGCCATCGCATTGAAGGCGCTGGAGGAGGTGGCCCGCTCCGTCATCGGCGGCACCGGCTATCAGGTGGTCTACGGCGCGGTGATCATCCTGTTCGTCATCGGCATGCCGCAGGGGATCGTCGGCCTGCTGCGCAAGGCCGGAACGCTGGCCGGGCGCCGCACCGCGGCCGGCGAGAAGAAGAAGGAGCGGGAACGCCATGCCTGACACAGCCTCTCCCCACACCGCCCGGCCCGATCCCGACCGGCGGTCTGCACAGCCATCCGGCGGCGCGATCCTGGCGGTCGAGGATCTGACCGTGGCCTTCGGCGGCCTGAAGGCGCTCGACGGGGTGTCGCTGTCCATCGCGGCGGGCGAGATCACCGGCCTGATCGGCCCCAACGGCTCGGGCAAGAGCACGCTGGTCAACACCGTGTCGGGCCAGCTTCCCGTGCGCGGCGGACGCATCCGCCTGCATGGCGGCGACGTGACCGGGCGGCGTCCCGACCGGATCGTCCGCGCCGGGATGGCCCGCACCTACCAGATCCCGCGCGTTCCCCCGACCCTGACCGTCGAGGAGGTGCTGTCGGTTCCGCTGCTCTATGCCGGACGCGACCGCCACCGGCTGCCGGGGCTGGGCGACGCCGCCGCCATCGCCGCCTTCTGCGGGCTGGGGCCGCTGTTCCGCCGTTACTGCGGCGACCTGTCGGTGACCGACCTCCGGCGGCTGGAGATCGCCCGCGCGCTCGCCTGCGCGCCGGACCTGCTGCTGCTGGACGAGGCGATGGCCGGCCTGTCGCACGAGGATTCGGTGGAGGTGATGGGCCTGATCCGCAACGTCCACGAACAGGGGATCAGCATCGTGATCATCGAGCATCTGATGCGCGTCATCACCAGCCTGTGCCACCGCGTCGTGGTGCTGAACAACGGCCGCCTGCTGGCCGAAGGGGCGCCGGCCACGGTGCTGGCCGACCAAGCGGTGCGGGAGGCCTATCTGGGCAAGGGGTTCGCCGCATGAGCCGCTTCGTCGGACGGATCGGCGGCGCCTCCTACGACCGCCTGCGCGTCCTCCACCAGCTCGACATCGCGGTGGAGAGCGGGCACATGCTCGTCATCCTCGGCTCCAACGGCGCCGGCAAGACCACGGCGCTGCGGGCGCTCGCCGGCACCGTCGCCACCAGCGGCCGCCATCTGGCGCTCGACGGGCAGGATCTCAGCGGCTGCGCGCCCTGGCAGCTTCCGGCCCATGGCGTGGTGCTGGTCCCGGACGGGGCGCGCTGCTTCCCGAACCTGAGCGTCGAGGACAATCTGCTGGGCGCCCATGGCGCCGCGGCGGGACGGCGGCGGCAGGCGCCCTACGGGCAGCTGCGCGACATGGTGTGCGGCTATTTCCCGATCCTGCGCGACCGCAGCCGCCAGATCGCCGGCACCATGAGCGGCGGCCAGCGCCAGATGCTGGCGATCGGCCGCGCCCTGATGGCCGAGCCGTCGGCCCTGATCCTGGACGAGCCCTCGGCCGGGCTGGCCCCGATCATCGTCGAGGAGCTGTTCGTGACGCTTGCCAAGATCAAGCGCGAGACCGGCTGCGCCATCGTCATGGCCGAACAGAATGTCGGCTACGCCACCCACATCGCCGACCATTGCGTCGTGCTGGAGGAGGGGCGGACCGCCCTCTCCGGACCGATGGCCGAGGTCGTCACCCACGAAAAGCTGCGCAGCGCCTATCTGGGCGTCTGACGCAGCGGAAACGGAGCACACCCCATGCCGGCAGTCGGTTCCGACGTCGTCATCGCGGGCATCGGCGAAACCCCCGTCGGTCGCCTGCCCGGTTGGTCGCCGGTCGAAATCCAGGCGGCGGCGGTTCTCGCGGCGCTGCGCGACGCGGGCTTCGCCCTGTCCGATCTCGACGGGCTGATCAACCTCGATCCCTACGCCACCCCCAACAGCATGTTCTCGTCCACGCTGGCCGAGCATCTGGGCGTGGCGCCCCGCTTCGCCTGCACGGTCGATGTCGGCGGCACCGTCACCGGCATGACCATGCTGCAGCAGGCGGTCTGGGCCATCAAGAGCGGCTATTGCGAGGTGGCCGCCTGCGTCTATGGCGAGAACGCCCTGACCGGCCGCCCCGTCGGCGCCCAGGGCCTGCACATGCACAATCTGCTGGGCGGGGAGGAGTGGGAGGAGCCGTTCGGCCTGCACGGCATGGTCATCCCCTACGCCCTGCTCGCCCAGCGCTATCTCGACCTCTACGGCGCCACCGACGCGGATCTGGCGGCGGTCGCCCTGGTCACGCGCCGCCACGCCCTGCTGAACGACAACGCGCAGATGCGCAAGCCGATGACGTTGGAGGATTACCGGGCCAGCCGCCTCATCAGCAGCCCGCTGCGCCTGCTCGACTGTTCGCTGGTGTCGGACGGCGGCGGTGCGCTGGTCCTGACGCGGGCGGGACGGGCGCCGCAGGGCCGCGGCCGCGGCGTCGCCATCCGCGCCATCGGCATGAAGACCACCCACAACTCGGTGGCCCTGATGCCGGACATTCCCGGACTGGGGATGGCGGCCGCCGGTGCCGACGCCTTCGAGGCTGCCGGGATGGGGCCGGAGGACATCCAGATCGCCAACCTGCACGACGCCTTCACCATCTCGGTCCTGGTGACGCTTGAGGCGCTGGGATTCGCCCGGCCGGGGGAGGGCGGGGCGCTGGTGCGCTCGGGCGCCATGGATCTCGGCGGCCGCTGGCCGCTGAACCCGCATGGCGGCCTGCTGTCCCAGGCCCACATCGGCGGGATGCTCCACATCACCGAGGCGGTGCGCCAGCTGCGCGGCGAGGCCGGGCGGCGGCAGGCGGAGGGCGCGCGCCGGGCGCTGGTCAGCGGCAACGGCGGCATCTTCTCGGTCTGCGGCGCCATGATTCTGGAGAAACCCTGATGCTGGATCTGCTCGCCACCCCGCCGAACCCGACGGGGGCCAGCGCCCCCTTCTGGGATGCCTGCGACCGGGGAGAGCTGCTTTTCCCCAAATGCGGACGCTGCGGCCATCTCTTCTACTACCCGCGCCGGCATTGCCCGCTCTGCGGCGACACCGCGCTCGGCTGGCAGCGGATGTCGGGCCGGGGCACCGTCTTCTCGCACAGCCATGTCCATGTCGCCTTCCAGGGCGGGGCGTGGGACAGCCAGCTTCCCTACACGGTGGTGCTGGTCGATCTGGCCGAAGGCCCGCGGATGGTCAGCCGGCTGATCGGCGGCGATGCCGCGGCGGTGCGGAGCGGCGATGCCGTGTCCGTCGTCTTCCCCGGATCGGCGAGCGCCGATACCCCTTCTTTGAACGCGCCGCCGCCGGCTGAACCGGCGGTGGAACCCACCCGCGGACAACGACCATAAAAAACAGGAGGAAACCATGCGCTTCGTGAAACGGCTGGCGGCCGGCGCCGCAGCATTGGGCATCGCAGCACTGGCGATGACCGGCCCGACCCCGGCCGCAGCCCAGACGGCGGAGCCGATCCGGATCGGCGTGCCGCTGCCGCTGACCGGCGTGCTGGCGGTGGGCGGCCAGACCATCCTGGCCGGCGTGCAGTTCGCGGCGGACGAGATCAACGCCGCCGGCGGCCTGCTGGGCCGTCCGGTCTCCCTGCTGATCGAGGACACCAAGAGCGAGCCCAACACCGCCGCCACCATCGCCTCCAAGATGGTGACCGAGGACAAGGTCTACGCCTTCGTCGGCGGTTACGGCAGCACGGCGGACTTCGCGCTGCTCTCCAGCGTCAAGCGCTACAAGCCGCTGTTCATCCACACCGGTTCCTCGTCCGTCCGGCTGGAAAAGACCTTCGGTACCGAGGACTGGTACCATCACGTCTACATCTGGGATTATCACCGCCAGAAGGCGGCTTCGAGCTTCCTCGCCTCCATCGATCCCAAGGTCAAGACGGTGGCTCTGGCCTATGAGGACGGGCTCTACGGCGCCGACGCCGCCAAATATGCCGAGGAATATCTGACCAAGGCCGGGATCAAGCTGGTGATGAAGGAGCCGTTCAAATCCGGCTCGCCCGACTTCTCGCCGGTTCTGACCCGCGTCAAGTCGCTGAACCCTGACGCCTTCTTCTCCGTCGGCTATTCGGGCGACAACCTCCAGCTCGTCCGCCAGATGAAGAGCCTGGGGATCAAGCCGAAGCTGACCATGGTGGTGTCGGCCGGCGACCGTCGAGCCGACTATGGCGACATGAGCGAGGGGCTGACCATGATCACCGAATGGTCCACCGCCGACCGCACCCCGGCCGCCGCCGAGCTGATCCGCAAGGTGGAGGCCAAGGGCCAGACCATCGCCCCCGTCTTCCCCCAGGGCTATGTCGGCATGATGACCTTGGCCAAGTCCATCGAAAGCGCCGGCACGCTGGACCAGGACAAGGTGCGCCAAGCACTCTCCACCGCCACCTTCGACACCCCCTACGGCAAGATCGGCTACCGGCCGTCGGAAGGCGGCGGCCTGCACCAGCTTCTGTCCGACGAGACGATGGTCATCGTCCAGCACCGCAAGGAGGGCGAGGAGATCGTCTATCCGGCGGCCAAGGCGAGCGGCAAGCTCGTCTATCCGGCACCGTGAGATGACGGTCCGCTTTGAACGGCGCGGAACGGTCGGGCTGATCACCCTGGCGAAGCCCGACCGCCACAACGCGCTGGCCGCCGATCTGGTGGCCGACCTGCTCGCCACGCTCGACCGGCCCGAGGCGCGTCAGGCCGCCGCGCTGGTCATCGCCGGCGACGGCCCGTCCTTCTGCGCCGGGGCCGACATCGGCGACCTGCTCGACGCCGGCTGGATGACGCCGACACCCGGCGGGCCGACGCCGATGGACCTGTTCGAGCGGCTTGACGGCCATCCCCGCCCGACCGTCGCCGCCGTCCATGGCCGGGCGCTCGGCGGCGGGTTCGAGATGACCCTGTGCTGCGATCTGGTGGTCGCGGCGGCGGATGCCGTCTTTGCGCTGCCCGAACTGGGGCTGGGTGTGGTGCCCAACACCGGGCTGGCGCGGCTGGCGCAGATCGCCGGCCCGCGCCACGCCCTGGACCTGATCCTGACCCGCCGCCGCATCGGGGCGGAGGAGGCGGCGGCGCTGGGGCTGGTCTCCCGCGTCGTTCCGCCCGGAAGTGCGGTGGACGCCGCGGTGGAGCTGGCGCGCGCCATCACCGACGGGGCGCCGCCGGGGGCCATCGCCACGGTCAAGCGCGCGGTGCGCCGCGCGGCCCCCCTCGACTGGATGGCGGTGCGCACGATGCTGGCCGAGCTGCCCGCCGGCGAATGGGCGGAGGGGCTGGGCGCCTTCCGCGACCGGCGGCGGCCCGACTACAGCGAATTCTGGAGGACATCGGATGCGTGACGCCAAATCCTTCCAGGTCTTCGACCTGCATCACCATGTCGGCTCGCTCGACATTGTCGGCGGCCCAAAAGGCAGCGGCGCCTTGGGCGGCATGACGGCCGATGCCGAACAGCGGATCGCCTTCATGGACCGCCATGGCATCGCCCAGGCCCTGCTGATGCCGTCGAACGGATATCAGGCGCCGAACGGCATCGCCGACACCCGCCGCGTCAACGATGCCGTCGCCGAGTATCGCGACCGCTGGATCGACCGTTTCCCGGCGGCGCTCGCCACCGTGTCGCCGCTGGAAGGGGATGCGGCGCTGGACGAGATCGACCGCTGCATCGAGGTGCTCGGGATGAAGGGCATCGTCTGGCACCACCGGTTCCAGGGCTGCGCCATCGACCATCCGCGCATGGATACGCTGCTGGAGCGCGTGCGCCATCACGGTGTGCCGGCCTTCATCCACATCATCGGCGATTCCAAGCTGGAATCGCCGTGGAAGCTGGAGGTGCTGGCCGAACGCTTCCGCGACGTTCAGTTCGTCGCACTGGACGCCTTCTCCTCACCCGATTTCGCGCACTGGATGCCGCACATCGCGCGGCGTCATCCGAACATCCTGTTCGACACCGGGGTGATGGTTCCGGTTTCCCACATGATCGAGCGTTTCGTGCGCGAGGCCGGAGCGCACCGGCTGCTGCTGGGCACGGATTTCTACTCCTCGCCCAAGCTGTTCAGCGTTCCTTTCCCCCTGCTGGAGATCCTGGCCTCCGACCTGACCGACACGGACTGCGCGGAGATCCTCGGCGGCAACGCCCGCCGCCTGCTGGGGCTTGCCTGAGAAGCCGGCCCGGGCGCCGGCTTCCACTTGGGATCTGGACCCGTATTCGCAAACCGTCCATCTACCGCCCGTTCAGCGCCCGCACCGCCATGGCGGCGGCGGCGGCCCGGTTCTCGACGCCGAGCTTCGCATAGATCTGCTCCAGATGCTTGTCGACCGTGCGCGGGCTGAGACCGAGGATTTCGGCGATGTCGCGGTTCGGCTTGCCGTTGGCGACCCACATCAGCACCTCCGCCTCGCGCGGGGTCAGCGACAGCTTGTCCTTCAGCAGCCCGCCCTCGCCGGCGCCGCTTTCCTCGGCCAGTTGCAGCAGGATCTCGTCGGGGCCGGTCTGGCCGACCGGGCTGAGGCGCAGGCGGCGGCCGTCGGCAAGGGTGGCGATCACCACGCTGTCCGGCTTGCGCCCGGCGCCGCCGGCCTGACGGTCGGCCAGCCAGCGGCGCGCCTCCTCCGGCAGCGAGACGCCGGTGGCGTGGCCGTCGGCGGCGGCGGGGCCGAAGGCGGCCTCCAGCATGCGGGTGGTCTGCGGCGTGCACCACAACACCTCGCCCCGGTGGTTGGCGGCGAGCAGGGTGCGGCCGGTGACGTCCAGCGCCGCCCGCGTGCTCTGGGCGACACGGGCGTTGGCGAGGTGGGCGTACATGCGGGCGATCAGCGTTTCGGCGACGATCGGCTTGGTGACGTAATCGACCCCGCCGGCGGCGAAGCCCTTCAGGATGTGCTCCGTCTCGGTCAGGCCGGTCATGAAGATGACGGGGACATGGGCGACCTGGCTGCTGCGCTTCAGCTGGCGGCAGGTCTCGAAGCCGTCCAGCCCCGGCATGATGGCGTCCATCAGGATGACGTCGGGGGTTACCTGCTCCAGCAGGGCCAGCGCCTTGCGGCCGTCCAGCGCCACCAGCACGGTCACCCCGGCCTCCTCCAGCGCGTCGGTCAGGAAGCTGAGGGCTTCGGGCGAATCGTCGACGACGAGGACGACGTCACGCGGTCTGGTTACGGATTTCATCGTCATGGCTGGCATCGTCATGGCTGTCATCGCGGTACACCGCCTCCAGCGCGGCCATATACTGGTTCAGGTCGTAGTTGCTGACGAGAGTCCGCATGCGGCCGACGAAGCGCTCCAGCTCCGGATGGGCGGCGGCGATCTCGGCCAGCTTGGCCTGCATGCCGCGGACATAGCCGATGCGGCCCAGATGGATCAGCTCGGCGATGTGGTGCTGCGGCGGCAGTTCGGACGCGGCGAAATCCGCCGGGCCGTCGTCCGCGCCGGCCGGCGTCTCGTATTCCCAGTCGATGCCGCGCAGCCGGCCGATGCAGGCGAGCAGCTTCGGGATGGAGACCGGCTTGGCGACAAAGCCGTCATGCGGCTGGCCCCCATCGGCGCGGGCGTCGGCACCGGTCCCGGCTCCCAGCCCGGCGGCGGGCCGGTCCTCCCGCGTGTCGGCCGACACCAGGACGATGGTGGTGTCGTCATGGCCGGAGGCGCGCAGGCGCCTCGCCACCTCCAGACCGTTCATGCCGGGCATCGAGATGTCGAGCAGCAGGATGTCCGGCCGGTGCAGCTCCGCCAGGGCGAGGCAGGTCGGGCCGTCGGTCGCCTTGAAGACGGTGAAGCCAAGCTCGGCCAGCAGGTCGGCCAGCAGGTTGCGGTGGGCGAGGTCGTCGTCGGTGACCAGCACGGTCAGGCGCGGCCCGCGATAGCCGCGGATCGGAAGATCGGGCTGGGACGAGGCGGTCGACAGCATCGCCGCCGACATCATCAGCCGCACCCGGAACAGGCTGCCGGCGCCGGGCGTGCTGGTCACGGTGATCTCGCCGCCCATCACCTGGGTCAGAAGCTTGGTGATGGTCAGGCCGAGCCCCATGCCGGGCACCATCGGGTTGGCGGCAGAGCCGCGCTCGAAAGGCTGGAAGATGCGCTCCAGATCGGCCGCGGCGATGCCGGGGCCGGTGTCCTCGACCTCGAACTCGGCGATCTGGCTGCGGTGGCGCACCCGCAGGCAGACGGCACCGCTGTCGGTGAACTTGATGGCGTTGGACAGCAGGTTGATCAGGATCTGGCGGATGCGCCCCTCGTCGGTGAAGACCACCGGCGGCAGATCCTCCGGCGCCTCGAAACGGAAGGCGATGCCCTTGGCTTCCGCCTGGAGGTGGAACATGCCGACGAGCTGGTCGAGCAGGTCGCCGAAGCGCACCTCCGCCCGGTTCAGCTGCAACCGGCCGCTCTCGATCTTCGACACGTCGAGCAGCCCGTCGAGCAATCCTGACAGATGCTCGGCGCTGCGGCGGATGACGCGCACCGCATCCACCCGGTGCGGCGGCATGGCCGGATCGCGCTCCAGCATCTGCGAATAGCCGAAGATGGCGCTCAAGGGCGTGCGGAACTCGTGGCCAATGCCGACCAGATAGCGGCTTTTGGCGAGGTTCGCCGCCTCCGCCGCCTCCTTCGCCTTCTGAAGCTGGGCGTCGGTGCGCTCGTGCGCCTCGATCTCCCGCATCAGCAGGTCGGTCTGCCGGTGCGTCTCCTCCTGCGCCACCTTGCGGCTTTCCCGCGCCAGCACGAACAGCCAGGTGGCGACGCCGGCGACGATCATCAGGATGAAGAAGACCTTCCACAGCGTGCTGCGGATCAGCGCCTGCGCCTCGGCATTGACCGACGCGACCTCGACATAGACCAGCGACAGCACGGCGCCGATGGCGAGCGCCAGCATCAGCAGGACGCCGAGATAATGGCCGAGCCGGGCCTTCAGCGCTGTCGCCGCCCGCGGCGGCAGGATGGCGTCGAGCGCGTGGCGCAGTTGCACCCCCAGCCGTGCGTCCTTCTTGCAGCCGTCGCCGCAGCGGGCGTCCAGCGAGCAGCAGAGCGAGCAGATCGCCCCGGCATAGACCGGGCAGAAGGCCATGTCGTCGGGCTCGAAGGCATGCTGGCAGATGCGGCAACGGATCGCCTCCTCGCCGTTCCAGTCCTCGAAGGGGCGGCGGGCGATGTAGTAGCGGCCGCGGGTCGCCCAGGCGATGACGGGGGCGGCGAGGAAGGCGGCGGCGAAAGCGAGGAAGGGGGCGCAGACCTTCAGGGTCGTCCCCAGCCCGCCCAGGAAGGCCAGCATCGACAGCACCGTCGCCAGCAGCATGGCGCCGACGCCGACCGGGTTGATGTCGTAGAGATGGGCGCGCTTGAACTCGACATGGCGCGGGCTGAGGCCGAGCGGCTTGTTCACCACCAGATCGGCGACCAGCGCGCCGATCCAGGAGGCGGCGACGCTGGAATAGAGCCCGAGCACCGGTTCCAGCGTCTTGTAGATCCCCAGCTCCATCAGCATCAGGCCGATGACGACGTTGAACACCACCCACACCACCCGGCCGGGATGGCTGTGGGTCAGGCGCGAGAAGAAGTTCGACCAGGCGATGGAGCCGGCATAGGTGTTGGTGACGTTGATCTTCAGCTGCGACAGCACGACGAACAGGCCGGTGAGGCCCAGCGCCAGCTGCGGCGACGGCGTCACATACTGGAAGGCGACGAGATACATCCGCGTCGGCTCCGCCGCCAGCTCCACCGGCACGGCGTTCTGCAACGCCAGCACCACCAGGAAGGATCCGAGCAGAAGCTTGATCGTGCCGATGACGATCCAGCCCGGCCCGGCCGCCACCAGCGCCGCCCACCAGCCGAGCCTCTTGCGGCCTTTCGCGTCGGGGTCGTAGGGCAGGAAGCGGATGAAATCGACCTGCTCGCCGATCTGCGCCAGCAGCGAGAACACCACCGACGCCGCGGCGCCGAACAGCATCGGGTCGAAGCCGCCAGCCGCATCCGGCGCCCGGCCGGGGAAGCGGGTCCAGGCGGCGAAGGCCTCACCGTCCTGGACGGCGATGAACAGGAAGGGGAGGGCGTGCAGCGCCAGCCACAGCGGCTGGGTCCACAGCTGGAGGCGGCTGATGACGGTGAAGCCGTAGGCGACCAGCGGGATCACCAGCAGCGAGCTGACGACGTAACCGGCGGCCAGCGGCAGGCCGAAGACCATCTCCAGCGCCGTCGCCATGATCGCCGCCTCGATGGCGAAGAAGATGAAGGTGAAGGACGCGTAGATCAGCGAGGTGATGGTGGAGCCGATATAGCCGAAGCCGGCGCCGCGCGTCAGCAGATCCATATCCACGCCATAACGGCTGGCGTAATAGCTGATGGGCAGCGCGCTGGCGAAGATCAGGGCGGCGGCGGTCAGGATGGCGAGCAGCGCGTTGGTGAAGCCGTAATTCAGCGTGACCGCCCCGCCGATGGCCTCCAGCGCCAGGAAGGAGATCGAGCCGAGTGCCGTGTTGGCGACGCGCAGCGGAGACCAGCGCCGCGCCTTCCGCGCGGTGAAGCGCAGCGCGTAATCCTCCAGCGTCTGGTTGGCGACCCACCTGTTGTAGGTCCGCCGGACCGCGATCACCCTCTGGCGCCCCGCCGTCGGCCCCATTCGCCCTCCCTGAAATCAGTTCGCGATACAGATTGTTTAAGATTTTCCCTTATTCGCCGGTCTCATAGTAAAGTCGGCTCTTCCGCCAGTCTGTCAGAAATAAAGGCACCGAACAACAAGGCCTGAGGACCGCTATAGTCTGCGAGAGGACACGGAGCCGTCACTCGCTTTTGGGTGGTTGCGAGCGCCGGATCGAATTCGGACTGCCGCGATTTTATAACGATTTGCCGCCCGCCACCCCTATACGCAAATCCACGTATTGCTGCACCGCACCGTTCGGCCAACCATCGGGGCGTCCTGTCGCGGATGGTTCCGCCAACTCCCCCCGAAAAAAAGCGCCTTTCAAAACAGCCGCCCCCCGGTTGCGGGCGGTCTTTGCAGGGCGACAACGGCCAACATCAGGAGGCTTCATGTCCTCGGACAAGATCAATGCGGACAAGCTCACCGGCGGCGCTCACTCGCCGCTCCGCCGCAAGCTCCTCCTCGGCATGGCGGCGCTGCCGGCCATCGGCCTGCTGCCGCGCGGTGCGCTGGCCCAGGCGCTGCCGACCGACGCCGTCAACACCACCAAGCTGGCCGTCACCGACAGCACGGTGAAGGTCGGCATCCTGCATTCCACGACCGGCACCATGGCGATCTCCGAGACCGGTTCGGTGCAGGCCGAGAAGCTGGCCATCGCCCAGATCAACGAGATGGGCGGCGTGCTGGGCCGCAAGATCGAGGTGATCCAGGAGGACGGCGCCAGCGACTGGCCGACCTTCGCCGAAAAGGCGCGCAAGCTGCTGGTCGAGGACAAGGTGGCGGCGGTGTTCGGCTGCTGGACGTCCGCCTCGCGCAAGGCGGTGCTGCCGGTGTTCGAGCAGTACAACGGCATGCTCTATTACCCGACCTTCTACGAAGGGCTGGAGCAGTCGAAGAACGTCATCTACACCGGGCAGGAAGCCACCCAGCAGATCCTGGCCGGGCTCGACTGGGTGACGAAGGAGAAGGGGGCGAAGACCTTCTTCCTGATCGGCTCCGACTATATCTGGCCGCGCACCTCCAACAAGATCGCCCGCAAGCACATCGAGATGCATGGGCAGAAGGTGGTCGGCGAGGAGTATTTCCCGCTCGGCCACACCCAGTTCAACTCGGTCATCAACAAGATCAAGCTGACCAAGCCGGACGTGATCTACGCTTCGGTCGTCGGCGGGTCGAACGTCGCCTTCTACAAGCAGCTGAAGGCGGCCGGCATCGACCTGAACAAGCAGACGCTGATGACCATCTCCGTCACCGAGGACGAGATGCTGGGCATCGGCGGCGAGAACATCGCCGGCGCCTATGCCTGCATGAAGTATTTCCAGTCGCTGAAGAACCCCAACAACGAGAAGTTCGTCGCCGCCTTCAAGAAGATGTGGGGCGGGGAGAGCGTGATCGGCGACGTCACCCAGGCGGGCTATCTCGGCCCCTGGCTGTGGAAGCTGACGGCGGAGAAGGCCAAGAGCTTCGACATCGACAAGATCGCCGCCGCGTCGGCCGGCATCGAGTTCACCGGCGCGCCGGAAGGCTATGTCCGCGTCCACGAGAACCATCATTTGTGGAGCAAGACGCGCGTCGGCCGCGCCCGCACCGACGGCCAGTTCGACGTCGTCTTCGAGACCGCTGACCTGATCGAGCCGAACCCCTTCCCCAAGGGCTACCAGTAAGCGGCGGCGGGGCTGGTCCTGCCCCCTCTCCGGCCTTTCCCCGTCCAACGGCGGCGGGCCGGAGCGGGGGCCTCTCTGACGGGAGTTCCCATCATGTTCGAGGGCTACAGCCTGGCCGAGCTCGGGTCGATCTTTGCCATGCAGGGATTCGCGGGGCTCATCCTGTTTTCCGTTTTCGTGCTGATGGCGCTGGGCCTCGCCATCATCTTCGGGCAGATGGGCGTCATCAACATGGCGCACGGGGAGTTCATGATCCTCGGCGCCTATGTGACCTATCTCTGCTCCAACTTCATCTCCAGCACCGCGCCGGCACTGTTCCCGGCCTATTTCTTCATCGCCATGGCGCTGGCCTTCCTCGCCAGCGGGGCGCTGGGGATGCTGGTGGAGTGGGCGATGATCCGTTTCCTCTACCGCCGGCCGCTCGACACGCTGCTGGCGACCTGGGGATTGAGCCTGATCCTCCAGCAGATCTTCCGCTCCGTCTTCGGCGCGCGCGAGGTCGGCGTGGTGCTGCCCGACTGGCTGATGGGATCGGTCGCCGTCACCGACACCATCGAGGTGCCGATCAACGGCCTGTTCGTCATGGGTTTGACCATGACCATCACCGTCGTGATCTACGCCGTGATGTTCCGCTCGCGCTGGGGCCAGGGCGTGCGGGCGGTGATGCAGAACCGGGTGATGGCCGGCGCCGTCGGCATCAACACCGAGAAGGTCGACCGCTACACCTTCGGTCTCGGCTGCGGCATCGCCGGGGTGGCGGGCAGCGCCTTCACCATGGTGGGTTCCACCGGGCCGACCTCGGGCCAGCTCTACATCGTCGACACCTTCCTGGTGGTGGTGTTCGGCGGCGCCCAGAGCCTGATCGGCACCATCGCGTCGGCCTTCACCATCAGCCAGGCGCAGTCGACGATGGAGTTCTTCCTCAGCGGCTCGACCGCCAAGGTGCTGACGCTGCTGACCGTCGTCGTGATCCTGATGCTGCGCCCGCAGGGCCTGTTCGTCCTCAAAGTCCGCCGCTGAGGAGCCAATCCCATGACGCGCACCCCAAACAGTCGCTTCTTCGGCCGCCTGGACGGCGACATCGCGGGCATCCTGCTGCTGGCCGCCCTGCTGATCGTCGTCCTGCCGCTGGGGCTCGACATCTTCCGGCTGAACATGGTCGGCAAATACCTGACCTACGCCTTCGTGGCGCTCGGCCTCGTGCTGTGCTGGGGCAGCGCCGGCATCCTTTCGCTGGGGCAGGGCATCTTCTTCGGCATCGGCGGCTATTGCATGGCGATGTTCCTGAAGCTGGAGGCCTCCAGCCCGGAGGCGACCAAGATCCAGTCCACCCCCGGCATCCCCGACTTCATGGACTGGAACCAGCTGAAGGAACTGCCCTGGTTCTGGGAGCCGTTCCACAGCCTGACCTTTGCCACCGTCGCGGTGGTGGCGGTCCCGGCGCTGCTGGCCTTCATCGTCGGGCTGGCGATGTTCAAGCGGCGGGTCGGCGGCGTCTATTTCGCCATCATCACCCAGGCCTTCGCCGCCATCCTGACCATCCTGATCGTCGGCCAGCAGGGCTACACCGGTGGCATCAACGGCATCACCGACCTGCGCACGCTGAAGGGCTGGGACATCCGCACCGACGAGGCGAAGCTGGTGCTGTATTTCGTCAACGCCGCCTTGCTGATCGGCTGCATCCTGCTGTGCCTCTATGTCCGCCGCTCCAAGCTGGGCCGCATCCTGGTGGCGCTGCGCGACAAGGAGGACCGGGTCCGCTTCTCCGGCTACGACGTCGCCAACTTCAAGATCTTCGTCTTCTGCTTCGCGGCGGCGCTGTCGGCGGTGGGGGGTGCCATGTTCACGCTCCAGGTCGGCTTCATGTCGCCGTCCTTCGTCGGCATCGTGCCGTCGATCGAGATGGTCATCTACTGCGCGGTCGGCGGCCGGCTGTCGCTGCTGGGTGCCGTCTACGGCACGCTGCTGGTCAACTGGGCCAAGACGATGCTGTCGGAGAGCTTTCCGGAGCTGTGGCTGTTCGCCATGGGCGCGCTGTTCATCGGCGTGGTGATGGTGTTCCCCAACGGGCTGGCCGGGCTCTACCAGCAGTTTATCGCCCCCAGGCTTGGCCGCCTGCGGCCCCGTTCGGGGTCCGGTGCCGGCGCGCCGATCATCCCGCCGCACACCGCCGCCGACTGAGGAGGGACGGATTCCATGGCGAATTCCACCGATTACCTGCTGGCGGTCGAAGGGCTGACCGTTTCCTTCGACGGGTTCAAGGCGGTCAACGACCTGTCCTTCTACGTCGACAGCAACGAGATCCACGTCATCATCGGCCCGAACGGCGCCGGCAAGACCACGGTGCTCGACCTGATCTGCGGACGGACCAAAGCATCCGGCGGCTCCATCAAGTTCCGCAACCGGGAATTGACGGCGATGAAGGAGCACCAGATCGTCACCGCCGGGGTCGGGCGCAAGTTCCAGAACCCGTCGATCTACGACGACCTGACGGTGTTCGAGAATTTGGAGATCTCCTACCCCCGCGGTCGCAGCGTGTTCGGCGCGCTGGCCTTCAAGCGCGACGCCGCGGTGCGCGAGCGGGTGGCGGAGATCGCCGAGATGATCTTCCTGGCCGACCATCTCGACCAGCGCGCCGAATATCTCAGCCACGGCCAGAAGCAGTGGCTGGAGATCGGCATGCTGCTGATCCAGGACCCCGAACTGCTGATGCTGGACGAGCCGGTCGCCGGCATGAGCGTCAACGAGCGCAAGAAGACCGCCGAGCTGCTGAACCGCATCATCCAGAACCGGTCGGTGCTGGTGATCGAGCACGACATGAAGTTCGTCGAGGACATCGCCCACCGCGTCACCGTGCTGCACCAGGGGAAGATCCTGTCGGAAGGCAGCATGGAGCGGGTGAAGAACGACCCAAAGGTCGTCGAAGTCTATCTCGGCCATTGATTTATCTGGGCCAGGGTCATCTGGGCCATTGAGCGGGGGATCAACAGATGCTGTCCGTCAACCAACTCCGCGTGTCCTACGGCGAGAGCGAGGTCCTGCACGGCCTGGACTTCACTGTGGCGCCGGGCGAGATCGTCGCCGTCATGGGCCGCAACGGCATGGGCAAGACGACGCTGATGAAGTCGCTGATGGGGATCGTGCCGGCCCGCTCCGGCGCCGTCCGCATCGGCGGGACCGAGATCACCGGTCTCAAGAGCTACGAGCGGGTGGCGAAGGGCGTCGCCTATGTCCCGCAGGGCCGCATGATCTTCCCTGCCATGACCGTGCAGGAGAACATCGAGACCGGCCTGACCGTGCATGGCGGGCGCAGCGTGCCGGGCGATCTCTACGAGCTGTTCCCGGTGCTGCTGGAGATGAAGGGCCGCCGCGGCGGCAACCTGTCGGGCGGCCAGCAGCAGCAGCTCGCCATCGCCCGTGCCCTGGCGACCAAGCCGAAAATCCTGCTGCTGGACGAGCCGACCGAAGGCATCCAGCCCTCGATCATCCGCGAGATGGCCCGCACGCTCCGCCGCATCCGCGACGAGAAGGGGTTGAGCATCGTCGTGTCGGAGCAGGTGCTGAGCTTCGCGCTCGACATCGCCGACCGGGTGCTGGTGATCGAGAACGGCGAGATCGTCCACGAGGACAGCCGCGACCGCATCGACGAGGCGAAGGTTGCGCGGCTGCTGTCGGTCTGACCCCCGGCAGGACACTGCCGCCTTCGCCCCTTTCCCGCATCCCGCCTCTCCACCGCAGAAGGGAAGCGCCATGACTCCCGCGAAGTCCGCATCCACCGCCTGTGCCGTGGTCGCCCTGCTGTCCGCCATGGCGGTGCCGCTGACCGGTTCGACCGGTGTGGCGACCGCCGGCCTCGCCGTTTCCGCAGCGCTGGCCGCCGCCGCCGCCGTCTTCGCCCACCGCCGGGACGTGGCACTCGGTCCGCTCGGCACCCGCGCCGCGGCGCTGTCCGGTTCGGGCGGTGGCACGGGCGGTGGCACGGGCGGCGACCCGGTGCGCGAGCTTGCCGATGCCCTCGACCGCATCGCCGCCGCCACAGAGCTGCGCGACGCACGGGACGCGGAGCGTGAGGCAGAACGCAAGGCGACCGAGGAGCGCGCCGCCCGGCTGGAGGCGCTGACCCGTGCCTTCGAGAGCAAGGTCGGCCGGCTGGTGCAGACCGTCTCGTCGGCTGCCGCCGAGATGACCGGCACCGCCACGGCGATGAGCGAGACCGCCGGGCGCAGCAACCGGCTGTCGGCGGCGATGTCGCAGTCGTCGGCCCAGGCGTCGATGAACGTCCAGACCGTGGCGACGGCGACGGAGGAGCTGTCGGCCTCGATCCAGGAGATCGGCCGGCAGGTCGCCTCCTCGGCCGCCATCGCCGGCAAGGCGGTCGCCGACACCCGCCGCACCGACACGGTGGTGCAGAGCCTGGCCGACAGCGCCGGGCGCATCGGCCAGGTGATCGGGCTGATCCAGGGAATCGCCGGCCAGACCAACCTGCTGGCGCTGAACGCCACCATCGAAGCCGCGCGTGCGGGGGAGGCCGGCAAGGGCTTCGCCGTCGTCGCCAGCGAGGTCAAGACGCTGGCCAACCAGACCGCCCGGGCGACGGAGGACATCGCCACCCAGGTCGGCGCCATCCAGTCGGCGACGGCCGAGGCGGTGTCCGCCATCCGCTCCATCGCCGGCACCATCGCCGAGATCAACGAGATCGCCGCCGCCATCGCCGCCGCCGTCGAGCAGCAGGGGGCGGCCACCGGCGAGATCGCCCGCAACGTGCAGGAGGCGGCGCGCGGCACCGAAAGCGTGGCGTCCAACATCGCCGGCGTCTCGGACGCGGCCTCCGACACCGGCACGGCGGCCGGGCAGGTGCTGGGCGTCGCCTCCCAGGTCGCCGGCCATGCCGACGAGCTGAGCCGCGAGGTCAACAATTTCCTGGCGGAGGTCAGCCTGCAGGCGGCGCTGCGCCGCCGCGCCTCGGTCGCGGGGCGGATGGCGGCGGCCACGGTGCGGCGCACCCAGGGTCTGGCGCCCGGTGCGCCGGCCACCGCCGTGGTGAACAAGAGCGGCATCGCCGTCACCGACGAAACGGTGAAAGTCGGCATCCTGCATTCCGTCACCGGCACCATGGCGCTGAGCGAGGGCGGGTCGATCCAGGCGGAGATGCTGGCGATCCAGCAGATCAACGAGATGGGCGGCGTGCTGGGCCGGCGGATCGAGATCGCGCAGGAGGACGGCGCCAGCGACTGGCCGATTTTCGCCGCCCGCGCCGACAAGCTGCTGGCGCAGGACAAGGTGGCGGCGATCTTCGGCTGCTGGACCTCCGCCTCGCGCAAGGAGGTGCTGCCGGTGCTGGAGAAGCGCGACGGCCTGCTCTACTACCCGACCTTCTACGAGGGTCTGGAGCAGTCGAAACACGTCATCTACACCGGGCAGGAGGCGACGCAGCAGATCCTGGCCGGGCTGGACTGGGTGATGCGCGAGAAGGGGGCGAAGAGCTTCTTCCTGGTCGGGTCGGACTATATCTGGCCGCGCGCCTCCAACGCCATCGCCCGCCGCCACATCGAGGCCAAGGGCTGCCGCGTCGTCGGCGAGGAGTATGCCGAACTCGGCGACACCCGCTTCGAGACCATCGTCGCGCGGATCAGGGCGGCCAAGCCCGACGTCATCTACGCCATCGTCGTCGGCGGCTCCAACGTCGCCTTCTACAAGCAGCTGAAGGCGGCCGGGATCGAGCTGGACCGCCAAATCCTGATGACCAACAGCGTCACCGAGGACGAGATGATGGGCATCGGCGGCGAGAACATCGCCGGGGCCTTCACCTGCGCCAAATATTTCCAGAGCCTGGAGCTGCCGGCCAACCGCGCCTTCGTCGCCGCCTTCAAGGCGATGTGGGGAGCGGACAGCGTCATCGGCGACGTCACCCACAATGCCTATCTAGGCCCCTGGCTGTGGAAGCTGGCGGTGGAGAAGGCCGGCAGCTTCGACGTGGCGCGCGTCGTCGCCGCCTCGCCCGGCATCGAGTTCGCCGGGGCGCCGGCCGGCCCCCTGCGCATCCACGAGAACCATCACCTGTGGACCCGGACCCGCATCGGCCGCGCCCGGCGCGACGGCCAGTTCGACTTGGTCTTCGAGACACGGGACCTGATCGAGCCGAACCCCTTCCCGGACGGCTTCCGGGAACTGGCGGCCTGAGTTCGGCAGACCGCGTCCCCGCCTTTCGCCCCCCATCAGTCCAGCAATAAGGAAGAGCAAACCATGGCTGACACCCTGATCAAGGCCGACCTGTCGCAGTCTCCCTACGAGAACGACATGATCCACAACCGCTGGCACCCGGACATCCCGATGGCGGTGACGGTGAAGCCTGGCGACGACTTCATCCTGGAATGCTACGACTGGACCGGCGGCCAGATCAAAAACGACGACGATGCCGCCGACGTGCGCGACGTCGACCTCAGCCAGGTCCATTTCCTGTCCGGCCCGGTCGGGGTCGAGGGGGCGGAGCCGGGCGACCTGCTGGTGGTCGACCTGCTGGACATCGGCGCCTTCCCGCAGCAGCAGTGGGGCTTCAACGGCTTCTTCTCCAAGCAGAATGGCGGCGGCTTCCTGACCGAACATTTCCCGCTGGCCCAGAAGTCGATCTGGGACTTCGAGGGCATGTTCACCAAGTCGCGCCACATCCCCGGCGTCCGCTTCGCCGGCCTGATCCATCCCGGCCTGATCGGCTGCCTGCCCTCGCACGACCTGCTGGCCAAGTGGAACAAGCGCGAGCAGGCGCTGATCGACACCAACCCGACCCGCGTCCCCGGCCTCGCCAACCCGCCCTACGCGCCGACCGCACATATGGGCCGGCTGAAGGGCGAGGCCCGCGACAAGGCGGCGGCGGAGGGTGCGCGCACCGTGCCGCCGCGCGAGCATGGCGGCAACTGCGACATCAAGGATTTGTCGCGCGGCTCGCGCATCTATTTCCCGGTCTATGTGAAGGGTGCCGGCCTGTCGATGGGCGACCTGCATTTCAGCCAGGGCGACGGCGAGATCACCTTCTGCGGTGCCATCGAGATGGCGGGCTGGGCACACCTGAAGGTGAACCTGATCAAGGACGGCATGGCGAAGTACGGGATCAAGAACCCGATCTTCAAGCCGAGCCCCATCGTCCCGACCTACAACGACTACCTGATCTTCGAGGGCATCTCGGTAGACGAGGCGGGCGAGCAGCATTACCTGGACGTCCATGTCGCCTACCGGCAGGCCTGCCTGAACGCCATCGAATATCTGAAGAAGTTCGGCTATTCCGGCGCCCAGGCCTATTCGATCCTCGGCACCGCCCCGGTGCAGGGCCACATCAGCGGCGTCGTCGACGTGCCCAACGCCTGCGCCACCCTGTTCCTGCCGACGCAGATCTTCGACTTCGACATCAGCCCGAACGCCGACGGCCCGACCAAGTTCATCAGCGGCGATGTCGACATGCCCATCGCGCCGGACCGGGTCTAACCAGCAAGGGGAGGCTGCGCCATGCCGATGTACGATTACGAGTGCCCGACCTGCGGCGACTTCACCGAGATGCGGCCGATGGCGGAAAGCGGCCTGCCGCAGCCCTGCCCCTATTGCGAGGTGCCGTCGCCGCGGGTGATCCGCCGGGCGCCGGCTTTCTCCAGCGTCTCCGCCGCGACGCGGACGGCGCATGCCACCAACGAGCGCAGCGCCGACCGGCCGAGCCTGCTGTCGGAGGTCGGGCCGAAGCACAAGCATGGTCCCGGCTGCGGCTGCGGAAGCGGCGGAAAGGGACGGTCGGTGCTGCGCACCCCCGACGGTGCAAAGGGGTTTCCGACGGCAAGGCCGTGGATGATCAGCCACTGAAGGGGGGGCATCCGGGGAGGGCTTCGGACGGTGGACGGGTGCGGAGCCTGTCCAACGCCCCCGATTCCACAACGCGGCTCCTCCGGAAGAGCCGGCCCGGTTCAGATTGACTTGGATTGCCTGGCCTGTGGCCATGAGCGGCGTCGTGCGTGATTCGGCATCCGGGGGCATTGCCGTGTGAAAAACACCGGCAAGCTCCTTCACGGGGTTGGAGTGGGTCGCCCGGTAGGCGATAATGGAGCGGTGGGTCCGTCGCTGAGACTGCCTGCGCTCGACACCCGTGAAGGAAAACAGAAAGTGATGTTGAACTCAGACTTCGGGGCCCCCCTCGACAAGCTCTGCCCGAAGTGCGAGAGCGCAAATCTCGTCCACAGCGTGGAAACGCAGGCGGTCCGTTTCCCCTATGGACCCGGAGACGTCCTGATGGCGACCGTCGATGTGCAGGTCCCCGTCACCACCTGCGGATCCTGCGGGGACGCCTGGACCGATGCCCGGGCGGAGAGCGTCCGGGAGGAAGCCGTCTTGCAGCGCCTTGCCGAGTTGAAGGCCTGAGCGGTCTGCCGCAGCGCGCCCCGGCCAGGCGGTCGGGACTCAGCAACGGACTGATTTCATTGATCGAAAAGGACCGGGTCAGTCCGTCCGTCTCCTCCCTGGAGAAGATTCTCGACAGCTTTCCAATCGGTCTGGCCGACTTCTTTGCGATGCCGTCCGGCGCCTTCGCGGAGCCGGGCCTTGCCGGCCGCATGGACGAGGGGGCATCGCCCTGAGGGCATGCTCCGGTGGCGGCGTGGGGCTCTCCCACGCCGGTCTCCATGACGGCAGGGGTCAGATCGTGTAATCCGGCTCCGGCAGGCTCATGTCCATCTCTTCCGCCGGGGCCTGCGGCGAGGTGGTCCAGCCGACGATCCTGGCCGGCACCCCGGCCACGGTGGCGCCGGGCGGCACCGGCTTCAGCACCACGCTGCCGGCGCCGACCTTGGCATGCCGGCCGATCTCGATGTTGCCGAGAACCTTGGCGCCTGCGGCCAGCAGGACGCCGTCGCGCACCTTGGGATGGCGGTCGCCATGCTCCTTGCCGGTGCCGCCCAGGGTGACGCCCTGGAGGATCGACACGTCGTCGCCGACCTCCGCCGTCTCGCCGATGACGACGCCGGTGCCATGGTCGATCAGCACGCCGCAGCCGAACGGCACCGCGGGATGGATGTCGACGGCGAAGGCTTCCGACACCCGGCTTTGCAGGAAATGCGCGAGTTCGGTGCGCCCATGCCGCCACAGCCAATGGGCGACGCGGTGCCATTGCAGGGCATGGAAGCCCTTGAAGTAGAGGAAGGGCGTCAGGCAGCCGTCGGCCGCCGGATCGCGGGCGACGATGGCGCCGAGGTCGGCGACCGCCGCCGCGACGATGGCCGGCTCCTCCGCATAGGCGGTCTCGGCGAGATCGGCGAGCCGCTCCGCCGAGATGTACCAGTCGCCCAGCTTGCGGGCGAGATGACCGCCCAGCGCCGATCCGAAGCCTTCATGCGACAGCACGGCGATGTGGATGAAGCTGCGCAGCAGCGGATCGCGGCCGGCAGCATCCTCGGCATCCGCGCGCAGCCTGGCCCACAGTGCGGCTTCGGCCCGGTCGCCCGCCGCCGCCCGTTCGGGAGTCCGCGACGCGGCGGCGAAGCAGGCCGGGGCGACGATGCGGCCCATGGGCGTCTTCCTCACGACCGCCGTCTCACGACCGCTGCCCGCGCCGGACCAGTTCGGCCCGGATGCGGTGGAGGGCGGCGGTCAGCGCGTCGATGTCCTCGCAGCTGTTGTAGAAGGCGAGCGAGGAGCGCACCGTGCTTTCCACCCCGAAGCGGCGCAGGATCGGCTGGGCGCAGTGATGGCCGGAGCGCACGGCGATGCCCTCGCGGTCGAGCGCGCGGCCGATATCCTCCGTCCTGCAGCCGTCCAGCACGAAGGACAGCACGCCGGCCTTCTCCCGCGCGGTGCCGATCAGCCGCAGGCCGGGCACGGTCAGCAGGCCGGCGGTGGCGTATTCGAGCAGATGATGCTCGTAGGCGGCGATGGCCGGCATGCCGATCCGCTCGAGGTAGGCGATGGCCGCCCCCAGCCCCACCGCGTCGGCGATGTTGCCGGTGCCCGCCTCGAACCGCATCGGCGCCGGCTGGTAGACCGTCTTCTCGAAGGTGACGTCGGCGATCATGTTGCCGCCGCCCTGCCAGGGCTGCATGCCCTCCAGAACGTCGAGACGGCCGTAAAGCACGCCGATGCCGGTGGGGGCGAACATCTTGTGGCCCGACAGCACGAAGAAGTCGCAGCCGAGAGACTGGACGTTCACCGGCATGTGCGACACCGCCTGCGCCCCGTCCACCAAGGTGCGGATGCCGGCGGCGCGTGCCATCGCCACCATCTCCGCCGCCGGGGTTACGGTGCCGAGCGCGTTCGACACCAGGGTCAGCGACACCAGCTTCGTGCGCGGCCCCAGCATGCGGGCATACTCGTCCATCCGGATCTGGCCGTCGTCGTCGACCGGCACCACCCGCAGCCGGGCCCCGGTTTCGGCACAGAGCTGCTGCCAGGGCACGATGTTGGCGTGATGCTCCAGCCAGGTGACGACGATCTCGTCGCCTTCGCGGACGGAATGGCGGCCCCAGGCCTTGGCGACCAGATTGATCGCCTCGGTGGCGCCGCGGACGAAGACGATCTCGCGGGTGTCGGCGGCGCCGACGAAGCGGCGGACCTTCTCGCGCGCATCCTCATAGGCGTCGGTGGCGCGGGCCGCCAGCGCATGGGCGGCGCGGTGGATGTTGGAGTTCTCCTCCGCGTAGAAGCGGGCGAGCCGGTCGATCACCGCCTGCGGCTTCTGCGTGGTGGCGGCGTTGTCCAGCCAGATCAGCGGTTTGCCATGCACCGTCTGGTTCAGGATCGGAAAGTCGCGCCGGGCGGCACGCGGGTCGAAGGCAGGAGCCGCCGCCAGGGGCAGGTCGGGGATCTGATCGGCGCGCAGCTGGACCGACAGCGCACCGACATCGACCAGATGGCCGGGAGCGGCTGGAACCGTCGCTGCGGAGCCGCCCGGTGCAGCGGCGGGACTGCGTCCGAGGAAATATGGCTGTCCCGCCGGCAGGGCCGGACCGGTGGCCGGACTGGCGGCCGGCAGGGGAGATGTCTGGGGAGATGCCGGGGGAGATACCGGCGGCGGCACCAGCGACAGCGCGCCGCCCAGCGAATGCAGGATGGAACCGAGCCCGCCGTCGCCGGCCGGGGGTGCGGCGGCCGGAGCGACCGGAACGGCCGGAACCGGTCCCGGCGCATGGACGGCGGAAACCGCAGCCGGTGGCGGGGCCGCGCGGACGGCGGCCGGCTGGCCGTTGGGCAGCGCCTGAAAGAACTGGTTGGCGAGCCGGGCGATCAGGCCGGCATCGGGCGAGCCCGCGAAGCCGGCATCCCCTGCCGCCGCTGACGGCGGCAGGGTGAGCGCGTCGGCGGGAAGGCCGGCGGGATCAGGCATAGTCGTAATAATGGCCGACATTGACATCCTCCAGCACGCCGATGGCATCCTCGGTCAGGATCGCGGCCGAGCAGTAGAGCGAGATCAGGTAAGACGCGATGGCCTTGCGGTTGATGCCCATGAAGCGGACCGACAGGCTCGGCGCCACCTCGCCCGGAACGCCGGGCTGGAACAGGCCGATGACGCCCTGCTTCGCCTCGCCGGTGCGCAGCAGCAGGATGTTGGTGCGGCCGTCCGGCGTGACGTGCAGCTTGTCGCTGGGGATCAGCGGCAGGCCGCGCCAGGTCAGGAAGGGCGAGCCGTGCAGGGTGACGGTGGGCGGCGGCACGCCGCGGCGGGTGCATTCGCGGCCGAAGGCGGCGATGGCGCGCGGATGGGCCAGGAAGAAGGCGGGCTCCTTCCACACCTTGGCGATCAGCTCGTCCAGGTCGTCGGGGGTGGGCTGGCCCTTGCGGGTCTTGACGCGCTGGCCGGGGGCGGCGTTGGTCAGCAGGCCGTATTCGGCGTTGTTGATCAGCTCGCTTTCCTGGCGCTCCTTCACCTTCTCGATCAGCAGCCGCAGCTGTTCCTGGATCTGGTCGATGGGGTGGCTGTAGAGGTCGGAGACGCGGGTCTGGACGTCCAGAACCGTCGTAACCGCGTTCAGCGAATATTCGCGCGGGCTTTCATCGTAGGGGACGAAGGTTTCGGGCAGGTCGGCGTCGTTGCGCGGGCTGCATTCCACCTCGGTCCGCACCTGGCCCTGCGGGTCGATGACGCGGTTCAGGCGGTAGATGCCGGCCTCGACCGGCGTCCAGGGCAGAAAGGACACCAGCCAGCGCGGCGTGATGCCCGACCATTGCGCCCGCGTCTTGGTGGCGTTGGCGAGTTGGCGGGCCGCCTGCTCGTTCAATGTTCGGCGCAGCTCGGTGTCTTCGGACATGGGAATCGGCTCCTTGCGAGGGGCGATGGCAGTGAATGGCGCTCCGGCGGCGCGTGTGACGGCGATGGCCGCCGCGGCGGCTGCGTGGAGGTGTCGGTGCGGGGAGTGGGTCGGGCTGACCGGCGGAAGGGGAAGCCCTCGCCTCGGGTCGCGGTCCGCCGGCGGCGGCCGCATCCCCGGCATCGGGGCAAGGCCGACCATGCACAGCTTCCGGCTGCCTCTCAAGCACCGGTAAAACAGCGCAGGTCGATTGATCCGCTATAACGGACAGACCTCCGTTCAATTGGGCCAAACCCTGATACCGGAGTATTCTCTGTTTAGAATCAGGAATTACCGCGGTCTTTTTCCTGTTCAAGAATAGGGAAATGCATGGACGGCTTTTGCGAAGCCGGTCGTGCTCTGTGGGGACGCCTGTGAAAGACCGGTGAAAACTTGGCGGTCGATTTTTATCGATGCGGGGGAACACGCGGTAAAAACATATAAAATATGTACTATTATAACAATGCACACTGTGGATAATAATTCTCTCTTATGTGACATGGAAATGGTGACTCCCATGCCGCACTCGTCTCTTCGCCGGGCGGTTCCCTCGGCTGTGCAACCTGAGGAGGCCGGCGTGGCGCCGATCCTCCGTCTCGTCCTCGACAATATGGCGGAGGGGGTGTGCGTCGCCGGCTGCGACGGCCGCATCATAACCGCCAACCCGGCGGCGGAGGCGGTCTTCGGTCCGCTGGGCGGCGTCGCCTTCGATGCGCAGTTCGGAGAGCGGCTGCGGCTGGAGGACGGGGTCAGCCCGTGCCCGGACGCCCTGTGGCCGATGGGCCGGGCGATCCGGGGCGAGACGATGGACCGCGAGAGCCTGTATCTCGCCGCGGCCGTTCCCGGCGGAGCGGGCGTCTGGCTGCGGGTGAACGCCCGCCCGCTGGTTCAGGACGGCCGGTCGGTCGGCGGCGTGCTGGTGTTCCGCGACATCACCCAGGTCAAGGCGGTGGAGGACCGGATCGCCTGGCTGGCCCATTTCGATCCTTTGACCGGCCTTCCCAACCGCGTCGAGTTCCGCCGGCGCCTGGAGGCGGCGATTGCGGTGGCGCGGCGGGACGGCACCCGGCTGGCGGTGATGCTGCTCGATTTCGATGGCTTCAAGGAGATCAACGACCAGTTCGGCCATGCGGTGGGCGACGAGCTTCTCGTCGCGGTGGCCCGCCGGCTGCGCGACGCGCTGGAGGCCGGGGCGACGGTCGCGCGGCTGGGCGGCGACGAATTCACCGTCATCGTCGAGGAGGGCGGCGGCCGGACGGCCGATGCGGCCTCGCAGTCCCTGATCCGGGCGATGGCCGAACCGTTTCCGCTTGCCGGCGGCCGGCACCGGCTGACCGTCAGCATCGGCGTGGTCGGCCATCCCGCGCAGGGCGACAGTGCCGACGACCTGCTGCGCAAGGCGGACATGGCCATGTACCGGGCCAAGGAGCGCGGCGGCAGCACGGTCTGCCGGTATGACCCGGCGATGACGGACGCGGCGGCCGAGCGGACCCGGCTGCGCGGGCTGCTGGCCGGCGCGCTGGAGCGCGGCGAGTTCCACCTCGCCTACCAGCCGCTGGTCGAGGCGGCCGGCGGCCGTCCCGTCGGGGTCGAGGCGCTGCTGCGCTGGCAGCCGCCGGGCGACGCCGCACCCGTTCCGCCGTCGGTGTTCATCCCCCTGTGCGAGGCGAGCGGGCTGATCCTTCCCATCGGCCGCTGGGTGCTGGAAACCGCCTGCCGGCAGATCCGGAGCTGGGCGGACGGGGGCGGGCCGCCTTTGGAGGTCGCGGTCAACGTATCGCCGCGCCAGCTTCGCGACCCCGCCCTGCTGGAGGATGTGCGGACGGGGCTGGAGACGACCGGCATCGATCCCGCCCTGCTGGTGCTGGAGGTGACCGAGGGGTTGCTGATCGAGGATATGGAGTACAGCCGCCATGTGCTGACCGGGCTGAAGCGGCTGGGGGTGCGGCTGGCGCTGGACGATTTCGGCACCGGCTATTCCAGCCTCAGCTATCTCAACAGCCTGCCGTTCGACGTGCTGAAGATGGACGGGTCCTTCACCCGCAATCTGGGAGCGGCGGACCTGGACAATGCCGGCGGGCAGGCGGTCGCCCGCGCCATCATCGGGCTGGCGCGCAGCCTGTCGATGACGCTGGTCGCCGAGGGGGTGGAGACGCCGGCCCAGCATGCCTGGCTGGCGGCGAACGGTTGCCGCCTGATCCAGGGCTATCTCATCGGACGGCCGGAACCGGCGCCGTCCGCCGCCGCCCTGATCCGCCGGCTGTCCGCCGAGCATGAGCGCAGGCAGAATGAACGATTCGATTTTGTGATTTGAACCTGAAGGAACAGGCTGCGACGTTAAATCTACTTGCTGTATAGGCTAAAGGAGATATTCTCTTCTCATCCAATGGGAAATGCGGCCGGTGCACGCAGGCCCGTTCAAGCGGAGAGGACGATCTGTGAGCGTGGCGAACGACGACTATGCTCCCTCCGGCGAGGATGCGATCCCCGCGATACTCGGGCGTCACCTGCGGCGTCTGCGCACCCGCCAGGGCCTGTCGCTGGAGCGGCTGGCGCGGCTGTCCGGGGTCAGCCGGGCGATGCTCGGGCAGATCGAGCTTGGACGCAGCGCGCCGACCATCACCGTGCTGTGGAAGATCGCCCGTGCGCTGGATGTCACGCTGGCGTCGCTGACCCGGTTCACCGAGCAGGGCGGGGTGGTGGTGGTGCGCCAGTCCCAGACCAGGACGCTGGTTTCCCCGGATGGGCTGGCCCAGTCGCGGCTGCTGGCACCGCCGGGGGAGGGGAGGGGGGCCGATGTCTTCGAGATCCGCCTGCATCCCGGCGGCAGCGAGGTCGGCGGCGGCCATCCGCCGGGGACCGGCGCCCATCTGGTCGTCGCGGAGGGAATGGTCGAGCTTCGGGCCGCCGGCGCCCTGCATCGGCTGGCCGCCGGCGACACCATTCTGTTCGACGCCGACGTCCCCTATGCCTGCGTGAATGTCGGCGACGGTGAGTCCCTGCTGTTTCTCGTGCTGTCGCACACCGAAATCCTGCCTTGAGGCTTCCTCTCGGCGCCCGCCGTCACCCAGCCGTGGAACGGCGCGCAGAGCTGCGGTCGCATACGCGAAGATGCGCCTTGACAGCCAAAAATACCTACCATCATACTAGTGAAATAAAATAAAACACAAAAAGAAATGGTGTTTTATTCGCCTCCCGTCCTCCGGGCCATCCTGTTCCGGGCCATCGTGCAAACCCTCACCGGCCCTCGACCCGGTGGGACAGATCAGCAAGGTCATGCCATGACGTCCATTGTTTCCCGTTTCGTCCTGCTGCGCGCCACGGTGCTGGCCGCCGGTGTGGCGTCCCTGTTTGGCGGCGCGGCATTCGCCGGGACGCCGCAGGACGGCGGCACGCTGACCGCCATCGTCCAGCCCGAGCCGGTCACCCTGACCTCGGCGATCAACACGGCGGCGCCGACCGGCTTCATCAGCGGCAACGTCTTCGACGGCCTGATCGATTACGACCTCGACCTCAACCCCAAGCCGGCCCTGGCCGAGCGATGGGAGGTGGCGCCCGACAGCCTGTCTATCACCTTCTTCCTGCGCAAGGACGTGACCTGGCACGACGGGCATCCCTTCACTGCCGCCGACGTGAAATGGACGCTGGAGAATGTCTGGAAGACGATCCACCCGCGCAACCAGGCGACCTTCGGGCGGGTGACGCGTGTCGACACGCCGGACGACCACACGGTCATCCTGCGCCTCAGCGAGCCGTCGCTGGCCATCCTCAGTTCGGTCAATTCCAACGGCGCGCAGGTGCTGCCCAAGCATCTGTACGAAGGGACCGACATCCTCAACAATCCCTACAACCTGAAGCCGGTCGGCACCGGTGCCTTCGTCTTCAAGGAATGGAGCAAGGGCAACCATCTGATCCTGGAGCGCAACCCGAACTACTGGGACAAGGGCAAGCCCCATCTCGACCGGGTCGTCTTCAAGGTGATCCCCGACGCCGCCGCCCGCGCCGCGGCGCTTGAGAAGGGGGACGTGCAGTATGCGGTCTTCAGCCCGGTGCCGCTGAAGGACGCCGAGCGGCTGGGCAAGCTGCCGAGCCTGAAGATCGAGACGCGCGGCTACGAGTGGATCTCGCCCTGGCTGTTCTTCGACCTGAACGTCGACAACAAATATCTGAAGGACGTGCGGGTCCGCCGCGCCATCGCCCACGCCATCGACCGCAAGGCGATCTCCAACATCGTCTGGTACGGCTTCGCCAAGCCGGCGATCAGCCCGGTGCCCTCGACGCTTCCCGCCTTCCACGACGCCACCGTTCCGCAATACGAGTTCGACGTCAAAAAGGCCGAGGCGCTGCTGGACGAGGCCGGCTACAAGCGCGGCCCGGACGGGGTGCGCTTCGCGCTGACCCATGACTTCATCCCCTATGGCGACGACTACAAGCGCACCGGCGAGTATCTGAAGCAGGCGCTGAAGCGCGTCGGCATCGAGGTGACGATCCGCAGCCAGGACACCGCCGCCTTCACCAAGCGCGTCTACGGCGACCGCGACTTCGACATTTCCAGCGCCTGGTTCGCCGCCTTCTCCGACCCGCAGGTCGGGGTGACGCGCGCCTACTGGTCGGGCTGGGTCGGCAAGAACACGCCCTGGACCAACGGCTCGGGATACCGCAACCCGGAGGTCGACGCCCTGATCGCCCAGGCCCAGGGGCAGGCGCGCCAGGAGGACCGCATCGCCACCTTCAAGAAGATACAGCAGATCGTCCAGACCGACCTGCCGTCGATCCCGCTGGCGGAACTGAAGTTCTTCTCGGTCCACGCCGCGAACCTGAAGGACGTGGTGACCCACGGCGACCAGATCTACGGCTCGCTGAAGGACGCCTGGTTCGACAAGGCGGCATCGAACTGATCATGGCCGGATTCTCGATGCCTGTGGGCAGGGTTGGCCGGCGGCGGCTCCGCTTCTGGGCGGGGAGGCTGGTTCACATGGCGCTGGTCGTGCTCGGCATCGCCGTCGTCAACTTCTTCCTGCTGCACTTGGCCCCCGGCGACGCGGCCCAGGTGCTGGCGGGGGAGGCGGGATCGGCAACGCCGGAATACATGGCGGCCCTGCGCCGCCAGTTCGGGCTGGACCAGCCGCTGCCGGTCCAGTTCGTCCAGTATCTCGGCAACCTGCTGACCTTCAACCTCGGTTTCTCCTTCCGGCATGGCCTGCCGGTGCTGGAGCTGATCGGACAGCGGCTGCCGGCCACCCTGCTGCTGATGACCGCCAGCATCGGGTTCGCCGTGCTGGCTGGGTCGGCGCTCGGCGTGGTCGCCGCGCGCAACGCCGGGCGGCTGGCGGATACGCTGATCTCGACGCTGGCCCTGCTGTTCTATGCCACGCCGGTGTTCTGGATCGGACTGGTGCTGGTGGTGGTCTTCTCGGTCGGGCTGGACTGGCTGCCGGTCGGCGGCATGACCAGCGTCGAGGCCGGCTATGGCGGCTGGGACCATGTCAAGGACGTCGCCCGTCATCTGGTGCTGCCGGCGGCGACCCTCGGGCTGTTCTACCTCGCCATCTACACCCGCCTGATGCGGGCGGCGATGCTGGAGGTGACGACCCAGGACTTCGTCCGCACCGCCGTCGCCAAGGGGTTGAAGCCGCGCCGCATCGCGCTGCGCCACGTGCTGCGCAACGCGCTGCTGCCCGTTGTCACCATGCTCGGGGTGCAGGTCGGCTCGATCCTCGGCGGGGCGGTGCTGGTGGAGACCATCTTCGCCTGGCCGGGGCTGGGCCGCCTCGCCTTCGAGGCGCTGTTCCAACGCGACCTGAACCTGCTGCTCGGCATCCTGCTGTGCAGCTCGGCGGTGGTCGTGGTCGTCAATCTCGCGGTCGATCTCCTCTACACGGTGCTCGATCCGCGCATCGAGCTTGCCAGATGAGCATCGCCCATTCCGTCCTTCCCGCTGCGGAGGAGCGGCCCGTCCGCCGCGGCCTGTTCGCCCGCCTGCTGCGCCGGCCATCGGCGGTCGCCGGGCTGGCGCTGCTCGGCGCCATCCTCGCCATGGCGGCGCTGGCCGACGTCGCTTATCCGGTCGATCCGCTCGACATGGTGGGCACGCCCTTCCTCTGGCCGGGCGCCGATCCCGATTTCCCGCTCGGCACCGACATGATGGGGCGCGACATCGCCGCCGGCATCTTCCACGGCGCGCGGGTGTCGCTGCTGATCGGTGGGGTGGCGACGCTGGTGTCGCTGGTCATCGGCGTCGGCGTCGGCGCCATCGCCGGCTTCTTCCGGGGCCGTGCCGATCACGCACTGATGCATGTGACCGAGCTGTTCCAGACCATCCCGCCCTTCCTGTTCGCCATCGTCATCGTCGCCATCCTGCAACCGACCATGACCACGGTGGTACTCGCCATCGGACTGACCTCCTGGCCCAGCCTGGCCCGGCTGGTGCGGGCGGAGGTGCTGCGCCTGCGCGACGGCGAAATGGTCCAGGCCAGCATCGTGCTCGGCCTGTCGGATGCGCGCATCATCCTGACCCATGTGCTGCCCAACGTGCTGGCGCCGATCGTCGTGTCGGCCTCGATCATGGTGGCGTCGGCGATCCTGACGGAATCGAGCCTCGCCTTCCTGGGCTTGGGCGATCCCAACATCGTCAGCTGGGGCAGCATGGTCGGCGCCGGCCGCGAGGTGCTGCGCACCGACTGGTACGTCGCGACATTGCCGGGCCTCGCCATCGTCGCGGCGGTGCTGGCCCTGAACCTGCTCGGCGACGGGCTGAACGACGCTCTCGATCCCAGGCAGAACCGCCGATGACCCAATTCCCTCAACCCGTTCTGGCCCAGCCCGTTCTGGAGGTGGAGGATTTGTCCATCCGCTTCCAGGAGCGCGGGCGCAGCCTGCTGGCGGTGCGCAACCTGTCCTTCCAGGTGGCGCGCGGCGAGACGCTGGCCATCGTCGGCGAGTCCGGCTGCGGCAAGTCGATCACCGCGCTGGCCCTTCTCGGCCTCGTTCCACCGCCGGGCCGCGCCGAGGGCAAGGCGATCCGGCTGGAGGGACGCAACCTGCTGGGGTTCGGTCAGGAGGCTCTGCGCGATGTCCGCGGCCGCCGCATCGCCATGGTCTTCCAGGAACCGATGACCACGCTCAACCCGGTGCTGACCATCGGCGAACAGATCGTCGAAACCATCCGCGACCATGAACCGGTGAGCCGCCGCGAGGCCCGCGACCGCGCGCTGACGCTGCTGGAGCGCGTCCACATCCCCGACCCGGTCCGCCGCTTCGGCGAGCACCCGCACCGGCTGTCCGGCGGGATGCGCCAGCGGGTGGTGATCGCCATGGCGCTGGCCTGCAACCCGGCGGTTCTGGTCGCCGACGAGCCGACGACGGCGCTCGACGTCACCATCCAGGCGCAGATTCTCGACCTGATCGACGAGCTGAAGCAGGGCGGCATGGGCGTCGTCCTGATCACCCACGATCTTGGCGTCGTCGCCGGCCATGCCGAGCGGGTGCTGGTGATGTATGCCGGCCGCAAGGTCGAGGAGCGCGCCGCCGCCGACCTGTTCGCGACCCCGCTGCACCCCTACACCCGCGGCCTGATCGCCGCCCGCCCCCGCCGCCGCGTCGAGGGCGGGGAGCGTCCCCGGCTGGTCGAGATACCCGGTACCGTGCCGTCGCTGGCGGCGATGCCGCCGGGCTGCGCATTCGCCCCGCGCTGCGCGCTGGCGACGGAAGACTGCACCGCCGCCGAACCGCCCCTGACATCGTTGGAAGATGGGCAGGTCGCCTGCCTACGCGTCGGAGACTTCCTTGCCCCAAGCCATAGCCTTCCCCATGCCCGCCTCGCCTGACCCCGTGCGCCCCGACGCCGGGCAGGGAGACCCGCTTCTGGCGGTCGAGGGTCTCGTCGTCCGCTACGACACGCCGCATGGTGTGGTCCACGCGGTGGATGGGGTGTCGCTGACCGTCGGGCGGGGCGAGACGCTCGGCCTCGTGGGCGAGTCCGGCTGCGGGAAATCGACGCTCGGCCGGGCGATCCTGCGGCTGATCGAGCCGGCTGCCGGCCGCATCCGTCTGGACGGCGACGATCTGTCCGGCAAGAGCCGGGCGGCGCTGCGCCCGATCCGGCGCAAGTTGCAGATGGTGTTCCAGGATCCGTTCGGCTCGCTCGATCCCCGCTGGACCGTCGGGCAGCTGCTGGCCGAACCTCTGCACGTCCACGGCATCGGCCGGCGGTCGGAACGGCGCGACCGCGTTGCCGAGCTGCTCGCCCGCGTCGGCTTGCCCGCGGACGCGGCCTCGCGCCATCCGCACGAGTTTTCCGGCGGCCAGCGCCAGCGCATCGGCATCGCCCGCGCGCTTGCCCTGTCGCCGGCGCTGGTGGTCTGCGACGAGCCGGTGTCGGCGCTCGACGTCTCGGTGCAGGCGCAGATCCTCAATCTGCTGGACGATCTGCAACGCGATCTCGGCGTCGCCTTCCTGTTCATCAGCCACGACCTGTCGGTGGTCGAACACATCGCCGACCGGGTCGGCGTGATGTATCTCGGCCGCATCGTCGAGACCGCCCCGCGCGCGGCGCTGTGGCGGCGTCCGCTGCACCCCTATACCCGGGCGCTGTTCGATGCGGTCCCCGATCTGGACCGGCCGGCGGAGCGGCTGACGCGGGCGGCGCTGACCGGCGACCTGCCCAGCGCCTTCGCGCCGCCGGCCGGCTGCCGTTTCC
The DNA here is from genome assembly GCF_058780665.1 of Azospirillum sp. UENF 112521. Lineage (NCBI taxonomy): Bacteria > Pseudomonadati > Pseudomonadota > Alphaproteobacteria > Rhodospirillales > Azospirillaceae > Azospirillum > Azospirillum sp. UENF 112521. The sequence continues at coordinate 279,892 of NZ_JBSNCI010000007.1, forward strand.
ACACCCGCTGCCCCCTTGCGGTCGAGCGGTGCCGCCATGAGGCGCCATCGCTGCGTGCCGTCGGCGACGCGGACCACCTCGTCGCCTGTCACCTTGCCGAGCCCCCGTCGAAAACCGATCTTGTCTGATCCGACAGAAGGAACCGTTTCCATGGCCCGTGTCCGCAACATCGAAATCGAGGACGTCAGCGGCGAAGCCCGCGCCGTCTACGAGCGCATCCAGCGCGACTACGGCCCCTTCGGCAACATGCTGCGCGTCTTCGCCCACCGCCCGCCGGCCTTGCGGCATGTCTTCGGGCTGCTGCTGGAGTCCGCCTCCGACGCGGTGATCTCCAAACGGCATCTGGAGATCGTGCTGGTAACCGCGTCGAAGGCGGCGGCCTGTGCCTACTGCGTCGCGCACCATGCCCCGCGTCTGGTCGAGCAGGGTCTGCCTGCCGAGACGGTGGAGCGGATCCTGGAGCCGGACGTGCCGGGGCTCGACCCGGTGGACCGTCTGGTCCGGGACTATGCGGCGCAGGTCACCCGCGACCCGGCACGGGTGAGCGACGCCCTGTTCGCCCGTCTGCGCGAGCATTTCAGCGAGGAGCAGGTGGTCGAACTGACGCTGCGCACCGCGCTCTGCGCCTTCTTCAACCGGTTCAACGAGGCGCTGGGGATCGAGATTGAGGACGACGCCCTGACGCTGCCGCTTGCCTGAATGGCGGGACGGCTGTTCCATTGGTCTCGGCGCAGGGATCGGTCGCGCGGAGTGCGCCCAAGGCTGCCGGCCAAGGGGGCCGCCGGCCGGGGATTCGCAGGGTGAGGCTTCGAGCCAAGGGAGATTTGGGGACATGGTCGATTACCGCAATCTTGGCCGAAGCGGACTGAAGGTTCCGCCGCTGGCGCTGGGCACCATGATGTTCGGCGGGCAAGCCGACGAGGCGACCGCCCACCGCATCATCGCGAAGGCGCGGGCGCAGGGATTCACCTTCATCGACACCGCCGACGTCTATCATCAGGGCGCGTCGGAGCGGGTGGTCGGAAGCGCGATCCGCGGTGACCGCGACGCCTGGGTGCTGGCGACCAAGTTCGCCAACCCGATGGGGGAGGGGCCGAACAGCAGGGGCATCTCGCGCAAGTGGATCGTCGAAGCGGTGGAGAACAGCCTGCGCCGCCTCGGCACCGACTACATCGACATCGCCTATATCCACCGGGCGCCGCTCGATGCACCGCTGGACGAGGCGGTGCGGGCGATCGCCGATCTGATTCGGGCCGGCAAGCTGCGCTATTTCGGCCTGTCCAACTTCAGCGGCTGGCGGATCGCCGAGATCGTTCATCTGGCCGACGCCCACGGCATCGACCGGCCGGTGGCGAGCCAGCCGCTCTACAACATCGTCGACCGCAAGGCGGAGGTGGAGCAGCTTCCGGCCGCGGGCCATTACGGGATCGGCGTCGTCTCCTACTCGCCGCTCGCCCGGGGCGTGCTGACCGGCAAATATGTTCCCGGGGCGGCACCGGCGCCGGACACCCGGGCCGGCCGGGCCGACCGCCGCATCCTCGAAACCGAATGGCGCCCGGAATCCCTGGCCATCGCCCAGGAAATCCAGAACCATGCGGCCGCCCGCGGCATCTCCGCCGCCGATTTCGCACTGGCCTGGGTGTTGAACAACCGGCTGGTCACCGCCGCCATCGCCGGCCCCCGCACCGAGGAACAGTGGGACGCCTATGTGCGGGCGCTCGATTACCGCTTCACCGCCGAGGACGAGGCGCTGGTCGACTGTCTGGTGTCGACGGGCAATGCGTCCACCCCCGGCTACAACGACCCCGGCTATCCGGTCGAGGGCCGCGTCCCGCGCATCCAGGCGGCCGGCCCGGTGCCGGACTAACGGGGTGTTTGCCGCCGATGGCGATGCAGGGGTTAAAAAAAGACCTGCGGCGCCGTCACCGGCGCAGGGACCGGTCCAGGCCGCGCAGAATCGGCAGGACGATGTCGATGACCGGCGTCGGAACGGACCGCTCCCTGGCATAGGCCTGCACTTGGCCGAGCAGGCATTCGACCTCGGTGGCGCGGCCGTGCAGGACATCCTGCAGCATGGAAGGCCGGGTTTCCGAGCGCGTGGCTGCCCACCCCATCGTATCGTCGGTATCGGCGTGCTGGGTCAGATCATAGCCGAGCGCCCGAGCGGTGTCGGCCACCTCGCCGGCGATGCGCCGCCCGAGGTCCGCCAGCTCGGGGTCGGCGGCCCGGTCCTTCGCCGACAATCGGGTCAGGGCGGCCAGCGGGTTGCCCGGCGCGTTGACCAGCAGCTTGAGCCAGATGTCGGTCCGGATGTCGGTCGACAGCAGGGCGGGCATGCCGGCGGCGGTGAACAGTTCGACCAGCCCGCGGGCCCGCGGGCTGTCGCCGCCGTCAGGCTCGCCGATGATGAACCGGTTGTGCGCGCCATGAACGACGACGCCCGGCTCGACGATCTCGTTGGGCGACATCACGACCCCGCCCAACGCCCGCGCCGGCCCGACGTTTCGCCAGAGCGCGGCGTCGGGATCGAGCAGCGGCAGCGGACCGCCGCCCTCCCGCAGGCCGCCTTCCCGCAGGCCATGGTTCCACCACCACGGGATCCCGTTCAACAGGAAGACCGCGACCCCGTCGGGAGCCAGCAGCCGGGCGAGCGCGCCCGCCACCGCTGGCAGGGCCGGCGCCTTCAGCGTGACGACGACGATGTCCTGCGGCGGCAGGATCGACGGGTCGTCGGTCGCCACCGGCACCGCGACGCGGAACTCTTCCCGATCGCTCCGGAAGGTCAGGCCGTGCCCGCGCATCGCGGCCAGGTGAGGACCGCGCGCGACGACGGCGACGCCAGGGATACCGGCGCGCAGCAGCCTCGCCGCCACATGGCTGCCGACCGCGCCGGCCCCGAAGATGCAGATCCGCGGGGTGGTCATCGCGCCGCCGCCGGTCCGATGCAGAAGCCGGCGGCTTCCGGCGTACCGACGGCCCCCGGCAGCGACAGCTCCCAGTCGAGATAGGCGCGCGACGCTTCGAGGTTGCCGCTGTGGCGGTCATGGAGCCAGAACAGATGGTCGATGCGGTCGGCATCGTCGGGGTCGGAAGGTGACGTGACGACCGTAAGCCCGGCGGCCGTCCAGGCCGCCTCGCCGCCGGGAAGGACCGCGGCCGGAATGCCGGCCTCCTCCAGGTCCAGGGCGAGGAGATGGGCGGTCACCGGATCCCGCCCGGTCACCACGACCCCGGCCGCGCGGTCGAACCGTTCCGGCGGGCCGAGGCGCGAGCGGTTGGCCCAGAGCGCTCCCGCCGGGTGGGAGCGGCGGTAATCGCCGCTGGAATCCGAGAAGAGCAGAGCCGCACCGCGCCGCAGCCGGTCGCCCGCCTCGTTGGCGGAAAGGACCTTCGCCCGCGGGGAGGCGACGGGCACCGCATGGGCGGGGGGCGGGGCGGTCCCCGACACCAGCCCGGGCAGGACCAGCGCATCCCAGCCGAGCTGGCGCAGCCAATGCGCCGTCACGGTGGCACGCACGCCGTCGTCGTCGGTCAGCACGATCCGTGCCCCGCGGGTGGCCGCCCATGTGTCGAGTGCCTGCACCAGCTGCCCGCCCTGGGCGGACGGAACCCCGTCGGCATGCTCCCCGGCATGTTCGGCCGGCAGGCGGACGTCGAAGAGATAGGTGGTTCGGGCGGGATCGGCACGCAGCCGCTCCAGCGCGGCGCGGTCGATCACCGGGACGGCGAAGCGCCGGGCAAGGTCGGCAGCGCGCCGCCGCGCCGTTTCGCGGGACCCCGGCCCCACCGGCGGCCGGGGCGGAAGCGGCGTGTCGCGTTCCAGCTCGAAACCGGCAAGGCGCCAGCCCTGGGTTCCGCCCGACAGGGCGACCACGCGGTTGGGAACGCCGGCGTTGATCAGCGCCTGCGCGCCGATGATGCCGCGTGTCCGGCCGGCGCAGGACACGACGACGAGGCTGTCCGGCGAGGGAACGAGGTCGGCGAAGCGGTGGACGATCTCAGCGCCCGGCGCGCTGACGGCACCGGGCACATGGAAACGCTCGAACTCGTCGGCGGTGCGGCTGTCGAGGATCACCAGATCGGCCCCGGCCCGAATGAGCCGGTCGAGTTCGGCCGCCTCGATGTCCGGTGTATGATAGGCATGTTCGACGCATTCGGCGAAGGCCTTGCCCGGCACGTTGACGCTGGGGAAGAGCGGCAGGCCGGCGGCGGACCAGGACTCCACCCCGCCGGACAGCACATGGACACCGGTATAGCCGAGCGCCGAGAGCCGGCTGGCCGCCCGCGCGGCGACCGGCTCTTCGGCCAGCAGGACGATGCGGGTGTCGGCGCGCGGGACGAGCGCGGCGATGTCGAACTCCAGCCGGCTGAACGGAATGTTGACGGCGAGAAGCGGATGCCCCTCGCCGAAGGGGCCTTCCTCGCGCAGGTCGAGGAAGGCGATCTCGCCGCCGTCCTCCAGCCAGTCCAGAAGAGTCCGGGGATCGATGCCGGTCGTCCCGGCTGGCGTTTTGGCCGGGGCGTGGGGGAAGGCAGTCACGGCGGTGCCCTTTCGGTCGAAAACGGAGACGGTCATTCGCGGTAGCCGGGGTTCTGGCGGTCGAGCAGCCGCTTCAGGGCGCCGAAATGCAGCTCGTGGCCCGACGGCACGCCGGGGGCCAGCGGGGTGCCGGTGATGGTGGCGTGGACATGCGCCACCATCTCGCCGGGCAGTTCGCGAAGCGGCTTGCCGGACCATTGGGCGAAGAGCTGCACCCGCGCCGCCCGCTCCAGCGTGTAGAGCCGGTCGTAGGCTTCCGAAATGGTCCGGCCGGCGACCAGCACGCCGTGATGCGCCATGATCAGGATGGTCTTGTCGCCGAGGATGTCGGCCAGACGCTCGCCCTCGGCCGGGTCGCGGGCGAGGCCGGTGTAGTCGTCGTCATAGGCGATCTCGGCGATCAGCTGGGCCTCGGTGTGCCCGATCGGCAGCAGCCGCTGGTCCTGCAGCCGGGTCAGCGCGCTGGTGTAGGGCATGTGGGTGTGGAACAGCGCGGCGTGCTGCGGCTTGCGCCGGTGGATGGGGGCGTGGATGCAGAAGGCGGAACGCTGGAGCGGTCCCTTGCCGTCGAGCAGGCGGCCGTCGTAATCGACGGTGAGCAGGTCGCCGGCCTTGATCTCCGACCAGTGCAGCCCGAGCGGGCTGACATAGAAGCGGTCGTCGTATCCGGGAACCGCCAGGGTGAAATGGTTGTAGATGCCCTCGCTCATCTCCTGGATCACCGCGAGGCGCTGGGCCGCGGCCAGATCGACGCGGGCCTGCCTCTGCTCGGCCGTCTCGAAAGTCGGGTCATGCGCGGGGACGGGCTTGCCGGTGACGGCGTTCATTGGACGGTGTCCTTCTGCAGGAAATGGGGAAGGGACGGGACTGCCGCGCCATCGGGCGCACCATCGGGCGCGGCATCGGTCGCGGAATGGAGATGGCAGGCGACCGCATGGCCGGGGGCGATCTCGGCCAGCCGCGGCGCCTGCTCGCGGCACAGGCGGGTCGCGAAGGGGCAGCGGCCGGCGAAGCGGCATCCGGGCGGCGGATCCTGCGGCGCCGGCAGGTCGCCCGGCAGCAGCCGGGTCCGGTCCAGCCCGCGCCGTTCGGGGTCCATGCGCGGAACCGCGGCGATCAGCGCCTGGGTGTATGGGTGGGCCGGCGACCGCCACAGGGCCGCGCGGTCGGCGATCTCGACGATCTGGCCGAGATACATCACGGCGATCCGGTCGGCGAGATGCTGGACCACCGAAAGGTCGTGGCTGATGAACAGGTAGGCGATCCCGCGCGACGCCTGGAGGTCGGCCAGCAGGTTGAGGATCTGCGCCTGCAGCGAGACGTCGAGCGCCGAGACCGGCTCGTCGCAGACGATCAGGCTCGGCTCCAGCATCAGGGCGCGGGCGATGGCGATGCGCTGGCGCTGGCCGCCGGAGAATTCATGCGGCAGCCGGTCCGCCATCTCCGGGTGCAGCCCGACCTGGGCCATGACCTCGCGCACCCTGTCGCGCCGCTCGCTCCGGTCGCCCCGGCCATGCACGGCCAGCGGCTCCTCCAGGGCGCGGCGGATGCGCTGGCGCGGATCGAGCGAAGCCGCCGGATCCTGGAACACCATCTGGAAGCGGCGGCGGTGCGGGCGCAGATGGTGGCCGCTCAGCCGGCCGATGTCCACGCCGTCGAGCCGGATGGCGCCGGAATGCGGATCGACGATCCGCATGATCGCCTTGCCGAGCGAGGATTTGCCGCAGCCGGACTCGCCGACCAGACCCAGCGTCCTGCCGGCGTGCAGGGAGAAGGACACGCCGTCAACCGCCATCAGGGAGCCGCGCCGGGTGGCGTAGCGGACGCGGAGATCCTCGACCTCGAGAAGCGCGCTCATTCCGCCGCCCTCCATTGGCTGCGGTCGGTCCATCGCGGGACCTGTCGGGGCGTCCAGGCCGGCAGTTCGACCTTGTGGCAGGCGACCGCGGCCCGCCCGTGCCGCTGCAACGGCGGAACGGCGGCGCAGCCGGCATCGGCGTCGGCGCAGCGCGGAGCGAAGGCGCATCCCGGCGGGATCGCGCCCGGCAGGGGCACCAGGCCGGGGATTTCCTGCAGCCGCTGCCGCGGCGGCGGCTCGCCCAGCGTCAGCCGCGGCTTGGCCCCCATCAGCCGGCGGGTGTAGGGGTGCAGCGGGGCGGCGAACAGGCCGGGCGTGTCCTGCTCCTCGACCTTGCGTCCGGCATACATGACCAGCACGCGGTCGGCGGTTTCGGCAACGACGCCGAGGTCGTGGGTGATGAGGATCAGCCCCATGCCGAGGTCGCGGCGCAGCTCGTCCAGCAGGCAGAGGATCTGCGCCTGGATGGTGACGTCGAGCGCCGTCGTCGGCTCGTCGGCGATCAGCAGGGCGGGGTTGGCGGCGATGGCGATGGCGATGGCGACCCGCTGGCGCATGCCGCCCGAGAAGCGGTGCGGATGGTCGTCGAGGCGGCGGTGGGCGTCGGGAATATGGACGAGATCCAGCAGCTCCGCCGCCCGCGCCCGCGCCGCCCGGGTACCGAGCGGGCTGTGGGCGCGCACCGCCTCGGCGACCTGCTCGCCGACGGTCAGCACCGGATTGAGCGCCGACATCGGGTCCTGGAAGACGATGCCGATGCGGTCGCCGCGCACGGCGCGCATCCGTGCCTCGGGCAGGCCGGTCAGGTCCAGCCCGTCGAGCCGCACCCGTCCGCCGATCCGTCCCGGCGGCGCCACCAGCCGGGTCAGCGCCAGCGCCGTCATCGACTTGCCGCAGCCGGATTCACCGACGATGGCCAGCGTCTCGCCGGCCTCGACCGAGAAGGACAGCCGGTCGACGACGACGGCGTCGCCGAAACGGACGGTCAGGTCTTCGACCTCGAGCAGGCTCATGGGTCACCTCACGGGGGTGCGGGGATTGAGGAGGTCGTTCAGGCCGTTGCCGATCAGCATGAAGCCCATGACGGTGAGGAAGATCGCCCCGCCGGGAAGCGCCGTCATGTACCAGGCGGTGCGCAGCATCGGCCGGCCGGCGCCGACCATGCTGCCCCAACTCATCCCGTTGGGGTCGCCGAGGCCGAGGAAGGACAGCGAGGCGTCGGACAGGATCGCCTGGGCCACCAGGATCGAGGCGGCGACCACGACCGGGGCCAGGCTGTTCGGCAGGACATGGAGCAGGACGATCCGCCCGTGTCCCATGCCCAGTGTGACCGCGGCGTCGACATAGTCGAGCCGGCGCACCCGCACCGCCTCCGCCCGCACCAGCCGGGCGATCTGCGGCCAGGCGGTGATGCCGATGGCGAAGCTGATGCTGGCGGTGGTCGGCCCGAGGATCACCACCAGGATGATGGTGAAGAGCAGGCTCGGCATGGTCTGGAACAGTTCGCTGATCCGCATCAGCACGTCGTCGGTGGCGCCGCCGAAATAGCCGGCCAGCACGCCGGCGGCGATGCCGACCAGCAGCGCCAGCGCCGCCGCGGCGATGCCGACGGTCAGCGAGGTGCCGGCGGAATGGGCCATCGCCGCCGCCATGTCGCGGCCGAGCATGTCGGTGCCGAGCGGGAAGCGGGCGTCGATGCCGGGCCAGGTGCCGGCGGGGCCGGCCATGTCGCGCGGATCGCCCGGATAGAGCAGGCCGGCGGACAGGGCGACGGCGACGACGGCGGCCAGCAGCAGCAGGCCGACCAGCAGCGCCCGCGAACCGCGCAGCCGGCGCAGTCCCGGCGTGCGCATCAGGCGCTGGAGGATGCCGCCCGGCATTCCGCCATGGGTCGGGGCGGACAGGCTCATTGACGGACCTCCACCCGCGGATCGAGCGCCGCATAGAGCAGGTCGACCGCCAGATTGACGACGATGACGATGAAGGAACTGCACAGGAAGATGCCGAGCAGCAGGTTGACGTCGCGCGAGAACACCGCCTCCTGCGCCAGCCGGCCGAGGCCGGGCCAGCCGAACACCGTCTCGACCACGACCGTGCCGCCGAAGATGGCGCCGAGCTGCAGGCCGGTGACCGTCACGATGGGCAGCAGGGCATTGCGCAGCACATGGCGGACTACCACGCGGGCCTCGGTCAGCCCCTTGGCCCTGGCGGTACGCACGAAATCGAGCCCGTAGACCTCCAGCATCGCCGAGCGGGTGATGCGGACATAGATCGACAGGAAGAACAGGCTGAGCGTCACGGCCGGCAGCACCAGATGCCGGCCGATGTCCAGCCACTCGTCCCAACGGCCGCGGTAATCCGCCCCCACCGTCACCATGCCGGCCGACGGCAGCCAGCGCAGTTCGATGGAGAACAGCACGATCAGCATCAGCCCGACCCAGAACAGCGGGGTGGCGAAGCCCATGGTGGAGACGACCGAGATCGCCTCGTCCAGCAGGCTTCCGCGCGACCGCGCCGCCACCACGCCGAGGAGCACGCCGATCAGGAGCGCGAACAGGATCGCGGTCAGCGATAGCAGGATCGTCGCCGGCAGGCGTTCGAGGATCAGCTCGCCCACCGGCATGCCCTGGCGGAAGGAATAGCCGAGGTCGAAATGCAGGATGCCCTGGATGTAGTTCAGGAACTGGAGGTGGACCGGAATGTCGAGCCCGTAGAGCCGGCGCAGGTTCTCCATGAACTCCGGCGTCGCCGAGCCGGACTCCCCGGCGATGACGTCGGCGAGGTCGCCCGGCGTCAGCTTCAGCAGCAGGAAGTTCAGCAGCACGATGGCGAAGGCCATCGGCAGTGCCTGGACCAGCCGGCGGAAGACGTAGCGCAGCGATGTCGGCATGGCGTTCTCCGTCCGCAGTCGGCCGCTACAGGGCCAGGCTCTGGCCGCCGTCCACCGCGACCAGCGCGCCGACCATGTAGCTCGCCCGCTCGCTGGCCAGGAACAGCGCCACCTCGGCGATCTCGTGGGCCTCGCCGTAGCGGCGCAGCGGCGTGGCGGCGGCACCGGCGGCCAGCGCCTCGTCGCGGCTGATGCCGAGGCGCTTGGCCTCCAGGGCGAGGTTCTGTTCGATGCGGTCGGTCAGGGTGAAGCCGGGATTGATGGCGTTGATGCGGATGCCGTAGGGCGCGTATTCGCGGGCGAGCCCCAGCGTCGACAGCAGCAGGGCGGCGTTGGCCGAACCGCCCGGCAGATGGGTGCCGGAGGGAATCCGGCCGCCGGTGCCGACGATGTTGACGATGGCGCCGATCTGGCGGGGCGGAGGCAGCCGGGTTTCCGTCCGGCCGTCCGCCCCGGCCCCGGCCCGTCGCCGGAAGCTCTTGAGCACGGCGTCCTGGGCATGGATGTAGGGGAAGAACTTGGCGTCCAGCCCGGCCTTCCAGGCGGCGGCGTCGAGTTCCTCGGCCGGCGTGCGCTTCGCTGCGCCGGCGCTGTTGATCAGCACCTCGATCGGGCCGAAGGGGCGTTCGGCCTCGGCGACGGCGCGGGCCGCTTCGGCGGCGTCGGCGAAATCGGCGGCGACCGTCGCGACCTCCAGCCCCTCGGCGGCCAGGGCGGCCTGTGCGGCGGCGAGGTTCTCACGGCTGCGCGATGCGATGACCACGCGCGAGCCTTCCCGGGCGAAGGCGCGGGCGGCGGCGAGGCCGAGCCCCTTGCTGCCGCCGGTGACGAGGACGACCTTGCCGGCAAGGGCGAGATCCATGGCGAAACTCCTGTTGATCTGGCGGTTCAGGCTGTCGGGCCGGGATGGCGGAAGGCGTGGCCGGGATGGCGCGGCGAAAGCCGGGCGCGGCCGGGACCGAACAGCTTCTCGCGCAGGGTGCCGGGGCTGTATTCGGTCTTGTAGACCCCGCGGTCCTGAAGCTCGGGCACCAGCAGGTCGACGATGTCGGTCAGGTTGGCCGGCTCCACCACGCGGGTGAGGTTGAAGCCGTCGGCGCCGGCCTCGACCCAGGTCAGCAGTTCGTCGGCCACCTGCGACGGCGTGCCGACGACGAAGGGACCGCGCCCGCCGACCTCGCCGAAATCGGCGAGATCGCGCACCCGCCAGACGCGGTCCGGGCTGCGCAGGGTCATCGCCTCGATCTTCGACTGCATGCCGTTGCTCTTGACGTAGCGCACCGGATCGTCGGGGCCGTATTGCGAGAAGTCGATGCCGGTCCAGCCCGACAGCAGGGCGAGCGCGCCGCGGGTGTCGAGATGGCTGCGGTACTCCTCGTACTTGTCGCGCGCCTCCGCCTCGGTCGAGGCGACGATGACGGTGGCGCCGACGAAGACCAGCAGATCCTCCGGGTGCCGGCCATAGGCGGCGGCGCGGCGGCGGATGTCGGCGGCGGCCTCCGCCACCGCGGCCCTGCTCTGGTTCATGAACACGCATTCGGCGTGGCGGGCCGCGAATTCGCGGCCGCGGCCCGAGGTGCCGGCCTGGTAGAGCAGGGGCGTGCGCTGCGGCGAGGGTTCGCTGAGATGGATGGCGTCGAGGTCGAAGAAGGTGCCGTGATGGGTGATCCGGTGGACCTTCTCCGGCCGGACGAAGACCCGGCCGGCCTTGTCGCGAACCGCGGCACCGTCCTCCCAACTGCCTTCCCACAGCCGGTAGGCCAGTTCCAGGAACTCGTCGGCGCGGTCGTAGCGCTGGTCGTGCTCCCGCACCCCGCCGTCGCCGATTGCGCGGGCGGCGCTCTCCAGATAGCCGGTGACGATGTTCCAGCCGACCCGCCCCTTGGTCAGGTGGTCGAGCGTGGAGAAGCGGCGGGCGAGGTAATAGGGCTGCTCGTACCCGACCGACGCGGTGACGCCGAAGCCGAGATCGCGGGTCGCCGCGGCCATGGCGGAGATCAGGACCGACGGGTCGTTGCTCGGGATCTGGGCGCCGGCCGCCAGCGCCGCGTCCGGCGTGCCGGCATAGACGTCGTAGACGCCGGAGACGTCGGCCAGGAAGATGCCGTCGAGCTTGCCGCGCTCGGCGGTGCGTGCCAGCTCGATCCAGAAATCGAGGTCGGTATAGTCGGCGCAGCGGTCCTTCGGGTGGGTCCACAGGCCGGCCCAGGAATGGCCGGGCGCGTTCATGTGGAAGGCGTTGAGACGGATTTCCCTACGGATTTCCCCGTGGCGGGTCCGGCCGGTCATGCCGCGTCCTCCGCCGGCAGATGCCGGAAGGCCGCCGCCGGATGCGGAGCGCTCAGCCGGGCCCGTCCGGGGCCGTAGAGCTTCTCGCGCAGCGTGCCGGGGGCATAGTCGCGCTTGTAGGCGCCGCGGCGCTGCAGTTCCGGCACCACCAGATCGACGAAGTCGACGTAGCTGTCCGGCGCCACCGCGTAGGCGAGGTTGAAGCCGTCGGCGCCGACCTCATCGACCCACGACTGCAACTCGTCCGCCACCTGTGTGGGCGAACCGACGATCACCGGCCCCTGCCCGCCGATGCCGGCATGGCGGGCGATCTCGCGCAGGGTCCAGGAGCGGTTGGGATCGGCGGTGGTGAAGGCCTCGATGGTGGAGACCACGCCGTTGTCGCGGTCCTCGAAGCGCAGGATCTCGTCGGGATCGCGCCCGGCGAGATCGATTCCGGTCCAGCCGGAGAAGAGCACGAGGGCGCCTTCGTGGCTGATGTAGCTCTGGTAGTCCGCCAGCTTGGCCTTCGCCTCCCGTTCGGTCTCGCCGGTGATGACGGTGACGAGCGGGAAGAACAGAAGCTCGGCCGGGTCGCGGCCGTTCTCGGCGGCGCGGCGGCGCACGTCGCGGACGACGGCGCCGGCCACCGTCTTGGTAGGGGCGGCCAGGAAGATGCCTTCGGCGTGCCGGGCGGCGAACTGGCGCCCGCGCTGCGACCCGCCGGCCTGGAAGAGCAGGGGCGTGCGCTGTGGCGACGGCTCGGTCAGGTGGATGGCGTCGAGGCGGTAATGCTCCCCGTCGTGACGGACGCGGTGCACCTTGGCGGGATCGGCGAAGATGCCGGCCTCGCGGTCCCAGAGGACCGCATCGTCCTCCCAGCTGCCCTCCCACAGCTTGTAGACCACCTCCATGAACTCGTCGGCGATGTCGTAGCGCCGGTCGTGGGCGACGATGCTGCGCCCCAGCCCCTTGGCGCCGGCTGCCGACTTGCCGGTGACGATGTTCCAGGCCAGCCGGCCGCGGGTGAGCTGGTCGAGGGTGGACAGCCGGCGGGCGAACAGATAGGGCTGCTCGAAGGACAGGTTGCCGGTGACGGCGAAGCCGAGGTCGCGGGTGGCGTGCGCCATCGCCGGGATCAGCAGGATGGGATCGTTGGTCGGCACCTGCGACCCATGGCGCAGCGCCGCCTCGATCCCGCCGCCATAGACGTCGTTCACCCCGATGCCGTCGGCGAGGAAGACGGTGTCGAACCTGCCGCGCTCCAACGTGCGCGCCAGTTCGACCCAGTAGCCGAGATCCTGGTAGGAGGTCGAGCGGTCGCGCGGATGCCGCCACAATCCCGGCGACTGGTGGACCGGCCGGTTGACGACGAAGGCGTTGAAACGGATTTCCTTGGCCATGCGTTCCTCTCAGGCCGACAGCCAGGCGTCGGCGAGCGAGGCCAGCGCCGCATCGGGGGCCTGTGACAGACCCCGGAGTTTCCGGCTGTGGATGGTGACGTGCCGCATTTCCGACAGCGGCAGGATCGGCAGATCGGTCATTGCGATCGCCTGCAACTCGCCGAACAGCGCCTTGCGTTTTCCGGCATCCGGCTCGACCTGGAGCGCCTTGATGACGCGGTCGGCCTCCGGGTTGTCGTAGCCGGTGTTGTTGGAGGTCGGAACCCCCCGGACATGGTTGGTCGACAGCAGCAGCCGCGGCAATCCCATCTCCGGATCCATCATCACGGCGACGGTGTTGCTGTCGATGTCGTAGGCGTAGTCGGTGTAAACCCGCCTGGTCCAGCTCGGATAGTCCTGGCCGCGCAGCACGAAGTCGATGCCGACCTTCTTCAGGTTGTTGCGGATGTATTCGCCGGCATCCCGATAGGTCTCGCCGAAGGGCAGATAGTCGTGGGTGACGGTGAAGCGGACGCCGTTCGCCCCCCGTGGCAGGCCGGCCTCGTCCAGCAGCGCTTCCGCCCTGGCGGGATCGTGGTCGTGGCGCGGGACGTCGGGATTGTGGAAGCGGGAGAGCTGCGATGGCACGGGGCTCACCGCCGGCTTGCCGAAGCCGTACCAGACCGTGTCGATCAGTCCCTGGCGGTCGATGGCATGGGCAATGGCGCGCCGCACCCGCAGGTCGGCCAGATGCGGGTTCGACAAATTGAAATCGAGCAGGAAGACGTGGGACTGGAAGGCATAGCCGCTGGTGCTGACCGCCAGCGCCGGGTCGTCGCGGAGCCGGGCGACATCGGCGAGCGGGACCGCGGTGAAGGGAGCATAGTGGATCTCGCCGGTCTCCAGGGCCACCGCCCGCGACGCGGCATCGGGAATGATCCGGAAGACGAGGCGGTCGAGGTGGGGCTTGCCCTCGTCCCAGTAGGCGGGATTGCGGTCCAGCACGATGTGCTGGCCCTTCCTCCACTCCTTGAAGATGAAGGGGCCGGTGCCGACCGGCGCGTTGTTCCTGGGGTTCTTCAGGATGTCGGTGTTCTCGTACAGGTGCTTCGGCATCACCTGCGATTCCGCCGCGTTCAGCGCGCTCAGGATCACCGGGGCCGGCGCCGAGAGGCGGAAGATCGCGGTGTGCGGATCGGGCGTCTCGACGTCGAGCAGGGCGGCGAAGGTCACCCGGCCGCGCGCATGCAGCTTCTTCCACAGCTCCAGCGCGCTGAACCGTACGTCGGCGGCGGTGAAGTCCGCGCCATCATGCCATTTCACCCCTTTGCGCAGCCGGAAGACGATGCTGCGGCCGCCGTCCGACACCTCCCAGGATTCGGCCAGCGCCGGCTGCGGCAGCATCTCCCCGTCGTAGCGCAGCAGACCGTCATAGACGTTCGCGCTGACCGAGGCGTTGGCATAGTTGTTGTTGATCGCGCTGGCGAGTGCCGTCGGTTCCGGCTGGATGACCGCCACCAGGGTGCCGCCGCGCACCGGCTGCCCGGCGGCGGGAACCGGTGCCGCGGACGCCACTCCTCCCGGCAGTCCCAGCGCGGCGAGCGCGACGAAGGCCCCTTGTGAGAAGCGGCGGCGCGAGACCGCCGGAAGCGGCGGTCGTGAGGGATTCTTGAGCAACGCGGCCTCTCCCGGCCGGCATCGGCCGGCCTCTGTCCTGATGGCGTTGAGAGCGATCTTGCGGCTGGCATCCGGCCGGACCTGACATTGCCCGTCTGGCCCGGATCCGCACGGGCGGGGGTGGCTGGAGGGTGTCCAGGGGTTCCCGCCCGTCTGGTTTCTACCCTTACTCATTTTTGTCTATAAGATCCATAGACAAAAATATCCCGGTATGTGATTTTATGTATAACAACGATGGACATGCGTAAAACCTGTCCAGATTTCCAGGCTTTCCCGTGGAACCGGGCGGCCCTCCGTGCGGCCCGGCCGTCCAGGGACTTACCCCCGTCCCGACCGTCCGCAGCCCTTCCGCCGCCTTCCGTCTTCCATTCCAGCGTCATGCGCCATCCAGCGAGAGCCGCCATGAGCCCCCCAAGACAGCTGCACCTGAATCTGAACTTCATGAATGCCGGTTCCTACAGCTCTGCCTGGCGACGGCCGGAGAGCGAGGCGGCGGACTTCATCGACCCCGCCTTCCTCGTGCGCCAAGCCCAGCTCGCCGAGCGGGGCACCTTCGATGCCGTCTTCCTCGCCGACAATCCGGCCCTGCCGGACCGGCCGGACCTGCGGCCCTACCAAGCCCTGGAGCCGACCATCGTGCTGGCGGCGATGGCGGCGGCGACGACGCACATCGGGCTGATCGCCACCCTGTCGACCACCTACAACGAGCCCTACAATGTGGCGCGCCGCTTCGCGTCGCTCGACCATGTCAGCGGGGGCCGGTCGGGATGGAACATCGTCACCACCGCTGAAACCGGCACGGCGCGCAACTTCGGTCTCGACGAGGTGCTGCCCCATGACCAGCGCTATGCCCGCGCCGTCGAATTCGCCGATGTCGTGACCGCCCTGTGGGACAGCTGGGAGCCGGACGCCCTGGTCGGCGACAAGGAAAGCGGACGCTTCATCGACGGTTCCCGCATCCGTCCGATCAAGCATCGGGGACGCTACTTTTCCGTACAGGGGGCTCTCAACGTTCCGCCTTCGCCGCAGGGCCGGCCGGTCATCGTCCAGGCCGGAGGGTCGGGCGACGGCCAGGACCTTGCCGCGCGCCATGCCGATCTCGTCTTCTCGGTCGCGCACAGCCTCGATGAGGCCAGGAGCTTCGCCGACGGCTTGCGGGCCCGGTTGCTGCGTGCCGGCCGGGCCCCGGCCGAGGTGGTGATCTGCCCCGGTCTGGTCACCATACTCGGCAGCACGGAAGCCGAAGCCAAGCGGCGCGAGCGGGAACTGTGGGAGAGCGTGCCGATCGATTACGGGCTTGCGCGGCTGGCCCGCACCCTCAACGTCGATCCCGGCCGGCTGAAGCTGGACGAGCCGCTTCCCGCCGACATCCCGTTCCCGGAGAATCACAGCCAGACCTTCTTCAAGGGAACCGTGACGCTCGCCCAGCGGAACGGACTGACGGTGCGCGATCTCGTCAAGGCCCAGGGCGGCGGCGGGACCCAGCACCGCCTGGCCGTCGGCACGCCGGAGCAGGTGGCCGACGGGATCGAGGCATGGTTCCGCTCAGGCGCCGTCGACGGCTTCAACATCATGCCGGACGTCACCGCCTCCGGTCTGGAGGTCTTCGTGGAGGAGGTCGTTCCGCTGCTGCGCAGGCGCGGGATCTTCCGCGAGGCCTACAGCGGACGAACGCTGCGCGATCATCTGGGGTTGCCGCCGCCGTCCGTCCGGCATCGTCGACCGGCGGCAGCCACGGCCTGATGCCGGTCCTGTAACAGCAGACTTTCACACCCAGACTTTTACACCGCCCGATCCAGAAGGAATCGACCATGGTCCTCGTCCGTGGGCGCCCCGCCGCGCGCCCATTCGTCCGTCCGCTCGCCCTTGCCGCCCTGGCCTTCGGACTGGCGGCGCTCCCGCTCCAGGCCGGGGCACAGCAGAGCGCGGCGCCGGTGCGCGGCGGTACGCTGATCGCCACCATCGAACCCCAGCCGTCCGTCCTCACCACCGCCTTCAACAACCAGTATGCCAACGCCGCCCTGTCGACGAACGTGTATGACGGGCTGTTGAGCTATGCCGAGGATCTCTCGGTCCGGCCGAGCCTCGCCGAAAGCTGGGAGGTCGCGCCCGACGGGCTGTCGATCACCTTCAAACTGCGTCACGGCGTCAAATGGCATGACGGCGTCGAGTTCACGTCGGATGACGTGAAGTTCAGTGCGCTGGAGGTGTGGAAGAAGACGCACCCGCGCGGGCGGCTGACCTTCGCCTCGCTGCAGGATGTCGAGACGCCGGACCGATACACCGCCGTCTTCCGCCTTTCCGCGCCGTCGCTGGTGATCCTGAGCGCGTTGAACGCGGCGGAATCCCAAATCCTGCCGAAGCATGTCTTCGAGGGTTCGCCGATCCAGACCAACCCGGCCACTTCCCGGCCGGTCGGCACCGGTCCCTTCCGCTTCAAGGACTGGAAGAAGGGCCAGTATGTCGAGCTGGAACGCAATCCGGACTATTGGGACGAGGGCAAACCCTATCTCGACCGGGTCATCTTCAAGGCCATCCCTGACACCGCGAGCCGTGCCGCTGCGCTGGAAACCGGGGAGGTGCAGTACGCACCCTACGACGCGGTGCCGTTCGGCGACGTCGCCAGACTGCGCAAGGATCCGAACCTGCGGTTCGAGACGCGCGGCTACGATTACCATTCGCAGTTCTACATCCTGGAATTCAACCTGCGGAACCCGATCCTGGCGAACGACAAGGTCCGCAAGGCGGTCGCCCACGCGGTCGACAAGGCGAAGCTGGTGGAAACCGTGTGGTACGGGCTGGGTAAGCCGTCGACCGGGCCGATTCCGGCCAGCGTCAAGACATTCTACACGCCCGACGTCCAGCGCTATGACTTCGACGTCGCGGCGGCGAACCGTCTGCTCGACGAGGGCGGCTATCCGCGCAAGGCCGACGGCATCCGCTTCGCGCTCAACCTCGACTTCACCGCGGTCGGCGACGTGACCTCCCATTCGGCCGAGTTCATCCGGCAGAACCTGAAGGCCGTCGGCATCGACGCGAAGCTGAACAGCACGGACGATCCGACCTATCTGCGCAAGGTCTACAAGGACTACAGCTTCGATTTGAACCTGTTGCAGATTTCGCCGCTGATCGATCCGCAGATGGGGCTGTTCCGGCTTTACTGGACCAAGGCCCAGGCACCGGGCGTCCCTTACGTCAACGCGTCCAGCTATTCCAGCCCGGCGATGGACGGCATCATCGAGGCGATCCGCGTCGAGAGCGATGCGGACAAGCGGAAGCTCCTGTTCCATGACCTCCAGCGTCAGGCGATGACCGACCTGCCGCTGGTACCGCTGTTCGACATGCAGCACTTCACCTTCTACAACCGCAAGGTCCACGGCATCAACACGACCCCGGACGGCGCGATCTCGTCGCTCAAGAATGTGTGGATCGAGCGATGAGCGGCCCTCCCGTGCGTGACCGCGCCGCGCTCGTCGAACTGTCCGCCGAATTCGGCCGGCGCTTCGCCACAGGCGCCGCTGCCCGCGACCTCGAACGCCGGATGCCGTTCGAGGAAATCTCCGAGCTTGCCCGCAGCGGCCTGCTGGCGGCCCGCGTGCCGGCCGCCTATGGCGGGCCGGAAGTGAGCATGGGCGAGTTCGCCCGGATCGTCCTCAACCTGTCGAAGGGCGATCCGAACATCGCGCAGTCCGCCGCCGCGACCTTTCCCAACGTCGAGAAGATCCGCATCTACGGCAGCGAAGCGCAGAAGCGGCGCTATTTCGGCCTGCTGCTGGACGGCCGCCGGCTCAACGGCAACGCGGCGGCGGAGCGTGGCGGCACCCGCATCGGCGACATGGCGACGCGGATTGTCTCCGACGGCGGCGGCTACCGGCTCGACGGGCGCAAATACTACACGACCGGCAGCCTGTTCGCCGAATTCACCCTGGTCACGGCTCTGCTGGAGGGCGGCCGGGCGGCGGCGGTGGTTCCGGTCGACCGCGCGGGCGTCACCGTCATCGACGATTGGGACGGGATGGGGCAGCGCACGACGGCGAGCGGCACCATGATCTTCGAAAATGTCCGGCTCGACGAGGGCGAGGTCATGCCCATTCCCGATTACGGCCGCCGCCGGACCTACGAAGGCGCCTTCGCCCAGCTTCTTCATTCGGCACTCGACACCGGAATCGCGCTGGCGGCGCTGGAGGAGGCCGTCGCCTACGGGCGGACCCATGCCCGTCCGCTGCCCGAGGCCGGGGTCGGGCGCGCGGTCGAGGACCCTTACGTCCAGTACACCGTCGGCGAGATGGCGGTCCTGGCCCATGGCGCCGAGGCGCTGGTCGGGCGCGCCGCGGCGGTTCTGGACGAGGCGGTCCGCCTGTTCCACCGCGACGGCGCCGCCGACCGGCCGCTCGGCGAGGCTTCGGTCGCCGTCGCCGAGGCGAAGTTCGCCGCCAGCGAGGCGTCGGTGAGGGTGAGCGAGATGCTCTACCGGATCGGCGGGGCATCCGCCACCTCGCGGACGCTCAACCTCGACCGGCATTGGCGCAACGCGCGCACCCATACCACCCACGATCCGGTGGCCTACAAGGCCAAGGCAATCGGCAACTTCTACCTCACCGGCGCGCTGCCTCCGATCAACACCAAGATCTGACCCGCACCGGGTCGACATAGTGGAGACGACAATGACCGTTATCGACAGGACCGGCCCACGCCATGGCGAACCCGGGATCGGCAAGGCCGAGGTCCCCGGACCCGGCTCGCCCGCGCTGCGCCGACTGGTCGAGGCCATCGCTGCGGGGGCCGAGGCCCGCGACCGCGGCGAGGCGAGGGCCGGCGAGGCGATCGACCTGCTGCGCGCGGCCCGTCTCGGCGCCTTCCGGCTGCCGCGGCAGGCCGGTGGCGGCGGGGCATCGCTGGCCGACCTGTTCGAGCTGGTGCTCGACCTTGCCGAGGCCGATTCCAACATCCCCCACATCCTGCGCAACCATTTCGCCTTCGTGGAGAAGGCGCTGCGCACCGCGGACAATCCGAAATACGCGCGCTGGCTCGGCCATGTGCGCGAAGGCCGCATCATCGGCCTCGGCGTCAGCGAACTCGGCATCCAGAACATCGGGCTGAACGACGGCGACACCCGCCTTGAGCCGTCCGGGACCGGTTACGTGCTGGACGGACGGAAATACTACAGCACCGGCAACTTCTATTCCGACTTCATCCTGGTGAATGCGCGGACGCCGGACGGCAGGACGGCGTCGGCCTTCGTGCCGACCAGCAGTGAAGGGGTGACCGTCGACGACGACTGGGACGGCATCGGCCAGCGGCTGACCGCCAGCGGCACGACGGTCCTGTCACGGGTGCCGGTGTCGCGGGACGACGTGCTGTTCGGCGCCGACGAGGATGTGCGGCTGCCTTTCCGGGCAACCTTTGCGCAGCTCTACCTGACCGCCATCGTCGCCGGCATCCTGCGTGCCGTGGTGGCGGATGCCGCGGCACTGGTGGCGGGGCGCGAGCGCAACTACTACCACGCCGTCGCCGCCCGTCCGGCCGACGACCCGCTGCTGCAGCAGGTCGTCGGCCGGCTGTCGAGTGCTGCCTATGTCGCCGAGGCCGCGGTGCTCAGGGCGGTCGACGCGCTGGATGCCGCCTTCCGCTCCGCTGTCGCCGGGCCTCCCGATCAGGCGCTTTTCGTCGAGGCGGCACTGCGCACCGCGAAGTCGAAGGTGATGGTGGACGAACTGGCTCTCGATGCGGCGACCCGCCTGTTCGAGGTCGGCGGCGCCTCCGCCATCCGGGCCGGCAACCGTCTGGACCGCCACTGGCGGAACATCCGCACCCTCTCGTCACACAATCCGAATGCCTACAAGGCGCGGGCAATCGGCGATCATGCGGTCAACGGGACCCCGCTGCCGACCGCGGCCTTCTTCTGAATGGACCTCTGTCGGAACCAGCCTGCCTGACCGACGCCGCCGATCAACCGCACCCTGGGGACTATCGTGCCGTCACGTCCTGCCGGGCGACGACGAAGGGTGACAGCATGTCGGCGTTCAGCTCGATGCCAAAGCCCGGACCGTCCGGCACCGTGACGGTCCCGTCGCCGTTGACGGCGGGACGGCCGCAGAGATCCAGCAGCGGGTTGGGGCCGGCATCGAATTCGAGGAACGGATAGCCTCCGGCCGCGCTGCCGCTGCGCAGCGCGGGCAGGGTCGCGGCGTTGTCAGGTTGGCGTTGGCCGCTCTGGCATGGCAGGCTGGCAAGCATGAGCACGACGTCCAATCCCTATCGCGGTTTCCGCTTTCCGGCCGAGATCATCAGCGAAGCGGTGTGGCTGTACCACTGCTTCAGCCTGAGCCTGCGCGAGATCGAGTTGATGCTGGCGGCGCGCGGCATTGAGGTCAGTTACGAGACCATCCGGGAATGGGGCCTCCGTTTCGGGCGCGTCTTCGCCAACACCCTCAAGCGGCGCCGGCCCAAGCCGGGCGACAAGTGGTTCCTGGACGAGGTCTTCATCCGTATCTGTGGCAAGCAGCATTACCTGTGGCGCGCCGTCGATCAGAATGGGGTGGTGCTGGACATCCTGGTGCAGAGCCGGCGCAACACCAAGGCGGCCAAGCGCTTCTTTCGCAAGCTACTGAAAGGACTGCGCTATGCGCCGCGGGTCGTGGTCACGGATAAGCTGAAATCTTACGCCGCAGCGAAGAGGGAGATGAAGCTCGGCAGCGAGCATCGGCAAAGCCGATACCTAAATAATCGCTGCGAAGTCTCACACCAGCCGACCCGACGGCACGAGCGGCACATGAAGCGGTTCAAATCAGTCCGACACGCCCAGCGGTTTCTCTCCATCCACAGCCGGATCCACACTCACTTCCAACTGCGCCGCCACCTGATCTCCGCCTCCGAGTACCGCGTCGCCCGTGCTCGCGCCTTCACCGCTTGGCGCGAGGTGACCGGGCTTGCTCAGGCCAGCTGACCAACGACCCTGCAGCGGGGCGGCTCAGCCTCACTGCGTCCTTGGCTGGTCAAGTTGACAACACCCCGTCCCCTCATGCTCGGTCCGCAAGAGGCCGCGGCGCTGGGGTTCCGTCAGTTTACGGCTTGACGACGATGCCCCAGGGCGCGCCGCCGACCGGAATGCTCTTGATCACCTTGTTGCGCTCCAGGTCGATCACCGACAGATCGTTGCTGATGCCGTTGGTGGTGTAGAGCCGCTTCTCGTCGGGGGAGAAGGCGAGGTTCCACACGCGCTGCCCGACCAGGAAATAGCGCTTCACCTCGAGGCTGGCGGTGTCGATCTCGGCGATGCGGTTTGCCGGACCCAGCGCCACGAAGGCGCGCTTGCCGTCCTTCGTCATCTGGATGCCCACCGCCTGGATGGCCTCGCGCCGGACGCCGGTGACCTCGAACCGGATCTTCCTGATCACTTTGTGGGCCGCCGCGTCGATCACGCTGACCGTGCCGCCGATCTCGCTCGACACCCAGACCTGCTTCCCGTCGTCGGTGAAGCGGGCGACGCGCGGCCGGCTGTCCACCAGCACATTGCCGACGACGGCATGCTTCTCCGTGTCGATGAAGTGCGCCATGTTGGTGGTTTCAGAGGTGTTGACCAGAATCCTGCCGTCGGGGCTGATCCCCATCCCCTCCGGCTCGACGCCGACCTGGATGTTGCCGATGGCCTTGCGTTCGGCGACGTCGATCACCGTCACCATGTTGTCGTTCTCGTTGGCGACATAGAGTTTCGTCCCGTCCGGCGACAGCACGAACAGTTCCGGATCGGGGCCGGAGGGCAATGTGTGGACGATCTTGCCGCTGGCGATGTCCACCACGTCGATGCGGTTGTCGTCGCCGACGCAGACATAAAGCTGCGTCCCGTCGGCGCTCAGCGTGATGCCGCGCGGACGCCGGCCGACCTTGATCTTGGTCTTGATCTGAAGGCTGTCGCCGTCGACCACGGCGATCTGGTTGTCCTTCTCGTTGGACACGAAAATCGTTTCGGCGAGGAGGGGCTCGGCAACCAGGACCGGGCCGGCGAGAAGCAGAAGGGTGCAGGACAGCAGGTGTCGCATGGTGTGGTCCGCCTTGTTGGGTCCGCCCTATCGGTTGAGACGGCATTTGCTTTCCGGCGCATCGTCGCCGAGCGTGTCGAGAGGTGTGACCGGGTGCAGGAACCCCTCCTGCGGCGACACCGAGACCAGCATCCGCGGCCCGGCGATCAGGATGGGTTGGCGCATCTGGCCGTCCCAGGCGCGGAAGGACAGCGCCTCGCCCTTGAAGCCGGCCAGCTCGAAATCGGGGTTGTGCAGATAGCCGGCCAAGCCGTCGAAGCCGGTGGCGCCGGTGCGGGCCGCCGCCTCCCCGACGCTGCGCACCGCCAGCCACGCGGCATAGTCGCGAGGGGTCATCCAGCGTCCGGCCAGCTTTTCGAACCGGCTTTGCAACTGGGTGCCGCCCCACTGTTCGTTCACCCGGGACCAGGCCGTTGCGGTCAGCCCCTGGGTGCCGGCAACCGGGCGCGGATACCAGGTGCGTCCGTCGAGATAGTCGCCGAAATCGCCCGCTTCGTCGGCGACGACCAGCACGTCGTAATCCGGCCCCTGGGTGGCGAGCGGGATGTCGGACTGGATGGTGGTGACGCCGGTGTCGGTGCGCCGGTTCCCGGTGTCGAAGGTCCAGGACTTCTCGTCGACGATCCGGCCGCCGAAGCGCTTGGCCGCGCGGCGGACGGCCTCGGCATAGAGCGCATCGCCCGGGTCGCGGCCGGCCAGCAGGCTCCAGCGCGGCCATTTCTTCCAGGCGAGATACTGCGCCAGCGCATCGGCCAGCATGCGCCGGCTGGGGGCGGTGTGCAGGATGTTGGCGCGGCATTGCTCGTTGCGCAGCGCATCGTCGGTGGCGCGCGCGTTGAAGAGCATCATGGACTTGGCTTCAGGCCGGTCGGCGGCGGCGAGCAGCGCATCGGCCGGCAGATCGGCGACGACGAAGCGCACCCCCTCGTCGGCCAGCGCCTTCACCCCGGCGGCGATGTCGCCGTCCTGCGGCAGGACCTGCTCCACCAGCCGGTAGCTCTGCTTCAGGAAGACTCCGGTCGTGTTGTTGTCGGCGAGCGCCAGCCGGGCCCCCTGAAGCCCTTCGTCGGTCGCGACCGGCTCCAGGAAGCTGAGCGGGGTGCGCGGATCCTCCTGGCGTGCCAGATAGCCGATCAGGACCGCCGTGGCACCGGCCTCCTGAGGCCCACTCCCGTGGGCGGCTGCCGGCGACGCAAGGGCCAGCAGGCCCAAAAGCGGCAGGATGACGGCAACCGGCCGCCGCGGCTTCGATAAGCGGGATCGTCGTTCAGGCCACCGCCAGAATCTCACCATGCCCTCCCTCCGCAAGGTCGCCGATGAACCGATGGGCGCGGGTGGTGCCCATGCGCTCGAACCAGCTTCCGCTTCCCTCCAGGGCGCGCCGCAGCAGGTGCAGGAACAGCCAGTCGCGTGTGCCGCCGTCGGCAAAGCCTTCGGGCGCTTCGTCCTGCGCCCTGCCCAGCAGGAGCGTGCCGCGCCGTATGCCGAATCCCGGATGCGGACCGCAGCCGCCACCGGCAACCAGCGTTCCGGCGACCATGAAGCCGGCGGCATAGGCGCCGACCGGTCCGTCGACGACGACGATGCCGCGGCGCATCCGTTCGGCCGCCCGGTCACCGGCGCTGCCGCCGACGCCGATCAGCCCGCCGCGCATCCCCAGCGGCAAGCCGGGCAGGGCGCCGCCCAATGCATCCCCGGCGTTGCCGGCGATGCGCAGCAGTCCGCCGCTCATCCCGGCACCGGCATGGTTGCCGGCATCGCCCTCCACCAGGATGCGCCCGGACGCCATCCCGGCGCCAACCCGATGCAGGACGGCCTGTCCGGGCCGGATCAGCAGCCCCTCGGCCGCATCGCCTGCCGACACCTCGAACATCCCGCCGACGGTCGCCACCCCGCCGCCACAGGGCAGCGGCAGTCCGGCGACCTCGCCGGCGGTCAGGCCGGCCAGCCGTTCGGGCAGCAGGGCGGACATGTCCACCGCCATTCCGGCATCGCCGCGGAAGGTCAGGGTCATGCCGCTCATTTCATCGCCTCGCCCATCACCTCATGAAGGTGGAAATGGTGCGGCCCCAGCTTGCCGCCGTAATTCCCGGCGGTGATCGCCAGCACGCCGGCCGCCGTCCCACCGGCCGCCGCAGCGGTGATGCCGGCCCGCATCCCGGTGCGGATCGCCGTCTCGTCGATGCCGTCCAGCACCAGTTCCAGCACCGCTTCGACGTTCGGGGCCAGCAGCGTTTCCGGTTCGACCGCCCGCAAGGTCGGGCAGAACCGCGTGTTGGTGGAGGCGATCAGCGCCTTGTATTTCGAGCCGACCTTGGACCCCGACCGCACCACCCCGCCGGGGAAGGGCAGGATGACTCCGGGCAGGGGCCGGATCGCCGCGACCGCCGCCTCCGCCGCGGCGAGGCACTGGCGGTGGCTGGCGGCCAGGATCAGGAAATTGCCACCGCCGATGCCCTTGGCCACGGCGACGCTGTCCTCGCAGACGAACTCGCCGTCCATCACCGGCAGGCGCCAGAAGCGGCGGTCGCCGAATTTCTTGGAAATCTGGTGCCCGTCGCCGAAATAGCGCAAGCCCCCGCCGAGCGGAATGCGCTTCGTTCCCTGCAGGAGTCCGGCATAGCAGGCCGACCCCGGCGAGGTCATGATGCACTGCCCGACCCGGTTGACCACCAGCTTGGCGAGGTCGCCGGTGGACATGCCGAAGATCATCACCGCGGCACCCGGCCGGCTGTCCGGCGTCTCCTCCGGCGTCAGCAGCCGTTCCACCGCCGCCTCGCAGCCGCAGCCGATGACCGAGGTGGCGAAGCCGGTCAGGCTGGATGTCGCCGCATCGACCCAGGCGGGCGTGTCGGCGGTGATGACCAGCCGCGTGTAGGTCATCGGAAACGCCTCGGCGAACGTATCCTCGATGCGCACGCCATTGATCTGCATCTCCGCCATCACGGCACCTCCCGCCGTTGGCAGGGATGGAGCTGCGGGCCGGCGCCATGGCGGATCTCCGCGTCCTGGATGCGGAAATGCTTGATCGGCAGGCCGAGCCGCTCGTCGAAATGGCGGGCGATGCGGCGCTCGATCAGATCGTCGTAGCCGGGGCGCACGACATGGGTGCAGCCCTGCGCCATCGCCACCAGCACGCCGTCGCGCACCACCAGCCGGCCGCCCTTGAAGACCAGATCGGGCCGCTCGAACATCGCGCGGCGGTCCGGCACATCGCTGTAGACGGTGACGTCGGCCGAAGCGCCCGGCGCCAGATGGCCGCGGTCGGCAAGCCCCAGGATGCGGGCCGGCGCCGCGCGGGTCATGATGGCGATCTCGGCCAGCGTGTATTCGCGGGCGATGGAGCCCAGCGTGGTGTGGGCCGGCGCGTCGGGATGGAGTTCGGCCAGCTTCGCCAGCCGGTAGTCGCGGTCCATCAGCAGCCGGATCAGCTCCGGATAGAAGGTGAAGGGCGCGCCGTTGGGATGGTCGGTGGTCAGGAACACCCGCCAGGGATCGTCGAGCAGCAGGAAAAGCTCCAGCCCGATCGCCCATTGCAGCGCGTTGACATAGGACGTGTCGCGGTAGCGGAAGGGGACCACGCCGCAGCCGGCATCGCATTCGATGTCCATCGCCAGCCATTTGCGGGGGTGGGCCAGCGGTGCGGTGTGACGCTGCGCCATGGTGTCGGCCGATGCCGTCACCGTCTGCCCGAACATCACCTGCCCGATGTCCACCGACAGGGTCGGCGTCCGGTTCACCGCCTCCGCCAGCGCCGCGGCACCGGAGGAGAATTTGCGGTCTCCCGCCGTGTCGTAGCTGTGGAACTGGATGTGCGTCATGTGCATCGGCAGCCCCGATGCCGCCTGGATGGTATCGAGCGTCGTCGCGACGTTGCCGGGAACCCCCAGATTGCAGCCATGGACATGCAGCGGGTGCGGCAGCCCCAACTCGTAGACCGCACGGGCCAGTCTGGTCAGGACGCTGCGCGGCGTGACGCCGTAATGCGGCCCGGCCTCGTCCAGGTCGAGCGAGCGGGCGTTGAACTTGAAGGCGTTGATGCCGCCGGGATTGACCACCTTGACGGCAAGGCTCTGGGTCGCCGTCAGCATCCAGGCGACATAATCGTTGACCGCCGCCTGCCCGGCATTGGTGGCGATCAGGTCCAGCAGGAAATCGTCGTTTCCCAGCACCAGATAGCCGCCGGTGTCGATATAGGGGATGTCGCTCATCTCCAGATGCGCATGCCGGGCGTTGGAGCCCAGCATCGCCGGCTCGAAGGCGGCGGTGAATCCCATCTCGATATAGCGGGCGCCGGTGGTGTGGGTGGAGGGCGTGGCGATGCCGCTGCCGCCCCCAATCCTGTCCCCCCGATCCTATCGTGGCCGCAGGCATGGCCGGCGAAGCGGTGCCGGTCGTGCTCCTCCCCCATCAGCAGGCGGGCGAGGTTCACCTTGCCGCCGGCGATGTGGCTGTGAATGTCGATGGCGCCGGCCATCACCACCTTGCCGGTCACGTCATGCACCGCGTCCGGGGTGGCGCCCGGCCCCGGATCGGCGGCGATGCGGCCGTCGCGTAGCCAGAGATCGGCGACCTCGCCGTGCCGCCCGTTGGCAGGGTCGAACAGCCGCCCGCCGGCAAGCTTCGTCAGCATCCGGCGGCCTCCCTGGTTCTGGCGTTTTGGCCGAGTGCCGCCAGCATCCGGCCGATCACGCCGGCGACGCT
This sequence comes from Azospirillum sp. UENF 112521, assembly GCF_058780665.1. Taxonomy (NCBI): domain Bacteria; kingdom Pseudomonadati; phylum Pseudomonadota; class Alphaproteobacteria; order Rhodospirillales; family Azospirillaceae; genus Azospirillum; species Azospirillum sp. UENF 112521. The sequence goes on from NZ_JBSNCI010000007.1 coordinate 307,250, forward strand.
CGGCAGGCCCCTGCCGATCAGGGCGTCGGCATGGAGAGCGACAACGCTGTCGGCGCGGAACACGTCGCCGGGATGGTCGATGCCAGGGGTGCCCACCGGAATGAACAGCGCCGGCTCCGGCGCAACACTCGTCTCCGGCGGCGCCAGCATGATGACGCTGCCGCCGGTGGCGAGGGGCGGTGTCTCTGGACGGAAAGCGGATATCCACAACGTCACGTCGGCATCGCGCAGGCGCCTGCGCCAGTCGAAGCGTTCCGGATCGTGCAGCGGCCCGCCGCCATCGAAACCGGTGCGCAAGGGAAAGCCGGTGCGCCAGCCGCACGCCTGATTGGCGCCGATCAGGTTGTCGGCCCCGGACAAGGGAAGGCCGGCGCAGCGGGTGGTGCCGTCCACCGTACGGATCAGGCGCACCAGCCCCTCGACGATCAGGTCCGGCTGCGGCCCCTCGAACAGCCCCGCCGCCCACACCACCACCGCATAGCGGGCGGAGCGCAACCGGGCCGCCAACGCCGCCATAGATGCCGCCATCGGATCCCCGTCCCTCGACCGTCCGGCCAATGCTGTCCTCAGCCGGCCGACCAGCGTCGCCAGATCGGTCTCAGCGCCGGTGTCCACCCCGCTTGTTTCGGTCCTGCCGCCAAGGCACCGCACGGTTTCCGGCAGCGGGTCCCCACCCAGGAAGACGACGCTCCGGCCTTTGCCGGCAACGAAGGCCGGTTCCGGGACCACCCAGCGCTCCCACAGGCGCGGAAAGGCCGCGGCCGGGTCCGGCCCGACGACTAGGACAAGGTCGCAGCGGTTGCGCAGCTCCGCCAACGTGGTCACCGACCAGCCGAAGCGGCGCAGGACCGACAGATTGCGGAACAGGGCGTCCGAGCGTTCATGGTCCACGGTCGCGCCGACGTGTTCGGCGAGGCTGAGCGCTGCGAGCACGCCGTCCACATCGGCCGCCAGTCCGGCGATCAGCGGTGCGCGGCTGGCCTCCAGCAGCCGGACCGCCTCGGTGATGGCCTCGTCCATGGAAATGGCGGCTCCGCCCCGACGGGCATCCGTCGGCACCGCCAGGGAGCGTCGGAACAGCCGGTCGGCCTGCGGGCAGCCGCTCGGCCGCGGGACGATGCCGGACGGATCCCGGTCGATCCCGATGTCGCCGCAGCCGAGCCCGCAAAACGGGCAGAGAATGTCGGGGTGGAAGCTCATGGCCCCCCAATCGTCTGAGCGGGATGAGTGAAGTCAGACCGAAGAATTCATCGACCTTTGCGATCTTCGCCACGATCCGCCCAAGCATCGGTTCCGAAATTGAGAATCCGAAGTCTTGGGCATGGTCGGTCCCCGACAGGCAAAGCATCCGCTTCATGCCCGGTTTCCTCCCTGGATATGTCTTGCCCCGTTCGGGCTACCGCACGCGGATACTCGTTCGCGCTACGGACAATTTTGTTCGTAACGCTAACATTGTGCGGTGACCCGCGCAAAGGGAATGCAGATGAGCCACCAGCGCAATCGGATAGGGGAGGTGTGGGTCCGTGCGCCTGCGCGCCTGCATGCCGGCTTCGTCGATCTGAACGGTGGGCTGGGGCGCCGTTTCGGCAGTCTCGGCATTGCCATCGACCGCCCGGCCATCGCCCTGCGTGCCCGGCCCGCCGACCGGCTGACCGTCAGCGGTCCATCGGCGGAGCGGGTCCGCCGCGGCATCGAACGGCTTGGGCGCGAAGCCGGGCTGCCCGACGCCGTGGCGGTCATCGTGGAGGAGGCGATCCCGCCCCATGTCGGGCTGGGCTCCGGCACCCAGACCGACCTCGCCGTCGCCGCGGCACTGGTTTGCCTTGAAGGGCGCGGCACGGCGGCCCGCGATCTGGCCCGCGCGCTGGAGCGGGGAGCCCGGTCCGGCATCGGGCTGGCGGCGTTCGAGCAGGGCGGGGTGCTGCTCGACGGTGGCCGGGGCGGGCTCGACGCCGCGCCGCCGGTGATCGCGCGGGCGCCGTTTCCGGAGGAGTGGCGCATCCTGCTCCTGCTCCATCGCGGCGGCCATGGCCTGCACGGCGCGCCGGAGGCCGAGGCATTCCGCCGGTTGCCGCCCTTTCCGCCCGACGCCGCGGCGCATCTGTGCCGGCTGATGCTGATGGTCGCCCTGCCGGCGCTGGCCGAGGGCGACGCCGACCGGTTCGGACAGGCCATCGGCCAGCTTCAGCGCACGGTCGGCGACCATTTCGCGCCCGCCCAGGGCGGCCGCTTCACCAGCCCCGTGGTGGCGGACGCGCTGGCCTGGTTGGAGGCGCAGGGGATCGCCGGGGTCGGCCAGAGCAGTTGGGGACCAACCGGCTTCGCCATCGTCGGTGATGCCCGGCAGGCGGAACGGCTGGCCGGCGAGATGCGCACGCGCTGGACCGGGTCGCCGCTGGAGGTGATGGTCTGCCGCGGGCGTAATGCCGGTGCGACGGTGCGGAACCTGTCCGCCGAGGCGGACTTCACGCCCGCGATGCGGCGGGCGGCGGGGGAATGACCGGAGGGAGACAGGCATGGGCGCCCCTTATGTGCTGCACATGATCACGCCGCTGGCGAATGTCAGCCCGTTCGACGTCAACATGGCCGTGGATGCCGGCATCGATACGGTGGTGCCCTACACCGGCATCGAGACCGCGCAGGTCGAGGCGCTGACGCAGGATGCCATGTTCTCCCGCGATCCGAAGAACGCGGTGCGCACCGGCCTGTTCATCGGCGGGCGCGATGCGGCGATGGCGCTGGACATGCTGGAGGTGGCGCGCAAGGCGATGTTCCCGCCCTTCCGGATCTCGGTCTTCGCCGACCCGTCCGGCGCCTTCACCACCGCCGCCGCCATGGTCGCCGTGGTCGAGCGTGCGCTGCGGCGGCTGGGGGTGGAGGGCCTGACCGGCCTGGATGTCCAGGTCTATGGCGCCACCGGCGTCGTCGGGGGCATCGCCGGACTGATCGCTGCCCAGGCCGGCGGCAGCGTCACCCTGGTCAGCCATCGCGGCGTGTCGGCCGTGCAGGGCAAGGCGGAGGAGTTCGGCCAGCGTTACGGCGTCACGCTGTCCTGCGCCGACACATCGACCGGCGGCAAGGCGGCGCTGATGGAGCGGGCGGAGGTCGTGCTGGCCTGCGGCAAGGCGGGGGTGACGGTGCTGACCGCCGACGATCTGCGCGCGGCCAAGCGTCTGCGCGTCGCCGCCGACATCAACGCCGTGCCGCCGGCCGGGGTGGACGGGGTCGGCGTGCAGGACGACGGCGTTTCCCTGCCTGCCCAACCGAACGCCGTCGGCATCGGCGCTCTCGCCATCGGCAACGTCAAGTTCAAGGTCCAGCACCATCTGCTGGAGCGGATGCAGACCGGTGGCACCGCCGTCGCCTTCGATTTCCAGGATGCGATGGACGCGGCGCGCACCATCGCCGGAAAGGGCAAATGATGACTCGACCTGCGATGACCGGGCGCCCCAGCCTGTCGGTCCTGTCCGCTCCCCTCGCCGCCGCCCTGGTCGCCGATGCGGTGCGGTTGCGGCTCGGTATCGACCGTGTGGCCGGCGCCACCGTCGTCGATGGCGGGATCGCCCATCCCGGCGGGCTGGAGGCCGGACGCCGCATCGCCGAGCTGTGCATGGGCGGTCTCGGCCGGGTGACGCTCCAGGCCGACACCCGGTCGGACCGCTGGCCGTTCCAGGTCGCGGTGCACAGCACCGACCCGGTGCTGGCCTGCCTCGGCAGCCAATATGCCGGCTGGAGCCTGTCGCACAAGGACGAGGGCGGCTCCTTCTTCGCGCTCGGCTCCGGTCCCGGCCGCGCACTCGCCCGCAAGGAGCCGCTGTTCGACGAGCTGGGCTATGCCGACAGCGGCGACCATGCCGTGCTGGTGCTGGAAAGCGGCACCGTGCCGCCGGCGCCGCTGGTCGAACGGATCGCAATCGGGTGCGGGGTGGCGGCGGAGCGGCTGACGCTGGTGCTGACGCCGACGGCCAGCCTCGCCGGCACGGTGCAGATCGTCGCCCGCGTGCTGGAGGTCGCCATGCACAAGGTGCACGCACTGGGCTTCCCGCTGGACCATGTCGCCGACGGCATCGGCGTCGCCCCGTTGCCGCCGCCCGGCAAGGGCTTCGTCGAGGCGATGGGGCGGACCAACGACGCCATCCTGTTCGGCGGCACCGTCCAGCTCTTCGTCACCGGACCCGACGATGCCGCCGCCGATCTGGCCAAACGCCTGCCCAGCACGGAGTCCCGCGATTACGGCCGCCCTTTCGCCGAGGTGTTCGCGGCGGTGAACAAGGACTTCTACGCCATCGACCCGCTGCTGTTCGCCCCGGCGCGCGTGGTGGTCACCGCGCTCGACAGCGGCCGCAGCTTTCACGGCGGGCATCTTGCCTCGGAGATGCTCGACCGGTCCTTCGGCGGGGCGGAGGGTGCGGGAACGGAGCGATGAGCGCTGTCGCCGCGGAACTGTTCATGGCCGTTTGCCGGGCGGAGGTGATGGCGCTGAAGCCCGGCAACGTCCATGTGCATGCCGCCGGCCATGGCATGACGGTGGAGGATTTCCTGTTGTCGGCGGAAGCCGCGGCGCCCGAGATCGCCCGCTCCGGTGCCCCGGTCGGCGACCGCATCCTGCGGGCGGTGCAGGCAACCCGCAGGGCTGTCGGCTGCAATACCAACCTGGGCATCCTGCTGCTCTGCGCCCCGCTGGCCCGCGCCGCCGAGAGTCCAAAAACGCACTCACTGCGCGACAGGCTGTCCAGCGTGCTGGCGGCGCTGACGGTCGAGGATGCCGAGGCCGCCTTCGAGGCGATCCGCCTCGCATCGCCCGGCGGGCTCGGTCGTGCCGCGGAGCATGACGTCGCCGGCCCGGCGACGGTGGATCTGCGGACCGCCATGGCGGCGGCCCGGTCGCGCGACCGCATCGCCGCCCAATATGCCGACGGCTTCCGGGATGTCTTCGACATCGGTGTCGCCCGCGCCCGGTCGATGCCGGACAGCGACGCCGTCACGGTCGCAGAAGCCGTTTATCTGGAGTTCCTGACCGCCTTTCCCGACAGCCATATCCTGCGCAAGCAGGGAGAGGATCGCGCCACGGCCGTGCTGTCCGAAGCCCGCGAGGTGCGCCGGCAGGTCGCCGCGGCATCCTCGGCGGCCATCCGGCGGGGGCATCTGTTCGTCTTCGATGCGCACCTGAAATGGCGGGGCATCAACCCCGGCACCTCCGCCGACCTGACCGTCGCCAGCCTCTTCGCCCATCGTCTGGAGCATGCGCAGGCCGGCTACGAGGGAGCGCAGTCATGACGTCCGCGCTCGATGTCTGTGGCTCGGCTGGACGGGCTGGGCCTGTCGCCGTGGGGATATTCCTCGTCACGGCGGCTCTGGCAGCATCGGCGGAACCGCTGGCCATGACGGAGGTCGCGCCCGGGGTCTTTGTCCACCAGGGGGCCATCGCCGAGCCGGCGCCGGACAACGCTGGCGACACGGCCAACATGGGCTTCATCGTCGGCGACAGCTTTGTCGCGGTCATCGACACCGGCGGCACGCCGGAGCTGGGGGTGCGTCTCAGCGAGGCCATTGCGGCGCGGACCGGCAGGAAACCGGTCATCGTCATCAACACCCACATGCACCCCGACCATGTCTTCGGCAACGCCGCCTTCGCCGGCGTGCCCATCGCCGGCCATGCCAACCTGCGCGACGCGCTGGCCGCCCGCCAGGAAGTCTACCGTCAACGGCTGACCGAGGAGCTGGGTGCCGGGGCGGCGGCCGGGATCGCCCCGGTCCGGGTCGACCGGCCGGTGGCCGAAGAGGTGCGGGTCGACCTGGGCAACCGCATCCTCGTGCTGACCGCCTATCCGACCGCGCACACCAACAACGACCTGACCGTCTTCGACCGTAAGACGGGGACGCTGTTCACGGGCGACCTGCTGTTCGTCGACCATGTCCCGGCGGTCGACGGCAATGCCATGGGCTGGCTTCGGGTGATCGACCGGCTGGAGCGGGTGCCGGCGGTGCGTGCCGTCCCCGGCCATGGACCGGCCCGCGTGGCCTGGCCGGGAGCGCTGGATGCCCAGCGGCGCTACCTGACGGTGCTGGTGGAGGGGGTGCGCCGGGTGTTGAGGGCGGGCGGCGGCATCCAGGACGCCGTCGCCCATGTGGCGGAGGAGGAGCGGGAGCGCTGGCTGTTGTTCGATGCCTACAACCCGCGCAACGTCACGGCGACCTTCGCCGAACTCGAATGGGAATAGGAGCGGGAGCGATGATGCGATATCCGCCGATGGGGCTGCTGGCCGGCCTCCTGATCGTCCTGTCCATGCCGGGTCATGCCGCCACCGATGCGGCGGAGGATGCCGCGCGCTGGGACATGCTGCACGACATGTATTTCAAGGACCGCCCGGTCGAGGAGGCCGGCGCCCTCATCCGCATAGAGGCGCCGGCCCGTGCCCATGACGCCGCCCTGGTCCCGGTGCGGATCGAGGTGGAGCCGTCGCTTCGCCTGAAGTCGCTGTCCCTGCTGGTCGACAAGAACCCGGTGCCGCTGGCCGCCACCTTCCGCTTCGGACCGGCCAGCGCCGGCAGCGGCATCGAGACCCGCGTGCGCGTCAACGAATACACCAACATCCATGCGGTGGGCGAGACGGAGGACGGCCGCTTGCTGATGACGGCGGTCTACGTCAAGGCCGCCGGCGGCTGCTCCGCTCCCGCCGTCAAGGACCCGCAGGAGGCGATGGCGCGTCTCGGTCGCATCAAGGTGAAGCTTCCGGAGACGCTGTCCCCCGGCAGCTCCGCCACCGCCCAGGTGATGGTCAGCCACCCCAACAGCAGCGGGCTCCAGTTCGATCAGGTCAGCCGCACCTACATCCCCGCCCACTATATCCAGTCGATCGTCATCCGCGCCGGCGGCCGGACGGTGCTGGAGGCGGACACCGACATTTCCATCAGCGAGGATCCGAACCTGCGCTTCAGTTTCCTGCCCAGCGCGGGCGGCAGCCTGGATGTGGTCGCGCAGGACACCAAGGGCGCCACCTTCACCCACAGCGTTTCATTGAGCGCCGGTAACGCCAAGGACGGTCCGGCGTTGTAGCCTTCCCTCAGAAGCACTGGCGGTCGGCAGCGACCTGGGCCTGGCGGAAGCGGTCCATCAAATCCTTGGCCCATCCGGAGCTGCGGAAGATCCCGGCCCGTTCGCCCGGCTGGTCGGCCATCACCTTCACCGTCTCGATGGCGGTGTAGTCGTCATAGGTGATGCGGTCGGCGATGGCGTCGATGCTGCACGCGCATTTCTCCATGACGATGTGCGACTGCCCGTTCGACGCCATGCAGGCGATCACATAATCGGCCCGCGCCGCCGTGGGATAGTCGTTGGCCGGGCCGGCGGCTGCCGGGGCAGCCGACAGCAAGGCCGTGGCGAGGATGAACGCGATGCGAACAGGCATGCCCAAACCCCTTCCATCCCGGTCCATCGGGCTTGCGCCCTTGGGCCCTCGATGATTGCCGTATAAACAATCATGGATACGGATGGAATTGGCAGGCTCAAAAGAGGTGGGCCTCTTTCGGGGAGATGCGATGGTATCGCCGGATCCTGTGAGGTCAGATCTGGCGCGGTTCGCACTTCCAGCGGCGCACAGTGTATTTCGGGTGCTGCTCCGCCCATTCGGCGGCGCGGAACAGGCCGTTGCGCGAACAGGCCATCACATTGACGAACGGCTCCTGGAACTGCGGGCGTTCGACGGTGCAGCGGTCCGGACTGGAAACAAGGCAAACCACGAAGATCAACTCGATCATGACAACTCCAGCCGTCATGGAGTGGGGGAGCGACCTCGGTTGGGCGCCTCGATCCGGCGGGCGGCCGTCCAGGTTCATGAGCGGGGTTATGTTGCGCTGCACACAAAATCTGTGCAGGAGTCAAGCATGGCTTATGGAAAACCAATTTTGCCTTAACAAGGCGGGGAGGCCATCGTCCCGGTGCGGCACCTTCCGGTGGCCGCTGCGCTGTGTCGCAGGTGCCGCCTCTTCCCCTGCCATGCCGTCCGGGGCTAAAGCCATGCTTTCCAGGCTTCGTCCGGCAGACCGGGGGCGGACCGCCTTCTGCTGCGACGGATCGATGACCCGCGTTTCGTGCGACTGCGATGTTCTGGTGGTGGGCGGCGGCAACGCGGCGCTCTGCGCCGCAATCGCCGCCCGCCGGGCCGGGGCTGCGGTCCTGCTGCTGGAGGCCGCGCCCAGGTCGCTGCGTGGAGGAAACGCCCGCCACTCCCGCAACATGCGGGTCATGCACGACGCACCGACACCGTGGGTGCAGGGGTGCTATCCGGCCGACGATTACCGGGCCGACCTGCAACGGCTGGCCGGGGCTGCCGCAACGTCCGCCGATGGCGGGCTGGCGCGCCGGTTCATCGACGCCAGTGCCGACATTCTCGATTGGCTGGCCGGCAACGGCGTGCGGTTTCACCGCGGCACCGACGACGTCCTGCCCTACAGCCGCAAGACCGCCTTCTTCCTGGGCGGGGGAAAGCTCTGGTCAACGCGCTCTACGCCATGGCGGAAGCGCTGGGCGTCGTCGTCCGCTACGACAGCACCGTGCGCGCCCTGCATCTGCGGGACGGGCCACCGGCCGTCACCGTCGGCGATGTGGGCATCGCCATACGGGCAGGAGCGCTCGTCGTCGCCTCCGGCGGGTTCCAGGCCGATCCCGGCTGGCTTCGGCGGCAGTGGGGCGGGGCTGCCGGCGCAGTCACGGTCCGCGGCACCCCGCATGCGACGGGCGTCCCGCTGAAGGCACTGCTGGAGGAGGGGGCGGACCCGGTTGGGGCGGCCGACCGCTGCCATATGGTGGCCGTGGATGGCCGCGCTCCGCCGTTCGACGGCGGCATCGTCACGCGGCTGGATGGCCTTCCCCATGGCATCGTCGTGGACCGGGACGGCCGGCGTTTCGCCGACGAAGGGGCGGTCGTCGGGCCGTCGCGCTACACGGCCTGGGGCGAGCTGGTGGCCCGCTGCCCCGGTGCCGTCGCCTTTTCGGTCTTCGATTCCGCCATTGCCGGGCGGTTCCGGCCCTCCATCTTCCCGGCGATCCAGGCGGACAGCGTCGGCGGGCTGGCCTCGGCTCTGGGCATCGGTCCGCCGGCGCTGGAGTCCACGGTGGCGGCCTTCAACGCCGCGGTCGCCGGCGGCGGCGCGACGGCGGGCATCCATCCGCCGAAGACCCGGCTGGCCGCGCCGGTCACGGTCCCGCCCTTCGGCGCCTACCCGGTGCGGGCCGGCGTCACCTCCACCTGCCTGGGGGTGCGGGTCGATGGGCAGGCACGCGTGCTGCGGCCGGACGGGACGGCCATCGACGGAGTCCATGCCGCCGGAATCATCATGGCGCCCAACATCCTGGGAACGGGTTATCTGGCGGGGAGCGCCATGACCATCGGCGCCGTGTTCGGCCGCATCGCCGGTCGGGAGGCCGCAGCTCATGCTCTGCGCTGACGATACCCAACGGATCGCGGCGGATGCCCGCCGGGCGCTGGACATCTGCAACGCCTGCCGGTTCTGCGACGGCTACTGCGCCGTCTTCCCTGCGCTGAAATCGCGGCGGTCGGTGTCGGTGGAGGATCTGGCCTTCCTGTCCAACCTCTGCCACAACTGCAGGTCCTGCTATCATGCCTGCCAATACGCGCCGCCCCACGCTTTCGACCTCAACCTGCCGAAAAGCCTGAGTCTGGTCCGGCAGCAGTCCTATCGCGACCATGTCTGGCCGCCGCTGCTCAGGGGACGAGTGCCCCATGCGGGATGGTCCGCGGTTGCCGCCATGGCTGCCGTCGTCCTGTCGGCGGTCGCCCTCGTGGTCGTTCCGGCCCTGCTGTGGGTCCCGCCGGAGACGCTGTTCGCGCGACAATCGGGGCCGGGCGCCTTCTACCGGCTGGTGCCGTGGAAAATTATCGCCGGTGTCGCCGGGGGGGCGATGCTGTGGTCGCTGATCGCCATCGGCTTCAGTGTCGCATCCTTCTGGCGCGGCATGGGACCGGCCCCGGCCGGCGTGCCGCTGTTGCCGGCGCTGCGCGATGCCCTGTCCGACGCCGCCACCTTGCGCAATCTCGGCGGCGGCGGGGCCGGCTGCAACGACCGGGATGACGGCTTTTCCCAGGCGCGTCGCCGCTTCCACCACGCGCTGTTCTACGGGATGGCGCTGTGCTTCGCCTCGACCGGCGTGGCAACCGTGTACGATCATCTGCTGGGGTGGCCGGCACCGTATCCGCCGGCGAGCCTGCCGGTCCTGTTCGGCAGTCTTGGCGGGGTCGGCATGGTGATCGGCACGGCTGGGCTGGCCTTGCTGAAGCTGCGCGCCGATCCCGCGCCTGTGGCGGCGAGCCTTACCGGTGCGGACTGTGCCTTGCTGGCGCTGCTGTTCCTGGTGGCGGCCAGCGGCCTGGGGCTGATGGCTCTGCGCGAGACGGCGGCGATGGGACCGCTGCTGCTGGTCCATCTCGGCCTCGTCCTCGGCTGGTTCGCAACGCTGCCCTACAGCAAGTCCCTGCACGCCCCCTTCCGCTTCGCCGCCCTGTTGCGGGCAGCGATGGAGCGGCGGGGCAGGGGCAGGGGCTGACTTGCCGCTGCCCCACGTCCCGACAGACGGTCAGTCGTGCCCCAATTCCCCATCGACCCGGCGCCAGATCCCTTGCGGGTTGCCGTCGCGCAGGGCCTCCGGCAGCAGCTCTGCCGGGATGTCCTGGTAGCAGACCGGGCGCAGGAAGCGGCGGATCGCCAGCGTGCCCACCGAGGTGCTGCGCGGGTCCGAGGTCGCCGGGAACGGGCCGCCATGCACCATCGCGTGGCAGACCTCCACCCCGGTCGGCCAGCCGTTCGCCAGGATGCGGCCGGCCTTGCGCTCCAGCGTCGGGATCAGCCCGGCCACCGCCGCCTTGTCCGCCCCATCCATCTGCAAGGTCGCCGTCAGTTGCCCCTCCAGCCTTTCCGCCACCGCCGTCATCGCCGCCACGTCCGCGCAGCGGATCAGCAGCGAGGCGGCGCCGAACACCTCCTCCTGCAACTCCGTGCCGGCCAGGAAGGCCTCCGCCGTCGTGGTGAAGAAGGCCGCCTGCGCCTGGTTCGGCCCGCTGCAGGCCAGGCCGCGCGCCAGCGTCGTCACGGCACCGCTGCCGGCCAGCTTGGCGACGCCGCTGTCGAAGGCGGCATGGATGCCCGGCGTCAGCATGGTCGAGGCGACGCTGCCGCCGATGGCCTCCACCGCAGCATCGACGAAGCGGTCGAGGTCCGGCCCGTCCACCGCCAGCAGGATGCCGGGGTTGGTGCAGAATTGCCCGGCCCCCATGGTCAGCGAGGCGACGAACGCCTTGCCCAGCGCCTCGGCGCGCGAGGCCAGCGCCGCCGGCATCAGGAAGACCGGGTTGATGCTGCTCATCTCGGCATAGACCGGGATCGGTTCCGGCCGCCTGGCCGCCACCCCCATCAGCGCCAGCCCGCCGCCGCGCGAGCCGGTGAAGCCGACCGCCTTGATCCGCGGATCGGCGACCAGCGCCGTGCCGATCTCGTTGCCGGTGCCGAACAGCAGGGAGAAGACCCCCTCAGGCAGGCCGCAGGATGCCACCGCCGCCTGAACGGCGCGGCCGACGAGTTCCGAGGTGCCGGGATGGGCGCCATGGCCCTTGACGACCACCGGGCAGCCGGCGGCAAAGGCGGACGCGGTGTCGCCGCCGGCCACCGAGAAGGCGAGCGGGAAGTTCGACGCACCGAACACCGCGACCGGCCCCAGCGCGATGTGCCGCTGGCGGATGTCGGCGCGCGGCAGCGGCGTGCGGCTCGGCAGCGCCGGGTCGACGCGGGCCTCGATCCAGCTTCCTTCGCGCACCACTTGGGCGAACAGGCGGAGCTGGCCGACGGTGCGGCCGCGCTCGCCCTCCAGCCGGGCGCGCGGCAGGCCGGTCTCGGCCATGGCGCGGGTGATGAGGTCGTCGCCGATGTCGAGGATGTTCTGGGCGACCGCCTCGAGGAAGGCGGCGCGCTGCTCCAGGCCGGTCTCGCGGAAGGCGTCGAAGGCGGCCCAGGCCAGCGCGCAGGCGCGCTCCACCTCGGCCGCACCGCCGCCGCTGAAGACGGGGTCCAGCGCCTCGCCGGTGGCGGGGTCGACGGCGCGGAACCCGCCCTGGCCGCCGCGGTGCGCCGTGGCGCCGATCAGCATCTCGCCGGTGATGATCATCTTGGGGTCTCCTTCAAGGGCGGAGCGCCGGGGGAGGGGCGTCCGCCGACAAGAGCGGCCGAACATTCGTTGGAGAGGCGATCTATCATGACATCAGTCATCATACAAGTGGGGCGGTGCGGAGCGGCCCCGATCTGCTGCCTTTCCATGGGCCGGCAGGCCGGCTTGTCTATTGTCGTATAGGTTTTGTGGGTGTTAACTCTGGGCATGGAGTGGTGACGGGCGGTCCGTCCCGGAACCGGGTTTGGGTGAGGATGGTGATGACAGCGCGCAGGCGCCGGGACCCGCTGGCGAAGCAACTGGTGGATGCCCTGGCCGAACGGATCTCCAGCGGACAGTTCAAGAGTGGCGACCGGCTGCCGAGCGAACAAGACCTGATCGACGAATTCGGTGTCAGCCGCACCGTGGTGCGCGAGGCTATCGCCAACCTGAAGGCGGTCGGCATGGTCTCCACCCGGCAGGGGCTGGGGGCCTTCGTCCTGCGCGACGCCGCGATCCTGCCCTTCCGCATCGAGGAATTGACGTTGGAGGCGGTGAACGAGGCGATCTCGGTGCTGGAAGTCCGCATCAGCCTGGAATCGGAGGCCGCCTATCTCGCCGCCATCCGCCGCGACGATGCCCAGCTTGCCCGCATGCGCGAGGCGCTGGACACGATGACGGCGGCGGTGGAGGCGGGAGAGGATGCCATCGACGCCGATCTGGCCTTTCACAGCGCCATCGCCGCGGCGACCGGAAACAAGCATTTCCTGGCCCTGTTCTCCTATCTCGGATCGTTGCTGATCCCGCGCGCCCGCGTGCGCTACGGGCATCTGGAGGGGGATTCGCGCCGCCAATACCTCCGGCGGATCAACGACGAGCACCAGACCATCTACTCCGCCATCGAACGCCAGGACCCGGAGGGCGCCCGGGCCGCCATCCGCCTGCATTTGAACGGCAGCCGCGACCGGCTGCGCGCCGGCGGGGATTTCAAGGCGGCCGCCGCCACGGGCTGAACGTTCGCCCGTTTCGGGTTTGCGGGATCAGGGGACGCTGTCGGACCGCCGGCCGCGTCCCTTTTGCTTTGTGGACCGGCTTTCGCCATGTCCGGATTGGTGGGGAGGCGGATTGCCGTCATCCGCATCAAACCACTTGTATGATGACTGATATGATGATAATCGTCCTGTCATCGGATGACGACGGTGTCGGACGGATCGCCGCGAGCCCGGCCCGGATCCTCCAGACACGCCATCGTTCAAAAGCCACCATGCCCGCAGCCTTTCCCCTGCGGATCGTGTCTCCACCGTTTTCCAAGGATGCTCCCGATGGAACCGCAAGCCCTGAAGGCCGTCGTCAGCGAAGGTCTCCTGTCGTTCCCGCTAACCGATTTCACCGCCGACGGCACCTTCGAGCCGGGCGGCTATGCCCGCCGCCTGGAATGGCTGAAGCCCTACGGCGCGTCGGCCCTGTTCGCCGCCGGCGGCACCGGCGAGCTGTTCTCGCTGACGCCCGACGAGCACAGGAGCATCGTCTCGCTGGCCGTCGAGGTCTGCGGCAAGGAGGTGCCGATCATCGCCGGCGTCGGCTATTCCACCCGCATCGCCATCGAGATGGCGCGGGCCGCCGAGAAGGCCGGGGCCGCCGGCATCCTGGTGCTGCCGCACTACCTGACGGAAGCCGACCAGGAGGGCGTCGCCGCCCATGTCGAGGCGATCTGCAAGTCGGTCGGCATCGGCGTCATCATCTACAACCGCGCCACCTGCAAGCTGGGCGCCGACCGTCTGGCGACGCTGGCGGAGCGCTGCCCCAACCTGATCGGCTTCAAGGACGGGCTGGGCGACATCGAGATGATGACGACCATCCGCCGCAGGATGGGCGACCGCTTCAGCTATCTGGGCGGCCTGCCGACCGCCGAGGTCTACGCCGCGGCCTATCGCGCCATCGGCGTCCCGGTCTATTCGTCCGCTGTCTTCAACTTCATCCCGCGCACGGCGATGGAGTTCTACCAAGCGGTCGCCGTCGGCGACACCGCCACCACCGACCGGCTGCTCGACCGGTTCTTCCTGCCCTATCTGGCGATCCGCAACCGCAAGGCCGGCTATGCCGTCAGCATCGTCAAGGCGGGCGCCGCCATCGTCGGCCGTCCCGCCGGCCCGGTGCGCGCGCCGCTGATCGACTGCACCCCGGCCGAGGTGGAGGACCTGCGCGCCCTGATCGACGCGCTGGGACCCCAGTAAGCCGCTAAACCCGCGGCAACGAGCCATCGCCGGACGGGCAGGCGCCGGGCTTCAGTTCCCGACGCCGGACACAAGGTGCAGCCAGCAAGCCGGATCCGCCAATCGGGTCCGGGAACGGACTGCCGCGCCTGCCCGCCCTCATGCCTTGAGGGAGGAAATTTCATGACAATCGAGAGCACCGCCGCCAACGCCGAGCGCGCGTCCTATTCGACCGCTGCCGCCGCCGCCGCCCAGCCCGCCGCCAAGCGGACCAACGTCCGCTATCTCATCCTCGCGATGCTGTTCCTCGTCACGGTCATCAATTACGCCGACCGGGCGACCCTCTCCATCACCGGTCCGGTGATCTCGAAGGAGCTGGGCATCAGCGCCGCGGAGATGGGCTTCATCTTCTCCGCCTTCGGCTGGGCCTATGTGCTGGGCCAGCTGCCGGGCGGCTGGCTGCTCGACCGCTACGGGTCGAAGATCGTCTATGCGCTCAGCATCTTCATTTGGTCGGCCTTCACCCTGATGCAGGGCAGCATCGGCTTCCTGGCCGGCGGGACGGCGGTCGCCATGCTGTTCGCGCTGCGCTTCGCCGTCGGTCTGGCGGAGGCGCCGTCCTTCCCCGGCAACAGCCGCGTCGTCGCCGCGTGGTTCCCCGGCCAGGAGCGGGCCACCGCGTCCGCCATCTTCAACTCCGCCCAGTATTTCGCGACCGTGATCTTCGCGCCGCTGATGGGCTGGCTGACCCATTCCTTCGGCTGGCACTGGGTGTTCGGCGTCATGGGCGGGCTGGGCATCATCATGGCCGCGGTGTGGATGAAGACCGTCTACGCGCCGAAGGATCATCCCCGCATCAATCAGGCCGAGCTGGACTATATCGCGGCCGGCGGCGGCCTGATCAACATGGACGACGGCCGGAAGAAGGCGGCTTCGGCCGAGAGCGGAGCGAAGTGGGATTACATCCGCCAGCTCTTCGCCAGCCGCATGATGGTCGGCATTTTCCTCGGCCAGTTCTGCATCAACGCCATCACCTACTTCTTCATCACCTGGTTCCCGGTCTATCTGGTCCAGGCCCGCGGCATGTCGATCCTGAACGCCGGCTTCATCGCCTCGATCCCGGCGATCTGCGGCTTCGCCGGCGGCATCCTGGGCGGCGTGATGTCGGACGCCATGCTGCGCCGGGGCTATTCCCTGACCGCGGCGCGCAAGACGCCGATCGTGCTGGGCATGCTGATGTCGATGGCGATGATCGCCTGCAACTACACCGACCTTCAGTGGGTGGTGGTGTCGCTGATGGCGCTGGCCTTCTTCGGCAAGGGCATCGGCGCGCTGGGCTGGGCCGTGATGTCGGACTGCGCGCCGAAGGAGATCACCGGCCTCAGCGGCGGCGTGTTCAACATGTGCGGCAACATCTCGTCGATCACCACGCCGATCGTCATCGGCTACATCATCCAGACCACCGGCTCCTTCAACGGCGCCCTGGTCTTCGTCGGCGCCAACGCCCTGATCGCCGCGGTCAGCTATCTGGTCGTCGTCGGCGAGATCAAGCGGATGGAACTGAAGCGGTAATCGTCGCCTTCGAGCGGTCTGGCAGAGGGTCTTTCCCATGTATATCGGCGAACAGCTCATCAACCCCACCGACAAGCGCCTGCGCCTGTCCGCCCAGCTCGGCGCCCGGGGCATCGTCATCGACAGCCGGCCGAACGCGCCGGTGATGGCCGGCGGCGACGTCGAGGCCGGGCTGTGGGACGGCCGCAAGGTCGCCGACCAGCGCAAGTGGGTGGAGGGCCATGGCCTGACGCTGGATTGCCTGGCGCTGGACGTCGGCTCCATCCTGCTCGACAGCCTGCGGGCGCCGGAGAAGGCGGCGGCCACCGCCGAGCGGCTGCGCCACAACATCCGCGCCGCCGCCGACGGCGGGGTCGACACGGTGAAATACACGGTCGCCATGGTCGGCATCACCCGCACCGGCGTGGTCGACGGCCGCGGCGGCATGAAGTGCAGCACTTTCCGCGCCGACGAGTACAAGGCGGAGAACGATGCCCGCTTCTCCTACTGGGGCACCGTTCTGCCGGAGGACGAGACGGGGACCAAGCCGTCGCCGCTGGACGCGCGCGGCGCGCCGGAAACCTGCGGGCAGGTGATGGCGGGCGAGGCCGGCGGCGTCAGCGAGGCCGACGGCTGGCGCGCCATCGAATATCTGGTCGAGGCCATCCTGCCGACCGCCGAGAAGGCCGGCGTGAGGCTTGCCTGCCACCCGCACGACCCGGCCTATCCGCCGGGGGGCCTGAACGGCGTGCATCATGTGCTGGGCTCGCTCGACGGACTGCGGCGCTTCGTCAATCTGGCGCCGGAGAGCAAGTCGCTCGGCTTCAACTTCTGCCAGGGCACCATCGCCGAGATGTCGCGCAACCCGACCGAAACGGTGCTGGAGGCGATCCGCGAGTTCGGCCCGCAGAACCGCATCTTCATGGTCCATTTCCGCAACATCAAGGGCGGCTACCTCGACTTCCGCGAGGCGATGCCGGACGAGGGGTCGGTCGACATGGCAGCCTGCATCCGCGCCTACCGCGAGGTCGGGTACCAGGGCATCCTCTGCCCCGACCATGTGCCCTTCTCCGAGCTGGACCCCGACCGCGAGCGCTTCTTCGCCTTCGCGCTCGGCTACACCCAGGCGCTGCTGCAAGCCGCCTGACCCGCCCCTCCCGCCTTTCCCGCTTTTCGAGACACCGCATCATGGCAATTCAGATGTCGTCGCCCAAAGTCACCGAAATGCTGGTCGTGCCGGTCGCCGGCCAGGACAGCATGCTGCTGAACCTGTCGGGCGCCCATGCGCCCCACTTCACCCGCAACGTGGTGATCCTGAAGGACAGCACCGGCCATACCGGCGTCGGCGAGGTGCCGGGCGGCGAGCGGATCCGCCAGACGCTGGAGGATGCCCGCGCCCTGGTGGTCGGCCAGCCGGTCGGCGCCTGGAACGCCATCCTCAACAGCGTGCGCCGCGGCTTCGCCGACCGCGATTCCGGCGGGCGCGGTTTGCAGACCTTCGACCTGCGCATCACCATCCATGCGGTGACGGCGCTGGAGGCGGCGCTGCTCGACCTGCTGGGCCAGTTCCTGGAGGTGCCGGTGGCGGCCCTGCTGGGCGAGGGGCAGCAGCGCGACGCGGTGGAGATGCTGGGCTACCTGTTCTACGTCGGCGACCGCAACAGGACCGATCTGGGCTACCGCGCCGAGCCGGACGCCAAGAACGACTGGTTCCGTCTGCGCAACGAGGTGGCGCTGACCCCTGACGCGGTGGTGCGGCTGGCCGAGGCGGCGCACGACCGCTACGGCTTCAACGACTTCAAGCTGAAGGGCGGCGTGCTGCGCGGCGAGGAGGAGATCGAGGCGGTGACGGCGCTGGCCAAGCGCTTCCCCCAGGCCCGCGTCACGCTCGATCCCAACGGCGCGTGGTCGCTGGAGGAGGCGATCCGGCTGTGCAAGGGGAAGGGCGACGTGCTGGCCTATGCCGAGGATCCCTGCGGCGCCGAGCAGGGCTTCTCCGGCCGCGAGGCGATGGCGGAGTTCCGCCGCGCCACCGGCCTGCCGACCGCCACCAACATGATCGCCACCGACTGGCGCCAGATGGGCCATGCCATCCAGTTGCAGTCGGTCGACATCCCGCTGGCCGACCCGCATTTCTGGACCATGCAGGGGTCCGTCCGCGTCGCCCAGATGTGCCATGAATGGGGCCTGACCTGGGGGTCGCACTCCAACAACCATTTCGACATCTCGCTGGCGATGTTCACCCATGTCGCCGCAGCGGCGCCGGGCCGGATCACCGCCATCGACACCCACTGGATCTGGCAGGACGGCCAGCGCCTGACGAAGGAACCGTTCCGCATCGAGGGCGGTCTGGTCGCCGTGCCGCAGAGGCCGGGGCTGGGCGTCGAGATCGACATGGACGAGCTGGCGAAGGCGCACGACCTCTACAAGCGGCACGGGCTGGGTGCCCGCGACGACGCCACGGCGATGCAGTACCTGGTCCCCGGCTGGACGTTCGACAACAAGCGGCCGTGCCTGGTGCGGTGAGGTTGTGAGTTTTCGATGAGGGTTCATCCCCTCTCCCCCCCGGGGAGAGGGTTAGGGTGAGGGGGTCGCGCGGCGGCCTCTACCCGAGAATCCAACCCGTGCATCCCCCTCACCCCGACCCTCTCCCCGGGGGGAGAGGGGGATATCCCGACACAGTCAGGGCAAGCCATGACCCAGAAGCCTCTCTACATCCTGGTCCATCCCGAGGACAACGTCGCCATCGTGGTGAATTCCGGCGGGCTGCCGCCGGGGACGGAGTTCGAGTGCGGGCTGGTCCTGACCGACTTCGTGCCGCAGGGGCACAAGGTGGCGCTGGCCGACCTGGACGAAGGGGCGTCGATCGTCCGCTACGGGCAGGTGATCGGCACCGCCGCCCGCCCAATCCGTCGCGGCGCCTGGATCGAGGAATCGCTGGTCCGCCTGCCGCAGGCGCCTGATCTGGACACGCTGCCGCTGGCGACCGCCGTGCCGCCCGACGCCCCGGCGCTGGACGGCTACACCTTCGAGGGCTACCGCAATCCCGACGGGACGGTCGGCACCAAGAATGTGCTGGGCATCAGCATCAGCGTGCAGTGCGTCGCCGGGGTGATGGATTTCGCCGTCGAACGCATCAAGAAGGAATTGCTGCCGAAATACCCCAACGTCGATGACGTCGTTGCCCTCAACCACACCTACGGCTGCGGCGTGGCGATCAACGCGCCGGGCGCCGCGGTGCCGATCCGCACGCTGCAGAACCTCGCCCGCAACCCCAACCTGGGCGGGGCGGTGATGGTGGTCGGGCTCGGCTGCGAGAAGCTCCAGCCGGAACGGCTGCTGCCGGCCGGGGTCGAGCCGAGCATCGTCACCTTGCAGGACGAGCGTCACCAGGGTTTCGGCGACATGGTCGCCTCCATCCTGGAGATGGCCGACCGCCGGCTGGCCCAGCTCAACGAGCGGCGGCGCGAGACCTGCCCGGCGTCGGATCTCGTCGTCGGGCTGCAATGCGGCGGCAGCGACGCCTTCTCCGGCGTGACCGCCAACCCGGCGCTGGGCTATGCCGCCGACCTGCTGGTGCGGGCCGGGGCGACGGTCATGTTCTCCGAAGTGACGGAGGTGCGCGACGCCATCCATCTGCTGACCCCGCGCGCCGTCGACGAGGAGACCGGCCGCGCCCTGATCCGCGAGATGCGCTGGTACGACGATTATCTGGAGACCGGATCCGCCGACCGCAGCGCCAATCCGACCCCCGGCAACAAGAAGGGCGGCCTCGCCAACGTGGTGGAGAAGGCGCTGGGCTCCATCGCCAAGTCCGGCACCAGCCCGATTGCCGGCGTGCTGGCGCCGGGCGAGCGGGCGACGCGCAAGGGGCTGCTCTATGCCGCCACGCCGGCCAGCGACTTCATCTGCGGCACGCTGCAACTGGCGTCGGGCTGCAACATCGAGGTGTTCACCACGGGGCGCGGCACCCCCTACGGCCTCGCCATGGCGCCGGTGATCAAGGTGGCGACGCGGACCGAACTGGCTGCGCGCTGGCACGACCTGATCGACGTCGACGCCGGCCGCATCGCCACCGGCGAAGCCACCATCGAGGATGTGGGTTGGGAGCTGTTCCGCCTGATCCTTGAGGTGGCGAGCGGCCGCAAGCAGACCTGGGCCGACCATTGGGGGCTGCGCAACGCGCTGACCCTGTTCAACCCGGCGCCGGTGACCTGAGTTGATCTGACCCGAAGACCCCCGCGGCGGAGATGACCGGAGCAACCGGCGCCCGCGGCGGGAGGAGGATATGCTCACAAGGGAGGATACCATGGGACGCCCCACCGGCATCGCTCTGGCGATGCTGCTGACTTCCGCCGCCTTCGCCTTGGCTGTTCCGGCGCAGGCCGATAGTTTCGCCTACGTGTCAAACGCCGGCAGCAACTACATCAGCGTCTTCCGGCTGGACGGCACCACCGGCGCCATGACCCCGCTGGGGACGGTGCCCTTCGTCGGGGTGGACAAGCCCGGCTCCTCCACCCCGCTGGCGCTCAGCCCCGACCGGCGCTTCCTCTATGCCGGCGTGCGCTCGCAACCCTATCAGGTGCAGATCTTCGCCATCGACAGGGCGACCGGCACGCTGAGCCATCTCGGCAGCGGCCCGCTGGCCGACAGCATGGCGAACATCGTCACCGACCGCAGCGGCAAGTACCTGTTCGGCGCGTCCTACGGCGGCGACAAGGTGGCAGTGAACCCAATCGGGCCGGACGGCAAGGTCGGACCGCCGCAGCAGGTGGTGGCGACCGGCAAGAACGCCCATTCGATCCAGCCGTCGCCCGACAACCGCTTCGCCTTCGCCACCAACCTGGGATCCGACCGGCTGGTGCAGTTCCGCTTCGACGCGGCCACCGGAGCCTTGAGCGACAACGATCCGCCCTCGGTGGCGCTGCCGGCGAAATCCGGTCCGCGCCACATCGTCTTCCATCCCGACGGACGCCTCCTCTATCTGGTGGACGAGCTGGACGCCGCCGTCGCGGTGTTCGCCTACGATCCCGCGACCGGCAGGCTGACGGAGAGGCAGCGCCTGCCGTCCCTGCCGGCCGATTTCAAGGGCGAGCCCTGGGCCGCCGACATCCACACGACGCCGGACGGCCGGTTCCTCTACATCTCCGAACGGCGGACCAGCACCATCCGCTCCTTCCGGATCGACCCGGAAAGCGGCCTGCTGACCCCGCTCGCCAGCGTGGCGACGGAGGAGCAGCCGCGCGGCTTCAACATCGACCCGACCGGCCGGTTCCTGGCGGCGGTGGGCGAGAAGTCGGACGGCATGACCGTCTACCGCATCGACGGCGGCAGCGGCGCGCTGACCCCGCTCGCCCGCTATCCGGCCGGCAAGCAGCCGAACTGGGTGGAGTTCGTCGCCGCGCCGTAATACCAAGGTCAGAAAGTTTTGACTTTCGACCCTGGTATCGGCCGCGCGGGCACATGCCCGCGAAGCCAAGGCCCGCGGACGCGGGCCTTGCGGGCCGGTCAGCCGGCCCGCACCTGTGCCAGGAAGCGGCCGACCTCGCCGCGCAGGCTTTCGGTCTGCATCGACAATTCCCGCACATTCTCCAGCACTTCGTAGGCGACCGTGCCGTTCCGTCCGGCGGCCTCGTTCACGCCGCCGATGCTGGACGACACCTCGTGGCTGCCCCGGGCGGCCTGCTGGATGTTGCGGCTGATCTCGCGGGTCGCGGCCCCCTGCTGCTCGACCGCCGAGGCGATGGAGGTGGCGACGTCGTTGACCCGGCCGATGACCTGTGCCACGCCCTTGATCTCGTGCATGGCCTGGGCGGTCTCGCTCTGGATGCCGGCGACCTGGGCGGCGATCTCCTCGGTGGCCTGTGCGGTCTGGTTGGCGAGCGCCTTGACCTCGGTGGCCACCACGGCGAAGCCGCGCCCGGCCTCGCCGGCTCGGGCCGCCTCGATGGTGGCGTTCAGCGCCAGCAGGTTGGTTCTGGCTGGCGATGGAGTTGATCAGGCCGACCACGGCGCCGATCCGCTCCACCGCGCCGGCCAGCCCCTCGACCTTGCCGTTGGCCCGTTCGGCGCTCTCGACCGCCTCGCGGGCGATCTCGGCCGACGAGCCGACCTGTCGGCTGATCTCGTTGATCGAGCTGGTCAGCTCCTCCGTCGCCGCGGCGACGGTCTGGACGTTGGCGGAGGTCTGTTCGGTCGCCAGGGTGACGGCGCCGGCCAGCCTGCCGGTCTCGTCGGCGGCGCGCGTCATGTCCTGGGCGCGCCGTTCGATGGCGTCCGCCTCGCCGGCGACATCGTGGATCAGGTTGCCGACGGTCTGTTCGAAATGGCTGGCGAGCGTCGTCATCGCCTCCCGCTTCTCGGCCGCGGCGCGCTCCGCCTGCTCGGCCTGGCTGGCTTCCAGGCTGGCCTTGGCCTGGGCATTCTCCTTGAACACCTGGAGCGCCTGCGCCATGCCGCCGATCTCGTTGCGCCGCGCCGCCTCCGGGAAGGTGACGCCAAGGTCGCCGGCGGCCAGCGCCGTCATCTTGTCGCGCAGCCGGTGCAGCGAGCGCACGATGTCGCGGTTGACCAAAAAGGCGATCAGCACCAGCGCGGCGATCAGCGCGGCGGTGGCGGCGCCGGTCCTGGCCAGGAAGTCGTGATAGGCGGCGTCGATGTCGTCGGTGTAGACGCCGGAACCGACGATCAGGCCCAGTGGCTGGTAGCGCTGCACATAGTTGGTCTTCAGCAGCGGGACGTCGGACCCCAGCTTCGGCCAGACATAATGGATGATGGCGTTGTCCTGACGGCGCAGCGTGTCGACGATCTCGCGGACGAAATACTTGCCGGCCTTGTCCTGGAGCCCCATGCGGTCGGTGCCGACCGCCTTGTGGTTGGAGGGGTTGGCGACGGCGATGCCGTTGAGATCGTAGGCGAACAGGTAGTCGGCGCCGTCATGGTAGGACATCGCGTGCACCGCGGTGCGGAAGCGCGCCAGCGCCTGCTCGCGCGGCAGGGTTCCCGCCTCGACCTCGGCATTCAGCCCCTTCGCCATGCCGACCGCCAGTTCCACCGCCGAGCGGATGGTGTCGATGCGGTCGTCGATCATGCGCTGGTGGGCGAAGCTGCTGCTGATGGCGATCACCACGGCCGGAGCCAGGACGGACAAGGCGACCAATGCGGTCAGCTTCGCCCGGATCGTCAGATTTTCCAGGAGTCTCATGGGTGCCTTCATGTCGCGCGCGTCGGGGGGCGGCAACTGATATACTACGAAAGAGGAGGGCGGGTGAAATCGGATTGGCTGATTTCAGAAATATACTGACGTTATCCAGTTAAAAAATTATTCCAGCCACGTTACCGCTTCGCGGCGGCCTCCATGCTGGAGAAGTGGGCGAGCGTCGGGCCGGCGACCTCGCGCAGCAGGGCGGCGAAGCGCTCCGCCGCCGGCGACAGAGAGCGGCCGGTCTTGCGGATGAAGCCGATCCGGCGCACCAGCCCGGCGGTGCGGATCGGCTCCACCACGATGCCCTCGCAGGAGGCGGCGTCGACGGCGGATTCCGGCAGGACCGAGACGCCGAGCCCGGCCCGCACCATGCCGACCGCCGTCGACATGTAGTTCGCCTCGCAGGACAGGCTGATCTCCAGCCCTTCCTTCTCCAACGCCCGCTCGACCAGCGACCGCACGCTGGTGCCGCGCGCCGTCAGGATCATCGGGAAGGCGACGATGTCCGTCAGCAGCAGCGGGCGCCGGCCGTTCAGCGGGTGGTCGGCGGGGAAGAAGGCGCACATGCGGTCGCAGAGGAAATCGATCACCTCGACGTCGCGGTCGGGGCCGACCCGGCTGCCGATCCCGAAATCGACCTCCTCCGCCTTGACCAGCTGGATGATCCGCTCGGCGACGACGTCGCTGACCCGGACGTCGATGTTGGGGTGGTCGGCGGCGAAGCGGCGGATGGCGATGGGCAGCAGCCCGGCGGCGACCGACGGCAGGGTGGCGACCGACACCGACCCGCGCCGCAGCCCGGCCAGATCGTGGCTGACGCTCATCACCGCATCCAACTCGGCCAACACCCGTTGCAAGGCCGGCAGCAGGTCGCGGCCGGCCTGGGTCAGCACCACATGGCGCTTGTTGCGGTCGAACAGCCGCACGCCGAGGCTCTCTTCGAGCTGGCGGATCTGCACGGTCAGCGCCGGCTGCGACAGGTTGACCTCCGCCGCCGCCCTGGTGAAGCTGCCGAGACGCGCCACCGCGACGAAGGCCTTGATATGTCTCACTCCCTGGAGCATGGCCCGCCTCTTATAGAAAAATCAAATTACCGTGATACAACAAATTCATTTCTCTAATCTGATTGTGGGTTCGTACAGTGTCAATCGCGGACACCGCTTCGGCATGGTGCGGCAAAGTGGCTGATCTGTAAAAAGCCCCGCTGCCAGTTCCCCTGCCTGCCGGCTTCGCAAAAGATGAAGTTCTTTTGAAATCCGCTCGGGTGGCGTTACTCGGGGACCGGAACCGGTCGCCGCAGGGGCCCGCCGTGCGTCTTCGCCTGACGTGAAGAGATCGCGCAGCAGGCGGAAAACAACAATAACAACGGCCATGGAGGAGGTTACATGCTCGCGCTATTAGGCTTGGCAACCATCGTCGTTCTGCTGGCGGCGATCATGACCAACCGGATGTCGCCGCTGGTCGCGCTGATCGCCGTGCCGATCATCGCGGCGCTGGCGGGCGGCTTCGGCCTTGAAACCAGCAAGTTCATCATTGCCGGCATCCGCTCCATCGCGCCGACCGCCGGCATGTTCGTCTTCGCCATCATCTTCTTCGGCGTCGTTACCGATGCCGGGATGATGGACCCGATCATCGACCGCATCCTGCGGGTGGTCGGCACGCGGCCGGCACGCATCACCATGGGCACCACCCTGCTGGCTTTGCTGATCCATCTCGACGGGTCCGGTGCGGTCTGCTTCCTCATCACCATTCCGGCGATGCTGCCGCTCTACGACCGGCTCGGCATGGACAAGCGCATCCTGGCGCTGTGCGTGTCGATGGCGGCGGGCGTCAATTTCCTGCCCTGGACCGGGCCGATGATCCGGTCCGCCGCGGCGCTGAAGGTGCCGGTGACCGACATCTTCAATCCGCTGATCGCGGTGCAGGGCGTCGGGCTGCTGTTCATCTTCACCGTCGCCTTCCTGCTCGGCAAGCGCGAGGAGCGGCGTCTCGGCCTGTCCTCAAGGCCGCTTGCGGCGGGACAGGCCCGCTCGGTCGGCGCCATGGGCGCTCCCGAAGCCGTGGGTCCGGTCGGGCCGGCGCCGCGCGTGCTGACGCCGGAGCAGATCAGGATCCGCCGTCCCAAGCTGTTCTGGGTCAATCTGATCCTCACCGCCGTCATCATGGCCGTGATGATCGAAGGGGCGGTCGATCCGGTGGTGATGTTCATGGTCGGCACCGTGCTGGCGCTGATGATCAACTATCCCGACGTCAAGATGCAGAAGGAGCGCGTCGACGCCCACGCCAAGGCGGCGCTGATGATGGCGAGCATCCTGCTGGCGGCCGGCGTCTTCACCGGCATCATGACCGGCACCAAGATGCTGACGGCCATGGCCCAGTCCGCCGTCGCCTTCGTCCCGCCGGAGATGGCGCAGCATGTTCCCTTCGCGCTGGGCATCCTGTCGATGCCGCTCAGCCTGCTGTTCGATCCGGACTCCTATTATTTCGGCATGATGCCGGTGATCGCCGAGGTCTATAAGACGCTGGGCGGCGACCCGATCCAGATCGCCCAGGCCTCCGTTCTCGGCCAGATGACCGTCGGCTTCCCGGTCAGCCCGCTCACCCCCGCCACCTTCCTGGTCGTCGGCCTGTGCGGCATCGGGCTGGGCGAGCACCAGAAATTCTCGATCCCCTATCTGTTCGCCGCCTCGGTCGTCATGACCGTCGCCGCGGCCATCCTCGGGGTCATCCCCTTCTGACGCGGGTCCAAGGGGTCCGCACACAGGAGTACCATCATGAAGACCATCCGCATCGGATCGGGCGCCGGCTATTCGGGCGACCGCATCGAGCCGGCCGTTGAACTGGCCGAGAAGGGTGACATCCAGTATCTCGTCTTTGAATGCCTGGCGGAGCGCACCATCGCCATCGCCCAGGGCGCCAAGCTGAAGGATCCGGCCCAGGGCTACGATCCCCTGCTGGCGGAGCGCATGCTGGCGGTGCTGCGGCCCTGCCATGAGAAGGGCATCCGCATCGTCACCAACATGGGGGCGGCCAACCCGGCCGCCGCCGCCGCCAAGACGCGGGACATCGCCCGGTCGCTCGGCCTGGAGGGGCTGAAGATCGCCGCGGTGTCCGGCGATGACGTGCTGGAGACGCTGAAGTCCGGCGACCACCGCATCGAGGAAACCGGCGAGCCGGTGTCGGCGATGGCCGGCAGTCTGGTCTCGGCCAACGCCTATCTCGGCGCCGCTCCCATCGTCGAGGCGCTGAAGGTCGGGGCCGACATCGTCATCACCGGCCGCGTCGCCGACCCGGCCCTGTTCCTCGCCCCGCAGATCTTCGAGTTCGGCTGGTCGATGGAGGATTGGGATCTCCTCGGCAAGGGGACGGTGGTCGGGCATCTGCTGGAATGCGCCGGGCAGATCACCGGCGGCTATTTCGCCGATCCCGGCGTGAAGGACGTCGCCGCCCTGGCCCGGTTGGGATTCCCGATCGCCGAGGTGGGGGAGGACGGCAGCGCCGTCATCACCAAGGTGGCGGGATCCGGCGGTGCTGTGACCACCGCCACCTGCAAGGAACAGCTGCTCTACGAGATCCACGACCCCGCCGCCTATTTCACCCCCGACGTGGTGGCCGACTTCTCGCGCGTGCGCTTCGCCCAGGAAGGGCCCGACCGGGTGCGGGTGGCCGGCGCCACCGGG
Source organism: Azospirillum sp. UENF 112521 (assembly GCF_058780665.1). NCBI lineage: Bacteria > Pseudomonadati > Pseudomonadota > Alphaproteobacteria > Rhodospirillales > Azospirillaceae > Azospirillum > Azospirillum sp. UENF 112521. Next base: position 334,052 of record NZ_JBSNCI010000007.1, read on the forward strand.
CGCCCGCGGCCGGCCACGCTGAAGGTCTCGGTCGGCTATCGCGACAGCTTCATCGGCGAGGGGCAGATCTCCTACGCCGGTCCCGGCGCGCTGGCGCGCGGCCGGCTGGCGCTGGAGATCGTGCGCGAGCGTCTGGCGCTGACCGGCGTTGAGGCGACCGAGCTGCGCTTCGACCTGATCGGCGTCGATTCCATCCACGGCACCGCACTGTCCACCGCGGGTGGGCAGGAGCCCTACGAGGTGCGGGTGCGGGTGGTCGGCCGGACCGGCAGCCTGAAGGAGGCGCAGCGCATCGGCAACGAGGTCGAAACCCTCTACACCAACGGCCCGGCCAGCGGCGGCGGCGCCACCAAGTCGGCCAAGGACGTGGTGGCGATGCTGTCGGCCCTGCTGCCCCGCGAGCTGGCGAAGCCCGCCATCGCGTTTATGGAGGCCTGACATGAAACTCCGCGACATCGCCCATTCCCGCACCGGCGACAAGGGCGACATCTCCAACATCTCCGTCATCGCCTTCGACGAGGCGGACTATCCGCTGATCGAGGCCCATGTCACCGCCGACCGCGTGAAGGAGCTGTTCCACGAGGTCGTGCATGGCGAGGTGGTGCGCTACGAGATCCCCAGCATCGGCGCGCTGAACTTCGTGATGCGGCAGGCGCTCGGCGGCGGCGTGACCCGGTCGCTGGCGCTCGACGCCCATGGAAAGTGCCTGGCGTCGGCGCTGCTCGACCTCGAAATGCCCGACGTCGCCCGGCCTCTCCGGGCAACGTGACGGGAGACGCGCGTCACTCGCGGCCGCGCCGGGCTTTGCCCAGCGCGCTGCCGGCCGACGCGAACATGATGCAGGCGATGGCGACCCACTGCACTGCGCTCAGCCGCTCGCCCAGCATCAGGAAGCCGATCAGTGCCGCCACGGCGGGGGAGGCGCTGACGGCAAGGCCGAACACATGGCTCGGCAGGCGGCGGAGCGCCATCATCTCCAGCAGATAGGGCACCATGCTGGACAGCACCGCCACCGCGAGACCGGTGAGGAGCACGGCCGGAACCAGCAGCCCGGCGCCGGCATGGGAAATCCCCAGCGGGACGGTGAAGCTGGCCGCCACCAGCATGCCCCAGGCCACCGCCTGCCCGCCCGGCAGGGCCGAGGCGCGCTTGCCGAACACGATGTAGAGCGCCCAGCAGAAGGCCGCCGCCGCCGCATAGGCGACACCGGCCGGGTCCAGCGCGGCGGATGCCTGCCGCAGCGGCAGCAGCAGGACAAGCCCGGCCGCGGCGCAGGCGATCCACAGGAAATCCTTAAGCCGGCGCGACCCGAGCAGGGCGACCGCCAGCGGCCCGGTCACCTCGATGGCGATGGCAATGCCGATGGGGATGAGTTCCATCGCGCGGTAGATCGACAGGTTCATCGCCCCCAGCGTGGCGCCATAGACCAGCAGGTTGCGCAGATCCCCGCGTCCGGGCAGGCTGCGCCACGGGCGCAGGATCGCCATCAGCATCAGCGCCGACAGCCCCACCCGCAGGCCGGTCACGCCCTCTGCCCCGACCAGCGGGAACAGCGATTTCGCCGAAGCGGCCCCGACATATTGCGACAGCAGCGAGGCAAGCAGGAGCAGCAGCGGCAGCGCCGCCGGTTCGGGCCGGGTAGTGGAGGGGGATTCTATGGAGGCGTTCGCCACGCGCGGGCTCCCGGCGGAAGGTTCGGTGGAAGAGGTCCGGTGAAAAGATACTGTGACGATGGGGCAGAGAGCGCTTAAGTTTGAGGCTTCCGACGCACCGTTCTTTCGCCGAAGCCGCCATGCGCTCAACAATCGCTCGCCCGCCGGATCAGCTCGACGAGCAGGACCGCGCGATCCTGCGCATCCTGCAACTGGACAACAAGACCTCGCAGCGCGAGATCGGCGAGGCGGTGCATCTCTCCGCGCCGGCCGTGCAGCGCCGCATCGCGCGGATGGAGGCGGCCGGCATCATCCGCCGCAACGTGGCGGTGGTCGATCCGGCCGCGGTGGGGCAGGGGGTGACAGTGGTGGTAGAGGTCCAGACGATCAACGACCGCTCCCCCGTCATCGCCGCCGCAAAGCGCCTGTTCCGCGAGGCGGCGGAGGTTCAGCAATGCTATTTCGTCACCGGGAAGGCCAGCTTCGTCCTGATCCTGCTGGTCCCCGACATGGCGAGCTACGAGGTTCTGTCGCGCCGGCTGTTCGCCGACAACGAGCTGGTGCAGTCCTTCCAGACGATGGTCGTGCTCGACCCGGTGAAGGTGACGCTGGAGGTGGATCTATAGGGCGGCCGGACTGTCAATCCGTCCACTCCTCGTATTCCCAATCCTCGGCATCGGGGTCGGCGGTCCCCAGCGGCGCAACGGTGGCGCCGGCGTCGAGCGCGGCCGCCAGCCAGGGCTCGACGCTGGTGACCGGCGACAGGCGGCACCAGCGCCGCCGCCGGCCGTCCCACCGGCAATGGCCCTGCCGCTTCATCTCCTCCCGCAATTCCCATGCCGGGATGGCGGGAAAGCGCAGTTCCAGGCCACGGTCGCTCTGCACGATCTCCACACGCTCTCCGGCGGCGGTGGTGTGGGTCAGCCCGTCCTCCAGCACCTTGCGCAGGGCGGTGGCACGGTCCTCGCGGACGCGCGCCTCCGCCTCCCGTTGCCGGCGGCGTTCGGCCATGGCGTCGGCGATCCAGTCCGGCGGCTCCTCCAGCACGCGGAAGCCGGCGCCGCCACGGGGGCCGGGCGCCTCCTCCAGCAGCCCGTCGCGCAGAAGGTCGGCAAGCAGCGATTTCAGCCGGTCGCGGTCGGCCGGGATGCCGGGCAGGCGGTTCGCCGCGGCATCGGCGACGGTGAAGCGCTCGCCGGCCCCCCAGCCCTCATGGATCGCGGCGGCCAGGGCGTGCAACTCGGCGATGCGGCTTCGCTGGTCGGCCAGATGGCCGGCGACGATGGGGTTGGGCGGCAGGTCGGCCCGTCCGGTCAGGCCGCAGGTCCGGCACTGCCAGGCGCCGGGATCGGACAGCAGCAGCTGGGGGGCGCAGCGGCGCTTGCGGCAATGCTCCTCGCTGCCCGCTTCCGGCAGGCCGCGCCCGCTGTCCAGCAGGGCGCGGATGGCGTCGAGCGGCGTGTCGGCGACATCCCGCAGCCGGTCCAGCACATCGGCGGGCAGCCAGACCTCCGCACCTCCGCTCTCGTCGGCGGAGACGAAGCGGCTTTTCAGAGCGCGGCGTCTTGCGGGCGTCAGCAGGGCCAGCGCCCGCTCTGCGGTGTAGCTCTCGTCGAAGGTGTCGGCGAGCAGCTCCGCCAGGTCGCCGAGCGTCGCCGGCGAGGCCAGTGCGTCCCCGTCCCCGGCGGCGAGGATTCGACGGGCCTCGCCAAGGATTTTCGTGTTTTCGTCCGCCCCCATCGCCATCTACGTCCCGATCCTCGTCCAGTCCGCGTAGCAAGCTGGGCATGCGCGAAATGCCAGTCAAGCGCCGGCTGGACAGTCGGCGGAGGCCGCCTGCATCAGGAACGGCCCGGTGAGGCGCGGTGTTGAACGGGTGCATCGAACGGTGCCAGAGACGGAAAGGTTTTCCCATGTCAGACAGCACGCATTTCGCCCCGCCCGGCCCGCTCGGCTTCGGCGGAGCGCCCCTGGGCAACATGTTCGAGGAGGTGACCGACGAGACGGCCGCGGCAACCCTCGACGCCGCCTGGGACGCCGGCATCCGCTATTTCGACACGGCTCCCGAATATGGTCCCGGCATTTCCGAACACCGGTTCGGCCATGTCCTGCGCAGCCGTCCGCGCGACGAGTTCGTTCTGTCGACCAAGGTCGGCCGGCTGCTGCGTGCCGACGCCGGCAAGGGCGGCCGGCATGGCCCCTTCGTGAAGGGCCTGCCGTTCCGCGTCGATTACGAATACAGCGCCGACGGCGTGCGCCGCTCCATCGAGGACAGCCTGCAGCGGCTTGGCATGGCGCGCATCGACATCGCCTACATCCACGACTGCGCCGAGGATGCCCATGGCGACCGCTGGCTGGAGGTGTTCGACACCGCCATGAAGGGGGCCGCCGTCGCCTTGACCCAGCTTCGCGAAGAGGGGGTGATCCGTGGCTGGGGCCTCGGCGTCAACCGGGTGGAGCCCTGCGTGATGGCGCTGGAGCGGGCGGACCCCGATGTCTTCCTGCTGGCCGGACGCTACAGCCTGCTGAACCAGCCGGCACTGGACGAGCTGTTTCCGCGCTGCGCCGAGCGCGGCGTCCATGTGGTGGTCGGCGGCCCCTACAACTCCGGCATCATCGCCGGGGGCAAGAATTTCGAATATCAGGAGGCGTCCCCCGACAAGGTGGCGGCGCGCGACCGGCTGGCGGAGATCGCCAGGCGCCACGGTGTCGACCTGCGCGCGGCGGCCCTGCAATTCTGCGCCGCGCATCCGGTCGTCGCCTCGGTCATTCCCGGCACCAAGAACCCGGCGCGCGTGCATGAGAATGTGACCTTGATGGGCCAGCCGATCCCCGCCGACTTCTGGCGGGAACTGAAGTCCTCCGGCGTCCTGCCGGAACAGGCGCCGACCCCGGCCTGAGCGGGGGCTAAGGCGCTCTGGTGGCGGTGGCGGCGTCTCAGCGCCGCGCCGCGGCCTTGCGGAAGGGGGATGGCCCGCCTCCTCGGATCAAGCGCATTTCACCGAGGCGAGGAACTCCTGGACCTCGCGTTTGAGGGTGTCGGCATTCTGGGATAGTTGCCCGGCGGAGCCGAGGACCTGTTGGGCGGCGGTGCCGGTCGAGGCGGCGCTTTGGGAGACGCCGCCGATGATCTCGCTGACGGCTTGGGTGCCCTGGGCGGCCTGCTGGACGTTGCGGGCGATCTCGCTGGTGGCGGCCCCTTGCTCCTCGACGGCGGAGGAAATGCCGGTCGAGATGGTCTGGATTTCACCGATGATGGCGGCGATGTCCTGGATGGCGGCGACGGTGTTGCGGGTTTCCCCCTGAACGGCGGCGATCTGCCGGGCGATGTCGTCGGTGGCCTTGGCGGTCTGGTTGGCGAGGCTCTTGACCTCGCCGGCGACGACGGCGAACCCCTTGCCGGCATCCCCCGCCCGCGCCGCCTCGATGGTGGCGTTCAGCGCCAGGAGGTTGGTCCGGGACGCGATGTCGTTGATCAGTTTGATGACCTCGCCGATGCGTCCGGCGGCGGCGGAGAGCTTTTGGACCAGCTCGTCGGTGTGGGCCGCCTTCTCGGAGGCGGTGTTGGCGATGCGGGCGGATTCGGCGACCTGGCGGGTGATCTCGGCGATGGAGGCGGAAAGTTCTTCGGTCGCGGTGGCCACGGTCTGGACATTGGCCGATGTCTGCTCGGCGGCGACGGCGACGGTGGTGGCCTGGGCGGTGGATTGTTCTGCGGAAGCGGACAGGGACGAGGCGGTCGCCTCCAGATCGGTGCTGGCGCCGGCCACGGTGTTCAGGACGCCCGACACGCTCTTGTCGAAGCCGGCGGTCAGGGTCTCGATGAGCCTGGCGCGTTCGTCCCGTTTCACCTGCTCCGTCTTCTCGCGCTCCTCCATCCGCCGCCGTTCGATGGCGTTGTCCTTGAATGCCCTGAACGAGCGGGCGATGCTGCCGATCTCGTCCTTGCGCTCAGTGTTCGTGACTTGAACGTCCAGATTGCCCTTCGCCAGTTCATCCAAACTTCCTTCGATCACTTTCAGTGGAGATGTCACAAATTTCCGTGTCAGATAAATTGCCAAAGCGATTATGAGTCCGATGGCGATGATGTTTAAGGACACGGTTTTCCACACCAATCCATCGATGAGGGCGGTCGCCTCCTGATTAAGGCGGTCGACTTTTTTCATGTTATCTTTAAGCAGATTCTCAATATTATCCCGCACGTGGTCAAGGGCCGGTCCGCATTCGCTTTCCATCAACTGATTGGCTTTTTTGTTCAGTTCCGAGTCCGTGCCGGAGCCCAGTCGGATGACCTCCATGCAAGGCCCATCAACCGTCAGCTGCAATTTTCCGAGAATGGCGTCAAGCGCAACGGCGACCTCAGGGTCGATCTGCTTTGCTTTGGGTGCCTCTTCCCGGATGGTGTCGAGAGCGTCCCGAGAGCTTTTTAGCGCTCTGGCGTTGCCTTGCTCCGTCGACGACGCAGCCAGATGGTAGAGCGCCGCCATGTACTCGCTGACTTGATTCTCGATGAAAGCCAGTTTGACGTTGGCTTTATCCGGGTGGTCGATGATGAACGAGTTGGCATTGTCCACGACACGCATCTGATGGCCACCATAAAAAGCCGAGGCGGTCATCGCAATGCCCAGCAATCCCATGACGGTGAGGATCTTCGAGAGAATCGTCAGATCAGAATAGCGCAACTCGATCTCCTTCCGGATTCCGGACTGACGGCCAGGCCGTGTCTTCGGGCGCCCCCGCAGACAGCCTCCTGAACCCGCAGTCGGGGATTTGGAAAACCGCATCCAAACACGGTTTCTGCGACCTTCAGCGTGGAGCGCCTGGACAGGAGCCTCAGGGGGTTCGGCCAGAAAGATTAATGATTTCATTAATCTAACGGCAGTGGCCACACCGTCCGAACGAGGGGATCCCACACCCCTGGGGCGCGCGTTACGCCCTGGGAAAGAAGCTTAACCACGCTTCGATGGAATGGATACGCCATCGGCAAAATCTGCGCTCGCAGAAGGGATTTCGTGCGCTCACGAGCGGAATGAATATCTTGCCGATATTATGCAAAACATAATGACGTTAACCATTTTATTTGGAGCAGTCGAGGAAATCATTTTTAACAGAATCGGCAAGGCAGGACGAATTGAGAGGCAATGAAGGCCGCGGTGGGAGGGTGGAGCGTGGCGGGGATGTCGCGGCGCCGCTCGTAGCGAACGACGATCCGCCTGACGCAGGCTGGCCAAGCCAAGGTTCCTCCTTCACCCCCGATCTCCTTGTCGGCGTGGGTTTATCGCCCCGTGCGTTCGGTATGAAACCCACGGGGCGATTACGCGATCCGATCCGGTCATGCATCGACGACCGTCCCCGGATGTCCCACCTCGAAGCGGGCAGGGTCGATGCCGTGGGTGGCCAAGGCTGTGCGCAGCAGCTGCGGCGGCTCGTCCCGCGCTTCGTCGGTCAGGGCGAAGGTTCCCCAATGGATGCCGACGGCCTTCTTCGCCCCGGTGTCCAGCATGATCCGCACCGCCTCGTCCGGGTCGCAATGCTGGGCGGACATGAACCAGCGCGGGTCATAGGCACCGATGGGGATCAACCCCAGATCGCAGGCTCCCAGCCGTTCGCCGATGGCGCGGAAGGCCGCCCCGCTGCCATAGCCGGTGTCCCCGGCGAAATAGACCGAGCCGGCCGGAGTGCGCAGGACGAAGCCGCCCCACAGCGCCATGCGCCGGTCACGTCCGGTGCGCGACGACCAGTGGTTGGCCGGCACGATGTGGACCTCCGCCTCCGGCGCCAGCGCGAACCGGCTCCACCAGTCGCCCGCCGCGACCCGCACCCCCGGGATATGCTTGCGCAGGATGGTGTCGTTGCCGAGCGGGGTGACCATCAGCGGCGCGTCGCGCCGGTGCAGGCGCTTCAGCGTCTCAACGTCGAGATGGTCGTAATGGTTGTGCGAGACCAGAACCGCGTCGATCTTCGGCAGGTCGTGGAAGCGGATGCCCGGTGCGGTGACCCGCTTGGGCCCGGCGAAGCGGACCGGGCTGGCGCGGTCGGACCAGACCGGATCGGTCAGGATGTTCAGCCCGGCCGCCTGGACCAGGGTGGTGACATGCCCCACCACCGTCACGCGGAGGCCGGCGACGTGCCGGGCCGGCATCACCGGCGTCACCGCCACCTGCCGCGGCCATTTGACCGCCTTCCGCCCGAATTGCCAGCGCAGCAGCTGGCGCAGGCTGCGGTCGGTTTCCGGTTCGCCCGGATTGAAGAAACGCAGCCCGTCGAAATTGGACGTCGCCGGACCCTGCCAATAGGGATTGCGCATGCGTACCGGATCCTTTGCAACCATGGTTCCGGAGGAGATGGTGTCGCCGCGGCGAAGTTCTATGGACCGGCGGTGGGCGGTCGGGCTACTGTGCCGTCTTCATTCATGGTTTGATCCCGGTTCGATCCAAATGCAGTCCGATAGCCCGACCGACGAACAGCATCGCGCCATCCAGGCGATCGACGCCTGGTACAAGGACGACGACGCCCAGCAGGTCTTCTGGCTGGCCGGGGAGGCCGGGACCGGCAAGACCAAGACCACCGTCTTCGCGCTGGAGCATCTGCTGGAGCGCCGCCGGCTGACCGACTATGTGGTGGGCGCCCCCACCGGCAAGGCCGCCCAGGTGCTGCGCCAGAAGGGCATCGACGGGGCGGCGACCCTGCATTCGCTGCTCTACGCCCCGCGCAAGGACGGCGACAGCGGCGAGCTGATCTTCGCCCGCCGCAACGACGGGCCGGTCGCCGACGCCGACCTGATCGTCTGCGACGAAGGGTCGATGATCGGCGACGATCTGGCACGCGACCTGATGCGGACCGGCAAGAAGATCCTCGTCATCGCCGACGATTACCAGCTTCCGCCGGTCTCCGGCCAGGGGCTGTTCACCAGCGGGGAGCCGGATTTCCGCCTGACCGAGCCGCACCGGACCGCCCGCGAGAGCCCGGTGATCCGGCTGGCCCATCTGCTGCGCCGGCAGGAGATGCCGCGGCGCTTCGGGTCCGTCGGCAAGGTCCATGTCCTGCCGCTGGAGCACCGCACCCAGTCGCTGGTGATGCGGCAGTCCTCACAGGCGATCTGCGGCACCCACCGCGTCCGCACCACCTACACCAAGCGCATGCGCACGCTGCTCGGCCACGACTCCACGATGCCGCAGGCGGGGGAGCGGGTCATCTGCCGGCGCAACCAGAAGGACGAGGGGCTCTTCAACGGCATGATCGGTTCCCTGACCCGGCCGGCCGCCGAGGCGCAGGGCCGCGATGCCGGCCTGTGGTCGCTCGGCGTGCAGATGGAGGACGAGGTGCGGTCGCGCAGCAAGCTGATCGTCCATCCCTGGATGTTCCAGGCCCACTACACCGAGGGGATGGTCCAGCCGCGGGTGGGCAAGGACATCCAGCTTTACGACTGGGCGTGGCTGATCACCTGCCATGCCTCGCAGGGGTCGGAATTCCCGTCGGTCACCGTGGTGGACAATTCGGCCGCCTTCCGGGAGCATCGCTGGCGCTGGCTCTACACCGCCGTCACCCGTTCGCGCGAGGAGCTGGTTCTGCTTCTGCGCAATGCCGACCTCGGCGGGCCATGGCAGGTCCCTGAATTCGACGACGGCCTGACGGCCTGATCCATAAATTCAAGTTATCGAACGCATCACATCTTTGTGTTGGATGTGATCGAAAGCGGTCTCCATAATTTTACGTATGGGAACGGTGTTTTTCCGCTCCCGACCGCTTCCGGAGACCCGTCCCATGATCCCCGATACCGCGGCACCCGCACAGGCGGTGCCGGGAAAGCCCATGCTTTTCCAAATTCGCAGCCTTCTCCCCGGCCTTGCGCTGTGCGTCGGCGTTACGGCGCTCGCCTTCGCCGCGGCCAAGGCTGAGATGGCACTGTTCGGCGAGGCGTGGATCGAGGCGCTGGTGCTGGCGATCCTGATCGGCACCACGCTCCGCACCGCCTGGGCGCCGCCGGCACGCTGGCAACCGGGCATCGCCTTTTCCGCCAAGATCCTGCTGGAGATGGCGGTGATCCTGCTGGGGGCCGCGGTCAGCGCCGCGACCATCCTGTCGGCCGGGCCGGCCCTGCTGCTGGGCATCGCCGGCGTGGTGGCGCTGGCGCTGTTGGCGGGGTTCGGGATCGGGCGGCTGCTCGGCCTGCCGGTGCGCATGGCGGTGCTGGTCGCCTGCGGCAACGCGATCTGCGGCAACTCGGCCATCGCCGCGGTGGCGCCGGTGATCGATGCGCACAGCGACGATGTCGCCGCCTCCATCGCCTTCACCGCCGTGCTGGGCGTGGCCGTCGTGCTTGGCCTGCCTCTGCTCGGCATCGGCTTGCGGCTGAGCGGGGTGCAGTATGGCGCGCTGGCCGGATTGACCGTCTATGCCGTGCCGCAGGTGATCGCCGCCGCCGCACCGCTGGGCGCCATCGCCGTGCAGGTCGGCACGCTGGTGAAGCTGGTGCGGGTGCTGATGCTCGGACCGGTCTGCCTGCTGCTGTCGCTGCTGGCGCCCCGGCTGGCCGGCGAGACGGTTGACGCCGAAGCCGGCGTGCCGCGTCAAAGCCGGCCCCGCCCGCCGGTCCATCATCTGGTGCCGTGGTTCATCCAGGGCTTCCTGGCGATGATCGCCCTGCGCTCGCTCGACCTCATCCCATATGCCGCCCTGCCGGCGATGGAGCACGCGGCCACCCTGCTGACGGTGGTGTCGATGGCGGCGCTGGGGCTGGGAGTCGATGTGCGGACGGTGGCGCGGGCCGGCGGACGGGTGACGGCGGCGGTGGTGCTTTCCCTGCTGGCGCTGGGCACGATCAGCCTGACACTGATCCGCCTGATCGGCTTGGCCTGACCCCCAAGCTCATCTGGAACCCGGCCTGGAAAACGGGCGGGAGTTTACAGCCGGTCCCCCAGGGCCGCATTGATGCAGGTTAATGCAGGATTCCGCCGCTGTGCGATCCTGAGATCACCAAGCCCCTTCGCCCGCCGCTCACCGACCGGCCGGCTGATGGGGGCGGGCCCCGCGGGGAGGGCGGCCCATCAGCCGCGCGCCCCGCGCGTAGAACAAGGAGCATGGACATGCGTCAACCGTTGCAGATCGCCTTCCGCAACATCGACCCCTCTCCCGCCCTGGAGCATTCGATCCGCGAGCATGCCGACAAGCTCGACCGCTTTTTCGGGAACATCCTGTCCAAACGCGTCGTCTTTGAAATTCCCCACCGCCACCAGCATCAGGGCAAGCAGTACACCGTCCAAGTCGCCCTGACCGTTCCCGGAGAGGAACTGGTCGTGCGCAGCGACAAATCCGGCGGTCACGGCCACGAGAGCGCCGATGCGGCCATCCGTGACGCCTTCGACGCCGCACGCCGCACATTGGAGCGTTTCGCCGAGCGTCATCGCCACGAGATGAAGGCCCACGCCTCCGACGCCGCCCTGCCGTAATCGCCCGGACAGCAGGCTGTCCGCTTCCGATCCGCCCAGCGCCCCGCCTGTCCGGCCATCCGGACGGCGGGGCGCTTTGCCTTCCGGCAGAGTCATGAACAGACGGCAGTGATTTAAACAAATTTATAATGTGCAAAATAAGGATGAGAACTATAATTCACATCACAATGTGAATTTTCCTACTTGAAAAGTAGGAATATGTGATGTTCAATCTCCGCCATCCGTGGGGCGGCTCCCGTCGCTCCGGTCATTCGTGCCGCAGGAGAACGGAGCCATGACGATCGACACCGCTCAACACTCCGCCCCGCCGTCCCTCGATCATCTGGTCGGGGTGATCGGGGACAATCTGCGTGGCCTCCGCCGGCGGCAGGGGCTGTCGGTGGACGGGCTGGCACAGCTGTCCGGTAGCGACCCTCACATCCTGATGGCGATCGAGGAGGGGCGGCACCGCCCCGACATCGGCACCTTGTGGACGGTCGCCAAGGCACTGGACCTGTCCTTCTCCAGCCTGCTCAGCACCGGAGGCGACTCCGGCACCACGGTGATCCGGCGGGCCGAGCAGCGCAGCCTGACCTCCCGCGACGGCCTGTTCACCTCCCGCGCCCTGTTCCCGCTGAAGGGCGAGCGGCAGGTGGAGTTCTATGAACTGCGCCTGTCGCCCGGCGCCGACGAGTCCGCCGACGCCCATTCCCCCGGCACGGTTGAAAACATCCTGGTCGGCCGCGGGCAGGTCGACATCGCCACCGCCGACGGCGAGCACCGGCTGGAGGAGGGCGACTCGATCCTGTTCGAGGCAGACGTTCCCCACCGCTACCGCAACTCCGGCGATGGCGAGGCGGTGCTGTACCTCGTCATGTCCTATATCCTCTGACCTCGGGGAGAGCGGCGATGCCGGACACCATCCTGCCTTTTCAGCGACATCTGCCCGATCCGGAGGTGGTCGAACTGGGCGCGCTGGCTGCCCGCGCCGGCCTGATTTCCGCCGACCCGCTGCGCCAGCCGCTGGCCGAGGCGCGCGATGCGGCGGAGCGCTACCATGTCTTCCTCAACGGCCCGGCGCTGCCCGCCGCGCTGCCCGCCGACGTGCGGGAGGTGGTGACGGACGGCCCCGCCGGGCCTTTGCGCCTGCGCCTGATCCGGCCACCGGACGTGCCCGAGGATGGCCGGCCCCTGCCGGTGCTGATCTATTTTCACGGCGGCGGCTTCGTGGTCAATTCCATCGACACCCATGACCGGCTGCTCCGCCTGCTGGCCCGGCACAGCGGTGCGGCGGTCTGCGCCGTCGCCTACAGCCTCGCACCGGAGCGGCGCTTTCCCCATCAGCGGGGGGAGGCGCTGGCCGCCCTGCACTGGGTGGTCCGCCACGGTGCCGGCCATGGCCTCGACCCGGAACGGATCGCCACCGGCGGCGATTCCGCGGGTGCCAATCTGGCGCTCGGCCTCGCCCTCGATGCGCGGGAGGAGCCGGGGCCGCCGCTGTCCTTCGTCCTGCTGCTCTACGGCATGTTCGCCCATGATTTCGACACCGAATCGCACCGGCTGTTCGGCGATGGGCGTTTCGGCCTGACGACGGAACGGATGCGCTGGTACTGGCAACAGTATCTCGGCCATGGCGGGATCACCCGCGACCCCGCGGCGGCTCCGCTGCTCGCCGATCTGCGCGGGTTGCCGGCGCTGCACATTGCCGCTGCCGGGCTGGACTGCCTGCGCGACGACAGCCTGCGGTTGGCCCGGCGGCTGGAGCAGGCCCGGATCCCGCACCGGCTGGTCCTGCATGAAACCCTTCCCCACTCCTTCGCCAGCATGACCCGCCATGTCCGCAAGGCGGAGGAGGCGGTGATCCTGGCCGCCGATGCCGTCCGCCGGGCCCTGTGCCGCTGACTAACCCGCTGACCGTGCCGCTGAACGCCAGCCGTCCGTTTCCGAGCCATTGTCTGCCGCGCCCGTCCGGTTTGTCCGGGCGGGCGCAACATTTTCAGCCTGCCGGGCCGGTCGGAAGGCAATCCTGCTTGCCGACGCGCTGCACACTATGGTTGCATCGGTCGTTGCGATTGATCGGGGGCTCGACATGATCGAAAACGGTTCCTCGATTCTGGAGCGCCACAAGGTCAGCGTGGTCGGATCGGGGGCGGAGACGCTGGTCCTCATTCCCGGATTCGGCACGGAACAGTCGGCGTGGCGCCACGTCGTGGAGGCGATGCGGGACCGCTATCGCATCGTGCTGTTCGACCTGGCCGGGATCGGTCCCGGCGGCCAGATGCATTACGACCATGCCAGATACGCCACGCTGGACGCCTATGCCCGCGATGTGGTGGCCATTCTCGAAACCCTCTGGATCGGGAAGTGCATCTGCATCGGTCATTCGGTGGCGGGGATGGTGGCGGTGCTTGCCTCGATCAGGATGCCGACCCTGTTCACCAAGCTGGTCCTGCTGGGCGGATCGGCCTGCTATCGCAATGTCGGCGACTATCATGGCGGCTTCGACCCCGCCGGCATCGATGCCCTGATCGACAACGCCACGCAGGATTACATGCGGTGGACCGTCCAATTCGGCGAACTGGTCGTCTCCCGCCCGGCGGAGGACCCGGTCGTGCGGGAATTCGCCGCCTCGCTGCGGGCGATGCGTCCGGACATGGCGCTGTCGCTGCTGCTGACCGTGCTGCGCAGCGATGTCCGCAGCCGTCTTGCCGAGGTGACGGTGCCCGCCGTCATCCTGCAAGCCCGGGAGGACGCCGCGGTGCCCCGTGAAGCGGCGGAATATCTGCGCGACCATCTGTTGGGCAGCGTTCTGGAGATCCTGGACGCAGCCGGGCATCTGCCCCACCTGTCGGCGCCCGGAACGGTGATCGCGGCGCTCGACCGCCATCTCTCCTGAATTCGCTAAATTAGTGATTGCAAAGCAGAAATCCCGCATCGAAGGCCCAGACCCTAAACCAAGGTCTAGGGTCGCTCGACCTAAACACTGCCGGGGTTAATCTGTGTCTAGTGGTGTGCGGCACATCGTCGCGTTTACTCTGTGTGGGCAAGCCGGGCGGCCCTTCCTCTCCGTGGGAAGATGCGCGCCAGCCAACGGAGACGCCCCATGGCCTCGACCCGCCAGTCCAATCTGCGGATGCGCTACGTTCCGACGCCGGATGAGCCGGAGGTGCTGATCCTCGGCTCGGGCAGCGGCACGCTGGGGGTTGCACGGATCCGCTGCATGGCTGGTGGCGTCGGCCATTTCAGCCCGGTGTCGGAGGACGCCTTTCTGGTCAGCCATCACCTTTCCAATTTCCATTCCGACGTCTGGGTCGACGGCCGGCTGGTGGAAAAGCCCGCCGACATCGCCGGGCTGACATCGATCCACGACTACCGCCGCAGGATCGACTGCCACATGCACACGGCGTTCGACACGCTGACCTTCCATCTGCCCCGCGCGGTGCTGGAAAGCGCCTGCCCCGAGGTGCATGGCGGCCGGCTGGAGGATTCTGTCGATTGCACCCAGCAGTCCGGTCGACGATCCGACCGTGCGGGCGCTGGCATCGGCCATCCTGCCGACGCTGGAATTTCCCGAGCGGATCAGCCTGCTGTATCTCGACCATGTCTGTTCGGCGCTGGCGACCCATGTCGTGACCGCCTATGGCCGGGTGAGCGCCGCCAGGACCGGGGGCATGCTGGCGCCCTGGCAGGAGAGGCGGGTGAAGGAGATGATCGCCGCCAATCTCGACGGCGAGATCCGGCTGGCCGATCTTGCCGCCGAATGCCGGCTGTCGGTCGGGCATTTCGTCCGCGCCTTCCGCCGTACCGCCAACACCACGCCCTACCAGTGGCTGCTGCACCGGCGGATCGACCATGCGAAGACGCTGATGCGCGACGGATCCCGGACCCTGGCCGATGTGGCGTTGGCCTGCGGCTTCGCCGACCAGAGCCATTTCACCCGCACCTTCAGCCGTCTGGTCGGCATTTCGCCGCGCAGCTGGCGGCGGCGCAATGCCGGTGCCGATACCGTCCTGCCGGCGGGCCGCTCGTCCCATGCGCCCGCCGAAATCCCCTGTGCCTGATCGTCCTGCCGGCACGCCGCGGCAATTTCCCCAACTGCGGCGGAATGCCGCTATCCTGCCGAGGCTGCGCTGGGGAAGGGCCGTTTCATGGAGTCTAGTCTGGACCATCTGACGGAGACGGGTTCCGGCACCCACGCGCTCGGCGGCGATGGGGAAACCCGGCTGCTGCGGGTGACGCGGCCGGGCCAGCCTTTTCCGATCCTGGCGCGCATGGCGGAACCGGGCGTGCCCGCCGATGCCGTGCTCGCCCGCCTGCGGCAGGAGCATGACCTGTCGCCGCTGCTCGACCCCGCCTGGGCGGTGAAGCCGCTCGAACTGCTGCGCCATGGCGCCGTGCCGGTGCTGACCCTGGCCGATCCGGGCGGGCAGCCGCTGCCGGCGCTGTCGCTGTCCGCGCCTTCCGTATCCGACGGGGCATTCCGTCAGCGGCTGTCCCTGGCGATCCGCATCGCCGCCGCGGTGGCGCGGCTGCACCGCCGCGGGATCCTGCATGGCGACCTGCGGCCCTTCAACCTGCTGGTCGGGGAGGATGGCGCGGTGCGGCTGACCGGCTTCGGCCGTGCCGCCGCCCTGTCGGCCCCGCAACGGCAGGAGGTGGAGCGGCCGGCGGCGCTGCTGCCCTACATGGCGCCCGAGCAGTCGGGGCGGATGAACCGCCCGGTCGACCGGCGCAGCGACCTCTATGCCCTGGGCGTCACGCTCTATGAGCTGTTCACGGGAGAGCTGCCCTTCGCCGCCCGCGATGCGATGGAATGGGTCCACAGCCATCTCGCCCGCGCGCCGATCCCGCCGGCCACCCATGTCCCGGACCTGCCGCCGGCAATGTCCGGCATCCTGCTTCGGCTGCTCGCCAAGACGGCGGAGGACCGCTACCAGACCGCCGACGGCCTTGTCCGCGACCTCACCCACGCGCTCCAGCTTTGGGATGGGCAGGGCCGCATCCCGGCCTTCCCGCCCGGCGGCCGCGACCTGCCGGAGGGGCTGGAGCCGCCATCCTCGCTCTATGGCCGGGAGGAGCCGGTGGCCATGCTCCAGGCCGCCTTCGATCGGGTCGCCGGGCGGGGCCGGATGGGCATCGTGCTGATTTCCGGCCGGTCCGGCGTGGGGAAGTCGGCGGTCGTCCATGCGCTGGAGGAACAGCTGGTGCCGCCGCGCGGCCTGTTCGCCGCCGGAAAGTTCGACCAGGGCCGCCGCGACCTCCCCTATGCCAGCCTGGCGGAGGCCTTCCGCGGACTGGTCACGCGCATCCTCGCCCTGCCGGTCCCGCACCGCGACCAGTGGAGCCGCGGTCTCGGCGACGCGGTCGGCGACGGCGGCGCGCTGATGACCGCCCTGATCCCCAACCTCGCCCTGCTGATCGGCGAACAGCCGCCGGTGCCGCCGCTGCCGCCGCAGGAGGCGCAGAACCGCTTCGACCTGCTGTTCCGCCGCGTGCTCCAGCTCTTCGCCCGCGCCGACCACCCGCTGGTGCTGTTCCTCGACGATCTGCAATGGCTGGACCGCGCGACGCTCGATCTGCTGAACCGGCTGGTCGCCGACGGCGGCATCGCTCATCTGCTGCTGATCGGCGCCTACCGCAGCGACGAGGTCGGGCCGGACCATCCGCTTGCCGCCCTGATGGAGCGGATCAGGCGTTCCGCGGCCGAGCCTGCCGAAGCGGACATCGATTGCTGCGAGATCGCGCTGGGGCCGCTGTCGTCCGACGACCTGCGGCGGATGGTTTCCGACAGCCTGGGCCGCAGGCCGGACGAGGTGGCGGCGCTGGCCGCCCTGCTGGAGGAGCGGACCGGCGGCAACGCCTTCTTCGCCGTGCAGCTTCTGACCGCGCTGGAGCGCTCCGGCCGGCTGTGGTTCGACCGCGAGGCGAAGCGCTGGGACTGGGACATGGCGGCGGTGGAGACGGCGCGGTCGGGCGCCGGCATCGCCACCTTGATGACCGAACGGCTCGGGCGCTTCCCGGCGCGGGCGCGCGACCTGCTGGCCCGGCTTGCCGCGCTGGGCGCCAGCGCTCCCCTCGCCACCCTGGCGCTTGCCGCCGGCCTGACGGAGGCGGAAACCGAGCGCGATCTGGAGCCGGTGCTGGCCGAAGGCCTGATTCTGCGCAGCGACGGCGGCTACCGCTTCCTCCACGACCGGGTGCAGGAGGGGGCCTATGCGCTGGTGCCGGCCGAGGGGCGCGGCAGGCTCCATCTCGACGTCGCCCGTGCGTTGCATCGCGGCTTCGCCGCCGATCTGTCGGGAGGGCGGCTGTTCGCGCTGGTCGGGCAGTATGACCGCTGCCTCTCCCTGATCCAGGACGGGCGCGAGCGGGAGGAGGTGGCGACGCTCCACCTCGCCGCCGGTCATCAGGCCAAGGCGGCCAGCGCCCACGGCTCGGCACTGGCCTATGCGCTGGCCGGACTCCGCCTGCTGGAGGGCGGCCAGTGGGAGCGGCGGCACAGGCTGGCCTTCGCGCTGGAACATCTCCAGGCGGAATGCGAGTTCCTCAGCGGCGACCTGCAACGGGCGGAGCTGCGGCTTCTCGGGCTGGCCGGGCGGAGCGTTTGTCCGGCCGACCGCGCCGCCATCACCGCCCTGCTGGTGACCGTCTACACCGCCATCGACCGCAGCGACCGCGCCATCGACGCCTGCCTCGCCTATCTGCGCGGCGCCGGCATCGACTGGCCGGCCCATCCGCCGGCCGCCCTGGCCCATGAGGAGTATGCGCGGCTGCGCGAGGCCATCGGCGGCCGGCCGATCAGTTCGCTGGCGGCGCTGTCGGCGGTGAACGATCCCGACAGCCGGGCGACGCTGGACGTGCTGGCGGCCGCCTTGCCGCCGGCCTTCTTCAGCGACCGCAACCTCGTCTGCCTGATCCTCTGCCGGATGGCGAACCTGACGCTCCGGCATGGGCGCAGCGACGCCTCCGCCCTGGGCTTCGCCTATCTCGGCATGATGGCCGGCCCCTATTTCGGCGATTATGACGCCGGCTATGCGTTCGGCCGGCTCGGCTACGATCTGGCGGAGCGGCACGGGCGGACGCGCTACCGGGCGCGGGTGCTGATGACCTTCGCCTATCATGTCGTGCCCTGGACCCGCGACATCCGCAGCGAGCGGCCGTTGCTCCTGCGCGCCTTCGAGGAGGCGCGGGAGGCCGGCGACGTCACCTATGGCGGCTTCACCAGCGTGACGCTGGTCACCAGCATGCTGGCGTCGGGCGATCCGCTGGCGACGGTGCAGCGCACGGCGGAGGCTCGGCTCGCCTATGTGCGGCAGGTGAAGTTCGGGCTGTGCGCCGACATCCTGACCACCCAGCTGCAACTCGTGCGTGCCTTGCGCGGGCGGACCGGCGAACTCGGCTCCTTCGACGGGCGCGGCTTCGACAATGCCGCCTTCGAGGCGCGGCTGCTGGCCAACCCCAGCCTGGACATCGCCACCTGCTGGCACTGGATCCGCACGCTCCAGCTCCGCTGCATCGCCGGCGACATGGCGGCGGCGGTCGAGGCGGCGGAACGGGCGGAGGGGCTTCTGTGGACCACCTCGGGCCATTGGGAAATGGCGGAGTTCCATTTCCACGCCGCCCTGGCCAGGGCCGGGGCGATGGATGGGGCGATGGACAGGGTGAAGCCGGAGGAGCGAGCGCGGCATGCCGTGGCGCTGTCCCGCCATCTCAACCAGCTGCGCGAATGGGCCGGCCACAGCCCCGACAGCTTCGACGCGCGCTTCGCCCTGGCGGAGGCGGAGGCGGCGCGCACGCAGGGGCGGACCGAGGATGCGATGCGCGGCTACGACCGCGCCGTCCTGGCCGCCCGCCGCAACGCACTGCCGCATGTGGAGGCGCTGGCCCATGAATGCGCCGCCGGCCTCTACCGCCGGATGGGTATTCCCACGCTGGAGCTGGCCTGCATCCGCGAGGCGGCCGACCGCTATGGCCGCTGGGGGGCGACGGCCAAGGTCCGGCAACTCGCCCGCCGCCATCCCTCCCTGACCCTGGAGTCGGGCGAGGCGGTGATGCCGGAGGCCCCGCGCGGGTTCGATGGGGTCGATCTGGCCTCTCTGCTGGAGACGCTGCGCACCGTTTCCGATCAGGCTGGCGTGGAGCAGCTGACCACCACCCTGCTGACCCTGGTGCTGGAACATGCCGGCGCCAGCCGCGGCCTGCTGATCCTCGCCCGCGGCGAACGGCTGCGGGTGGAGGCGGAGGCGACCATCGGCCTCTATGGCGTGTCGGTCCGGCTGGTGCAGGAGGATGCCGATCGCTTCCCGCTGCCCCACACCATCATCCATGGCGCCGTCCGCGACCAGGAGGCGGTGATCGTCGACGACACCCGCGCCGCCGGCCCGCTGTCCGCCGACCCCTATTTCCAGGAGACGGAGGCGCGCTCCATCCTGTGCCTGCCGCTGGTCCGCCGCCGCCGTGTCGTCGGGCTGCTGCATCTGGAGAATGCGCTGGCGACCTACGCCTTCACCCCGCAGCGGGTCAATGTGCTGACCCTGCTCGGCGCCCAGGCGGCGGCCTCGCTGGAGACGGCGACGCTGGAGGAGAAGGACGCGCTGCTGAAGGAAATCCACCACCGGGTGAAGAACAACCTCCAGCTCGTCACCAGCCTGCTCAACCTTCAATCCCGCCGCATCGAGGACAAGGCGGTGGCAGCCTTGTTCGCCGACAGCCGCGACCGCGTGCGCTCGATGGCGATGGTGCACGAAAGCCTCTACCGCCTTGGCAATTTCGCCTGGGTGCCGATGCGCGAGCATCTGGAATCGGTCTGTGCCCATCTGCTGCGCGCCTATTCCCGAAATGCCGGGGCGGTGCGGCTGGAGACCGAACTGGACGACCTGAAGCTTGACCTCGACCGCGCGGTGCCCTGCGGGCTGATCGTCAACGAGCTGGTCTCCAACGCGCTGAAGCATGCCTTTCCGGGCGGGCAGGGCGGGGTCCTGCGGATCGCCCTGACCACCGACGGGCAGGAGTGCCGCCTGTCCGTTCGCGACGACGGCGTGGGCTTGCCCGACGGATGCGATCCCGATAGGATGGAGTCCGTAGGCTTTCAGCTTGTTTCGGACTTGACCAGTCAGTTGCACGGTGCATTGAAGTACAGGTCGGGTGCAGGTTCTGAATTCATCGTTACCTTTCCTTTGAAGGGGCGCAATCGGGGAAGTCAATGATCGCGGCACGCATTCTGATCGTCGAAGACGACCGTATCGTTGCGCGCGATATTCAGCATCAACTGTCCCGTATGGGCCATGTGGTTGTCGGCATGTCCGCCAGCGGCGAGGATGCCGTCCGGATGGCGTGCAGCCAGCAGCCCGATCTCGTCCTGATGGACATCCGCCTGGAGGGGGAGATGGATGGGATCGAGGCGGCGCGCCGGATCCGCGACGCCCACCGCATCCCCATCGTCTTCCTGACCGCCTATGCCAACGACGAGGTCGTGCATCGCGCCAGCCTGACGGAGCCCTTCGGCTATCTGCTGAAGCCCTTTGAAGAGCCGCAGATGCGCACCGTGATCCAGATGGCGCTGTACAAGCATGCCAGCGACACCCGGCTGCGCCTCAGCGAACGGCGCTATGCCGCGACGCTGGCCAGCATCCGCGACGGCGTCATTCTGTGCAACCGCGACGGCCGGGTCGATTTCATGAACCGCGCGGCGGAGACGATGACCGGCTGGACCGCCGCGGAGGCCGCCGGGCAGCCGCTGTCCGCCGTCTTCGTCGTGGTCGACGAGGAAACGCAGCAGCCGCTGGAGGATTTCTCCGCCGTCGTCCTGCGCAGCGGCGACTTCGCCCCGCCGGAGCGGCAATCCCGCCTGCTGCCGCGCGGCGGCGATGCGGATGCCTTGCCGGCCGGGATCGTCGTCGAGGAGCGCTGCTCCGCCATCATCGACGACCGTGGGGATTTCGTCGGATCGATCCTGGTGTTCCGCGATCTGACCCAGCGCCGCCGGATCGCCGAGGCCCTGCGCACGGCCCAGGCCGACCTCGCCCATATCGGCCGGCTGACCATGATGGGAGAGCTGGCCGCCGCCGTCGCGCATGAGGTGAACCAGCCGCTGATGGCGATCGTCACCAATGCCGGAACCTGCCTCCAGCACCTGTCGCAGCCTCAGCCCGACCTCGACAAGACCCGCATGATGGTTGAGCGGATCGTGCGCGACGCCCAGCGGGCCGGCGACGTGGTGCGCAGCATCCGTGCGCTGGCCCGCCGGACTCCGGTCGATCCCGGCTGGGTCGACATCGGCGCGCTGACTACCGACACGCTGGAACTGGTGCGGGCCGAGCTGCGCCGCGGCCGCATCACGGTGGAAACCGATCTCCAGGCCGGTCCGCCCTGGGTCCATGGCGACCGGGTGCAATTGCAGCAGCTCGTCCTCAATCTGGTGATGAACGCCATAGAGGCGATGTCCGCCGACGATCTGCCCGAACGGCGGCTGCGCATCGTCACCGGCAGCGACGACGGCTGGATCCGCGTCCGGGTCGAGGACAGCGGGCCGGGCATCGCCGACACCGATATCGACGCCATCTTCCGCGCCCTGTACACCACCAAGCCCGACGGGCTGGGCATGGGCCTGTCGATCAGCCGGTCGATCGTCGAGCTGCATGGCGGACGGCTGACCGCGACGCCCGGCACCCTGGGCGGGAGCGTGTTCGAGTTCGTGCTGCCCGTTTCGCCCGGAGGAAAGTGATGGTGAGGAAGGCGGAGGCCGTGGCGGCGGCAGAGACCGTCGTCATCATCGACGACGACGAGGCCGTCCGCGAGGCGCTGGAGGGGTTGCTCGATTCCGTCGGCCTGCAGGTCAGGAGCTATGGCTCGGTCCAGCAATATGTCGACCAGCGGCCGGCCATCGACGTCGGCTGCATGGTGCTGGACGTGCGGCTGCCGGGGCGCAGCGGCCTGGATTTCCAGGCGGAACTCGCGCGGTCCGGCAACAGCCTGCCGGTGATCTTCATCAGCGGCCATGCCGATGTGCCGATGTCGGTGCGGGCCATGAAGGCGGGTGCCTTCGAGTTCCTGACCAAGCCCGTGCACCACCAGGAGCTTCTGGACGCCATCCATGCCGCCATCGCCGCCCATTGCGAGCGCCGCTGCCAGGAGCGCGGCCTGACCACCCAGCGCGCCCGCTTCGACACGCTGACCCCGCGCGAACGCGAGATCACGCTGATGGTGGTGTCCGGCCTGCGCAACAAGCAGATCGCCGACGATCTCGGGCTCAGCGAGGCGACGGTGAAGCTGCACCGCGGCCAGGCCATGCGCAAGATGGAGGCCCGTTCCGTCGTGGAGCTGGTCCGCATCGTCGACAGCCTGACCGCGACCGGCCGGAGCCAATAGACGGCAGCCTTCCGCCTTCGTCCGTGAGCCCTTTCGGCTTGTCGGATCCTGCCATATGACCATTTCCATAGATCCGTCGCCACGGACCGTCACGGCGATTGCCCGCGACGGAATCCTCTCCGGCGACCGCCTCGGCCGGCAACGATGGCACAACCGCTGCCAATTCGGTGAACGAAGCTTTCCAAGCAATCGTTGCCCCTCGATCAATCCGTATGACTGAGACAATCACCCGAAGCGGATTCCGGAATTTATTCTAACTTTTCCTTAATTATTCTTCTGTTTTCCCTGTCTGACATGGGTGCCGGAAAAGGCATGCGCCACAAAAGAAGAACAAGGCGCCGTTGGCGGGACTAAATCAGGGGTTGGGTATGACGATCAGGGCTTTGTCCCTTGCGGGCAAGACTGTGATGCTCTGTGGCGGCGGTCTGCTGTTGCTTGCGTTCTCTACATTCGGTGTGAATGAATTTCTGCTGACCAGCTATGCCGACCGGGTGGCGATGGAGCGGCAGGAAACCAACATGCGCGTCGCCTGGGACGTGCTGAACCGGTATGGGCAGGCGTTCGATGCGCATGACGGCACGCTGTTTGCCGGCGAGCGCGCCCTGAACGACTTCTTCGAGCCGGTGGATCGGGTGAAGCGGCTGGTCGGCGGCACCGCGACCCTGTTCATGGGCGACCGGCGCATCGCCACCAACGTGCTGAAGCCGGACGGCGGCCGCGCGGTCGGCACGACGCTGGCGAAGGGGCCGGTCTACGATGCGGTTTTGGGTCGCGGCGTGCCCTATCGCGGGCAGGCCGACATCCTGGGCACGCCCTTCTATACCGCCTACGACCCGATCAAGGCGCCGGACGGCCGCGTCGTCGGCATCCTCTATGTCGGCATTCCGAAGGCGGAGTTCTTCGCGGCGATCCGCGACACCCAGGCGATGATCGCGGTCATCAGCGCCGTCGTGACCTTGCTGGTCGCCGCCGGCTGCCTGCTGCTGGCGCGGCGCATGTTCCGGCCGCTGTCCGGCATCCGCATCGCGATGGAGGAACTGGCGCGCGGCAACCTGTCGGTCGCCATCCCGGCGCTGGGCCGCAAGGACGAGATCGGCGGCATGGCCAGGGCGCTCGGCGTGTTCAAGGACAATGCGCTGGAGGTCGCCCAACTGCACGAGGCCCAGGCGGCGGAGCGCACGCGGTCGGTTCAGGAACGCCGCGCGGCGATGGAGCGGGTGGCGCAGTCCTTCGAGGGCTCGCTTCTGGGCGTCGTCGGCGTGCTGAGCGCCACCACGACCCAGTTGCAGGCCAATGCCCAGCGCCTGCACGACATCGCCGAGACCGGCAGCGTCCGCGCCCACACCGTCAGCACCGCGGCCGGCGAGGCCAGCGACGACGTGCGCACCGTCGCCGGCGCCGCGGAGGAGATGAGCAGCTCCATCGGCGAGGTCGGCCGGCAGGTGGAGGAGTCCGCCCGCATGGTGCGCAGCGCGGTTGAGGAGGTGAGCCGCACCAACCACACGATGGACGGGCTGGCCGCCGCCGCCGGCAAGATCGGCGAGGTGGTGACCCTGATCCAGGACATCGCCGCCCAGACCAACCTGCTGGCGCTGAACGCCACCATCGAGGCGGCGCGGGCGGGAGAGGCCGGCAAGGGCTTCGCCGTCGTCGCCGGCGAGGTCAAGACCCTCGCCAACCAGACCGCGCGCGCCACCGACGACATCGCCCGGCAGGTGGCGGAAATCCAGGCGGTGACCGGCCATGCGGTGGAGGCCATCGAAGGGATCGGCCGCACCGTGTTGTCGGTCAGCGATCTGGTCGGCCGCATCGCCGTCTCCGCCGACCACCAGAGCGCCACCACCGCCGACATCGCCCAGTCCGTCCAGCGCGCCGCCGACCGCACGACCGAGGTCACCCACAACATCGAAGAGGTCTCGCAGTCTGCGCACGAGACCGGCGTGATGGCGTCCGAAGTCCGTGCCGCCGCCGCCGACCTGGGCCGGCAGGCGCTGTCCCTGCGCGATCAGGCGGAGGAGTTCCTCCGCCATGTTCGGGCGGCCTGACGCCGCCATCAGGTGCCGAAAATCACCGAGCGGTCGATGTCCGGCAGGGTCGGCCGCCCGGTGAGCGCCATCGCGACTTCCAGTTCGGTTTGCAGCAGGGTCAGCATGTGGGCGACGCCGGCCATGCCGCCGACGGCCAGCGCATGCAGCACCGGCTGTCCCACCAGCACCGCGTCGGCGCCCAGCGCCAGCGCCTTCAGGATGTCGGTGCCGCGGCGGATGCCGCCATCCATCAGGACCGGCAGGCGGCGGGCCGCCCGCTCCGCCACCGCCGGCAGGGCGTCGATGCTGGCGGGCAGGGTATCGAGCGTCCGGCCGCCATGGTTGGAGACGATCAGGCCGCCCGCCCCGGTGGCGATGGCGGGTTCCACATCCTCGGGATTGAGGATGCCCTTCAGCAGGACGGGCAGGCCCGTTTCGCCGCACAGCCACGCGACCATGTCCCAGGTCGGAGCGGCATGCAGCATGCCCTGGAAGACCGGGCTGCCGGGGCGGGCCGGGCGGAAATCGTCCGGAGCGAGGCCGGCGAGGTTCACCGGGGCGATGGTCGGCGGCAGGCGGAAGCCGGCACGTTGCTCCATGTTGCGCATCCCGTTGACCGGCGCGTCCACCGTCAGAACCAGCGCCTTGCAGCCGGCATCCTCCGCCCGCCGCGCCAGGGTCAGCGTGTCCTCCCGCCGCGGCTGGCTGTAGAGCTGGAACCACAGGGGCGCCGTCGCCCGCCGGGCGATCTCGTCCACCCGGACGCTGGACTGGGTGCTGACGGTCATCCAGCTGCGGGTCAGGCCGGCCGCTTCCACCGTCGCCAATTCCCCATCGGGATGGACCAGCCTGTGATGGGCCATCGGCGCCAGGATGATGGGATAGTCCATCACCTCCCCGAACAGCTCGGACCGGGCGGTGGCGCCGGACAGGTCGCGCAGGACGCGCGGCATCAGGCGCAGCCGGTCGAAGGCTTCGCGGTTGGCGCGCTGGGTGATGCCGTCGGCCCCGGCCCCGGCGATGTAGGCGCGGGTCGCCGGATCGATGCGGTCGTTGAAATGCCGCTCATAGTCGGAAAGCGACACGGTGTCGGGCGGGACGATCATCGGCAAGCCTCCTTCCGGGGGTCGGCCAGCCTCAGGGCCTCGGCGGCCAGCGCCTGGATCTGCGGATCGGGATGCGGGGCCAGGGCCGCCGCCATGCTGCGGTAGAAGTCGGGAAAGCCGCTGTCGAGCGCGAGGCGGAACCAGCGCAGCGCCTCCCCCCTCGCCCCGTCCCCGATCAGCAGGCGGGCATGGTTGAAGCGGCCCCAGCAATCGCCGCCCTCCGCCGCCGCCTTGAACAGGGCGCGCGCCGCGGCCTCGTCGGCCGGCACCGCGCGCCCGCTCTCGTGGAACAGGCCCAGCATGTTCAACGCCTTGGCATTGCCCTTGGCGGCGGAGGCGGCATAGAGCCGGTAGGCGGCCTCGTCATCCCTGGCGACGCCGATCCCGCGGCAATGGAGGTCGGCCAGATTGAACATCGCCCAGCCATCGCCGAGGTCGGCCGCCTTGCGGTAATGGGCCGCCGCCTGGACGGGATCGGCGGGAACGCCCCAGCCATGTTCATGGCAACGGCCGAGCAGGTTGATGGCACGGGCGTCGCCGCCGCGGGCGGCGCTGCGGAACCAGGCGAAGGCCTGCCCGCCCTCGCCGCGGTCGAGGCATGACTGGCCGAGCGCCAGCAGGGTGTCCGCCGGGTCGATGCCGCGGGAGGTGGAGCGCATCGGAACCGTCCTCACACCTCCGCCCAGCGGCGCAGCAGGTTGTGGTAATGGTTGACCAGCGACAGGACGGCGTGGTGGCCGTCGCCCAGTTCCTGCCGCAGCTCGATGATCGCCATGTCGAGGTCGTAGAGCATGGCGCGCAGCCCGTCGTCGCGCACCATCGACTGGGTGAAGAAGAAGGAGGCCCAGCGCGATCCGCGCGTCACCGGGCTGACCTGATGCAGGCTGCTGGACGGATAGACCACGGCGTGCCCCGCCGGCAGCTTGACCGGCCGGGTGCCGTAGGTGTCCTCGACGATCAGCTCGCCGCCCTCGTACTCCTCGGGATCGCTGAGGAAGATGGTGGTCGACACGTCGGCCCGCATGCGCATGCCGCCGGTCCCAGGGATCGTGCGGATGCTGTTGTCGACGTGATAGCCGTAGGTCATGGCCTGGTCGTAGCGGTTGAACATCGGCGGCAGCACCCGCAGCGGCAAGGCGGCGGAATTGAAGGCCGGGCTGCGGGCCAGCGCACGCAGGATGACGGTGCCAAGCTCCCGCGCAGTGTCGCTCTCCTCCGGGATTTGCAGATTGCGCTTGGCGCTTGCCGCCTGATCGCCCGCGGTGACCCGCCCGTCGACCCAGGGCGATGCCTCCAGCACCGTGCGGCACTGCGCGATCTCATCCGCGGTGAGGATGTCGGGGATCTGCAGGAGCATGGGGGTGTTCCTCGTACAGGAGAGGCCGGACCGCCCGTGACGGGGGCGGTCCGGCCGACTTTTCAGACGATGCGGTGACGGATCAGAAGGTCAGCCCGGTGGTCAGCATGACGGTGCGGCCGGAGGCCGGCACGGCGCGGCTGGCGTTGAAGGCCGAGGTGTAGTTGCGGTGGTCGGTCAGGTTGTAGCCGTTCAGCGCCACCGAGACGTTGCGGAACTCGTAGGACACCAGCGCATCCGCCGAGAAGGTGTAGGGCAGGCGGCCGGTGTTGGCGCTGTCCGTCCAATATTCCGACGCCACCTGCATGCCGCCGCCGACCGTGAACTTGCCGACGCTGCCGGCATCGAACTCGTAGGTCGTCCACAGGCTGCCATTGTGCTTCGGCACGTTGGGGGCGGCATGGCCGACCAGCGCCGGATTGGTGCGCGAGTCCGTAACCTTGCCGGTCAGATAGGCGTAGTTGGTGTAGACGCTCCAGCCTTCCGTCAGCTTGCCGCTGATGCTGGCCTCGAAACCGCGGATGCGGACGCCGAGCCCGGCTTCGGAGAAGCCGTCGGTGACGGTGCCGGTCGCCGGATCGACCGAGTAGGTGTTGGTCTTTTCCGCCTGGAAGATGGCGCCGCTGACGCCCAGCCGGCCGTTCAGGAAGTCGGCCTTGCCGCCGATCTCGTACAGGTCGGTCTGTTCCGGATCGAAGCTGCGGGCGCCGTTCGGCGTCTCCGCCGTGCCGTTGGTGACCGCCGCGGCGATGTCGGTGCCGATCGGCTTGTAGGAGCGCGAGTAGGAGGCATAGACCGACGACTCCTTGGTCGGCTCGTAGATCAGGCTGACCGACGGGCTCCAGGTGCGGTCGGACGCCTGCCCGCCGGCAATGGTCGGAGAGTTGGAACCGAAGCTGGTGCGGAAATAGTCCCAGCGCAGGCCGCCCTGGACCGACAGCTTGTCGAACAGCCACATGCGGTCGGTGACGAACAGGCCGGCGTTGGTCACGCTGGCCTCGCGGCCGCCGCTCTCCGGATAGATGATGGCGGTGTTGGCGGAATAGTTGCGCGTCGGGTTGCGGACCGTCTGGTTGTTGACCCGGTTGACCCAGGTGCCGGTCTCGCGCTTGTCGCGCTGATGGCTGACGTCGAGGCCGCCGTTCAGGGAGTGGCGCAGCCCGAACAGATCGCCGTCGACCTTGGCGCCGGTGACGTTCTGGACGCCGAACCCCTGCTGCTTGAAGGCCATGCCACCGCCGGCGCCATAGCTCAGCGCCACGTCGCGGCCGGCCAGGAACTGGGTCGCCGCGGCGCCGCTGAGGGGCGACGGGGTGGTGGAGGCGATGTTGCGCTCGTAATGGCTGAAGCGGGAGTCGTTGTAGACCGACAGCGCCTTGCTCACCTCATGCGCGAAGGACGAGGTGAGGATGTGGTTTTCGGTGTCGTCGCGGTCGAGGCCGCGGACATAGGAGGTCGAGCGGCTGAGGCCGTATTCCGCCGCCGGACGGAAGATGCCGTCGCGGCCCTGCACCATCGGCTGGCCCATGTCGGGCGTCTTCTCGCCCTTCAGGAAGGCGTAGTTCAGATGCCAGGTGGTCGGCGTGCCGAGACCGAGGCCGAGGTCGGCGGCGATGCCGCGGCGGTCGGCGTCCACATCGTCGCGGCCGGGGACGTTCTGGGTGTGGTAGAGGCCGTTGACACGCAGCGCCGCGGTGTCGCCCAGCGGCTGGTTCACGTCCACCGTGGTGCGGTAGGTCGGGCCGCTGCCCACCGACTGCTCCACCTTGGCCTTCTGCTGCAACGATGCCTTCTTGGTGCCCTGGTTGATGACGCCGCCGGAATTGCCGACGCCGAAGCCGTTGCCCGACGGCCCCTTGAAGACCTGCACCGTCTCGGTGTTGAAGACATCGTGGGTGTAGACGCCGAAATCCTTCAGGCCGTCGGTGTAGATGTCGCCGCGCGCGGTCAGGCCGCGGATGCGGAACTGGTCGCCGTTCTGGCCGCCGTTGCCCTCGCCGGTCGAAATGGTGATGCCCGGCACGTTGCGCAGCGTCTGCTCCAGCGAGGTGGCGCGCTGCTGCTCGATGATCTCCTGCGGCACGACGTTGACGACGCGGGGGGTATCCTTGACCGTGTCGGGCAGGCGGGACACGCCGGTCGGGGCGGCGTTGACGTTGCCGGTCTGCGGTGCTGCGGCATCGACCTTGATCGAATCGAGCTGCAAGGCGTCACCGGAGGACCGTTGCGGCGTTGGACCGGTCCCCGGAGTTCCCGATCCCGTGCCGGTGGCCTGCGCATCGGCCGTCGCCGGCAGGGCGAAGGTCATGGCCAGGCTGGCGGTGGCGGCGGCACCTGCCAGAAGGGGTCTCAGTCCGTGGGGGGACGTGGTCTGTCGCATCAAGCTCTCCCGAAATGCGCCAAGGTGGATTGGACGATCGCTGGAGCGCCTTCTACCAATGGGATAGGCCTTCCTTGCAACAGCTGAGATTGAGAGGCATTCTGAGTTGGAAGGCCGAGAAACAGCCACCACGGGCGGCGCAAACGGCTTTCACGTCGAATGCGCGTGGTTGGCGGTCCGGCCTCCGGTTTCGGCCGGTTGCGTTGCGAGATCAAATTTTTCTTGATTTATCAAATGGATGAGGGTCAGCCGAAGGGCCGGCCGACAACGGCGGAAAGGATCATTTCGGCGCTGAATTCAATGATGTTGCCAAAAAGCCACTATGATAATAAGAATGATTTTCATTCGCGCAGGATTTGGTGGACCTCCCCGTTCGGGCACGGAATCCGGCGTCACTTGAAGGCCAGCAGAATCACCCCGGCGGCGATCAGCACGACGCCCAGCCAGTTCGGTGCCGACAGCTTTTCACCCAGGAACAGCACGCCGAAGACCGCCACCAGCACGACGCTGAGCTTGTCGACCGGCGCCACCTGCGAGGCGGGCCCCAGCTTCAGCGCGCGGAAATAGCACAGCCAGGAGGCTCCGGTGGCGAGACCGGACAGGACGAGGAACAGCCAAGTCCGGCCCGACACCGCCGACGGCGACAGCGACTGCCCCGACGAGACGACGATCCCGACCAGCATTGCAAAGATGACGGCGGTGCGGATCAGCGTCGCCATGTCGGACCCGACGCCCTCGACGCCGACCTTGGCGAAGATGGCGGTCAACGCCGCGAAGCAGGCCGACAGCAGCGCCCACAGCATCCAGGACGGAAACAGGTCGCCTGTCATTCCCTTGCTCTCCTTCGGATCACGTCCAGTCGGTCAGCCGACCCCCTCGATCAGCCATCTCTGCACGGATTTCAAGGGCAAGGGAAGGGCCGCAGCTTTGGAGAGCCGGCAGTTTTTGGAGGGAGGACGCCCGATTTTCATGGGCGTCGATCCACCGGCGGCTGGTCCGCACAGGTGGCGCGGGACAGGATGCGGCGGGCCTTGCGCGCCATCGCTTCGTCGATCATGCGGCCATCGACCACCGCG
Organism: Azospirillum sp. UENF 112521; assembly: GCF_058780665.1. Lineage (NCBI taxonomy): Bacteria > Pseudomonadati > Pseudomonadota > Alphaproteobacteria > Rhodospirillales > Azospirillaceae > Azospirillum > Azospirillum sp. UENF 112521. Next base: position 364,445 of record NZ_JBSNCI010000007.1, read on the forward strand.
ACGCCCTTGGCGCTTTCAGCCACAATACGGAGGGCCTGGGCGATCTCGGCTTCGGTCGGGGTGAATGTCGCGGTGATGGCGGCTATCTGGCCGGGATGGATCGCCGCCTTGGCACCGAATCCCAGCGCCAGGGCGGAGGCTGCTTCCCGTTGCAATCCGGCGCTGTCGGTCAGGTCGAAGAAGGGGGAATCCACCGCTTCGATGCCCGCGAGCGCCGCGGCATTGATCAGCCGGGACCGCGCCGACAGGAGCGGCTCCCACGCGGTGGCGCAGCCCAGGTCGGCGGACAGGTCGGCGGCGCCGAAGAACAGGGCGGCCAGCCGGGGCGACGCGCGGGCGATGTCCTCCACCGCCGCGATTCCGGGGGCGGACTCGATCAGCGCCACCAGCGGCAAGGGCCTGCCCGCTCCGCTCAGCAGTGTGTCGATCCAGCGGATCGTCTCGGGGCTGTCGACCTTCGGCACGATGATGAAATCCGGCCCGCCGCCTTGCGGGCGGCGCATCAGGGCCAGCAGATCCTCCAGCCCCTCCGGCGTCACCGGCGCGTTGATGCGCAGCGCCCGCAGGATCGGCGCGGCAGGCGCCGCCGCCAGGGCCGTCAACGCCCCATCGCGCGCCGCCGCCTTGTCGGCAGGCGGTACGGCGTCCTCCAGATCGACGATCAGGACATCGGCACCGGACTGCGCGGCACGGTCGAAGCGGTCCGGGCGCGTCGCCGGGGTGAACAGCCAGCTGCGGCGGGGCCGCCCGCTGGAAAATTCTCCGTCCCGAATTGGCGCGCTCATGGCGTCACCACGAATTCGGCCGTCATGGCGACCTGTCCGTCCGGACCGACCGCCCATCCGTCGATCTCGCCATCCCCCCTTGCCGCCGCGTTCAGCGTGAAGGGGGCGGTGTCGAACAGCGGCCGGCGGGCGCGGAAGCGGAAACCCGCGACCCGCCGACCATCAGGATCGCCGCCGAGAGTGCGCAACACCAGATCCATCAGCAGGGTCGCCGTCAGCGGTCCGTGAACCACCAGCCCCGGATAGCCTTCTGCCTCGCGGCAGTAGGGGCGGTCGTAATGGATGCGGTGGCCGTTGAAGGTCAAGGCGGAATAGCGGAACAGCAGCACCGGATCGGGAGTTACGCCTCGGGTCCAGTCGGCCGCCGGCAGGGGATCGGCGGAAGCCGGCGGCGGCGCCTCGCCCGGCTTGGCGGCCTCGCGGTAGACGATGTCCTGCTTTTCGCGGACGGCGACGCCGGCGTCGGTCGCGATCTCGTGCATCACGCTGACGAACACCATCCCGCCCGACCGGCCGGACTTGTGCTCCACCGCTTCGATGGTGGAGGTGCGCCGCATCTCCGCACCGATGGGGATCGGCGCCAGGAAGCGCATGTCGCTGCCGGCCCACATCCGGCGGGGCAGCGGGACCGGCGGCAGGAAACCGCCCTTGTGCGGGTGGCCGTCCTCGCCGATGTCCCGCTGCGGCGCGTTGGGCAGGAAATGCAGCCAATGGCCGAGCGGCGGCAGCTCACCCGCCGGCCAGGGCGGGGTGTCGTGGTCCAGCGTCGCCGCCAGCCCGGCCAGCGGTGCGGCGATGGCGGTGTCGGTCCGCATCTCCACCCGGCCGACCCAGTCCTTCAAATGGTCGAAGGTCATGGCGCCACCTTGGAGGCCACCTCGGATGAATGCAGGATCTTGCCCGGATTCATGAGGTTGTGCGGATCGAAGGCGCGCTTCAGCGTCGCCATCATCTCCAGCTCCACCGGCGACTTGTAGCGCGGCATCTCGTCGATGCGCAGGCGGCCGATGCCGTGCTCGGCCGAGATCGACCCGCCGAGATCGACCACGATGTCGTGGACGATGGCGTTGACCGTCGCCAGCTTCGCCCGCCATTCGGCCGGGTCGCCGTCTTCCGCCTGGATCGGGTTGTAATGGATGTTGCCGTCGCCGAGATGGCCGAAGGAGAAGGGGCGGATGCCTGGGCAGGCCCGCTCGAGCGCCGCGTCGGTGCGGTCGAGGAAGCGCGCGACGCGAGAGATCGGCACGGACACGTCGTGCTTGAAGGACACGCCCTCGCGCTTCTGCCCTTCCGGGATGCCCTCGCGGATGCGCCACAGCGAATCGGCCTGGGCCTTCGATGCGGCGACCACGCCGTCCAGAACCTCGCCGGCCTCCATGCCCGCCTCCAGGATGCCCTCCAGCATCTCGGCCAGCCGGTTGCCGGAATCCTGGTCGGCCAGCTCCACCAGAACGTACCAGGGATAGCGGTCGCGCAGGGGATCGGGCACGTCCGGCACATGTTTGCGGGCCACGTCGATGCAGGCGCGCTGGATCAGTTCGAAGGTGACGATGCGGTCGCCGGCCACGCCCTTGGCGCGGGTCAGCAGGTCGACGGCATCGCTGGGGGCCGACACGGCGACCAGGGCGGTGGCGGTTGCGCGCGGCAGCGGCGACAGCTTCAGCACCGCGGCGGTGACGATGCCCAGCGTGCCTTCGGAACCGATGAAGATCTGCTTCAGGTCGTAGCCGGCATTGTCCTTGCGCAGGCCGCGCAGCCCGTCCCAGATGCGGCCGTCGGGCAGCACCACCTCCAGCCCGGCCACGAGGTTGCGCATGTTGCCATAGCGCACGACCTGCACGCCGCCGGCATTGGTCGCGATGTTGCCGCCGATCTGGCACGACCCTTCGGCGGCGAGGCTCATCGGGAACAGCCGGCCGACGTCGCGCGCCGCACTCTGGATGTTGGCGAGGATGCAGCCGGCCTCCACCGTCATCGTGTCGTTGTCGATGTCGATTTCGCGGATGCGGTTCAGCCGGTTGGTGGAGATGACGATCTCCGATCCGTCGGCATGCGGCTGGCTGGCCCCGGTCAGGCCGGTGTTGCCGCCCTGGGGCACGATCGGCGTGCGGGTTTCGGCACAGATGCGGACCACCGCGGCGAGGGCCTCGGTGCTGTCGGGCAGCACCACGGCGGGCGACCGGCCGACCCAGCCGTCGCGCCAGGATTCCATGAAGGGTTTCATGGTGTCGGGATCGGTGATCAGGCCGCGGTCGCCGACGATGGCACGGATGGGGGCGAGCACGGCCGTCTCGAAGTCCGGTCGCAGGGTGGCCTGTCCGCTGGTGTGCCCGGTGGTCGGGATGTCGTTCGGCAAGGGGGCTCTCCCTGGGCTACGGGCCTGCGTCACAGCGCGCGGTAGGCCGTCTTGATGATGGTGTAGAATTCGATGGCAGACCGTCCCTGCTCGCGCGGGCCGTAGCTCGACATCTTCCGCCCGCCGAAGGGGACATGGTAGTCGACGCCCGCCGTCGGCAGGTTCAGCATGGTCATGCCGGCCTGGATGTTGGCCTGGAAATGGCGGGCGTGCTTCATCGAATTGGTGATGATCCCCGACGACAGGCCGTAATCGGTGTCGTTGGCGACGGCCAATGCCTCGTCGTAATCCTTGACGCGGATGACGCTGGCGACCGGGCCGAACACCTCCTCACGATTGATGGTCATGGCGTTGCTGGTGTCGGTGAACAAGGCTGGGGCGAGGAAGTACCCGCGCGTCGGCCGCTCCAGCCGCGTGCCGCCGGACGCCAGCCGGGCGCCCTCGCCGAGGCCGGTGTCGATGTAGTGCAGGTTCTTGGTCAGCTGGAACTCGTCGATCACCGGGCCGATCTGGGTCTCCGGCTTCAGGGCATGGCCGACGCGCAGGGCCGCCATCCGCTCGACCATCGCGGCGACGAAGGCGTCGTGGATGCTGTCCTCGACGATGAAGCGGCCGGTGGCGGTGCAGCGCTGGCCGGCATGGAAATAGGCGCTGTTGACGCCGATCTCGGCAGCGCGCTCCGGGTCGGCGTCGCCCAGCACCACCAGCGGGTTCTGCCCGCCCAGTTCGAGCTGGACGCGGATCATCCGCTCGGCGCAGCGCACGGCGATCCGCCGTCCGGTGTTGACGGACCCGGTGAAGGACACCGCGTCCACCGCATCGACCACCGCGGCGCCGACGTTCGGACCGGCGCCGATCACCAGATTGAACAGGCCGGCCGGCATGCCGTGCGCCTCCAGCGCCGCCGCGATGATGCGGGTGACGGCGATGGAGATGCCGGGGGTCTTTTCCGACGGCTTCCAGATCACCGCGTTGCCGAAGGCGAGCGCCGGGGCGATCTTCCACATCGGCGTGGCGACCGGGAAGTTCCAGGGCGTCACCAGGCCGATGACGCCGACCGGCTCACGCGTCACGTCCACCTCGACGCCCGGGCGCACCGAGCCCAGCGTCTCGCCCGGCGCCCGCAAGGCCTCGGCGGAGAAGAAGCGGGCGAGATGGGCGGCGCGGACGATCTCGCCCAGCGCGTCGGGGATGGTCTTGCCGCCCTCGGTGGCGGCGATCCGCGCCAGCTCGTCCTTGCCGTCGAACAGCGCGCGGGAGATGGCGTCGAGCACCAGGGAACGCTGCTCCACCGTCGCGGCGCGCCAGTGCGGCTGGGCGCTGCGGGCGGCGGCCACGGCTTCGGCCACGTCGTCGGCACCGGCCAGCGTGTAGGAGCCGGCCAGCTCGTCCAGGTCCGACGGGTTGAAGATGTCGAGCCGGTCGCGGCCCGGCCGCCAGCTGCCGGCGATGAAGTTGGTGTTTTTACTGTTGTCGGAAGGCATGTCGGGTCTTCTCCGGAAATCCGTTCGATCGAGGGCGGGTGCGGCGGCGCTTGAGTCAGCCTTTTGGTCAGCCGGCGCGGGCCACCCGCTCCTTGAGGACGGTCAGCGCCCACAGCGTTTCGATGGTCGGCACCGGCACATCGCGGCGGCGGGCCAGTTCGAGGACGGCGGTCACGATGGGATCGATCTCCATGCTGCGCCCCGCCTCGAAATCCTGCAGCATCGACGGCTTGTGGCCGGGGACGCCGCTGCCGCGGCCGAGCCGCTCGTCGATGTCGTCGGGCAGGTCGACGCCCCAGGCGCTGGCCACCGCCAGGCATTCGCGCATCAGCCGGCCCTGGACGGCGGCCATGCCGGCGGCCTGCTCCATGGCGCCCATGGTGGCGCCGGTCAGCACGCTGGTCGGGCCGACCGCCATGTTGAGCATCAGCTTGCTCCACAGCGGGACGCGGATGTCGGCGGGCAGCCGGGCGGTGGCGCCGGCGGCGTTGAAGGACTCAGCCAGCGCCTCCAGCTTTTCGGCATGGTCGCCTGGACGCGGCGCCCCGAAGGCCAGCACCGGCATGGCGCTATGGGCGACGACGCCCGGCTCGACGATGCGGGCGGGCAGCACCTCGATCACGCAGGCGGCTATCCGTTCCGGCCCGATGGCCGACCAGACGGCGCCGCCGGGATCGACCACCTCCAGCGGTTCCGGCGTCACGTCGTCCCCGGCGCCGTACAGGTACCACCAGGGCACGCCGTTCTGCGCGGCCACCACCAGCGTCTCCGGACCGCACAACGCTGCGAAGGAGGAGGTAAGCGCCGGCAGCCCGTGCCCCTTGACCGTGACGATCACCATGTCCTGCGGACCCAGATCGGCGGCGTCGTCGCTGGCCAGCGGCCTGCAGCTCAGCGTGCCCTTCGGCGTCTGGACGGTCAGGCCGCGCTCGCGGATCGCCGCCAGATGGGCACCGCGCGCCAGCAGCGACACCTCGTGCCGGCCGGTCGCGGCCAGGTACCCCGCCAGCGCGCCGCCCACGGCGCCGGCCCCTACGACGGCGATGCGCATGTCGTCTTCCCTTCCTGTCTCACTTGAATTCCAGCGGCGGCAGATCGTTGTCCATGCCGCTGCCCAGGCCCTGGAACTGCTCCTCGATCTGCTTGTCGTCCAGTTTGACCGCGGTCGACTTGTAATGCATGACCATCTGCGGGAAGGCGATCACCAGCGCCACCATCACCAGCTGGATGACGACGAAGGGCACGGCTCCCCAGTAGATCTGGCTGGTCAGGACCGGCGCCGTCTCCTTCTTCGTCACGCGGTCGATGTAGGGCAGCTTCGGTGCCACCGAGCGCAGGAAGAACAGCGAGAAGCCGAAGGGCGGGTGCATGAAGCTGGTCTGCATGTTGACCGCCAGGATGATGCCGAACCACACCAGATCGATGCCCAGCCGGTCGGCCGCCGGAGCCAGCAGCGGGATGACGATGAAGGCCAGCTCGAAGAAATCGAGGAAGAAGGCGAGCAGGAACACCATCACGCTGACGGCGATCAGGAAGCCCATCTGGCCGCCCGGCAGGGAGACCATCAGCTCCTCGACCCAGACATGGCCGTTGACGCCGTAGAAGGTCAGCGAGAACACCCGCGCCCCGATCAGGATGAACAGCACGAAGGCCGCCAGCTTGGCCGTCGAGTAGGTCGCCTGACGCACCATGTCGAAGCTCAGCCGCTTCTTCATCGCCGCCAGCGCCAGCGCGCCGACGGCACCCATGGCGCCGCCCTCGGTCGGGGTGGCGAGGCCGATGAAGATGGTGCCGAGCACCAGGAAGATCAGCGCCAGCGGCGGCACCATCACGAAGGTCGCCTGTTCCGCCATACGGGAGATCAGGCGCCGGCCGCTGGCCCGCTCCACCAGCGCCACCGCCAGGGCATAGAGCGCGCCCGCCGCGATGGAATCGCCGAGCAGCGCCAGCGTGGTCGAGCCGTTCAGCGTCAGCCACGCCGCTCCCGCCGTCAGCACCGCCGTGACCGCGGCTTGAAGGACGAGACGCTGCGCGCCGAAGGTCCGGTTGAAGGTGGCGGCCAGGAAGGCCACCGTCACCGCCACCGACAGCAGCAGGACGACATAGTCGGCGCCGGATTTCACCCCGGTCCGTCCCATCACCCAATAGGCGACGGCGCCCGAGAACAGCGCGAGCAGCCCGAGCTGCCAGACGCCGCGTGCGCCGTTGGGCTCGCGGTAGGCGATGGCTTCCGGCGGCAGGCCGGGGGCGGCCTTGGGCCAGATCATCGAGACGACGAAGACGTAGAGGGCGTACAGGCCGGCCAGCAGCAGGCCGGGGATGAAGGCGGCCTCGTACATGTCGCCGACGGAGCGGCCGAGCTGGTCGGCCATGACGATCAGCACCAGCGACGGCGGGATGATCTGGGCCAGCGTGCCGGACGCGGCGATGATGCCCGATGCCAGACGGCGGTCGTAGCCGTAGCGCAGCATGATCGGCAGCGAGATCAGGCCCATGGAGATCACCGAAGCGGCGACCACGCCGGTCGTCGCAGCCAAGAGCGCGCCGACGAAGATGACGGCGTAGGCGAGCCCGCCGCGGATCGAGCCGAACAGTTGCCCGATGGTGTCGAGCAGATCCTCGGCCATGCCGGAGCGTTCCAGCACCAGCCCCATGAAGGTGAAGAAGGGCACGGCCAGCAGCACGTCGTTGTTCATCGTGCCGTAGATGCGTTCCGGCAACGCCTGGAACAGGTCGGGCCGGAACAGGCCCAGCTCGATGCCGATCAGGCCGAAGAGCAGGCCGTTGGCGGCCAGCGCGAAGGCGACCGGATAGCCCAGCAGCAGCATGACCACCAGCACGCCGAACATGATCGGCGCCATGTTGTGGCCGAACCAGCCGCGCCAGCCGTCCTGTTCGGCGAGCGCACCGGCGCCCGGCACCGGAAGCACATAGAGCGCCACGGCCACGGCGGCCAGCAGCAGCAGGGAGATGACGGACAGCCGGACGGTGCGCGGCGACAGGGAGGGGGAGGTCGTGCTCATCGCGCGTCTACCGGCTGGGAAGGGTGTCGGGAGGGGTGGCACGCTCGCGCTCGGCGGCGAGCAGCCGCTCGGCCTCGGCCTCGGCGGCCGCCTGATGGCCTCCGGCCCGCTGGGTCCCGTCCTCCAGATGGCCGGACATGATCGCGGCGCGCTTGACCAGCTCCGACAGGCCCTGGACGAACAGGACGGTGAAGCCCAGCGGAATCAGCAGCTTCGCCGGCCATTGCGGCAGGCCGCCCGCGTTCATCGACTGTTCCTCGATGGCGTAGGAGGCGAGCGCGAAGGGCCAGGAGGTGATCATCATCACGAAGCTGAAGGGCAGCAGGAAGGCGATATGGCCGAACAGGTCGATGCCGTCGCGCGCGCGTTTCGTCAGCATCGCGTTGACGATGTCGATGCGGATGTGCTCGTCCTCCCGCAACGTCCAGGGCGAGCAGAGCAGGAACACCGCGGCGAACAGCACCCATTGCAGTTCCAGCCACGAGTTGGAGCTGACGTCGAACAGCTTGCGGATCACGGCGTTGACCGCCGAAACCAGGATCGCCAGCAGGATCAGCCAGGAGATCGCCTTTCCCAGCCGCGCGGTGACCGCGTCGACCAGCCGGCAGACCCCGACCAGGGCCGTCATCAGGGGGGAGGAGGATGGGCTCGTCATGGAGGCAGAGTCTCCCGGAAGGCCGGTCGCGAACGCTGCGACGACGCCACGGCCGGGAGCGGTCGTGCCGCTGCCCGGTCCATGGCTGGGATATCGCACGGAGAGACGGCGGATCAGCGCCGGGTCAGGCGGAGGGTCGCGCTGTCATAGGCATATTCCGACGCCTGCAGCCAGAGATTCGAATCGTTCTGGAAGCGGCGGTAGCTCTCGTAGAACTTCTTGAAGGCCGGGTTCTTGTCCGACAGCTCGTCGTAAAGCTCCATCGCCGCCTTGTGGCTGGCCTGCAGCACGTCCTGCGGGAAGGCGCGCAGCTTGGCGCCGTTGGCGACCACGCGCTTCAGCGCCGCCGGGTTCAGCACGTCGTAGCGTGCCACGCTGTCGATGTTGGCCAGCGCCGCCGCCGCCGTCAGCGCCGCCTGATAGTGCTTGGGCAGGTCGTTCCAGCGCTTGGTGTTGATGAAGAAATGCTGGAGCGAGGTGCCGTCCCACCAACCCGGATAATAATAGTTGGGCGCGATCTTGTAGAGCCCGAGCTTCTCGTCGTCATAGGGGCCGTTGAACTCGGCGGCGTCGATGGTGCCGCGTTCCAGCGCCGGATAGATGTCGCCGCCGCCGACCTGCTGCGCCACCACGCCGAGCTTGGCCAGGATCTGGCCGCCCAGGCCGGAGATGCGGAACTTCAGCCCCTTCAGATCCTCGACGCTCTTGATCTCGTTGCGGAACCAGCCGCCCATCTGCGCGCCGGTGTTGCCGCCGGCCAGCGCCTTGAGATTGTAGCCGGCGTAGAACTCCTCCAACAGCTTGCCGCCTTCGCCATGGTAGAACCAGGCGTTCTGCTGGCGGGTGTTCAACCCGAAGGGCAGGCAGCAGCCGAAGGCGAAGGCCGGGTCCTTGCCGACATAATAGTAGGACGCGGTGTGGCACATCTCGACCGTGTCGTTGCTGGCGGCGTCCAGTGCCTGGAGCGCCGGCACCACCTCGCCCGCGGCGAAGACCTGGATCTGGAACTTGCCGTCGGTGGCCTCGGCGACGTTCTTCGCCATCACCTCGGCGCTGCCATAGAGCACGTCGATGTTCTTCGGGAAGCTCGACACGCAGCGCCAGCGGATCGTCGGCTCCGACTGCGCGATGGCCGGAGCCGCAAGCGTGGAGGCACCGGCGGCGACGGCGGCACCCTTGAAGAATTGACGGCGCTTCATGCTGTTTTTCCTCCCGAAGTTCTTGTTGTGTGACGGCACGATGAGGGTTGATCGTCCACGACCGCTTGTACCGGCAAGACATCCATTGAACTGCGACAGAGCTGATGGAAGTCATGGTTTGCGTCTTCTGGCGGTGGCGCGACATCTCCTTGCTCGCGGTGTCCTGGGAATTGGCGGCGGCTGGTCCCAGGGATGGCTGTGACTGTCCGGGAATGGACGGGTCGATGTGGTGACCCTGACAGTGGAGCAACCGTCCGCACAGAGGAATGTGTTTCGTGGGCATACCAGCCATAAGCTGGGCAAGCCATCAGCTATACGAACCATTCGGGCCCGGCCCCGCGCGGCCCTGCGAAACCGGGGTGGGTGCTGACGGTTTGCTATGCCCGCAATGAATATCTGTTACAGGCACGCCATGCGCTCCGCGATGCGAGGCTGATCGGTAGTCTGTGGGGAACGGTTCCCAATGCCTCAAACGACGGATGTTCAACCGCATGAACGGTAAGCGCCATGTCTAGGCCGTCCTCTCCGCTCAACGCCGCCGGGGCCGCCTATCTCGAAGCGTTGCAGGAGCGCTTCCGCGACGATCCCGCCTCGGTGGATGTGAGCTGGCGCGCCGTCTTCCAGATCCTGGACGAGCTGGGCGCGGTCGCTCCGGACTTGTCGGCATCGGGTGGGCCGACATCAGGTGAGCCGGCGTCCGAGCCGCGGTCGCTACAGCATGAGGACATCCGCCAGCGCGGCCATGCTGCCGCCGCCCTCGATCCGCTGGGCCGCGCCGCCCCTCCCGCCGGACCGGAGTCCGGGGATGCGGAGACCGCGCGGCTGCGTCGGCTCTATCAGGGCACGCTGACGCTGGAAACCGCCCATATCGACGATCCGGCCCTGCGGTCCTGGCTGCGCGACGCCTATGAGGGGGCCTCTGCCACCCCGCCGGCCGAGGCCCGTCGCCGGGCGCTGTCGCTGCTGAGTGCTGCGGAGGAATTTGAAAGGCTGCTCGGCACCCGCTACCCGACGAAGAAGCGGTTCGGCGCGGAGGGGATGGAGACGCTGATTCCGCTGCTGGACCGCATCCTCGCGGCGGCTGCGGCGGCGGGCGTCACCGAGGTGCAGGTCGGAACCATGCATCGCGGCCGGCTCAGCCTGATGGCCAACGTGCTGGGCAAACCGCTGGTCGAGCTGTTCGCCGGGATCAAGGGCATGCATCCCTTCCAGGCCGACCCGCCGGTCCCCGCCGACGTCCCCTATCACATGGGGGTGGAAAGCAGCCTGTCCTTCGGCGACGGCACGCTGGCGCTGACCCTGTCGCCCAACCCGTCGCATCTGGAGGCGATCAATCCGGTCATTCTGGGCCGGGCGCGGGCGCGTCAGGATCTGGTCCGCGAGCAGGGCGGCGAGGCGCGCCGGGTGCTGTGCGTGATGCTGCACACCGACGCCAGCGTGATCGGACAGGGCAGCGTGACCGAGGCGCTGCAACTGTCCGGCGTCGCCGGCTTCACCGTTGCAGGCACCATCCATGTCATCGTCAACAACCAGATCGGCTTCACCACCGAACGTGACGAGGCGCGGACTTCGCTCCATTGCACCGGGCTGTGGAAAGCGGTGGACAGCCCAATCCTGCACGTCAACGCCGACGATCCGGACGCGGCGCTGCGGGCCGCCGACCTCGCGGTCGCCTTCCGGCAGATGCACGGGCGCGATGCGGTGATCGACCTCGTCGGCTACCGCCGCAACGGTCACAACGAGATCGACGAGCCGCGCTTCACCCAGCCGCTGGACTACGCGGCGATCGACGCCCATCCGCCCGTCCGCGCGCTCTATGCCAAGCGGCTGGCCGCCGACGGAGCGGTCGGGGAGGGCGCCGCCGACGCGCTCGCCGCCGGTCACAAGGCCCGCTTCCAGGAGGCGTTGGCCGCCGCTGCCGATCACCGGCCGAACCATGACGGCTTCCCCGGCGGACGCTGGGCGCCGTTCGCGTCCGGCGGGTCTGCTGCCGGCGGGTCTGGTGCGGTCGAACCGGACACCGGCATCGGCCCCGATCGGCTGCGGGCTCTGCTGGCGGCACTGGCCGCCATTCCGGATGGCCTGGCCGTCGACCGCAAGGTGGAGCGCGTCATCCGCCGCCGCGCCGAGGAGCCGCTGGACTGGGCGACCGGCGAGGCGCTGGCCTTCGCAACGCTGCTGGCCGATGGGGTGCCGGTGCGGCTGACCGGCCAGGACGTGGTGCGCGGCGCCTTCTCCCACCGGCATTTCGCCCTGACCGATGCCGTCACCGGCAAGCGCCATGTCAGCCTGAACCATCTGGGCGTCGCCCAGGCCCGCTTCGACGTGGTCAACAGCCCGCTGTCGGAATATGCCGTGCTCGGCTTCGAATACGGCTACAGCCTGGAACGGCCCGACGCGCTGGTGATCTGGGAGGCGCAGTTCGGCGATTTCGCCAACGGCGCCCAGATTCTGATCGACCAGTTCATCGTCAGCGCGGAGGACAAGTGGCGCCAGCCCTCCGGCCTCGTCCTCCTGCTGCCGCACGGGCTGGAAGGGCAGGGGCCGGAACATTCCTCCGCCCGGCCGGAGCGCTTCCTCCAGATGGCGGCGCGCGACAACATCCGCATCGCGCATCCGTCCACCCCGGCGAACTATTTCCACCTGCTGCGCCGTCAGATGCTGCGGCGCGACCGCAAGCCGCTGGTGGTGTTGAGCCCGAAGACCCTGCTGCGCCTGCCGGCGGCGGTGTCGGCACTGGCCGATTTCGCACCCGGCACCGGATTCCTGCCGGTCGTCGTCACCGCCGGCGAGCGCGCCACCCGTATCCTGCTGTGCAGCGGCAAGCTGGCTTACGAGCTGGAGCGGGAGCGGGCCGCTCTGGACGCGGGGGATGTGGCGGTGGTGCGGCTGGAGATGCTGTATCCCCTGCCCGCGGCCGAACTGTCGGCCCTGTTCCGCCGTTGGCCGGACGCCTCCTGCGTTTGGGTGCAGGAGGAACCGGAGAACCTGGGCGCCTGGACCTATCTCGACCGCCGGCTGGAGGCCTTGCGGGCAGCGGCCGGCTGCGCCGAGCCGCGCGTCGCCTGCGTGGCCCGTGCCGAAGCGGCCTCTCCCGCCGGCAGCTTCCACGGCGACCATGAGGCCGACCAGCGCCGGCTGGTCGAGCAGGCCTTCGCCGGGCTCGCCGCAGCCCTGCCGTCCCGAGGGAAAGCGGCGGCGGAGTGACGGGCCGTCCGTCCGCATCGACGGATGGACCCGACAGCGAACACCAAACACAGTATAACGAGCACTGGGGAAACGCGCCGATGTCTTCCAGCTTGAGCACCGCCAGCCCGTCCGAAGCCTCTCCGCTTCTGCTCCCCGATCTGTTGCAGGCCACGGCCACGGCACTCGATGCGGTGGCGCATCTGGCCGAGGCGGCGGAGCGCGGCGTCGCGGCACTGGTGGCGCCGGATGGGCGCGTCGATGCGGCGCTGCTCGACCGCCATCAGGTGGCGGCGCATGGCTTCGCCTGGGTCGCGACCTATGCCGCGGCATTGCGCCAGATGCGGGGCTGGGCGGAACGGCTGGACCATGCCGGCCGGCTGGGCGAACTGGAAGCGGCCATGCTCCAGGCGGCGTTCGGCGAGTATCTGGCCCAGCTCGACGGCGGTCTGGCGATGAGCCAGGGCGAAATCGTCCGTCCGGCCGATTTCGGGCTGGGCGAGGCGGAGCGGGACGCCTTCCGCACCGAGGCGGTGCGCCGGCTGATCGCCGCCGGCAACGCCTCCGGCCTGCGGCTGCGCATCGCCGAACTGCTGACCGATGCGCTGCATGGCGGCGGCTTCGGCGACATGGCGCTGGAGGACGAGGCGCTGGACATGGTCCGCGACCAGTTCCGCCGCTTCGTCGCCGACGCGGTGGAGCCGCATGCCCATGACTGGCATCTGAAGGACGAGCTGATCCCGCTTCCCGTCGTCGAGCGGATGGCGGACATGGGGGTGTTCGGCCTGACCGTGCCGGAGGAGGACGGCGGGCTCGGCATGGGCAAGCTCGCCATGTGCGTGGTGACGGAGGAACTGTCGCGCGGCTACATCGGCGTCGGCTCCCTCGGCACCCGTGCGGAGATCGCGGCCGAACTGATCCGCATGGGCGGCACCGCCGAACAGCGGGCGCGCTGGCTGCCGCGCATCGCGTCGGGCGAGATCCTGCCGACCGCCGTCTTCACCGAGCCCAACACCGGGTCCGACCTGGGCAGCCTGCGCACCCGCGCGGTGCCGGACGGCGACCTCTATCGCGTCACCGGGGCGAAGACCTGGATCACCCATGGCAGCCGGTCGGACCTGATGACGCTGCTGGTGCGCACCGATCCGGACGCCCCCGGCTATCGCGGCCTGTCGATGCTGCTGGCCGAGAAGCCGCGCGGCACCGAGGCGGACCCCTTCCCGGCCGAGGGGATGAGCGGCGGCGAGATCCCGGTGCTGGGCTATCGCGGCATGAAGGAATACGAAATCGGCTTCGACGGCTTCGCCGTCCCCCGCGAAAACCTGCTGGGCGGCGTCGAGGGCCAGGGCTTCAAGCAGTTGATGGCGACCTTCGAATCCGCCCGCGTGCAGACCGCCGCCCGCGCCGTCGGCGTGGCGCAGAACGCTATGGAGCTCGGCCTGCGCTATGCCCAGGAGCGCGTCCAGTTCGGCCGTCCGCTCGCCGCCTTCCCGCGCGTCGCCGGCAAGCTGGCCTGGATGGCGGTTGAAACGATGATCGCCCGCCAGCTGACCTATTTCGCGGCGCGGGAGAAGGACAGCGACCGCCGCTGCGACATCGAGGCCGGCATGGCGAAGCTGCTGGCCGCGCGCGTCGCCTGGTCGAACGCCGACAACTCGGTGCAGATCCATGGCGGCAACGGCTACGCCGTCGAATATCCGGTCAGCCGGGTGCTGTGCGACGCCCGTATCCTGAACATCTTTGAAGGGGCGGCGGAAATCCAGGCCCAGGTCGTCGCCCGCGGTCTGCTGTCGCGCCGCAATTGAGGGGTGCCGGGCGGGCGGAACTGACCTGTCGCGACCACGCTTGTATCATACCGGCGTATTCGCTATCCGACGGGGAGGACTGAAAGGACAAGGCCGCCCGCGATGGAACTTCTGGAACTGCGCTATTTCGTTCAGGTGGCCGACCTTGGCAGCTTCTCCAAGGCCTCGGTCAAGCTGGGCATCACGCAGCCGGCGCTGAGCCGGCAGGTCCAGAAGCTGGAGCACGAGCTGCGCACCAGCCTGTTCTACCGTCACGGCCGCGGCGTCTCGCTGACCCAGCAGGGGCGCAAGCTCTACGACGTGGTGCGTCACCTGCTGGGCGCGCTCAGCGAGATCAAGGAGGAGATCCAGGACCAGTCGGAGCGGCTGACCGGGACCGTCACGCTGGGGCTGCCGCCCTCGATCTGCGCCACGCTGGGCGCTCCGCTGGCCCGCCGCTTCCACGAGAACTATCCCGACGCGACCCTGCGCATCCACGAGGTGTTCAGCGGCACGCTGCTGGAATGGGTGGAAGGCGGGCGGCTGGACCTCGCCGTCCTCTACGATGCGCGGCGCGGACGCAGCATGCTGTCGTCTCCCCTGCTGGTGGAAAGTCTGCAGCTGGTCCAATCGGCCAAGGACGCGGCGGCCGGCGACGACGGGCCGGTCGGGGTCGAGATGCTGGCCGACCTGCATTTCGTGCTGCCCGGCCTGGAAAACGGCCTGCGCCGGGTGGTGGATGCCGCAGTGCGCCGGGCCGACATCGATCTGCAGGTCGATATGGAGATCGACTCCGTCACCGCCATCAAGCAGCTGGTGGAGGAGGGAATGGGATCGACCATCCTTCCCTTCGGCGCCGTCCACCGCGAGGTGCGCCAGGGCCGGCTGATCGCGCGCGAGATCACGTCGAAGGACATGCACGCCATGCTGGTCACGGCGACGCCGCTGCATCAGCCGGTGTCGAAGGCGACCCGTGCCCTGCTGCGGCTGATCCATGTCGAAGTCGTCAAATGCGTCGCCAACGGCGTGCTGAAGGGCAAGGTCGTCGCGCCCGGCAGCGCCGGGGAGGACAGCGCGCTGTGACGAACCCCGGGGCCGTTTTCTCCCCGGTTATGCTTTGACAGCTGATAGCAGTTATGACGGATGGTCCATAGCACGGCCGGTTCAGCGCGGATAGCCTCCCCCATCACCACATAATTCCCTGGGGAAGGAACCGAGAATGACGAAGCGCCTGGACGGCAAGGTTGCCCTGATCACCGGGGCGGCGCAGGGCCTGGGCCTTGCGATGGCCGAAACCTTCGTGCGCGAGGGCGCCCGCGTGGCGGTCGTCGACATCAACGGCGACGCCGCCGCCGCGGTGGCGGAGCAGCTGGGCGAAGCCGCCATCGGCATCAAAGCCAACGTCACCAAAACCGCCGATGTCGAGATGACCATCGCCGCGACGGTCGAGAAATTCGGGCGCCTCGACATCCTGGTGAACAACGCCGGCTCCACCCACGCCAACGGTCCGTTCGAGACCGTGACCGAAGAGGAGTTCGACCGCGTCTTCGCCTTGAACGTCAAGTCGATCTACCTCTATTCCAAGGCGGTGGTCGCGACGATGCGGGCGCAGAAGTCCGGCGTGATCCTCAATCTCGGCTCCACCGCCGGGCTGCGCCCGCGTCCGGGCCTGGTCTGGTACAACGCCACGAAGGGCGCGGTGCACAACATCACCCAGTCGCTGGCGCTGGAACTGGCGCCCGACAACATCCGCGTCTGCGCGCTGGCTCCGGTGGCCACCGAAACGCCGCTGCTCGCCACCTTCATGGGCGGCGACACCCCGGAGAAGCGGGCGCGCATGCTGGGCATCGTTCCGCTCGGCCGCCTGGGCCAGCCCTCCGATGTCGCCAACGCCGCGCTGTATCTCGCCTCCGACGAGGCGGCCTTCATCACCGGCGTGGTGCTGGAGGTCGACGGCGGCCGCTGCGTCTGAGGACGGGCCGTGCAAGGCCGGGGTGCGTCCGCGCTCCGGCCTGACCCGACCCGACCGGCTCCCGCCCCCCTGCATCCACCCCGAGCGGAATCCCTCCCCCATGTCCTCGCTCCTTTCCGATCTGCGCATCGTCGAAGTCTCGGCCTTCGTCGCGGCTCCGTTGGGCGGCATGACCCTGGCCCAGCTGGGTGCGGAGGTGATCCGCATCGACCCCATCGGCGGCAACATCGACTACCGCCGCTGGCCGCTAGCGCCCAACGGCACCAGCCTCTATTGGACGGCGCTGAACAAGGCAAAGCGGTCGGTCACCCTGGCGCTCGACAAGCCGGAGGGGCGGGAGATCGCCCAGGCGATCATCACCGCGTCGGGCGAGGATGCCGGCTTTCTGCTGACCAACCTGCCGGCCAGCGGCTGGATGGGCTACGAGGCGCTGTCCGCCAGGCGCGACGACCTGATCATGCTGCGGCTGACCGGCAACCCGGACGGATCGGCGGCGGTGGATTACACCGTCAACTGCGCCGGCGGATTCCCGATGGCGACCGGCAGGGGAGGGGAACCGGTGAACCATGTCCTGCCGGCCTGGGACGTGGCGGCCGGCCTCTATCTCGCCACCGGGCTGCTGGCGGCGGACCGGCAGCGGCGCCGCACAGGCCGGGGGCAGGAGGTGACGGTGGCGCTGGCCGACGTGATGCTGGCGACAATCGGCAATCTCGGCTACCTCGCCGACGTGCGGGTGAACGGCGCCGTGCGTCCGCCGATGGGCAACGACCTGTATGGCGCCTATGGCCGCGACTTTCCCACCGCCGATGGGCGGCGCGCGATGGTCGTCGCCATTTCAAACCGCCAGTGGAAGGCGCTCGGCAAGGCGACCGGGCTGGCCGACCGGCTGGCGATGATCGGCCCGCTGATGGGCGTGGACATGGACGACGAAGGCGGGCGCTTCCAGGCCCGCGACGCGATCTCTGCCGTGCTCGCTCCCTGGTTCGCCGCGCGCACGCTGTCGCAGGTGGAGGGCGCGTTCGCCGGCTCGGGCGTGCTGTGGGGCCCCTATCGCGATTTCGGCCAGCTCGTCGCCGAGGACGTGCGCTGCTCCACCGCCAACCCGCTTTTCCGCGAAATCGACCAGCCCGGCGTCGGGCCGCTGCTGGTTCCCGGCTCGCCGCTCGGCTTTCCCGGCCTGGGCGAGCGCACCGACCATCGCCCGGCCCCCAGTCTGGGGCAGGACACCGACGCGGTGCTGGCCGATCTGCTGGGGCTGCCGTCCACGGAGATCGGCCGCCTTCACGATGCCGGCATCGTCGGATAGGGCAGATAAGGCGAACTTACGCGGGGGGCGAAGGCGGACTCCGCGCCATGCAGGTTGCAGGCGCCGGGCCCATGGTCTCACCGTTTGGTCGGTTTGGGCTGCCGTCGCCTATGCACAAGGCGACGGCTGATCCGGGTAATGTCCGCCCAGCGTCTCCGACAGGCGGCTGCCGGCAGCCAGCAGCAGGGGCGCCATCACCGCGACCCGCTCCCCGGTGAAGCGGGTCAGCGGTCCCGACAGGGTCAATGCGCCGATCAGCCCGTCCCGTTGTGAAAAGACCGGCACGGCGGCGGCCCCGGTCTCGGACTCGCGCTCGCCGAAGGAGAGCAGGGGCAAGGCGGCAAAGTCGGCCGCCGATCCCTGCCCGGCGAAGCGGGTGAGCACATGGCCGGCGGCCCCCCGGTCCAGAGGCAGGCGGTCGCCTTCATGGACATGGTCGCGGATCGCCTGCGTCGAATCCTCGCGGAAGGCGCAGATGCGCCACGCCCCTTCGCGCCGGAAGAAGGAAGCGCTTTCCCCGGTTTCCCGCATCAGCTGGCGCAGCACCGGCCGCACATGGTCCTCCAGCCGTAGCGAGCGCTGGTAGAGCCCCCCCAGCCGCATCAGCTCCGGGCCGAGCCGGTAGGACTTGTCCTGGTGGCGGACGAGATAGCCGGCCTTCTCCAGCGACACGGTCAGCCGCAGGATGGTGCTCTTGTAGAGCCCGGTCCGCGCCGCGATCTCCGTCAGGCTCAACGCATGATCGCCCGCCTGGAAGCAGCCGACGATGCTCAATGCCCGGTCGACGGACTCCACCCCCCCGGCGGAGGCGGTGGTGGTGGTCGGCTTCGCATCGGTCATGTCGCACCCTTCATTGGCGGCCTCGGCGCGCATTCTTCCCCGACACCCCCATCGGCCGTCAAGGACGGCCCGAACAAGTCCCGGCCGCGAGAAAAGTGCGGGGGCAAATGGTTCAGGCTTGACGCAATTTGCCCTCATATGTTCTCTTAGATGAAACACGGTTCTATCTAACAGAACTTTTGCGAGGCGAAGGGTGGAACGCTACAAGCTGTTCATCGATGGGGACTGGTGCGATCCGGTTTCCAACGCGTGGTTCGAGACGACGGAGCCCTTTTCGGGGCGGGCCTGGGCGGAGATCCCGCGCGGCACGCAGGCCGATGCGGACCGCGCGGTTGAGGCCGCGCACCGCGCCTTCCTGTCGCCGGACTGGGCCGGGCTGACCGCGACCCAGCGTGGCGCGCTGCTGCGCCGGCTGGCCGGGCTGATCGAGGACAATGTCGACCGGCTGGGCGCCATCGAGCAGCGCGACAACGGCAAGCTGATGGCCGAGGTCAGCGGGCAGGTGCGGAACGTCGCCCAATGGTTCCATTACTATGCCGGGCTGGCCGACAAGGTTCAGGGCGCCGTCGTGCCGATCAACAAGGCCGATGTCTTCAACTATGTGAAGTACGAGCCGCTCGGCGTCGTCGTTGCCATCACGCCGTGGAATTCGCCGCTGGCGCTGACCACCTGGAAGATGGCTCCGGCGCTGGCGGCCGGGAACACCCTCGTCATCAAGCCGTCGGAATACACCTCCGCCTCCATCCTGGAGCTGGCGAAGCTGGCGCATGAGGCGGGGTTCCCGCGCGGCGTCGTCAACGTCGTCACCGGCTTCGGCGGGGAAGTGGGCGAGCCGCTGGTGCGCCATCCCCTGACCGCCAAGATCGCCTTCACCGGCGGCGACATCGGCGGCCAGCGCGTCAACGAGGCCGCGGCGCCGGGCCTGAAGAAGGTGACGCTGGAGTTGGGCGGCAAGTCGCCGAACATCGTCTTC
Organism: Azospirillum sp. UENF 112521; assembly: GCF_058780665.1. Classification (NCBI taxonomy): domain Bacteria; kingdom Pseudomonadati; phylum Pseudomonadota; class Alphaproteobacteria; order Rhodospirillales; family Azospirillaceae; genus Azospirillum; species Azospirillum sp. UENF 112521. The sequence continues at coordinate 384,008 of NZ_JBSNCI010000007.1, forward strand.
GACGATGCCGACCTCGACCAGGCGGTGAAGGGCGCCATTTCCGGCGTGTTCGGCGCCTCGGGACAGACCTGCATGGCCGGTTCGCGCCTGCTGGTCCAGAGATCCATCCACGACGCCTTCGTGGGCAAGCTGGTCGCGGCGGCGGGCGAGGCGCGCATCGGCGACCCGTCCAGGATGGACACGCAGATCGGCCCCATCGCCACCCGTCCGCAATGGGAGAAGATCCTGCGGATGATCGACATGGCGAAGGACGAGGGCGCGGTCTGCGCGCTCGGCGGCCATGCCCTGTCGGGGCCGGACTACGGCCAGGGGCAGTTCGTGGCGCCGACCATCTTTACCCAGGTGCGCAACGACATGCGCATCGCCCAGGAGGAGGTGTTCGGCCCTGTCCTCTGCGTCATCCCCTTCGAGGACGAGGACGATGCGTTGCGCATCGCCAACGACGTCGAGTTCGGCCTGGCGGCCGGCGTGTGGACCCGCGACCTGCACCGCGCGATGTACTGCGTCGACCGGCTGCGCGCCGGAACGGTGTGGGTGAACAACTACCGCTCGACCAGCTTCACCACGCCCTTCGGCGGCTACAAGCGCTCCGGCCTCGGCCGCGAGGGGGGCGTGGAGGCGATCAAGGAATATCTCCAGACCAAGTCCGTCTGGATCACCACGAAACCCAACCGCGCCAACCCCTTCGTGCTCGGCTGAGGCCGGGCCGACGGGGGGAAGTCCTCCGGGAGCGTTCCCATGTCTGAAGCGACCATCGACAGCGCCACCGGCTGGTGGCGGACGTCGATCATCGACATCCATCCGGGTTCGATCCGGGTGCGCGGCTATGCCATAGAGGAGCTGATCGGTACGATCGGCTTCCCCGACATGATCTGGCTGATGCTGCGCGGCGAATTGCCGACACCGGCGCAAGGCCGGTTGCTGGGGGCCGCGCTGGTGGCGGCGGTGGATCACGGGCCGCAGGCGCCGTCCATCGCCACCGCCCGCATGGCCGCCACCTGCGGGGTCGGGCTGAACAACGCCATGGCGTCCGGCATCAACGCGCTGGGCGATGTCCATGGCGGTGCCGGCCAGCAGTGCATGGACCTCTACGCCGCAGTCGCCGCCCGCATGACCGAAGGCATGTCCGTGGCGGGGGCGGCGGAGAGCGAGATCGCCGCCCGGCTGGAGCGGCGCGAGCATATCCCCGGCTTCGGCCACCGCTTCCATCCCGTCGATCCGCGCGCCGGCCGTCTGCTGGCCCTGGTGGAGGCGGCGACGGGGGAGGGCGCCGTGACGGGGGAGGCCGCCGCCATCGGCCGTGCGGTGGAGGATGCGCTGGCCGCGCGCAAGGGCAAGCGGCTTCCGATGAACATCGACGGCGCCACCGCCGTGGTGTTCGCCGAACTCGGCTTCCCGTCCGGGCTCGGGCGCGGGCTGTTCGTGCTGTCGCGCTCGGTCGGCATCCTGGCCCACGCCTGGGAGCAGTCCCAGCAGGGCGGCCGCATCAAGGGACCGATGCCGCCGTCCATCCCCTACCGCTATGACGGGGCGTCGCCCCGTCCGGTTTCAGAAGAGATTCCGGGAGACGGAGCATGACCGACCGATCCCCCGCCGAAGCCCCTGGCAAACCGCTTCCTTTGGCCGGCGTCAAGGTCGTCGATTTCGGCCATACGGTGATGGGGCCGTCCTGCGCCATGATCCTCGCCGACCTCGGCGCCGACGTGGTGAAGGTTGAACCGGTGCCCAACGGCGAGCCGACCCGCCATCTGAAGGGCTTCGGCACCGGCTATTTCGGCTATTTCAACCGCAACAAGCGCTCCATCGCCGTCGATCTGAAGACGCCGGAGGGCCGCGACATCGCCCATCGTCTCGTTGCCGAGGCCGACGTGCTGGTGGAGAATTTCGCCCCCGGCACGATGGAGCGGCTGGGGCTGGGCGCCGACGCGCTGGCCCGCGTCAACCCGCGCCTGATCTATGCCAGCCTGAAGGGGTTCCTCGACGGCCCCTATGCCAACCGCCTCGCGCTCGACGAGGTGGTGCAGATGATGACCGGGCTCGCCTACATGACCGGGCCGAGCGGCCGGCCGTTGCGCGCCGGCACCTCGGTCGTGGACATCACCGGCGGCATGTTCGCCGTCATCGCCATCCTGGTGGCGCTGCGCGAGCGGGAACGGATCGGCAAGGGCCAGACCATCGAGACCGCCCTGTTTGAAACAACGGTGTTCCTGATGGGGCAGCATCTCTGCTACGCCGCCCAGGCGGACGGGCCGATCCCGCCGATGCCGGAGCGCGTGTCGGCCTGGGCGGTCTACGAGACCTTCCGCACCGCCGACGGGCGGCCGATCTTCGTCGGCATCACCACCGACAGCCATTGGGAGCGCTTCTGCGCCGTCATCGACCGGCCGGACCTGCGCGACGATCCCGGGTTCCGCACCAACAACGACCGCATCGCCGCCCGGCCGCGTCTGCTGCCGCTGCTGACGGCGCTGTTCGGCAGCCTGTCGATGGAGGAGGCGGTGTCGGTGTGCGAGCGCGCCCGCATTCCCTTCGCGCCCATCGCCCGGCCGGAGGATTCTGTTCGAGGATCCGCATCTGCGGGCCACCGGCGGGCTGATGCCGACCACCCTGCCGAACGGGGTGCGGACCGCCCTGCCGCGGCTGCCGATCCAGGTGGCGGACACCGATCTCACGATCCGCCGCGACCCGCCGCGCGTCGGACAGGACACCTGCGCGGTGCTGGCCGAACTCGGCTACGGCCAAGCGGCGATCGAACAGCTGACGGGGGCCGGAATCGTCGTGGCCGACAGCGAGCCCGACGGCAACCGGCAGCGCCTTGCCGGATGATGTGGGCGGGATGATGCCGGACAGGTCTGGAGACGAAAGAAATGACGGAGGAAACACGGATGTCTGAGCACCCCATTAGCGATCTGGCCATCAGCGATCTGGTCATCGTCGGCTGCGGCATCGCCGGGCTTTCGGCGGCGGTGACGGCGCTGCAGGCCGGCCTGTCGGTCACCCTGCTGGAGCGGGCGCCCGAGGAGGATTTCGGCGGCAATTCGCGCTGGACCGAAGCCTATATGCGGATGAAGAACGATTCCGAGATCTCCGACGATTTCGAGGAGCATTTCGCCGCCAATGCCGGGCTGAACATCGACCCCAACGTGCTGGCCGCCGCCGCCGAACCGTACGAGCATTGGCCGGACTATGTGAAGGCCCACCCCTTCCCCGATCCGGAAGTGATCTCCCGCTTCGCCGAGCGGGTGCCGCCGACCATCGCCTGGCTGAAGGGCTTCGGCCTGCGGTTCGAGCCGCAACCGATCTATCTGCTGACCCAGAACACCCAGCGCATCGCCGCGCAGGGCGGCGGCCTCGCCCTGATCGAACGGTTGATGGCGGAGGCGAAGGCGCTGGGCGCCCGCGTGCTCTACCGCACCACGGCGCTCGACCTGCTGCGCGACGACCGGGGCCGCATCGGCGGCGTTTACGCCACTGGGACGGACGGGCTGCGCGTCGCCATCCGCGGCCGGTCGACCATCCTGGCGTCGGGCGGCTATCAGGGCAACCCGGAGATGATGACCCGCTACATGGGCCAGCGCGCCAAGCATGTGCGGCCGGTGGCGCGCGGCGGCTACTACAACCGCGGCGAGGGCATCCGCATGGCGCTCGACGCCGGGGCGGCGGCGGCCGGCGACTTCGGCTCCTACCATGCCGAACCGGTCGACCCGCGCTCCCGCCAGCCGGAAGCGGTGATCTTCATCTGGCCCTATGGCGTGCTGGTCAACAAGCACGGCGAACGCTTCCTCGACGAGGCTCCGGGCACCGCCGACGCCACCTACGACGCCATCACCCGCATCGTCGCCGATCAGCCCGACGGGATCGCCTATGTGCTGTTCGACGATCAGGTGGAGGACATTCCGCGCTGGCGCACCAGCATCCGCAGCGACGTGCCGGCCATCGAGGCGCCGACGCTGGAAGCCCTGGTCGAAAAGCTGGGCCTGCCGCCGGACGCCACGCTGGCGACGGTCGCCGCCTACAACGCCGCCTGTCCCGCCGATGCCACCCGCTTCGACCCGACGCGGGTGGACGGTCTGGCGACCACCGGGCTGAGCCCGGCCAAGACCAACTGGGCGCGCCCGCTGACCAAGGGGCCGTTCCGCGCCTTCCCCATCGTCTCGGCCAACTGCTTCACCTTCGGCGGATTGAAGGTGGATGCCGATGCCCGCGTGCTGGACGGCAATGGCCGGCCGATGCCGGGACTCTATGCGGCGGGCGAGACGGTCGGCCTCTATCACCAAGTCTACACCGGCTCGACCTCGGTCCTGCGCGGCGCGGTGTTCGGCCGGCTGGCCGCCCAGCATGCGGCGGCCTCCAGCGACGCCGTTCTGACCGTCCGGAAAGCCGGCCATCCATAAAAACGCCCTAGGGAGGAACTGATGAACCGTTACGCCGTAACGGCGGCCGTCGCCGCCTGCCTGTTCGCCCACAGCCTGTCCCAACCGGCGCTCGCGCAAAGCGCCGCCTACAGCGACGGCAAGATCAAGATCGGCATCCTGACCGACCTGTCGGGCCAGCTGTCCGACAGCACCGGACAGGGATCGATCACCGCGGCGCAGATGGCGGTGGAGGATTTCGGCGGCGCCGTCAACGGCACGCCCATCGAGCTGATCTTCGCCGACCACCAGAACAAGGCCGATGTCGGCGCCTCGACGGCCCGGCGCTGGTACGACGTCGATCAGGTCGACGCCATCATGGATGTGCCGAACTCCGCCGTGGCGCTGGCGGTGCAGCAGATCACCAAGGAAAAGAACCGCGTCGCCATCTTCTCCTCGCCGGCCAGCTCCGATTTGACCGGCAAGGCCTGTACGCCGAACGGCATCCACTGGACCTACGACACCTACGCGCTGGCCCATGTGACCGGCGAGGCGGTGGTCGCCTCGGGCTTCGACAGCTGGTACTTCCTGACCTCCGACTATGCCTTCGGCCATGCGCTGGAGCGTGACACCGGCGCCGTCGTCGAGAGCCAGAAGGGCAAGGTGGTGGGAAGCGTCCGCATGCCGGCGAACAATGCCGACTTCTCCTCCTTCCTGCTCCAGGCCCAGGCGTCGCCGGCCAAGGTCGTGGCGCTCGCCACCGCCGGGGCCGACACCCAGAACGCCATCAAGCAGGCGGCGGAATTCGGGCTCGGCCAGTCGGGCAAGAACATCGTGGCGCTGCTGCTCGCCATCAGCGAGGTCCACGCGCTGGGCCTGCCGGCGACCCAGGGCATCATGCTGACGACGCCCTTCTACTGGGACATGGACGACCAGACGCGCGCCTTCTCCAAGCGCTTCTTCGAGAAGCGCAAGGCGATGCCGACCTTCTACCAGGCCGGCGTCTACGGGGCGGTCAGCCATTACCTGAAGGCGGTCAAGGCCGCCGGGACCGACGCCGCCCCGACCGTCATGAAGACGATGAAGGAAACGCCGGTGAACGACTTCATGACGAAGAACGGCACCGTGCGCGAGGACGGCCGGGTGCTGCGCGACATGTATCTCTTCCAGGTCAAGACCCCGGCCGACTCCAAGTCGCCCTGGGACTATTACAAGCTGGTCCGCAGCGTTCCCGCCGACCGTGCCTTCCGGCCGCTGTCGGAAAGCGACTGCCCTCTGGTCAAGAAGATGTAGGCGCCGCCCCACCGGGCTTCGCTCGTGGCGGGGCATAACCGTTGGTAATGCCCCGCTTACATATATGAAGTTGAGCCGGAGGGCTGATTGCTTAGGATTCACACCGAATCCGCCGCGGCTCTTCCGGCGGTGGCGTCTCCCACCCCTTACCGGACAGCATGACGATGGAGCGGATATCGGCCGCCGAAACCAGCCTGAGCGGGGGCGATCCCGCGACGGGCGAGATGGTGATGCGTGGGCATCGACTGCCCGATCTGATCGCCCGCCCCTATGAAGAAGTCGTGGCGATCCTGTGGGACGCGGAGCTTCCGGAACAGATGAGCCGGGAGGCTCTGGCTGCGGCGAGATGCGACGCCTTTGCGCGGCTCTCTCCCCGCTTCGTGGCGATGCCGTCCGATCTCAGCGTGATCGAGTGTCAGCGCTTTCTGCTGGCCTCGCTGCCGGGCGCCGCGATGACGCCGCCGATGCTGGTGGCGGGCACCGCCGTTGCCGCCGCTGCGGCCATCCGGCTGGTTCGTGGACAGGCCCCGGTGGCCCCGGACCGTTCCTTGCCGCATGCCGCCGATCTGCTGCGCATGATCCATGATGCCGCCACCGGCGAAGCGGAGACGCGGGCGCTGGACCGTTATCTGGTCGCGATGGTCGATCACGGCGTGAACGCCTCGACCTTCACCGCCCGCGTGGTCGCCTCGACCGGGGGCGGCCTGTCGGCGGCCGCGGTGGCGGCGCTGGGCGCGCTGGAAGGGCCGCTGCATGGCGGCGCGCCGGGGTTGGTCCTCGACATGCTCGACGCCATCGGCGAGGCGGACCATGCGGAAGGCTGGGTGACGGCGGCGCTCGATCGGGGCGAGCGTCTGATGGGCTTCGGGTCGCGGGCCTACCACATCCGCGATCCTCGCGCGGACATCATGAAGGACAGCCTGCTGGCGCTGCAAAAGTCCGGCGCGGGCCGGGCACCGGAGGGACGGCTTGCCTTTGCCGAAGCCGTCGAGCGGACGGTTCTTTCGGTGATGGCGGCGCGCCGTCCCGAGCGGACCCTGCACACCAATGTGGAATTCTACGCCGCCCTGCTGCTGGAAGCGCTCGGTGTGCCGCGTGCCGGCTTCACACCGCTCTTTGCCGCCAGCCGCGCGGCCGGATGGGCGGCGCATGTGCGTGAACAGGAACGGACCGGACGCATGCTGCGACCGTCCTCACGCTATGTCGGCCCGCTGCCGGACGGCCGACCCAAGACCGGAAGAGGACAGGAATGACCACCGACGACATCATCCTGGAAGCGCGTGGTCTGACGAAGGAGTTCAAGGGCTTCGTGGCGGTGAAGGAGGTAAACCTGCAGGTTCGCCGCGGCACCATCCACGCACTGATCGGCCCGAACGGCGCCGGCAAGAGCACGGTGTTCAACCTGCTGACCAAGTTCCTCACCCCCACCCGCGGCCAGATCCTCTACAAGGGCCGCGACATCACCCGCACCAAGCCCGCCGACATCGCACTGATGGGTCTGGTCCGTTCCTTCCAGATCTCGGCCGTCTTCCCGCACCTCAGCGTGCTGGAGAATGTCCGTGTTGCCCTGCAACGGCCGCTCGGCACCAGCTTCCATTTCTGGAAGTCCGAATCGTCGCTCTACGACCTGCACGACCGGGCGCTGGAGCTGATCGAGGCGGTGAACCTCACCCCCTGGGCCGGCCATCTGGCCGCCGAGCTGCCCTATGGCCGCAAGCGCGCCCTGGAGATCGCCACCACGCTCGCGCTCGACCCGGAGGTGATGCTGCTCGACGAGCCGCTGGCCGGCATGGGGCACGAGGACATCGAGGGCACCGCAGCCCTGATCAAGCGCGTCGCCGCCGACCGCACCGTTCTGATGGTGGAGCACAACCTGTCGGTCGTCGCCCACCTGTCGGACACCATCACCGTGCTGCGCCGCGGCGAGATCCTGGCGGAGGGGCCCTACGAGGTCGTCTCGAAGAACCCGCAGGTGATGGAAGCATATATGGGCACGGGGGGGACCGGACATGCCTGACGGGATGCAGACCAAGACCGCCCAAGTGGGAACGGCGATGCTGGAGATCGCCGACCTGCACGGCTTCTACGGCGAGAGCCATGTGCTGCACGGCGTCAGCCTGGAGGTGCGGCAAGGCGAGGTGGTGACGCTGCTGGGCCGCAACGGCGCCGGCAAGACCTCGACCATGCGCGCCATCATGGGCATCATGGGCAAGCGCACCGGCTCGATCCGCTTCCAGGGCACCGAGCTGATCGGCATGGCCCAGCACAAAATCCCCCGCCTCGGCATCGGCTATGTGCCGGAGGAGCGCGGCATCTTCTCCTCGCTCAGCGTGGACGAGAACCTGACGCTGCCGCCGGTGGTCAAGGAGGGCGGGATGACCGTCCCGCAGATCCACGAGCTGTTCCCCAACCTGAAGGGCCGCGGCTCGACCCAGGGCACGCGGCTTTCGGGCGGCGAGCAGCAGATGCTGGCGATCGCCCGCATCCTGCGCACCGGCGCCACCCTGATCCTGCTGGACGAGCCGACCGAGGGCTTGGCCCCGGTCATCATCGAGCAGATCGGCGTGGCGGTGCGGGCGCTCAAGGCACGCGGTTTCACCATCGTGCTGGTCGAGCAGAACTTCCGCTTCGCCGCCACCATCGCCGACCGCCATTACGTGATGGAGGAAGGCCATGTGGTCGACATGATCCCCAACGACCAGCTCCACGCCAACATGGACAAGCTGCACACCTATCTCGGCGTGTGAGCGGGAGAGGACCGTCCGATGTCGCACCTGTTCGGCATTCCGCCGCAAGCCCTGTTCGGCCAGCTCCTGCTCGGCCTGATCAACGGCTCCTTCTATGCGCTGCTCAGCCTGGGGCTGGCGGTGATCTTCGGCATGCTCAACGTCGTCAACATGGCGCATGGCGCGCTCTACATGGTCGGCGCCTTCGTGGCGTGGCTGCTGCTGAGCTATGCCGGCGTCGGCTATTGGGGGGCGCTGGTGCTGGCGCCGCTGGCGGTCGGCGCCGTCGGGCTGGTGCTGGAGCGCACCATGCTGCGCCGGCTCTACAAGGTCGACCATCTCTATGGGCTGCTGCTGACCTTCGGGCTGGCGCTGATCTTCGAGGGCGCCTTCCGCCACCAGTATGGCGTGTCGGGCCAGCCCTACCCGATCCCCGACCTGCTGAAGGGCGGCACCAACCTGGGCTTCATGTATCTGCCGACCTACCGCGGCTGGGTGGTGGTGGCCTCGCTTCTGGTGTGTCTCGGCACCTGGTTCGCCATCGAGCGGACCAAGCTCGGCGCCTATCTGCGGGCGGCGACGGAGAACCCGACGCTGGTGCAGGCCTTCGGCATCAATGTGCCGGTGATGGTGTCGCTGACCTACGGCTTCGGCGTGGCGCTGGCCGGTCTGGCCGGCGTGCTGGCCGCACCCATCTATCAGGTGTCGCCGCTGATGGGGTCGAACCTGATCATCGTGGTGTTCGCGGTGGTGGTGATCGGCGGCATGGGCTCGATCCTCGGCGCCATCGTCACCGGGCTGGGCCTGGGACTGCTGGAGGGGCTGACCAAGGTGGTCTACCCCGAGGCCTCCAACATCGTCGTGTTCGTCATCATGGCCGTGGTGCTGATGGTGAAGCCGGCCGGTCTGTTCGGACGGGAGAGATAAGCCATGACCATGCAAACCAGGGACACACTGCACGAAGGTATCGTCATGTATGGCGGCTCGCCGAAGATCCTGCTGGCCGGGGCCGGGCTGCTGCTGGCAGTCCTGGCGCCCTATGCGCTCTATCCCGTCTTCCTGATGAAGGTGCTGTGCTTCGCGCTGTTCGCCTGCGCCTTCAACCTGCTGATCGGCTTCGCCGGCCTGCTCAGCTTCGGCCATGCCGCCTTCTTCGGCGGTGCGGCCTACATCGCCGCCCACACGGTGAAGGTCTGGGGCTGGGCGCCGGAGTTCGGGCTGATCGCCGCCACCGCGGTCGCAGGCCTGATGGGGTTGGTCTTCGGCCTGATCGCCATCCGCCGCCAGGGCATCTATTTCGCCATGATCACGCTGGCGCTGAGCCAGATGGTGTTCTTCCTGGCGCTCCAGCTTCCCTTCACCCACGGCGAGGACGGCATCCAGGGCGTGCCGCGCGGCACCCTGTTCGGGCTGTTCGACCTCGGCCAGCCGTTGACCATGTACTACACCGTGCTGGCGATCTTCGTCGCCGGCTTCGCCCTGATCTGGCGCACGGTGCATTCGCCCTTCGGCCAGGTGCTGAAGGCGATCCGCGAGAACGAGCCGCGGGCGGTGTCGCTCGGCTACCGCACCGACCGCTACAAGCTGGTGGCCTTCGTGCTGTCGGCCTCGCTGGCAGGGCTTGCCGGCGGCACCAAGGCGCTGGTGTTCCAGCTCGCCAGCCTGACCGACGTGACGTGGCAGATGTCGGGCGAGGTGGTGCTGATGACGCTGCTGGGCGGCATGGGCACCTTGTTCGGGCCGGTGGTCGGTGCCGGGCTGGTGGTGACGCTGGAAAGCTACCTCGCCTCCACCAGCCTGCCGGTGCCGGTGGTGATCGGCTGCATCTTCGTCGTCTGCGTGCTGGTCTTCCGCCGCGGCATCGTCGGCGA
>NZ_JBSNCI010000008.1:0-303467 GCF_058780665.1 Azospirillum sp. UENF 112521
AGGCCCTGCCAGGTGTCCTCGGTGTCGGCCAGCACGACGGAGACGAAGCGCTTCAGCTCGTCGTCGCCCTGGCTGCGCGGAGCGGCCTCGCCGATCTGGGTGCGGTCTGCGGTGGTCCGGTCTCCCTGCTCGCCGCCGCCCAGCAGCACCGTGGGATCGACCCCCAGCACCATCGAGACCAGCAGCACCACGATGACGCCGCCGACGCCCAGCCCGCCCGCGCCGATGCGGATGCCCCCTCCCCCGAGCCCGCCGCCGCCTAGCCTGCCGCCCAGGCCTCCCTGTCCGCGGCGGTCCTCGACATTCTCGCTTTCCCGTCCGCCCTGCCACCGCATCGCCGCCCTCCTTCGCCCGCCCGTCCCGATCGTCAGGTCCGGTGGAGACGAAACCATCAAGGGCTTCCCACGTTCCCTGCGGGTCCGGCGGTAAGACGGGGAGTCGGTGCGGAACGGCTTGAAAATCCCACCCCGCTCCCCATCTGGAGACTGGCCGAAGACCGTCTGGGCAGAACCGCTCGGGCTGTGCCGCCCCCCACCTTATCCCGCCCCGGCGGGAGAGAGCCTTCGTGGGGGCGCCGGCCGTTTGGAACATGCCCATGCCGGGGCCTGTTTTACTTTATCGGAGTCTCCTGCGGCGGTGTTGCGCCGCCGCGGCTCCCGTTTCACGACGCCACACACGAACAAGAGCCGGCCGGCACCGAAATCCATCGGTCCGCCCATCCGGCCTGGAGGATTTTCATGACGACCCCGATCGTTTCCGCCCTTTCGCAGACCGCTCGCCATTTTGCCGCCCAGCCCGCGCTTGCGCCGGTCCATCTGGCCTCTACCCGCCTCTCCGCTGGCCAATTCGCCGCAGCTGAAAGCAAAAAGCCCGATTTTCGCTCCAAGCCTGAGCCGTCCGGCTTGACCCGGGGCGAACTGCGGCAGATTGTGCTCGACATCCTGGGCTGATCCTATCGGCCCGGGCTCGTCCCTTTCTACCCATCCACGACTATAGGAGATCACCATAGCCAAGCTCTACGACGCGGACCCCGTCCGCGAAGGCCCGCGCCTCAACCGTGAAATCACCGCCCGTATGGTCCGCCTCGTCGGCGCCGACGGCGAGATGGTCGGCGTGGTGCCGCTCCGCCAAGCGCTGGAAGCCGCCGCGGATGCCGACCTCGACCTCGTCGAAGTGGCGCCCCAGGCGGATCCGCCTGTCTGCAAGATCCTCGATTACGGCAAGTTCCGTTTCGAGGAGCAGAAGAAGGCCAACGAGGCGCGGAAGAAGCAGAAGATCATCGAGCTGAAGGAAATCAAACTTCGGCCGAACATCGACGATCACGATTATGACGTGAAGATGCGTTCCGCCATCCGCTTCATCGAGGAAGGCGACAAGGTCAAGATGACCATGCGCTTCCGCGGTCGCGAGATGGCGCACCAGGATCTCGGTCTGAACGTGCTCGTCCGCGTGCGTGACCAGCTCCAGGACATCGCCAAGGTCGAGCAGATGCCCCGGGTCGAAGGCCGCATGATGGTCATGGTGCTGGCCCCGCGCTGAGCCTGGACCAAAGGGATCTCGCGGGGCGGTTCGCCGCCCCGCCCCTTTCTCGTGCCGGCCGTAAATTCCCCCGCGAATTTCCCTATTATCAAATTTTCCCGCCCTCAAATCGCGCCGGATTAATCCCGGAACATCCCGCGTGATGCGGCGGAATAATACCCGACTATTCGCATTGGGTTATTGACCCCGTCGGTGTCGAACGGGAATCATCGCACTTCCCGTGTCTCACTCCCCCCTGTGTTCCGGAAAGTCGTTGTTATGAAGGACGAACGTGTCGCGCCCGCCTGGGAGCCCATCTCCGGCGAACGGCAGTTCCGCCTGCTGGTCCAGAGCGTGGTCGACTATGCGATCTTCATGCTCGATCCCGCTGGCATCGTCCGCAGCTGGAATGCCGGGGCGGCCCGGATGAAGGGCTATGCCGCCGACGAGATCATCGGCCGGCATTTCTCCAGCTTCTACACGCCGGAGGACCGCGCCGCCGACATGCCGCAGCGCGCGCTCGCCACCGCCCTGTCGGAGGGCAGGTTCGAGGCGGAGGGCTGGCGCCTGCGCAAGGACGGCACCCGCTTCTGGGCCAGCGTCGTCATCGACCCGATCCGTGACGAGACCGGGACCTTGCGCGGCTTCGCCAAGGTCACCCGCGACATCACCGAGCGCCGCAAGGCCCAGCAGGCGCTGGATGAGGCGCGCGAGGCCCTGGCCCAGGCTCAGAAGATGGAGGCGGTCGGCCAGCTGACCGGCGGTGTCGCCCATGACTTCAACAACCTGCTGCAGGCGATCAGCAGCAGCCTGGAGCTGATCGACCAGCGGCTGTCGGTCGGGCGCAGCGACATCGCCCCCTTCACCGCCACCGCCCGCGCCGCGGTGGACCGGGCCGCCACCCTGACCCGGCGCCTGCTGGCCTTCGCCCGGCGCCAGCCGCTGAAGCCGGAGCGCGTCGAGCTGAACGGGCTTGTGGCCGGGCTGTGGGATCTGCTGGGCCGCTCGGTGGGCGAGCAGATCCGGCTGGAGCGGCGGCTGGCGGAGACGCTGTGGCCGGTCCATGCCGACGTGAACCAGATCGAGAGCGCCCTGCTGAATCTGGTGATCAACGCCCGCGACGCCATGCCGGAGGGCGGATGCGTGACGGTGGAGACCGCCAATGCCGCTTTTTCACCGGCCGACCTCGTCAACGATCCCGGGGTGCAGGCCGGCGATTATGCGGTGCTGACCGTGCGCGACAGCGGGACCGGCATGCCGCCCGACGTGCTGGCCCGCGTCTTCGAGCCCTTCTTCACCACCAAGCCGATCGGCCAGGGCACCGGCCTGGGGCTGAGCCAGCTCTACGGTTTCGCCCGCCAGTCCGGGGGCTTCGTCCGCATCGACAGCGCGGTCGGCCGCGGCACCGCGGTGCATCTCCACCTGCCGCGCGATCATGCCGCCGCCGCTTGCACCGGACAGGCGCAGCCCGCCGCCGTGCCGGCGCTGCCGCCCGGCCGGACCGGGCGGGGCACCGTGCTGGTGGTGGAGGACGAGGAGCTGGTCCGCATGCTGCTGGTGGAGGTGCTGGAGAGCGACGGCTACACCACGCTGGAAGCCGCCGACGGCACCTCGGCGCTTGCCCGACTGACAAATGCCCAAGCGGGAACCAAAGACAAAGCCGGGGCAAATCCGCCGGTCGACCTGCTGGTGACCGATGTCGGGCTGCCCGGTCTGAACGGCCGTCAACTGGCGGAGGCGGCGCAGGCGCACTATCCCGATCTGAAGGTCCTGTTCCTGACCGGCTATGCCTTTCAAGCCCTGGACGACAGGCACGGCGACGGCGAGGATGGGCTTGGCCACAACATGCGCATGCTGGTCAAGCCCGTGGCGGTCGACGCCTTCCGCGCCATGGTGCGGAAGCTTCTGTCCGACGGCCCTTCCGACGGCATCTAGGGAGACCTGAGACGATGCACCCGCTCGCCCGCGTCTCGACGCTGCTGCTCTCCCTGACCGTCCTCACGGCTCTGGTCGCGGTCCTGCTGACGCCCCTGCCGGCCTTGGCCAAGCGCTCGGCGAAAAAGACTCCCCTGCCGGTCGCGGCGGAAATCCTGATGGACGCCGGCAGCGGCACGGTCCTGCAGGGGCGCAATGCCGACACCCTGACCTATCCGGCATCGCTGACGAAGATGATGACGCTGATGCTGACCTTCGAGGCGCTGGAACGCGGCACGCTGCGGCTGGACCAAAGCCTCGTGGTGTCGCAGCATGCCGCGTCGATGCCGCCGTCGCGGCTGTGGCTGGCCCCCGGCAGCACCATCACGGTGGAGCAGGCGATCCTGGCGCTGGTCACCCGCTCGGCCAACGACGTCGCGGTGGTGCTGGGGGAGGCGCTGGGCGGCAGCGAGACCGCCTTCGCCGCGAAGATGACCGCCCGTGCCCGGGCGATCGGCATGCGCCGCACGGTCTTCCGCAACGCGTCGGGCTTGCCCGACCGGCTGCAGCGGACAACGGCGCGCGACATGGCGATCCTCTCCCGCGCGCTGATCCGCGGCCACGCCCGCCATTACGCCTATTTCCAGCGCCGCAGCTTCGACTGGCAGGGTGACACGGTCTATGGCCACAACCGCCTGATGGCGCGCTACCCAGGCATGGACGGCATCAAGACCGGCTACATCGCCGCTTCCGGCTTCAACCTCGCCGCCTCGGCGGTGCGGGACGGCCGCCGCCTGATCGCGGTGGTGATGGGCGGCCACAGCGCCAACTCCCGCGACGACCGGGTTGCCGACCTGCTGGATGCCGGCTTCAAACGCCCGACCAGCCCGGCCAAACCGGCGCCCGTGCAGCCGGATCTGCTGATTACCAAGAACAGCGCTTCGATCGCCCAGCGCAGCACGGCGGTGAGCGTGGGCGCCCCGGCGGTGAAGCCGCCCCCCGCTGCGAAATCCACCGGTGGTCCCCCCATTGGCGGTCCCTGGTCCATCCAGGTCGGCGCCTTCGCCAGCCATGCCGCCGCACAGAGCAGCGCCCGCGCCACGGCCAAGCGCCTGGGCGCCCTTGCCGCCGGCACCAGCGCTGCGGTCGTGCGGTCCGGCGGTCTCTACAAGGCCCGGCTGACCGGCTTTGCCGCGACGAAGGCCGATGCGGCCTGCGCCGCCCTGAAGACGGCCGGGAAGGGCTGCTTCGCGCTTCAGGACCGATGACGCGCCGCGGACGGCGTCTTTGGATTTCGCTTTGGATCGGGGGCCTGTTCTCGGCTATGTAGGGAGCGATGGCCACCCTCTCCGAAGCGACTCTTCTGGCGTTTGATCTGCACGCCGCAGGACGGTTTGCCGAGGCGGAAACCCTCTATGCCCGTGTGCTGGAGGCCGAGCCGGACTATCCGGACGCGCTTCATCTGTCCGGTATCCTGCTGGGCCAGACCGGGCGCCTGGAGGAGGGACTGGCCCGGGTCGCCGGAGCCGTGGCCCGGCGGCCGGACTCCGCGGAGTATCTCCTCAATTACGGCAATCTGCTGCGTGCCGCCGGCCGCACCGGGGACGCGATGCACGCCTACCGGCGGGCGCATGTCCTGGGCGCGCCGCAGGCTGCCGAGCTGCTGTCCGGCCTGCTGCTGGATCATGGCGCACGTTGCCTGGACGGCCGCGATCCGACCGCCACCGAGGCGGCCTTCGCCGAGGCGTCGCGTTTGCGTCCCGGCGATCTCCGCATCCGCACCGGGCTGGCGGATGCCCGCTTCGACCGGCAGGACTGGGAGGCCGCCTTGGCGGCTTACCGCGCCGTCCTGGCGCTGTCCCCGTCCTCGCACCTCGTCTGGTACAATTCCGGGGTCGCCGCCTGCAATGCCGGGCGGATGGCGGAGGCGGCGACCGCCTTCCGGTGTGCCGGGACCCTCGTCCCCGATCATCTGGATACGCAGGAATACCTCGTCGCGACGCTTTTCCACTGCGGGCGGATGGCGGAGGCGGCAAGCGAAGCCTGTGCGGTCCTGACGCGGAAGGCGAAAGCGGCGCGGAAGGGGCGGCAGGGCGTCGGAGTGGCGCCGGTTCCCGCAGCTTCGCAGGACGGCCGGACGCGGCGGATCATCAGTTTCAGCCTGTGGGGCTCCGCATCCCTGTACATGCAGGGCGCGCTGGAGAATGTCCGGCTTGCGGCCGAGTTCTATCCGGGCTGGACCTGCCGCATCCACCATGACAAGTCCGTGCCGGCATCCGTTCTCGGCGAGCTGGCCGCGGCGGGGGCGGAACTGGTCGCCATGGACGCGGGCAGCGGACCGGTGCGCGGCCTGTTCTGGCGCTTCCTCGTCTCCGACGATCCGACGGTCAGCCATTTCCTGTGCCGCGACGCCGATTCCCGTTTGAACAGCCGGGAGCGGGCCGCAGTGGATGCCTGGCTGGCCTCCGGCCTCCCCTTCCATGTCATGCGCGACCACATCATGCACACCGATCTGATGCTGGCCGGCATGTGGGGCGGGCGGGCCGGCATTCTGCCGCCGATGGCTCCTCTGGTGGAGGTTGCCGCCCGCGCTGAAGACGGACGCTTGCGGGACCAGCGCTTCCTTGGCCGGGTCGTCTGGCCGCTGATCGAGGGCTGCTGCCTCGTGCATGACAGCGCCCATGACGGCCATGGGCTGCCCTTTCCCGATGTGCCGATCGATGCGCGCTTCCGCTTCACCCATGTGGGGGCTTGCCTGAAGGACACCTGACGCCGGTGTGCGATCTCGGCACCCGGCTCAGCACCCGATACCGGCGCGGGAGTCCTGCAATGCCGTCATGATGTGCCCGATCAGGGCCGATGGCGGAATGGGCTTGGACAAGATGCGGATGCCGGGCTCGCGCCCCAGATCCTGCAGCACCGCCTTTTCGGCATAGCCGGTGACGATCAGGACCGGCAGGCCGGGGCGGTGACGACGGACGAGGCGGGTCAGGTCGGCGCCGGTCATGCCGGGCATGGCGAAGTCGGTGACCAGCACGCCGATGCCCTCGTCCGCTTCCAGCAAAGCCAGGGCCTCCTCGCCGCCGGCGGCCTCCGACACCATGAGGCCGGCCTCGTCCAGCGCCGCGGCATTCGCCATGCGGACCAGGGCGTCGTCCTCGACCAGCAGGATGCGCAGGGCGGCGGACGGCACGGGCAGGGGGTCGGTTCCGGTGGAGGCCGCCGGGCCGCCGGTCGCATCCACCCTGCTTCCCGGCCTGATTTCTGGCCTGGCTTCTGCTGGGCTTTCCACCGGAGCGTGGGGCAGGTACAGCGTCACCGCGGTGCCCAGGCCGGGATGGCTTTCCAGCCGGATGCCGCCGCCTGACTGGGCGGTCAGGCCATGCACCATGCTCAGCCCCAGCCCGCTGCCCTGCCCGACCGGCTTGGTGGTGAAGAAGGGTTCGCAGGCCCGCGCCAGAATGTCGGGCGGCATGCCCGACCCGCTGTCGCGCACGGTCACGGCGACATAGCCGCCGGGCGTGAGGGCGGGGGAAGCCTCCTCGCACGCAATCCCAACCGGCAGGCTGGTGACGGTAATGGTCAGGGTGCCGCCGTCCGGCATGGCGTCGCGGGCGTTGATGGCGAGGTTCAGCAGGGCGATGTCGAACTGGTGGGGATCGACCAGCGCCGGCGGCACATCGGCGTCGCGGTCGATGCGGATGCGGATGGCGCCGCCCAGCGTGCGTTCCAGCAGCGTCGCCATCCCCGCCACCTGGGTGCCGAGATCGACCGGCGCCGGGGCCAGCCGCTGACGGCGGGCGAAGGCCAGCAGATGCTGGGTCAGGGTGGCGCCGCGGTCGACCGCCTGGCTTGCGATCTCCAGCGCCCGGCGGCTTTCCGCCCCGCGCAGTTCGCCGCCGGCCTCCAGCATGTGCAGGCTGGAGCGCACCGCCTGGAGCAGGTTGTTGAAGTCGTGGGCGACGCCGCCGGTCAGCTGGCCCAACGCCTCCATCTTCTGCAATTGGCGGACATGCTCCTCCGCCTCGTCGCGGGCCTCCACCGCCTGCCGCCGCTCGCCGAGCGCGCGGTTGGCGGTCTCGTAGGCCAGGAACTGGCGGGCCATCGCCCACAGCATCAGGGCGAGCGCCACCGCGCTGACCAGCCCGGCGGCGGCGATGACGACCGCCTGACTCTCCCAGCGCGCCAGAATTTCCCCGCGCGTCCGGCTGACCGCGACGACCAGCGGGTAGTTGCGCAACTGCTGGACCGACAGGATGCGCTCCTCGCCGTCGATCGAACTTTTCAGGGTGGCTGTGGCGATGCCGGACTGGGAGAGCTGACTGTCGATGATCGGTTCGGTGGCGACAGTTCCGATCCTGTCCGGTGTTGGCGGGAAGCGCGCCAGCAGCATGCCGTCGCGCCACCACAGGCTGAAGCCGCTGCCCGGCGTCACATGAAGGCTGCGGTAGAACTGCTCGAAATAGGACAGGCGGATGACCCCGACCACCAGCCCGGCCAGCCCGCCGTCCGGGTCGTTCACGCGCCGCGCGATGTAGAGCGTCCAGTCCCGGGTGACCAGGCTCTGCGTCGGCCGGCTGAGGTAGGCGCGTCCCGGATCGGCATCCTTGAGCGCCAGATAATAGTCGCGCCGGGACAGGTCGAGCGCCGGGGCCGGGAACCGGCGGGTGAAATTGACCAGGGTGCCGTCGGCGGCGATCAGGCTCAGCGCCTCCAGCTGCGGCAGGCCGGACGCCTTGGCCTTCAGGATTTCATGAACCTGCCGGTCCGTCCGCAGCCGGTTGAAGGCTTCGGCGCTGCGCCGGTTCTCAAGCGGGATCTGGTCGGCGATCCCGCTGACGGTCAGGTCGATCCCTTCGATGGTGCGCGCCGTCTGCTCGGCCAGCGAGGCGTTGAGCGTTCGCAGGCCCAGCATCGCCTCGGTCACCGTCTCGCCATGCAGCCGGTCCAGGACCATCGCCGTGCCGCCGCACAGAACCGCCAGCAGGCCGATGCCGAGCGCCCCGATGCGCTGGAGCGGGCGGCTTTCCTTCAGAAGCCGCAGCATGACGCCCGCTTCCGGTCCGCCTTTGCCGCCGCTCCCCCACTCATGCTTGAGCCTGCTCCCTTTATCGTCGCCATGCGATCCGATCCCCCTTGCAGGCCACCTTGTGGCGCCTGCCGGAGTTACGGAAGGTTTCGACACTGCATGAGCTTGACTATAAACCCCGTGGCCCGCCGGGCAACCGGTTCCAGGTCATAGGGTGCCTCCCCCCGCTGCGGTGCTTCGTCCCGGCCAGGGTTTTCAGCGCAGTCAGGGTTTCAGCGCAGTCAGGGTTTCAGTGCCGGCAAACTTCAATGCCGGTCATGCAGGCAGTGGGCGTGGTCGGCCAGCACCTCGATCACGTGGCAGCTGCGCACCTGATCCTGGGCGCAGCCCTCCACCATCCGCCGCACCTCGTCGCGCAGGGCTTCCAGCCGGGCGATCCGGGACTCGATCTCGGCCAGATGGGTGCGGGCCAGCAGGTCGGCGTCCCGGCAGGGCTGGCCCGGATCATCGGCCATGGCCAGCAGTTGGCGGATCGCCTCCACCTCGAACCCCAGCTCACGGGCATGGCGGATGAAGCGCAGGCGGCGGACCGACCCGCCGTCGTAAGTGCGCCGGTTGCTGTCGGTGCGCGGCGCTTCCGGCAGCAGGCCGATGCTCTCGTAATAGCGGATGGTCGGGATCTTCACGCCGGTCTGCTTGGCGAGCGCCCCGATGGTCAGGGGGGATGGCGGGGTGGCGGGCAGGCTGGACATGGTCGGCATTTCCCTCTTGATCCTCCAGTCACTGGAGGATCTAGGCTTTGGAAGAGCTGCCGGCAACGGCCATGATCGAGGAGCGTCTTCCATGCACGGACCGATTTCCGATTCCTTTCCCGATCCTCCGGCCGGGACGCAGGCCGCTACCGCCCTGCGCACCAGCCGCTACCGGGTGTCCGGCATGGACTGCGGCTCCTGCGCCGCCAAGATCGAGACGGCGCTGCGCCGGGTGCCGGGGATCCATGAGGTGCGGGTGTCGGTGCCCGCCGGGACGGTGACCGTCTCGCACGAGAACATGCTGGGTGCTGATGCGGTGGTCCGTCCACTGACGGCGCTTGGTTACGGCGCCACCCCTGCCGATCCGGTGGTGGAGGCCGGACCGTCAAGCCGCGGCGGGGGCTGCTGCGGGGCCGAGGCCCAGCCGCATTCTCACGCTCACTCCCATGATCATTCCCATGGGCCCTCCCACAGCCATTCCCACAACCATTCCCATGGCCACGACGATGCGTCCGAAGCGCCCTGGTGGCGGGGACGCAAGGCTCGGCTGACCCTGGCGGCCGGCGCGGCCCTGGCCGCCGCGACGGCGCTGGGACTGCTGGTGCCGGCGGCGGAGCCCTGGGCCTTCCCGCTGGCGCTGCTGGTCGGGCTCGTTCCGGTCGCCCGCCGCGCCCTGGCGGCGGCACGGGCCGGAACGCCCTTCTCCATCGAGATGCTGATGACGGTCGCCGCCATCGGCGCGCTGCTGATCGGCGCGGTGGAGGAGGCGGCGACGGTCCTGGTCCTCTTTTTGGTCGGCGAACTGCTGGAGGGGGTGGCGGCCGGCCGGGCGCAGGCCGGCATCCGCGGCCTGACCGCACTGGTCCCCGACACGGCGTTGCTGGAACAGGACGACGCCGCCCCGCACTCCGTTCCCGCCGCCGGGCTGGCGGTGGGCTCGGTCATCCTGGTGCGGCCGGGCGACCGGGTGGCGGCCGACGGTGTCGTGCTGTCCGGCCGCAGCGCGGTCGACGAATCCCCCGTCACCGGCGAAAGCGTGCCGAAGCCGAAGGCCGAAGGCGACGAGGTCTTCGCCGGCACCATCAACGCCGACGGCGCGTTGCGCGTCCGCGTCACCGCCGCGGCGCGCGACAACACCATCGCCCGCATCGTCCGGCTGGTGGAGGAGGCGCAGGCGAGCAAGGCCCCGACCGAGCGGCTGATCGACCGCTTCGCCCGCGTCTACACGCCGGGCATCGTCGGGGTGGCGGCGCTGGTCGCCGTGGTACCGCCGCTGCTTTCCGGCGGCGACTGGACGGAGTGGATCTACCGCGCCCTGGCGGTGCTGCTGATCGGCTGCCCCTGCGCGCTGGTGATCTCCACCCCGGCGGCCATCGCCGCCGGCCTGTCGAACGGCGCCCGGCGCGGGCTGCTGCTGAAGGGCGGCGCCGTGCTGGAGGCGCTGGGCCGCATCACCACCGTCGCCTTCGACAAGACCGGCACCCTGACGGAAGGCAAGCCCCGCGTCACCGACCTGATCCCCTTGCAGGGCAGCGAGGCGGAACTGCTGGCCGATGCCGCGGCGCTGGAAGCCGGATCGAGCCATCCGCTGGCCCGCGCCATCCTGGCCGCGGCGGCCGAACGCGGCATCGCCCCGCCAGCGGCAGGCGAGGTCACCGCCCTTCCCGGTGCCGGCCTGACCGGCAAAGTGGATGGCCGCCTGCTGGCCCTGCTGTCGCCCCAGGCTGCGGCATCGTCGCTGGGTGCGGCACCGGCGGACCAGGCCGCCGCCTTCGCCGAGGCGGGCAAGACGGTCTCGGTCCTGCTGGTCGACGGTATCCCCGCCGGACTGATCGCCATGCGCGACGAGCCGCGCCCCGATGCCCGCAGCGGGATCGAGGCGCTGGAGCGCGCCGGCATCCGCTCGCTGATGGTGACGGGTGACAATGCCCGCACCGCCGGGGCGGTCGCCGGGATGCTTGGCATGGCGGCGCATGCCGAACTGCTGCCGGACGACAAGCTGCGCATCGTCCGCGACCTCCAGGCCCGGGGGCAGCGGGTGGCGAAGGTCGGCGACGGCATCAACGACGCCCCGGCGCTCGCCGCCGCCGATGTCGGCATCGCGATGGGCGGCGGCACCGACGTGGCGCTGGAGACGGCCGACGCCGCCATCCTGCACGGCCGGGTCGGCGACGTGGCCGCCATGGTGGCGCTGTCCCGCCGCACCATGGCCAATATACGTCAAAACATCGCACTGGCCCTGGGCTTGAAGGCGGTCTTCCTGCTTACCACCGTGCTTGGTGTCACCGGGCTGTGGCCCGCGATCCTGGCGGACACCGGTGCCACCGTGCTGGTCACCGCCAACGCCCTGCGCCTTCTGTCCGTCCGCCCGTGAGAGTGATGGACAATACATTGATTCTATTAGGAGAAATTCTATGAACATGACACGGCGGACGATGATGCAGGGGGCGGCGCTCGCCGTCCTGGCGCTCGGCCTCGGGTCCGTGGGGCTGCCGGGCATGGTCCGCGCCGCCGTGCCCGCCGGCAACGCGGCGGTGGAGGTCTGGAAGGCGGCGAGCTGCGAATGCTGCGAAGGCTGGGTGCGGCACATGCGCGCGGCCGGCTTCGACGTCACCGTCCATGTCGTCGACGACGTGACGCCGATGAAGCGGATGGCCGGCGTGCCGGACGATCTCGCCTCCTGCCACACGGCGCGGGTCGGTGGCTATGTGCTGGAAGGCCATGTGCCGGCCGAGGACGTAACGCGGCTGCTGGCCGAACGGCCGCAGGCCCGCGGGCTGGCGGTCCCCGGCATGCCGCAGGACGCCCCCGGCATGGATATGGCCAGCGGCCAGCCCTATCAGGTCATGCTGTTCGGCGCCGCCGGCGGCCCGCAGGTCTTCGCCCGCCACTGACCTCCCTGCCGGACCGGGATGGCGGCCCAAGCGCCATCCCGGTCCGGCAAGCCTTGTCTTTGACTCTATCCCCTCCGGGGGGATAGGATCGGGGCATGAGCAAGCACCATTCCCATCCCGACATCGTCAAGCGCCTGAAGCGCGCCGACGGTCACCTGCGCGGCATCATCGAGATGATCGAGGCCGAGCGTCCCTGTCTGGACATCGCGCAGCAGCTCCACGCGGTGGAAAGCGCCGTGCGCGAGGCCAAGAAGCTGCTGATCCATGACCATCTCGACCATTGCCTGGACGCCGCGGTCGATGCCGGACCGGAGGAGTCCCGCCGCTCCATCGCCGAGTTCAAGGCGATCACCAAATACCTCTGAGGGGGCTGGAATGCCGGATTTCGCCGCCCTGTTGCAGCAGGGAGCCGGGCAGGCCTGGCTGTTCGTTCCCAGCGCCATCCTGCTGGGCGCCCTGCATGGGCTGGAGCCCGGCCATTCGAAGACCATGATGGCCGCCTTCATCGTCGCCATCCGCGGCACGGTGTTGCAGGCGGTCCTGCTGGGGCTGGCGGCGACGGTTTCGCACACGCTGGTGGTCTGGGTGGTGGCGCTTGCCGGCTTGCGCCTTGGCCAGGGCTGGGACGCCGCGACGACCGAGCCCTATTTCCAGGTCGCCTCGGCGGTGCTGATCGTCGGAGTGGCGCTGTGGATGATGGTGCGGACGTGGCGGGAGCAACATTCGCATCGCCATCATGACCATCACCACGATCATGGTCACGGCCATCACCATGGTCACCACCGTCATGACGACGAGCCGGAGGATGCGCACGCGCGGGCGCATGCCGAGGAGATTCACCGCCGCTTCGACGGGCGGCCGGTCACCACCGGCCAGATCGTCCTGTTCGGCCTGACCGGCGGCCTGATCCCCTGCCCCGCCGCCATCACCGTCCTGCTGCTGTGCCTGCAATTGAAGGAGGTCGCCCTGGGCGGCGCGCTGGTGCTGTGCTTCAGCATCGGGCTGGCATTGACCCTGATGTCGGCCGGGGTGGTCGCGGCGCTGGGGATGCGCCATGCCGAGCGCCGCTGGTCCGGTGCCTTCGGCCGCATCGCCCGTCAGGCCCCCTATGTCTCCGGCGCTTTGATCCTGGCGGTCGGGCTTTACGTCGGTCTGCACGGGCTGTCGGGGCTGGGATACCATCTCGCCGGCTCGCCCTCCCTGTCCTCCGCCGTTCAGCGGGCGGGATAGGCCGGACAGATCATGCTTTCGGCGGCAAAGAGATGGGCGCGCGCGATCAAGCGCGACGTGCTGGCGGTCTATCTGGCGGCGCGCGACCCGCGCACCCCCTGGGGCGTCCGGGTCCTGGCGATGGCGGTCGCCGCCTATGCGCTGAGCCCGATCGACCTGATCCCCGATTTCATCCCGGTGCTGGGCTATCTGGACGACCTGCTGATCGTGCCGCTTGGCATCCTGTTGGTCGTCCGCCTGATCCCGCCGGACCTTCTGGCCGAACACCGGGCCGCCGCGGCGCGCCGTTCCGCCCAGCCGGTCAGCGTCGCCGCCGCTGCGGTCATGGTTGCCCTCTGGCTGGCGGCGGGCGTTCTCCTATGGCTGTGGTTGGCACCGCCCTTTGAAGGCTGGCTGTCCTAGGCCCAATCGACATTCATGGTTCCCATCGGGACTGAGTTGTGATTCATGGGTTTCCGCTATTTTGAGGCGGAGCTGTCGATGGGGATCAAACGCTACGAACTGACGGATTCCCAATGGGCACGGATTTCAGGATTGCTGCCCGGCAAGGTTGGCGATCCCGGCCGCTCGGGTGGCGATAATCGTCTGTTCGTCAATGGCTGCCTGTGGGTTCTCCGTTCCGGCGCCCACTGGTGCGATCTGCCTGAACGATATGGCAAGTGGAAGACGGTCCACCGCCGTTTCAGCCGCTGGTGCCACGCCGGGGTCTGGGAGCGGGTGTTCGAGGCGCTGACTGCCGACCGGGATAACCAGTACCTGATGATCGATAGCACGATCGTGCGTGCGCATCAGCAGGCGGCGAGCGGAAAAGGGGGGCCAAGGATCAGGCGCTGGGGCGTTCCCGAGGAGGATTGACCACCAAGATCCACATGCTGGCCGATGCGCTCGGCCGACCTCTGCGCTTGATTGTCACCGCCGGACAGGTCGGCGACATCACTCAGGCCGAAGCCTTGTTGGAAGGGCAGTCCGGCGCCGCTGTCCTCGCCGACAAAGCCTATGACAGCAATGCCTTGCGGGAGACGATTGCCGCCATGAATGCCAAAGCCGTCATCCCCTCCAACCGCTCTCGCAAGCTCATCATTCCTCATGATGCCGAAGCCTACAGACATCGAAACCGCATCGAGCGATGTTTCAACCGCCTCAAGCACTTCAGGCGATTCGCCACTCGCTACGACCGCAGGAAAATACACTTCAATGGCTTTCTCAGCCTCGCAAGCATCTCAATTTGGCTGAGGTGATTGTCGATCCGACCTAGCCGTTAAGCTCTCACGTCATCCTTGCCAGGATCCCGGCCACGACGGCGTCGAGGTCGCCGCCGCGGTAGAGCGTTCCCTCGATGCCCGCCCGCTGCGCCGCCTGCACGTCGGTGTCGCGGTCGCCGATCAGGAAACTGCCCCTCGGCTCCACCGGCCATTCGGCCATCGCCTGCAACAGCATCCCCGGCTCCGGCTTGCGGCAGGCGCAGTCGGTGCGGTAAGGCGGCTCGCCATGATCGGGATGGTGCGGGCAGTGATAGAAGGCGTCGACATGGGCGCCGACGGCGCGCAACTCCTGCTGCATCCAACGATGCAGGGTGCGCACATGCTCCTCGCTGTACAGGCCGCGGGCGACCCCGGCCTGGTTGGTGACGACGAAGACCAGAAAGCCGGCGTCGTTCAGCCGCTTCACCGCCTCCCTGGCTCCCGGCATCCAGGTGATCTGGTCGGGACGGTGGGCGAAGCCGATGTCTTCGTTCAGCACGCCGTCGCGGTCGAAGAAGGCAGCTTTGCGGCGTCCGGCATTCCGGGCTTGGGGTGATGTGTCGGGCATGATGGCGGTGGCGGGGCTCTTAAGGGGCGGTCGGGTTGAGAAGCCGCTTGGGCAGCATCGTTGTCAACCCGGATGCCACTTTCCCAAACAAGATGCTTTGAAAATAAAATGACATGTCTTCATGAAAATATGTAGTGAGAACATGCCATTACCTTATTCCCGTTCGATGCGACGGACGCAGCCGAGCAGCAATTCCTCCAGATTGAGCGGCGGCATATCGATGTGGATGGCTTCAAAGCCGCGGTTCCGCGCCCGGACCATCAGGTCGTGATTGGTCTCGGCGATGGACAGCAGGACTGGGCGGACGGCACCGCGCATCGCGGTCAGCCGGTCGAAGACGGATGGCCACGGACCTTCGGCTTCCCGCCGCTCCGGTCCGGTCTCCCCCAGCACGATCAGGTCGGGACCGATGGCACCGGACAAGGCGGCAGGGGACCGCGCCAGCAGAGCCAGTCCTTCCTCCATTGTTCGGCCCGCCACCACCCCCCAACCCAGCGTCTCCAGGTAAAGCCGCAGCCCCTCGCGCAGCAATGGATTGCGGTCGGCAACCAGAGCCCAGCGTACCCGGCTTCCGGTCGTCCAGTGCTGCGGCGATGGGCCGGCATGATCCATTCGGCCGTCATCGATCATGGACGCGGTCATGGGGGCGTGCTCCGGTTCGAAGGCTCCTGTCTGCGGCAGGGACTCTTCCTGTGACTTTTGAGGAAAATTCCCGGGATCGCATCCTCCACATGACGGACGAGGCGCTTGGACTATGGTCATATGCAACCGATGGCGCTTGAATGAGAAATGTTGCCTACGGGAAATTGATTGCTAACGGAGGATTTCCCTATAGTGGACAGCGCTGACCAGTTGATCGAGGCCATCTACGACGCCGTGACCTTTCCGGAGCGCTGGGGAGGGGTTTTGGAGCGGCTCTGCGCCTTGACCGATGCGACGCACGGCTTCCTGTTTACCGCCGCCCCCCGCCATGACAGCCTGACCGCGGCATTGTGGGCCCGCCACAACATCACCGACAGGCAGCTGGCCGACTACACCACGCATTTCCGCCACCGTGACGTCTGGGCGAACGCCGCGGCGGCGCGCGGTCTGCTGAACCGCTGCGTCGTCCGCCGCGGCGAGGAGCTGGTGCCGGATGCGGTTCTGCGGCGCTCGGCCTTCTTCAACGAGCTGCTGCGGGATCACGGCATGGGCCGGCTGTGCGCACTCACCCTGTCCGACGGCGGCGAGCTTTCGTCGGTGCAGCCGGTGCTGAGCCTCCATCGGCCCGCCGATGCCCTCCCCTTTTCCGACGAGACGGTCTGCCTCCTTCAGGACTGTGCCCCGCATCTCCAGCGGGCGATGCGGCTGCGCGTCCGGTTGCTGGCAGGCCGGGACGGCCGGGAGGAGGCCTGCTGGAGCGGCCGTGCCATCGACCGGCTGCCGATGGGGGTTGTCCTGCTCGACGCCGCCGGGCGGATCGCCGGCCTGAACCGGGCCGGGCAGGCGATGATCGATGCGCGGGACGGGCTGCGGCTTGTGCAGGGGCGGTTGCAGGCTGAACAGGGGGGCGAGGCGCGCCGGCTTGCCCATCTGCTGGAGGTTGCGGTGTCGGCCGGCGGAAAGGGGGCATCGGCGCACCGGGGGGAAGCGGCCGACCTGCGGGTGTCGCGCCCCTCCGGCCGGGCGCCCTATCTGCTGAGCGTTCTGCCTCTGTCGCCCGAGGCTGCGGGACCGTTCGACGATGCGGATGGCGGGGGCAGTGGTGGGGGCGGCGGTGCGCACATCCGGGCCGTGGTCTACATCGTCGATCCGGCCGCGGTGGCGCCTGGGTTGGGAAGGCGGCTGTGCGCCCTGTTCGGTCTGACGGCGGTGGAGGCCGGCCTCGTCGTCGATTTGCTGGGCGACCTGACCCCGGCCGAGATCGGCGAGCGTCGCGGCGTGGCGATCAGCACGGTGCGCAGCCAGCTGCGCAGCGTCTTCGCCAAGACCGGAACCACCCGCCAGAGCGAGCTGATGAATCTGGTGAACCGCTGCCTGATGCTGCCGGAAGGGCCGTGATTGCCGCAGCCGTGACGGTCAAGGCAGCGCCGACACCATCAGGAGGCCGAGATAGATGCCGATGAACAGGCCCAGCACGATGCCGTAATCGGCTTCCGTCATCGGGTTGGAGTCAGGGTCGAACTGCCGCATGAATACGCCTTCTGCGCCGTTGGTCCTGCCTGAATAACAGTGGACGGCGGCGGATCGTTGCGACATCGGCGTGGTATGGGGGGACGTGGTACGGGGGCGCGCCATCCGGGACCGGTTCTCTTGCGAACCGGTCCCGGATGGCGACAGGGGCACCCGCTTCAGGTGGAGCTTTCCGCCTGCCCGGTGATGGCGGGCTTCGCCGGCATCTCCTCGGCAAGGGCGCGGTAGGCCAGCCCGCCCGCGAGGCCGCCGGCCAGCGGGGCAAGCCAGAACAGCCAGAGCTGCTGCAACGCCCATCCGCCGACCACCAGGGCCGGACCGGTGCTGCGCGCCGGGTTCACCGAGGTGTTGGTGACCGGGATGCTGATCAGATGGATCAGCACGAGCGCCATGCCGATGGCCAGCGGCGCGAAGCCGGCCGGCGCCCGCCGGTCGGTGGATCCCAGGATCACCAGCACGAAGAAGAAGGTCAGCACCAGCTCGATCGCCAGGGCCGAGGTGACGCTGTACTGGCCGGGCGAATGCGCCTCGTACCCGTTGGCGGCGAGGCCGTTGACGGCCAGGCTGTAGTCGGCCTTCCCGGTGGCGATGACATAGAGGACCAGGGCTGCCGCGAAGGCGCCGACCAGCTGGGCCAGCACATAGGGCAGGATGTCCTTGGCCGGGAACCGCCCGCCGGCCCACAGCCCGACCGTGACCGCCGGGTTCAGATGACAGCCGGAGATGTGGCCGATGGAATAGGCCATGGTCAGGACGGTGAGGCCGAAGGCAAGCGACACGCCGAGCAATCCGATCCCGACCTGCGGAAAGGCGGCGGCGAGGACGGCACTGCCGCATCCGCCGAAGACCAGCCAGAATGTTCCGAGAAACTCAGCGGAGCTGCGCCTAATCATACTCATGCCAACCTCCCACTGCTGTCAGGGTTGCCGAAGGCCGGCGGATGCCGGTGCGCAGACGAGGATAAATCCACTTCCGCGGGAGGGAGTTCGCGCGTTCGGGCAGGGGGATGTGGCAGAAGAACAGGGGGGTGGAACAACCGGATCGGGATGTCGCCCACAGGGCCCGGCGCCCTGCCGAACCTTTGTCCCGTGAAGCCCTTGAATGGACGGGGCACGCCTCCTTGCCGGAATGCAAGCCGGTCCTTTCCCCCACTTTGCGACAACGCTTTGTTTAAGCTTGATTCCCTATAGAGTTGATTGCCAGGATATGCAGCATGTTCTCTGGCCGTTCGACCGATCCTGGGCGATCGATGGGGGGAGTTCGCAATGGCGGAGCAGGGTGAGCGCGACATGGACGGCGGGGCGTCCGCCGATCCCAGGCCGGGCGCTTTCCCCTTATGGCCGGCCGACGGCAGCATGTGCGGCATTGATGGAGCCGGCGTGCTGGACGCGCTGTTCTCCACCAACGCCGCCCCCATCCTGCTGATCGATCCCGGACGCGACGGCGCCATCGTCGATGCCAACCCGCGGGCCGCCGTCTTTTACGGCCACAGCCGCGACCGGCTGCGCAGCCTTCATGTCTGGGACATCAACCAGCTCGGGCGGGCGATCCTGCCGGCGATGCGCGAGATCGCGTCCTGGGAGGGCGGCCATTATCCGCAGCGTTTCCACCATCGCCTGGCCGACGGGTCGGTGCGCGATGTGCAGGTCTATGCCGGCCCCATCCACCTCGGCGGGCGCAAGCTTCTGCTGTGCATCATCCACGACATCACCGCCGTGATCGAGGCCGAGCAGTTCAACCGCCTGCTGCTGGAGAACGTGCAGGTCGGGGTGTGCGGCATCGACCGCTCGGGTGCCGTCACCTTCGTCAATCCCACCGCCACCAGCGCCTTCGGCTTCCGCCACGAAAGCGAGCTGATTCGCAGCCACATCGGACGCTTCCTGTTCCCTGCCTTCCCACCCGGCACCGCCACTGGAGGCGTCAGGCCCCATCCGGTGTTCCGGGTTGCGGAGGCCGGAGAGCCGGTGCGCGACATCGAGACGGTGCTGTACCGCGGCGACGGCACGTCCTTTCCCGTACGGCTGACCGCCAGCCCGATCCGCAAGAATGACGGGATCGTCGGGGTGGTCATCAGCTTCTTCGACCTGACGGAGGAGCGCGAGCGGGAAGCCCAGGCGAGCGATCTCGCCAATGCCCTTCCGGGTGCGGTGTTCCAGGCCGAACTCCATCCCGGCGGAGGCTTGCGCGCGACCTACTTCAGCACCGCCGCAGCCTCCCTGTTCGGCGTGCGGCCGGATGCCGACCTGACCGCCGCGCGGACCCTGGCGCCTGTGATGGCGATGAAGGGGTGGGCGCGGGTCCGGCACGGCCTGCGGCAGGCTGGCCGGGCGGGCCGGGTCTGGGAAGGCGAGATGGAGATCGCCGGCGGACGCTGGGTGCTGGGCCGCGCCCAGCCGCGCCGCCGGAGCGACGGCACCGTGCTGTTCAACGGAGTGCTGCTGGACATCACCGACCGCAAGGGGCTTGAGGCGGAGCTGCAGCAGGCGGCCATGCACGATCCGCTGACCGGTGTGTGGAACCGCCGGCGGTTCCAGCAGGCGGTGGGCGAAGCCGCGGCCAGGCTCGAGCGGTACGGGCGCCCCTATATCCTGGCGTTGATGGACATCGACCATTTCAAGCGCTTCAACGACACGCATGGGCATCAGGCAGGCGACGATGCCCTGCGCATGGTCGCCGCCACCCTGTCGGACCGGCTGCGCCGCTCGGACGCGTTGGCGCGCTGGGGGGGCGAGGAATTCGCCCTGCTGCTGACCGAGACCGATCTGCCCTCCGCCCTGGGCGTTCTGGAAGCCCTGCGGCAGAGGGTGAGCGCGCAGCGGATGGCGTGCGGCGGGGCGGTCACCATCAGCATCGGCGTCGGCCAGGCCAGGGCCGGCGAGGATATCGACAGTCTGCTCCAGCGCGTCGATGCCGCGCTGTACAAGGCGAAGGCCGCCGGCAGGAACCGCATCGAACAAGCCTGAGCGGCAGGATCGGGATCGATCTGCCTTGCCGGGGCATGCCGTGGACCGGACGGATCGGGCTTCGCTGACCGTTCGAGGGGCAAGACCATCCGTGCCCTCGGCCACGCCCCGGATTCCGGGTCAAGCCCTTGTTCCCGAATGCTTTTCCAAAAAGATGTAGCGCCTGCCCACGGGGTAAGATAATCATCCGTTTAAAGGAATTATGTCCTTTTAACGGATGAAGGTCCACTGGGACGAATGCCCTCCCCGTCATTCGCCGCCCCTCGACCGTCTTATCGGAGTCCCGACGCCATGCTGCTGCACGCATTGCTCAAACACGTCGAAGCCGAGGGGCTGGGAACCGAAGGAGGGTCCCTGTTCCTGGGCCGGGCGCCGCAGGACACCGCTGCGGGATCGGTCTTCCTGCCGCGGGGCGGAACCCGCCGCGACTATGCGCAAGGCCTTCGCCGGCTTTCCTTCCAGGTCCGCACCCACGATCCCGACTATCTCGCCGGGGAGGCCCGCGCCCTGGCGATCGCCGACGCACTGACCCTGCGGGCGGCTCCGGCCGGGGGCTGTTTCGTCATCTCGTGCCTGCCCCAGCACGAGCCGCTGATGCCCCATGACGAGACGGCAAGCACCTTCACCTTCATCGTCAACTACCGCGCCGACTGGCGTGTCGCCTGATTAGGAGACTATACCCATGGCCATCACCACCGAAGACATCGCCCTCGGTATCTGCGACGTCACCTTCGACGGCATCGATCTCGGCTCGACCAAGGGCGGCGTCGAAGTGACCGTCAAGACCACGAACTATCAGGTCAAGGCCGACCAGATGGGTGAGACCCCGCTCAAGGATGTCATCACCGGCACCGAGGTGTCGGTCAAGGTGCCGATGCTGGAAACCAACCTGACCAAGCTGCTGGCGGTGATGCCGCAGGCGGTCGGCGTCGGCGCGGCCGGTGCCGAGGTCGGGGTCGAGATCCGCTCCGGCGTCAACATCGACCTGCTGGCCATCGCCGCCCCGCTGAAGCTGCACCCCACCGCCCTGCCCGCCTCCACCACCAAGGACGATTTCGTTGCCTTCAAGGCAGCACCGCTGCCCAACTTCACCTTCAAGTACGAGAACGGCGGCGAGCGCGTCTACGAGGTCACCTTCAGCTGCTATCCGGACGGCACCGCCGGCAACCGCATCGCCGCCTTCGGCGCCCCCGTCGCCGCCTGACCGCGATGGTTCACGGCCGCGGGGGCTTTCGTCCCTGCGGCCGCCCTCGCGGACCTTGCCCGCCACCAGCGACCGGGAGCCTCCATGCCCCAGCCCACCATTTTGAACCTCGATGAGTTCCGCGTTTCCCGCAGCGTCGTCATCGGCGGGCGCGAGCGCATCCTGAAGAACATGACCGTCGAACAGTTCCTGCAGGCCGGGGACATCGAGCGGAAGCTCGAGGAGGCCGGCAGCGAGCGGGCGCAGATCCCGATCCTGGTCGATGTGATCGCCGGCCATCTCGAAGACACCCCGCGCGAGGAGATCCTCGGCCTCGATCTCGGGCAGCTCCTGGTCCTGCTGGCCTTCATCCGCGGAATCGATCCGGCGGAGCCGCCGCCGGGGAAACGCCAGCCGGGGGAGCCGCGGGCGGGCAAGCGGGGGAGCCGTCGGGCCCGCTGACGCGGCTCGACTTCGCCTACTGCTTCGCCCGCGTCAGCCGCTTCTATGGCATCGACCCGTTGCGCCTGCTGGCGCTGCCGGTGCGGATGTTCTGGACCCTGTTCAACGAGATCGACCGGCTGCGCGCGGAGGAGATGGCCGACTGGCTGCCGGTGCATCTGACGGCGGCCGGCATCGGCGCCCGCGAACTGCACGACCGGCTGCGCCAGCGGGTCGGCACGCCGCTCGCCTTCGCCGACCTGCCTGATGGCGGCCGGGCGGATGGGGAGCCGGGCCTGACCGAAAAGGCCAGAACCAGACTGCGTGCCCGCTTCGGCTAACAGAAAGGGAAAACCATGGCTGAAAACGCCGCCGGCCCGACTGTAAAACTGGTTATCGAAAACCAGGATTTCACCATTTCCATCAAACGCCTGGATGGTAGCATCACCAATCTTGCGGTGCAGACCAATTCCCAGCTGGATAGCTTGCATCAGCAAATCAGCGAGCTTCATAAGGCCGCTGAGGATCTGATCACACCGCATGAAATGGCCAGCCGCTTCGCGGCACCCTACAGTGCGGCGGGAATGCTTGCCCAGAATCAGACCGGCGGAAAGGCTGAAGCGGGCGCTCCGCCGGACGCAGCGGCGCAGAAGACCGACGAGGCCGCCAAGAAGTACAATCAGGTGATGGGCGCTGCCTTGCGTCCCCTTGGCGAACGTGTGCAGGCCAGCTTCGGCGACGGCTTGCAAACCTTGCTCAGCGGTTGGAGCGAAGGCGTGCTGAGCGTCGTGACCGGCAAGCAGCAAATCGGTCCCGCCTTTCAGAAGCTGTTCACCACCATGCGGAACAAGCTGCGGGATTTCCTCGTGAAGTCGGTTGCGGAGCAGACCGGCGCCGGGCTGCTCAACGTGCTGGGCTTCAAGACCAGCATCCCCGAAAACGGCAAATCCGCCGCGAAGGCCGGCGATCCGTCGGCATCCGCCCAAACGGACAAGAAGGACGAAGCCAAAGCATCCTCCGACACGTCCGCGAATGGAAATGGGGCAGCTGGTGGCGGATCGGCCGGCACCGGCAACGGACTTTTCAATTTCATCAACTCTCTCTTCACCTCAGACAGCCTGCTCGGCACCCTCTGGTCGAAGGTATCCTCCCTCTTCACGTCGGATGGGCTGCTCGGCGGCCTGATGTCCAGCATCTCCGGTCTCTTCTCCTCGCTGCTCAAACCCGAAGGGCCGCTGGGCGGCATCCTGTCGGGCATCGCCGGCTTCTTTTCGGCGCTCTTCCACACCGGCGGCATCGTCGGTGAAACCGGCCGGGCGGGGCGGATGGTGTCCCCCGGCCTGTTCGCCGACGCTCCCCGCTTCCACACCGGCGGTCTGGTGGCGGGCGAGGTTCCGATCATCGCCCGCAAGGGCGAGGCTGTCTTCACGCCGGAACAAATGACGAACGCAGACCGTCTGATCCAGGCGGCGCAGGATGGCGGTCCTGCGGTCACCCAGTCGGTGACGGTGAATGTCGCCGGCGGCTCCACCGGCGACCGTGAGCAGGACAAGGCGTTCGCCGAGCGGATCGGCGCGTCGGTCAAGGAGCAGCTGCGCGCGATGATGGGCAACGAGCTGCGCCAGCAGATGCGGCCCGGCGGCATGCTGAACAACATGAGCTACGGAGGCTGAGCGATGGCCGGCGAACCCACGAGCCAGACCGCCACGAGCCAGAACGGTGTCCCGGTCTTCCTGCCGCCCTGTCCGCCGGTGACGGGCAGCACCATCGAGCCGGAGGTGAAGGTGCTGACCGCCGGTTTCGGCGACGGCTACACCCAGCGGGCGCCTGACGGCATCCACAACATCCGCGACCAGTATTCGCTGGGCTGGGAGTATCTCGACACCGATCAGGCGCAGGCGATCGAGGAGTTCCTGCGGGCCCGGCGGGGTGCTGAAAGCTTCCTGTGGAAGCCGCCCGGCGAACCCGACCGCCGACGCTGGATCTGCAGCAAATGGAAGCGCACCCGCACCCATTACCTGTTCTCCAGCATCTCCGCGACCTTCGTCGAGGTCTTCGACCTCTGACCCCGCGCGGCCGCTTCGCTCCCTTCGACGGCGGGGGCGGCGCCCATCCAAGGAATCCCCATGAGCCAGACCAACATCCCCAAATGGGATGAACGGCCGGCGCTTGCCGCCGCCGTCCAGTCGCCCGATCCCGGTGCCTATGTGACGCTGTTCACGCTGGACCTGACCATGTATCCCGGCGGCACGATCCATCACTTCACCCCCTCGGGCAGTGGCGGCGAGCCGGTCCTGTTCGGCGGCATCGCCTATGTCCCGGTCGAGATGGAGACCGAAGGGTTCGAATGGACGGCGACCGGGGCGCTGCCGACGCCGCGCCTGCGCATCGCCAACATCAACCGCCAGAATCTCGGCGCTGATCTACCAGTTCTCCGACCTGCTCGGCGCCAAGGTCAGGCGGCTGCGCACCTTCGACCGCTATCTCGACGGCCGGGCGGAGGCCGACCCGCTCGCCTTCTTCCCGCCCGACCTCTACCGGGTCGAGCGCAAGAGCGCCCACACCGCCACCCATGTCGAGTTCGAGCTGTCGGCGGCCATCGACCAGGAGGGCGCCATGCTCCCTGGCCGGCAGGTGCTGCGCGACGGCTGCACCCGCCGCTACCGCCATTGGACCGGATCGGGATGGTCGGCCGAAGAGGTCGATTGCCCCTATTCCGGCAGCCTCTGCTTCACCGCGACCGGCGAGCGCACCGATCCCGCCAGGGATGCCTGTGGCAAGCGGCTGGCCGACTGCCGCCTGCGCTACCCCAACACGACCGATCTCCTGCCCTTCGGCGGCTTTCCCGGCGTCTCCCGGGTCCGGGTCTGATCCGGGTGCCGCTCCCCTCACAGCCAGAGGAGCAAGCAGCGCATGTTCACCGCTGACGCCATCCTCGCGATGAAGCGCCATGCCCTGGCCGACTATCCGCGCGAGAGCTGCGGTCTGGTGGTGGCCGGCACCTACCGGCCCCTGTCCAACTGCGCCGCCGACCCGGCGGCCCATTTCCGCATCGACGATGCCGACTACCTCGCCCATGCCGGCGCCATCGACGCCATCGTCCACAGCCATCCGGACGGGCCGCTCCACCCGTCGGCCGCCGACATGCGCGGCCAGATCGACAGCGCGGTCCCCTGGGCGATCCTGGCCACCGACGGGGAACGCTGCTCCGATCCGATCCTGTGGGGCGACGGCGTGCCGGTGCCCGATCTGCTCGGCCGCGAGTTCCGCCACGGCGTGACCGACTGCTACGCCCTGGTGCGCGACTGGTTCCAGCTGGAGCGGGGCATCCGGCTGCCGGATTTCCCGCGCGACGACGAATGGTGGCACGCCGGCAAGAACCTCTATCTCGACCATTTCGCCGATGCCGGCTTCTCGGTGGTCCGTTCCGGCGAGGCGGCGGCCGGCGACGTCGCGCTGATGACCGTCCTGTCGCCGGTGCCCAACCATGCCGGCGTCGTCCTCGACGGCGGCCTGCTGCTGCATCACCTGCCGCGCCGCCTGTCGCGCCGCGAACCCTTCGGTCCCTGGCACCGGCAGATCGTCCACATCCTGCGTCATAAGGATCTCGCTCATGGCTAGGATCCATCTGCACGGCGCGCTCGGCCGCCAATTCGGGCGCCTTGCCGACTATCAGGTCCGCGACGCCGCCGAGGCGATCCGGGCGCTCGCCGCCAACCATCCCGATTTCGAGAAGATCTTCCGCGAAGGCTCCTACCGGCTGGTCCGCGGCCCGCGCTCGCGCGGCGGCATCGACCTGACCCTCGACACCCTGACGCTCGGGCTGGGCAACGCCGACCTGCACATCATCCCGGTTCCGGCCGGCGCCAAGAACGGCGGCGCCGGCAAGGCGATCATGGGCGCGCTGGTGATGGTCGTGGCGGTGGCTGCGTCTATCCCCTCGGGTGGGACCTCTTTGGCGTTGGGCGCTGAGGTCACGATTGGAGGGGTCGGCCTCAGCGTTACCTATGGCTCAGTTGCACTGTTCGGCGCGTCGATGATGCTGTCCGGCATCAGCCAGATGCTGTCGCCGACCCCCAAGGCCAACCTGCCGGACAGCAAGCAGAGTTATTTGTTCTCCGGCCCGGTCAACGTGACCGAACAGGGCGGGTCGGTTCCCCTGGTCTATGGCCGCTGCTGGGTCGGTTCGACCGTCATCTCCTCCGGCATGGATACGGAGCAGGTCGGAACCGTCCAGCCCCAGCCGGCGGCATCCGCCGTCACCGCCGTTTCGGCTGGAGGTCCGGCAGGAGGCATCCAGGGGGCCAAGGGCGGCGGCAAGTCCGGCCGCGGCGGTTCCGGCGCCACCGAGGATCCCAACAGCCTGCAATCCGCCGCGACCGCCCGGGTGATCGATCTGCTGAGCGAAGGCGAGATCGCCGGGCTGGTCAATGAGGGGAGGAGCATCTACTTCGACGGCACGCCGCTGATCGCCTCCGACGGGACGGAGAATTTCAAAGGCGTGACCTGGAAAGAGCGCCGGGGCATTCCCTCGCAGGAGCCGATCAGCGGTTTCACCGCCAGCGAGACCACCGTCGCCGTCGGGAGCGAGGTGAAGAAGGCGGCCCCGGTCGTCCGCACCATCCATGGCGACGAGGTCGACGCCGCCCGCATCGTGCTGCGCTGGAATGCGCTGACCGAGCAGGACACCTCCAACGGCAACCTGCACGGATCGGCGGTGCAGTTGACCATCGAGGGGCGGGCGGCCGACGGCCGTTGGAAGGTTCTGGTCAACGATACGGTGACCGGCAAGACGACCAGCGCCTATGAGCGGTCCTACAAGGTCGGGCTGCGCGAGCTGGGCAGGAGCCCATATGACATCCGCGTCACCCGCGTTACCGACGATCCGCCCCGCACCGCGATCCAGAACAGCTTTTCCTGGTCGCACTATGCCGAGATCGTCGAGTCCAAGTTCGGCTACGACAATTCGGCGCTGGTCGCGCTGACGGTCAAGGCCGAGCAGTTCGGCAACTCGATCCCCGAGCGGGCCTATGACGTCAAGGGCCTGAAGATCCGGGTCCCCTCCAACTACGACCCGGAGACGCGGAGCTATACCGGCCAGTGGGACGGCAGCCTCAAGACCGCCTGGAGCGACAACCCGGCCTGGGTGCTCTACGACCTGCTGACCAACAGGCGCTACGGCCTGGGCCAGTCGATCTCCGCCGAGGCGGTCGACCGCTGGTCGCTCTACACCATCGGCGTCTATTGCGACCAGCCGGTCAAGTCGGGCCGGACCGACACCGGCGGCCGCGATATCATGGAGCCGCGCTTCACCTTCAACGGGGTGATCTCCGGCCGGACCGAGGCCTACCGCGTTCTCCAGTCCATCGCCTCGACCTTCCGCGGCCTGATCTTCTGGTCGGCCGGCGGCGTGCTGGCCCGCGCCGACATGCCGGCCGACCCGATCAAGCTGGTCACCCCTGCCAACGTCATCGGCGGCAGCTTCACCTATTCCGGCACGGCGCTGAAGGCCCGCCACACCGCGGCGCTGATCACCTTCAACGACCCCGACGACGGCTACCGCCCGACGGTCGAGGTCGTCGAGAATGCCGGGATGATCCAGCGCTACGGCTGGCGGCCGATCGAGGCGACGGCCTATGGCTGCACCCGGCGCAGCCAGGCCCGCCGCCTCGGCCTGTGGATGCTCGACAGCGAGCAGCACGAGACCGAGACCGTCACCTACCGCTGCTCCTTCGACCATCTCGACGTCATGCCGGGCGACGTGGTCAAGCTGGCCGACCCGAACTGGGCGCTGGTGCGCACCGGCGGGCGGCTGGTCGCCTACGATCCGGAGCGGCAGGTCGTCACCCTCGACGACACGGTGACGCTGGAAGCCAACCAAAGCCACGTGCTGGCACTCACCCTGCCGGACGGCCGGCTGGTCGACTGTCCGGTCCGCCGCCCGGTGCTTGAGGACCACACCACCGGCCAGCTCGTCATCGACGCGGCTCCGCTCGGCGGCGCGGTGCCGCAGCCGCATGCGGTGTGGATCCTGACCGCCACCAACCTCGCCCCGCGCCTGTTCCGGGTGCGCGCCGTCACCGAGAAATCGCCCGGCGTCTACGAGGTCACCGCCCTTCTGCACGAGCCCGGCAAATATGCCCGGGTCGAGGAGGGCGTGCAGATCGAGCCTGTGGCGACCCAGAGCGCCGCCAACGCCATCCCCTCCCCCGCCAACCTCGCGGCGGTGGAAAGCGCCTACTGGGTCAACGGCCTGCCGCAGGCCCGGCTGACCGTCAGCTGGACGCCCAGCGACGATGCCCGCATCGCCGGCTACCGCGCCGACGTGATGACGCCGGGCGGCCAGTGGCAGGAATGGAAGGTCACCCGCGCCGGCAGCTTCGACATCGAGCCGGCGGCGGAGGGCGTCTACACCCTCCGCATCACGGCATTGGCCTACGACAAGCGCCGTTCGGTGCCGGCGGAAATCCGGGCCACGGTGCACGGCAAGGGCACGCCGCCCGGCCAGCCCGCCGGGCTGGTCGCCAAAGGCGGGCTGCGCCAGATCGCCCTGTCCTGGGTCAATCCGCCCGACACCGACCTCTCCCACATCGAGGTGCTGGAGGGGGCGGCGAACGACCTGTCGGCCGCCGCCGTCATCGGCACGGTCAAGGGCAACGCCTTCGTGCGCGCCGGGTTGGGCGGGCTGGTCACGCGCTACTACTGGGTGCGCGCCGTCGATCTCGGCGGCAATGTCGGCGACGTCAATTCCAAAATCGGCACCGGCGCCACCACCGAGCAGATCTCCCACGACGACCTCGCCGACAAGCTGGTCTCGGAATCGAAGCTCGCTCCCTTCATGGCCGAGCGCATTGCCGGGATCGAGAAGATCGCCGAGACGGTCACGTCGGGTCTGGTGCGCGTCAACGACAGCTACGGCCGCATCCGCAGCGAGATCGGCAAGCGCGAGGCCGACGTCGCGGAGGTGAAGGCGGATGTCAGGCAGGTCCAGGACGACACGCAGTCACTGGCGAGCCGGGTCACCACCGTCGCCGCCCAGTTCGACGGGCAGATCGCCACCGTCAAGGAGGAGCTGACCGCCCTGGTGACGGCGGACGAGGCGACGGCGACGCGCATCGACACGGTGATCGCGGCCTGGGACGGCAATTTGGCCGGTGTGCAGGCGAAGCTGACTGCGACGGCGAACGACAGCCGGACCAATGCCGAGCGGATCGACAGCGTCGTCGCCGGCTATGACAAGAGCCTGGCCGGCTATGACAGCCGCATCACCGCCAACGCGACGGCGACCGACGCGTTGACCACGCGCCTCGATACGATCGGTGCATCGGTCGATGGCGTGAAGGCGGGGCTGACCAGCGAGCAGACCGCCCGTGCCGACGCCGTCGGTGCCCTTGCCAGCCGGATCGACAACGCGTTCGTGGCGATAAAAGATGCTTCAGGGTCTTTTCAGGAAAGCGTCAACCTGGCGGTTACGGAGGCTAAATCCGCTGTCAGCAAGGTAAACATTCTCAGCGGCACGGTCGGCAATCACACCTCGTCCATCGAGCAGGTCTCGAAAGTAACGAACGGCCTGTCGGGGCAGTGGACGGTCAAGATCGACAACAATGGCGCCATCAGCGGGTTCGGTCTTTCCTCGGACCCGGCCGATGAGAGCGGGGTGCGATCCGAGTTCTATGTGCGGGCCGACCGTTTCCTGATCGGCATTACCGGCCCCGGGGGCAGCATCGACCATCCCTTCGTCATCGGTCGGGTGGATGGGGTGCCCCGCATCTCCATGTCCGCCGCCTTCATCCAGGACGCCTCGATCGACAGCGCGAAGATCAGGGATGCAACGATCTCCAGTGCGCACATTCAGGATTCTGACAATCCGGGGCCAGAAGATCGAAGACTTCGCCACATCCAATATGAATGCGGCGCAGGGGGTGTGGGACGCGACCGTCGGTCTTCAGACAATCGGGAAACGTGTGCTGATCACCGCAGTGCGTGGTTGGCAGATCGACATCGTTACTGGCTACGGTGGCGGCGAGAGCAGTTCAGAGATTCTGGTCTCCATCTTGGGTTTCCGTTGCCTATGCGTGGATAGAGCATCCAGGACCAGGTTATTACACCTGGAAAACAGCAACATCTGACGCCTATGGGCGAAATCCACGCAATTTCTACTGCGCAATCTCAGCAGTGGAGTTGAGGAAATGACTGTATCATTTAAAAAGACCAAGAGAGAAGCTCCGCCGATCATCCAGAATGGTTCTGGCGCAGCTTCAGAGCAAAATGAAAACGTAAGCTCTTCCTACGTTTTCTATAAGCCGGAAACTGGTGAAATTCGGCAAACCGCCTGCATCGGGCCGCTGGAAGTGCCGCATATGCATCTTCCGGGCTGCGAGCGGTTGCAGGCGAAGGGTTCGGTCTTCGAAGACTACGTCGATCTTTCAGGCTCCGAACCCGCGGTACTCTCGCGTCCCGAAATCGAGAGTCTGGACGCTCTGCCCATTCCGGCGACCGTGACCGTCACCTGCCGCGCCTCCGGTGCGGTCGGCACCTACAGGGTCGAGGATGGCAGCTTCGATTACGACGATCTGCCCGGCACCTACGACGTACGCGTCAGCGCCTGGCCTCATCATGACGCCCATTTCGTTCTGGAGATCACGCCATGAAGGTGATCCCAGTCCGCACCCGCGACGAGATCGCGAAGCTGCGCCAGCAGGCCTACCTCGCCGCATGGCCGGCGGCCCGGCAGCTGGAAGCCCAGCAGGACATGCTGAACGGCGACCCCGCCAAATGGGAGCGCATGCGCGCCGACTTCTCGGCGATCCGCGCGCTCTACCCCTATTCCGACACGACCCCCAGCGAGGAGAACTGACATGGCCGGCTGGTATCGCCAAGGCACCGTCGCCCTGACCCCCGGATCGGCCGCCGT
This sequence comes from Azospirillum sp. UENF 112521, assembly GCF_058780665.1. Classification (NCBI taxonomy): domain Bacteria; kingdom Pseudomonadati; phylum Pseudomonadota; class Alphaproteobacteria; order Rhodospirillales; family Azospirillaceae; genus Azospirillum; species Azospirillum sp. UENF 112521. The sequence goes on from NZ_JBSNCI010000008.1 coordinate 30,820, forward strand.
CGCCGGCGCCGGCACCATGTGGATGGGCGTCGTGCGTCCCGGCTCCGCCTTCACCACCGACGGCAGGACGCTCTACGAGATCCGTGAGGTTGCCAACGACCACACGCTGACCCTCGACCGCCCCTGGGAGGGCGAGACGGCGGCCTCCTCCCCCTATGCCGTCATCGCCGCGTCGGCGACCCTGTCCAATGCCGAACTGGCCGGCGAGATCGCGGCGATGGTCGCGAAATGGGCGGTGCGCGAGGACCAGTATGACGACTGGCTCGGCGGCTCCCCGAACGGCGGCCCGAATGCCGACGGCAAATATCCGCTGACCGACAGCAAGGGCATCACCCGTCTGGTCGAAAGCCCGGCCCGCCTGCTCCAGCTCCTCGACGACGGGGTGGTGGAGCATGCGGCACAGATCATCGCCGCCATCGAGGACGATGTGGCGACGGCGCGGCAGGCTGCCGCCGACGCCAAGGCGGCGATAACGGTCGTCGGTGCCGACCGGCAGGCCGTGGCGCAAGCCGCCGCGACCGTCGCCGCGCAGGCCGGCGAAAGCACCGCTGCCGCCGCGACCGCGACCGCCAAGGCGGCCATCGCCGTCCAGCGTGCCGATGAGGCCGCCGGCAGTGCCGCCGCCGCCGCCGGGCTGGAGGCATCCGCCACCGCGGCGCTTGCCGCCGTGGAGACGGCGCGCGACATCGTGCTGGAGGCGCGGGTCGAAGCCGGCACGGCGGCAACTGGCGCCCTGTCCGCCAGAACGGCGGCCGAGGCGGCCCGCGACACCGCGACCGCTGCGCGGGATGCCACCCAGCAGGCGCGTGACGCGGCGGTGGCGGCACGGACGCAGGCACAGGACTGGGCGGTGAAGACCGACGCCCCGGTCTCCGGCAGCCTGAAGTCGGCGCTGTCCTACGCCCTGGACGCGGCTTCCCAGGCAACCGTCGCCACCGGCAAGGCGACGGAGGCCGCCGGCAGCGCCGCCGCCGCCGCCGAGAGTGCCGCCGGTCTCGACAGTGCGGCAACCGCTGCGCAGGCCGCTGCCGCCGCTGCCGCGACCGGCGCCCAGACCGCGAGCGCCAAGGCCGCCGCCGCCGCCATCTCCGCCGACATCGCCCGTTCCGCCGCGCAGCAGGCGGAGGCCGCCGGGACCGCCAGCACCACGGCCAGGACCGCGGCGGAGGCGGCCCGCGACAGCGCAGTCTCCTCCATGACGGCGGCGCAGGTCGCGGCCTCCCAGGCCGGTCAGTCGCAGACCAACGCCGCCAACAGCGCGCAGACGTCGGCGACGGCGGCGGCGGACGCGATCTCGGCCAAGTCCGATGCCACCGCCGCCCGCGATCTGGCTGTCGCCGCCCGCACGGAGGCGCAGGGCGCCCGCGATCTGTCCCAGGCCTTCGCCCAGGGCGCCGTCGGCTATCAGCCCAGCCCGGGCGTTTATTCCGCCTTCCATTGGTCGGAGCAGGCCAAGGGCCATGCCCAGACCGCCGCGACCATCGTCGGCGGCTCCAACTTCGGCATCGTCGGCGACGGCGCCTCGCAGCGCTTCGCCGCCGACAACCCCGGCTCCCTGCTGAACCTCGTGCAGGCCCCGGGCGGCAAGCTCACCTTCAGCCCGGGCAACCACGCGGTCTCCTTCGGCTTCGATGCCGCGACCGCGCCGGTGGCGGCATCCGGCAACATCACCGCCGGCACCGTGCAGGGGGCACTGGAGGAGATCGACCACCGGCTGTCCACCCTGTCGCAGGACAGCATCGCCAACGGCGGCGGCTCGGTTCATGTGACGGAGGACGGAGCGGTCGAGATCGTCCCGGCCACCGGCCGGACGGCGAGCTACAAGGGCGGCGAGCTGCACAGCACCGCAACCGCTTACGGCAAGGCGCAGACGGATGCCGCCATCGCCGCCATGATCGCTGCCGGGCAGGCGGCCGGTGCTGCCAGGCTGACGACGCCCCGCACCATCGCCCTGTCGGGCGGGGCGACCGGCACGGCGACCTCGTTCGACGGCACCCAGAACATCGCCATCCCGGTGACGGCGGTGGCGGCGTCTGCGCTGACCGGCACCATCGACATCGCCCGTCTGCCGGCAGGCGCGCTGGAACGCCTCTATCCGGTCGCCAACGACACCGAGCGTTTCGCCTTGACCACCGCCCAGGTGCAGAAGGGTGACACGGTGCAGGTCGGCGGCACCGGCGGCCTGATGTATCTGGTCGTCGACGACAGCAATCTTGGCAACGCGGCGGGCTACCGGGCCTACACTGCGGCACGCGCTTCGGCGGTGGACTGGTCCGGGGTGGAGAGCAAGCCGGCTCTGCTGACCTCCCTCGCCTCGCTCGACAGCACCGCCGGCGTGCTGGTGCAGACCGGGGCGGGCACCGGCGCCAAGCGCACCATCGGCGTCGCCAACGGCACGGACATTCCGGATCGCGCCGCGGCGGATGGGCGCTATGCGCAGCTTGCCGCCAACAACGTTTTCAGTGGCACGCTTAACATTCAGAACTCGGGTTCGATGGAGGCGCTTCACATCGCCAACACGGCGGGGACGAAGTACACCTTTCTCGGCTGGAACGACACCGGGAGCTACGGTAGGCTCGGGGCTTACGGTTCAAGCGCTTGGCAGAACCTCGTCATTTCCGAAGGCGGCTCGTTGACCGCCATCGGCACGACCGCGCTACCGACCGGCGGGTCGAAGCTGAACGTGGCTGGCGGTATCCAGATCGACGGTATCCCGGTGTTCAAGGCGACGGATGCTTCCACCAACTCCACCGCTTACAGCCTTGTGCAGCGCGGCGCCAACGGGGAAACCTACAGCGGCAACGTCTATTCTAAAGCCGCCTATGAGTGGCCGCTGACCGGACAGTTCTCCGGTAACACTGCCGGATCGCGTGCCCATGTGCTGTCGGCCCGCTCTCGCGGCACGGTCGCTTCCCCGACCGCTGTACAGTCCGGCGACAGCCTGGGCGGCGTCGGCGTCGGCGGGTACGACGGCAGCGGTTGGACTTATGGGTGGAATGGCGGCGGTGAGTTTACCTTGGCCGCTGTCGAGAATTGGACGACCACCGCCAAGGGGGCGAAATGGGTGTTGTCGGCAACTCCGGCAGGGTCAGTCACTCCAACCACCATCGTGGAGATGTCGCCTAACGCCGCCGACTTCAAGGTTAACCCGACCGTCAACGGCACCGCACTGCTGAAATCGACCGATGCCGATGCCAATGCTACCGCCAGCAAGATCGCCATGCGCGATAGTGGGGGCGGTGTGGGTGCGTCTGTTTTCAACATGGTTGGCACGGCACCTGCGGTCAACGCCTACAACTCCGCCGCCGCCGTCGACAATCGTCTTTGGCAGACTGTCGTCAGCGGTAACACGCTCCATCAGCGGGTCAACTCCGATGATTGGTCCAGCTATGCGGACTACTTGACGGTAACACGCAGCGGCGTTTCGGTAACTTCCATCGACTTCAAGGCTCAGCCGACCGTCAACGGCGCTCCGCTCGTCACCAACAGCGCCACCAACACCGTTACCAAGTCGGCTGTCACGCTTCTTCCCGCCACCGGCACCCTCGACGTTCCCGCCAAGTCCATCCTGGGGGTGTACAGACAGTTCGTCGGCCAGACCTTCAACGTCGATTACAACACCGAGGCGCAATACACGCAGGAGAACGCCGCCACTGGCACCGATCAGGTCGGCGGCCAGTTCCAGCTTTACAACACAGCCGGCGCTCAGATCGATAGCGCCACCAAGCTGCTGATTCACGCCGATGGTGCCAACGGCTCGACCGAGATCATCGACGAGCGCGGCATCACGCCGTTCGGCACCCATTGCGGCTGGCTCGACGGGGTATCCTCGTGGAAGATTCCGCAAAGTCACAAGACAATTTTCGGCACTGGTGACTTTACCTACGAGTTTTGGTGGAGAACCTCTGTCGCGTCCTCGGGAATGCTGCTCGACACGCGAACCGCATCGGCGACGAGCAATCTATTTCTCTACTATGATGCTTCGTCGAGCAAGCTCCAGTTCAACTTTGGCACCAACGTCAACAGTGCCACCAGCATCGCGCTTGACACATGGTATCACATCGCCGCGGTTCGCCGCGGTGGCGTGTTGACTCTCTACATCAACGGTTTGGTGGACACCACGCGCCCGGACAGCACCTCTCAGGGCCTCGGTCCGATCCTGCTCGGAGCGCAATACCAGAACGGCCTTGCCAACCCCTATGGCTGGCTGGACCAAGTCCGCGTTTCCAAGATCGCCCGCTACACCGCCAACTTCACGCCCCCGGTCGCTGCCTTCACCACCGACGCCGACACCGTCCATCTGTTCAGCTTCGACGACGGTCATGGCGGGCAGGTGCTGAAGGACCGCGCCAACAGCGGACGCTCTGTCCTCTGCCGTTCGGGGCTCTCCACGGCGCAGGCCAGGTTCGGCACGTCGAGCGCCTACTGCAACCAGAGTGATGGTGGTGGCGGCGTCTTCGTCGGCGAGTACGACAACAAGTTTCATGCCGATCTCGCGTTCGGATCGGACGACTTCACCATAGATTTTCAGATCTACCCGATCAGTTGGACGAGCAACACCGGCAGTGTTTTCGGATATTCGGTGATGGGCACCGGGTTGTCGTCCTTCGGCATTCGGGCGACGACGACGACCGATCAATACAAGCTGGTCTACAGCACCAACGGCACCACTCAGATCGACAGCCCCGGTTTCACCATCGCCACCGGCGCATGGTCGCATGTCGCCGTTACCCGCAGCGGCCCCAATCTGTACATCTTCGTCAACGGTGTGCTCCAGGGCTCGGCGATCACTGTCGGCGCCGCCAGCCTGTTCCACGGCACCAACCCGTTCTGGCGCTTCGGCGAGTTCTACAATGCCGGTTATCTCAACGGCTATATGGACGAAATCCGTCTGAAGCGCGGTGAGGCGGTGTGGACATCCAACTTCACGCCGCCGACCGTTCCGCACGTTGCTGACGCCCGCACCGTCCTGCTGTTGCACTTCGACGGGGCCAATGGCGACAAGGTCACTTTGGACAGCAGCGGGTCCAGCTACGGCGCCAACGCCTTCGGCGACGCCATCACTCCCGCCCTGGCCTTTGCCAACGTCTCCCTCAGCGCCGCCCAGACCCGTGGCGGCCACAGCACCTCCCTGGCGATGGCGGGAGGATCGGGTAATGCCCTCTCGATTTCCTTTGCCGCCCCGAGCGCCGGCCATCCGCTGTATTTTGGCGCCAACACCAAGTTTTGCATCGAGACCTGGATGTATTTTGCCAGTTTCTCGACCTCGCCGCAAATTCTCAACATCTCGGACGCTGGCGGCACGGTGGGCAATTCCATGCAGCTATGGGCGGTCACGGACGGCACCCTGCGCTTCAACGGATGGGGCAGCGGCGCAATGGTGCTGTCCAACGCCGCGATGGCCACCGGCTGGCACCATATCGCCTTGGTTCGCGATGGTCTCGGCTGGTACGTCTACGTCGATGGAACCAGGTCCAACCTGCTGGCGGGACCGCAACTCAACCCAAGCTATCTGAACGCGGTCTATCGCCTCTGCATCGGCTCCTATTGGGACGGTGCGCAGGCCATCCTCAACGGCGCCATCGACGCCATCCGCGTCACCAACGGCCAGCCGCGCTATACCGCCAACTTCACCCCGGCAACGTTGGTCGCCGACGACATGACCACGCTGATGTGGGAGTTCAACGGCGCGGTCGGCCAGAAGTGGGTCAAGGAGCTGTCCGGCAACAGCGCGATGATCGCCGCAAACGGCAATGCCCGCACGGTGAAGGACGGCGTCTATCTGATGCCTGCCCTGAGTGCCAATGGCGGCCCGAAGAATGGCACTGCCCGCGCCAGGTTCGGCACCGGTGGCGTCGAGTTCGCCTACACCGGTGCTGGCGGGGCGCACCGCTATGACATGCGCGGCGCGCGATGGATGACCTGGATCGGCGGTGTCGACAGTACCTTCACCATCGACGCCTGGGTTTATGTCACCGCGTCTTCGACCAACGTCATCGCGCAGAAATACGACAGCGGCAACGGCAACGGCGTCGAAACGTGGCAGCTGTGGATCAACGCAGGCGGAAACCTTCCGCAGTTCCGTTGGCGCGATGCCGGCGGCAGCACCCGTACTTTGACGGCCAGCACCGCCATTCCGCTGAACACTTGGAAACATGTGGCGCTGACATACACCCTGCTGGCGAACGCTGGAGCCGCGACCGCAGTGTTCTACATCGACGGCGTCAGGGACGCCTCGCTGTCCGACACCATGTGCCGCAACGATGGCGATGGAGGTTTCCTGAGCCTGTTCAACGATTGCAACGGAACGGCCCCCTTCTGCGGCACGCTCGACGAGATCCGCATGAGCAACACCATGCGCTGGACTTCCAACTTCACTCCGCCAACCATCTCCTACGGCCAGCAGTACGTCACCGGCCCGTTCTATGTGGCGACGCTCGACAGCAGCCGCATCGACGTGTCGGACTGGAGCACGATCCATTCGGCGACGATCACGCAGACCACCCCGCCCGGCACCAGCATCAAGTGGTTGGTCAGCTTCGACGGCCGGGCGACGTGGCGGAAGTGGGACGGGGCGGCCTGGGTTGTCGTGCCCCTCAACAGCGGGGCCAGCATCGACACCAACGGCAACGATTATCTGACCCTGCAGAATGCCCTCAAAAACCTGAATGTGGAGAGCTACGGCACCATCGACTTCGCCTTCTCGCTGAAAACGGCCAACGCGAACGTCTCGCCCAGCGTCGATGCGGTGACGTTGGCCCGCGACGAGTACGAACTCGGGGCCGCCAAGATCGACTACACGATCAAGCGCAACGGTGCGGCCGGGGCCGAAATCCACCGGATCACCAACCTGAAGCCCTACCCGGTCAACGTCGTCTACGACTACGTCGCCTGACGCGGGGCCTGACGCGGGTGGTCCCGGGGCCATCCCCGGGACCCTGGCCCCGATCCGGTGAAGCGCTGTCGCCCTGACGGTCCCGGCAGCGCTCCGCCGGATCCGCTCCCACCCTGTCTCCTCACCTATCGCCCGGGAGTCCCGATCCATGCCCGATCCGATCTGCAAGGCCGCCATCGACCTTGTGAAGCATTTCGAAGGCCTGTCCCTCGATGCCTATCTCTGCCCGGCCGGCATTCCGACCATCGGTTACGGCCACACCGCCGGCGTGACGCTCGGGCAGAGCATCACCGCCGAAAGGGCCGAAACGCTGCTGTCCCGCGACCTCGCCGCCGCGGCGGCCGTGGTCGACGGGCTGGTGGCGGTGTTGTTGACCGGCGGGCAGCGCGGTGCGCTCGCCAGCTTCGTCTTCAATCTGGGACGGGGCAATTTCCAGTCCTCGACCCTGCTGAAGCGGCTCAACATGGGGGACCATGAGGGGGCTGCCGGCGAGTTCGGGCGCTGGGTCTACGCCACCGTCAATGGCAGGAAAACGCAGCTTCCAGGGCTGGTGAAGCGCCGGGAGGCCGAGGCCCTGCTGTTTCGTCACACTCTCTTCCTGACCAGGATCGCCGCGGCCGATCCGATGCCGCAGGCCCTCGACGATCCCGCATGATCCCGTGCTTTCCCCCTCGTCGCCGGTCCCGCCGCCAAGCCGGGGCGCAGAAGGCTTGCCGCCCGCTACGCCCCTTCCGATCCTCGCACCAACCCCTGATCCCTGGCGCGATCCAACAGGTGTTTCACCGACGACCGGCTCCAGCGCAGGCCGCCGCGCGGCGTGCGCTGTCCCATGCTTTGCAGCCGCCGCGCGATGCCATCGAGCGTGATGCCGGGCTCGGCCCGCGCCAGTCCCGCCACCATCAGCATTAGGTCGTTGCTGTCGACCCGCTTGGGTGCCGCATCGAGAAGGTTCTGACGAACCAGCCCCCCTGTGGCCAGCCGGCGGATGGCGCGGATCAGGCTGTTTGGTGTCCATGGCTTGCGGTCCCACGGCCGGGTCCGCCCCTGCGCCTTCAATGCCCGCACGACCTGATCCCATGGTGCCGCCGGGCGCAGAGCCTCGACGGTCGGCAGAAACTCCTGGGCGTGCGCGACGACCAGCTCGTCGCGAGCGGCCTCGCGGCCCTGCCGTGCCTTTTCCAGCGCCGCCGGGTCCCGTCGGCGCAGGCCGGGATTGCCGGGCTCCTTCCCCCTGGCCACCGCGGCCCTGAGCCCGGCGATCGAGCGCTCGCGGATCAATGCCCGTTCCAACTCGGCCGCAGCACCGAGAACCTGCAGGGCAAAGCGTCCCTGCGGGCTGGTGGTGTCGATCGGGTCGCCCAGCGATTTGAAGGCCACGCCGCGCTGCCCCAGCCCGTCGATCACCTCCAGCAGATGGAACAGCGACCGTGCCAGCCGGTCGATGCGCGCCACCACCAGCGTGTCGCCTTTCTTCAGGCTGGCGAGCGCCTTGGCCAGCACCGGCCGGTCACGGTCGCCACCCGAGGCATGCTCCTCGAAGATGTGCGTGCAGCCGGCCTGCTGCAGGGCGAGCAGTTGGGAGTCGGTGGACTGGTCTTCGGTGGAGACGCGGGCGTAGGCGACGAGGGCCATCGGGATGTCCTGGGCATTCTGGGCGGAAACGCGCCTCTCGGGCTCTTTGTACAGAATATCAGTCGATTTCATCCATCCGGATGAACATGGAGGCAGGATGCGAGGTGGGAACTGCCCCGGATTGCGGCGCCGGCTTTCCGGTCCCTGGTTCCGGCATCCGCTGCGCGACAAAAGGCCAGGATCACCGGCGGGGTGGGGGCAGTGTGATCGTGAGCACCAACACCCCGGACGTTGAGTGCGCCAAGCGGAAGCCTCTGAAATCGTTTTTTTCAGCATATTATGTATTGGACAGGTTCCAGATTTTTCAATGCCAAAAATTCATAACTGTCTGTTATATAAAGATATGCAGGATTTGCGTCTTTCCGATCCCCTCCTCCTTCTCGGTCCCTTGGAGCGAGCCGCCAAGGCTGTCGGGCGGCTGGCCCAGGCAACCACCGGCAGTCCGATCCTGGCGGCTTGGCTGCATCGGTCGCGGGTCGAGGCCGTTGCCGACATCGCCGACTGTCAGGGCCGCCGCGTCGATCCCAACCGACTGCGCACTCTGCTGGCTCAGGTGCCGACGCGTGCTCTACGCGACTGGGGGGCCACCATGCTGGCCCTGGACCTGATGCGGCAGATGCTCTCCGACCACAGCCCGCTGGCGTTCGTTCCGACCGGCATGGACGGGGCGCTCGCCCGGATGGAGGAGGCCCATGCCAGGGCTGGAGCAGCGGTGCTGGTCGCGTGCGGAATTGGCTTCTTCGCCCATCTGGAAGCCGGCGGCGACCGCAGCGGAGCCTGTCTGGCTGTTTCCCGTTATCTCACCGCCCAAGGGATGACGCCGCTGCCGCTGCCCTGCCTGAACGGGGTCGAGGCGATCCGCCGCGCTGAACCGGACGGGATGTGGCTGGTCGCTTTCCTCGACGGCATCGCCCGGCAAGCGGAACAGGGGGAGGATGGCCTCACCGCTTTGCTGCATCGCTGGCGCGGTTGGCGCCGGCGCGTTGGCGACCGGCGCAGCGACGCTCGTATCCGCCGGGCCGTCGATGCGGTGGCGGCGGAAGGGGTGATAGGCCCGGCCCGGCTGGCTGCCCGGCTGCGTTGCGCCACCAGTGCCGCCACCGACCTGCTGGAGGAATTGCAGCGGCTGGAAATCGCCGTGGAGATCACACGCCGGCGCACCCACCGCGTCTTCGTGGCGGAGGATCTGGCGGCGATGCTGGGGGAGGTGGCGCCGCGGGCCGCGGCCGTCGCCGCCGGGCCCGTTCCTGGGCTCGCACCTATGGTTTCCGCCGAACTGGACCGGTGGGTGGAACCGGCCGAAGGCGTCGACGATGCGCTTGCGAACCTGGAGCGCATTCTGAAGCGGCAGGACCCATTGCTGGCGCATTATGGCCGGATCGCGGGGGTGTAGGCGAGGAGTAGGGGGGACGGCACGGTATTCAAACCGGCAAAATTCTCACCTCCCCTCTCCCGTTCCCTGTTGCGGGGGAGCCAGATTGCGCCTGACGGCTTGCATGAACCGTTGGCAATCGACCGATGCAGTCAACAGCTGTGGTTAAGGGAGATGGCTGTGTGGATGGTGAATTGTTCTGGTCAGCCTCTCTCCAGCGCATTAAGGAACGCAAAGAGCTGTGCAGCGGCATTGAAGCAGGAACACCGAAGTCATGGCGACGACTGGCGACGTTCTGCGTCTGGCGGCGGATCACCACACCGCCGGGCGTCTGGAAGAGGCGATGGCTCTGTATCGCCTTGTCCTGCGCGCCGATCCTGTGAATGCCGATGGCTGGCGCCTGCTGGGCAAGGCCGCCAGGGCGACCGGCGATTATGGAGCAGGGCTGGGCTGCCTGCAGCGCCTTATCGCCCTATCCCCTGCCGACGCCACGATGTTTGCCGAACTTGCGACTCTGCTGGCGGAGCAGGGTGACGAGGCTGGCGCACTTGCTGCCTATGGGGTTGCTCTGCGCTGCGATCCGCTGATGGAGCAAGCGGCATTCCAGCGCGGGATACTCCTGTTCCGGCGTGGTGCTTTGAAGCAAGCAGAGGCCGCGTTCCGGGGAGTGGGCCTGCTTGTGCCTGCTCTGGCGATGGCGCACGTCAATCGCGGCGCTGTCTTGCATGCCCTGGGATGTCAGGAAATGGCCGAGTTGGCTTTGGCGCGGGGGCGCCGCCTGGCTCCGGAGGCAGTGGAGGCCGTGCTTAACAGTGCTCTGGTGGCGATAGCCCAAGGACGGTTGCCTGATGTGGAACGATACGGCAGGCGGGTTATCGTCCTGGCACCCAACTCTGTGCAGGGCTATGCCCTTCTTGCCAATGCGCGGGTGCATCTGGGCAGGCCACAGGATGGGATTGCCGCCTATAATCGGGCCCTGGATATTGAATCAGACAACTCGGAGCTGAAAGTAAACCGCGGTATCGCCCGGCTTCTGCTGGGAGAGATGGCCGGCGGATGGGATGATCTGGCTGCTCGCTGGGAGACCACGGCGTTGCCAGGAATGGGCGATGATCTGCCACGCTGGTCGGGTTCCGCCATACCGGCTGGACGGTTGCTGGTGGTGGGGCAACCCGGGGTGGGAGATGAGATCCTGTTTGCCAGTCTGATCCCGGACTTGGTCGAAAGCGGCATTGCTTGCCGTTTCGTATGCGATACCCGCCTCGTTTCCTTGCTGCAGCGCTCTCTGAAGGGAACGGAGGTCGTGGGGCGAACTGCCGATCCCTCTGTCGTGACGACATCCGCTCTGGTGGATGACAGTGTGGCACGGGTTCCAGCCAGCGACCTGCCGCGGTATCTGCGGCGCCGACCGGAGGATTTTGCCGGCCAACGCCCCTATCTGGTCGCTGATCCACAGCGGATTGCCGCCTTGCGGGCCCGTCACTGCGATGTCCGGCTGTGTATCGGCCTCTCCTGGCGCTCGGTTGCCAGTGCGGAACGTTCACTCGGTCTGGAGCAACTCGTGGCGGCCCTCGCTCCAGGGGTGGCGGCAGCCGGAGGGCGGCTCATCAGCTTGCAATACGGTGTCGACGACCAGGAGCGGCGCATCGCCGGCCTTTTTCATGAAACAAGCGTTGACCCATCGGGCGATCTCGATGGCTTCGCCTCCCTGGTGGCGGCAATGAATTTGGTCATCACCATCGACAACACCACGGCGCACATGGCCGGTGGGCTTGGTATTCCAGGATGGGTGCTGCTGCCGTTCATGCCGGCGTGGTTCTGGGGGGTGTCTGCGGCCACATCCCCCTGGTACCCGAGTTTGCGGCTCTTCCGCCAGACGACGCCCGGGGATTGGAGGGGCGTGCTGGGCGAGGTGGGCCAGGCGTTACGGTCCGTGGGAGGAGCGCAATGAGGACGGGGCGTCAGGCATGAGCGGGAAATTGCCTGACGCCGTGAGCACAGGGGAACCACCCCGCTCCGTCCCGACGCCCGATGGCCGCGTCCGACCCCTCAGGTCCTGAGCGCCGCCAGTTGACGCAGGGCCTGTTCGGCAGCGGCGAACACGCTGTCCCAGTCGCCCGGGGTGGTCTGGCGGAACAGGCGCATCGACGGGTACCAGGGGGTGGTGTCGGCCCACTCGCCCTTGCCGTCGCCATAGACCCAGTAGGGCATGAACTGCAGCAGGTTCCACACCGGGCGGCCCAGCGAGCCGGCCAGATGCGCCACCGAACTGTCGGTCATGATCACCAGATCGAGCCGTTCCAGCACCGCCGCGGTATCGGCGAAATCGTTGAAATGCTGCCCCAGCGGCGTGATCAGGGTAGAGGTGCCGAGCGTCTCCAGCTCCGCCTCCGGCGGGCCCTTCTGGATGCTGTAGAGCCGCACATTCGGCACGTTGAGGAAGCGCAGGAAACGGCTGAGCGTGGTGGCGCGGCGCGCGTTGTCCTTGAAGGTGACGCGGCCGGACCAGATGATGCCGACCTTGATCGTGCCGTCCGGGCCGGGAACCAGCCGGGCGGCCTTCTCTCGCGCTTCGGCCGGAACGGTCAGGCGGGTGGGCGGCGGCACCGTGTCGATGGTCGTGCCCAGCCGGTGCGGCAGGCTCATCAGCGGGCAATGGACGTCATAGGGCGGATAGGGAGTGCCGGCGCGCACGAAGCCGTCGATGCCCTCCAGCCCGGACAGCAGGCGGTGCAGCTCCGGATGGCATTCCAGCAGGACCCGGCCGCCGCGCGCCTTGACCATCGGCGCATAGCGCGCGGTCAGCAGCACGTCGCCGAACCCCTGTTCGGTGGTCAGCAGGATGGTCTTGCCGTCGAGCGGCCCGCCGTCCCACATCGTGCCGTCGGCGATGCGGTTCTGGTAGCTGGGCAGCGACAGGCGGGAATCGTAATCGCGGAAGCCTTCGGCATAGCGGCCGACCTGCAGCAGCGTCAGGGCGCGGTCCCACAGCAGCCCCGGGTCGTTGGGCCGGGCGCGCAGGGCGACGTCCAGGATCTCCAGCGCGCGGTTGAACCGGCAGCCGTGCCGCAGCGCCACCACCAAGTTGGACAGCAGGTTGGCGTTGCCGCCAGACAGCACCACCGCATGCTCCTGCGCGGCGATGGCATCGGCATATTGCTCCACGTCGCCCAGCACGTTGCCGAGATTGGTCCAGGCGCCGATATGGCGCTGGTCGATCTCCAGCGCGCGCCGCTGGCAGGCGATCGCCGCCTCCGGCTTGCCGGCCTGCCGCAGCAGGGCGCCCAGCGCGCTCCATACGTTGGGATCACGCGGCTTCTGCTCCAGCATCCCTTCCAGCATCTCGATGCTGAGCCCGTGGGAGCCCTGGCCGGCTGCCGGAGTTGGGGCCGGAGCCGGTGCCGGTGCCGGTGCGGGAGCCGATGATACCGGAACCGAGGATATCGGATGCGGCGAGGCCTGAAGGGGCAAGGCTGCCTGGGGGGACGGCGCCGGGGCGGCCTGGGTGATGTTTGCCTTCATCTCTCGTCGTCGCTGGTGGTCTGCAGTCGGTTTGGAGCAGGAGCAGAGCGCGGGTAGGGCATAGACGGCTAGTCATGGAGAGTCAAACCGTCCCTTCGGCTGCACTTGTGTGCTTCTTGTGGCCGCCCGGCGCTCATGCGGGAGGCTTAGCGCCGCCGCAGATCCTGAAGGTCGATGTCGTCGATCCGGAAGCCGGCCTGCCGAAGCGCCTTCAGCACGATCACCTTCTGGGCGGTGCCTTCGCGCGCGGCGGCCTGGCGCAGCTCCTCAACCAGATAATCGGGCAGCATCGCCTGCCACGGCCGGGTCGGCGCCGGACGGACGATGGTGGGTGCCGGAGCCGGCTGGGGTTGCGGCGCGGGCTGAACGGCGGGCTGGACAGCGGCCTGGGAGATGGCCTGGGAAACAGTGGCCGGCGATGCCGCGGGCGGCTCCGTCTCGGTCGGCAGGAAGCCCTTGCTCAATCCGTACTGGCGGATCGGATCGATGTCGTTCGTGCCCAGCCCGCCGATCCCGATCCCGCCCAATGGAGGACGGGCCGGCTTGGCGGCAGGCTTAACGGTCGGCTTGGCGGGGCTGTCGGTCGACATGGGCACTCCGGTCAGGGCGATGCCGGCTTGAAGAGGGCCGGCCAAATAAGCCATGAAGCATTATCATGACTTGGTGTCCTGTCTTCACGACATGTGGCGGGTGGGCCGTGTGCCATGGCGGAAAGCCGACCGGCGTGGCGCGGGAAGCACAGGGGGGATAGCAGGGCATCATGCCATCACAAAAAATCATGACATAAAAACATGATGACAAGTGCGGGCTGGGAGGCTCCAGGAGGGGGGCGGGCCGGCCATCGGTCGAGGAGGGATGGTATCGCCGTCCAGAGCGGAGGCATCGTCGGCGATACCATCGGGGCAGCAAAGTGTCTGTATGAACAGTAATGATGAAAACTAACCATGAAATGATGTGATGTGATCTTTGCAATGTGGGGGCCGGGCTGTGCCGGTTGTCCGGCATATCCGTGGCAGCGGGACCGCGGGAAAGGAAGATGCCGTTGTCCCGCATTGGCAGGGGGATCCGGTAAGACGCGATTGCCCTGCCCCGCCCGGCCGTTCCTCGGTCGGAATTGAACCTTCGCAGGGCTGGGCGGTCATGATTTGGCGGATGCCGCCTTTCCGGATACCAGCGTTATCGGGAATCCATGAAATGATGAAAAGGCATGTTTTGGGCGGCTGAGTTGCTGTGCTTCTCCGGTCGTGTCGACGCAGCCTTGCTCCAGCCTCATGCCTTCATCACCTTTCACCGTAACAGGAAGCCATGCCTAAAAATCATGACATGATAAATGGTGATGAAATGCCGATCCTGGCCGTCCCACTGCCGGGGTGATGGTGCCCCTTCATCTGCCGGAGGGGAAGGCAAGCCACTCTCTCAGCTAATCCGCACCGGACCGCCCACCGGTTTGGGGGGCCGGTCCCGATGCGCCCAATCCGCGGAAACGTAGCCCCGCCTCACCCTCAGGTCGCCAGCTATGCGATGAAAATCATTTCATGAAATATACAAGTAAGGACATGACCGTATCTCATGCCCTGAAGCCGCGACGGCGTTTCTCCACGGCTTCCGGAGGCCGCCCGGTCCGCCTCACCCCCGCGGGATCAGCGGATTGGCCGGTGAGCTTTCCAGGAAGGCAACGAACTCGTCGGTCAGGGCGCGGACGTTCAGGTCGGCATTGCTGTCGGGATTGACCTCGCCCGGACCGTGGCCGGTATAGGTCATCTCCTTCAGGAGAGAACGCTCGATCAGTTCGGTGCGGAAGGCCGGGACGCCATGTTCGTCCAGCAGGCCGCGGGCATGGCGGTCGACGCGGGATTCGATGGCCGCCTGGGTGCGGACGATCACCACGCTGGAGGCTGGGGTGTGTTTCAGCACGCCGACGGAATCCGCCACCACCTTGAAGGTGCGCACCGTCTCCTTCACGTCCATGAAGGACTGCTGGGTCGGGATCAGCACCCCGTCGCTGACCGAGAAGGCGTAGAGCATGGTCAGGTTGCCGAAGCCGGCAAGGTCGATCAGCGTGTAGTCGAAGCTCGGCGCGTTCTCCTGCACCGTCTGGCGGACGTTCGATTCCGTGATCTCGTCCAGCACCCGCACCCCGGCATCGTTCCGCCGCCGCGCCCATTCGGCCAGATGCCGGTTGGGGTCGCAGTCGAGCAGAAGCACGCTTGCCTCGCGCCGGCGCAGTTCGGAGGTGAGCGCCATGACCAGACTGGTCTTGCCGACGCCGCCCTTGGTGGAGGCGAAACTGATGATCCGAGCCATGCGGTGGTTCCCGGTTGCAGAGGGGGAAAGCGGGGGGACCCGAGCGGGAGCTTTGCGGATTTACACGCAAGAACAGGAAAGATGGAAGTGGTTTCACGTCATGAAGAAGAAGCATGAAATCATGATATTTAAATATAAAATGGCTTTTTGGGGAGGGGGAGAGACGCCGGGACGGCGGTGCGTCCCTGCCCCGGCGCTTGTCAGCCCCGGCATCGCCATGGCATAGCCACCCGGCCCAGCCGTTGCGGCTCCCAGCCGGCGGTATGCTGTGCCGTACCCGGATCGACCGCCGCCTGCCTGCGGATCCGTGTTCAGCCGCTCAATCCATCCGCCTCAGCCATCCCGCCGCCAGGATCCGCCGCATGACAGACGCCAGCTTCCTCCAGGTCCGGACCGATACCGAAGCGGGGCGTCCTTGGCACGCCATGGAAGGGCTGCGGCGCATCCTGCAGCGGGAGCCCGGGAATGCGGACGCCGTCGAGCTGTCGAAAACGGTCCTGACCGACATCTTTGCAAAGGGGAGCGACGCCTACCGGCATGGCCGGCTCGAGGCGGCGGTCTGGTGTTTCGTCCTTCTCGCGGAGTATGGCGCGCCGCGCGATACCTTTCGCACCAACTGCGAAGCCGTGGTTTCCATGATCCTCCAGCGCGCCATGGAGGATGCGAATGCCGGGCGGACCGGCGACGCCAGGCGTGCCTGCCGGCTGCTGCTGGTCCTCGATCCGGCGATCGCCCAGGCGCATCTGCTCATCGGGCAATTCGAGCGCGGCGCCGACGGCGACGGGGCGGTGGCGGCCATGTCGATCGCCCGGGGCCTGCTGCTTGCCCCGGAGACGGCCCATGGCGACCAGTTGCGCGACATCGCCATGCCGGCCGGCATCCGCGCCCTTGCCGAGTGGCTTGGCCGTGACCGGCCGGCGGCTCCGCTCCTGGGGGCGCTCGGCCGGCTGTGCCCGCCCGGCCACGCGGAGGCCCTGACCCGTTGCCGCGGGATGACGGTTCAGGCGGAGGCGTGGCAGGGCGCCGGCCGGACGGAGGCGCGCCGGCAGGCGGCCGCGGCCGCGATGCATTGGCTAGGAGATCTGCAGCAGGAGCGGCAGGGCTATCGTGACGCCCTGGAGGCCCACAAGCAGGGTTTCGACCTGTGGAACAGTCCGGCCGGACTGGAGCGCAAGGCGCAGGCCCAGCAGTATCTCGTCATCGAGGAGTTGCTGGAGAGCCTGAAGGGCTTCGCCTATGCCTATGTCTACGACATGGACCGGCAGGCCGCGGCCCGTGCCTCCTTCGACAGCCTGTCGGCAACGATGGAACGCCTGCTGGAGGCGCCCGGCATCGACAGCTGGACCCGCACGCAGCGCTGGACGACCCTGCTCGGCATGCGGTCGCTCGTCGGCTATGCGGCGGCGCTCGGACGCAATCCCATTCTTCCGCTGTCCGGCAATCCCTTCGCCGAAGACGCGGCCACCGCAGACATGGCGGAGGGACCGGCCGTCCCGGCGGAACCGGCATCCCGGCGGGTCTTCGACTGCTGCACCTTCTTCAACGAGGCCGAGATCCTGGAGGTCCGGCTGGCCGAACTCTACGACGTGGTCGAGCGCTTCGTCGTGGTGGAGGCGTCCCACACCCATTCCGGCGAGCCCAAGGCGCTGACCTTCGGCGACCATCGCGAGCGGTTCCAACCCTACATGGACAAGATCCGCTACGTGGTGGTGGACGAGCTTGTCGGCACCTTCTCCTGGCAGCGGGAAGCCTACCAGCGCGACGCCATCCTGCGTGGGCTGGACGGCTGCCGCGACGACGACATGGTCATCGTCTCCGACGTCGACGAGATCCTGCGGCGCGAGGTGGTGGAGCGGCTGCGCGGCGGCGGGCCGGCCTTCGACACCGTCTTCACCACCGAACTCGACCTGTTCTTCTACCGGCTGAACTACCGCTTCTCCCGTGACTGGCGTGCCGCCGGGGCCGCGCCCTTCCGCTTCATCCGGCAGACCGGCCCCAATGCCGTGCGCTACCTCGCCAAGCAGAACATCGGCCACTTCATCCGCGACGCCGGCTGGCATTTCAGCTGGATGGGCGATGTGTCGCGCTTCGCCGCCAAGCTGAACGCCTACGCCCACCAGGAGCATGCCCAGTCCTTCGGCGAAGGCAACATGGCGGACGTCGCCAGCTTCCTCGACGGCGGCGGCACCCTGCCCGAAGGTGCCCCCGGTGCCCGTGGAGGGTACGAGGTCGTGCCGCTCGACCGTCATCCCCGGCTGGTGCGCGACAACCTCGACCGCTTCCGGGAGATGGGCTGGATCCGCTGAGGCGGGCCGGCGCCGCCCGGCCTTATCCGGGCTTGACGTCGGCGGTGGTCCCGGCCCGGCGCTTCAGCCGGTGCATCGCGTGCTGGCCGCCGCCGGTGGCGCGGACCGAATAGAAATAGGCGCTGTCGTCGGTCCAATAGCGGCCCTCGCCATCGACCATCACCGTGCTGCTGTGGATGTCGGCCGGATAGACGGTCAGGCGCGGAGCCGCCTCCGCCGTGAAGCCGGCCAGATGCACGGCGGCGAGCGCCGCCTGGTCGAGGAACCAGACCGGCAGGCCGCGATCCAGGAAATGGCGGATATAGCGCCGGGTCAGGTCGAGGAAACGCAGCGCCCCCGCGGTCGGCCGGATGTGCAGCACGTCGGCGTAGAGCAGGCTCCAGATGTCCAGCCGCTTCAGCGCATGGCTCATCATCCCCAGGTCCGAGTGGGCGGAGGCCGCCAGCAGCGGGTTCAGGTCACGGATCGCCATCAGGTCGACGTCCAGCATCAGCACCGGCCGCCTCCAGCGGGACAGCAGGTCGGGCAGCACCAGGAAACGGCTGCAGGCGTAATAGGTCTTGGCATTGTCGCCCAGCGGCGTCAGGTCGATGGTCTCGCGCAGGACGATGAAGCGCCCGGCGCCATGGGCGGCGGCCAGGGACGCCACCGTCGCCTCCGCCTCCGCGTCGGGATTGATCAGGTGCAGGGCGATGGCGCAGTCCAGGCCGCTGTCCTCGACGATGGACCGCACCATGGTCGGCAGGAACTTGCGCGCATAGACCGCGTCGCAGGATGCGTAGACCACCAGCGGCCGGTCGGCGCTTCCCGCCCCTTCGGCAAGCGTGGCGCGGATGCCGGCCGGCGGCGGTCCGTCGCGCAGGGATGCCAGGAAGGCCGGGGCGGTGCGGGTGACGGCATCGCGTCCGCCATGGCGCTCCGCCGCCTGGAGGAACAGGGCGTCGGCCTCCTCCAGCCGGTGCTGTTCGGCGCACAGGCAGGCCAGCCGGCTCAGCGTGAAGGAGACCTCCGGATACAGCTCCAGCGCCCGGCGGTAGGCACGCTCGGCGCGCAGCCCCTGCCCGTCGCGGCGCAGTGCGTTGCCCAGCGCCACCAGCCCGACGCAGTCGTCGTGGCCCTGGAAGCGGGCGACGTCTTCGGCTTTGCCCAAATGGGTCAGAAGCTGCCACAGGTTGGAGCGCCGGGTCCGATCGGCGGGCGTCAGCCGCCAGGAGGCGAGCGCATGGCCGGCCGCCTCCGCCATGTCCTGTCCGACCAGCAGCCGGGCGAGCGCGTCATGGGCCACCGCCACTCCGGCTCCGCCCTCTTCCACGTCACGTTCCAGCACCCGGCGATAGAGTGCCATGGCGGTTTCGGGTCCGCCCGTCCGCTCGGCGTCGCGTGCGGCGTCCAAATCGCTCTGGAGATCGGCAGGCGGCGGGACGGAGGGCATGGCGGTCGGTCTTTCAGGCTGGGGCGGCTTTCATCCCATGACACCCGTCCGGCTGACAAGCGGCCAGCATGACCGCCATCATGCCTTCCGTCCGACCGGATCGCTTCCCCCGAGTCGCGGTTCACCGGCCCTGAACGGTCCATGCCGGGAGGGTGGCCGGTACCACAAATGCGGGTCCACCACCGCCCTGCGGAAATATAGAGGCGATACCAAGCCAAAACGATGCCGTTCAGGAGAAGGCGCTTGAACAGTTCGCCAAATATCATCAAATGTCTGTATGGACCCGGGAAAGGGTTCCAGCCGAAACTGTGCCACGCCGGTTACTCCGGCGTGGCACTTTTATATCCGCGTTTCCGGATGCGCCGCCCGCCCGCACAGGCCGCCCGGACAGGCAGGCCGGGGGGATGACGGACGCAGCGGGCGGGGCATGGCCCCCGATCCCGTTTGGGAACCCGATTTTGCCGGTGCCCCTTATCCGGCGGCGCGTTCGCGGAGTGCGCGCTCCAGCCTGTCGATGGTGTCGTCCCAGTGCTGCGGCCTTGCCTGCCGGAACAGGCGCATGGTCGGATACCAGGGGCTGTCCTCGCGGTCGAGCATCCAGCGCCAATCCGGGGCGAAGGGCACCAGGACCCAGACCGGGACGCCAAGCGCTCCGGCGAGATGGGCGACGGAGGTGTCGACGCAGACCACGAGATCGAGGTTCGCCATGATTGCGGCGGTGTCTGCGAAGTCCTTGATGTCGGGCGACAGGTTCAAAAGCGGGAAGCCGCCAGGCGGGTTTGCCGCCTGCCCTTCGGTGGGCCCCTTCTGGATGGAGACCAGGCTGACGCCGGGGATCGCGGCCAGCCGGGCGAAGGGGGCCAGCCCGATGGAGCGGTTCCTGTCGTTGCCGTGGGTGGGCGATCCGGCCCAGACGATGCCCACCTTCAGGCCGCCCCCGTCCCTTGCCAACCCCTTCAGCCGCTCGCCCCAGCGCGCAACCAGATCGGGCTCCGCCGACAGGTAGGGAACGCGGGACGGGACGGTCTCCAGCCGGGTGCCGAACAGGGCCGGCAGGCTCATCACCGGGAGCTGGACATCGAAATCGGGCAGCGGCGCCCCGGTCAGCACCACGGTGACGCCGGGCAGGCTGCGCAGCACCGGCAGCAGCGCATGCTGGCATTCCAGGAGGATGGGCCGTTCGCCGTCCTCCCCCTTCTCCGCCCCGACCATTTGCGCCAGCAGCGGCAGGTAGCGCACGCATTGCAGCACGTCGCCGAAGCCCTGTTCCCAATAGACCAGCAGCCGTCGGCCCCGCAGCGGCGATCCGTCCCAGCGCGGCTTGGAGAAGCTGCGCTGCGGCGAGGGCAGCTGGCCATGCTTCCAGCGCCATTCATAACCCCGCCAGCCCTGGACGAAATCGCCCAGCAGAAGCCGGACCAGGGATTCGTTCCAATGGGCGCCGGCGAAATCCGGCTCCAGCGTCGTGGCCCGGCGGAAAGCCAGCAGCGCCGCCCAGAAGCTGCCCCGGTCCTTCACCGTGGACCCCAGGTTGCTGTAGGCGCCGCTGTGCTGCGGGTTCAGCGCGATCGTCCGGCGGAAGCAGCCTGTGGCCTCCTCCAGCCGATGGTCGGTGCGCAGCATGGCGCCGAGGTTGTTGGCATATTCCGCCTCCATCGGGTCCAGCGCCGCCGCGCGGGCGAAGGCCTCGCGTGCCTCGTCCGGGCGTTTCGACCGCTCCAGCAGAAGGCCCAGTTCGTTCAGCACCGCCGGCTGGGCGGGATCGAGCCTTGCGGAGATCCGGTAGGTCCGGACCGCCTCCTCCCGCCGGTCGAGCTGGGTCAGCAGCGATGCCAGATTGTTCCAGCTGTTCAACGATCCCGGAACCAGCGCCAAGGCCCGTCGCAGCAGGGCGACCGCCGTTTCCTTCCGGCCGGCCAAGGCATGCAGCAGCCCCATGTTGTTGACGGCAGGGGCGAAATGCGGATCGCTGGCCGCGATCTGGGCATAGAGCCTCCCGGCCTCGTCGGCACGGCCGGCTTTCTGGAGGCCGACCGCCATCGTGAAGGCTTGCTCGATGTTCATGGGGGCCGCGGCGCTTCGGTTGGGGAACGGCGGGATCAGTAGCATGAAGATGCCGGGGCATGAAGATGCCGGCTTCTGCGAAGGGCGGCCCCCGCCATCCTGTCGGGTCCGGTGGTCCCCAGGCTTCCATCCGTCGCGAACCGCTGTCCTCCGCGTGATGGCTGTTGCATCGCACTCCCCGCCCCCGCATCAATGGCGCTCGTCGAACGGGGAGTGTGGCGGACGGCATGGCGCGGCTTCTGCTGATCAATTACGAGTTTCCGCCGCTCGGCGGCGGGGCGGCCAACGCCACCGACAACACCGCCCGCGAACTGGCGGCATTGGGCGAAGAGGTGCTGGTGCTGACCTCCGCCTTCGGCGACCTGCCGCGGCTGGAACGCCGGGCCGACGGCGTCGAGATCCGCCGCATCCCCACCCTGCGCCGCCGCCGTGACCGCAGTTCGGTGGTGGAGATGCTGGCCTTCCTCGCCAGCTCGCTGGTGATGGCGCCATTGATCGCCGCCCGCTGGCGTGCGGACGCCACCATCGCCTATTTCGGCCTGCCCTGCGGCCCTGCCGCCTGGATGGTGAAGGCGCTGTCCGGCGTGCCCTATGTCGTCAGCCTGCGCGGCGGTGACGTGCCGGGCTTCCAGTATGACGGCATTTCGCTCTACCACCGGCTGGCCGGGCCGGTGATTGGCTGGCTGTGGCGCCGGTCCTCCGCCGTCGTGGCCAACAGCGATGGGCTGGCCGGGCTTGCCCGCCGCTTCGCCCCGGACCAGCCCATCGCCATCATCCCCAACGGTGTCGACGCCACCCGCTTCTCGCCGGCCGATGCCGGGCCGGCCGATCCAAAGACAGTCGATGGCGGAAATGCCGGTGACCGCCTGTCGCTGCTGTTCGTCGGCCGGGTGGTGCGGCAGAAGGGGCTGGACGTGCTGTTCGAGGCGCTCGCATCCCTGCCCGCCGGGACGCGCAGCCGCATCGGCCTGACCATTGTCGGCGATGGCCCGGCGCGGTCGGAGCTGGAGGCGCAGGCCGCCCGGCTCGCCTTGTCGGAGCGTATCGCCTTCCGCGGCTGGCTCGGGCGCGACGAGCTTCCCGCCGCGTATCGCGCCGCCGACGCCTTCGTCTTTCCGTCGCGCGACGAGGGCATGCCCAACGTGGTGCTGGAGGCGATGGCTGCCGGCCTGCCCGTGGTGGCGACCCGCATCGCCGGCAGCCGCGATCTGGTGGTGGAGGATGAGACCGGCCTGATGCTGGACGCCGACGACACGCCGGCGCTTGCCGCGGCACTGGCACGCCTGGCTGAGGATCCGGCCCTGCGCCGCCGCCTGGGCGAGGGCGGCCGCCGCCGGGTGGTCGAGCATTTTTCCTGGCGGGCCGTTGCCGCCGCCTACCGCGACCTGATGCTTGCCGGCCGCGCCTCGACGGGACGGGTTCCGTCGGCGCAGGCGGAGTGAGGCGTTCGGGATTCCGTGCGACATACGAGGGTGTCTGGCAACATCTCCACGGATTTCACGGATTTTTCTGATCTTGGCGGCGCTCCTGCCGTCCCGAGGAGCGGCTGCCCCGCAACGCCACATTCGTGACATCCGTGTCCAAATCCGTGAAATCCGTGTCCATCTTGCCCTCCACTCTCCGCCCCTCCAAGGATAGGTGCCGCTACGCCCCCCGCTTGACGTGCTGTTGACATCCGATGGCTTTCGGGAGCGTATGGCGGCGCGGCAGAGCGGATCGGACAGCAAGGGATCGGACAGCGTGGTGGAACCGGTGAAGACGGCGGATGGCAGGGGCGGCACCCCGGCCGGACCATCCGCCCTGGCCTTCGATTTCGGCGAGAACTGGGACCATTACTCGCGCACGGTGCTGGACGAGCCGCGGCTGGTGGCGGCCATCGACAGCCTGAAGGGGCTGGTCGGGACCGACCGGCTGAAGGACGCCAGCTTCTGCGACGTCGGCTCCGGCTCCGGCCTGTTCACCATCGCCGCCGGCAAGCTGGGCGTTTCCCGTGCGCTGGGCTTCGACGTCAACCCCACCGGGGTCGAGGTCGCCCGCCGCAACCTGGGCCGCTTCGCACCGGATCTGGCCGACCGCATCGAGTTCCGCCGCGGGTCTGCGCTGGACAGCAGCTTCGCCGGCTCGCTCGGCCTCTTCGACGTGGTCTATGCCTGGGGCTCGCTGCACCACACCGGCTCCATGTGGCCGGCGATCGAGACGGTGGCGCCGCTGGTGGCGCCGGGCGGTACCTTCGTGCTGGCGCTCTACAACCGCCACTGGACCTCGCCGATCTGGACCCTGATCAAGATCGTCTACAACCTGTCGCCGAGCTTCCTGCGGAAAGTCTGGGATTGGACGCTGGGCTCGCTGATGTTCCTGGCGACCTGGGCGATCACCGGGGCCAACCCGCTGCGCAAGGAGCGCGGCATGGAGTTCTGGGTGGACGTGACCGACTGGCTCGGTGGTTACCCCTATGAATATGCCAGTGCCGACGAGGTGCGGGCGCGGATGGACGCGCTCGGCTTCGACATGCTGGAGGTCCGTCCGCCGCGCGTGCCGACGGGCTGCAACGAATTCATCCTGCGCCGGAGGCCCGCATGAGCGACGACGCATTCAAGTCCGCCACTCCCCTCTCCACTCCGTTGCCGGCGGCGGCGGCTGACCATCCCGGCGGCGTCGATTACGACGACAGCTGGGAGCGTCGCTGGAACGACATGCGCAAATACGGCCCGACCGGCCGGCATCTGCGCCGCATCGTCACCGAGATGGTGCGCCCGCTGAATTACGACAGCTTGGCTGACGTCGGCTGCGGCCAGGGCTCGCTGCTCGCCACGCTGATGCCGCTGAAGCCGCAGGCCAGCTACACCGGCCTCGACTTCGCCGCCAAGGCCATCGACGTCGCCCGCCGCAGGGCGCCCAATGCCGAGTTCGGCTTGCTCGACGTCGCCGCCGGCCATCTCGACCGCCGCTTCGACTTGGTGGTCTGCACCGACGTGGTCGAGCATATCGAGGACGATGTCGCGGCACTCCGCAACCTCGCCGCCATGACCGGCCGCTACCTGCTGGTCTCCACCCTGCAGGGCCGGATGCGCGACTTCGAGCGCACGGTCGGCCACCACCGCAACTATGCCCGCGGCGAGCTGCAGGCCAAGATCAAGTCGGTCGGGCTGGAGATCGAACGGGTGGTGGAATGGGGCTTCCCCTTCTTCTCGCCGCTCTACCGCAACGTGCTGGGGGCCGCCAGCGGCCAGGGCACCGAGGGTGATTACGGTCCCGGCCGCCGCTTCCTTGCCGAGGCGCTGTACCATATCTTCCGCCTGAACTCCTGGTCGCACGGCGACTACATCTACGTGCTGGCCCGCCGGCCGGGGTCGTGAGTTTCCTGTCTCCCTTCATGCGCCCGGCGGGTCTTCGCTCCGCCGGGCGCATGAAGGGAGGGTATGGTTTTATTTCATCACATCATGATTTCATGAAAAGGTGTCTTTAGATGCGACCCCGCCTGAAGGCCCTGGTCAGCGTGCTGCTGGTCGCCCTGTTGCTGTGGCGGGTCGACGTGGCGGAGGTCGTGCGGGTGCTGGCGGTGGCCTCGCCGGGGCTGATGGCGCTCGCCGGCCTGCTGTTCTTCCTGATGCATGTGCTGAACGCGCTGAAGCTGCGGGTGCTGCTGCCGGAACTGCGGGCGGGGCGGCTGCTTGCCTACACGCTGGTGGCGCAGCTCTATGCGCTGGTGCTGCCGGGCCAGCTGGCGGGGGAGGCGGTGAAGGCCTACCGCCTCAGCCGCGACGAAGGGCGGGGCGAAGGGCAGGGAGAGATCGACGGCGGCCGCATCGTCTCGGCGGTGGCCTTCGACAAGGTGACGGGGATCGCCGGGCTGCTGCTGTTGACCGGCAGCGGGCTGGCGGTGCAGTCGGCACGCTTCGGCGACGGGCTGCTTGTGGCGGTGGTGCTTGTGCTGGCCGGGCTGGTCGCGGCGACCGCCTTGCTGGCCTGGGCGCCGGCACGCACGCTGCTTCTGGGTCTGCTGGGCTGGCGTGCCGGGCCGAAGCGCGAAGCCTGGCTCCTCGGCCCGCTGCGCCGCTTTCTGGAAGCCTGGCGCGACCAGGCACGCCGGCCGGGGCGGGCATTGCTGTCGGTCGCCGTCGGGATCGCGGTGCAGGTGGCGGCGGTCGCCGGCAGCCAGTCGCTCGGCCTGGCGGTGGGCATCGACCAGCCCTTTTCGGTGTGGAGCGCGGTGATCGGGTTGATGTCGGTGATCGTGCTGATGCCGGTCACCGTCGCCGGCATCGGCCTGCGCGAGGCGTCGCTGGTCGGGCTGCTCGATCTGGTCGGGGTGCCGCATGCCCAGTCGCTGGCGCTGGGCTTCGGCATCCTCGCCTTCCAGGCGATGGTCGCGTTGCTGGGCGCCGTCATCGACCTGACGGTCCTGCGCAGCCGGCCTGGGGCCGGGCCGCGCGAGGGCGTCGGAGGGATCGACTGGAACGCACAGCCTCCCACAAGGATTCCGGCGGACGATCGATGATCATCCTGAATGCCATGATCGCGGAAGTGGACATGGCCGCTGTCTTGAGCCATGACGAATCCAGTCAATCAGCGGGGCCAATCGGGAAGGCCCGATCAATAGGGTAGGCAGGATGAAAGTTTCATTGGTTATCCCATGCACGCACAGGGACGTTGCCTGCGTTCCCCGCTTGCTCCAAACCTATGCGTCGGCACCTGTGAAACCCGATCAGGTGATCGTCTCGCTGAGCTTGGCGCCTCTCGCCTCAAAAGCTGCCGTGTCCGAGGTTGGCGCAATCGGGACCGCTTTCGACGATTTCACCCTGATCAAGCATGACGGTCGCATGCGGCATGGGCCAAATCGGCAAGCCGGCTCGATGAGGGCAATTCATGAAATAATTTCCTACCAGGATGCCGACGATGAGGTGCATCCGCAGCGCATCGCCATAATAAGGGCAATGTTCGAAGCGCAGGACATCGTTCACCTGAACCATACCATGATCATGGATGGAGAAGAATTTCCGCAATATAATCAAGACAGACCAACAAATTTCAATGTTCGTTGGAATCATGATATATTCAACGAGAATTTTTCTGGAGGATGGTTTCTGTCATGTAAGGAAAAACAAAGCACATATGGTCATTTTACGGGATGGAAAGTGGCATCCGGTCTTCCATCCATTAGAAAGTCCGTGCTGGAACGGGTGAGATGGAAGGATTGGAATGAGCTTTATTTAGGCGTTGCCGAAGATTATGAGTTCAACACAGAAACATGTTTCGTGTTCAGGAAGTCGATGATAATCGATGCGGCGTTGATCAAATACACGCCCTTCCAGCGTCGCGAAACAACCGATGAGCTTCTGGGGGTGGTGCCTCCAACTCCGTGATTGAGGCGGCATCCAAATCTGTAGGGGATGCGGCATCGTCGCATGGCATTGTCCTTGATCGGGGAGCCGTGCCAAGTCCGCGCCCCAATTAGCCGTTGCGCTCGCCGGATCCTGCGGCCATACCATGGCCCGGCATCGCACCCACAGATGACAGCAGCCTCCGGACCCGTTCGATGACCCTCCTGCTTGCCCCCGGATCCGCCACCACGGACACCGGCACGGTTTCCGTCTCGGTCCTGATCCCGGTCTATAACGAGGAGGACAACATCGCCCCTCTGTGCGGCCGGCTGATCCCGGCGCTCGACGGGCTGGGGCGCAGCTTCGAGGTCATCTTCGTCAATGACGGCTCCATCGACGGGACGGAGGCGGAGTTGCAGCGGGTGGCGTCCGACAGCCGCATCCGCGTCATCAATTTCCGCCGCAACGTCGGCCAGACCGCGGCGATGATGGCCGGCATCGACCATGCCCGTGGCGACGTCATCGTGCCGATGGACGGCGATCTCCAGAACGACCCGCAGGACATCGCCGGCCTGCTGTCGAAGCTGGACGAGGGCTACGACGTGGTGTCGGGCTGGCGCGCCGACCGGCAGGACGGTTTCCTGTTGCGCACGCTGCCGAGCCGGATGGCCAACAAGCTGATCTCCACCATCTCCGGCGTGAAGCTGAACGATTATGGCTGCACGCTGAAGGCCTACCGGCGCCAGATGCTCCAGGGCTACCGGCTCTATGGCGAGATGCACCGCTTCGTGCCGATCTACGCCCGCTGGCAGGGCGCCAAGCTGACCGAGATGCCGGTGCGCCATCACCCGCGCCGCCACGGCCAGTCGAAATACGGGCTGGAGCGCGTGCTGAAGGTCGTGCTCGACCTCGTCGTCGTGAAGTTCCTGACCCAGTACGAGACCAAGCCAATCTACATCTTCGGCTTCGCCGGCCTGATGTTCATGGGGCTGTCGGTGCTGGCCGGCATCTATGCCATCTACCTGAAGCTGGTCGACGGCATCTCCTTCATCCTGACGCCGCTGCCGCTCCTGGTGACGATGGGGCTGGTCACCGGCGTGATGTGCATCCTGATGGGGCTGCTGGCCGAGCTGCTGGTCCGTATCTATTTTGAAAGCCAGGGCAAGAGCCACTATTCGATCAAGACCATGCTGAACTTCGACGAACAGCCTCCGCCGGACCGCAGCCTCCGCGATTGATCGGTCCCGATAAAGAAAAGGCCCCGTACCGTTCCCGGTGCGGGGCCTTTTCGCATCAGGGCATCGTCAGGGCGTCGCCGCCACCCCGCCGGGCGGCGTCAGTTCCTTCAGCCCGCCGTCATGGCCCAGCACGAACAGCCGCACCCGCTGGCCGGCCAGGTCTGGCGGAATGGGCAGGGCGAAGCCGCTGTCGGTCATCCGCCCGTCCTTGAGGACCGTTGCGACGTCGGGCCGCGCACCGCCGGTCGGGGCGGTCGCGACGATGCGGTCGCCCACCCCCAGCAGGACGAAGGCCGCCGGCGCCGGCACCGCCGCATCGACCGCCCAGCCGAGTGCCGCCAGTGAGCCAGAGGGAAGCTGCGTGAAGCGGTCGAGCGAGCCGAGCAGTCCGCCCCCCTGGCCGCCGTCGCGCGGCACTATGTCCAGCCGCAGCTGTGCCGAGGCTTCATCCAGCTTGCCCGCCTGCAACAGGGTGGCCAGCGTTCCCCGCTCCGGCCGGCTCGCGGCATCGGCGAGGATCGTCTGCACGAAATCGGCCTTCAGATCGTAGGCGGCCTGGAGGAACGGCGCGATGTTGCGCGGCGAGGCGGACGGGCAGACCAGCGGCTGGCTCCAGTCCATCCCGGCCGGCTTGCGGATGGCTTGCAGATAGGTGGCGACGCAGCGCTCCGCCGCCCCGTCGCGCTCCGCCACCATGCGGTTGAGGCCGGCGACGCTCCAGTGCCGCCAGAAGGCGTCCGTCCCGGCGCCATGGCCGACGGCGAGCGCCGCCGCCAGCACCAGCCCGGCAAACGCTCCCGCCCCGGCTCCCACCCTCGTGCGGCGGCCGAACAGCAGGGTCCAGCCGGCGACCGCGGCGGGGAAGGCCAGCAGCACCGGATAGGCGTAGCGCGGGATGGTGCCGCAGCGCATGGCGTTGGCGATGCCCTCGCCGCACAGCCCGGCCCGGCCCAGCGCGGTGGTCATAGTGACGATCACCGTCCCGGCGATCAGCCCGGAAATGGCGAGCGCGGCATTGGGCTTCTCCCGCCCGGCGCGGCCCAGCAGCAGGCCCGCCGCCGGGATGAGGCAAAGCGCCAGGGCCGCCGCTCCCGCCGCCAGCGACAGCGGGGCTCCCACCGCCTCCACCGGCAGGCCGGCGGCGGTGGCGAAGGCGCCCAGCAGGAAGGCCCAGAAGCCGCTATGCCAGGGCAGCACCAGCGGCTGGCCGGTGTGGTTGGCGTAGGAGCCGTGGAAGGTCATCCACAGCATCGCCGCGGTCAGCAGCAGACCGCCGCCGACCGCCACCAGCGTCCGGCCATCACGCTCCCCGTCCCGGCGCAGGGCCAGCACCGCCCCCGCTCCGGCCGCCCCCAGGGCATAGCTGGCGCCGAACACCCCGGTGGAACCGAAGGCCAGCAGGAACAGCGTCGCCAGCACCAGCCGCCCGCGGGCCAGCGTGTGAAGGAACAGGAACAGGCAGGTGAAGAAGATCGGCTGGGCCAGCCCCATGTGCTGGTAATAGAAATACTCGTTGTTCAGCGTGCCGGTCAGGAACAGCCCGGCCGCCGCCACCGGCACCCCATCCCAGGCCGAGCGCACGCAGTCCCGCAGCAGCACCAGGGCGTAAGCGGCGAGCATGGCGGCGAAGGCCAGCCAGCCGACCAGCCGGAAGGTGAGGAAATCGACGCCGATGGCCTGCCACAGCCCGTGGGTCAGCAGCTTGAAGAAGGGTGCGACATGGTCGCTGTCCTTGGCGAAGATCGACTGGAAGGTCAGCGGCTGCTGCACGCCCTGGGCGGTGCCGAAGAAATAGCCCCAATCGTCCCAATAGGGCAGGCCGGTGCTGGCATGCATGTTCATGCCGAACTGATAGGCGACGATCAGCGCCCCCACCCCCAGCAGCAGCCCGACCAGGGTGCGGGCGGACGACGACGCGCGGCCGGCGGGGACCTCGGAACGGGCAGCATCGTGCATGTCCGCGCCCCCGCGCGTCCGGGGGAACGGACGATCCAGACTGTCTAGGCTCATGCGGCGTTTTCCATCGGGGTCGGTGCCGGGGTCTGGGCCGGGCGGTCCAGCGCGGTGGCGAGCGCCGTCCAGGCCCACAGCAGGCCGCGGTGGTCGGCCTGTCCGCTGCGGTGCTCGTCCCAGCGCGCCGCCAGCCACTTGCCGTCCACCCCGATGCGCGCCGCAGTTTCCAGCGGCGGCTGGGGCAGGTGGCGCAGCCAGCGGCTCAAGGGGATGCCGAAGCCCTTCTTGGGCCGAGACAGGATCGCCGGCGGCAGCAGTGGAGCCATCGCCTTCTTCAGGATCCATTTTCGCGTGCCGCCCCGAATGCCGTTCGGCTGGAGCTTCACGCCGGCCGGCAGGCGGCTGACGAAGGCGACGAGGTCGCGGTCGAGGAAGGGCGAGCGCGTCTCCAGCGAGCAGAACATGCTGGCGCGGTCGGCCTTGATCAGCAAATTCTCGCCCAGATAGAAGCGGCCGTAGAACTCGATGGAGCGGTCGACGTCGTGCCGGCTGGCGCCCGAGCGCCACAGCGCGTCGGCCTCGTCATACAGCTCGTCGGCGGTCAGCTCGACGCCGAACAGCCGCGAGACCTCCTCCACCGACGCCGGCCCCAGCCAGGCCGGCATCCAGTGCGCCGGCCGGTGGCCCAGCCCGCGCAGCGCCCGGCGCAGCTTGAAGTCGAAGCTCATGTTGCGGTCCGACCGCGGCAGCCGGTGGGCCACCGCCTCCGCCAGCCGGTGCAGCGGGCGGGGGACGGCATGGTGGTAGAGCCGCGCCGTGCGCAGCGCGTCGAAGGTGTCGTACCCCGCGAACAGCTCGTCGCCGCCGTCGCCGGTCAGCGCCACCGTCACCCGTTCGCGGGCGAAGCGCGACAGCAGATGCGTCGGCAGGATGGAGGGATCGGCGATCGGATCGTCCAGCCGGCCCAGCAGCTCCGGCAGCATTCCCGCCGCGGTGTCGAGGTTCAGCGTGCGGCAGGCATGGTCGGTGCCGTAATGGCGCGCGGCGTCGGCCGCATAGCCGCTCTCGTCGAAGCTCGGCTCGTCGAAGCCGATGGTGAAGGTCTTCATGGTGGCCGGGTCGCGGTGCTTTGCCGCGAGCGCCACGATGGCGGCGCTGTCGATGCCGCCGGACAGGAAGAAGCCGACCGGCACGTCGCTCAGCATGCGGCGTTCCACCGCGCGGTCCAGCAGCTCGCGCAGTTCCTCGGCCCACTCATCGGGGCCGCCCGGCGGCTGGTCGTCCACCACCATCCGGTATTCCCAATACCGGCTGACCGACAGCCGGCGGCTGGCCAGGTCGTAGACCATGCTGCAGCCGCCCGGCAGCTTGCGCACCGCGGCATGGGCGGTCAGCGGCGCCGGGATGAAGCCGTAGGCGAAATATTTGACCAGGGCCTTGCGGTCCAGCGTGTCCGGCACCGACGGGTGCGACAGCACCCCGGTGGCTTCCGACGCGAAGACCAGCCCGTCCGCCGTCTCGGCATAAAACAGCGGCTTCTTGCCGAAACGGTCGCGGCCGAAGACCAGCCGGCCCCGGCGGCGGTCGTACAGGCAGAAGGCGAACATGCCGTTCAGCCGCTCCAGCATGTCCAGGCCCCATTCCCGGTAGCCGTGCAGCAGCACCTCGGTGTCGGAATGGTCGGTGACGAAGCGGTGGCCGGCCTGCTCCAGCGCGCGGCGCAGCTCCGGCGCATTGTAGATCTCGCCGTTGTAGACGATGACCAGATCGCCTTCCGCCGTGGCCATCGGCTGATGGCCGCCCTCGATGTCGATGATGGCGAGGCGGCGGAATCCCAGATGCACGGCCAAGGCGCCGCCGGTGTCGATATGGACGCCGTCGTCGTCAGGACCGCGGTGACGGATGATTCTGGTCATGACGGCGAGGTCGCGCTCGCCGCCGGGTCCGGCGAAGCCGGCGAAACCGCACATGGGGCTGCTCTCCCGAAGGGACTGCCGAGGGTGGCGACGGGGGCTAGGTGTAGCGCCTCCCCCGGCCGGGTGCCATGGCGAAATGCCGGACCCTGGGTGCCGGCGAGGCGGGGACAGCGGGCGCGTGGGCGGAAAGTCGTGGCTTCCGGGTCCTGCTTTGGCTACAGCAGGGGGCGTGGTATGCGGCCAGCTTGGCCAGGTCGGATGGGAGCGGGTGGATGATCGGTGGGCCGGTGGATCTGGAAGGCGGCTTCAACCGCATGCGCCCGTGCCGTCACGGCTTGATGGTCTACAACCGCAATGACCGCTATGTCGGCCGCTCCCTCGATCTCTACGGCGAATATGCCGAGTATGAGGTGGCCCTGTTCCGCTCGGTCGTGCGTCCGGGGGACGTCGTGGTCGAGGTCGGGGCCAACATCGGCGCCCAGACCCTGCCGCTGGCCCGCATGGTCGGGCCGTCGGGCACCGTCATCGCCTTCGAGCCGCAGGAGATGCTGTTCAACCTGCTTTCCGCCAATCTGGTCCTGAACGGCGTGACCAGCGTGCGGGCCCGGCGCATGGCGGTGGGAAGCGAGGCCGGCACCATCCGGGTGCCGACGCTCGACCCGAACTGCTCCAACAATTTCGGCGCCCTCGGCCTCGGCGGGTGGGACCATGGCGAACTGGTTCCGCTGGTGACGCTGGACAGCCTGAACCTGCCGTCCTGCCGCCTGCTGAAGGCCGACGTGGAGGGCATGGAGGAGGCGGTGCTGCGCGGGGCCGGCGGGCTGATCGCGCGCCACCGGCCGGTGCTGTATGTCGAGAACGACCGGCGCGACCGCTCGCCCGCCCTGATCGGGCTGATCCGGTCGATGGGCTACCGGGTCTGGTGGCACACGGCCCGCCTGTTCCATCCCGGCAACTTCGCCGGCAACTCCACCGACCTGTTCGGCGGGGTCGGTGCCGTCAACCTCGTCGCCCTGCCGCCGGGCAGCGACATCCACATCCCCGAACCCGAGATCACCGACGATCACGCCTGGTGGCAGTGAGGCAACGGCCACGTTGCCATTCGCGACACCGAGCGCCTCGCCGAAGCCGGGGGCGGGCCCTCCGCCGGCAGCGTTGGCGATTCCCACGACAACGACTTGGCCGAGACGGTCGGCGCCCCCTGCAAGACCGAGGCGATCCGGCGCTGCGGGCCATGGCGAAATGGCAGGCCCTCCCAGATCCCGTTTGCGGGGTGGTCAGCGGCGGAAGCTGCGGATGATCTCCGTGATGCGGTCGATGTCGCCCAGGCCCAGCCCGCTGTGGCAGGGCAAATTCATGCCCCGTGCCGCCAGACCGTCGGTCAGGGGCAGATGCTCCTCCCGCTTGCGCGACGCCTCGCGGAAGGGAGGCAGGCGGTGCAGGGGATGGAAGAAGGGCCGGGTCTCGATCCGTTCCTCGGCAAGGCGGGCCATCAGGGCATCGCGGGAGCGGCCATAAGCGTCGTCCACCGTGATGCAGAACAGCCAGGGTGCGGGCTCCGCCCAGGGGGCGACCGGTTGCAACCCGATGCCGGGGATGTTGCGCAGCCGCTCGGCATAGGCGTCGAAGATGCTGCGGCGGTTGGCCAGGATTTCGTCCCGCCGCTCCAGCTGGGCGCACAGCAGGGCGCAGGCCAGATTGGTCAGGCGGAAATTGTAGCCGGTGACCGGGAAGTAATACCGCTCCGTCGGCGACATACCCTGGCCGCGCAGGGTGCGCATGCGCAACTCCAGGTGCGGATCGCTCAGGGTCAGCGCCCCGCCTTCGCCGCTGGTCATGATCTTGTTGCCGTAGAAGGAGAAGGTGGCGACCCGTGCCAGGCTGCCGCAGGGGCGCCCCTTGTACCGCGCGGTGTGCGCCTCGGCCGCGTCCTCCACCACCCACAGCCCGTGGACGGCGGCGAAGCGGTTGATGGCGTCCATGTCGGCGGGATGGCCGTAGAGATGGACAGCGATGATCCCCTTGGTGCGGGGGGTGACGTGCTGTTCCAGCCGGGCCGGGTCGATGCACCAGGTCTCCGGGTCGATGTCGACGAACACCGGCTCGGCCCCGACATAGCGCACCGCGTTGGCGGTGGCGATGTAGGTCAGCGAGGGGACCAGAACCTCGTCGCCCGGCCGCACGTCCAGCCCGAGCAGGGCGAGATGCAGGGCGATGGTGCCGTTGCAGACGGTGATCGCCGAACTGGTGCCGCACAGGTCGGCGAAATCCCGCTCGAACCGGTCGATGAACGCGCCGGTGGAGGAGATCCAGCTGCTGCGCAAGGCTTCGACGACGTAAGCCTCCTCGTTGCCGCGCAGGTCGGGGGCGGCGATCTGGATGAAGGGCTTGTCCATTACGACGGTGTTCTCGCAGAGAATGTGGCGGAATTGCCCTGCCCGCGAATAAGGCGTTCACGAGCGGGACGTTGGCGGCTTACCGTTCAAGAGGCCTTGCGGGATTGCCTACCACGGTTGCCCCGGGAGGAACATCGCGCGTGACGACGGCTCCCATTCCGATTACAGCCCCTTTGCCGATCACAAGAGGGCGATTGGGCTTTCCATCCCGAATGATGGCGCCTGTTCCGATGTAGACGTCGTCTTCAACAATGACGCGGCCGTTGATGCAGACCCGAGGAGCCAAGGTGACGAAATCGCCAACAACACATTCATGAGCGACATAAGAGTATAGATTGCAGTGAAAATGCTTGCCGATTACCACGTCTGACGTGATGATCGAGTAATCGCATATTATAGACCCTTCGGCTATTTTTACATTGTCGTAGATGCGCCGGAATGGAGAATGCACGCTGCCGATTTTAAGGCCGACGTCCTGGCAGCGCTCTGCAATTTCCCTTCGGGCTTTTGCATCGGCCAATGCGATGACAACAGAATAGTCTTTGAATTCCGGTGATGTCAGATCCGTGGGCGGCACGACCCGGATGCCGTTGATGGAGGTGTTGTGAAGCTCCTCCCGATCCGACACGAAAACGACATCGTCCTGCGCCTGCCCGGCTTCCCGCAACATCTCGCGAGCGATCGGCACAACTTCCCGACCGAAACCGCCTGCACCGTAAATGGCGATACCCATCATGAACCCTCAGAAGATTAGAGAAGCCGTTGCCGCGTCGCCCTTAGGATGATCCAGGATTCCTCAAAGGATTATGGCATGGCCCCTCAGATTATGGGAGGGGGCACGGTGTGCCTAGAATACGGGTAGAGACGCCATAAAGGCTTGATCGCCTTCGGAAACCGGGCGACCGAGCGCTTGTTTGTATAGAACTCCGAAGCCGCGTGCCGTCATGTCCCAGCGATAGGGTTTGACGGCCTCCGTTCCAATGGCCGCCAGGCGTTGGCGCAGATCGGCGTCCAGCCACATGACCCGGATCGCCTCCGCGATCTGCCCGATGTCGTCCGGATCGAAAAGATGCGCTCCGCCCTGGGATTGGGAAGGCAGGGACGTGGTGGTGGCGCAGGTCACCGGACAGCCCAGCGTGAAGGCATCCCACAAAGGCGCGCTTCCCGCCTCGAACTTGGTCGGGATCAGGGTGAAGCGGGCGAACTGGTAGAGCGTCGACAGATCGTCGCGGTCGACGTAGCCGAGGAAGCGGACCTGGTCGCCCAGCCCCAGCCGGGCGATCTCCTGATACAGAACCTGGGCATGGGCATTGAGGCTGCCGGTGCAGATCAACAGGGGCCGCAGCCCGTGCGTCCTCCTCAGACTGTCCAGCGCCCGGATGGCGCCCAGATGGTTCTTGTGAGGCCAGGTCTGGGCCGGCAGCAGCATATAGCCGTCGGGCATGAGGCCGTGGCGGGAGAGCACGCGCTTGATGCGGTCGATGTCGGGCTCCGGCACCTTGCC
The DNA here is from genome assembly GCF_058780665.1 of Azospirillum sp. UENF 112521. Taxonomy (NCBI): domain Bacteria; kingdom Pseudomonadati; phylum Pseudomonadota; class Alphaproteobacteria; order Rhodospirillales; family Azospirillaceae; genus Azospirillum; species Azospirillum sp. UENF 112521. The sequence goes on from NZ_JBSNCI010000008.1 coordinate 66,675, forward strand.
GGTGGTGGTTGCCCACGGCACGATGCGGACCCGCTCGGGGGCCAGATCGTACTGGGTCAGCAGATCCTGGGCGATCCAGCGCGACGTGCAGGCGACATAGGTCGCCTTGTGGCAGAAATACTGGTAGGTGGCCTCCCGCCCGATCAGGTCGTCGCGGGAGAAATAGTCCGGCAGATGGATGTGCTGCAGGTCGTGCGGGTGGTAGATGGTCGGCAGGTCGCTGTCGATGGCGAACTGGAAGGGCAGATGCACCAGGTCGACCCCCTCCCGGCGCCAGATGGCGGAAGCGTCCTGCATCGGCATGCCGAACTGCTGCACCGGGACGGTGAGGCCGAACAGCGTCTCGCTCAGCCGGTTGCGCCGGATCGGCACCACCACCTTGCGCGTCTCGAAATCGCTGTCCGAGACCGACAGGATCCGGGCATGCTCCGGGATCACGGCACTGAGCCAGCCTGTGTCGAACTTGCGGTCGCACAGCAGGGTGAAGCGGAAGTCGGCCGGATCGAGATGGGCGAGGGAGCGGGCATAGAGGCCCAACACCTCTGCCACGCCGCCGAAGGCGCCCGGCGCCACGCGGGCGTCGATGCCGATATGGATTGGGGGCGCCATCTTGGCCTCTCGTCTTTCGGTTCCGCTCAACGGCCTTGCAGGTCGGCCTGGATGCGCTCCCAGATGCCGCCATAGACCGTTTCCCAGGAATGGCGGGTCCGCACGAACTCGACCACGCCGGCGCTGCGCGCCTCATACTCGTCCCGGCCCATCGAGATGGCGCGCTCGATGATGGCGCGGTTCTGCCCGGCGTCCTGCGTCAGGTAGATCGCGTGCGGGCAGCGGAAGCCGCTTTCCGGCGTGACGATGGGCACCAGGCCGCGGGCGCAGTTTTCCAGGATGGCGGTGGCCTGGGCGTCCAGCGAACTGGTGTGGATGTAGAAGGCGCAGTTGTCCTTGATGAACTGGTTCTGCTGGGCGCTGCCATTGTCGATCCAGCCCAGCGAGATGACCTCGCGCCCCTGGATGCGGACACGCTGGTTGGTGTAGGCGCCTAGCGACGCGCTGCCCAGATGCACCCGCATCCGCTCCGGATCGATGCTGTTCAGCAGCAGGTCGAACCCCTTGTGCGGCCGCAGGTCGCTCATGTGCAGCAGGCCGTTCATGCTTTCCGGCGTGTAGCGGCGGGGCTCGCCGAACATGCGGGCCTCGCATCCCATGTCGACCCGCACAACCTTGTGCTTGATCCGGGCGATCAGGCTGTCGTCGTCCAGCGCCTGGATGCGTTCGTACCAATGTTCGCCGCAGATGCCGAAGATCAGCCGCGCCGCGTCCAGCTGGGTTTCCTGGAACGGAGTCCAGGGCCGGTATTCCTCGATGATGACAGGGAGGATCGGGGCAAGGATGTAGGTGTTGGGATGGGCCGGCCGGCCGGGTTCCAGCGCATTGTCGCGCACCCAGTCGTCGACCAGCCCGCCGCCGGCGTCGAAGGTGACGTGGCCCAGCAGGATGTCGCCGGGATTGGTGGTCACCCGTGATGCGGTGAAGGTGCTGTTGTGCACCGGCGTGTATTTGCTGAGAACGCGGCGGGCGTGTTTGCTGATTTCCGCGTTGTTGGTCTCGTATTTGTCATAGGAGTCACGGCGGAAAATATAAGGAGACCAGAAGAAATGCAGCAAAGCCGCTCTCCAACAAAATAGAGGCCATATGACGGGGGTTCTACACCCGCCGGCGGACTGGTGCAAGAATGGTCGGCCGCGCTTTTACCGCGCCCGCACCCAGGCCTGATACAGCCCGCCGAAGATCATCGGATGCTCCGCCTCCAGCCGGTCCCAGCGGGCCAGAGAGGTCATCGCCGGATCCTCGGGGAAGCGCTTGCGGTAGAGTGCCGCCACCGCCGGATCGGCCAGCCGGAAGCCCAGGAACTCCAGCTTCAGCGCGGCAAGCGCGTCGGCCAGCCAGGGCAGGGTGACGTGCAGTTCATGCACGTGCATCAGCAGGTCGCGGCAGGCGCTGGTGCCGTAGAAATCCGGGGAATGGACGACGCTGCGCGCCGGATGACCCTCCGGCAGGGCCAGGATGTCGCGGCGGACATGGCGGATGCCGTCCAGGGTCGGCGGATGGCCGCGCTCGGCGATGAACTGGCGGGCGGCCAGGATGGAGCGGCGGGCGGCGGCGCTGTAGAAGCCGATCTCCATCACGCCATGCGGGCTCATCATCCCGCGCAGCACGCGCAGGCCCGCCATCGGGTCTTCCATGTGGTGCAGGACGCCGACGCTGTGGATCACGTCGAAGCGGCGGCCCAGCGCTCCCAGCTCCAGCAGGTCGGCCTGGGCGAACTCGATGGTCTTCAGGCCCAGGCGCCGGCTCTGGCGGGTGGCGTAGGCAAGGCTGCGGCGGCTGAGGTCGACCGCCAGCACCCGTGCATTCTTCAGGGTGGAGGCCGCCCACACCGCCTCCCGTCCGGTGCCGCAGCCGGCGACCAGCACCTCCGGCGCCTCCCAGCCCGGCGCGTTCCAGGCAGGGGCGGCTGGCAGGGCGGCATGCGGGAACAGGGCATGCAGGAAGCGGGACAGCGGCATCGGCTCCGGCAGCAGCCCGGTGGTCATCCAGCGCGGATAGGGATTCTCCTCGTACTGGGCGCGCACGCCGACCGACACCGGGTGGCTGATCGGGGTCAGTTCCGGCAGCTCCGCCTGGATCGCCGCCTCGGCCAGCGGTTCGGCGACCTGCCGGTTCAGCAGCCGGGCGATCTCCTCGGGCCAGGACAGCGCCTGCAGGGCCTCCGCCCGCTCCCAGCGGTAGAGCGGCCGGTAGGCGCCGAGCAGGGCGACCAGGACCGCCGGCGGCTGCTCGCCGCTCGCCAAAGCCGCCTCCGCCGCGCGGAGCAGCACCGCCAGCACCTGGAACTCGCCGTCGGTCTCGGCGAAGACATATTCGTTGAGGAAGCACTGCTCGGCGATGGCGGCGCACAGGGTGCGCCAGGACGGCCGGTCGGGCAGGCCGGGGCCGGTCAGCGCCAGCGTCAGCACCCGGCGCAGCCGGGTCAGCGCCCGTTCCAGCCGGGGATCGCAGACCGGGGCGGCGCGCAGGTGAGCCAGCAGCAGCGCATCCTCCGCCAGCCCGGCGAGCGAGCCGTCGGCCAGCAGCGCCAGGCTTTTCCCGTCCAGCGTCCGCCCGTCGTCCTCGGGGCCCGCCTCCGGAGCGGCGAGGGCCTTGAGGACGGGCGATGCCATCAGGACGCCGGCGATGGCCCGGGACAGGCCGGCGCTTTCCACCTCCGGCCGCCCGAGCGCCGCCAGCAGGTCGGTGCGCAGGCCTTCATCCGGCCCCTCGCCGGATGCGGGCGGCCCGGCGTCCCGCAATGCTTCGACGAAGGCGATCCAGTTGCGCGGCATCTCGGGGGCGAGGCGGATCGCCTTGCGCACATAGGGCAGGGCCTGGTCGCGCCAGCCGCCTTGCAGGAACAGCGCGGCGATGCCGAAGCACAGCTCCGCATCGTCCGGAGCCGTGCGGGCGATGCCGAACGCCTCCGTCTCCGCCTCGGCCGTGCGGCCGGCGGCGATCAGCAGCGACAGCAGCGTTCGGCGCAGCGGCAGGGGAAGCGGCCGGCCGGCGGCGGCACGGCGCAGGTCCTCGATGGCGGCGTCGGGGTTGCCGGTCTCCTGGTGCAGGCGGGCGAGGTTGTTGTGGACCTCCGGCAGGTCGGGGGTGAGGCGCAGCGCGGCGCCATAGGCCTCCAGTGCGCCTGCGGCGTCGCCGCCGCTCTGCAGGGCGGTGCCGAGGTTGGCCAGCAGCGCCGTCCTGGTCCTGTCGTCCGGATCGGCGATGAGCGCCAGACCGTCGCGGCAGACGGTGACGGCTTCCGTCCAGTGGCCGGCGACGCGCAGGCTGTCGGCCAGCAGCAGCCGGGCATCGAGATGGCCGGGATCGACCGCCAGCACGCGGTGGAAGGCGGCGATCGCCGATTCAAGCTGGCCGCTGCGGTGGTGCAGGGTGCCGATCAGATGCAGCGTTCCCGCCAGCCGCGGGCGCAGCGCCACCGCCTGCTCGGCCTGCTCCAGCGCCTCCTCGTTGCGGCCGAGCCGGGCCAGCAGCGAGGCATGGTTGCCCAGGATTTCCGGCAAGACGGGGCGATGGGAGAGCGCGCGGCGGAACAGCGCCTCGGCCTCATCGACGCGGCCTTCCAGCATGCGGACCAGCGCCAGGGTGCCGAGCGCCTCGGCCTGCGCCTGCCGCAACGGCTGGGCCGGCTGCGCCGCACCGCCGGCAAGGCGCAGGGCCGTGTCGCAGGCTGCCGCCGCTTCGGCCAGCTGGCCGCGGCGCAGCCGGGCGAGCGCCTGCGCCCGGTGGGCCTGGACCGCGGCCGCTCCACCCGCCTCCTCATGCCCTGTCCGGCGCAGCGCTTCGGCTGCCGCGGCATAGCCGTCGTCGACACGGCCGGCGGCGATGAAGGCCAGGGCAAGCACGCTCCAGCCCTCCGCCCTGTCCGGCTGCCTGCGCACCGCCGCTTCGGCCCAGGCGACGCTGTCGGCCGGCCGGCCCAGGATGCGGGCGGCGTCGGCCAGCGACAGCAGTGCGGCCGGATCCTGCGGCGGGGTGCCGCACAGCGCGCGGTACGGCCCCTCCGCCTCCTCCGGCCGGCCGGACCGGCACAGATCCAGCACCTGCGCCAGACGTTGGCCGGCGGCCTGATGGTCCGGACCGCTTTGGCCGGTCGGAAGGCCGGCGGTCCCGGTTGCGCTGTCGGTGGTCATGGAACTGGACCTTTGGGCTGGAAGGAGGCCAGGGGTGACAGGGGCCGGAGAAGACGGGATCCGCCGGGCCTCAATAGGCCTGGTACGATTTTTCCTCGACCAGCTCGGAGCCGAGCAGACGGTTCAGGTCGCGCTTCAGCGCGGCGCGGCGGTCGTTGGTGTGGTAGACCTGCCGGGCCAGCTCGACGAAGCGCGGGCCGAAATCCTTGGCACGCTCGCAGTCGCGGATCTCGTCCTCGACCTCCCACAGGGTGGTGTTGACCGCGCGCAGCCCGTCGATCAGCACGGCGACCTCCGGACGCGCGGTGTCGGCCTGCACCGCCACGGCGAGCAGCGCCTCGCGCTCGCGCCGGACGTTGGCCAGCTTGTCGGCGTCGGCGATGCGCTCCGTCTTGATGTCGAGGATGGTGATCTTGTCCAGCAGTTCGCCCCAGGAGACGGGCGCCAGGATCGGCATGTCGGAAGCTCCATTCTGACGGAGGGGGAGGGAAGCGGCGCGTTCGCGGAGTGCGCGCTCCAGCCTGTCGATGGTGTCGTCCCAGTGCTGCGGCCTTGCCTGCCGGAACAGGCGCATGGTCGGATACCAGGGGCTGTCCTCGCGGTCGAGCATCCAGCGCCAATCCGGGGCGAAGGGCACCAGGACCCAGATCGGGACGCCGAGCGCTCCGGCGAGATGGGCGACGGAGGTGTCGACGCAGACCACGAGATCGAGGTTCGCCATGATTGCGGCGGTGTCGGCGAAGTCCTTGATGTCGGGCGACAGGTTCAAAAGCGGGAAGCCGCCCGGCGGGTTTGCCGCCTGTCCTTCGGTGGGTCCCTTCTGGATGGAGACCAGGCTGACGCCGGGGATCGCGGCCAGCCGGGCGAAGGGGGCCAGCCCGATGGAGCGGTTCCTGTCGTTGCCGTGGGTGGGCGATCCGGCCCAGACGATGCCCACCTTCAGGCCGCCCCCGTCCCTTGCCAACCCCTTCAGCCGCTCGCCCCAGCGCGCAACCAGATCGGGCTCCGCCGACAGGTAGGGAACGCGGTGCGGGATGGTGTCCATCTGGGTGCCGAACACCTCGCCCAGGCTCAGCATCGGCAGGTGCAGGTCGAAGTCGTCGGTGCCGAGCTGGCCGCTGACGACCCGTTCCACGCCGGGCAGCCCGGCCAGCACCCGCTTCAGCGGCGCCGGCACTCCCAGGATCACCCGGCCGCCGCGCGCCGCCACAAGGGGAACGTAGCGGCAGAATTGCAGGCTGTCGCCCAGCCCCTGCTCGCCGTGCAGCAGGATGCGGCGGCCATCCGGCGGTTCCCCCGTCCAGCGCGGCTTGGGCATGGCGGCCTGGGCGGGCGCATCCTTGCAGCGCAGCCGCCATTCATACTCGCGCCAGCCCTCCTCGAAACGGCCGCCCACCAGCAGGGCCATGCCCAGGTTGCGGCGGGCATCCGGACCGGCGGGGTCGATGGCGACGGCGCGGCGGAAGCCGGTGACCGCCTCAATCAGCCGGTTCTGGTTCAGCCGGGCGTTGCCGTGGTTGGCATAGCCGCCGGCGAAGCCCGGATCGACGGCGACGGCGCGGGCATGGGCGTGCGCCGCATCCTCCAACCGTCCCAATTCCTGCAAGGCCAGGCCGAGGCTGCTGTAGCCTGCGGCGAAATAGGGATTGAGCGCCACGGCGCGGCGATGCCACGCCGTGGCCGCCTCCGCCCCGGCCCCCGTCTTGTCCAGGGAGCGCAGCGCGATGCCCAGGTTGTTGCAGACGGCCATATTGGTGGGGTCGATGGCGATGGCGCGGGCATAGGAGGCGACGGCATCCTGCAGGTCGTCGCCCTCCTGCAGGACATTGCCCAGCCCCGCATGGCCCTCCGACCCGGCGGGGGAGAGGCGGATCGCCCGGCGATAGGCGTCCCGGGCATCGGCAGGGCGCGACAGCCCGCGCAGCAGGCCGCCCACATTCTCATAGGCGGCGGCGAAGTCGGGGCGCAGTGCGACGGCGTTGCGGTAAGCCGCTTCCGCCCCGGCTGCATGGCCCTGGTCGCGCAGCAGGTTGCCCAGATTCAGACGCGCTTCCGCTATGGCGGGATCGATCCGCAGGGCACGGATCATCAGGCGGAGTGCGGCTCCCCCCTGTCCGGCGCGGCGGGCGACCAGCCCCAGCAGATGCAGCGCGTCGGACTGCTCGGGCGTGATCTCCAGGATACGGCGGTAGAGCCGCGCTGCCGCGGCCAGATTGCCGCTCTGATGATGCCGCACTGCTGCGGCGAGCGCGTCCTGAATGGTCGCCATGCTCGATCGGTCGTCCCTGGCCCTTGGGTGTCTTCGTGTGGCGGCTGTCCGGCGGCGCCTGTTGCCGCAAGGGAATAACGGGTGTTCCCGAATTCTCCAAGCGCATCCTCGCTGCTGCGGCAAACGAAATACAGGCCGTGTTATCAACTTGTAACAACGTGGCCGTCATCGTCGAAGCCAGAGCTTGGCGGCAGATCGGCGGCGAAGTTGTGAAAGTCACGCAAGTCTTCGTCGCTCTACACTCGATTCGAGAACGGCTTCCTCCTGCCCGGGGTCACGTTCCCGCCTGGAAGCCCTTGGGACTGTGGGTACCACCAACTTCGTGCGTGCTGTGGCGATTTCGCCATACCGGGCATTTCGCAAGGCATTGCAAAGACTTGGGGGAACAGCACTCCGCCGTTCAGGATAACGGCTTCACAGAGTGTCACAAGACCGGCCAGTTCGGTCTACCCACTTCGGTAGAAACGGATTGCCATAGGCGCAGTCCTTCGGATAACAAGGGCACGGTGTGTTAGGTCGCGCTAGGACTGAGTCTGTCTGCCTGCATCCAGTGTGGCGCACACCTTAGAATGGTTCATCCGCCGGCGAGCCAAACCTGAAGGGGATTACTAATGGCTGGAACCTACACCGTAGGAGTAACTACGGGTTCAACCCTAACATTGGGGCAGTTCTCTACGATTATCGGTAACGTTGGCACCGATGTCATCACGCTCGGAACCGCCGGTAACACGGTGTCGATTTCGACGCTTGAGACCCTGATCGGCAGCACCGGCACCGATTTCATCACCTTGACTTCCGGTTCCACCCTCCAGGTTTCGCTGTTGGAAACCCTGGTCGGTAGCACCACCACCGACGTGGTCACGATTGGCACGTCCGGCTCCACCATGCTGGTGAACCTGCTTGAGACGATCACCGGTGGTGTTGGGACCGACGTCGTTACGCTGGGCACGTCCGGCAGCACCATCCTGGTCTCCGCGGTGGAGACCCTGACCGGCGGCACGGCTTCTGACATCGTCACGCTGGGCACGTCGGGCAACACGGTCCTCGTCAGCCTGATCGAGACGGTTACCGGCGGCACCGCCACCGACGTCGTCACGCTGGGCACCGGCGGCAGCACCATCACGGTCGGCGCGATCGAGACGCTGACCGGTAGCGCGACCACCGACGTCGTGACTCTGGGCACGGCCGGCAACACCCTGCTGGTCAATGCCGTCGAGACCCTGACCGGCAGCACCGCCATCGACGTTATCACGCTGGGCACCGGCGGCAGCACCGTCACGGTCGGCGCGATCGAGACCCTGAGCGGTACGGCGGCTTCCGACGTCGTGACGCTGGGCACGACCGGCACCACCCTGCTGGTCAACGCCATCGAGACCCTGACCGGCAGCACCGTCATCGACGTCGTGACGCTGGGCACGGCCGGCAGCACCATCCTGGTCAATGTCCTCGAGACGCTGACCGGCGGTGTCGGCACCGACATCATCACGCTCGGCTCGGGCGGCAGCACCATCCTGGTTTCGGGTCTGGAGACCCTGACCGGCGGCACCACCACCGACGTCGTGACTCTGGGCACGGCCGGCAATACCCTGCTGGTCAGCGGCATTGAGGCGATCACCGGCGGCACCGCCACCGACGTCATCACTCTGGCGTCGGGCGGCAGCACCATCACGGTCGGCGCGATCGAGACGCTGACTGGTACGGCGGCTTCCGACGTCGTGACGCTGGGCACGACCGGCACCACCCTGCTGGTCAACGGCATTGAGGTCATCACCGGCAGCACCGCCATCGACGTGGTCACGCTGGGCACCGGCGGCAGCACTGTCACGGTCGGCGCGATCGAGACCCTGACCGGCACGGCGGCTTCCGACGTCGTGACGCTGGGCACGACCGGCACCACCCTGCTGGTCAATGCCATCGAGACCCTGACCGGCAGCACCGTCATCGACGTCGTGACGCTGGGCACGGCCGGCAGCACCATCCTGGCCAATGTCCTCGAGACGCTGACCGGCGGTGTGGGCACCGACATCGTCACGCTCGGCTCGGCCGGCAGCACGGTCCTGGTTTCCGGCCTCGAGATCCTGGTCGGCGGCACTGCTTCCGACATCGTCACGCTGGGTACGGCCGGCAACACGGTCCTGCTGCGCGGCATCGAAGTGCTGACCGGCGGTATCGGCACCGACGTCGTCACCCTGGGCGATACGGCGAACACGCTGACCGTCGGCGGCATCGAGACCCTGACGGGCGGCTCGTCCACCGACGTGGTCACGCTGGGCACCGCCGGCAACACCCTGCTGGTCACCCTGGTCGAGACGCTGACCGGTAGCACCGTCATCGACGTCGTTACCCTGGGTTCGGCCGGCAACACCGTCCTGACCAACCTGCTGGAGACGATCACCGGCGGCGCCGGTAGCGACCTCGTCTACCTCGGCACCACGGGCAACACCGTCCTGGTTTCGGGCGTTGAGGTTCTGGTCGGCGACACGGCTTCCGATATCGTCACGCTGGGCACGGCCGGCAACACGGTCCTGCTGCGCGGCATCGACGTTCTGACCGGCGGTGTCGGCACCGACGTCATCACGCTGGGCAACACGGCCAACACGCTGACCGTCGGCGGCATCGAGACGCTGATCGGTGGCACGGCCTCCGACGTGGTCACGCTGGGCACGGCGGGCAACACCCTGCTGGTTTCGGGTCTGGAGACCCTGACCGGTAGCTCGGGCACCGATGTCGTTACCCTCGGCTCGGCTGGCGGCACCATCCTCACCAGCTTGCTGGAGACGATCACCGGCAGCAGCACCTCCGACCTCGTCTACCTCGGCACCACGGGCAACACCGTCCTGGTTTCGGGCGTCGAAATCCTGGTCGGCGGCACGGCCTCCGACATCGTCACGCTGGGCACGGCCGGCAACACGGTGCTGATGCGCGGCATCGACGTGCTGACCGGCGGTGTCGGCACCGACGTCGTCACCCTGGGCGATACGGCGAACACGCTGACCGTCAATGGCATCGAGACGCTGATCGGTGGCACGGCCTCCGACGTCGTGACGCTGAGCACGGCCGGCAACAGCCTGCTGGTTTCGGGTCTGGAGACCCTGACCGGTGGCGTGGGCACCGACGTCGTCACCCTGGGTTCGGCCGGGAACACGATCCTCGCCAGCCTGCTGGAGACGATCACCGGCGGTGCGGCGACCGACGCTATCACCATCGGCACCGCGGGCGGCACCCTGCTGGTTTCGGGTCTGGAGACCCTGACCGGCAGCACGGCGACCGATGCCGTCATCCTGGGCACCTCCGGCAACACCTTGCTGACCTCGGGCATCGAGTTCCTGCAGGGCGGCGCGGGCAGCGACCTGGTCTTCATCGGCTCGACTGGCAGCACCTTCCAAACGGTCGCGCTGGAGTTCCTGATCGGCGGTGCGGGCACCGACGTCATCACGCTGGGCTCGGCTGGCAGCACCACCACGGTCCGCGGTCTGGAAATCCTGACCGGCGGCTTGGGCACCGACGTCATCACCATCGGCGACACCGGCACCACCATGGTGGTTTCGGGCATCGAGACGCTGGCTGGCGGTGCGGCGACGGACGCCATCACCATCGGCACCGCGGGCGGCACCCTGCTGGTTTCGGGTCTGGAGACCCTGACCGGTGGCTTGGGCACCGACGTCATCACCATCGGTTCGGCCGGCGGCACGCTGCTTGCCAACGGTCTTGAGACGATCACCGGTGGCACGGGTTCGGAACTGGTGTTCCTGGGCTCGGGCGGTTCGACGGTCTCGGTGTCGGGCATCGACATCCTGATCGGCGGCGTCGGCACCGACGTGGTCACGCTGGGCACGGCCGGCAACACGGTTCTGCTGCGCGGCATCGAGACGCTGACCGGCAACGTCGGCACCGACATCCTGACGCTGGGCGACACGGGCAACACCGCGACGGTTTCGCTGTTCGAGACGATCATCGGCGGCACCGCCACCGACGTCATCGCCTTGGGCACGGCCGGCAACACCGTCTTCGTCTCGGCCGTCGAGACGCTGACCGGCAATGTCGGCACCGATGTCATCACCCTCGCCTCGGTCCTCGGCAACACCACGCTGGTGTCCGGCATCGAGACGCTGACCGGTCAGGCCGGTAACGACGTCGTCACCCTGGGCACCGCCGGCAACACCGTCCTGGTGTCGCTGCTGGAGACCCTGACCGGTGGCGTCGGCACCGATGTCGTCACCCTCGGTACCGTGGGCGGCACCCTGCTGGCCTCGGGCATCGAGACGATCACCGGCGCTTCGGGTACGGACCTCGTCTTCCTGGGCTCGGCCGGCAACACGGTCCTGGCTTCCGGTCTGGAGTTCCTGATCGGCGGTGCGGGCAGCGATACGGTCAACCTGGGCACTTCGGGCAACACGGTCATCGTCCGTGGCATCGAGAGCCTGACCGGCGGCTTGGGCACCGACGTCATCACCATCGGCGACACCGGCACCACCATGGTGGTTTCGGGCATCGAGACGCTGGCTGGCGGTGCGGCGACCGACGCCATCACCCTGGGCACCGCGGGCAACACCCTGCTGGTTTCGGGCCTGGAGACCATTACCGGCGGCACGGCCACCGACGTCGTGACCATCGGTTCGACGGGCGGCACGCTGCTTGCCAATGCGCTGGAAACCATCGTTGGCGGCACGGGTTCGGAACTGGTGTTCCTGGGCTCGGGCGGTTCGACGGTCTCGGTGTCGGGCATCGACATCCTGATCGGCGGCGTCGGCACCGACGTTGTCACGCTGGGCACGGCCGGCAACACGGTCCTGCTGCGCGGCATCGAGACGCTGACCGGCGGCGTGGGCACCGACGTCCTGACGCTGGGCAACACGGCCAACACCGCGACAGTTTCGCTGTTCGAGACGATCATCGGCGGCACCGCCTCCGATGCCATCACGATCGGCACCACGGGCGGCACCCTGCTGGTTTCGGGTCTTGAGACCCTGACCGGTAGCTCGCTCTCCGACGTCGTCACCCTCGGCTCGGCCGGCAACACCCTCGCGGTGACGCTGATCGAGACGCTGAACGGCGGCTCGGGCGTCGACGTCGTGTCGCTGGGCACGGCGGGCAACACCCTGCTGGTCTCGGCTCTGGAAACCATCACCGGTTCCACCGCCACCGACCTGATCACCATCGGCACGGCCGGCAGCACGCTGCTCGCCAACCTGCTGGAGACGGTCACCGGCGGTCTTGGCACCGACGTGATCTTCCTGGGCTCGTCCGGCAACACGATGCTGGCTTCGGGCATCGAGATCCTGGTCGGCGGCACCAACACCGACGTCGTCACGCTGGGCACCACGGGCAACACCCTGCTCCTGCGTGGCCTGGAGACCCTGACCGGCTCCGTCGGCACCGACGTCGTCACCATCGGCGACACCGGCACCACCATGCTGGTTTCGGGCATCGAGACCCTGGCCGGCGGCGCAGGCCTCGACCTGATCCAGCTGAGCACGGCGGGCAACACCTTGCTGGTTTCGGGTCTGGAGACCCTGACCGGTAGCGTGGGCACCGACATCATCACGCTGGGCACCGTGGGTAACACCCTGGTGGTCAACGCGATCGACACGCTGACCGGCGGCACGGGTTCCGACCTCGTGTTCCTGGGTTCGGGCGGTTCGACGCTGCTGGCGGCTGGCCTGGAAATCCTGGTCGGCGGCACGGGCGTCGACGTGGTCACGCTGGGCACGGCTGGCAACACGGTGCTGCTACGCGGCATCGAGACGCTGACCGGCGGTCTGGGTACCGACGTCATCACGCTCGGCAACACCGCCAACTCGCTGATCGTCGGCGGCATCGAGACGCTGATCGGTGGCCTCGCCTCCGACATCGTCACGCTGGGCACGGCGGGCAACACCCTGCTGGTTTCGGGTCTGGAGACCCTGACCGGTGGCGTGGGCACCGACATCGTAACCATCGGCTCGGCCGGCGGCACGCTGCTGGTGAGCGGCATCGAAACGGTGATCGGCGGCACGGGCCTGGAGGTGATCTTCACCAGCACGGCTGGTTCGACCCTCACCGTCTCGGGTGCGGACTTCGTGATCGGCAGCGCCGGCACCGACGTCCTGACCCTGGGCACGGCCGGCAACACCACCACCATCCGCGGCATCGAGACGCTGATCGGCGGTGCGGGCAGCGACCTGGTGATCCTGGGCGACACCGGCAACACGCTGAACCTGGGCTTGGGCATCGAGATCCTGGTCGGCGGCACTGGCACCGACGTGCTGACCATCGGCACCTCGGGCACGACCCTGCTGACCCGCGGCATCGAGACGCTGATCGGCGGCGTGGGCACCGACGTCATCACGCTCGGTGACACGGTGAACACCATCACCGTGACGGGCATCGAGACCCTGACCGGCGGTGCGAACACCGACGTCGTCTTCACCGGTTCGGCCGGCGTGACGATGACGGTCTCGGGCGTCGAGTTCCTGGTCGGCGGCACCGGTTCGGATGTCGTGACCCTGGGCTCCTCGGGCAACACGGTCATCACCCGCGGCATCGACACCCTGTCGGGCGGTGCGGGCAGCGACCTGGTGTTCCTGGGCGACACCGGCGTCACCATGACGCTGGGTTCGGGCATCGAGATCCTGGTCGGCGGCGCTGCCACCGACGTCATCACTCTGGGCACCTCGGGCAGCACCCTGCTGACCCGTGCGGTCGAGACGCTGATCGGCGGCGTGGGCACCGACGTCATCACCCTGGGCGACACCCCGAACACGGTCACCGTGACGGGCGTTGAGACCCTGGTCGGTGGCGCCAACACCGACATCGTCTTCACCGGTTCGGCCGGCGTGACGATGACGGCCTCGGGCGTCGAGTTCCTGGTCGGCGGCGCCGGTTCGGATGTCGTGACCCTGGGTGCGGCGGGCAACACCGTCATCACCCGCGGCATCGACACCATGATCGGCGGTGCGGGCAGCGACCTGGTGATCCTGGGCGACACGGGCGTCACCATGCGGGCCGAGAGCGGGATCGAGATCCTGGTCGGCGGCGCCGGTTCCGACATCGTCAGCCTCGGCGATGGCGGCAACACGGTCCTGCTGCGCGGCATCGAGACCCTGACCGGTGGCACCGGCAACGACGTGATCACGCTGGGCAACACCGGTGTGACGATGTCGGTCTCGGGCATCGAGACGCTGATCGGCGGCACGGGCACCGACGCCATCACGGTGACCGGCGGTGCGGGCATCCGCTTCCAGGCCGGCACGGGCGACAGCCTGAGCCTGGCTTCGGGCAGCGGCACCGACACGGTGGTGTACTCGTCCTTCACCGACATCTCGGCGCTGGGCGCGAACACCGGCTTCGTCTCGGTCTCGAACTTCCAGTCGGGCACCGACAAGGTGCAGCTGACCGGTACGGCCCGGACCGCTGCGGATAAGAACGGCGATGCCTCGCTCTCGACGGCCTCTGCTGCGACCAACGGCGTGAACATCGGCTCCAACGAGCTGGTGAGCCTGACCTCGGTCGTCAGCGGCAGCCTGACGGACGCTTCGCTGGCCAGCTTCCGCTCGGCCCTGGGGACGCTGACGAACTCGTCGGCTGGTGCAAGCACGCTGGTTCTGGCCAACAACGGCACCAGCTCCGGCCTGTACCAGGTGGTCGACACCAACGGCGACGGCCAGGTGGCCGCCACCGAGGTCCGGCTGCTCGGCGTCTACAACGGCACCGTCCTCTCGCTCTCCGACATCAACCTCGGTTGATGATGGGGCTCGGTTGATGATGGGGGCGTGAGCCCAAGCCTGCTAAAAGGAGGGGGCGCCCGCAGGGGCGCCCCCTTTCTCTTTGTGCGGACCTATCCCGGTAAGCGGTGTTTCGGCTCCCGATGGCCTCGATCCAAGATGTCTTCACCCATGCCCAGCAGCGTCATGCCGCCGGGCATTTCGCCGAGGCAGCGGCGCTCGCGCGGGAGGTGCTGCGGCTGGCGCCCGATCATGCCGTCACCCGCCACATGCTCGGCACCGCCTTGTGCGCATCCGGCCATGGCGAGGAGGGGCTGGCCCACATTGGCACGGCCATGCTTCTTGATCCGGGCCAGCCGGTCTATGCGGTGAACCTGGCCATCCTGCTCCATTCCTTTGGCCTCAAAGCCGATGCGGCCTTCCATCGCGCCTTGCGGCTGCGGCCGGGGGATGCCCGGTTGCTCGACGGGTTGGGAAGCTGCATGAGCGAGCAGGGCGATAACCCGCAAGCGCTCATTCCCTTGAGGCATCGGTTGGCGCTGGAACCCAGCGTGGCAGAGGCCTACCGCAAGGTTGCCATCGTTGCCCAGCGTGCCGGCCAACTGGAGGAGGCGCGGCGGGCTTACCGTCGGGCTTGGCGGCTGGGCGGCGGAGACGGGCTTTTGGTGCGCGAGGCGCTGACCTTGCCGGCCATTCCCCGCTCAGCGACCGAGATCGAGGAAAGCCGCGCCCATTGCGCCGCCGTGCTGCGGCAGGCGCGCGAGCACGGCCTGCGCATCGACGACCCGCTGCGCGAGGTCGGCGTCACGTCCTTTTTCCTGTCCTATCATGGGCTCGACAATCGTGCCTTGAACGGCGAGCTGGCTGCCTTGTACCAGGAGGCTTGCCCCTCCTTGCTCTACACCGCCGCACATTGCCGGGAGCCCGGATGGCCCGGCGCGGCGGAGGACAGGGCCGGTCGGCGGCTCCGCGTCGGCTTCATCTCCGACTATTTCCACAATCACACCATTGGCATGCTGAACGAGGGGCTGATCGAGCGGCTGTCGCGCGAACGCTTCGAGGTGGTGCTGTTCCTCACGCCAGGGCCGGACGACGACCTGCGGCGCCACTTGCGCACCGTGGCGGACCGCGCGGTCGACATTCCGCGCGATCTCGGTGCCGCACGGCATATCATCGCCGAGGAGCGCTTGGATGTCCTGTACTATACCGACATTGGCATGTCGCCCTTCACCTACTTCCTCGCCTTTGCCCGGCTGGCGCCGCGGCAATGCCTGAGCTGGGGGCATCCGGACACCACCGGCATTCCCACCTTGGACGTCTTCTTGAGCTGCGATGCGATGGAGCCGGAGGATGGCGAGGCTCATTACAGCGAACGCCTGATCCGCTTGCCTGGCCCGACCGTCTGCTACCGGCGCCCACGGCTGGCCGAACCGCGCAAGACCCGCATCGATTTCGGCCTGGCCGCCGAAAGCCGGCTCTATCTCTGTCCGCAGAGCTTGTTCAAGATTCATCCCGTCTATGACGACGCCCTGATCGCCATTCTGCGACGGGACCGTGACGGCATCCTTGTCTTTGTCGATCCGCGCGGCCAAGGCGCTGCCCTGACGCGGCGGCTGGGCGCCAAGGGACCCGATGTGGCCGGTCGCATCCACCTGCTGCCGGGGCTGGGGACCGCGGATTTCATCGCACTGACCGCCGACGCCGATGTCATGCTCGACCCGTTCCATTACAGCGGTGGCAAGACAAGCTTGGAGGCTCTGGCCTTCGGCACGCCGGTGGTGACCTGGCCTGGCGCCTTCATGCGCGGACGCCATACCCTGGGTTTCTACAGGCTGATGGGGCTTGACGACTGCGTGGCGAGCGATCCGGCCGATTATGTCGATCGGGTGGTCCGGCTCGGCACCGATCAGCGGCTGCGCGCCCAGGTCCGGCAGCGCATCCTTGAGCGAAGCGCCGTCCTGTTCGACGACGGGACGTCGATCCGGGCGATCGAACGCTTTTTCCAGGAAACGTCCTGACCGGAGCGCGGCCAAGCCGTTTGGGGGGATCAGTGTGCGGGCAAGGCCGACAGGCGGTCGGCCATCCGCAGGACGCCCTGGGCCAGCCGGACGATGGCGGGAGAGCCGATGAACAGCTCCCGCAGGGCCGCCCCTTCGCCGAAGCGCAGGACGAAGCCGTTCGGGTTGAAGACCACAGCGACCTTGGCCGTCTCCGACAGGACATGCTGGGTGCGTCCCTGGAACACGGCGTCCAGGATCGACCGCGCAAGCTCGCGGGCGTCCTCGACGTCCAGGGAGGCTATCTCCGGCCCGAGCCGGCTTTCGTTGAACAGGAAGACGCCCTCCAGCCGCAAGGCGCCTTCGCCGTCCGCCGCTTCGCCTTCATGCAAGGCGATGTGGGACAGGAACTTGCCGTCCGGGAACAGGACAGTGCGGTCGTCCACCTCGATGTTGATGACGAGCTTGCTCCTGGCCGACATGGGGCGGGCTTTCTTCGGAAGGCTGTTCCGGACGGATGAGGGTCTCGGAAAGCGAATTGGGACAGGGGCTCAGGCGACCGACCGGCGTGCCATTTCGGCATCCGCCAGCCCGGCGACCACCTGGGCCATGCGGCGTTCGGCACGCCATCCCAGCATCCGGTCCGCCTTGGCGGAGTTGCCCACGCTGAAGGCGATGTCCGAGGGGCGGAGCAGGTCCGGATTGCCGCTGACGTGACGGCGCCAGTCCAGGCCGAAATAGGAGAAGGCCTGGGCGACGAACTCCTCCAGCCGGTTCGCCTCGCCGGTGGCGATCACGAAATCATGGGGTTCGTCCAGAGCCAGCATGCGGGCCATGGCGTCGACATATTCCGGGGCCCAGCCCCAGTCGCGGGCGATCGACAGCGTCCCCAGCTCCAGGACGTCCGTCTTTCCCTCGGCGATGTCGGCAGCCCCGCGGATGATCTTCTGCGTGACGTAACGGGTGGGCCGCAACGGCGATTCATGATTGAACAGGATGCCGGAGCAGGCGAACAGGCCGTAGGCCTCGCGGTAGTTGGCGACCGCCCAGAAGGCGGCGGCCTTGCCGACGCCATAGGGGCTGCGCGGATGGAAGGGGGTGGATTCGTCCGCCGGCGCCTCGGTGTTGCCGAAACATTCGCTGGAGCAGGCGCTGTAGAAGCGGGTGTCCAGCTTCAGGAAGCGGATCGCTTCCAGAATGTTGATGGTGCTGGAGATGGTGCTGTTCAGCGTCTCGACCGGCTGGTCGAAGGACAGTCCGACCGAGGCCTGGCTGGCGAGATTGTAGATCTCGGCCGGCCGGACCCGGGCGATGACCTCGACCACGCTGCGGAAGTCGGTCAGCACGGAGGAATGGAGGATCACCCGGCCGAAGATGCCGAGCCGCCGCAAATTGGCAAAGCCCGCCATCTCCCGGTCGCGCGAGGTGCCGTGGACCGCATAGCCCTTGTCCAGCAGAAGCTGGGAGAGATAGGCGCCATCCTGGCCCGAAACGCCGAAGATCAGTGCGCTCTTCGGATCGCTTCGGGTCACTTCTCCAATGGTCATCGGACGGCGCCTACATCGGTTGCCGGGCGGTCACTGAGCGGTCGCGGGGGCGGTGTCAGCGGTGATCGTCGCCGCCGGCGAGAAGACGCATGTCGGACTCGACCATCTCCCGGACCAGATCGCGGAAGGCGGTGGTGTGGGTCCAGCCCAGCTTCTCGCGCGCCTTGCTGGGGTCGCCCAGCAGCAGGTCGACCTCGGTCGGGCGGAAATAGCGGGGGTCGATGCGAACCACCACCTTGCCGGTCTTCTGGCAGATGCCTTCCTCGTCCACGCCTTCGCCGCGCCATTCGATCCCGCGGCCGATGTGGCCGAAGGCCAGCTCGACGAACTCGCGCACGCTGTGGGTCTCGCCGGTGGCCAGCACGTAGTCGTCCGCCTCGTCCTGCTGCAGGATGCGCCACATGCCCTCGACATAGTCGCGCGCATGGCCCCAGTCGCGCTTGGCGTCCAGGTTGCCGAGATACAGGCAGTCCTGGCGGCCCTGCTCGATGCTGGCCACCGCGCGGGTGATCTTGCGGGTGACGAAGGTCTCGCCGCGGGTCGGGCCTTCATGGTTGAACAGGATGCCGTTGCTGGCGTGCATCCCGTAGGCCTCGCGGTAGTTCACCGTGATCCAGTAGGCGTACAGCTTGGCCGCGGCATAGGGGCTGCGCGGGTAGAAGGGCGTGGTCTCGCGCTGCGGCGTCTCCTGCACCTTGCCGTACAGCTCCGAGGTGGAGGCCTGGTAGAAGCGCGCGGTCTTCTCCAGACCCAGGATGCGGATCGCCTCCAGAAGACGCAGCGTGCCGATGCCGTCGGCGTTGGCGGTATATTCCGGCGTCTCGAAGCTCACATGCACGTGGCTCTGGGCCGCCAGATTGTAGATCTCGGTCGGCTGCACCTGCTGGACCAGGCGGATCAGGTTGGTGCTGTCCGTCAGGTCGCCGTAATGCATGAAGAAGCTGACGTCCTCCTCATGCGGATCCCGGTAGAGATGCTCCACCCGCCCCGTGTTGAAGGACGACGACCGGCGCTTGATGCCGTGGACGATATAGCCCTTCCCCAGCAGAAGCTCGGCAAGATACGCGCCATCCTGGCCGGTGGCGCCGGTGATGAGGGCAACTTTGCGCAAAGGACCGACCCTTGATCTGTACGGCGTTAATGATCGGGCACTATCCTCAAAGGATCCTGGCAAGGCAAGGGGCGTTGCGCCCGATCCCAGATAAGGCACGGGCATTGTGCCGCATTATCGGCTTTCCGGCGGGGCGATGGAGAAGCCGGCGGCGGCACGAACGGAGTTGAAGCGCCTATCGCGGAACGATAGGGTGCGCGCCGAACGGGCCGGCCATCCCCGGCGGCCCCGGTCGGGTGCGGCCGTGGAGCCGGGGCCGGAGGCCGCACAGCACGGATTGTCATGGCTACCGTCGCCGAAGCATTGCAGATCGCCGTGGGACTTCAGCGTGCCGACCGCCTGGACGAGGCGCGCGCGCTCTATCTGCGCATTCTGGAGGTCGATCCACGCAATGCCCATGCCCTGCATCTGCTGGGGCTGATCGAGCGGCGCCAGAACCGCCGGGACAAGGCGCTGGACCTGATCCGGGCCGCTCTCGACATCGCGCCGGAGATGGCGGACGCCGCCTGCAACCTCGGCAGCACCCTGTCCGAACTTGGCCAGATCGATGCCGCCGCCGCGGCGTATCGCCGGGCGATCCAGTTGGATCCGGCGCTGGAAGGCGCGCATCAGGCGCTTGCCGCCCTGCTGGGCGGGCGTGGCGGGCCGCGCGACTGGGCGACGGCCGCTGTGGCCTATCGCCGCGCATTGCGGCTGAACCCCTACCGTTCCGAAAGCTATCACGACCTCGGAATCGCGCTGCGGCAGGACGGGGCGGTGGAGGAGGCGCAGGCAAGCCAGCGAAACGCGCTCGTCCTGCATCCGGGATTTGCCGGTGCCCACATGAACCTGGGCAACCTGCTGGTCGAGGTCGGTCGTCTCAACGAGGCGCTGACTTGTTTCCGCCGCGCGCTGCTGATCCAGCCAGGGCATGGCAGCGTGCTCTACAACCAGGGCAATGCCCAGCATGCCGCCGGACTGGCCGAGGCGGCGGTCGACAGCTATGCCGGTGCGGCACGTGCCGGCCTCAACATGGCGCTGACCCGGCTGGCGGACGTGCTGACCGGCCTTGACCGGCTGGCCGAGGCGGAGCAGGTGCTGCGGCTGGCGCTGACCCAGCCGGGCAGCGACGTGCCCGGCGCCATCGACATGCTGTCGGCCCTGCTGGCGCGCCAGGGGCGGCATGAGGAAGCCCGGCGCTTCTTCGCCGACTACCGCTATCCGCATGCCGCCGATCCCGCCATGTTCCGCATCGAATGCCTGACCGCGGTCGCCGAGAACTGGCTGGCTGCCGGCGAGACCGACCGTGCGGTGGAGGTGCTGGCCGGGGTTCATGGCCATGGCAGCCGCTTCTTCACCGTCAAGTCGATCGCCGGGCTGCAGCAGTCCCTGGCCCGGCAGGGCCGTCGGCTGGAGCGTCCGGCCAACTCCGACCCGTCCCTGCCGCGCATCTGTTCGTCCACGCTGGCGACCCATGGCCGTTTCGCCCACAACGCCCTGGAATATGTGCTGCTGCGGCTCTACGCCGAGAAATTCGGCTACCGGCTGGAGACGCCGGACTGGGTCGGCGGCCATTACTTCGATCTCGACGATCCCAGGCCCGGCGGCGGGCTGAAGCCGATGCATTTCGGCCGGCGCATCCTGAACGATCTGGTGACCGGGCGACGCGACGACCCGCGCCCCGGCGTCGACATCCTCTCGCCGCTGTTCCTGTTCGATTATCGCGAGGAGTGGCGCGAACGGGTACAGTCCTGGCTGAAGCCACGGCCCGACTGGCTGCCTCATGTCGATCCGGTGATGCAGGCGTTGAAGGCGCGCGGTAACACGGTGGTGGCCCTGCACATCCGCCGCGGCGACTTCGTCTGGTTCCGCTACACCATCACCGAGACCTCCTGGTACGTCGACTGGCTGAAGGCGCTGTGGCCGACGCTGGACCGGCCGGTGCTGTACATCGCCACCGACGACCCGGCGACCATCGGCGACTTCGCGGAGTTCGCGCCGGTTTCGCTCGACGATCTGGCGAAGGACGGGGCGGTGGAGCCGTGGAAGGGGCTGGAGTTCCTGCAGGATTTCCACGTGCTGATGAACGCCGACGTGCTGGGCGTCAGCGCCCAGAGCGGTTACAGCCAGCTGGCGGCCCTGCTGAACCGCAATGCCCGCCTGTTCGTCGAGCCGGATGCGGCGGCGCAGCGGATCAGGCCCTATTCCCCCTGGACGAGTTCGTCCGGCACCCCTTAAGACCACCACCATCACGATCAACGCGACGCCCTCGAAAAGGGCAGGAGGGCAGCCCCATGGATCTCGCGACCAAGGAATTCTACGACGACTTCTGGCCCCGTTTCGTGCCGATCTACGACGAGACCAAGAAGTACATGCTGGAGACGCTGACCGAGCGGCAGATCGGCCGGGCGCTGGATGCCGGCTGCGGCCACGGCATCTGCTCCGTCATCCTGTCGGAAATGGCGGAGCGGGTGGTGTCGGTCGACGTCTCGTCGGACAGCCTTGCCACGGCCCGCCAGCAGGCCCAGCGCTTCGGCCGCGACAACATCGAGTTCCACCACCAGGATCTCCAGGAACTGGACACGAACCTGGGTCCGTTCGATCTGGTCTGGTGCTGGGGGGTTGCGATGATGGCGCCCGACCCGATGAAGGTGATGCGCAACCTGATGGCCGTCACCAAGCCGGGCGGCACCGTCTATCTCGGCCTCTACCTGAAGACCTGGCTGTCGCCGGTGCATGAGGGCGTGCGCCATTTCTGCCGTGCCTACATGGACACGCCGGCCCGGCGCAAGCTGGTCGGCGGCTTCTTCACCGGCCTGACCAAGGTCGCCTGCGCGCTGAAGGGTCAGGAGATCAACCGCCGCGCCGACAACGTGTCGATCCAGGCCCAGGTCGAGGACTGGTACTATCCGCCCTACAAGACCTTCTATTCGATCGAGGAGATCGTGGCGCTGTTCGAGCGCAACGGCTTCAAGGCCGAATGCATCCAGGACCGTCTGGGCCGGATGAAGAGCGCCACGATCTTCGTGATCCGGGCGACGAAGAATGGCTGAGGCGGCGGCGGGCCGGCAGGACCGGGCGGCTCCCCCGACTGGGAGGAACTGGGCCGGCTGCTGTCCCGCGGCTACATCGACAGCGGCTTCATCGGCGGCGTCACCCGCGTGCCGGTGAAGGACGTCGTGCGCGACATGCTGTCGGAGGCGCGCGCCGACGAACAGGTGGCGGAGCTGCGGCGGACGGCCGCGGCCGCCGGCGTCGATGCCGGCAACGCCCGCATCCTGGAGGTCGGGTCCGGCTGCGGCATGACCGTGGTGCGCGGGCGCACGGCGCATGGGCTGGACATCCACGGCATCGAGCCCAGCATGGGCGAATACAGCTCCACGCTCGACGTCTGCCGCCGGCTGATCGACCATTACGGCCTGCCGGCGGACGCGGTGCGCGACGCCACCGGCGAGGCGATTCCCTTTCCGGACGCCAGCTTCGACATCGTCTATTCCTCCAACGTGCTGGAGCATGTCGGCGATCCGGCGGCGGTGCTGGACGAGGCGCTGCGGGTGCTGAAGCCTGGCGGGCTGCTGCTGATCGTCGTGCCGAATTACGGCTCCTGGTGGGAGGGGCATTACGGCATCCTGTGGCTGCCGCGGATGCCGGCCGGTCTGGCGAAGCTCTATGTCCGGCTGTTCGGCCGCGACCCATCCTATGTCGACACCCTCAACCTGATCGACCGCCCCTGGTTCGACCGCTGGCTCGGCCGCCATCCCGGCCGGCTGGAGGTGCTGGACTGGGGCTGGGGCGTCTTCGAGCAGCGCCTGCGCACGCTGGGCTTCGGCGACTGGGCGGCTCTGTCGGTCGCCAAGCGCATCGTCACCTTCGTCCACCGCTCCGGCCTGCTGGAACCGGCGATCTGGCTCGCCCGGCGCCTGCATTGGGAAACGCCGATTATCTTCGTGGCGCGCAAGCGGCCGGACTGACCGGCCTCCGCGCCGCCGCCCTGCTCGCCGTTGCCCCGCGCGCCGCCGGCCCGGTCAGCGCCCCATCCGGTACAGGGCGATCAGCGACTTCCATTCCAGTGCCCGGTTTTCCCAGCGGTAATTGGCGCCGATCGCCTGCCGCTGGTGCCGGAGCGACGCCTGGAGGTCCGCTCCGTCGCCGTTGCTCCACTGCCCGATCTTGGCGACCAGGGCGTCGGTGAAGGCCTTTTCAAACCCGTCTCCGCCCTTGCCATAGGGGACCATGGTGGCGAAGCCGGCCGCGCTTTCCGGCAGTGCGCCGCGGTCCGTGCAGACGAGGCTGCAGCCGGCGGCGAGCGCCTCGATGGGGGCAATGCCGGAGGTCTCCTCGAACGCGGTGGGGTAGGCGACGACGGCGGTGTTCAGCAGCCGCTCGGTCAGGCGGGCATGGGAAAGCGGGCCGCGATAGTCGACGCCTTCCATCGTCATGCCGCTGAGCAGGCGGTGGATGGGGTCGTCGGCCTGCGCGACGCCGTAGATCGACTGCCCGGAATAGACGGTCAGCGTTGCGGCCGGGCATTTCGCCCGCACCTCCGGCCACAGCTTCAACAGGGTTTCCAGTCCGCGCGTCGGTGCCGAGACATAGGCCACCTCCAGTGCCGCCCGCTTGGCCGCGAACAGCCCCGCCTCGTCGTCATGCCGCCGCAGGACGAAGGGGTTGCAGGCGTTGCGGATCACATGGCACCGCTCCGCCGGGACGGTGTCCCTAAACTTTTCCAGGAAGACCCGCTTCTGCCATTCGCTGACGAACACGATGCCGTCGGCGGAGCGCGCGTGGTCGGTGTCCAGATAATGGGCCAGGCATTTCAGGTCGTGGAACCACACATCGTGCTGGATGTGGACCCACAGGAAGACAGGCACGGAGGGGACAAAGCGCTTCACCGCCGTCACGTTGTCGGCGTTGTTGCTGACGATGACCGCGTCGGTCCCGGTCAGGTCCCCGGCGGTGATCTTGGTGCAGTCGACGACCTTGACCCCGCTGCGGCGCGCATCCTGGCCGCTGCCGATGGCAAGCACGACCTCGTGCCCCTCGGCGGCGAGGCAGTCGGACAGGTAGATCAGCGACGAGGCGATCCCACCCATTCCTTCCGTTTCGCTGTAGGCATCGCTCGCCTTCGTCAAATGGGAGTCGATGAGGAGGAGCTTCATGGGTCGAAAAGCCTTTTTCGGAAGGGCGGCAGGCTGCACGGGGCCGGTGGGGCGGGACCGGTCGGCGATCCCGGAGTTATAGGCCGCCTGCCCGCCGGTTTCATAGCGTCTGCATCCGCCGGACGATAAGCGCTTCATGTTGAAAAGGCGGGCGGACTGTCCGAGATTGGCCGTCTCTCAGCCTCATCCTTCGCCGTGACGGGCGGGGGAGAAAACCTTCGAGTGGTCAGCCGATCGATGCGTCAGCGCCTTCAGTTCACCGCCCCGGGCCAGTTCGAGGCCCTGCTGCGGCAGTGCGTCCACCGTCTGTCCGTCGATCCGGCCGATGCCAACCAGTGGTTCGTCCTGGCACAGGGGTTGGAGGGCGTCAGGCGGGACGGGCAGGCGCTTCGCCTTGCGCGACGGGCGATGGCCCTGCTTCCCGGCCAGCCTGTGCTGCTGCGTTTCGTCGGGGCGCTGTCCAAGCGCCTGAACCGGCTGGACGAGGCGAAGGACTGCTATGGCGAGATTTCCCGTCTTCTGCCCGGCGACGAGGAGGCCCTGGCCGAACTGGCCGACATCGACAGCCGGCAGCGCATCCTGAGCGCCCCCCTGCGCGTCCGGGCGGAGCCGAAGGGGACAACACCGTCCGCTCCGGTCACCGTCAACCTGCTGTACAAATGGTGGGACCAGCCCTGGCTGCGGCAAACTCCCGGCGGGACCGGGCGCTGGGGAAACCACCAGTTCGTCGCCAACCGGCGGGGCGGGCAGTCGGACTGGGTGGTGGTCTACGAGGATCTGGATGTGCCCAGGACGGTCACCTGCCGGCAGGGGAATCTCGTCCTGGCGACCGGGGAACCGCCGTCCCTGTCCCGCTACAGCCGCGGATACCTGGACCAGTTCGATCTGGTCGTCACCTCCCATGAGGATTTGGAGCATCCCCGCGCCCTGCTCTCGCAGGTTCCACTGCCCTGGCACATCGGGCTGTCCGGTGTGGAGGCGTGGCCCGGCTCCGGACCCATCGGCTACGACCTGCTGTCCGGCGTGACGGGGATGGACAAGGCCTTCGCCGTCTCCGCCATCGTGTCCGACAAGGTGCTCACCGAGGGGCATGTCGTCCGCGGGGAGTTCCTGAGGCGGTTGAAGGCCCTCATGGGTGACAAGCTTCACCTGTACGGCCGGGGATATTGCGAGGTCGCCAACAAATGGGCGGCGATCGCTCCGTACAAATTCCATCTGTGCATAGAGAATTACCAGAGCAGCCATTACTGGACGGAGAAGCTTTCCGACGCCTATCTCGGCTGGTCGATCCCGATCTATCATGGGTTCACCAAGGTCAGGGAGGCATTCGATCCCTCGACCTTCTGCGAGATCGACATCCGCGATCCGGAAGCGACATACCGGCGGATCATGGATTTCATGGAACGGCACAGGGACACCGACGTGTCCGACCTGCTGGCCCGGCAGCGTGCCGCCGTCTTGAACGGCCACAACATGTTCAACCGTCTGGCCGAAATCTGCGCCGATGCCACGGGAACAGCTTGGCGTCAGGTGACCATTCATCCCGAGGTCTCCTTTCAGAAGGGCCGCTGACGGTCCACCCTCCGGGGATCGGGCCGCCGGGTTCATTTGACCGGCCAAATTGGCCTGTGCTATGCCGCCGGATGGGCCGGGGATCGGGCGGGGTGCCGTTTTCCTCGCCCAAGTTCTTCGCCCAAGCGTCTGCTTTCCCCTGTTCTTCCCCGGTCAAGGCCACGCCATGGGACATGTCACCGATCGCGCCATCGAACTGTACAAGGCCGGGCGCCGGGACGAGGCGCTGTCCCTGGTCGAGCAGGTGCTGCGCGAGAATCCCGTCGACCGCGACGCCTTGAGCCTGGCGGGCGCCATCCTCTACCAGTCGGACCGGCTGGACGAGGCGGAGCGGATGCTGCACCGGCTGGTTGCCGGCCACCCGCTGTTCGCACAGGGGCGCATCAATCTGGCGACGGCGATGCTGGCGCGCGGAGCCAAGCGGGAGGCAATCGGCCATCTGCGCGTCGCCTGCCTGCTGACGCCCGGCGATCCCGATGCGCACGGCCGTCTCGGCAACCTGCTGCACGGGGCCGGCGATTACGCGGCGGCCACGCGCCACATGACCCATGCCGCCCGGCTGTGCCCCACCGATCCCGACCGGCAGGTCCTGCTGGCGGTGGCCCTGCTGTCGCACTGCGACCATGCCGGGGCGGTGGAGGTGTTGACCCCCGTCCTGGCCCGGCATTCCGGCCATACCGATGCCCGCACCCATCTGGCCGCGGCCTGGCTGTCGCTCGGCCGTCCGGATCTGGCGGAAGAGACCCTGCTGGCGGCGGGTCCATCGGGCGCCAAGCCGCCGGCCGCCCAGGGGATCGCCCAGGGGGCCTCGCAGGGCGATCCCATACTGTCCCGCGCCCGGCTCTACCGCCAGGTTGCCGCCGACGCCCAGCGGCCCCACACGCCGGAGGGGCTGCTGGTCCGCGCCCCCTTCTCCGTGCTGTCCGGCTATGGCGACTTCGCCCAGCATTTCGTGCGCAGCCTGATGGAATGCGGGACGACCCTGCGGCTGGCCGGGCTGATGGGGGAGGAAAGCTGGCGCCCGGCCTTCACCGACCCGATCCTGCAGGCGGCCGCCCGGCGCCTCGGCGATCCGGTGCGGGCGCGGCTGGCGCTCAGCGTGCTGACCCCGCCACTGGTGGAGCCGGTCCCCGGCCTGCCGACGGTCAACTACACCATGTTCGAGGGGCCGCGCATCCCGGACTCCTGGGCCGTCTGCAACCGGGCCCACGAGATGGTCGTCGTGCCGACCGACTCCTCGCGCCTGGCCTGGATCGCCGCCGGCCATCCCGAAGACCGCATCCGCGTCTGCCCGCCCGGCATCGCCCCCCATCCGGCCGATGCGGCGGCGCAGCCGCTGCCCATCGTCGGTCCGGGCGGACGCAGCGTGATGGATTACCGGGTGCGGGTTCTCAACATCTCCGACTTCGTCGCGCGCAAGAATCTCGCCGGGCTGCTGCGGGTCTGGCTGCGCGGCACCCGTGCCGGTGACGATGCGATCCTGATCCTGAAGGTGGGAAAGGGCGGGTCGTCCCTCATGGGCGAGATGCGCCGTCTGGTCGAGGAGGGCATGCGTGCCACCGGCCGGCGGCTGGATGAGGCGGCTCCCATCGCCCTGCTGACCGACCGCTACGACGATGCGGGAATTGCCGGCCTCTATGCCATGGCCACCCACTATCTCAGCCTGTCGCATGGCGAGGGCTGGGACCTGCCGATCACCCGCGCCGGCTGCCTGGGGGCCGGGCTGATTGCGCCCCGGCACAGCGCCTACACCGCCTATCTGAACGACCGGGTCGCCCACCTGATCCCCTGCACCACCGGCCCGGCGCTGATGCCGTACAGCAGCGCCTATTACCAGCCCTTCCATGGGCTGGACTGGTGGCATCCGGACGAGGAGGCCGCGGCCGACATCCTGTCCCGCGTCATCCGCGACCCCGAAGGGGAGCGCCGCGACGCAGCCCGTCATCTGATGGACAATTTCACCTGGGACGCCGCCGCCCGCCGTCTGCTCGACGCCCTCGACGGGGTCTAATCCTCCAGCACGAAGCGGCGGCCATGCAGGGCGATGCGGGGGCGGAGCCCCTCCTGCTCGACGCTGCGCAAGGCCCGGATGCGGCGCTCCATCTCTTCCGCACCGATGTCGGAGGGCAGGGTGCGGAGGTCGTCCAGCGCCTTGGCCGTGCAGCGGCGGCTGTGGTCCCAGGCAAGCTCGGTGCGGGGCAGGGGCCGGCCGGTCGCCGCCAGCTGGGGCGCCAGCATCACGAACAGATGGACCAGCGCGGTATGGGCCTGGTCGATCAGCCAGACCGGGTCGGGATCGGCGGGCAGGGCGAAGCTGAGTGCACCGACGATCGGGCCGGCATCCACCCGCTCCACCATTTCGTGGGCGGTGACCCCATACTCCGCCACCCCGTCATAGAGTGCGAAGGCGAAGGGGTAGCGGCCGGGATAGGCGGGCGGGGCCGGGTGGAAATTGTAGGAGGGGCCCGAAACCCGCCGCAGCA
Source organism: Azospirillum sp. UENF 112521 (assembly GCF_058780665.1). Lineage (NCBI taxonomy): Bacteria > Pseudomonadati > Pseudomonadota > Alphaproteobacteria > Rhodospirillales > Azospirillaceae > Azospirillum > Azospirillum sp. UENF 112521. The sequence continues at coordinate 95,240 of NZ_JBSNCI010000008.1, forward strand.
GCTCCGCCGGCACCACGCAGTTGGTCCGGAAGGCGACGAGGCGGTCGATCTGCCCACGGTCCGCCATCGCGGCTTCCAACTGCGGGCGGTCGGCGACCGTCACGACGGTCAGGTCGTGGTTGGCTCCGGCGAGGATGGCGGCAAGATGGCGCGCATCCCCCGGCTGGGCCAACAGGACCAGGGTGGCGGGCATGACCGGACCTCCTCCCTCAACAATCCTGGCGAAAGCCCCGGCTTCACTGCCCCGGCTTCACTGCGTGGCGTCGACGAACGCCTCGGCGAAGGCGCGCCAGCTGCGCTCGGTGCGGATGAAGGCCTTGGCGCGCGCGGCGCGTGCCTTGGCGGCGGCACGGTCGGCGTAGAGCCGCTCCAGCGCCTCCACCAGCTCGTCGACCGAGGATTCGCCCCAGCCGAAGCGGCTGCCGTCGCGGTCGGCGACCGGAACCTGACGGTCGAGCGTCAGGCACAAATCGTCGCCCTGGGTCGGGCTCTTCAGCAGGTCGCGGTGACCGGTGTTGTTGGACAGAACCACCGGAACGCCGCAGGCCATCGCCTCCATCGCGACGAGGTTGGTCGCCCCCTCGCAGCGGTTGGGGAAGACGGCGGCGTGGCAGTCGGCGAGGATCCCGGCGATCTGGTGGCGGCCGAGGAAGCCCAGATCGACGAAGCCCTCCTCGTCGGCGCCGTTCTCCATCGCCCAGCTCTTCACGTCGATCATGTTGTTGGGCAGGACCCGCGGCGGCTTCGGCGCCAGCGGCGATTCCGCCATCGTCATGCCGACCTCCGGCCAGGCGTTCTGCCAGGCGGTGACCAGCAGCGCGTCGGGATGGCGCTGACGGAAGGCGCGGAAGGCGGCCAGCACGATGTCCTGGCCCTTGCGGAACTCCAGCTTGCCGCCGGAAAAGACGACGAAGCGGTCGCCGAAGCGGCCACTCGGTTCCGCCTCCACCATTTCGGTCGGGTCGATGCCCTGGAAGGCGAGGCCGACATTGTCGAAGCCCCAGATCTCCAGAAGCTGCCTGTTGTAGGTGGAATGCACGACGATGCGGTCGTACTGGCGGGCGCGGGCCATCACCTCGGGCGTGAAGCGGGTGTCCTCATAGGCGATGACGCCGATGTTGCGCCGGCCGCGGAAGCGCGTCGACGGACCGCCTGCGGTGAAGCCGTTGCCCAGCGCGTGCAGGACGTCGAACTCCTTCAGCAGCAGCATGTGGCCCTTGGCGTTGTCGGCCATGGCGGCGATCTGCTGGTAGGGGGCTTCCAGCGGCTGCAGCTTTTCGCGGTTTTCCGGGCGCAGGGTACCCATCAGCGGCTTTTCCAGCAGCAGCGGCGGCCGCCCGGCGTCGGCGAGGTAGAGGGCGGTGTGGACACCCACCAGTCCCCAACCGTGGACCTCCGTGAGCTGCCAGGTGAAAGCCAAGTTCGGAATCATGATGGAAACCCCAATTCTGGGTGCAGGTCCGCCAGCCCAGGCGGGCGCCCAAGCGGGCGCCGAGCGGCGGGAAGATCCCGCGCCGGGGCGGCGCTTGTCAAGCCGAGCGGAGCGGACTGGATTCCCCGCCTGCCCGATGCTACGACAGCGGCGGCTTTCCATAGCGGGATGGTGCTCAAGGTGCGGACGGAATCGCTTTTCTCCCTGGAGGGCAAACGGGTCTGGGTGGCCGGGCATCGCGGCATGGCGGGCGCCGCCGTCGTCCGCCGGCTGGAGCGCGAACCCTGCGACCTGCTCACCGTCGGGCGCGACCGCGTCGACCTGCGCCGCCAGTCGGAGGTGGAGGACTGGATGGCCGAAACGAAGCCGGACGTGGTCTTCGTTGCCGCCGCCACCGTCGGCGGCATCCTCGCCAACTCCACCCGGCCGGCCGAGTTCCTCTACGACAACCTGGCGATCGAGACCAACATCATCCATGGGGCCTACCGGACGGCCGTGAAGAAGCTGGTCTTCCTGGGATCCTCCTGCATCTACCCGCGGCTGGCCGAGCAGCCGATGCGCGAGGACGCCCTGCTGACCGGCCCGCTGGAGCCGACCAACGAGTGGTATGCCATCGCCAAGATCGCCGGCATCAAGATGTGTCAGGCCTACCGGCGCCAGTATGGCTGCGACTTCATCTCGGCGATGCCGACCAACCTCTACGGCCTGAACGACAATTTCGACCTGCAGGGCGGGCACGTCGCCGCGGCATTGCTGGCCAAGATCCACCGGGCCAAGGTGGAGGGGCTGCCCTTCGTCGAGCTGTGGGGGACGGGTGCGCCCAAGCGCGAGTTCCTGTTTGCCGACGATCTGGCCGATGGCCTGGTCTTCCTGGCCCGGCATTATTCGGGCGAGCCGCACGTCAATGTCGGTACCGGAAGCGAGGTGTCGATCCGGGAACTGGCAGAGCTGATCCGCGACGTCGTCGGCTATGAGGGCGAGTTCCGCCACGACACCTCCAAGCCGGACGGCAGCCCGCGTAAGCTGATGGACGTCAGCCGGATGAGCGGGATGGGCTGGACCGCGCCCACGTCCTTGCGCGACGGCTTCGCCACCACCTACCGCTGGTTCCTGGAGACTGTCGACCGCGGCGGCCTGCGGGGGGTATGACCCCCGAACGGTGAAGCCTGCCGGGAGAGGGCGCGGCGCCGACGGGGCCGTGCCCTCTCCTCTTCATCCCCTCGGGTGGCGTTCCCTCAGGCGGCGCTGCGGGCCACCCAGTCGCGCCACATGGCGCGGTAGGCCGCCTCGACCCCACGGGCGAAGCCCGTGTAGTCGGTCAGCGGGGCGGCGCTCAGCCGGCTGCGCATCGTCCGGCGCAACCGGTCCAGGCGGCCCGGGTCGCCGGCGAGCGCCACTGCGGTGGCGATGTAGCCCTCCATGTCGGAGGCCACCAGCTCCGTCAGCCCGCAATGGGTCAGCAGGCTGGCGCCGACGCGGGCGACATGGTTGGCGCCCGTCAGCGTCACCACCGGCACACCCATCCACAGGGCCTCGCAGGTGGTGGTGGTACCGTTGTAGGGGAAAGGGTCGAGCCCGATGTCGATGCGGTCGTAGGCGCGCAAATGCCCGTCGGCCGCGTCGATGCGGGCCAGAAGCTCGACCCGGCCGGCGTCGATCCCGCACTGGACGAAGGTGTTCAGATAGCGCCGGCGCGTCTCCTCGTCGCCCATCTGGGCGCTCTTGACGATCAGGCGCGAGCCCGGCACCCGCTTCAGGATCTCCGACCAGACACGCACCACCTCCCCCGTCACCTTGGAGGTGTTGTTGAAGGAGCCGAAGGTGACATGGCCGCTGGCGCGGAACGGCGGTTCGGCCGGCGGGGCGACGTCCACCGGCGGGCGGTAGCTGTGGAAGCCATGCGGCAGCCTGACGATGCGTTCCGCGCTCAGCCGGTCGGCCTCGCCCGGCGGCTCGGCGATGGCGTCGCTGAAGCGCCAGTCGATGGCGCGCATGCCGGTGGTGTCGGGATAGCCCAGCCACGTCGCCTGCACCGGCGCCGGCTTGCGGGCGAACAGGGTCAGCCGGTTGTTGGCGGTGTGGCCGGTCAGGTCGACCAGGATGTCGATGCCGTCCTGCTCGATCAGCGCCGCGGCGCGGGCATCGTCCACCCCCACCAGCGACCGCCAGCCGTCGGACAGCCCCTTCAGCCGTTCGGTGACCATGTCGGAGCGTGCGTTCGCGTGGTAGCAGAAGACCTCGAAGTGCCCGCGGTCATGCTCGCGGATCAGCGGCTCCGCGAAGAAGGCGACCGAATGGGCGCAGAAGTCGGGCGAGACGTAGCCGATGCGCAGGCGACGTTCGGGATCGCGCGGGTTGGGGTGGCGCCTGCCGGCGGGCAGCAGCGGGTCGGCATGGCGCTGTGCCCATGCCACATGGGCCCTGAAGATGGTCTCGGGCGGAACGGCCGGGGTGTAGTGCAGGGCCAGCAGCAGGTTGGAATGCATCAGCGCGTGGGCGGGATGCGCCTCCAGCCCCTTCTGGAAGACGGCGACCGCCTCCTCGATGCGTCCCATCTCCTTCAGCGTTTCGCCCAGGTTGTTCCAGGCCTCGGCCGATTTCGGGTCGGCCTTCAGCGCGGCGACGAAGCACTCCACCGCGCGGGTGAGTTCGACCGCCCCCTTGTGCAGGTCGCCCAGGTTGCACAGCGCCGACGCCATGTCCGGCTTCAGGCGCAGCGCCTCGCCGTAGGCGGCCTTGGCCGCCTCGCGGTTGCCGCGGTTGCGCAGGATGTTGGCGAGGTTGAAATGGGCCTCGGCATACTCGGGCTTCAACCGGATGGCGGTGCGCAGCGCCTCCTCCGCCTCGGCGCTTCGGCCCATGTCCTGCAGCAGGCAGCCATGGTTGCTGTGGACGAAGGGATCGGCCGCGTTGCGGGCGAGCGCCCGGCGGTAGCAGCCCAGCGCCTCCTCCCAGTCGCCGCGGGCCCGCAGGATGATGGCGAGGTTGTTGTTGGCGTTGGGGTGGCCCGCATCGGCAGCCAGCACGGCGCGGTATCCGGCCTCCGCCTCGGCCGTCCGGCCTTCCCGGTGCAGGCTCAGCGCCCGACCGAAGCCGGCGTCCCCTGCCGAAACCGCCGGAGCCGTGCTCTGCGGGGAGGGGGCCGGAATGGCCGGGCGCTTGGCCCTGGCCTGCTTGCGTGAAGGCTTTTTCATCGGGCTGACCGCTTGGCGTTAATTCGTCGTCGGCAGAAGAGCCGTCCTGCCGGTCGATAGCAATGACCATGCGCTGCCGCAAGCGGCATCTCGTCTCCGGATGGATGTGCCGCAACGGCCACATGGGGTGGAGACATATGATGGATGATGGATGGGCCCTGGGACAGATGGCTTGCCGCTGTTGGGCCAATTCTGCTATTCCAGCGGAATCGCGTGGTTATACATCGTCTGCAAGTGGCGGACCCTACGCGCTTCGTCGCGCCCCTGGGCCCCAAGGAGCGCATGGTCGATCAAGACCGGGTGACCGAACGGTATGAAGACCTTGCTTTCGCGACGCATTTCACATTTTTCACGGCGGTTCCCATGACCCTCGCTGCGGAAGTCCCTTGCGCCCACACCGGGCTGCATTCCCTGGCTGTCGTCGCGCGCCAGCGTGGCCTCGACGTTTCGGCCGAGCGGCTTCAGCACAGCAACGTCATCGGAAACGAGGAGCTGGACACCGCGCGCCTGCTGCGCGTCGCCAAGTCGATCGGCCTGAAGGCCGAGGCGACGACGCTGGACTGGGACGATCTGGGCAAGCTCCACGATGCCTTCCCCGCCATTCTGCGCCTGCGCAACGGCAACTCGATGGTTGTCGTCGGCTTCGGCAAGCAGGGCGACACCGACGTCGCCATTTTGCAGGATCCGCTGGCGGGCCAGGAGTTGATCCTGCCGGTCGACCGCATCCGCCTCAGCCAGGCCTGGGCCGGCGAGGTGGTGCTGCTGAAGCGCGACTACGGCCTGACCGACGCCGAGCAGCCTTTCGGCCTGAAATGGTTCCTGGTGGAGATCCTCCGCCACAAGCGCATCTTCCGCGACATCGGCATCGCGGCGATCCTGATGAGCCTGTTCGCGCTCGCCGTGCCGATCTTCTTCCAGCTGGTGATCGACCGCGTGCTGGTCCACCGCAGCATGGGTACGCTCGGCGTGCTGATGATCGGCATGGTCGGCGTCATCATGTTCGAGGCGGCCTTCTCCTACCTGCGCCAGTACCTGATGCTCTACGCGACGAAGAAGATCGACGCGAAGATGAACGTCCAGGTCTTCAACAAGCTCGTCGGCTTGCCGATGCATTATTTCGAGCGGGTATCGTCGGGCGAGATCGTCAAGAACGCCCAGCAGGCCGAGCGCATCCGCAACTTCCTGACCGGCCAGCTCTTCATGACGCTGCTGGACACGGTCTCGCTGGTCGTCTTCCTGCCGATCATGTTCATGTACAGCGTGCCGCTGACCTTCCTGGTCCTGGCATTCTCGATTCTGATGGCGATCAACATCGGCATCATGATCCCGCTGATCAAAGGCCGGATGAAGGAGCTCTATCAGGCCGAGGTGCGCCAGCAGTCCTTCCTGATCGAGAACATCCACGGCATGCGCACGGTGAAGTCGCTGGCACTGGATTCCCGCCAGAAGCAGGAATGGGACCACCGCGTCGCCCGCGCCGCCGAACAGCGCTTCGACGTCGGCCGCATCATGATCATCGGCCAGACGATCGCACAGCCGCTGAACCAGCTGATGATGGCCTGCCTGCTCGGGCTCGGCACCTATCTGGCGCTGAACGGCGAGATGATGATGGGCGCGCTCATCGCCTTCTACATCCTGGCCGGGCGCGTCACCCAGCCGCTGCTGCAGATGGCCCAGCTGGTGCAGCAGTTCCAGGAAGTGTCGATCTCGGTCCAGATGCTGGGCACGATCATGAACCACGCTCCGGAAGAGGGGCGGACCGGTCGCGGCCTGCGCACGCCGCTGCGCGGCACGGTGGAGTTCCAGGAGGTCCGCTTCCGCTATGCCCCCTCCACGCCGCCGGCGCTCGACGGGGTGTCCTTCATCGCGTCCGAGGGCACCATTCTCGGCGTGATGGGCCGCTCCGGCTCCGGCAAGACCACCGTGACCAGGCTGCTGCAGGGCCTGCACCGGGCGCAGGAAGGGCTGATCCGCATCGACGGCCGGGATCTGCGCGAATACGACCTCGATCACCTGCGCGCCTCGATCGGCGTCGTGTTGCAGGACAATTTCCTGTTCACCGGCACCATCCGCGAGAACGTCTCCGCCGCCAAGCCGGGGGCGACGACCGAGGAGATCCTGAGGGTGATCCATCTGGCCGGCGCCGACGAGTTCGTCGAACGCCTGCCCAAGGGCCTGGAAACGATGCTGGAGGAAGGCTCGTCCAACCTGTCCGGCGGTCAGCGCCAGCGTTCTGGCCATCGCCCGCGCGCTCCTGACCAACCCGAAGATCCTGATCATGGACGAGGCGACCTCGGCGCTGGACGCCGAGAGCGAGGCGATCGTCCAGGCCAATCTGATGAACATCGCCCGTGGCCGCACCATGATCATCATTTCTCACCGCCTGTCGTCGCTGGTGCCGTCCGATACCATCCTGGTGATGGACCGCGGCAAGGTGGTGGACAGCGGCAAGCATGACGAACTGCTGATGCGCTGCGACATCTATCAGCATCTCTGGCACCAGCAGAACCGGCACATCTAGGAGCGCGTCCCTTGACCGCACAGAAGCTTGCGAAAATTGAGACCGCGCGCGTTCCCGCCAACGATGTGGCGCCGCAAGGGCCGCTGGACAAACGGGCCAAGGCGCGCGGAAAGGCGGCGATCGGGGCCTTCCAGAAGGATACGGAGGCGATCCAGAACGCCCCCGATCCGTTCCTGGCGCGCGTCACGCTGCATCTGCTGGCTCTGTTCGTCATCGGGGCGATCACCTGGGCGTCGATGGCCTATCTGGACAAGATCGTCGCCTCCCAGGGCAAGATCATCTCGACCGAGCCCAACGTGATGGTCCAGCCGCTGGAGATGGCGGCGATCAAGCAGGTCCTCGTCCGTGCCGGCGACGTCGTGCATCAGGGGCAGGTCCTGGCGACGCTGGACCCGACCTTCACCCAGGCCGACGTGCTGCAGCTGGAATCCCGCCTCGCCAATGCCGACGCGCAGATCGCCCGGCTGGAGGCCGAGCATGACGGCAAGCCCCTCGTGCCGGTCGCGGATCGCTATGGCTACGGCACGCTGCAGCAGGCGCTGTGGCGTGAGCGCCAGGCGCAGTACCAGTCGCAGATGCAGAATTATGAGGAGAAGCTCGCCCGCCTGCAGTCCAACGTCTCCAAGTACGAGATGGACCGCCTGCACCTGAACGAGCGGCTGAAGGTGGTGCGCGAGATCGAGAACATGCGCTCGTCGCTGCTGGCCACCCAGGTCGGCAGCAAGCTGAACCTGCTGCAGGCCACCAGCGACCGCATCGACATCGAGCGCAATCTGGTCCTGAACCAGAACGAGCTGCAGGGCAACCGTCACGATCTGCAGGCCCAGCTGGCGGAGCGCGACGTTTTCATCCAGCAGTGGAACGGCAAGATCATCGAGGAGCTGGCCACCCAGAGCAACGAGCGCGAGGCGCTGCGCGAGCAGCTGACCAAGGCGCGCAAGCGTCAGTCGCTGGTCCAACTGGACGCGCCGGTCGACGCCATCGTGCTGGAGGTCTCACCCAAGGCCACCCCCGGTTCCATCGCCAAGGAAGCCGAACCGCTCTTCACCCTGGTGCCGGTCGGGGCTCCGCTGGAGGTCGAAGCCAACATCGATGCCCGCGACCTCGCCTTCGTCCAGATCGGCGACAAGGTGCGCGTCAAGCTGGATGCCTATCCCTACATGCAGCACGGGTCGCTGGAGGGAGAGGTCGCGACGATCAGCGAAGACTCCTTCTCCAGCAAGGAAAACGGGAACGGCATGCTCTTCTACCGGGCGCGGATCAGGCTGCTGACCACCACGCTCGACAATGTGCCCTCTAACTTCCGCCTGATCCCCGGCATGCCGCTGACGGCCGACATCAAGGTCGGCGAACGCCGGATCATCACCTATTTCCTGCGCCCCATCCTGCGCGGGTTCGACGAAAGCCTGCGGGAGCCCTGATTGTGTTCGGCAAACTGCTGAAGCGAAGCAAAACCACCAGTTTCCGCAAGCCGGACTTCCAGCAAGGTCTGGCCGCCTTCGAGGCGGATGACCATGCCGGCGCCGTGGCCAACTGGATGCCGCTGGCCGAACGCGGCCATGCCGAAGCGCAGTTCCGCATGGGACAGCTCTACGCCCGCGGGCAGGGGGTGGTGCGCGATTTCGGCGACGCCGCCCACTGGTTCCGCAAGGCGGCCGAGCAGGGCCACACCGAGGCGCAGTTCTCGCTCGCCCTGTGCTACGCCAACGGCGAAGGGGCGGCGCAGGACACGGCCTTGCCGGTGCGCTGGTACAAGACCGTGTCCAAGGCCAGCCCGCCGACGGCGGAGGCCAACCTGGCCCTGCTTTATCCCAACGGGCTGGGCATCGCGCCCGACATCGCCCAGGCGCTGCACTGGTACCGGCTGGCTGCCGAGGCCGGCCACGCCGAGGCGCAGTACCACATGGGCCTGCTGCATGCCTACGGACAGGGAATGCCGCAGGACCAGGTCGTGGCCGCCGACTGGTACCGGCGCTCGGCCGAAGGCGGCTATGCGGTGGCCCAGCATGCGCTCGCCTCCTTCTACGCCAACGGCCAGGGGGTGGAGCGCGACATCGGTCAGGCCATCGCCTGGTACGGGCGTGCGGCCGAACAGGGCTATGCCAACTCGCAGCTGGCGCTCGCCATCATCTACGAGCACGGCACCGGGGTGGAGGCCGATCCGGCCCGCGCGGCGGAGTTCTATCGTCTGGCGGCCGAGCAGGGCCATCCGGTGGCGCAGGTCAATCTGGGCCTGCTCTATGCCCGTGGCCAGGGCGTGCCCAAGGATTACCGCGAAACCCTGAAATGGTGCCGCCTGTCGGCCGAGAAGGGCAACGTCAACGCCCAGTTCAACCTGGGCCTGATCCATTCCAACGGACTGGCCGGCCAGCCCGACTATGCCGAGGCGGCTCTCTGGTACCGCAAGGCGGCCAACCAGGGGAATGTCGGCGCCCAGGTCAATCTGGGGCTGATGCTGATCCATGGCTGGGGCGGCCGCCCCGAGCTGGTGGAGGGGGTGGACTGGCTGCGCAAGGCCGCAGCGCAGGGTCACACCGGCGCCATGAGCAACCTCGGCGCGCTCTATGCCGATCAGAACAGCAAGGCTTACAACCCTGTCCAGGCTTATGTCTGGACCATCATGGCCGCCGCCGGCACCCAGTCCGGAGCCGAGCGCGACGGGCTGGAAGCCAAGGCGCATCAACTGGGCAATGCCTTGACCAGCGATGACCGCCACAAGGCCCAGCTCATCATGGAAGAGTGGAAGAAGAACCCCAAGTCGATGGCGATGGCCTGATCATGCCCCTGGCCGGCAGCGGATTTCTCCGTGGATTTCCCAGTGCCGGCCAGGGCCCCGTTCAGGTGCCGGACCCGCCGCCGTCGCCATTCGCCTCCTGCTGCAACCGCCCGACGACATCCATGATCAGGTGCTGGGCCTCGGCCATCCGGCGGCGTCCGGCCGCGATCTCCTGTTCGGCCAGTTCGGAGAAGGACGGGTCGTCACGGGGGGCGTAATCGGGCATGCGGCCCTCGGCCATGCCGTATTGAACGAAATGGCTGTAGCCGTCGGGGAAATGGCCGGCCAGGACCGCGCTGCGGACATCCGGATTGGCCGTCAGGTAGGCGTCTTCGTCGAAGGGCAGGCGGCGGCCCGCTTCGCGGTGGATCTGCCGGTAGGTCAGCACCCCGTCGAGTGACGCCGGCGTCGCCAGCCCGATCCGCTTCAGCAGCGCCAGCAGACAGAGATCGGCGATGCGGTCGGTCGACCGCTCCGTCCGGATCGCCTCGATGTCCGGAAGCCCCGCCCTGTCCGCCGCGCCGTGCAGGCGGCCGATGGCGTCCAGCCAGGCGGCCTCGCTGTTCTGCACCAGCAGTCCGGCCGGCAGCGTGCTGGCGGCATGGGCGGAGCAGGCGGAATAAATCCCGCGGTGGCCGGCCGCGCCGAACAGCATCATCCGTTCGTCGCCCGGAAGCGTGCCGCTGCACTCCACCCCGTCATCGACCGGAGCCAGGGCGATCAGCGGTTCGCATTGCAGCAGGGAATTCAGGATCGCCGGCCGCGTCGCCGCCGCCTGGATGCGGATGTCCGGGATGAACCGGAAGAAATCCGGGTCGGGGGCACCGAACCACAGAAGCGGCAGTCCATAGCGTGCGGACGCCTTGGCGATGACGGTCAGGACCGGTCCCTTGGACGCGGCGAGAGGCAGGCCGTCGCTGGCGTCCATGACCATGGCGACGGGCCGCCCCGCCGAAGCCGGCGCGCTGCCGGGCAGAGTGCCGGGCAGATCGAGGGCCGGCGGCAGCAGGATGCCCTGCCGGCTCGCATCCACCCGGTTCAGCAGCCCCGGGGATGAGGCGCACAAGGTCGTCTGTCCACCCATCAGGCGGCGCAGGGCGCTTCCGGTCCCGCCGCTCCCGGTGCCGCCCGCTGCTCCTTCGAGATGCAGTCCCCGCCGTTCCGTCGTCAGCAGGGTCGCTTCCACCATGGAGCGGCTGGGGGTGCCGCAGACCAGGACCGCGTCATGGAGGTCGCCGGACGAGGGCTTGCCGTAGCGCTCGACTGCCGGGGCCTCGATCCCCTCCGCCTCCTGCACCACCGTCAGGCCAACCAGCCGTCCGCGCCGGATCAGCGACGCGAACAGGGGAAGCAGCGCGTCCACCCGCCGCCGGCCGGCTTCGCCGCCGGCCACCAGCAGAACGCTTCCCATATCCGGTCCGGCGGTGGGGGCCGCGGGGCGGCGGGACGCCGGCTTGGTCAGCGCGCGCAGCGCGGGCGCGCCATCCGACGGCATTTGCGGGACCGGCAGGGCGACCTGCCGGGCGGTCAGGTCGCGCAGGATGGTCGCGGTGTCCTCCTCGCCGGTCCAGGACATCAGCCCGATGCTGTTGCGGGCGCAGATGGCACGCCGCATCGCGGTCGCCAGATAAGGCTCGCCGCAGACATGGAAGGGGTCGATCGTCACCGCGGCTTCGCTCAGCAGCCGTCCGAGCGTTTCCGGCACGGGAGCGGCCAGAAGCTGCGTGTGGGCCGGCAGCAGGTCTGGCGGCGGGCTGGCGGAGCGGAAGGGCAGATGCACCAGGGCGACGGAAAGCCCGGCCCGTATCAAGGCGCCGGTGAGCATCCCGAAGGCCTGCGCCTGCGGGGCCAGAAGGGCAAGGTCGCCCATCACCAGGATCTGGCGGGGCTTTGCCGAGCGGTTCACCCGCAAGGCTGCCGGGCAATCGGCAGGCAGGTGGAGAAGGGGGGTGCCGGCCGGCAGGACGGCGTGGGCCAGATCGGCCTGCGCGGCGTCCAGTATGAAGCCGCCGGCGGCGTCCGCCGTCTTCCAGGCGGCCCGTGCCGCGTCCAGCCCGTCGCCCGCGGCGTCCATGCCCGCCATGTCGCAGAATTTGCGAACCAGCGGCAGGGCGTAGGACGGCAGGGCGAACCGCTCGGGTGTCAGCCACAGCGCGGTGGCGGGGCGATGGTCGCGCAGGACGGCGGTCTGCATCTCGCCTGCGCCATCCCGTTCGGAGGCTGACCATTCGCAAGCGGCCGGCAGGGCCGACATGGTCGCGCCGAGCTTCGCGGCCAGAAGCGCTTCCGCAATCTGGCTGCTGCGGCAGGACGCGACGGTGACGGTCTGGCCGTCCTTCAGGCGCGGGCCGCTGGCGAAGACGTGAACGGTCGTCATGGCTTCTTTCGGCTGGAAAGGGCGGGACGTCTCCGGACCGGTGCCGGAGACGTCAGGCCCTTCTGTCAGACAAGGCAGGGAGAGTCCACATCCGGCAGGGACAAGTCCCGGGGCTGGTCCTGCGGAGATCGGAACGGGGGGCGGCGCGGCGGGAAGGCCAGCCCCGCATCCGTCGTCTCAAGCGTCAGGTTCGGGTTGTAATAGGGGTCCTCGGCCAGGGCATCGCCCCAGCGTGCCCGCAAAGCCGCCGTCTCCGCCGCAGGTGCCGGCGGGGCTGCCTCGCGGCAGACCATCTGGGCGAGCGGCGTGTACAGGGACCGGAACCCCACACCGGCCAGACGCAGGCACAGGTCGACGTCGTGCAGAGCCTGCGGCAGGCCCTCGTCGAAGCCTTTGGCGGCCATGAAGCGATCCCGCCTTATGGCCATGCAGGTGACGGACACGGACGACACCGTCTGCCGCAGCACGGCCCGCCCGCCCGGACCGACCATGGCGATGTGCTGGCCCGCGTAGGCCGCGCTTCCCTGCGCCTCACCGCCGAGCCGGTATCCGGCATAGCGGATGAGGCCGTTCGCAGTCACCAGCCGCGCGCCGGCGGCGCCGACCCCCGGCGCCATGCACTGGCGCACCAGCTCGGCCAGCCAGATGCGGTGCATCGGTCTGGTGTCCTCGTCGAGGAAAACCAGAACCTCCCCGGTCGCCGCCTTGGCCGCGGTGTTGCGCAGGCTGGCCGGCGCCTTGTCCATCGGCAGCAGCCGCAGGTTCCGCCATCCTTTTGCCGCCTTGGCCATATCGGCGGAAACGGCGGCGGGGCAGGTCACGATCACCTCGGAGACGGACCGGGCGGTGAACCGCTTCAGGACGTCGAGGGTGTCGGCAAGCCTGGCTCCGTCGCCCCGGCAGGACAGGATGACCGAGACCTTCGGCCAAGCCTCCAGCCGGGGGCGCAGATGCAGGAAGGGCGGCTGCAGGCTGGGGCAGGCGCGGGCCTTCAGCCCCCGTCGCTTCAGCGACGCCTCCAGGCCCTTGCGCATGGCGTCGGCCGCATAGTCCTTCTCGTCGATCCTCAGGGCGGTGGACCCCGGAACGGCCCGCCAATGGTAAAGGACGTGCGGGATGTGGCGCACCGCCGCGGGCGGGCTGTGTTCGATCACGCGCAGGGCGAGGTCGTAGTCCTGCGACCCTTCCAGCCCGACGGTGAAGCCGCCGAGACGGCGCATCAGGTCGATGCGGTAGACCCCGAGATGGCTGATGCAGTTCTGCGCGGCCAGGAGATCCGGATTGTAGCCGCCCTTGAAATAGGGCTCGAACCGCTCGCCGGCCTCGTCGATCTTGTCCTCGTCGCTGAAGATCAGGGTCGCTTCGGGGTTGGTCAGGATTTCCTCGGCCACCAGAAGCAGGGCGTGTTCCCTCAGCAGGTCGTCATGGTCGAGCAGGACCGCGAACTCGCCCGTCGCCAGTTCCAGTGCGCTGTTGCTGGCGGCGGAGATGTGGCCGTTGACGGGACGGTGCACGACGCGGATGCGGCGGTCGGCGCGGCTTTCCTCCTTCAGCAGCGCGGCGATCTTCGGATCGGTCGAGGCATCGTCGGCGATGCACAGCTCCCAATCCGGGTAGATCTGCCGGCGAACCGAGGCGATGGCCTCGCGCAGCAGGGGCACGGGCGTGTTGTAGACCGGCATCAGCACCGACAGCAGCGGTCGGCGGGGCAGGGCGTCGAGCCGTGCCCGCATGGCCTCCCGATCTGCCGGCGTCACGGTGTCGTAGCGTTCGACCCAGGCGCGGTAGGTCCGGCACAGGTCGACCGTCAGCGGGCTGCCCGGCAGGTCCCGGCCGGTGCCGGCGATCCGGACCCGGATTTCCGCCATCGCGGACTCCGCCCCGGGCGGCGGCGCCGGCGGCCGGCAGCGGAAGCCGCTGGCGAGGCGCATCGCATCGATCGCTTCCAGGTCGGGACGATCGACGTCGGCCGTGAGTGTCCTGTAGGGGCGGCCGTCGACCAGGATGTCGACACGGATCGGAACGTCGGGGGTCTTCTCGTCATAGGCCCAGCCGACGATGTCGCCGTCCGCCGCGAACGTCACATGCCCGCGCCAGGACGGCTCCGCCGCCGGCTGGACGGTCAGCGGCGATCCCGGCACATGCTGGCCGGTGGCGGCGACGACGAAGGCGACCCGATGCGGCTTGCCGTCGCACAGGGCATCGGGGATCGGCCAGGAGAAGCCGTGCCGCTCGGAACCGATGCCGACCAGCTTCAGGCCGGATCGCAGCCGGTCGGCGGTCACCGTGCCCCAGACCTCATCGTCCACCAGCACCGCCAGTTCGACAGGGCGGGCGGCCCGCGCGGTGTTGCAGCACCAGCCCGAAACGGTCCGCCCGTTCACCCCGTCCATCTGGCCGATGCAACGGCCGGCGGGGTCGGGCTGCTGGAAGCGCAGGGGCTTGGCGTTCAGCATCGCGCCGCTGTCGGCGATGGCCAGATCGATGCGGTGCGGCTTGCCGTCGCACAGTTCGGACGGCAGGGTCAGGCGGAAGCCGCCGCGACGGGGTTCCCCGACCCCGGCCTTCGGCCGTTCCAGATTAGCGGCGAGCCGGTAGCGCGGACGGCCGTCCACCAGCACGACAACCCGTTGCACCTCGTCCGGGCGGTCGGGATCGAAGGCCCAGCCGGAAATCTGGTTCTGGATCATCCATTCCACCCTGCCCAGGGCCACCTTGCCCAGGTCCAGCCCGTCCCGGGTGCTCGGGGCGGATGCGCCCGTGGGAGCGGCGGCAGGAGAACCGGGGGCGGCCATGGGCGCCGGGGCGGGGTGGACCTGGGCGGGGCTCGCCGCCTGCGGAACCGGTGCCGGCGCGTCCTGAGCCGCTTCGGCCTCTTCCTCCCCGGCGGAGGACGCCGAAGGGGACGCCGCGGGGGCGTCGGCCGGAGCCGGCGGGGGGGCCTCCGCAGCCTTGCGGGCGTGCGTGCCGGCCCGGGCGGACGCGGCGGTGCGCACCGGCTTGCTCCGCTCCAGCGTCTCGTCGAGGAGCGCGGTCCAGGCCGCCAGATAGCGGTCGTGGTTGAACAGGTCGAGGGCGGTCAGCCGTGCCCGTTCGCCGATCCTGCGGGCCGCAGCCCGGTTGCGGCAGAGGTGAACCAGATAATCCGCCAGCTCCTCCGGCGACTCCCCGCAGAAGCCGTTGACGCCGTGGCGGATGAACAGGTCCACGTCATCGCTGCGCAGGCAGACCGGGACGACGCCGCACAGCATCGCTTCGGCGCGCGACCGCGGCATCGGCGAGCGCCGCGTCGTGTCGAGATAGGCGGTGAAGCTGCGGATGCGGTCGATGTATCCGCGGAACTTGGATCGCGCGTAGCCGTTCGTTTCCCGCGGCCACAGGCCGCCATCCTGGTTGACCGCGGTTTCCACCCGGATGTCGGCCGGCAGGCGGGCCATGACCCTCTCATGCTCGTAGGCGCCCCGGTAATGCGGCCGCTCCCACATGGAGGAGCCGAGGGCCAGAACGTCGCGTTCGTAGCGCGCGTCGGGATATTCCTGGGGATCGAAGCCGTGCCAGATCACCCGGCTGTCCGCGAACCCCCACTCCGCCTGCGCCTGCCAGGCGTTCACCACGACCGGGATGCCCCGTTCCGCCAGCAGGTCGACGAGTGACCGCCGTTCGGCTTCGTGGATCTGGAAGCGATCGATCGGGCCGCGCATCGTGCCGTATTGGCCGACGAAAGCCGGGGTGCCGTGGCAGAGGGCGATCTTGGGCAGCGGAACGTTGGCCAGGAACCAGCGGAAGGCGTTTCCCCAATCGTCGGGCAGCGCGCCGGCCCCCATCTGCGGAGCCAGGACATTCTCGTCGAAATGCAGGATGGCGACGTCGTACTTCGACGGGTCGAGCTCCTCCATATCGACGAAGCGGACATTCGGGCGTAGCGGGCGCTGCTCGTAATCCCAGCGGTCGGTCAGGCCCGGTCCCAGGCCGCGCACCAGGGTGAACTCGTGCGGCAGCTTGTACAGTTCGTACTGGTGTCCGCAATGCCAGCGGTAGGACAGCACGCGCAGGGGCTTGCGCGCCGCCCGGCGCAGGGCCGGGGAGGCGGCGGCCGCGCCGAAGCGGGACTTCAGCTCCGCATAGGCCGGCGTGTGCAGGGACTCTCCCTGGCGATCGTCCGCGCGGATGGCTTCCAGGATGCTGCCGGCTTCGGCCACCACCCAGCGCCGCGCCACCAGCGCCAGTTCGGGATAGGGCCGGAACAGGCTGTTGAAGCCCTCCATCCGGCGTTCCTGCGGCGTGAGCCCGTCGGCGGCGGCCTCGTCCGTGGCCCTGGCGCCGTTTGCGGTGCGGATGGCGAAGGCATGCTCCGTCCGGCCGAAACGCGCCCCGGCCCGGTACAGCAGGTAACCCAGCACCAGATCGTCGAAGCGGTTCCGGCCTTCCCCGGCGGCCCCCTGAAGGATGCCGGGGAAGGCGTCCTCCTGCGGAAGGGCGAGGCGGCGCAGCAGGGTCGATTTGACCGACAGGTTCCCGGCGGCGACATTGAGAAAGCCGTCCGGCTGCACCGGATCCCGCATCCTGATGCGGTCGCGGGCGTGGTTGGCGTCGGCTTCCAGCTCATCCAGCAGGCGGTCGGGATTGCGGCCGTCCGCCGCCACCGGCGGGGCTCCGATCACGGCGTCGAAATCGGGATGGCGATGCGCGAAGGCGTGGGCCGCCAGGAAGTCGCGGTTGACGTGGAGATCCGCATCGAGGACGACGCAGACGTCCGCGTTCGTCAGCGTGGCGGCCTGGAGCAGGCGCCGGCCCTGCGTCTTCCCGGCGCCGGCCGGCGCGATGTCGTGTTCCTCCTGGTCCACCGCTTGGCACACCACTTTGATGTCCAGCCGGGTCCGCCGGTCGCGCTGTCCCCACAGCTGGGCCCGGATGCCGAAATCCTCCGACGGGCCGGGATCGCTCAGCAGGAGCAGGGTGACCGGACCGCCGTAGCTCTGGCCGGTCAGGGTATGGAGAACCGCGTCGAACGCCTCCTCGCCGCCGCGCAGATCGCAGACGACCGCGATGTGCGGCAGGGCGGCATGGAGCGCCGCGTCGCGGAGGCCGCGCAGATCCGGCACCGCTTCGGGGGCGCCGTCCGCCCAGGCGGCCCGGCCGTCCGGCCCGGCGACGAGGGCGTGACGGCAACGCCTTGCGGTCTGGAGCGGCCCGGTCAGCGCCCGCTGCAGCCTGCCGTCCAGCCGCAGGCCGGCCGCCGGCTGCCCGCCGGTGCCGAGAGTGCCGGTGTCGACATGGATGGTGCAGACCAGTCCGGCGTCCAGCAGGGCGACCGTCTCGTCGTAAAGGCGGGTCGCCTCGCCCGCCTGCGGGTGCAGATCGACGAACAGGACGACATCCTGCGCCGACAGCCGCGGCAGCAGAGCGGCCCAGCCCCCATCCGGGAGGCTTTGCAGATCGATGGTGTGATCGGGGAAGGCACGGCCGAGGAATGTCGCCACCGAACCCGGCCGCGGATGGTCGTCCGGCACCAGGGCGCAGACCCGCAGATGCCCCTGCCCATGCGGGGTCGTACCGCGGGCGGCGCGCGACCGCTCCACATATTGCGCCAGGCCCGTTTCGGCGCCGAGAAGCCCCAGGCCGGGGGCGGGCGGGCGGGCGGGAAGCCCCTCGCGGTTGACCAGCACGCAGTTGCAGTCGTCCGCCGCCGCCGTGGGCGAGGTCAGGCTGACGCGATAGGTCTCCCCGACCCGGAGCGGGATTCCCGCAAGATCGAAATCTACATACTGCGGCACCGGCCGGGGCATCGGCCGGATCGAGCGCATCAGCAGAAGATTGCCGTCCCTGTCATGCAGTTCCAGCTGCAGCGGCACCGTGCCGCGCGCCATCCGCGGGGCGACGCGGATGCCCAGCGCGTCGACGGCGGCGGCCGGAGCCTCGAAACAGAATTCCAGGCTGGAATGGGAATAGACGGGCAGCGGGATCAGGCCGAAACGCTTCTCCAGCCACTCTTCGGTCGTCACCTGCATGCGGGCGCCATGTTCGACCCATTGCAGGCGCCACATCGGTTCCCGGCGGACGGCCGGGGTGACCTCGACGGACGGCTCGGGGCAGGCGGTGGCGGTGATGCAGCCCCAGACGCCGAAGCCGCCCTGCGGGGCATCCCCGTCTGGCCGCAGCATGACGCGATAGAGGCGCTTCTCCCGCAGCGGCGCGCCGATCAGGTCGAACAGGACGGTTCCGTTGCCCTTGGACGGCGGCACGGTCAGCTGGGTGGTGTGGAGGATTCTGTTCGGCGATCCCGTCGCCCGACGGCTCGAAGGAGCTGATCGTCAGGGTCAGCCTGCACGGGTCCGCCAGTCCCCGGCTGTCCAGCTCCAGGGAAAGGGAGTGAACCCCGCTCTGTCCGCGGATGGTGAAGGCCAGCCCGTCCGCGCCCAGCCGCTGCTGGACGGGGGCACCCATTCCCGCTGTCGCCGCGCTGACGGCATAGCGGATGACCTGGCCATCCTCGTGGCGGATCAGCTGATGGAGGGGAAGGAACTCTGCGCGCTTCGCGACGTGGGACACCGGAGGAAACACCAGGGAAGAGGCGGGAATGGGAGCGTCGTTCATATCCGGGCGGCTTTCGGTCATCGCCTGCGCTTTTTCCGTTGGGACGGGCGCTGGGTTGCCGGAATGGACGCGGGGCGCGCCTTGTGCTGCGGAGCGGGCGGAACGGCCCGTACCACGGCTGCCTCCAGCGGCTTGGCGAGGGCAGGGGCGGGGGCAGCGGCGGCGGGGGCGGATGCCGGGGCCTGGACGGCGGCCGGCGCGGGGAGTGCCAGGGCGTCCAGGGTCCGCTCGACGAGCACCTCCACGGTGAAGCGGCGGTGGACGTCGGCCTGCGCCTCCGCGGCCAGCCGGCGGCGGTCCTCATGGTTGCGCAGCAGGAACAGGCAGGAGCGCGTCAGCCCGTCGAGATCGTCGGTCCCATGCATGTAGGGCAGCAGGCCGGGGCTGAGGGCGGACGGGGTGCCGCCCGCGCAGGTGCAGACCACCGGAAGCGCCTGCCACTGCGCCTCCATGATGACGTTCGGCAACCCCTCGGCCTTGGCCGTGTGGAGAAGCAGGTCGGCGGCCCCCAGCAGGACGTTCACGGACTGGCTGCGCCCCAGGAAATGGATGGCGTCCTCGATGCCGAGTGCCCGCAGCCGCCGTTCCATCGCCTCGCGAAGAGGCCCGATGCCGGCGACCACCGCCTTGACGTGCGGGATCTCCCGACGGATGCGGGCGATCACCTCGACGAACAGAAGGGGCTGCTTTTCCTGAGCGAGCCGGAACACGCCGGCGATCAGCGGGCGGGAGGAGCCGACCCCGATCGACAGGCGGGTCTCGACCCGTTGCGCCAGTGTCGGCTGCGGCAGATCCTCCACGGCGATCCCGTTGACGATGGTCTTGACCGCCTCCGGCTTCAGCATCAGCCAGGCGGCGTAGGATCGGGCGCCGGCCTCGGCATTGGCGCTCATCACCACGCGCGGGGAGCGCAGGAGCATGCGGTACAGGCCGTAGAACCACGGGCGGTAGAGGTTGGGGAAATGGGTCGGGTTGACGTTGCGGCCGGACAGAAGGATGCGGGGCACCCCCACCAGAAGGGCGGCGAGCCCGCCGACCACATTGACCATGTCGAGATAGCAGATCACGGCGGCCGGCCGCAGCCGGTGCATCCGGATCATCGCCTCGATCACCGGCAGGCGGACTTCCTCCGGCAGGCGCCGCAGGGTCGGGGCCGCCGCCCACAGGATGTGGCGGAACTCCTCGTCCCCGGTCGCCAGGACGAAATCGCCGTGGGTCATCACGTCGAGCGACAGGATGGGGATGTCGCTGTCGTGCAGCAGCATGTCGGCGTAATGCCGCCCCTCGTCGCGGATCGGCGACATGGTCATCAGGGACGGCGCATACCCCTGCGCCAGCAGGCCGCGCGCCAGATTGCAGATTTGCCGTTCCGCGCCGCCGGGGCCGAGATAGCCGATCATCAGCAGGATGCGCTGTTCCGACGGTTCGGGAGGCAGCAGCCGGTCGCCGTCCTGCCCCAGCCACTCCTCGAACACCCGCTCGGCCGGGCGCAGGCTGGGCAGCCGGCGCGCCTGTCCGCGGTCTTCCGCCTCCAGGTCGGCCTGGCTCCAGGCGGAGTCTCCGGACGGCAGCACCCCGCTGATCCGTGCCAGACGGCGATCCATCCCCGTCGGGTGTTCCGGCAGCTCGATCCAGGAATAGGTGCGGCCGTTCTCGTTGGGATTGCTGTTGTCGGAGCTGGAGAAGAAGACCCGGCTTTCCCAGTGGGAGTAAAGCCCGCGCCCCACCCCGCGCAGCGCCGTGTGCAGCGCATGCGCCGAGCCCAGCGGCCGACCGTCCTCCAGCAGAACCAGCCGCGAGCGGCCCTCCTTGCCGTTGGCATCGGCGCGGGCGGCGAGGCTGGGGCAGTGGGCGCTGAAGCCGTGCCCCCCTTCGGGGTGATAGCCTCCGGCCTTGCCCAGCGGGTGCTTGCGCATGCTGTCGGCACAGAAGCGGTGAACCGCCTCGTCGATCAGCCGCCGCCGCCGCGCCCGGTTCTCGTCGCAGCGCACCACGACGGGCGCCCCGCCGACGATGGCCGTGACCGTCTTGTGGCCGAGCCGGGCCAGCCGCAGGATGGCTGCCGACGGGATGGCGCTCTGCCGGCAGAGGAAAAGCAGCTCCACCCGCTCCCCTTCGGCCAGAAGCGATGGAAGGGTGTCGCGGTCGGACCCGTCTCCCCCGGCCGTTTCGGCAGATTCGGCCCAAGGCCCGTCGTTCCAGGCATCGTCCGTGAGCCAGGGAAAGGAGATGGCGTCGCCGGTTGCCGGATGGGTCGCCGAATCTCCGCCCGGCACGACGCAGGCGCGCAGGTTGGGCAGCCCGCGGAGCTGGGACAGATCCTCGGGATGGCAGAAGGCGACGAGGCCGCCCGGTGCGCGGCAGCCTGCGGCCTCCACATACAGCAGAAGGCTGATGGACAGGGTCACTGAAGCACCATGGATGCTTGGGGCCGAGTGGAAGCGGCTGTGGCGGATGGGTGCGCGGGATAGCCCGGACGCGCGCGCAGCCAGCTTTCCAGAATGAAGAGCAGCCAGAGCTGGTAGGCGCTGTAGGACTGTTCCTGATGGTCGAGGAAGGCGGCGATCCGCTCGACCGGGATCCAATCCTGCAGGCGGCTTCCGGCATCGAGCGTGAGCGCCCGGGTCCGCGGCAGCAGCTGGTCCTTTCCCCACAGCGCCATCGGCAGGCCGAAGCCGCGCTTGGGCCGTTCCAGCCAGTCGCGTGGAACGTAGCGGGCGGCGATCTGCTTCAGGACGCGCTTGCCCTGTCCGGCGGCATAGCATTCCTCGGGGCGAAGGCCGCTGGCGAAACGGGCGACCTCCAGCCCCAGCAGCGGCGCGCGCACCTCCAGGCTGTTCTGCATGCTCATCCGGTCGACCTTCGGCAGGACGGCGCCCGGCATGTAGTGGGCCGCGTCCAGTTCGCGCAGGCGGTGGATCAGCGGCTTTCCGCTGCGGTTGATGGTGGAGCGCAGGTGGCGCAGGAGGCTGGCGTTCTCCGGCGGCATCCGTCCCAGCAGCCGCGTCACGTCGCTGTCGGCATAGACCAGGATCCGGTACGAGTAATAGGCATTTCCGGGGTCCCAGCCAGCCATGCCGACGGGATCGCGCTCCAGGCGGGCAGCGTCCTCCAGCGTGGAGAAATAGCGCCCATAGCCGCCGAACAGCTCGTCCCCGCCGTCGCCCGACAGGGCGACCGTGACATGTTCGCGGGCGAACTGGGTCAGCAGGAAGGTCGGCAGGCAGGAGGTGTCGCCGTTGGGCTCGTCCAGCACCGATCCGACATGTTCGCCGAGCGCCAGCATGTCGGGCGAGATGATGCGGTCGTGGTGGTCCGTTCCCAGATGGCGGGCCATCGCCCGCGCATCCTCATGCTCGGATTCCGGCGTGTCCGCGAAGCCGATCGAGAAGGTCATCAGGTTGCGGTTCAGCCGCTTGGTGGCGATGGCCGCCACCAGGGTGGAATCGACGCCGCCCGACAGGAAGGCCCCCAGCGGCACGTCGCTGATCAGCTTGCGCCTGACCGAGCGGACGAGGATTTCCTCCAGCTCGTCGGCCAGCTCGTCGATGCTGCGGATCTTCCCCTGGTGTGGTTCCGCTTCGAAGGCGAAATGGCGGCATACGGTCGCATGCCCGTCCTCGCTCAGACGCAGATAGCAGCCGGGCGGCAGGCGGCGGACGTCGCGGTAGATGGTGCGGGTGCCCGGCACATACTGGAAGCTGAGATAGCCGGCGATGCTTTCCAGGTCGATCGCCGCGTCGAACCCCGGCAGCACGGTCAGTGCCTGAAGCTCCGACGCGAAGGCGAACAGCCCGTTTCCCTGCCAGTAATAGAGCGGCTTTTCCCCGAACGGGTCACGGGCGAGCAGCATCGACCGGTTGTCGTGGTCGAACAGGGCGAAGGCGTACATCGCATCGATGCGCGACAGCAGCGCCGTGCCGTATTCGCACAGCCCGTACAGCAGGACCTCGGTATCGGAGCGGGTGCGGAACCGGTAACCCCGGGCCTCCAGATCCTCCTTCAGCTCCAGGAAGCTGTAAAGCTCCCCGTTGAAGCAGATGGAATGGCGGCCGTCGGGGGTCTGCATCGGCTGATGCCCTCCCGAAGACGTGTCGATGATGCTGAGACGCCGGTGCGAGAAGGCGCAGAAATTGGTGTCGTCGACCCAGACGCCGCCATCGTCCGGGCCGCGATGGATCATGGTATCTGCCATCGTCTCGGCGATGTTCGCCAGTTCCTGCCTGCTGAACCGACCGCCGAAATTCACCAGTCCTGCAATTCCGCACATGATCGACGTTATGCCTCCTAACAACTTGGAATTGCCCGGATCGGGCCTTGTCGGGTCACCGGTGGGGGCGGACAGCCTGCCGGAGCCGCTCGGACAGAAAGGCCACCAGCCCCTTCAGGCTCTCGATCGTTGCCGACTGGGCACGGATCTGGATCAGCATCGCCGCGCGCTCCCGCAAGCCATTCTCCTCCCCCTCCTTCAGCCGGCCGATCGCCTGCCGGATGTCCCAGCCGGAGGCGGGGGTGTCAGCTGCCGAGGACGCTGCGGACAGAGCGGATTGCTCTCCCAAACGTTGAATCATGGTGTGACAAGCACTTCCCAGGCGCGCCGCCAGCGTGTTTCCGCTTCGATCAAGCGCAACTCTGAGCCTGCCGAGCCTCTGTGCTGCTTCGTCTCGGTTGTTTAAAGCAATGGCCACTTCCACAAGACCAAGCTCGGCCGACAAATCATCCGGGTTAACTCGCAGGGCCTCTTCGAATGCAAAGCCTGCCGCAACGATGTTGCCGCGCGCCATTTCTGCATGAGCCAGCTTCTTTAAAACTTCGGGGCGCCTTTTCGATGCTTTTTCCGCCTTTGAATAAAATTCTACCGCCTCATCAAATCGACCGCCAGAGACAAAGAAATCTCCCGAGATTTCATAATCGTCATCGTATGATATTTGTTCTATTACCGACGAGTTTTGCTCATCTTTCTGAATTGATGGTGAGTAGTCAGAGGAGTTTCCTGAATATACACGCATCACTTCATCCAAAGAAAATTGAAACTTCGCCTTGCGGGAAGAATATATCCAATTGACGTGAAAGCTTTCTTAATGTTTCTTGATGCGTATCTTTTGTAAAGAAGCATGTTAATCGTACTCCAGAGATCATGTGGGATACAATGCCAAAAGGGCAGAGCACGGCGGAGCGCGCGTCCTCCCAAAACCAGCCGTACCCCCTGGAGGGTCCGTTCGAGGATGATGGGGGATACGGCTGGCGTATCTCGCTGCCGGAGCTGAGTGCTTACGGGGCCTCGTCCGAAATGCCCCGTTCGTCCTTGTCATTGCTGGAAAACGGCCGTCCCCTGGGGCCGCCGGACCAGCTTCACGACGATGTCCGCCAGAAGGGCGGCGGCCGCTACAGCCATTGGGGCGACGGATTGTGGTTCTCCGCCTCCGACAACAGCGACCCGAACACCAACGGCCGCGACTACACGATTATTATCGATAAAGAAAACAAATACAGTGCGGCCGAAGTCGAGGACTCCGAAGCCGGATGCTCCTCCCCGGTCGTCCTGTCGCCCTTCGGGGCCGATATCCAACCGCAGGTAGGGGCGATCTATCCCCTGCCGAAGCCCTTCGCGACCGACAACGGCTTCGCCTGGCTCGTGAAGCTGCCCCAGTTCGAAGCCTGGGGAAAGGGCGGGACAGGATTCAGGCTGCAGTTCATGGAGGATGGCCGTCCCCTGGGACCGCCTGAGCAGCTCCACGACGATATCCGTCAGGAAGGCGGCGGCCGCTACAGCCATTGGGGCGACGGGTTGTGGTTCTCCACCTCCGACAACAGCGACCCGAACGCCAACGGGCGCGACTACACGATTTCCATCGTGCCGGCCGGCCAGGCTGTGCCGGCGGCCGCGGTCAAGGAGGGCTATGCCCGCCTGTCGTTCGAGGAGGGCGTCTACACAGTCGACCTGCCGGGGCGGTACGGCAATGCCGGCGGCTTCGCCTGGACCGCCTACATTCCGGAACTCGCGGCCCTGGCCTCGGATGGGCAAAGCCGCTACTCGGAGCTTTTCCTGATCGAGGACGGCGTGTTCCTGCCGCGGGCGGACATGCTCCACGACGACATCCGCCAGAAAGGCGAGGGCCGCTACAGCCATTGGGGGAACGAGCTGTGGTTCGCCACCAGCGACAACAGCGATCCCAACACCAACGGCCGCCACTATCAGCTCGGATACAAGATCCATAGGACGCTGGACGACGGATCGATCATCTATCACGCCGCCCGGGGTGCCCATGTCCTGTTCCGCGGCGGCAGCCGCTTCGCTTTGCCGCAGTACTGCAACATCGGCCTGACCAACAAGTGCAACCTGCGTTGCGAGATCTGCGGCAGCCAGAAGTTCCTCGACAACGAGAAGATCCCCCGCCGCTTCATGGATATCGGGGTGTTCCGCAAGGTGGCGGACACCATCCTGCCCTTCATGACCGAGGTCGAGCTGAGCAGCTACGGCGAGCCGTCGCTGCATCCCGACTTCGAGGAGGTGCTGAGGGCGATCCGTGACCATGGCTGCGTGTTCAAGCTCCAGACCAACGCCACCCTGCTGACCGACCGGCTGGTCAACCTGCTGTCCGGCATGGTGGGCACCGTCTGGATGTCCATCGATGCGACCGGCCCGCTGTTCAACGAGGTCCGTCGCAATGGGAAATGGGAGGCTGTCGAGCGCGGGGTCCGTCGGCTGAACGAACTGCGCGATCCTGAAAAACTGAAGCTGTGCGTCAACCCCACAGTCACCCGCCGAACCCTGCCGGCGATGCTGGACGTCATGGAGTGGGCCTCCGCCAACCGGATCGATTCGGTGAATTTCCGCCAGTACGATCCGATCTCGGATTCGTTCGAGGAGCAGCCCAGCCCCGAGGAGCTGGCTCCCCAGATCGCCGCGCTGGGCGAATGGGCGGCGGCGCATCCGGACGGTCCCGACATACGGTTCGAGCCGAACTGGATCCGCTTCACCAACAAGGAGGTCGTGGACACCGTCCATTACAAGGCGCGGTCCGGCCACGCCAACTACCCGATCCTGTCGGGCCGCTCCGACGCCCATCCCGTCTATGCCTGCATGGCGCCGCTGCAGTATGTGGACATCGGGCTGGATGGCGAGATCTATGCCTGCTGCCGCACCCAGCGGACGGTCCTCGGCTTTGCCAACAGCCTGGACGCGTTTCTGAACACCTGGTGCGGCAAGCGTTATAAAAGCCTGCGCCGCTCGCTGCGGCATGACAGCCTGAATCCAATCGTGCTGCCGGAATGCGCAGGCTGCGTCAAAAGCTACGGTGGAAGCTGACGCCGGCCGTTTCCTACCGACAGGACTGTCGCCACTCCGGACTGTGAAGGCCGGAGTGGCCGGCAGCCCGGACAGGTGCCGCCAGGGTACCGTCATGCTGATCATATCGACGATGCACATGTATTGGAGCGGGGCTGGGTTGATGAATGCTCGTCGAAACCCGGCAAGACTGGACGTTTGATGAAAAAAATGTTATCAATTCGCCTCGATTGAAAATTAGAAGCTGCTGAGTTGTTCGATGTCACAGATCTTGAAGCATCTCTATTTTAAAGAGGCTGGCTATGCATGGGCTCGTCCAAGCTGGCCGATTGAAGGGATATCGGATAATTCACAAGATGCGTTGGCATCAACGCTTCAGGTTTTTGAAAATGGTCGGCCGCTTGGTCCGCCTCATGCTCTTCATGAAGATATTCGGTTGAAAGGGAATGGCCTTTTTTCTCATTGGAGGTCTAGTCCTTCCAGCATGGCGATGGTTATTTTTTCGACATCCGATAACTCAAATCCAAATACAAACGGCAGAGCCTATGATTTTATTTTTAACTATGGCGAAGAATACAATGAAAGAAAAAATAAAAACAGAAGATCCATTGGAGATTTTCTGACGTACTGCTGCCTATCTTACCATTTGGATGATATTAATGCCGTAGGGCTTTCATCAATTCGGATAGTGAATTTTCTCGCTCACGTTTCTCGAAGTCTCAGAGTAATATTTCCATGGGGGACGCATGGAGAAAATTTCATTGATGATTACAATGAGAATTATCATGATTTTCACGAAATTATTTTAAGACGACCGCCAATGCTATGTGGTGCCTTTGCAAGGGCATTAGGGGACTGCGCGATGGGTATGGGGTTGAGAGCAAGGCCAGTTATATTTCCAGCGCATATTGCAGTTGAGATCGAAATTACTCCTGATCGTTGGGTCTATTTCGATCCGGCGTTTCAGTTCTTTGCAGCGGTAAACGGAGAGTACTTGAGCGCTCGTGATTTGGCTAAGCGCATGGATTTGATTCAGGCTTGGGATCAGCATTTTAATTCAACTTTAACATGTACAAATATTCTGTCTCATCAATTCAATATGGGATTCCATGAAGGGGAAATTCTTCCATCTATATAGATAAACAGTAGATACGAAAACCGCTCGAGAGCTAACACCTGACTCTGCTTGGCAGATAAAATAGAAGGAGTAAAGCCATGGAAATAAATCTGGAAAGACCATTTCGCCATCATGGCGGGTTTTCGTATCAAAAAGATCTTTTTGACTTTGTTTCTGTTGCTGATATCCCTGGAGAAGATCGATCGACCTTGCAGCTTTTTGAGGATGATCTTCTGCTCGGTCCGGCGCATATCCAGCATAGCGAAGTGGCTGCGAAGGGAAATGGGCGATATAGTCATTGGGTGCAAGGGATATGGTTCTCTGCTTCCGATAATAGCGATCCAAATGAAAATGGTAGATCGTATCGAATCATCATAGATGATACAAAAGTCGAGATGGCAAAGTCATCTAATAATGTAGATTTTGAAATATATCAGACTTTTTCCTGTATGAACTCATACTGCCGTGAACCATTCCCTGTATTTCGTAGTGAAAATAAAATAAATATACTAGAAATTGGCGCAAGATATTTGGGTGTTGCTGCGCTTTTCGCAGCACGTGGCGCATATGTAACGGTCATAGAACCGGAGGGAATTCAATGGGACGATGAACGCAGCCCGCTTTTCTATAAGTCACTCTCTGAGCGAGCCGAATCGCAAGGTATTTCTATCGTCGATCAATCTGTATTTGATATAATTATCGAAAGCAAGGGAAAAGTAACCCCTCGCATTGAGGTCTTGGAGACCACAGTAGAAGAAATGAATTCAAGAGAATATTCAAATAGATTTGACCTTGTTCTTTCTAATTCTGTTCTTGAGCATATATTTGATCCAGAGCGTACAATGGAAAATTTGGCTAAATGCTCAAAGCCATGGTCTTTGGCAAGGCATGGCGTGGATTATAGAGATCACAGTAATTTCAGTGATCCACTGAATTTTCTTTTCATTGACGATGCTGAGTTTCGTCAAAAAATTGTTGCGCATGATACAGCTAGAGGAAATCGTCTGCGTCCTTCCGAGCTTGAATATTGGTTCACACGCATGAACTTTAGCATCAAGGAACGTATTGTTCGTAGCTATAATACAGACGATTATGTCAATAAATTCCTTCAGGAAAGTAAAGAGAAAAGTCGGAGCCGTCTTTACAGAAACTGCATTCATCAAGATCTATATGAAAATTCAATAGCTTACAGCTTGGTTCTGATGCCATGAAATAAATTTATTCAATATATTTTCTGTATGAGTATTGGAATCTCTATTCATGGTAACGGGGGTTTCGTTCCCCGTCATGGGAGTCATCTTGCTCTGCTACGAAGATGATTGGGCATTGGTTTGGGAAGGCTCTCGTTGAGAGCCTTCAGCACTATAGATTCGATTCCGTCGTATTTGACTGCCAAGTTGAATAGGGTTGTGAAAAGATGTGAGGACCATTGGTTACGTCCAAACACCAGCGGTCATTGGTGATCGCCGCTGGTATCCGCGCCGACCGGCGCGGCGGCGGCTCCTGCCGCCGAAGCCTTTGATCCTGACCTGTCAGGATCAAAGGCTTCTGGGATAAGGGCAACACATCGTAGCCCTGTGCTCCAGTATGATAGAGATGTGAATGAATCATGGGGCTTTATAGGTAGGCTTGAGGAGGTATTGTAAATTTGCTAGTACTCTCTTGTCCATGAAAGCAAGAAAGTCCGGACTTTCAATCTTTGTCAAAAAACGAAGAAAATCTATCAATTGGAGGTTGCTCTGAGGATGAAAGGTACTTTCATTGAAACAAAAAAAATTGAAGAATTGATTGAAGTAAATTCATCAATAGAAGAATTTTTTTCTTCCAATTCTAAATATTGCAAATCAATTTTATTAGGAGAAGAATTTGTTGATTTCAGCGATGGGTATTTCCTCGAGGATTATTTTCAGGATAAGAGTGCTTACAATTATAATTGGACTAAAAGTCAAAAATCCTATACAAGCCAGAATTTATTTTTCCTTCGTCTGAAGGATGTTTTTGTATTTCCGAACCGCAGCGCGATCATGATTGCTCCTGGGGTATTCTTAAAAGAATCTTTGAACAATATTTGCTACGGAGATCAATCAAAAAACTTTGATTATTTAACTCGTTTTCTGCCGAATATTACAAAGACGGACAAAGGCTTGGTTTTCGATCCGGAAATCTGCGACCGTGCAGAAATGATCGAAGATACAGTCATGCTGGTCAACACCGTTCAGGACAATTATGGTCACTGGCATCTTGACAGCATGTTGTCCGCCTACGGGATCCGTGACTGGATTTTAAAAAATGATGTCAAGTTCCTTATGCCCAGTGCTAGGCATGCAATTAATCATTACAGAAACCGAGGTTGGATTCAAGAAAGTTTGACGGCGCTAGGCATGGGGGGGCGGTTGCTCGGCACCCCTGAACCGATTGTGTTTTGCCGGGACCTCATCTATTCAAGTCGGATGCTTGGGTTGGGAACAAACAATCCTCCACCACTTTTTCATACTATGACTTCCGAGATCGCGGAGCGAATCGCCCGTGACAGTTCGGTTCAGATCCATCAGCCCGAGTACATCTTCCTGATGCGCAAAGGTGGTGGCTCTGGACGTTACATGCTCAATGAGGAGGCTTTATCTATCGGCCTCCAGAATTATGGTTTCAATTGCGTTGTGCCCGATAATTTTAACTTTGCCGACGAAGTGAAGTTTTTCGGCAAGGCCAAGATCCTCATCTGCCAGACCGGCTCGGCGATACTGAATGCCGCCTATGCGCCGGAAGGCTGCATCATCTGCGAGATCGGGGCCGGCAACGTGTTTTTCACCGCCTTCGTCCATGTGCCGGGGGTCACGGGGAAGCGCTACGTCATGTATCATGTGCCGGAAATGATCCGGCAGGATCCGACCCGTGCGGTGGAGGCGGCCAACCGCGACCAGTGCTCCTTCGAGGTTCCGCTGGAAAGCTTCCTGCCCTTCGTCGCGCGGCTGATGGAACTGACAGGCGTCACGGTCAATCCGGAAGCCGCTTTGATCCGTGCCATGGCCGAGACGAAGCCGGAAATCGAGCGCGGGGCCTGCTATCGGGTTCTTGATGCGCCTTTTTCGCCCGACCAGATCGGGACCTTTGCCTATGCATACCGTCTCCCTGAACTCGTGCGTTACGCGGACGGCATGGCGGCGAGCTCCCGGTCGCCGCTCCGCCTGCTGGAAAATGGCCGGCCGATCGGTCAGCCACACAGTATGCATCACGACATCCGGACCAGCGGTGGCGGGCTCTATTCCCACTGGAACGACTACATCCTTTTCTCGACCAGCGACAACTCCGATCCGAACGCCAACGGCCGAACCTATTCGATCTATCTCGACCGCTGATCGTTTGCCCTTTCCCAATCTCCACCGGGGCAGGCTCTTTCCGCCCGTCCCGGCGGAGGGGCGACGCGACGCACAATCACAGCCGCCGTCCGGCTCATTTTTTCAGGCAAGGAATGCCGCATGGATAGACAGGATCTCCTCGACGCCGCGGGACGCTGGTGGGAAGACCAGGCAAAGCCCGCCTTCGTTCCGGGGGAGAGCTATGTGCCCGTCACCGGCAAGGTGGTGGACGGTGACGATCTGCGGCATCTGATCGACGCGTCCCTGGACATGTGGCTGACCGAAGGGCGCTTCGCCGACGGTTTCCGCAAGCGGTTGGCCGAGCGTTTCGGGGTCAGGTACGCCAGCCTCACCTGTTCCGGCTCCGCCTCCAATCTGGTGGCGGTGAGCGCCCTCACCTCCCCGTCGCTGGGGGAGCGGCGGCTGGCGCCGGGCAGCGAGGTGATCACCGTGGCGGCCGGTTTCCCCACCACCGTCGCCCCGATCGTCCAGAACGGCTGCGTGCCGGTCTTCGTCGACGTCGATCTTGCCACCGCCAACATCACCCCCGACCGGGTCGAGGCGGCGCTGACCGACAGGACGCGGGCGATCGTCGTCGCCCACACGCTGGGCAATCCGTTCGACGCCGCGGCGCTCGCCGACATCGCCGAACGCCACAACCTGTTCCTGGTGGAGGATTGCTGCGACGCCTTCGGCGCCACGCTGAACGGCCAGGGGGTCGGCACCTTCGGAACGCTGGCCACCGTCAGCTTCTATCCGGCCCACCACATCACCACGGGCGAGGGCGGCGCCGTCTTCAGCAACCGCAAGGCCTACGAGCGGCTGGTGAACTCCTTCCGCGACTGGGGGCGCGACTGCTGGTGCCCGCCGGGCCGCGACAACACCTGCGGCCGCCGGTTCGACTGGACCTTCGACGGGCTGCCGCCGGGCTACGATCACAAATACGTCTACTCCCATCTCGGCTACAACGTGAAGATGACGGACATGCAGGCCGCCATCGGGTTGAGCCAGCTGGACAAGCTCGACGGCTTCGTCGTCCGCCGGCGGGAGAATTTCCGCTTCCTGCGCGACGGCATGACCGCCCTGGGGCTCGACCGCCATTTCGTGCTGCCCGAGGCCATCCCGGGGGCGGAGCCGAGCTGGTTCGGCTTCCTGCTGACGGTGCGCGACGGCGTGGCCCTGGACCGCGGCGTCCTGGTCCGCCGGCTGGAAGAGCGCAGGATCGGCACCCGCCTGCTGTTCGGCGGCAACCTGACCTGCCAGCCGGCCTTCCGCGGCGTGGACTATCGCACTGCCGGCGATCTCACGAACACCGACACCATCATGCGCCGCTCCTTCTGGCTGGGCGTCTGGCCGGGCCTGACCGAGCGGCACCTGTCCTATGTTCTCGACACCCTCAAGAGCATCGTTGCGGAGGAACTGCGATGAAGGCGGTCATTCTTGCCGGCGGGCTTGGATCGCGTCTCAGCGAGGAGACGGACCGCCTTCCCAAGCCGATGGTCCGCATCGGCCGCATGCCGATCCTCTGGCACATCATGAAGCTCTACAGCCATCACGGCATCAACGACTTCGTGATCTGCCTCGGCTACAAGGGCGAGGTCATCAAGCAGTTCTTCCTGGAAATGCGCAGCACCCTGTCGGACTTCACGATCGACATCGGGAACGGAGCCATCAGCTATCACGACAAGTCGCACGACGACTGGCGCGTGACGCTGATCGACACCGGGGATGCGACGATGACGGGCGGCCGCGTCAAGCGGATCGCCCCCTATCTCGACAACGAGACCTTCTGCCTGACCTATGGCGACGGCGTCGCCGACGTCGACATCCGGAAGGAGATCGCCTTCCATCACGAGCAGAAGCGTCTGGCCACGGTGACGGCGGTGGAGCCGCCGGGCCGTTTCGGCGCGCTTGAGCTGGCGGGCGACCGGGTGGCCTGCTTCTCGGAAAAGATCGACAACAGGAACGCCTATGTGAATGGCGGCTTCTTCGTGCTGGAACCGGGCTGCCTGGACTACATCGAGGGCGACACAACCGTCTGGGAGCAGGAGCCGCTGGAGCGTCTGACTGCCGCGGATCAGCTGGCCGCCTATCGGCACAAAGGCTTCTGGAGGCCGATGGACACCATCAACGACAAGCGCATCCTGGAGGAGCTGTGGGCGACGGGCAGCGCCCCCTGGAAGGTCTGGTCGTGATGACCCCGCAGGCGCACGGTTTCTGGCGGGGCCGGCGGGTCTTCCTGACCGGCCACACCGGGTTCAAGGGGGCATGGCTGTCGCTGATGCTGCGCCGGCTGGGCGCGGAGGTCACCGGCTATTCCCTGCCGCCCCACACCAACCCCAGCCTGTTCGAGCTGGCCGGCGTCGCCGACGGCATGACCTCCATCATCGGCGACATCCTGGACGCCTCCTCCCTCGCGCGCGCCATCGCCGATTGCCAGCCGGAAATCGTCCTGCATCTGGCGGCCCAGCCGATCGTCCGGCTGGCCTACACGGATCCGGCCGGCACCTATGCCACCAACGTCATGGGCACGCTGAACCTGCTGGAGGGTGCGCGCCGCGTTCCCTCGGTGCGATCCGTCGTGGTCGTGACCACCGACAAATGCTATTTGAACCGCGGCTGGGTCTGGGGATACCGCGAGAACGATCCGCTCGGCGGCAACGATCTCTACAGCAGCAGCAAGGCCTGCACCGAGATCCTGACGGCCTCCTTCCGCCAGTCCTTCTTCCCGCCCGAACGCCATGGCCAGCATGGCGTCGGCATCGCCACCGCCCGTGCCGGCAACGTGATCGGCGGCGGCGACTGGGCGCCCGACCGGCTGGTTCCCGACGCCATCCGCGCCTTCACCCGCGGCGACACGCTGCGGCTGCGCTATCCCGGCGCGATCCGCCCCTGGCAGCATGTGCTGGAGCCGCTGGAGGGCTATCTCCGGCTGGCGATGCGGCTGTGGCAGGACGGCGCCACCCATGCCGACGCCTGGAACTTCGCGCCGCTTCCCAGCGGGGAGCGCCCGGTGGGCTGGATGGCCGCCCGGCTGGCCGCCCTGTGGGGCGGTGGCCGGGTCGAGGTCGAGCAGGCGGACCACCCTCACGAGGACACCGTCCTACGGCTGGATGCGACCAAGGCTCGCGTGTCGCTCGGGTGGGAGCCGCTGCTCGACCTGAACGAGACGCTGGAGCAGACGGTGGCCTGGTACCGGGCGCAGGCCGGCGGCACCGACGCCGGCACCCTCACCCGCGACCAGATCGACGCCTATCTGGCCCGTGGCGCCGCCAAGGCAGAGGTGCTCCCGTGACGGAGACCGTCAGGCTGGACCTTCCCGGCGCCTTCGAGATCCGCCCGCCCGTGCACCGGGATCCGCGCGGGACCTTCCGCAAGATCATGCACCGCCCGACCTTCGAGCGGCACGGGCTGTCCACCGATTTCGCCGAGGAATATTTCACGGAATCGGCGGATCGGGTGCTGCGCGGCCTGCATTTCCAGCTGCCGCCGCACGATCATGTGAAGCTGGTCTATTGCGTGACCGGCACCGTGCTGGACGTTGCGGTCGACCTGCGCCGGGACTCCCCCACCTTCGGGCGCCACGTCATGGTGGAGCTGTCGGCGGACCTCGGCAACGGCGTCTATCTGCCGCCGGGACTGGCGCATGGGTTCTATGTGCGGCGGGGGCCGGCCATCCTGGTCTACAAGACCAGCACCGTCCATGCCGCGGCTGCGGACAGCGGCATCCGCTGGGACAGCGCCGGCATCGATTGGCCTGACACTGCCCCTATTCTGTCCGAACGTGACATCAATCTCCCGATGCTGGAGTCTTTCGAAAGTCCTTTCCATATCCGCTGACTGACATGTCTAGTATCGTTGCGACGAATTGCTTGTGTGAAGCCTCATCGATTTCAATCCAAGAAAGTACAGTTCAAGACAGTCCTGAAACTTGGAGTAAATCTTTCAGGCCCGCCTCAAGAGGGATTGCCGGTGTCCAGCCCGGTACGGAATTCCCTCCGCGCCATGGCTGCATTACCTCCCGAGTTCGGTAAGGGCGGGCTCCCCACTCTACGGAAATCGGTTGCGCGATGACTTTTTCAAAGAGGCTTACAATTTCACGCAACGGCAGACAGCGGCCCGATGATACGGTGTAGCACTCTTGTGCGCCGATTTTCCTGCTCAGCAAATGTGTCCCGGCTATTCGAAAGGCTTCGACCACGTCCTTGATATGAACAATATCGAGGAGTTGCTCTCCCGGTGACATGCGCAACGTTTCTTTATTTTCCACAGCGTTCCGCAGTAAATGAAACAATTTGGAGCGACTATCTCCGGGGCCGTAGGTGTCATATAATTTAAGCGTTGTTACGGAAAATCCGCGAGCGGAAACATAGTAAGAGATAATCGATTCAAGAGCCTGCTTGGTCGCGGCATAAAGGTTTACAGGCTCATATTGATCGCCATTGAAGTGCTGCCACGAGGTTCCGGTATTAACGAGACGCTGAACGCCCACATTGGCCATGGCTTCCATCAATCGGGTGCCGAACAATACATTGGAATTTATAAGGCTGATAATATCCTGGGGCTTATGTTCTGTTATGTAGAGAGAAGCAAGGTGGAAGACGATATCTGGCCGAACTGTTTCAAGAATTCCGGCTAATTCCTCACCTTCGCCATCCATATGCTGGGTGATGTAGGGAGGAAGGAGATGTGAGTTGCTGTCGGGACGGACCACAGCGTGTACGAGTGCTCCATGCGCGGCCAAATGGCTGGCAAGATGACGTCCAACAAAGCCGGTGGCCCCTGTCAGGAGAACGCGTAATTGATTGGACGGTGCTAACGTCATGGCACGCCTCTTTTGGAAATGATTTTACTCATAATCGGCATTGAGCGCCGCCGGCGACAGACCGGCCATCTGAGCGCCGCGCAAGGCGCAGTCGTCGGACCACAGATATTTCCATTGGGCAAAACGACCACCGAGCAGCAGGGGGCCTGACAGGGGGCGTGCACGCTCCCAGTCGACCACCGGGTCCAGATCGCCCTCCTCCCGCTCCAGCCCATAGCCGGACAGCCAGTCGAGGATGCTGTCCAGCGCCGCTTCGCGGGCATGGTCGAACAGCACGTTGGCGTAGGGCTGCGACACCAGCCTGGCCCGGATGCTGTCCCGGCCGGTGCCAGGCGCGATCAGCCCCATCGCCGTCAGTTCCTCCACCACGCGGTCGACCAGCGCCTGCCCTTCCAGCGGCAGCGGCCGGGTGGGGCCGGCATACACCTCTACCTGCAGGCCGCAACTGCCGGGCGGGGTGACCTCCGGCGACAGGTTGGTGGTCAGGGTGATGCGGGTGGACAGGCAGTCCTCGTCATAGACATACAGCCAGCTCTCTGGACGCGTGGGCGGATGGGGGACCAGCACATTGACCAGCGACAGGTCGGTGCGGACCAGCCGCCTTGCCGCCACCCGTATCTCGTCGCCGGCCTGCAGCGTCGCCTCGACGAAGCGGTCAAGCGGGATGGTGCTGACCAGCCGGCTATAGGGATGCACCGTTCCGTCGGCGGTGGTCACCTCCCGCCGCTCCAGATCGATCCGCTCGACGCGGGCGCCGTAGCGGATGTTCGCTCCCTCCGCCAGATGGGAGAAATAGCCGGCATAGCCGCCCGCCTGGGGATAGCGGATGCTGGTGATGTAGTGGGTGTCGTAGGGCAGGGGGCCTTCCGCTCCCCGTTCGATCTGCTCCAGGTCGGGATAGAAGATGCGGCGCCCGATCCAGGACACCGTCATCTCTTCCGGTTCGACCGTCCAGTATTTGCGGGTGTAGGCCGCCGCGAAGACCCGGCTGAATTCGGGGCCGAACGCCCGCTCCAGCCAGTCGCCGTAATGCGCCGGCTCCTTGGCCGGCAGGGCGCGGATCGCCTGGACCGACGACAGGCAGGCTTGCCGCAGGCCCGGCTCCATCTGGTAGAGGTGGCTCTGTGCCGGATGGGAGATCCAGCTGCCCCGGTAATGGTTGCTGATCAGGGCCTGGAAGCTGCGCTGCCGCCCGGCGCAGCCGACCTGCTGGAGATGGCGGACATAGGCATGTTTCGTGAAGGACACGTGGGGGCCGATGTCCCAGAAGGCGCCGTCCGCCTGTTCGGTCCGTACCAGCCCCAGGGGGCGCGTGCTTTCCTCAAGCACCAGGCAGCGGTCATGGCCCGCATGGTGGCTGAACGACAGGCCGGTCAGGCCCGCTCCCAGAACGACGATCATGACTGGACCACGCAAGAGCGGTGAGGATGGAGGGGAGAAACGGGGCCAGCCTGCCCCTGATCGGACTATATCGATAGTCCAGATGGAAATCAGCGAAGCCGTCCATCCTCCCAGCACCGGACGTTGCCTGACAGGCTTGACATAAAGGAAAATGTTCCTTTACTGTCCGTCCATCAACACCCGCAATGCGCCCACGCCGGTTCCCGCCGCCGTGGGCTTTTTCATGCCCGGACTCCGGAGGTGCCGCCGATGAACCCTGTTGTCATGATCCCCGACGCCTATGGGCACAAGACCGACATCCTGACGCCGCCCCCGCACCGGCAGGTCCATTCGCTGGCGCCGTCCACCGCCGTCACCATACCCGTTCCGGCCGGTGCCCGGGCCGTTCTGATGGCGGCGACCACCGATTACTGGGTCCAGTACGATGGGGATGCCGTCCTGCCGGCGGCGTCGATCACCGGAGGAAAGGCGCCGGAGTTCAACCCGATGGCCCGTTCGGTGGCCGGGCTGACGACGCTTTCCTTCGTCTCGGAAAAGGCCGGCTTCCTCAGCCTCGGATTCTATGGGTGACGCAATGAATGGACGATATTCCTATGCTCCGCAGCCCGATCTGAGCGGCCTCGCTCCCGCCGCCCACGGCCATGGGATGGAGGCGGTGGCCGGGCTGACCCCGGCGCTGAACGGCAAGGCCCCGCTGGCCTCTCCCTCCTTCACCGGTGCCGTCGCCTTGGCCTCCGGATCGGCCGCCGTTCCGGCCCTGACCTTCGCCGGCGACACCAACACCGGCCTGCACCGGCCCGCTGCCGACACGTTGGGCTTCGCGACCGGCGGGGTGCAGCGCACCACCCTGGACAGCGGCGGCGCCCTGGTTCAGGGCCATACCGCCGGGGTGGGCATCGGTGGAACCGGTGGGTCCTCACCGGTGATCCAGGCGCACGGGACATCCTGGTCGTCCGGGATCGGCGCCTGCCGCTGGGACGGCGCCAGCGTCTGGGGCGCGCAGCTTTCCATCGCCAAAAGCCGCGGGACCGCCGTCGGTACGCGCGGCATGGTCCAGAGCAACGACGAATGCGGCCGGGTGTGGTTCATGGCCGACGACGGCAGCGCGTTCCTTCCGGCCGCCGACATCCGGTGCTGGGTCGACGGCACGCCGGCGGCGGGCAGCGTGCCGGGCATGCTGGCCTTCGGGACCACCCCCGCCGGCGGCACCGTACCGGTGGAGCGGCTTCGCATCGGCAGTGACGGCACGGTGACGCACCGGTCCAACGCGACCGTCGTCATCGATGCCAACAGCCATCTCGGCCTGCGCAGCTACACGGTGGCGACGCTGCCGAGTGCCGCCGCGGTGGGGCGCCTGATCTGTGTCAGCAACGGCACTGCCAGCAAGAGGCTGGCGGTCAGCGACGGCACCGGCTGGCGGTGGCCGGACGGCGCCCTGGTTTCCTGATTCGATAGCTGACTGGGAGAGAACGATGCAGACGACGAAGCGTCCTTACGAATTCCTGGTGCGCTGGGACCAGCAGGGCAATCTGGCCGGTGCCCATGCCCAGTTCCGCTATATCACCACCGATGAAGCCGGGACGGTGATCGGCGAGTTCATCGGGCCGGCGGAACCGGTGGCGATTGCCGGGGCGAACGGCTTCCCCCTGGCCACCGTCCTGACGCAGGAGCAGATCGCCGCCTTTGCCGGCGCGGTGCCGGAGCCGGTGGACGGCGGCGGTCAGCCGCTCTGATCCCCGGCAGGGGAAGCCTACCGGACGATCAGGAAGATTCCGCCCAGGGTGGACAGCAGGGCCGGGTCGATGTCCCGGAAGGGGCTGTCCGTCGCAGCACGGAGACGCGGCAGGAATTCGGCGAAATAGTCCTGATCGACGGTGGCTTCCGGCAGGAAATCGACCGTGGCGAAGTCGATGGTGCGGAAGAGGGCCTCCATGACGTTCGGCCGCATCCGGTTGCCATGCTGGTACTTGGCATCCCCGCTCAACTCGTCGTAGCCGTCCTGGCTGAGCAGAAGGAATTCCAGCGGGCGGGCGAAATTGCGGTGGTCGCGGAAATCGACCCGATGCACACCCCGCCCCCCCGGCTTCATGCAGCGGGCCAGCGAAAGCAGCGCCGGCTTCATCGCATAGAAATGCTCGAACGCGGCGTGGGAGACCGTCAGGTCCGCCAGTTCGCCCCCCGTTCCGAGATCGGCGGCCGTCACATCCTCCAGCGAGAGCGGCACCGGCCGGATCAGTTCGGGATCGAACGCCTGGGCCGCCAGCGATCGCTCGACCGGTTGCGGATCGACCGGCCAGCCGCGCTTGCGCATCTCCTCGATCAGGACCGGCAGATACTTGTCGTGCCATCCCGCCCGCCAACTGGCCAGATAGCGGTCCACCACGCAAACCCGCGCGCCCAGGCATGCCATCGCCAGAACGCTGCCCATGTCCGGACCGGGGCCGATCTCCAGAACCAGGCGGTCGCGGAAACCGTTCAGTCCGCCCTGCACATGCGTCGCATAGAACTCGACGATGCTGAGGGCGTAGTTCACGCGCTCTGAAAAATAAACGGTCTCCGACGGCTCGACCGTATAGACGCGCCCGTTGGTGTTCGGGTCGCTGTTGTCGCTCGTGGAGAAATACAGGACGTCTCGCCAATGCGAATAGCGTCCGTTGCCCTTGGTCCGGATTTCGTCATGCGAGGCATGGCCGGGACCGAGCAGGCGGTCACCCTCCCGCAAGGCCAGGATCGAACGGGTGACGAAGCCGACATCGTCGGTCAGCGGAAAAAGACCTGAGTCTATCTGAACCGTCCATGCGGCTCCGCTTTCCTTCCGGAAAGGCGGAGACAGTATGACGGGAATGGAAATCTGCTCGTCACCGCCGAACATGGCAGCCCTTAACTCTGATTAATCTGCACTAGCTATTGAATAGCTCTGCCGGAAAGTCAATGAATTGCCATGACAAAAGATATGGCTTTCTTTGATTGCAGCCCATGCATGCGAACGGATGCCTTCCACGGCAGTTCTGCGAAGTGAATGAACCATCCCGGCATCGTCTCAATGGAAGCGCCAATGGCGTGGCATGATACCGCAGCGTGTGGATGCGGCCGGCTTGTGAGGCGGGCGCGAATGGCTTGTCGAAGTTGCTTTCGGCGTGCAAATGTTCAATCTGCATTGTCAGGCGGCCCGATGACGCCTTGCAAGCCAGACAGTACCATCATCAAGACCAGGTCCGGACTCCATGAGCTTCATCGCAGGATGCCTCCACACCTCTCCTTCAGTGGACAAGGCGGCGCGGTCGATTGTGTCCAGGGCCGCAGCCAAGGCGGAAGCACGGGGACTGCTGCGCTTCGGTTTCGAGGTGGGGCCGCGGATCAGCGTTGCCGTCGCGCAGCCCGCTGGACCGGACGAACCGTTCCAGCCCTTCGCCACCGGCGACGGACGATGCGGTCTCGTGCTGCTCGGCGGCCGTCCGGCCACGAACATCGGGCAGGCGTCCGGCGGCGCGTCGCACCTGGGCGAGCGGCTGCTTGAGCGGTACCGCACCGGGGGCGAGGCTGCCCTGGCCGGGCTGGCGGGCGATCATCTGTTTTGCCTGTGGGATGAAGACCGCGACCTCTGCATCGTGTCGCACGGCTTGGCGGGCACCCGGCCCCTGTTCGTCAGGATGAATGGCGCCGACATCGTGTTCGCGTCCGAGGCACGGCTGCTGTCGGACATGGATGGATGTCCGCTGTCTCCCGATGCGGCCCTGCAATTCCTGCTCGCCGGCATCGCCGCTCCCGGTCTGGACCGGAGCCGTCCGGACGACGGGGTGCGGCGCCTCGATCCGGGGATGACCTTGCGCTGCCAGGGCGGGGTTCTGTCCCTCTGGCTCTCCGATGCTCCGGCAGGAACGGGAGGCGGAAGCCTTCTGGACCGGCTCGCCGGCGTTTCCGGCTTCGGACCGGGCCGCAAGGTTCTGCTGCTGAGCGGCGGGCTGCACGCCGGCATCCTGGCGGCGGCGCTGGGCAAGGCCGCCGCGGGAGATGGGGCGCCGCCGGTCGCCTGGGCCTTCGGTTTCCCCGGATTGAACGAGTTTCCCCTCGCCGGTGCCATCGCCGACCGGTTCGGCCTGAAGCTGGAAACCTGCGAACTGTCGCCCGAAGCTGTTTTCGATGCGGTGGATGGCCGGCTGGCCGGCCATGGGCTGCCGGTCGACGATCTTCTGCTTTTCCTGCTGTGCGCCGGGATTGGGCATCTGGGCGATGGGCCCGGCCGTATCCTGGCGGGAATCGGCGGCCGTGCCCTGTTCGGTGAAGCGACCGTCGGGATGACCGCCGGGGCGATGCTCGACGCCGGTGCCTGCGCCGGGCTGGTGCGCGGAGCTGACGTCGTCGGAACCCTGCACCGGACCGGCCTGTCGATGCGCGGCTGGGACCCGACGGGTCCGCTGCCGGCTGCGGATGAAACCACCCGTCTTGCCGGAGGGACGGTTCCGCTGCTGGCCAGTGTGCTGGGGGAACGCGGTTGGGAGCTGGACGTGCCTTTCCTCGGCGGCGGCGAACTGGCCGGCTGGGCGGAAGCGCTGCGTCGCCAGGCCCGCGCCGATGGCATGCCGGTGCGGCGCCGGCTGCTGGCCGAAGTGCCGGCACCGCTCGCCGATGCGATGGGACAGCGGGAGCCGGGTGCGGAACTGGTGACGCCCGACATCCTGCTCGACGGTCAGCGCGACCGTGTTCTCGACCGTCTGGCCACCGCCCGTGGCGGCTCGCTCGCCGGCCTTCTCGATCTGGATGCCGCGGAGCGGCGGATCGCCGCCCATTATGACGGGACACCCGATCCGCTGCTGGTCTGGCGGCTGTTCCTTCTCGCCACCTGGTCCGCTTCGGCATAGAGCCGAAGCGGAACCGCCCCGGGTCCTCGGGGGTGTGGATGTTGTGCAGATCGATCATCACCGGCCGCTTCAGCATCGGAATCTCGCCGTTCCTCAGCCGCTCGATCTTGCCGGCGTCCTTGTCGGCGTCCTTGTCGGCGTCCTTGCCGGCGCAGGTGACCTGCACGCCGAATTCGGAAAAGCAGGCGGCGGAGACCAGGCCGATAGATGGGTCGGAAGGCTGATCCCCGTCCCGGGATCCGATCCCTTCACGCCTTTTCCTTTACAGGGCGATCCTTGCGAAGGGGGTGTCCAGCCGGTTGAAAGCCGGGCTGTAGAAGGGGTCGTCGAGCGCCTCTCCCCATGCCGCCAGGATTCTCTTCACGTCGTTCCGATGGGTGTCGAGGCCGGCCTGACCGGACAGGTAGCCGCGGGTCTTGGATTCCAGGTGGTACAGGCAGACCGCGGGGTCGTAGACCACCCGCCGTCCCTCACGCCGCACCGCCATGCAATAGACGATGTCGTTCCACTCGACCGGCCAGGACGGGTCGAATCCCTTCACGCTCTCGAAAACGGAGCGCCGGGTCACCATGCAGGCGCCGGTCACGGCGGCGGCGGACCGCAGAACGAGGTTGCGGCCGAGATAGCCGCCCTCGTTGCCGGGCATTCCGCGCCCGTCATGCACCGCCCCCTGCTGGTGGCTGGTGATCACGCCGGCATGCTGGATGCTGCCGTCGCCATAGAGCAGGCGGCCCCCCACCACCGCGACGTCGGGCAGTTCCAGCGTCGCGACCGCACGGGCCAGCCATCCGGTGTCGGTGGTGATGGTGTCGTCGTTGAGGAAGACCAGCACGTCGCCGCCGGCCTGCGCCGCGGCCAGATTGTTCATCATCGCCCAGTTGAAGGCGCCGCGATACGGCATGACGTCGACGCCGCGCTGAGCCTTCATGGCGGCGATCAGGGCGACGCTGTCGGGATCCTCGTTCTGGTGGTCGATCACCAGGATCTGCATCGTCCCCGCATAGGCCGTGCGCGTCCGCAGGAGCGAGTCCAGGCAGTTGCGCAGCAGGACCGGGGCGTTCCTGGTCGGGACGATGACGGTGACCGAAGGCAGGTTGGGTCGGCGGGGCACGATGTCGCAAGGCTCGACCAGCGTCTGGCCGGCCTCCCCGGTTTCGCTGACCACACGCGTCTGCCGCACCTCGGCCGCCAGCCCACGGCGTGCGGCCCATGCCTCGACCGCCCGCGGGTCGCCGGTCAGCAGCCGCGGCAAGCCGCCGGGGCCGCGCAGGTCGGCCGTCTGGTCCAGGCTGTAGAGCACGGACGGAACGTGCCGGATCGCCTCGGCCGGCACGCAGTCGCTCAAGCGCAGCATCAGGTCGTGCAGCCCCGACGGCGGCGTTCCGTCGGCAATGGCGAATGACCGCAACAGAGCGTCCGGCGTCACCAGGACGATCGGGCCGGCATAGTCGTAGGACAGCAGCATCGCCGGATCGAAGCCGGGCTTGAACACCGGCAGCACCTGCGCCGGCTTGCCGTTGCGGGCATCGGTCAGGACGTCGTGGTCGCTGTAGGCGACGGCGGCCGGATTGTCCGATGCCGGTTCCAGGGCGGCAAGAAAGGCGGCAAGGGCGTCGGACCGCAGCGGACCGGCGCTGCCGACCACCAGATGGGCGGCGGCACCGGCCAGGGCAGGGTGGCCGGCCAGCAGGCGCGGCAGCGTGGCCGGCGCCGCGACCACCGCCCGGCCGTCGGCCTCCAGCGGACGGATCAGCGCCCCGGCCTCGCTGCCCAGGTTGTTTTGGCCGAGGCCATCGGCGGCAAGCACGGTCAATGTCCAACGGCGGTGCGTCTGGTCGTCCAGCGAGGCGAGCAGGCTGCGCAGCGGTGCCGGCTCGAGCGCC
Organism: Azospirillum sp. UENF 112521; assembly: GCF_058780665.1. Lineage (NCBI taxonomy): Bacteria > Pseudomonadati > Pseudomonadota > Alphaproteobacteria > Rhodospirillales > Azospirillaceae > Azospirillum > Azospirillum sp. UENF 112521. The sequence continues at coordinate 138,863 of NZ_JBSNCI010000008.1, forward strand.
GTCTCCAGCAGGATCACGTTGACGGTGAGGTCGGCCGCTGCGGCGGCCTCACCGTCCAGCAGGCGATGGCAGGCGAGCAGCCCTTGCGCCTTCAGGGCGCCATAGGCCGACAGCGGTGGACTGACGGCACGCAGGACATGCGGGATCTGCTGCTCGATGCTGGCGAGCATCTCCTTCATCGACTGGATGGCGGCCAGCACCCGGCCGAGATCGTCGAGGGCCGCCGGCAGGTTCGCCTTGACGTAGATGTCCGACCCGAAAGGCGCCTTGGAATGGGCGTCGCGCAGCCGCAGCATCGTCCCCCGGGCGACGAGGTCGGCATGGGCCGTCGGGATATCGAAGAGGAAGCCGTAGGTGCCGCCGCCGCCGACGCGCTCGCCCAGACCCGGAATGAAGTGCTCGCACCGCACCGCGCCGATGAAGCGGTCGCCGAGATGCAGTTCCAGCACCACGCGCTCCGAAAAGTCGCTGGCATTGGCGCACCAGCCGGAAACGCCGCCGGTTCCGTTGTGCGACGCTTCCCCGATCAGGCGGCGGGTCGGGGCGAGTTCGACGGCGGCCAGCCGCCCTTGCACGCCGGAACGTGCCAGCCAATCGGCGACGGCAGCCGGCAGCCCGCCGCGGAAGCCGTCGTCGCGCAGGATCGTCAGCAGCCAGAAGCGCCAGGAGCGGCTGGTGGCGATCGACTCCCGGGAGCTTTCCGACAGGGGCAGGCGGTCCAGCGCCCAGCGTGCCAGGGCATCGTCCGGAGCCGGGGCCAGGGCGACATGCGGCAGAACGGCATCGCCGGCCAGCCCGGCGATGATGCCGTTGAGAAACTCCTTGTGCAGCAGATAGCCGCCGAGGAACTCGGCCGGCGTGCAGCCGGTGGCGGCCGTGATTTCCTGAACGCTGTTCGGGTGGCGGCCAAGGAACAGGCGGTAGCCGTTGAAGGCGTCCTCGAGGCTGGTTTGCGCAGAGGCGTCCGGGCCCTGCGCCGGGAGCGGCTTGTTTCCAGCCGTGTTCAGGCCGCTGTCCATTCCCATATCCCTGTCTTGCTCCGCCGATCCGCCTTCATGCCGACGCCCTTCACGTCAACGCCGGGCGGGAAGGATGCGGACCTTCCATCCGGCCCCTGCTTACCAGAAACCGGCTCAGATGGTTTGCAGGATCGTGGAGAGGCGGCTGGCATAAAGCTCCTGCAGGACGGGCCGGGCGAAGCGGCCGCGGACGGAGGCGGCCCCGGCGGCGGCCCGCCGTTTGGTTTCGCTCCGGTTCTCCTTCACCCGCCGCATCGCCTCGGCGGCTTCATCGATATCCGGCTCGAACCAGCGGGCGCCCGGCGTGACGCCGATATACTCGTCGCTGTCGAGGTAGCATTCGCAGCCGCCGACCAGGAAGCCGGTCTCGTCCGTCATGTAGTCGAGATTGGCGGAATAGCGCGAGGCAATGACCGGCTTGCCCATCATCATCGCCTCCACCATGGTGTAGCCGAAGCCTTCGGCCCGGTGCAGCGAGACATAGGCGTCACAGGACCGCATCTCGGCCAGGGAGTCGGCGTATGACAGCTCGCGGTCACGCACGACGATGCGCGGATCGGTGCCGACCAGACGGTCGAGGTCCAGCTTGTGGGCGAGATCGGCGATGCTCCGGTTGGTCTGGCGGTAGCGGATGCGCAGGATGAGCCGCACCCCGCTTTCGGACGGAAAGGCTTTCCGGAAGGCGCGGACCACCGCGAGCGGATTCTTGCGCGTGTACCAACTGCGGGCATCGAAGCAGAAATAGAAGGTGAAGGGCTGATCCTCCGGCCGTTTTTCCGCGGAGACCTTCAGGACACGCTCGTCGACGCAGTTGGGCACGATGCGGATGGGACCGGAGAAATGCTGCCTCATGGTGTCGGCGCAGAAGGCCGACATGGTCCAGACCTCGTCCATCATGTCCAACGCCAGATGGGCCGAGCGGGGCAGCGCGCTGGTTTCCCACAGGAAGAAGCCGATGTTGTACGCGCCGGCGAAGCGCGCCAGTCCATGATTGATCATGTCGCCCGGCGCACCCAGCAGGCCGAAATGGATCAGGTTGATCGGGTAGAGTTCCTCGCCGGCATGGCGGTTGGGCACCGCCATCATCGGCATCGTCACGCCGAAGCCGGCGTCCTGCAGGATATCGCGGGAAAACAGGGCATTGCGGCTGATGCCGGTGCCGCCGTCGAAATAGCCGAACAGGTTGACGCCCTTCGCCTGCGGCATGCGCGGCAGGTGGCGCGCCACCGGCGCGCATTGCCGCTGGCGCAGCGACGACAGGCTCAGGGCCTGCGCCCCCGGCACGCCGAGGCGGGTGTAGAAATAGCCAAGCCCGGACATGGCCTGCCCGTCATGATGGATCGGCGCGTCCAGAAGCGCGCTCACCTCCGGCGGCAGGAACAGGTCGTCCAGGTTCCAGCGCAGCAGCCACAGCGAGATCGCCAGCAGCAGGGGGAACAGCGCCCGCTCGTCGCGCAGGTCGAAGGCCGCGGTCAGCTCGGGGTCGCGGGCATGCATTCCGGCGTAGAAGCGCGAGATCAGTCCATGGCGGTCGATCCGGGCCGGCGCATTCAGAATCCTCCACATGGCGGGGGGACAACGATTCCTTGGGCAGGCGGGCCTTGCCGAACATCCAGTGGACGAGGTCGCACAGCACGTCACCGTCACCGCTGGCCGCACCGGTCTCGCCCGTCCGGTAGGCCGAGAGCAGGCGCGAGTGGAAGAAGCCGGCGGCATCCTCTTCGCCCGAGGTCAGATAAGCCGTCACATCGGCCGGCAGCGGGCACCATGCATGGTCGGCCAGCGTGAAGCGCTCGGCGTGCTGCACCAGAAAGCGGGTCAGGTCGGCCGCGCTGCGCAGATGGAAGTTCCGCTGTTCCTGCAACCGGTAGAGCTGGTGTGCCAGGAAGGAGCCGACCGTCAGCTCGCTCCTTTCAAACCCCTCGGCGTTACGGACCAGCCTTGCGTCCTCGATCTGGTCGCGTCCACGCCTGGTCTGGTTCGTCGTCTCGCAAAGCGCACTGGCGCACAGGGCCTGCCGTTCCGGCGTCATTCCGGACAGGGCCGTGTCGATCACCGCCCGGTGAAGGCCGGTGACGACGGGGGCGCCTGGAATCGATATCCTGGTGCCATGGATCTTGATGTCGACACAGCAGCCGTCGATCGACAGAAGGCCAGTGGGAAGGGGGATGTTGAAAGCGAGGAAGCCGTTCCGTCCCGGCAGTCCGCTCAGCGCCTTGTGATGCTCGTTGCAGGCATGGGTGCCGAGAAAGCGTCCATCGACATAGAGATCGACCAGGCATTCCTCCGCCGGATTGCTCTGGTTGTGCAGCCAGCCGTAGATCTTGCTGGTCGTCACGAACTCGAGCCGGCCCTGGTAGGTGGCGACCTTTGCGAATTCGACCTTGACCGGGCTGATCGCATTCATCGGACACCCCCCGGCGCGGCGGCCGCGCCGGCTCCGGAGCTGAGTGCAACCGAAGAGGGCGCGTGGCAGTTCAACCCAAAGGCAAGGGAAGAGATCGAAGCGCTCTGGAAAAGCTTAGATCCCGAAGCAATACGCTCCATTTGGTCAGCCGTACCAGCAAAGAGATATCACCGAAGAGGTATAGTATCAAAATCAACCCCAATCGGTTAGGGCTTTTGCATTATATTGCAATCATGAAACAGGAATTTACGCATCCTGGAATTGAAAATTGCGGACCGGGCGGATGGAAGCGAAACGGGGGAAGGTTTCCCTTCCCCCCGCCCTTCCCCTCAGCCCGCCGGCAGGATGAAGCCCTGCGGCGGCTTGCCGGCCTTGTGCAGCGCCCACATGACCTGATAGGCGCGTTCCAGGTTGCGGGTGAAGCGGTGGCTGTCGAACAGCGGCACCGTCATCCGCCCCCCCTCCAGCCGCTTGCGGAAACCGGCGCGCCGCTCGGGATCGCCGGCGAGCGCCACCGCCAGCTCTTCGTAGCCGGACAGCGAGCGGGTGATGGTGTCGGGCAGGCCGGCCGCGTTCAGCAGGCTCGCCGCCACCCTGGACGCGAAGCTCCCGCCCAGGCAGGTCACCACCGGGCAGCCGGCCCACAGCGCGTCGCTGGTGGTGGTGTGGCCGGTGTAGGGCAGGGTGTCGAGCGCCAGATCGGCGACACGGTAGCGGGCGATGTGGTCGGCCAGCGGGCGGGGCGGGGCGAAGACCAGCCGGTCGCCGGAGACGCCTTGGGCCTCGGCCGTGGCTTTCAGATTGGCGGCGGCCTGCGGATTGGCTTCGAACAGCCACAGCACCGATCCGGGCACGCGCTTCAGGATGCGCATCCACAGGGCGAACATGGTCGGGCTGATCTTGTAGGCGGTGTTGAAGGCGGCGAAGACGACGCCGTCCTCCGGCAGGCCGCACTGGCCGCGCGACGGCACCTGCTCGGGCAGCGGGCGGCGGCGGTCGTTGATCTGATAGGCATCGGGCAGGATCGCCAGCCGCTCGGCATAGAAGGGCTGGTGCTCCGGCGGGGTGACGAAGCGGTCGCCGATCACATAATCCATGTACGGGCAGCCGATGGTGCCGGGATAGCCCAGGTAACTGACTTCGACCGGCGCCAGCCGGCGCGACAGCAGGTCGAGCCGGGTCTGCTTCGTGTATCCCTTCAGGTCGATCATGATGTCGACGCCGTCGTCGGCCATGCAGCGGGCGACGGCATCCAGCGGCACGCTGCGGATGTCGCGGAAGCGGTCGAACGACTTCACCAGCCGCTGGCGCATGGCGCTGCCGTCGTCGGGGCCGTAGGAATAGGCCAGCACCTCGAATTGCCCGCGGTCGTGCAGCTCGAACAGCTCGGCCGCCAGATAGGCGGTGGCGTGCTCGTGGAAATCGGCCGAGACATAGGCGATCCGCAAACGGCTGTCGGGCCGGCTGTCGGGCCGGCTTTCCGGCCGCGCCGGCATCGGCGGGGCCGAGGGGCGCTTGACCAGCCGGTCGTAGAACAGCCGGGCGGACCGGTCCTGCTGGGCCGGCGTGGTGTCGATCGACAGGGTGGCCAGCGGGATGACGACGCCGGCATCCTGGTCGATGGTCTCCGTCACCCGGGTGCACAGCCGGTCGTAATCGTCCCAGGCGCACAGCGTCTGCTTGAGGTAGAGGTGGTAGCACAGGGCTTCGGTCTTGGCCGGCGTCAGCGTCACCGCGCGGGCATAGGCGGTTTCCGCCTCGCCCAGGCGGCTCAGTTCGCGCAGGGCGTGGGCATAGCCGAGCATCGCCTCACCATTGCCGGGCTCGATGACCAGCGCCCGCCTCAGGGCGCGGATCGCCTCGGCCATCCGCTGCCCCTCGCGGAGCGCCACGCCGAGATTGGCGGCGGCGAGCGCGTCGATCGGCCGCAGCCGGAGCGCGCGGGCGAAATCGGTCGCCGCCCCGTTGCGGTCGCCGAGCGCCAGGCGGGTCGATCCGCGGTTGACGTAGCCCTCCGGCGTGCCGGGGGTCAGCTGGACGCAGCGGTCGTGGGCGGCCAGGGACTCGCCCATGCGGCCCAGCGACTGCAGCACGGTGCCGAGATTGCTGTGGCTGTCGGACAGATCGGGACGGATCGTGATCGACTGGCGTAGGATGGTCTCCGCCTCCTGCGGGCGGTTCTGCATCATCACCACCGTGCCCAGCAGCTGGAGGATCTCGCCCTGGCCGGGAACGGCGTTCAGGATCGCCCGGCATACCTGCTCCGCCTCGGCCGGCCGGCCGGCCCGGAAATGGTCCAGCGCCAGCCGGAGCGCTTCGTTCAGCGTCATCGCCCCGCCTCCCCGGCGAGAATGCCGGTCCGGTTTCCGGCCTCGGCCGCCACGTCCGCCGTCACCCTGGCCATCACCTCGGCCCAGTCGTTGGGTCTCGCCTGCCGGAACAGGCGCATGGTCGGATACCAGGGGCTGTCGAGGCGGTCGCGCATCCAGCGCCAGTCGGCGAACCATTTCAGCACCACCCAGGTCGGCCGCCCCATGGCGCCGGCCAGATGGCAGACCGAGGTGTCGCAGGTGACGATCAGGTCCATGTTGGCCATCGCCGCGGCGGTGTCGAGGAAGGCATCCGGTCCGGCGTCGAAATCCGCCCCCAGCTCGGTCACCGCCACCCGGTCGCGCAGCCGCTCCAGATGGTCGAGGCCCGACACCTTCTGCAGGCTGTAGAGCCGGACGCCGGCCAGTTTCCCCATCGCCTCGAAGCATTCCAGCGGGATCGACTTGCCGGTCTCGTTGCCGTGCCAGTTGATGCCGATCCGCAAGGCCGGGCGATTGCCGCCCTCCAGCCGGTCCAGCCGCTCCGCCCAGCCGGCCTGCAGCTGCGGCTCCGCCCGCAGATAGGGCACGCCGCCGGGGACGCTGTCCGGCGTGGTGCCGAGCCGGTTCATCAGGCTCATCAGCGAGATGTGGTAATCGTAGGCCGGCAGCGGTTCGCCGAAGGCGAACAGCCCGTCCAGGTCGGGGGCGGCCGACAGCACGCGCTTCAGCGCCGGCTGGCATTCGTAGAGCACCCGCGCGCCCATCCGCTTCAGCACGCCGGCATAGCGGATGTACTGGAAGGAATCGCCCAGCCCCTGCTCGAAATGGACCAGCAGGGTCTTCCCCGCCAGCGGCTGGCCCTGCCACAGGACGCCCGGCATGTTGCGCTTGCGCCAGACCCCCTGCTCCAGCCGGCCCTCATAGGCGACGGTGCCGTTGGCGTAGTCGCCGGCCATCAGCAGGCAGGTGCCGAGATTCTTGCGGTATTCCGGCCTGCCGACGTCGATGGCGAGCGCCCGGCGGTAGTTCAGCGCCGCGTCCGCCAGATGGCCGAGGCTGAGGCTGACGGCGCCCAGGTTGTTGTGGTTGACGGCCACGTCCGGCTCGACGGCCAGCGCCAGCCGGTAGACGGCGCACGCCCGCTCGCCGTCGCCGCTGAACATGAACAGGTTGCCCAGCGTCAGCAGTGCTCCCGGATAGTCGGGCTTCAGTCTCGCCAGTTCGCGGAAGGCGATCAGCGCATGCTCGATGTGGCGCTGGTCCAGCAGGATGCCGCCCAGCGCGTTCAGCGCGTCCAGATGGTCGGGCTTCAGCCGCAGCGCCTGGCGCAGCGGTTCCATCGCCTCGGCCGGCCGGCCGGAGGCGCGCAGGCACAGGCCCAGCGCCCCATGCAGGGTGGCGCCACGCGGTGCCGCGATGTCCGGGTTTTCGTCGATCAGGCGGCGGTAGACGGTGGCCGCCTCGTCGAAGCGGCCGGCCTGGAACAGCGCCGCACCGGTGTTGTAGGCCTGGACGAAGGCCGGCGAGAACTCGGAAATGGCAACCCCCAACGCTTGATCGCGCAAATGACCGGCGGCGCGGATCGATTGTCGCACTGACCCGCGGCTTCTTAACCCAAGACCCCGGCCGTCAGCAATAAAGGGCTGCCTTGTTCATTTCTTTGATCTTACCCCCGCGGCTTCGCTCCGATGGCCGCCCAGGAGATCTCGTTGACCCAGGCGAGCTGAACGTCCTCCAGCCCGGCGCCCTTCATCAGCGTCTCCACCTCGTCACGGCGCCAGTAGTTGGCGATCTTCGGCAGCATCTGGTCGAAGACGATGGAGCGCAGATGGGCGAAGTCGAAGCGGCGGATCAGGCGGAAATATTCCAGCCGGTCCAGCCCCAGCCGCAAGGCCAGCCACAGCAGGGCGGTCGGCGGCAGGGACAGCGCATGCACCAGCCCGATCGGCAGGCGGCTGAACAGCGCCTTGCGCAGCGGGTCGGCGAAGTGGACGATCCAGCCGTTGTTCTCGCGGCCATAGACCCAGACCATCACCCGTCCGCCGGGTTTCACCGCACGCACCATGTTGGCGAGCGCCGTTTCCGGATGGGCCAGATGGTGGATGACCCCGATGGAGAAGGCGAGGTCGAAGCGCTCCACCTCGTTCAGCTCATAGGCGCTCTGGCGGCGCACCTCCATCGCCGGATGCGGCGCCAGCGTGGCGCGGGCCGAGGCAAGGCTGCGCTCGTCGATGTCGATGGCCAGCCCGCCGGCCGCACCGTAGCTCATCGGCCAATGGCTGTTGCGTCCCATGCCGCAGCCGACGTCGACGAAGGTCAGGCCGCGCCAGTCCTCCGGCTTGAGGAAGGGCGTCCAGCGGCGGAACTGTTCTTCGTAGATGCCCTTCAGCTCGGCATAGCGGCCCCACTCATAGCCGAAGCGGTCGGCCGACCCGCTGTGCACCGCGGATGCGGTGTCGGGGGCGGGGGAAGAAGACGGCGCTTCGCTCATCGCGGCGGTCCGGTGTGGTGGAAGGGCAAGACGGCGCTATCGGTAGAAGCCGGAGGGCGGGCTTGTCAAGCAAGGGGCAGGCAGGGCGGGCAAGGCGGGGAGACGGGCAGGGGAGCAGGACGGGAAGAAGGGTGCGGACAGGCCGGTTCCTCCCGCCGCCGCGGACGGCTACCATGCCGCCCCTTGCCGTGAGACGAAGCCGCCCCTCCATGCCCAACCTCCTGTTCGACAAGCCCGGCATTCCCATCCTGTTCGTCCATATCGGCTACAAGGCCGTGGTCGACATCGCGCTGAGACAGGCGGCGCTTGCCTCGCCCGACAGCCCGGTGATCCTGCTGACCGACGAGATCCGCGACCTGCCCTTTGCGGTCCATCAGGCCGACATCCGCCTTTACACCGGCTCGTACTCCCGCTTCGACGCGGTGTACGAGCATCTCTCGGTGAATGGCGAGGGGTACGAGGCGATGTGCTACGGGCGCTGGTTCTTCGCGCACGAGTTCGCCGTCCGCCATGGGCTGGGCCGCTTCTGCGTGTTCGACAGCGACGTCATGCTCTACCGCCCGGCGGAGCGGTTCTCCGCCGCCTTCGCCGGGCGGATCGCCGGGAACTGGAGTTGGGCCAACTGCTTCGAGGGGCCGGAGGCGCTGGGCTTCCTCTGCGACCGCTTCGTGGAGATCTTCGCCGACAAGCCGAGGCTGCACGCCCTGGGCGACCGTTTCCGCATCGGCGGCCGGCCGCATGTCAGCGACATGCACCTGCTGATGGAGATCGCCGCCGCCGATCCCCGCTTCCTTGAGCAGGGAGGTCTGATCGCCCAGGGCTTCGACCACAACATCCGCGATGCGGACGGCTGCTTCGCCATGCGCGATGGGTTGAAGAGCGTCCGTTTCGGGGCGGACGGCATTCCGGTCTGCGCCCGCACCGACGGCGGCGCCCCGGTTCCCTTCACCTTCCTGCATTTCCAGGGTCCGGCGAAGGACCGGATGGGCGGCTTCGCCTGGCCGGCCGCGGGCCAACCGCCTGTGGACCGGCCGCCTGTAAATCAGCCGCCTGTGGATTGACTGTCCGACCGGCGCTGATCGCACCAGCGCTGCCACATCAGCCGGTAGGCGGTTTCCAGATTGCGCATGAATCGCCCCTCGTCGCACAGCGCCGATGCCCGCAGCCGCTCGCGCATGCCCATGCGCAGCCGCATCAGCCGGGTCAGGTCGCCGGCCAGACCGGCGGCGATGGCAGCGTATTGCCCGGGGGTGCCGGCGACCAGTTCGGGCAGGCCGACGGCGGCCATCAGGCTGGCGCCGACGCGGGCGGCATGCCGGCTGCCCGCCAGCGTCACCAGCGGCGCCCCCATCCACAGCGTGTCGCAGGTGGTGATGGTGCCGTTGTAGGGATGCGGGTCCAGCGCGATGTCGATGCGGTTGTAGGCGGCGAGATGCCCCGCCGCATCCTTGATGAAGCCGACGAGGTCGAGCCGGGCCGGGTCGATGCCGGCGGCGGCGAAGCGCGCGCGCATCGCCGCCGCGGTGCCGGGGTCGGACAGCGGCCGGTCCTTCAGCAGCAGGCGGGAGTCCGGCACCCGCCGCAGAACCTCGGCCCACAGCGCGACGGTGCCGTCGGTGATCTTGGACAGCTTGTTGAAGGACCCGAACGTGACGGTTCCGCTGGCCCCTGCCGGCAGCGGAACCACCGGCGGGGCGGAGGCCGGCGGGCGGAAGCACAGGAAGGGGGCGGGCAGCCGGACCAGCATTTCCACCGCATGGGTATCGGTCGGGCCGACCGGGTCGCTGATCGGATCGACGATGCGGTAGCCGACCGAGTCCATGCCGGTGCCGTTGGGATAGCCCAGCCAGGTCACCTGCACCGGCGCCGGGCGCCGGGCCAGCATCGGCAGCCGGTTCAGCCCCGAATGGCCGGCGAGGTCGACCAGGATGTCGATGCCGTCGGCACGGATCTGCGCCGCCAACGCCTCGTCGTCGAGATGGCCCACGGTGCGCCAGCCGTCGGCCTGCGCCTTGAAGCGGGCGGTGTGGGCGTCGGCATGGGTGTCCGGCAGGATCGAATAGCAGACGATCTCGAAGCGGTCGCGGTCGGCCGCCTCGAACAGGGGCGTCAGGAAATAGGCGCCCAGATGCTCGCGGAACTCGACCGACAGGTAGCCGATGCGCAGCCGCTTCTCCGGATCGGGGCGGTTGGCGTGCGGAGCCGCCGCCGGCAGCCGGCCGTCCTGCCGGCCGAAGCGCTCGTCGAAGCGCCGGTGTTCGGCCAGCAGGCGCTCGCCGGACAGATCCAGGTAGTTCAGGCACAGCAACCGCTGGCTGGCGATCAGCGGATCGGCGGGGGCCAGCCGTTCGGCCTGGTCGAAGCATGGGGCCGCCGCATCGGCATTGCCGCGCATCTGGTGGGTGACGCCCAGATTGAACCAGACGCCGATGTCCTGCCGTGGATTGGCGGCAATCGCCCGGGTCCAGCGCCGGACCGCCTCGTCCAGCCGGTTGGCGCCGTAGGCGCTGCTGCCCAGCCCGACCCAGGGCTTATCGTAGTCCGGCCGCAGGACCAGGGATTTGCGCAGCGCCGCCGCCGCCGCGTCGGGCTGGTTCAGGTCGGACAGGATGACGCCCAGATTGTTCCAGACGTCGGCGGCCGTGCCGTCCTGAGCCAGCAGAGCGCGGCAAAGCGCCGCCGCTTCCTCCAGGCGCCCGGCGTTGAAAGCCTCCAGCGCCTGCCGCTTGAGCGTTTCCTGAACGGGGGCGGTCATGAACGCGCTCAGGCGAGCCGGGCTTCGACCTGTTCGCACAGGTAATGGTACAGGCAGATGTGGACCTGCTGGATCAGCGGGGTGGAGCGCGACGGCACGTCCAGCAGGATGTCGCTCAGCCCCGCCATCTTGCCGCCGCCCTCGCCGGTCATGGCGATGGTGGTCATGCCCAGCCGCTTCGCCACCTCGAAGGCGGCGATCACGTTGCGCGAGTTGCCGCTGGTGGAGATGCCCAGCAGCACGCCGCCCGGCTCGCCATAGGCCTCGGCCTGGCGGGCGAAGACGCTGTCGTAGGAATAGTCGTTGCTCCAGGCGGTCAGGACGGCCGCGTTGGAGCTGAGGCAGATCGCCTTCAGCCCGCGGCGCTCCTTCAGGAAGCGGCCGACCAGTTCGCCGGTGATGTGCTGGGCATCCGACGCCGAGCCGCCGTTGCCGCAGACCAGCAGCGCCCGGTTGGCGCCCAGCGCGGTGGCGACCGCATCGACCGCCGCCTCGACCCGCGCCGGATCCAGGCTGTCCATGGTGCGCCGCAGGACGTCGATGGCGGCGGTGAGGCAGCCGTGCAGCGAGGGGGCGGAGGTGGCCTGGGAATCCATGGGCGGAATACCTTTGCGTGACCGATGATGCGCGTCGGCGGTGACGGGACGGGGCGGACCCTGCGCGCGTGCCCCATGTGCAGCGGCCAGTGCATCCTATGGATCGCGGGGGCCTGTCAACTGCAAGCCGCGCAATGACGGCTTTCCCAGACCGCCGGGAAAGCCTATTTTCGGTCCTGTGCCCCGGCGGCGGGGCGAGGATGCCAAGGGTGGCCTATGACGACGCGGACGGTCCGGCTGGGCCCCCTCAGCGTGAAGATGTATTGTGCGATCGGCATGATCGCCGTGTCCTGGGCGCAGTTGGAAGACATGGTTTCGCTGTGCATCTCGCGCCTTCTCGGCACCGATCACACCGATTTCCTGCCGATTGCCTCCAACATGCAGATCAAGGCGCGCTTCGATGCGCTGAAGTCCATCGCCGGCCTGCGCCTGCCCGCGGACGAGGCCAAGGCCCTGATCGCCCGCTGCGACGAGGCGCTGGAGCTGGGGCGGGAGCGCAACAAGATCCTGCACGGCTCCTGGATCCAGGGTGAGACCGACGATGTCGCCATCCGCCTGAACTATCGCGCCCATGGCCGCATCTCCACCGACGCTCCCGTCATCTCCGCCCGCGAGATCGCGGAGATCAGCGACCGCATCACCATGCTGACCGAAGGCTTCGCGCAGACCCTGCAACGCCTCGGCCTGTTCGATCCCAAGAACCCGATGCGCAGCCCGGCGCGCGATTCAGGCAGGACGCCGGAGCCGCCCCTCGATTGAAGGCCGGCCTCGGCGGCCTCCCGCCAACTCCCCTGCCAGCTTCCCCGCCAACTCCCCGACCGATGCCGGTGACGGCACCGGCGCCTCGATTTCCGGTTTTTCCCGACAGGCCATGCCTTCCATCCACGATATCCTGACCAAGGCCGTCGCCCTCCACAACGGCGGCCAGCCGGAGCGGGCGGCGGCGCTCTACCGAGACGTCCTGGCGGTGGAGCCGGCCGAGCCGCACTCCCTGCATCTGCTGGGGCTGCAGATGCGCCGTGCCGGCCGCGAGGCGGAGGGGATTGCACTGATGGCGCGGTCGCTCCTGCTGGCCCCCACCCTTGCCCCCGCCCTCTTCAACCAGGCGCGCGCCTTGCAGGATTCGGGGCGGCTCGACGAGGCCATCGCGCATTTCCGCCGCAAGCTGGAGGTGGAGCCGGACTGTGGCGTGACGCTGATCACCCTGGGAAGCGAAGCGCTCGCCCGTGGCCGGCTGGACGAGGCCGAACGGATTTTGCGCCGCGCCGCCGCCCTGGAGGCGGGCGGCGCATTCGCATCCCGGCTGCGCCGGGCACTGGAGCGAGTAGCCACCGCCCGCGGGATCGCCCGCGATGCCGCCGACCCGTCGCTGCCGCCGGGGCTGGTGGTCCGCGGCGCCTTCCGCGACAACAGCGGCTATGCCCACAAGGTCCGCCAGTTCGTCCGCCATCTGGTCGATGCAGGAGTGCGGATCCGGCTGGTCGACCTGAACCATGACGATGTCGACAATCTGCCCGACGATCAGATCGACCCGCTCCTTCACACGCTCGACCGGCCGGTGCGGGCCAAGGCGGTGCTGAGCTTCACCACGCCGCTGGTGGTCGAGGCGGTGCCAAACCTGAAGACGATCAACTACACCGTGTTCGAGGCGCTCGACATTCCGCCCCTGTGGGCGACGCACAGCCGGCGCCACGACCATGTCGTCGTCGCCACCGACTCCTCCCGCCAAGCATGGCTCAATGCCGGCCATCCGGCCGGCCGCGTCCATGTCTGCCCGGAAGGGGTGGAACCGCTGGAGCCCGGCCGGGTGGCGCCCGCCGCCTTCCTTGGCCTGAACGGGCGCCGGATGACCGACTATCCGGTGCGCATCCTCAACATTTCCGACCTCAACAGCCGCAAGAACCTGGAGGGGCTGCTGCGGGTGTGGCTGCGCACGACGCGGGCGGAGGATGGCGCCGCCCTGCTGCTGAAGGCCGGCAAAGGGGGAGGGGCGTCCGGCAGCATCCGCGATCTTCTGGTCCGGCTGACGGCGGAGACCGGCCGGACATTGGAGCAGGCAGCCCCTCTGTTCCTGATCGAGGGCATGCTGTCGGATGCGGACATGATGTCGCTCCACGCCACCGCCACCCATTACTGGAGCATGTCGCATGGCGAGGGCTGGGACCTGCCGATGGCGCAGGCCGGCGCCATGGGGCTGACCCTGCTGGCCCCGGACCACAGCGCCTATCGCGCCTATCTGGACGGCCGGGTGGCCCACATGATTCCCAGCCGCGTCACCCCCGCCCTGGACGGCTATCGCGGCCGGGACTGGTGGACCCCCGACGAGGAGGCAGCCGCCCGGCTGCTGCGCGCGGTCATCGACGATCCCGACGGCACCCGACTGTCCGCCCGCGAGCTTCTGCTGGAGAATTTCAGCTGGCGGTCCGCCGCCCACCGGCTGATCGGCCTTCTGCGCGGGCTGGACGCCCTGTGACCGGCGGCCCCGACCTTCTCGGCATTGGCCCGGCCCCGGAGCGAGGGGCTCTTGCATCGTCGGGGGGAGCAGGGCAAAGAGCCATCTTCGGCCCTCGGCTTCGGCACGCACCTTAACGCAGGCGGGTTTGCGCATGGATCAGCAGAAATTCCGGCAGGTGATCGGCGGCATCGCCGCGGCCTGCGCAATCGACCATGCCGCCCTCGACCGCGAGCTTTGCGCCATCGAGGCCGCCGGCGACCGTCAGCGCCTCTACGACATCATAGCGCTGCTGATTTCCCGGATCGGCGACGGGGCGGAGAGGGGCCGGCTTGCCGACGCGCTGATCGGCTGCCGGCCCGATGACGAGGCCCTGTATCTCGCCCTGGCGCACCGGCTGGCCTATGCCGGCATGGGGGTCCTCGAACGCGATCCGGCCATCCCCCGGCAGGGCATCGACCTGCTCGGCCGGGCGCTGGAACGGGCGGCGCCATCCCCCCTGCGGCCGCAGGTCCATGCCAACCTGTCCTTCCTGTTCAACGAGGCCGGCCGCCCCGATCTGGCGGAGGCCCATGGCCGCGCCGCGGCCGGCTGCCAGAATGCCATCTTCCATCTCTGGCTCGGCGAAGCCCTGTTCCGGCAGGGAAAATACGCAAGCGACGGGCTCTGCGTCATCGACCTGTCGTCCCTGTCCTTCCGCCGGGCGGCCCAGGCCCTGGCCCAGGCGGATGCGGCGCCGCCCTTCGCCCCGGCCGGACGGCATGTGGTGCTGGTGTCGGTGGACGGCGCCTATTTCAAGCGCTACGCCGCAGCGCAGATCCTGAACCTCCACGCGCTCGGGTCGGCGGTGGCCGTCCACTACCACATCGTCAACGGCGATGCGGAGGTCGCCCAGCTGATCGAGCGGCTGCGGGGCATCGTCGGCGCCATGCCGGTCACCTTCTCGCACGAGCGCTGGGCGCTGCGGGGGGAGGCCATCGACAAGCCCTATTACGCGTCCTCCCGCTTCCTCATCGCGGCGGAGGCGATGCTGCTGCACAAGGCCGACGTGATCGTCTGCGATGCCGACGTGCTGTTCCGCGAGAAGCCGGAGGACATCGTCAGGCTCGCCGGCACCGCCGACGTCGCCCACACCGACTATCGCGGCGAGCCGCTGTGCAGCCGCTACAACGCCTCCTTCGTCTATTTCCGCCACAGCCGCAGCGGCTATCTGACGCTGCTGATGATCGCGGATTTCCTGCGGACCAACTTCGCCCGCTGCTACATCTGGATGATCGACCAGGTCGCCCTGTTCGCCTGCGTCGAACGCGCCGCGCAGCTGCTGGGGAGCGAGATGGCGCACGCCGCCTGGCCGGACAGCGTCCTGCCGCCGCGTGCCCCCGATGCGCTGCCGCTCGTCCTGACCGGCGCGCTCGCCGGAAAGCACGGCAACAGCCCCTACAGCGCGAAGCGGGACGAAATCCTGCGGGCATACGGCCTGTGAGGAGCGCGGGACGCCGGTCCGCCGGTTTGTCTTCGGCCGTGCATCGCGATTGCGGCTGCGGTAAGTAAGCGGCCGTCCTGCCCGCGCCCGAACGGCCCGGCAGATGGATTGCCCCGACGGAGCTTTCATGCCGACCCTCGAAGAAGCCTTCCGCATCGCCGTCGAGCACCACCATGCCGGACGGCTGGCCGAGGCCGAGGCCGTCTACGAGAGCATCCTCGTGGCGGTGCCCGACCAGCCGGAGGCGATGTCGAACCTGGGCTACGCCCAGCAGATGCAGGGCAGGCTGGGGGCGGCGGCGGCCACCTACCGCAAGGTCCTGGCCAAATGGCCCGACCGGCCGCAGGCCCATATCCGGCTGGGCGAGATGATGCAGTGGACCGGCCGCTGGGGGACCGCGGCCGACTGTTACGAGACCGCGGCGTCGCTGCTGCCGAACGATGAGGGGCTGGCGGCCCAGCTCGACCATGCCCTGTCGCTCGCCTCCCGCCACCAGGCGCTGCGCGAGCCGCTGCGCCGTGGCGGACGGCTGGACCTGCGCGACGTCACCTTCCTGGTGCCCTGCCGGATCGAATCCCCGGACCGCAGGCGCAACCTGCGCATCCTGGTCACCTATCTGCGGCGGTATCTGGACACCAACATCCTGATCTGCGAGGACAATCCGGAGCGCCAGGACGTCCCCGGCATCATGGCCGAACTGGGGCTGGGGTCCGCCGACTACGGCTATGTCCACCTGACCGGCAACGACAGCCCCTACACGCACAAGGCCAAGCAGATCAACCTCATGGCGGCGGCGGCGGCCACGCCGATCCTGGTCGTGCAGGACACCGACGTTCTGGTGGAGCCGACCCAGTATGTGCTGGCCCGGCAGGCCGTCCATGACGGCGCGGCGCTCGCCTGCCCGTTCAACGGCCTGTTCTTCGACGTCGCCCCCGACTTCGTGCCCGGCGTGGAGCGGACGCTGGCGGTGACCCAGATCGACCTGTTCGATCCGCGCAACGAGATGCTCTACAAGAACTCCTACGGCGGCTCGGTCTTCTTCGCCCGCCGGGTGTTCGACCGGCTCGGCGGCTTCAACGAGAGATTCGTCTCCTGGGGCTGGGAGGATTTCGAGATCTACCGCCGCCTGGAAC
The DNA here is from genome assembly GCF_058780665.1 of Azospirillum sp. UENF 112521. NCBI lineage: Bacteria > Pseudomonadati > Pseudomonadota > Alphaproteobacteria > Rhodospirillales > Azospirillaceae > Azospirillum > Azospirillum sp. UENF 112521. Next base: position 155,511 of record NZ_JBSNCI010000008.1, read on the forward strand.
TGCTGGGCGAGCGGGTGGAGCGGACGCTGGGGCCGCTGCTCCATCTCAGCCATGCGCGGTCGGCCAATTCGGTCACGGAAAACCCCTGGTACGCCCACAACACCGCCGAGTATGAGCGGGTGGTGTCGATGACCCCCGACCGGATCCGGGCGGAGATCGCCGGCGGCGGCTTCCGCCGTCCGCTGGTCGGCGCGGACACCGTCCCCGGCTGGGGGGAGCCGCCGGCCTCCTGAGTCCGGCCCATGGCGCGGCGGGCATGGGGTCCGCCGTTTCCCAACCCGCGTCCGAGACCTCCGCATGCCGCCGCACACGCAAGCCGCCTCCCTCCTCCCGCAGCCGGCAGCCGACGCTCCCCGCACGCTGTTCTGCTGCCTTGCCACGCCCGACTATTACCGCCGGCCGCTGTTCTCGGAGCGCGAGGTGTTCTGCGGGCCCGACTGCCCGACGGTGGAAACCGGCGACGGCTTCGCGTCGCTGAACACCCCGCCCGGCGAATATGATCTGGTGGCCGTCGTCGCCCGACTGCCGGCGCACCAGCGTCCGGAGCTGATCGTGGTGAAGGCCGACGCCACCCGGCGCAACCTTCCCCGCGGGCTGGACCGGCTGCCGGGCACCAAGGTTCTGCTGGTCGGCGACACCCACCATTTCGCCGGCCCGCTGCGCACGCTGCTGGCCTATGGCGCGATGGAGAGCTTCGACGCGGTGGTTCTCGACCACACCCGCCAGCATGCCCATGCCTTCCTGGAGGCGGGGTTCGACCGCGTCTATTGGATCCCGGCGGTGGATTATGCGCTGCGCCGGCGCGACATTCCCGCAGTCCCCGACCGCCCCCTCACCTTCGTCGGCCAGGTCGGCGCCTTCCATCCCTGGCGGCGTCATGTGCTGGACCGGCTGACGGAAGCCGGGCTGCCGCTGACCGCGATGCGGGCGCCGCCGGAAATGGCGGCCGACATCTATGCCGGCTCGCAGATCACGCTGAACGTCTCGCTGAACGGCGACCTCAACCTGCGCGTCTTCGAGGCGCTGGGCGCCGGCGGCTTCCTGCTGACCGATGCGCTGTCGCCCGACGCCGGTCTGGAGCGCTGCTTCACCCCCGGCCGCCATCTCGCGACCTACCGTTCGCCCGGCGAGCTGGTGGAGATGGCCCGCCATTACCTCGACCACCCGGATCAGGCGATGGCGATCCGCCGGGCCGGACAGGCGCATCTGCTGGAATTCCACAGCCCGCGGGTCAAATGCGCCCAGTTCTACGCCGCGGTGTTGGACGACCGCGTCGATCCGGCGCTGGAGGTGCGCGGGGAACGACGCGGACTGTCGGCCCTGCCGGCCCGGAGCGCCGGCTTCCGCTGCCGCCTCGCCGCCTACGAGGCATTGCAGAGGCTGCAACTGACCGCGTCGCGGCTGACCGTCCATGCCGCCGTGGAGGACGGATTCGCCGCCGACCTGCGCCTCATGGCCCGCGATTTGCCGCGGGTGGCCTTTGCCGCACCCGGCGCCACACCGGACGCCGCGCCGGACGCCGAGACCGCCCCGGTTGCCCTGCCGCTGCCGCCATCCCCCGACCGGGTGCGGGACGATGCGGTGACGCTGCTGCCCTGGCCGGGTGCCGGTTCCGATAGGGCCGAAGCCGACCGCCGGATGGCCCGGCTGTCCGGCGCCTTCGTCCTCTGCCCCGCCGCGTCGGCGCGCGACCATGCCGCGGTCTCCGCCCATCTGGCCGGCTGGGGCTTCGTGCCCACCGAACCCGGCGGCATCCTGTTCCAGTGCGCCGACGCCCTGCGCTATGCCGGACGCTCGCTGTCCGATCCGGACTTGGCGGCGGGACTGGCGCCGGATCTGCGGCGTGCGCGCCTGGCGGCGCTGGAGCCGATGCTGAGGACCGCCGACCAGATGGTCGGCGCCGCCCGTCTGGCCGCCCGCTTCGGCGAGAACAGCTTGGCGGAACGGTTTCTGCTGGGTGCCGTCGGGCTGGACCGCCAGCAGCCGGATGCGCTCGCCGGGCTGGCCCGCCTGTGTGCGGTGGCGGGACGCGCGTTGGAGGCATTCGTCTATCTCTGCGAGGCCCGGCGTGCCGCCCGTCTCGCCGGAACCGCAGACCCGGCTCCGGATTTGGACGCCGCCGCCTTCGCCGCCGCCACCGGCGGCCATCCGGGGCTGGAGCGCTACCTCGGCCTGTTCCGGCAGGCGGCCGCCCCGTCGACCGGCCGGCCGCGCCGCATCCTGGTGGTCACCAACCTGTTCCCACCGCAGGAGTTCGGCGGCTATGGCCGCAAGCTGTGGGAGTTCTCGGCCGAACTGATCCGCCGCGGCCATGTGGTGACGGTGCTGACCGCCGACGTGCCCGAACTCGCCCGGCCCGGCATGGCCGGCACCGAGGATATCGAGGCGCATGTCGACCGCTCGCTGACCCTCTATGGCACCTGGAAGGACGGCCGCGCCTTCATCCACGACGATCCGGCCCATCGCGCCGCGCTGGTCCGCGCCAACATCCGCCGCGTGCTGGAGACCGCCCGCGACTTCCGCGCCGACGCCTGTCTGGTCGGCAACCTCGATCTGGTCGGAACCGAGTTTCTCGACCCGCTGACCCGGCAGATGGGCGTCCCGGTTCTGCACTGCCTGGGCAACCAGAATCCCGGCTACGCGCCGGAGACGGCACCCCGCTCCCCCCTCTACCGCGCCGGACCGGCCAGCGGCTGGGTGGCGGACCGGCTTGTCGCCGGCGGCTACGGCCTGCCCGCCACGGTGATCCATCCCGGCGCCCGCGTCGATTATTTCCACCGCGCGGCGATGCCCTCGACCGACCGGCTGCGCATCGCCTTCGCCAGCCTGTTCGTCAACTACAAGGGGCCGCAGACGCTGATCAACGCGCTTGCGATCCTGCACCGCGAGGGCATCGACTTCGACTGCACCTTCGCCGGGGAGGCGCCGGACACCGATCTGGCGGCCCGCTGCCGCGACTTCATCGAGCGCCACGGCATGGCCGGCAAGGTGCGCTTCACCGGCTTCCTCGACCGCCGCGGCCTGTCCGACCTGTTCGCCCGCTGCAACGTCCTGGTCTTCCCCAGCGTCTTCCAGGAGCCCTTCGGCATCTCGCAGGTGGAGGCGATGGCCGCCGGCCTGACCGTGGTCGGCAGTGGCACCGGCGGCAGCGGCGAGGTGCTGCGCGACGGCGTGGACGGCCTGCTGTTCAAGGCGGAGGACCATGAGGCGCTTGCCGGCCGCCTGCGCAGCCTGGTCAAGGACCGCGATGCCTGGCTGCGCATGGCCTTGTCCGGCCGCGACCGCGCCCGCGACTTCACCGTCGCCCGGTCCGTCGACCGCATCGAAGCGGTGTTCGAGGAGCTGGCCAGAGTGAAAGATGGCCTCTAAAGTTGCCAATAATGAAGATTTTTGGTATTATCGTCAAAGTTGTTGCCGGAAATACCTATTAGTTTTTGGGTAAATTGAAGATGACAAATGTCCTCGTCACTTGTTGCAACTCCGAATATTACTCATCCTGCCTTCTTTTGATTAGTACTGTCCATAATTTGAGCGATTCGACTATTGATAAGATCCTTGTCTATAATCTCGGTCTTTTGGGCGAAGAGGTCGCTTTCCTGGAAAAGTGTCATAAGGTCCAAGTCGTGGAATTCCCGGCCTGGATGTCCGACATATACCCCGAGTTCCTCACCCCCAAGCAGTATGCCTGGAAGACCTTCGTCATCAAGGATGCGGCATCCTACGGAGACAACATCTTCTATCTCGATTCCGGCGCGATGTTGGTAAGGGACATCAAGGACATCTACGAGAAGATCGAAAAGAATCACATTTTCGTCGTCGGCGGTTGGGGGCAAAACAAGACCTGGACCCATGATCTCTGCTTCAAGATCATGGGGGCCTCCGAGAAGGAAAAGAATGCCAATCAGATATCCGCAGGAATCCAGGGTTACAAACCCAACGGCCGGTTCCAGCGTTACGTGGATGAAGGGTTTCTTTACGCCTGCATCAAGAGCGCAATTTTCGGCGATCACAAGAACCATCGCCATGACCAGAGCATCTATTCCGTCCTGGTCAGCCGCTACGGCATAGAACCCGAGGACATAGGCATCTACGGCGAGTTGCAAGGCATTCTAAGGCCCGATCAGGCCATCTATGTCCACAGACGCGCTTTCCCGGTTTCCAAAATCCAGCTCAAGGCGAAGGGGCGGGAATGACCTGACGGGTCACTTCCGGAGCCCGGCGGTGAGAAAAAAGGTCCGGAGCAACCGCCCCTTTCGATAGGGGAATGAAAGGCTGTAGAGTGGCCGTGCCGCAGTCCGCGGTGCTGTTTCCCTCCCGGTCATGCCAATCACACTCTCCGACCTGCCCGACGCCCCAGGCGGCACGATGCCTGTCTGTTCCTGCCTGTTGTGCAGCGCTGCCGGTTGGAGAACTCCCGCCATCGTGATGCTTGGATGCGCATGGCCCTGTCCGGCCGCGCCCGCGACTTCACCGTCGCCCGCTCGGTCGACCGGATCGAGGCGGTGTTCGAGGAGTTGATCGGAAGGAAAGGCAACCCGCCGGGTTGCTGATGCAGCGAGATTTCTGATAATGTCGGTCAAATTTTCCGGAAGAATTCCTGTGTCGGGGCAGTGCTGAAGATGTCGAATGTCCTTGTTACCTGCTGCAACTCCGCCTACTACGAATCCTGCCTTCTTCTGATCAGCACTGTTCATTCGACGAGCGATTCCACCATCGACAGAATCCTCGTCTACAATCTCGGTCTTTCAGGAGAACAGGTCGATTTGCTGAACAGGTGCCACAAGGTGCAGGTCGTGGAATTCCCGGCCTGGTTGTCCGACATATACCCCGAGTTCCTCACTCCCAAGCAGTATGCCTGGAAGACCTTCGTCATCAAGGATGCGGCATCCTACGGAGACAACATCTTCTATCTCGATTCCGGCGCGATGCTGGTGCGGGACATCAAGGACATCTACGAGAAGATCGAGCAGAACCATATCTTCGTCGTCGGCGATTCCCACAAGAACAGGACCTGGACGCACGATCTCTGCTTCAGGATCATGGGAGCGTCCGAAGAGGAAAAGAACGCCAACCAGATATGCGCGGGAATCCAGGGCTACAAGCCCAATGGACGGTTCCAGCGCTATGTGGACGAGGGGTTCCTCTACGCCTGCATCAAGAGCGCGATTTTCGGCGACCATAAAAATCATCGCCATGACCAGAGCATCTATTCCGTTCTTGTCAAGCGCTATGGCATCGAACATGAGGACATCGACATCTACGGCGAGTGGAAAGGCATCCTGAGGCCCAATCAGGCCATCTATGTCCACAGGCGTTATTTCCCGGTCTCCAAGATCCATCTCAAGATGAAGGGGTGATGGGGTTGACCGGCCGGGATCCGGCCGATCGCCCTCCAAGGCACGGCGGTGAGAAAAAAGGTCCGGGTTTGCCTCCCCTTTCGATTGGGGAATGAAAGGTTGTAGAGTGGCGGAGCCGCAGATCCGCGGCCCGGATCCGCTCCCGTCCATGACGACCACCATTTCCGACCTGTCCGACGCCCCGGCCGGCACCGTGCCTGCCTGTTCCTGCCTGCTGTGCAATGCCGCCGGCTGGAGTGCCGCGCCGATTGCCGCAACCCCGGACCCGCAAGGTTCGGTTCCGCAGGGCGCCGCCTCCGCCACCGTCTCGGCCCTGCTGGCGACGGGGACGCCACGCTGGGGCAGCGGTGCCGCCGGCAGCGGGGCAACCGTCACCTACAGCTTCATGGAGCAGCTGCCGTCCTACGCCACCGTCTCGGACGGGACCGGGTTCGCGCCGCTGTCCGCCACGCAGCGCGACGCGGTGCGCCAAGCATTGGCCGCCTGGAGCGCGGTCGCCAACATCTTCTTCGTCGAGACCTCCGACAGCGCCAACAGCGGGCAGGGCGGGTCGATCCGCCTCGGCACCAACCGGCAAAGCTCCAGCGCCGCCTACGCCTATTATCCGAGCGGCTCGCTCTATGACGGCGGCGGCGACATCTACCTGTCCAACAGCAGTGCCGCCAACACAAGCCCGACGCTTGGAACCTACGGCTACCTGACCATCCTGCACGAGATCGGGCATGCCATCGGGCTGAAGCATCCCGGCAACTACAACGCCACCGGCGGCGGGGGCGAACCGCCCTACCTGTCCTCGGCCGAGGACAATTACCGCTACACGATCATGTCCTACAACAGGCACCCCAGCCTGGGTCTGAACGGGCTGGCGACGGGGCCGGCGCTGTACGACATCGCGGCGGCGCAGTACCTGTACGGCGCCAACACCAACACCCGCATCGGCGACGACCGCTATGCCTTCGCCAGCAACACGGTCGCGGTCAGCCAGTCCATCTGGGATGCCGGCGGCACCGACACCATCGATGCCGGCGGGCAGGCATCGGCCGTCAGCATCGACCTGACGCCCGGAGCCTTCAGCTCCATCGGCCCCAACGGGTCGGGCGGGCTGGCGGTGGGCAATGTGTCGATCGCCGCCGGCGTCACCATCGAGAACGCCATCGGCGGCAGCGGCAACGACATCCTGATCGGCAACGGCGCCAACAACCTGCTGATCGGCGGGGCGGGTGACGACACGCTGACCGGCGGGGCCGGCGACGACACGCTGCAGGGTGGCGGCGGAACCGACACCGCGGTCTACAACGGCAGCCGGTCCTCCTACACCGTCACCGTCACCTCCGACGGCGCCACCATTTCCGGCGGCGGCGAGGGCACCGACACGCTGACCGACGTCGAATTCGCCCTGTTCGCCGACACCCGCATCAGCCTGCTGCCTCCGGCGGTCGCCGCCAGGGCCGGCCGGGTTTCCATCGGTTCCTCCATCGCCATTGCCAGCCTGATCACGGCGACCGATCCGGCCGGCGGCCTCGTCACCCAGTATGAGCTGGTCGACAACACCAGCGGCGCCGGCTCCATCATGGTCGGCGGGACGGCCCAAGCTGCCGGCGCGGCGGTGCCGCTGACCGCGGCGGCCTTCGCCGGCGTCACCTTCGCCGCCTCCACCCTGCCCGGCATCGACGAGCTGTCGGTGCGCGCCTACAACGGCGTGGCGTGGAGCCGTTGGATCGGCTTCACCATCGCCTCGCGACCGGCCAACCGGCCGCCGGCCGTCCAGGGCGACAAGACCCTGACCGCCCTGGAGGCCGGGCCGGCCATCGCTCTCGGCATCGACCGGCCGAGCGACCCGGACGACGGCGACAGCATGACGGTGACGCTGGTCCGCCTGCCGTCCGCCGGCACGCTCCGGCTCGCCAACGGCACCGCCGTCACGGCCGGGGTGACGCTGGGGGTGGCCGATCTGGCCGGCCTGACCTATCAGGCATCATCCGGCACCCCGGCGTCGCCGGGGTCCTTCGCCTACACCGTCACCGACAGCCAGGGGGCGGTCAGCGGCCAGACCGTGACCTTGCGGGTGACCACGCTGGCCGAGACGATGGCCGGCTTCGACCCGCTGGCCTATCTCGCCTCCAATCCCGACCTTGCCGCCGTCTTCGGCACCGACGCCGCGGCGGCGCGTGCGCATTACCTGTCCGTCGGCCGGGCGGAGGGGCGGGCGGCCCGGTCCTTCGACCCGCTCTCCTACCTCGCCGCCAATCCCGATCTGGTGGCGGCCTTCGGCTACGACCTTGCGGCGGCGAGCCGCCATTATCTGACCCTGGGCCGCCGGGAAGGGCGGTCGGCCGGCAGCTTCGACCCGCTGGCCTATCTCGCCGCCAACCCCGACCTCGCCGCCGTCTTCGGCACCGACACCACGGCCGCCACCCGCCATTATCTGTCCAGCGGCCAGCGGGAGGGGCGCAGCACCCGGTTCGACGGCTACGGCTATCTGGTGTCGAACCCGGATCTGGCGTCGGCCTTCGGGCTGGACCCGTCGGCGGCGGCCCGCCATTACGTGACCGCCGGCCGGGCCGAGGGGCGCGGCATCACCTTCGACAGCCTGGCCTATCTGGCCGCCAACCCCGACCTTGCCGCCGCCTTCGGCACCGACACCGCGCGGGCGGCCGGCCATTACCTGTCCAGCGGCCGGCGGGAGGGGCGCAGCACCAGTTTCGACGCGCTCTCCTATCTGGCGGCCAACCGCGACCTCGCCGCCGTCATCGGCAACGATCCCGTGCGGGCGGAGGAGCATTACATCCGCTATGGCCGGCTGGAGAACCGCAGCACCAGCTTCAACACCCACGACTATCTGCTGGCCAACCCGGATCTGCTGAGCGTCTTCCTGGGCAGCGAGCAGCAGGTGAAGCTCTATGTCGTCCTCTACGGCAACACGCCGCGGCGCGACGCCGCCGGCTTCGATGCGCTGAGCTATCTGGCCGCCAACCCGGATCTGGCGGCAACCTTCGGCACCGACACCGCCGCCGCCACCGCCCATTACCAGTCGACCGGACAGGCGGCCGGGCGGCCGACCCAATTCAACGCGCTTGCCTATCTGATGGCCAACCCCGACCTCCAGCGCGCTTTCGGCAGCGACCAGCAGCAGGCTCTGGTCCACTTCATCCAGTATGGCCGCAACGAGCCGCGCCCCAACCCGATCGGCTATGTCCGCCCGTCCACGGCGGGGTTTGCCGTGGACGGCGATGGGATGCTGGCGGCAGGAGGCTGATAGGAGGAGCAGGCTTCAGCGTTTGGCGATGCTGACGGCGGCAGGCTCGTTCGCCACGCTGTCCCAGACCCCGGCAACCGTTTCGATGCGGGAGAACAGGACGTTGCAGGTGTAGGTCTGCCTGACCTCGCTTCCGGGCGGCACGAGGCGGGGCAGGGCTCCGCCATGGTCGAGCAGGAACATGTGATAGCCGTGCTCCACCATGAACCGGCGCAGCTCGTGCTGGTTCGTGCGGTTCCTTGCCAGACCGGGAAGGTTGAGTTCGGCGGCGATGAAGTCGATCCTCTTCCCGTGAAGAAGCCCTTCGGCGCCCTTCAGGACATTCAACTCATGTCCCTCGGTGTCGATCTTCAGCAGGCGGATGCGCTCAAGCCCGTGCCGCTCCGCCAGACTGTCGAGCGTCTCGGCGCGGGCGACGAACTGCGTGATGGACTCGTTGCTTTCCAGCGCTTCTCCCGGCGTCTTCTCGGGCACGACGCCGCCATTGCTGTCGTTGGTCCCGTTCGATCCGAAGACGATCTCTCCGTTGCGATCGCTGATCGCAACGTTTTCGATGAAAAGATGCGAGACATCGTTCAGCGCGGCGCTGTCGCGGATCAGGGCCGCCAGTCCGGGATTGGCCTCGGCGGTGACCACGCGTCCCTGTGCGCCCACCGCGGTCGCGGCAAGCATGGTGAAATAGCCGGCATTGCCGCCGACATCGACGGCGGTATCGCCGGAGCGAAGAACCTTCAGGAACAGCAGCGACGTTTCGTGTTCGTACATCTGGCCGCCAAGGAAATGGGCGATGACGTCACGCTGGGCCATATCCTGCGGATCGAGCTGCAAAAAGAACGTCGTTCCATTCGAAGCAACGATGTTGAATTTTTGAAGAGCCATGGTCCGCCGATCCGTCGCTGAAAGCCGGAAGCACTTTATGGGCATGGGCTTTCCAGATCAACGCTTCCACCAGCGGCGGGATTTCAGGCGGGCCCAAGCTTCAGAACCCCGTCTCGCGGATCAGCACCGATGCGGCCATGCGCCAGAAGCGTTCGGCGATGCTGCGGGCCTCGCCCGCCACGCGGACGATGCCGCGGGTGACGCGCTCCGGCCCGTCCTGTGCGCCGGCTGCGCCCGGCCCGGCACTCACCGGTTCGACGGCCAGGGTGATGCGGTAGACCGCCTCCACAGGGGCGAGCGCGCTGCGGGTGGAGCCGCCATGGGGCTGCTGGCCCGGCTGGGAGCCCGCCTGCCCCTCCACCGCCACCGGCCCGCCATTGACCGAGGCCAGTGCCGGCACGTCCAGAACCGACACGGCGACCGGGTCGACCGCGCGCACCGTCGCCGCGCGCCGGGGGGCCAGTGGATCGTCGGGGTGGAACTGTGCTCCGGCCCCCGGGCTCAGCCGGTCGAAATCGCCTTCGCCGACATAGCCGACCAGCTCGCCGCTGCCCGGCGCCACCACCATCGCCAGCGGCAGTTTCGGACCGATCCAGCGGCCGGGGATCAGCGCATCCTCCATGTCGCGCACGGTGCCCGACAGGGGAGCGCGCACCACCAGCCGGTCGCGGCTGTCGAGAATGCCCTGCCGCTCGGCCAGGGCGGCGGCCAGATCCTCCTCCATCGCCCGCACGCGGTCGAGCTGCTCGCGGCTGGCGGTCAGGCGGGCGATCTGCTCCTGCATCCAGTCGATGCGCAGTTCGGCCTGCCGCAGCTTGCCCTCCAGGTCGGGAGCGGTCAGGCGGAACAGCGGTTCGCCCTCCACCACGCTCTGGCCGCGGGCGACCAGCGTCTCCTCCAGCCGGGCGGGGAAGGGGGCGTAGACGGTGGCGAACCCCGACGCCCGCCAGACCACCGGCACCGACACGGTGGCGGTCACCGGCAGCAGGGTCAGTCCGACCGCCGCCGCCAGCCCGGCCAGCGTCAGCCCGGTGCGCAGGTTCATATGGAAACGGTCGCGCAGAGACCACCAGGCCTTGGCCTCGGTCAGGAAGGGACGCGCGACGAACCAGCCGATCTCGATGACGAACAACAGGATCCCCAGAACCTTGATGGCGACGTGGTAGACCAGCAGCGCGATGCCGAGGAACAGCACCAGCCGGTAGACCCAGGTGGCGTAGGAATAGGCCAGCAGGATGCGCCGCCGCCCCGCCGGCATCTCCTCCGGCGGAGCCATGCCGAGGCCGAACAGCCACTCCCGCAGCTTCCAGCGCGCCATGGCGAAGGCGCGATCCTGCAGGTTGGGCACGTCCAGCGCGTCGGACAGCAGGTAATAGCCGTCGAAGCGCATGAAGGGGCTGAGGTTGATCGCCAGCGTGGTGACCCAGCTGACCGTCGCCAGGAAATAGGCGGCGCTGCGCAGCGGTCCGTCGGGCAGGAAGCTCCAGGCCAGCGTGGCGAAGACGGCGATCGTCAGCTCGGTGGCCATGCCGGCGGCTCCCACCGCCAGCCGCTGCCGGCGCGACACCAGCCTCCAGGCGTCGGTGGTGTCGGTGTAGAGCACCGGCCACATCACCAGGAAAGCCACCCCCATGGTCGGCACCCGGCAGCCGAAGCGCTTGGCGGTGTAGGCATGGCCAAGCTCGTGGCAGATCTTGGTGCCCAGCAGGGTGACGCCGTAGAGCGCCAGCCCTTCGGGCGAAAAGAAATGCTGGAAGGTGTGCAGGAAGGCATCCCACTGCCGCGCCACCAGCAGCCCGGCCAGGAGCGCGGTCAGCAGCACCAGGACCATCCAGGCCCGGCTGTAGAGCGGCGCCACCAGCCCCACCGTCGCCGACAGGAAGCAGTCCGGCCGCACCAGCGGGATGCGGAAGAACAGGTAGTTGTGGACCAGCCACCAGAACCAGCCGGTGTGCCGCGCCGCCGCCTGCCGCGCCAGAAAGGCGGTGTCGGTCGTGACGGTCAGGTTGTTGGCCGCCAGGAACTGGTAGAAGCCGATCACGTCCTCGGCCGTCGGCTCGAACAGGCTCTGCTCCGCCACCGCCGCGGCGATGGTGCGCGGGTTGGCATGGTGCCAGTGGGCGATCAGCGCGAAGCCTTCCGGCCCGATGCGGAAATAGCGGTTGCGCACCGGGTCGTGGATGGTCCAGCCCGGCGCCCCGTCCTGTCCCGCCGGCGCCGGCAGCAGGGCCAGGTCGTCGCGCAACCCCGGCAGCCGCAGGGACGCCAGCGGGTCGGCCGGGGCGAAGCTGGCGGCATGGCCTCCGGTGGAGGGGCCTTCGGTGGAGGAGCCGGCGGAAGGGGTGAGGGCGATGGACACGGGAGTCCTCGGGTTTGCCGTCGGGTTTGCCTTGGGAGGGCTGCCTCAGATGCCCAGCGACTGGCGCAGCAGGGCCAGCGGGCGGCGGAACAGGTAAAGCGCCAGCGGCACGCGGTCGCCCAGGATCTTGGCGGTGCCGCGCAGGCCGATGCGGGGCGGGGCCTCTCCTGCGTCCAGTGCCGCCTTGACCCGGTAGGACAGCACGCCGGCGGCCGACAGGCCGGCTTCGTAGCTGGCATGGGTCAACCGCGCCCGCAGCGGGTGGAGCGGATCGACGTTCAGGAACAGCTCCACCGGGGAACCCGGCTCCAGCACCAGGGCGTCGCCGACCGGCACCATGATGTCGATCTCCGGCGCCTGCGGGTCGGCCAGGGTCAGCACGCGCTCGCCCACCGACACCGGCTTGCCCAGCCAGTCGTTGACGTCGGTGAAGACGGCGATGCCGGCGCGCTCGGCCTTCACCGTCACCCGCTCCAGCAGGTCACGGGCGAGCGCCATCTCGGCGCGGCGCAACTCCACCTGGGCGCGGAGCTGGGCGATGCGCGCCTTGGTCTGCGGGTCGGCGAAGGCGGCCTGCGAGGCGGTCAGCAGTTCGGCCTCCGCCTGGGTCAGCCCCTTGCGCGCCACCTCGAAGCGGCTGCGCAGGACGGTGGACTCGAAGCTGAACAGGGGCTGGCCGGCCGCCACCGGCTGGTTTGGCTGCACATGGAACCGCTCGATCACACCGTCCAGCGGGGCGGCGACGATCACCGGATTGCTGGTCTGGATCTCGGCCGGGGCCAGGGTCGACATCGGCACCGGGATGGCGAGCGCGCCGGCGACGGCCAGCAGCGCCAGCAGCGGCAGCAGGGTCCGACGCAGCCCGTGCCGCTTCGTCCGCTTGCCCGACAGCGCCCACCAGGCATGGCCGTAGCCTTCGGCCAGATGGCTCAGCAACAGGATTTCGCCGTCGGTCCAGGGCTCGTCACGGCCGAGCCACAGGCCGGCCAGCGGCGGTGCTGCCTTTTCCGCGGCGGCGGCGGGCGCCGTTCCCCCAGGGGCTTCCCGGGGCGCCTCCTGCGGGGATTGCGGCTTGCGCAGCGGGCACCACAGCACCTGCGCCAGTCCCCATTCCCCCCAGGCGCTGCGCACGGAGGCGGGCAGGGCGGCGGGATCGACGACGTGGACGCTGTTGGCGTCGTGCCCGGTGGCGACGGCGCGCACCGCTTCCTCCAGCCATTGGGCGAAGGGGGCGTTCGGCTCCAGCACCGCGATGTTGGACACCGCCCCCAGCGTCGCCCGTCCGCGCTCGCCCACCGTCAGGAAGGCCGCTTGGCGATAGGCGATCAGCCGGCGGGTCTGGTTGACGATGTGATAGCGCAGCTCCGGCGCCGTCGCCTGCCGCCAGGCCTGCCGCTGCAACTCCAGCAGCATCAGCAGGCCGTTGACGGGCTGCGCGCCTCCCTGCGGCGTCCCCTGCGGCGTCCCTTGCGGCGGAGCCGCCTGCTGGGGCGGGGTCTGGGCCATGGCTGTGCTCATGGCTTCGCAGTTCCGGGTCTGGGGGCGCCGCCCTGATTTCCAGCCCCTTGGTTCCCGGTCGGCAGAGAAGACAGCGCGGGCTCGGGGAAGATGGCGGTGCCGCTCATGCCGGCGATCATGCCGGACGGAACGCCCTCGCCGGTCAGCTTGGCGGTGACCTTCACCGACTGGCTGGCCGGATCGACCTTGGCACCGGGCAGCACGACCTCGCCGGGCAGGGTGGCGCCGGTTTCGTCGACGCGCAGGTCGAAGCGCTGCCCCGGCCTCAGCCACACCAGCCAGGAGGAGGGAACGATCAGCTCCACCTTCAGGTCGCGGTCGGACAGGATCTCCAGCAGCGGCGCGCCGGCGGCGACCAACTCATGCTCCTGGATGCGGCGTTCGACCACCCGGCCGTCGAAGGGCGCCTTGACGTCGCAGCGCCGGGCCTGCACCTCGGCCTTGCGGACGTCGGCGCGGGCGACCTGGGCCTTGGCCTCGGCCAGCTGCACCTCCGCCTCGCCGATGGAGCGCAGGCTGTTCAGGCGCCGGTTGACCCGCGCCGTCACCTCGGCCGCGTTCAGCTGGGCGCGGGCGCCGTCCAGTTCCGCCTGATAGCTGGAGCAGTCGAAGCCGACCAGCAGCTCGCCGGCCTTGAAGCTCTGGCCGGCATCGACGCTCATGCGGGCGATGCGGCCGGGGATCTCGGAGGAGAGGACGGCGTGCCGCCGGGCCTCGATCAGGGCGCGGACCTGCCCCTGGGACGCGTCCTGAGCCACCGCCGGGGTGGAGGCGAGGCCCCCACCCACCAGCGCGATCAGGAGAGCGGCGCCGGCAGCAATGCCGGGCCAGCCACGGGGACGACCACCGGGACGGATCACAGCGACGCGAGCCGATCGGCGGTCTGGCTGTCGGACTGCTGCTCTTGGGCCGAAAGGGTACGAACAGTGCATTCCCGCTGACTATCCTTCACACGATGGCAGAACCGTTCGGCCGCGGCGCGGTCGGTGAAACCGCCTGCGCGCAGTTGGACGATGGTCTTGCCGTCTTGGCTGCGCCGGCTGGCGACATACAGGGCGCCAACCCCGCTGCCCTCCGTTTCCAGGCGTTTGGCGATGATACCCCATTCCTTCTCGGCAAGCCTGTGGCTTGCGTAAGCCCCGAGTTCAGCCTGGATGACGGGAGAGAAGGAGGCCGTCGCAACCGGTGCGGCGACCTGGGCGGCGGCTGGTGCCACCGGGGCAGGAGTGGAAACGGCAGCCTGAACCGGAGCGGGAACCGGCACCGGGGCAGGAGCGGGAGAGGAAGCGGGCGCCTGCGCTGCGGAGGAGGCCGGCACGACAGGCGCGGCGGCCGGAGCCGGTTCGGCCGCGGCGGCCTTCGGCGCCGGCTCGGCTGCGACGGGAGCAGGGGCGGGGGCCGGAGTGGGGGTGGGGACGGTCGCGACCGGAACCGGCTTGTTGACCGGCTCCTGTTTCACCGCGTCCTGCTTGACCGGCTCCGGCTTCGGGGCTTCCTGGGCGGCGGTCTTGGGCGCAGCCATCAGGTCCTTGACGCGCATCACGCTGTTGGCCCGGTCCTGCCAGGAGGAGAGGCCCCGGCTCACCGCCTGGGTCAGGGTGGGCAGGTCGTCGGCGGCCATCGTCTCGGGCAGCGGGTCGACGCCGGCCGACACCATCACGCGGGCATAGGCGTTGTGCAGGTCGGCCAGCACCAGGTCGCGGCGCAGGTCGGACAGCAGCGCCGTCACCTCCGACTGGATCACGCCAAGCTCGCCGACCTGCCCGGCCTCGCCGACGTTGGTGTATTGCGAGCGGATGCGGGTGTCGAGGTCGGCCTGCTCGGCGGTCAGGGCGAACTCCTGCTTCAGCTCGCGGTACTGAAGCACCGCCACATGCACCTGGCTCAGCACCGCCATGCTCAGCGCCTGACGGCGGAAGGCGATCAGCTCCTCCTGCGCCTCGGCGTAGGATTTGGTGGCGGGGGCCGACACCAGATTGATCAGGTTCCAGCTGATCCGCGCGCCGTAATCGGCCCAGCGCTGGTTCAGCAGGAAGCTGTTGCTGTCGTAGCGCAGGGCGGCGTTGACGTCGATGCCCGGCAGCAGCTTCAGCAGCGACCGCCAGGTCTCGTCGGCGGAGATGCGCTGGTTGTAGCTCTCCTCCAGCAGCTCCGGCCGGTTCAGCAGGGCGTAGGTCTCCAGCGCTTCGGCGCCGACATCCAGCTTGGGCGGCGACTGCATGACGCTGGCCGCCGGCATCTCGATCTCGAACGGCTCGCCCGGCGGTAGCCCCATCAGCGCGCCCAGCTGCGACTTCGACGCCACCAGCTCGCGGCGCAGCGACTGCAGCTGGCGCAGCGTCTCGACCAGGGTGCGGGTGTAGTTGAGCGCCTGCAGCGGCGCCTGGACGCGCAGCGCCTCCAGCGTGCGGGCATCGCGGCGGGCGCCCTCGACACGCTTCTCCAGCGGGGCCAGCCGCTTCAGCAGCCGCTCGGCGGCGACGGCGCGCCAATAGGCGGTGCGCACGTCCTGCATGATGCCCTGGACGACGCGGCGGCGGCGTTCGTCGGCGATCAGCACCAGATTGGCGTTCTGCCGCGCCCGCAGATAGCTGACGCCGAAGTCCAGCACGTTCCAGGTGAAGGCGAGGTCGCCGGTGCGGCGATGCCTGTCGGTGGCGGTGGTGCTCTCGCCCGTCCGCCGGCCGGTGGCGAGGTTCAGGCTCTCCGACCCGGCGTCGTTGTTGCGCCCGACATAGCCGGCCGCCGCCACCACGCGCGGCAGCATGTCATAGCGCGACAGGTCCAGCTGGTCGGTGGCGACCGCCACCTCCATCAGCTTCACCCGTTCGTCGAGGTTGTACTTGATGGCCCGCGCCATCGCCTCGTCCATCGAGACCGCCTTGGTCAGCGGCTCCTGCGGGGTCAGGACGACACCCAGATCCTTGCGGACGCGCGCCAGATTCTCCTCGGCCGTCAGCGGCTCGGGTTTGACCGCGCAGCCCGCGGCCAGCAGGGATGCCGTCAGAACGGCGACGGGAACCACCGAAGAAAGCAAGCGGCGGCGGAGGTGAGCGGTCGAAGTCTTCATGGCGGGAGCAATTCCGTTCGGCGGAAAAGGATTGGATGAGGGAAAAGCGACGCGGGAATGAGAAGGACGGCGGGAAAGACCCCGGGTGAGAAGGATGGGTGGGGATGGGGAGCCGGGCCGCCGTCAGGCGGCCCGGCTGTCGGGCAGGACGTGGCTGGCGAGTGCGGCCAGCAGGTCGGCGGCGCCGGTCGGGCCGCCATGGGCGCGGGCGACCTGACGGGCGAAGCCGGGGGAGGCCGGCATGATCTCGGCGCGGGTGTCCGCTCCGCGCTCCGCCGGCCGGCCGCTGCCGTCCGCCGGGGTGCCGCCGCCATCCTGGGGAGCGCCCTGGTTTTGCGGCTGGCCCTGCTGCTCGCCCTGGCCCTGACCTTGCTGGCCCTGGCCTTGCTGACCCTGTTGGCCCTGGTTCCCCGGCTGTCCGGCCGTCGGGCCGCGGCCCTGCCCGGTGCCGAGGCCGGTCCCCCGGTCCTGGCCTTGGCCCTGAATCTGGCCCTGACCCTGACCCTGACCGTTGTTCTGGCCGGTGCCCTGGATGCCGGTCTGGCCGGGAGTGCCCTGGCCGTTGGTGCCGGTGCGCGTCGTGCCGCCCGTGCCGGTCGTGGTGCCGCCGCTGGCGGTTCCCGTGTTGCTTCCGGTCCCCGTGCCGGTCCCTCCGAGCGTGCCGCCGGTGCCGCCGAGGCCCGTGCCGCCCAGGCTGCCGCCGCCCAGACCGCTACCAAGACCGCCGCCACCGAGGCCAACCAAACCGCCGCCCAGCCCGCCACCGAGGCTGCTTCCCCCCAGTCCGCTGCTGGAACTGCCGGAACCGGAGGAGCTGCCGCCGATGCTGGTGAGCGTCACCGACCGGCCGGCATCCGTGCTGGCGGAGCTGCCGCCGACGCTGCCCAGCGTCACCGACCGGCCGGCATCCGTGCTGGCGGAGCTGCCGCCGACACTGCCCAGCGTCACCGAGCGACCGGCATCCGTGCTGGCCGAACTGCCGGGGATGCCGGCGCTGCCGGCGCTGCCGCCGCCCGGCAGGCTCGGGCCCGACCCGCCACCCAACACGCTGCCGCCCAGCACACTGCCCGAGGACGAGCCGTTGGAGGACGGGCCGTTCGACGAGGAACCGAGCGCCGAGCTGCCGGACTGTGACGGACCGTTGCCGCTGCCGGTGACCGGCGTGGTGATCGCCGGGCTGTTGGTCGTGTTGACGGTGGGGGTGGTCGTCGTGGTGGTGGTGGTGACGCGGGCCACCGCGACCGTCACCGTGGTCGCGGTGGAGCTGTTGCCGACGAGGTCGCGGGCCTGGATGCTGATCGACCGGCTGGTCGCCGTGCCGGTGAAGCTCGGGTCGCTGGCGCTCGACCGCAGCCCGATCGCCCGCACCGCCGCCTGATAGTCGGCGGCCGACGCCACGCCGGTCAGCACGATGCCGGCGCCGTCGCGGGTCGCGGTGATGCCGGCCGGCAGGGCGCCGATCACCAGCTCGTCGCCGCTGCGGGCGTCGGTCAGGGTGACCGTCACCCGGTTCAGCGAGCTGGCGTCCGACAGCGACACCGCGGTTCCCAGCGTCGCCGTGCCGCCGGCGGTCAGCGTCGGGGCAGAGCCGCCGGACACCGTCGGGGCCTGGGTGTCGACCGTCAGGCTCAGCGTGCCCGAACGGCCGATGTTGCCGGCGCGGTCGGTGGCGGTGGTGACCACGTTGTGGCTGCCATCGGCCAGCGGGGCGGTGACCGCGAAGCTCCAGCGCCCGTCGCTGCCAGTCGTGACTGTGCCGACGGTGACGCCGTCGACGATGACCGTGACCGTGCTGTTCGGATCGGCGCTTCCGGTCAGGGTCGGACGGCCGGTGGCGATGACGTTGGCCGAATTGTCGATACCGGAGATCGCCGGGGTCGACAGCACCGGCGCCGTGGCATCGATGGTCAGCGTCAGCGCCGCCGAGGTGCCGCTGCTGTTGCCGGCCCGGTCGGTCGCCCGGCTGGTGACGGCATGGGTGCCGTCGGCCAGCGGGGTGGCCGGCGTGAAGCTCCAGCTGCCGTCGGAGCCGGCGATGGTGGTGCCGACCGCCACGCCGTCGACCAGGACGGTGACGGTGGCCCCGGCTTCCGCCGTGCCGCCCAGGGTCGGGCGGTTGAGGCTGGTCACCCCGTCGGTGGCGGAGCTGCCGGTGTCCTGCCCGGGCGCCAGCACCGGGGCCGGGGGGGTGTCCGGCGCCACGGTGTCGACCAGGACGTTCTGCAGGCCCGGCAGGCCGGTCAGCGCCGTGGGCAGCGGGAGGCCGGCCTTGTCGGCGATGCCGCCGCCGTTGAGGTTCAGCCCGGTGACGGCGATGCCGTCGGCGTCGCTGTCGCCCGCCTGCACCACATAGTCGAAACGCAGGATCGTCCCGCTGCTGCCCGCGGGGGTGTAGACCGCCTGGCGGGTCTGGCCGCCGATGTCCAGCGTGATCGTCGGGGTGCCGTTGACGATCACCACCTCGCTGGCCTGGATGTAGAAGCTCAGCGTCTTGCCGAGGCCGTACACGCCGTCGTTGGGCACGACGACGCTGCGGATCGCCGGCGCCGTGGTGTCGATGGCGATGTCCTTGTTCAGCCCCAGCGACCGCGCGTCACCCGGCATCGTCAGGGTCAGGATGCCGGCGTTGCCGGCAATGTCCGTGATCGATCCCGCCAGGGCCGAGGTGCCGATGGCATCCAGGTCGGCGGCGGTGTCGCCGGCCTGCACCGTGTAGGTGAAGGTCAGCGTGCTGGTCCCGGCCCCGCTGCTGTAGACGGCGGTGCGGCCGGTGTTCAGCGCCAGCGTCGGCGTGCCGCTGACGGCCACCGCCTCGCTGAAGCTCACCTGGATCGAGATGGTCTGGCCGGTGGTGTAGGTGCCGTTGTCGGTGCTGGAGGTGACGTTGGTGACGGTGGGAGGGACGCTGTCGATGCGGGCGCCGCCGGTATCGGCGACGTTGCCCGGCGTCCGCACCGCGGCGTTGCCGGCCAGGTCGGTGATCGTGCCGCCGGTCAGGGCGGAGACCAGGCGGACGCCGTCGCTGTCGCTCAAGCCCGCCTGCACCGTGTAGCGGAAGGTCAGGCTGGTGCCGCCCGACCCCGACACGTAGGCCGCCTGCACCACCGTGCCGTCGTCCAGCGTGATCGGCAGGATCGGGCTGCCCGTCACCGTCACCGCCTCGTTGAAGGCGACGGTGAACTCCATCACATCCCCGGCCTTGTAGATGCCGCCGGTCGGCACCGACACCGAGGACACCGTCGGCGCCGTGGTGTCGATGACGATGTTCTTGGTGCCGCCCAGCGACGATCCGCCGCCGACCGCCGGCAGGGTCGTCGCCGCGTCATTGCCGGCGGTGTCGGTGATCGTGCCGCCGTTCAGCGCCAGCGCGCCGGTGGAGGCGTAGTCGAGGTCGGCGGCGGTGTCGCCGGCCTGCACCGTGTAGGTGAAGGTCAGTGTGCCGGTCCCCGAGCCGCCGCTGTAGGTGGCGGTCCGCCCGTTGCTCAGCGTGATGGTCGGGGTGCCGTTGACGATCACCGTCTCGGACAGGCTGACCTGGATCGAGATGGTGTCGCCGGCCTTGTAGCTGCCGTCGGCGGTGGAGGAGGTGACGCCCGTCACCGTCGGCGCCGTGCTGTCCACCGTCACCGACAGCCCGCCCGAGGCGGGGGAGACGTTGCCGGCTGCGTCCGTCGCCTTGACGGTGAGGGTGTGCGGCCCGGTCGACAGGGCGGTGGCGACGGTGACCGAATAATTGCCGGAGCCGTCCGCCGTGCCGGTGCCCAGCACCGTGGTGCCGTCGGTGTCGTACAGCGTCACCGTGCTGTTGGGCTCCGCCGTGCCGGTGATCGTCGGGGTGGTGGTCCTGGTGATGCCGTCGCTGGCGGAGATGCCGGTGTCGCTCGCCGCCGGCAGGACCGGCGTGCCCGGTGTCGCCGGCGCGCTGGTGTCGATGGTGACCGACAGCCCGCCCGAGACGCTGGAGACGTTGCCGGCCGCGTCCGTCGCCTTGACGGTGAGGGTGTGGGTTCCCGGCGTCAGCGCCGTGGTGGCGGTGACCGAATAGTTGCCGGAACCGTCGGTGGTGCCGGTGCCCAGCACCGTGGTGCCGTCGGTGTCGTACAGCGTCACCGTGCTGTTGGGCTCCGCCGTGCCGGTGAAGGTCGGCGTGGTGTTGCTGGTGACGTTGTCGGTGCTCGAGCCGCCGCTGTCGGTGCCCGCCGTCATGTCCGGGGCGGTCGGCGCGCCCGGCGCCGTGGTGTCGACGATGATCGCCTTGTTGGCGCCCAGCGAGTTCGCCGCCCCCGGCGCCGCCAGGGTGAGGATGGCCGCCAGGCTGGTGGAGCTGTCGGCGATCGTGCCGCCGTTCAGCGTCAGCGCAGCGGTGGAGGCGCAGTCGAGGTCGGCCGACGTATCGCCGGCCTGCACCGTGTAGGTGAAGGTCAGGGTCGTGCCGCCCGACCCGCTGGAATAGGTGGCCGTCCGCCCGGTGCCGAGCGCCAGGGTCGGCGTGCCGGTCACCGTCACCGCCCGGTTGAAGGTGATGGTGATCGAGATGGTGTCGCCGGCCTTGTAGCTGCCGTCGGCGGTGCTGGCGCTGACCGACGAGACGGTCGGGTTGACGATGCCGTTCAGCACCAGGTCGTTGCCGGTGCCGCCGGCATAGTCGACCGTATAGAGGTCGCCGTTGCTGGTCATGGTGGCGCCCTGCGCCAACCCCGACAGCGTGTTGGACAGCGTGCCGGCGCCGGTCTGGTCGATCACCCTGTAGCTGGCGTTGGTCGCGGCGAAGCCGTTGACGCGGGTGACGGTGATGGCGCTGGAGCCGCTGGACAGCGTGACGCCGCCGCTGACGATCACCTGGTCGTAGTCGGTGCCGGCGGTGGTGGTGCCGGCGATCTCGACCGCCAGGGTGCCGCTCAGCGACAGGTTGCCGTTGACGGTCAGGCTGCCGACGCCGTTGTTGGTCCCGGCGATACCGGGCGCCAGGGTGGCGCCGGACGCGACCGTCAGCGTGTTGGACGAGCTGGCGGCGAAGATCGAGCCGGTGCCTCCCAGCGTCGCCCCCGACGCCACCGAGACGGCGCTGGTGCCGCCGAGCGCCCCGGTCACCAGCAGGGTGCCCACCGACACGGTGGTCGGTCCGGCGTAGCTGCTGGTGCCCGACAGGGTCAGCGTGCCGCTGCCCGTCTTGGTCAGTCCGTCGTTGCCGCCGATGGCGCCAGACAGCGTCACGGCGACGCCGGTGTCGATGGTGGCACCGTTGACCCCGGTGTCGAAGGCGTTGTCGATGGTGCCAGCCCCGGTCACCGTCAGCGTGCCGCCGTTCAGCGTCACCGTGCCGGCGCCCAGGTTGTCGTCGCCGGCCACGCTCAGCGTGCCGCCGCTCCGCACCCTCATCTCTCCGCTGAAGCCGCCGCTGTTGGAGCCCGACAGCGTCATCGTGCCGCTGCCGTCGAGACTGAAGGCACCGCTGCCGGTCAGGGTGCCGGAGAAGGTGGTCGAGCTGTTGTTCACCCCGGTGGTCAGGGTGTTGGCGCCGATCGCCACCGTGCCGGATCCGCTCAGCGAACCGATGGTCTCGTCGCTCGACAGGGTCAGGGTGGTGCCGGTGGCGACGGACACCGCGCTGCTGTCGCCGATCGCCGACCCGCCCGACACCGTCAGCCCGCCGCCCGACAGGGTGGTCGCGCCGCTGTAGCTGTTGGCCCCGGACAGGGTCAGCGTGCCGCTGCCCGCCTTGGTGAAGCCGCCCAGTCCGCCGATCACGCCCGCCATGGTGGCGTTGCTGCCATAGGTGGCAGTCAGGACCATGCCGTTGTCGATGGTGACGTCGGTGGAGGCGCTGCTGTTGCCGGTCAGCGCGCCGACCGTCTCGCTGGCGCTGACCCGGAACACGCCGGAGCCGCTGAGGGTGACGGAGCTGGAATCGCCGATCGCCGACCCGCCCGAGGCGATCAGCGTGCCGGCCGAGATCGCCCAGTTGCCGGTATGGGTGTTGGTGCCGCCGAGCGTCAGGGCGCCGGCCCCCTGTTTCTCGACGGCGTTCGTGCCGGAGATCACCCCCGACAGCGTCACCGCGCTCGCGTTGGAGATGATCGCCGCATCGTTGTTGATGACGATGGCGTTGGTGACCGTGGTGCTGGCGCCGGTGATCTTCAGCGTCGTGTTCAAGGTGACGGCGCCGCTGCCCAGATTGTCCGAACCGGTCACCGAAAGGCCGTTCGCCCCGCTGACCGTGGTGCCGCCCGAATAGCTGTTGCTCCCGCTCAGCGTCAGCAGCTGGCCGCCGGTCTTGGCCAGCGACCCGCTGCCGGTGATGGCGCCCGACAGGATGGCGGCCGAGCTGGCGACATTGACCGTGCCGTTCGACGACCCCAGCGCGATGTCGTTGTCCACCGTGCCGCCGCCGAGGTTGCTGAGCAGCAGCGTGCCGCCGTTCAGCGTGACCGTGCCGGTTCCCAGATTGCTGTCGGAGCCGATCCCCAGGGTGCCCGCCGTGACGCTGATGGTGTTCAGCCCGGTGCCCGAGGTGCCGCCGGACGTCGTGTTGTTGGTGCCGCCCAGCACCAGCCTGCCGTCCCCGCTCTTGCTCAGGGCCGAGGTGACGGTGCCGTCGTCGGCCAGGGTGGAGTTGATCGTCAGCATGTCGCCCGTGGCGACGCTGATGCCCAGACCGCTGCCCAGCGTAAAGCCGTTGCCGGTGATGGTCAGCGAGCGGCTGTTGCCGCTGCTATCCATCGCCAGGGTGACGCCGTCGCGCACCGTGTAGGTGCCGCCCAGCGTGATGGTGCCGGACAGGCTGGAGGCAAACCGGATGGTGATCGGTCCGGACTGGTTGTTGGCGATGGCCAGGGCCTCGTACAGGTCGAGACCGCCGCCATCCGCCACGTCCGACGAATAGGTGCCGGTGGGGGCGCTGGAATCTATGGCGTTGACCGTCACCACCAGATCCCCGGCGACGGTGACGGTGACGGTCTGGTCGGTGGTGCCGCCATGGCCGTCATCCGCACGGACCACGACCGTGTAGCTGCCGGCCGTCAGGTTGGCGGCGTTGACCGCGGTCAGCGCGCCGGTGGACCCGTCGATAGCGAATTTCGCGAAATCACCGCCGCTGGAGACGCTGTTGACGCTGACCAGGCTGTAGCTGCGGGTGTCGTTCTCCGCATCGCTTGCCGCCGCGGTGATCACCGCGGCATTGGTTCCGTCATAGATGCTCAGGCTGGCGCTGGTGGACGAGGTGAAGACCGGTGCGCTGTTGGTGATGGCGGTGTAGGCCGAGGTCGCCGTCTGGGTGCCGCCCTGTCCATCGTTGGCGGTCACCACCACGCGCAGGTACTTGTGGCCGTCCGAACTGCTCAGCGTGTAGCTGGAACTCGTCGCGCCGCTGATCGCGGTCAGGTTGGTGCCGCTGTTGTCGTCGGCCCGGTACCATTGGTAACTGTAGGTCCGGCCATCGCCGTCGGCATCGCTCCAGGTGCCGTTGGTGGTGCTCAACGCGTTGCCCACCGTCGCCGTGCCCGACACGCTCGGCACCACGCTGTTCACCGGCGCGCTGTTGGTGATGGCGGTGTAGGCAGCGGTCGCCGTCTGGGTGCCGCCCTGTCCATCGTTGGCGGTGACCACCACGCGCAGATACTTGTGGGCATCGGACGTGGTCAGTGTGTAGCTGGCGCTGGTCGCACCGCTGATCGCGGTCAGGTTGGTGCCGCTGTTGTCGTCGGCCCGGTACCATTGGTAGCTGTAGGTCCGGCCATCGCCGTCGGCATCGCTCCAAGTGCCGTTGGTGGTGCTCAACGCGTTGCCGACCGTCGCCGTGCCCGACACGCTCGGCACCACGCTGTTCACCGGCGCGCTGTTGGTGATGGCGGTGTAGGCAGCGGTCGCCGTCTGGGTGCCGCCCTGTCCATCGTTGGCGGTGACCACCACGCGCAGATACTTGTGGGCATCGGACGTCGTCAGTGTGTAGCTGGCGCTGGTCGCACCGCTGATCGCGGTCAGGTTGGTGCCGCTGTTGTCGTCGGCCCGGTACCATTGGTAGCTGTAGGTCCGGCCATCGCCGTCGGCATCGCTCCAAGTGCCGTTGGTGGTGCTCAATGCGTTGCCGACCGTCGCCGTGCCCGACACGCTCGGCACCACGCTGTTCACCGGCGCGCTGTTGGTGATGGCGGTGTAGGCAGCGGTCGCCGTCTGGGTGCCGCCCTGTCCATCGTTGGCGGTGACCACCACGCGCAGATACTTGTGGGCATCGGACGTGGTCAGTGTGTAGCTGGCGCTGGTCGCACCGCTGATCGCGGTCAGGTTGGTGCCGCTGTTGTCGTCTGCCCGGTACCATTGGTAACTGTAGGTCCGGCCATCGCCGTCGGCATCGCTCCAAGTGCCGTTGGTGGTGCTCAATGCGTTGCCGACCGTCGCCGTGCCCGACACGCTCGGCACCACGCTGTTCACCGGCGCGCTGTTGGTGATGGCGGTGTAGGCCGAATAGGCGGTCGTCGTGTTGGAGTTGCCGTCGTTGGCGACCACCGCCACCCGCAGATATTTGTGCGCGTCGGACGTCGTCAGCGTGTAGCTGGCGCTGGTCGCTCCGCTGATCAGGGTCAGGTTGGTGCCGCTGTTGTCGTCGGCCCGGTACCATTGATAGCTGTAGCTCAGCGTGTCGCCGTCCGGGTCGCTCCAGTTGCCTGTTCCCCCGGTCAGGGCGTTGCCCACCGTCGCCGTGCCCGTCACGCCCGGCGCCACGCTGTTTACCGGTGGGCCGTTGCCCGCTGCCGCAACCTGCGACGAGTAGACCGACGTGGCCGTCTGGGTGCCGCCCTGTCCGTCGTTGGCGGTCACCACCACGCGCAGGTACTTGTGGCCGTCTGAGCTGGTCAGCGTGTAGCTGGAACTCGTCGCGCCGCTGATCGCGGTCAGGTTGGTGCCGCTGTTGTCGTCGGCCCGGTACCATTGGTAGCTGTAGGTCCGGCCATCGCCGTCGGCATCGCTCCAAGTGCCGTTGGTGGTGCTCAACGCGTTGCCGACCGTCGCCGTGCCCGACACGCTCGGCACCACGCTGTTCACCGGCGCGCTGTTGGTGATGGCGGTGTAGGCAGCGGTCGCCGTCTGGGTGCCGCCCTGTCCATCGTTGGCGGTGACCACCACGCGCAGATACTTGTGGGCATCGGACGTCGTCAGTGTGTAGCTGGCGCTGGTCGCACCGCTGATCGCGGTCAGGTTGGTGCCGCTGTTGTCGTCTGCCCGGTACCATTGGTAGCTGTAGGTCCGGCCATCGCCGTCGGCATCGCTCCAAGTGCCGTTGGTGGTGCTCAATGCGTTGCCGACCGTCGCCGTGCCCGACACGCTCGGCACCACGCTGTTCACCGGCGCGCTGTTGGTGATGGCGGTGTAGGCCGAATAGGCGGTCGTCGTGTTGGAGTTGCCGTCGTTGGCGACCACCGCCACCCGCAGATATTTGTGCGCGTCGGACGTCGTCAGCGTGTAGCTGGCGCTGGTCGCTCCGCTGATCAGGGTCAGGTTGGTGCCGCTGTTGTCGTCGGCCCGGTACCATTGATAGCTGTAGCTCAGCGTGTCGCCGTCCGGGTCGCTCCAGTTGCCTGTTCCCCCGGTCAGGGCGTTGCCCACCGTCGCCGTGCCCGTCACGCCCGGCACCACGCTGTTCACCGGTGGGCCGTTGGAGGAGCCGCCGCCGCCGACGGTGATCTGGCTGGTCCGCGCGGTGCTGGTCGTTTCGCCGTCGTTGACGGTGATCGTCGCGGTGCGGGTGCCCGCGGTGGCGCTGCCGGCGGTGTTCTTGTACTGGATCAGCTGGATCACCGCCTGATACCCCGCCACGCTGGCGGCGCCCCGCAGGGTGATCGTCGACGAGTCGTTGCCGGAAACACTGATTCCGTAGGTCTTGGCCGTCGCCACGGATGCCGTAAGCATGCTCAGGACTTCCGCCGCGCCGTCCGACGTGCCGGATAGGGTGATGGTGGCGCCGAGCAGGCGCGTGTCGCTGTCCGTCTGGGTCAGGGCGGCATTGGGAGCGATCAGCACACCGGAGGAGGGCGTGGAGGTGGTGACGGACTCCCCGGTACCGGTGCCCGCCCCGTTCAGGTCGACCGACGGCTCGCCCGCGTTCCAATGCACCTCATAGGCGCCGAGGTCGAGGGCGCCGTCGCGGATGCGGTCGATGCCGCGGATGTCGTAGCTGCCGCCGTAGCGGTTCGTGTTGCTGCTGTCGCCGGCGTTGAGGAAGGTCGTCGCGGTCGAGGCCGGACGATAGTCGCGCAGGCTCTTGGTGGCGTTGGTGGAGTCGACGAAGATCGCGTTGCCGGTTATGGCGCCCTGGTAATTGCTTCCTGTGTTGAGGGTGACCTTGCCGCTGTTGTAAATGATTGCGTTCGGGTCGGAGAAGTTCGTTGTGCCAAGTTTTCCCGAGTTTCCGGCAATGATCGTGTTGTAGACATTGACCGTGGCCGTGCCCGTCGATCCGCCGTAATAGGTGCCGATCGCCGCGGTCTGGATGGCGGCAGCCGCGGTATCGTTGTTGATGTAGCTGTTGTTGGCAATGGTGACGTTCCGGATATTGGCCGTAAAGGCCGACGTGGTGCTTTGCACCATGATGACGCCACCCGGATAAGAGACCGAGGCTGCGCCAGCATTCATCAGGTATGTGTTGTCGACAAAGAGGCTGTTTTCGATCGTGGTCGTTCCTGTCACCAATGACTTGATCGTCGAGAAAGCAGCGGTCCCGACCACAACGCTCGAATTCTCACGAAATACGGAATTTTTGACCGTCAAATCTGTCGCTGTATTTGCTGTGGCGATGATGTTGCTCAAATTATTTTTGAAGGTCACGCCATCCACTACGAGAGACCCGTTCTGCAACGTCAGAAGGCCCTGGTTACCAAGCGAGGTGTAAAATCGCTCGAAGACCAAATTCTTGACCGTCAGCGTCTTGCCTGTCGCGTTGAAGGAGATGCCCCGGTAGTCACTCGACGTTGTTGTATTGTCACCATTGTCGCCGGAGATCGTGATATCGGCGATACCGTCGCCATCCACGTCGCCGTTGATCGTGAAGTCCTGAGCCGCCGCCGCCACGAGGGCCGTCGTGTTGCCCAGGGAAACCGTGCCGGACGTCAGCGTCGAGCTGAACTCGATCACGTCCCCGGCGGCCGCGTTCACGATCGCGTTGTTCAGCGTCCCGGCCCCCGTTCCAGTCGCCGTGGTGACGACGACGGTTGTCAGGCGCCCGGCGAAGCTGTCCATGGAGGAGCGGGCGAAGGGATTCGTCGCCTCGATGGCTCCGCTCTGCACCTCCAGCGTCCAGTTCTGCCCGGCGGCGTTGCCGGTCTCGTCGTTGGACACCGCCACGTCGGCGCCGGTGAGCCGATGGACCGTCTGAACGAACTCCTGCCCCGCCTGTCCGGCG
The DNA here is from genome assembly GCF_058780665.1 of Azospirillum sp. UENF 112521. Taxonomy (NCBI): domain Bacteria; kingdom Pseudomonadati; phylum Pseudomonadota; class Alphaproteobacteria; order Rhodospirillales; family Azospirillaceae; genus Azospirillum; species Azospirillum sp. UENF 112521. The sequence continues at coordinate 183,342 of NZ_JBSNCI010000008.1, forward strand.
CCGACGTTGCAGGCATAGAAAAGAATGTCGCCGCCGGGCTTCAGCGCGGCGCCGATCGCCTGGAGATCCTGCCCACGGTTCGCCAAGCCGTCCGCCCAATAGGAGCGGCCGGAGATATAAAGATGGCCTTCGTTGCCGTGACTGACGACCTGGACCGAATCCAGGCCGGACATCCCGGACAGGGCGTCCGCCATCTGGCCCAGCGCTTCCTTCTGGGGATCGAGCAGGACGACCTTGGCATCGGGGGCGATGTCCTTGATCAGCGTCTGGTAGTCGGGCACCGACGTATCGACGAACACCACCGACCGGTAGCTTTGCTCGTTCTGCGGCTGCGCGTCCGAGGGCAAGCCTGAAGCGGGGAAAGACGCCCTGTCGGCCGCCGGCGCATCCGGTGCCTGTGGCGTCGCCGCGGCATCGGGTTGCAAGGCGTCGGTGGCATGCGGCTGGCTGTCAGGCGTCGGTTGGTCAGGCTGGACATGCTGCTCTGCCGCCGTCGCCGCACCGGCGGCGTCGAACATGAAGCGCGGCTCCAGCGCCATGGCAAACGATGGGGTCGGTTTGCGCGCCATGCCGGAACCCTTCTTCCCGCCAACGCCCTTCGCATTCCAAATCCGCATAGTATCCCCCACCGCTAGACCGCCCGGTCCCATGCCGAAATCGATTATCTATGAGTGTGCAAAGTGGGTAAAAATACCCTTTATCTGGCGCATAGCAATAGCTTGAAAATCCAAATTGAAGCTGTCATCCGGACATTTTTTGGATATCTGCACGCATGTTGTGTAAAGTTGTTTCATCAAGAGACAAATGGTTTTAAGTCCTATACATATGACAATTTTGTCATAATCGCGTCGGCCCATCATTGGTCGGGGTCTGGCTCAGGGTCTTTTCCGTGCTGCATCAGGCACTTGCAGTCACAGCGGCAAAACCGGATTTGGATTGGAAATCCCGATTTCCGCCATTCCGGCCGGATGAAAACCGCGTGGAAAAATGATTTGATATCAATGATTTATTCCGAGAGAGGCCCCCAATTGTACGGTAGGGATCGGGACGCCGCATGGGAGAAGCGCCCCGGTCCACCGGACGGAGCCGGGGCGCTCCGTATCAATCACGCGACGGGAAATAGCCCAGCATGAAGATGAAGAAGAACAGCGACTGGTAGGGTTGCAGGTTGTTGAGCGGGACCGGGGTGGACACGACGCCTCCTCCCGGGCTCACCTGCACGGTGGCGCCCGTGGGGCCTCCGCTGACCATAGCCTGCGTGGAGAGCGCCCCCATCAGCGAGCTTCCAGTGGGTGGCGTCGGCAGGTTGGCGGCGTGGATGTACGGTCCGTCGACGGTCACGTCGGTGCTCGGGTCGATGAACGGTCCGCCCAGCACGGCAGGAATGGAGGACGGGATGTTGCTGGTGCCGACCGCGGGGTTCAGCGGCACGGTGACTGTCGCGTTGAACGGAACGGTGCCGCCCGCGCTGCCGCCCTGGAAGGTGGCGCCGTGGGTGTGCGCCGGCAGGTTGTTTCCGATGATCCCCGTGAACTGCGAGCCGCCCGCATTGCCGGTGTTGATCGTGCTGCTGGTGTAGGGGCTGGTGCCCGGCCCCACCATCACGCGGCCGCGCAGGTCCGGCAGATTGAACGTCGAGTTGTTCGATGCGCTGCCGAAGGCCCCGGCCGTGATCGCCCACAGGGCCTGGTATTGAGCGGAGTTCACCGCCTGCCCCAGGCATTGCTGCGTGTTCACGGGGGCGAAATTGCCGGCGAATGGAAAGACGGATCCTATGTAGAAATCCATGGCGAAATCTCCGGTGGAAACGATGCGCTGGGACGGACGGTGCGCGGTGTCGTGCGAAGGCGCCTGGCTGCCGGGGCTCAGTTCAGGATCAGCTCGAAGCAGCCCCGCTCGGGGTCGCGCGGAATGACGCGCACGATGTAGAATGGCCCCAGCGGTCCCATCGTCGGATGGTCGATCTGGAAATTGCCGTTCCACAGCTGGCTGGGGCCGTAGGTTTCGAACAGAGCCGAAAAGGACGTGCGTTTCGCCCAGCGCGGCGTGCATTCCGGACGAACCGTCAGCTTCGTCAGCTCGACGTCCATGATCACGGACCCGTCTTCCGGGGCCAGGAAGCGGAACGTCTGGCCGAGATGCGGGGCGAACATCTCGTGAGAGATGGTGGCAATGTCGATGGTCATCTCAAAGGTCCGGGCTCAAGTTCTGAAATCACGGCTGTCGTTCCGGTCATGCGGAGCCAACGCGCCGCGTCCGTCCATCCGGTGTTCGACGATCGGGGAAGACGTCCGGATCAGTCGCGCATCGGGAAGATGCCGCTGGTGACGATCAGCATGGTCAGTGCCAGATAGGGCTGCATGTTGTTCACCGGAGACGGGTTGGTGACGCCGCCGCCCGCCGCGATGCTGACCGTGCCAGTCAGTCCGCCCATCGTAACGGTGCCGGTGGCCGAACCGACCAGGGCGGAGCCGTTCGGCGCGGTGCCGGAGCTGTAGGGGCCCTCCATGGTGATGCCGGAGCCGTTGGGGTCGTTGATTTGAAAGGCGCCCAGATAGTTGCTGCCGCTTGCCGGGATGTTGCTGCCGCCGACGACGGTGCTCAGCGGGATGGCTGCGGCGGCGGTGACGGTCGCGCTGGTGCTGCTGCCGACCGGAGTGAAGGTCGCGGCGTGTGTGTGTGCCGGCAGGTTCTGCTGGGTGAGCGTGTTGTTCGCGACGCCGCCGAAGTTCCCTGGATTGAGCGTCTGGTTGTTGAGATAGGGGCTGGTGCCCGAGCCGACCATCACGCGGCCGCGCAGGTCCGGAAGGTTGAAGTTGGTCGTGCCGTTGCCGCCATACATCGCGCCGGTGATCGCGAACAGGGCCTGATTCTGACCGACCTGCATCTGCTGGCCCAAGCACTGCGCCGTGTATTGCGGAGCGTAGGCTCCGGTGAACGGGAAAACCAGACCGAGGTAAACTTCCATGGCGAAACCTCCTGAATATGAAACCCGTTGCGACGAGCTGTGAGCGGCATCCCTTCGAGGACGCGTCACCACGTCGAATGCGATAAAAGCATGCAGACACACTCTCTTATCAGGTTGATGGGGTGGCAATGGCCGATACAAAAAGTTACTTTTCTTCACAAAAATTTTTGATGATCTCGCCCTGATTGCATACTTTGATATGTATAATGGGCCGCGGTGCTATCCGGTGAGCTATCCGGGGCGTCCCGCTGGGGGGGCCGTCCGTTTGTCTGTCCGGCAGCGCGGGAATCATTGCGCAGAGCGGCCGTTGCCTCCGTCGACCCGCATGGCGCGCCGATGGACCGGGTGGCGATTCTTGCGTTGGATGCGCGTCATCGGCTATGCAGAACCCTCGCATATGCTACCGGGAGGGGTGTGGCCGATGGCCGTTCTGAATGGGTCGCTGCCTCTGCTCGGCGGGCTGACGGTGCGTTTCCCGCGCCCGTCGGACGATGACTTCCTGCTGGGCCTGTTCATGGACGCGCGCCCCTGGCTGGGCAAGGCGCACCACGACCGCGACTTCATCCGGACGCTCTACGAACAGCAGTACAGCGCGCGGCGCATGGGGCAGGAAACCCGCTATCCGGAACATCTCGACTTCGTCGTCGAGAAGACGGGACAGCCGGTGGGACGGATCGTCATGGATCTCGGCCGCTACGACTGGCGGGTGTCGGAGGTGGAGATCCATCGTCTGGCGCGCGGCAAGGGCATCGGTACCGATCTGCTGCGCAGCTTTCAGGGAACTGCGGCGCAGATGCGCATTCCGATCACCCTGTCGGTGGCCGAGGTGGATACGCGCGTCCACTGGTTCTACCACCGGCTTGGCTTCGATCTCCTGGCGAAGACGTCTCCGTCGCTGGAACTGATCTGGCTTCCGCCGGGCCATCCCGGTATTCAGCACCTGCCGCCGCAGATCCTGCCCGCCCAGATGCGGCAGGGCGGAGCCTCCTGACCTGACCCCGACGGTCGGCAGTGACGGCCGGGCGGACCGATGTCGCGGAGGTTGAACGCACCCCCTCGCTCCATGGCTCCGCAAGCTGGGTGGAATTGATGAGGTCGACCTGGAACGCCGCTGTGCCCTGGTGGCAGGCGTTCCGCCAAGGACGTCTGCACAAACGGCAGCGCTTGCGCTATGATCGGGGAACAATCCTCGGAAAAGAGAGCCTCCGATGCGTGCCCACATCCGCCCCACCCGTATCGCTGCCGTCGCTGTGCTTGCGCTGTCCACCGCACTGGCCGGCTGCCAGACCGGCTCGATGGGGACCAAGGAGGGGGTCGGCACCGTCGGCGGCGCCGTCGCCGGCGGCCTGATCGGGTCGCGCTTCGGCGGCGGTTCGGGCAAGCTGGTGGCGGTCGGCATCGGCACGCTCTTGGGCGCCTTCGCCGGCCGCGAGATCGGCGCTTCGCTCGACCACGCCGACCAGCAATATGCAGACCGCGCCGCCTATCAGGCCTACAGCGCGCCCATCGGCCAGCGGATCAGCTGGAACAACCCGCAGTCCGGCAACCAGGGCACCGTCGTGCCGGTTCGCGACGGCTATGACGGGTCCGGCTCCTATTGCCGCGAGTTCCAGCAGACCATCGTCGTCGGCGGCCGCACCGAACAGGCCTTCGGCACCGCCTGCCGCCAGGCGGACGGGTCGTGGAAGATCGTGGGGTAGGGGAGCAGGAGGGAGCAACGGCTTTTCTGCGTCCGCTTGCCGACCTCCGCTTGACGAAGGAAGATGGGCGGCGCTTCCCGTCGCTCCCTCTGTCTAACGATCCCGGCCAGCTCCTATGAACCTGTCCACCATTCTCGACCGCCAGCCTCTGCTGGTGTCGTTCGACGTCTTCGACACCCTCCTGCTGCGCCGGTTGGAGCAGCCTGGCGACCTGTTCGAGGTGGTGGGAGAGCGGGCGCGCGCCGCAGGGCTGATCGATCCCGGATTGACGCCCGTGCTGTTCCGTCTGGCACGCGAGGAAGCGGAGCGCCGGGCAAGGACCAGGGGCGCAAGCGCAGAGGTGGGGCTCGCCGCCATACATGCCGAACTTCGCCACCTCCTGTCCAAAACGGCCGATCCGGCGATGCTGGCCGCCCTGGAACTGGAGGTGGAGGCCGAATGCATCTTCGCCAATCCTCTGCTGCTGACCGTGCTGCAAGACCTGTCGGCAGCCGGGGTCCCGGTGGTCCTGCTGTCTGACATGTATCTGGCACCTGCCGATCTGGCGCGGCTGCTGACGGGAGTCGGGATCGGGTCGGAGCTTTATGGCCACCTTCATGTCTCCGGTGCCGAGGGCTGCTCGAAACGGGACGGCGGTCTGTTCCGGTTGCTGCTGGCCACCCATCCCGGGATCCCTCCCGGACGCATCATCCATATCGGGGATGATCCGTTGGGCGACGTCGCCATGGCGCGCGCTGCCGGGCTTGAGGCGATCCATTACGTGCCGGGACCAGGACTGACGCGCTTGCGTGAGCGCGAGCGCGGCGTAATGGGGCTGGCGGGTGAGGCATCCCCCCCGCCCCGACGGCTGGCCGCACTGGCTGGACGGGAGGACGGGGAGGACGAGGCCTTCCCGCTGGAGTTCGGCGCCCTGGTGTTGGGACCGGCGGTGGCGGAATATTGCTGTTGGGTGGTCGAGGAATGCCGGCGCCAGAACATCCGCCGCATCGCCCCGCTGATGCGCGAGGCGGCGCTGTTCGCTCCGCTGATGCGCGACTGGATCGCCCATCGCGGCTATGCCATGGAGGTGGTGGCGCTCCACCTGTCCCGTCAGGCGCTGATGCCGCTGGAGTTGGCAGGGTTGGACGCCGCTGCGGCCCGCCGCATCCTGGGGGAAAGGCCGCATCTGCCCTGGGACGGGCTGCTGGTCCAAGCGGGTGGGACGGTGTCGGCAGCTTTGCTGGACCTCGCCGGACTGACGCTGGAAGAACTTCTGGCCAAGCCGGCGACGGATGGAGGGAGTGCCGTTGACCGGGTGCTGACCCTGTTCGATGATCCGGAGCTGCGTTTCCGCGCCGCACGTCTGGCGGAGGAGGCGCGTGAGCGGCTGCTCGACTATCTGGCGCAGGTTCTGGGGCGGGAAGAGCCGGTGGCGCTGGTCGATCTCGGCGCGCGCGGCAGCACGCCCGCCGCGGTGGCCCGGCTGCTGCCGGAGGGGCGGCGGCGCTGCCGCATCTTCCTGGCCTATGCGGTTGCCGACATCGTCGCCGCCCTTGCCGACGGCATCAGAGTCCAGATTTTTGCAGGACAGGACAGGACGGGGATGGTCCTGGGCCGTGTGCTCTATCGCAGTCCGCAAATCCTGGAACGGGTGCTGACCGGGCTGGACGGCACGACATTGGGTCATCGGCGGGATGCCGATGGACGGGTGGTTCCGCTTTTGGCCCAACCTCCAGCGGCTGGGGAGGAGCGGCAGCTTTTGGCTCTGCTGCAGCAGGGCATTCGCCGCTATGCCGGCCTGATGACCGCCGTCTATCCGGCGCGGAGAGAAATGGCGGTGACGGGTGTACAGGCCCTCCTGCCTCTCGCCGCGGCACTGCTGCGGCCAACTGCGCAGGAGGCTGACATCCTGGGCGGCCTTGCCTATGACCAGAATGACGGAACGGAGGGGGAGCGCGTCCTCTGCGACGCCACGGCCCTGGCAACCGTGCAGCCGTTGGCAGAAATGGGGGAGGGGCCGGTCCTGGCCCTGGCGTTGGGGGTGCGGCCGGCTCTCGCCCCCTGGCCGCAGGGCGCGTTGACCCGCCTGGTTCCCGGGATCTTCCACCAGCCGGCCGACAGGCTGGGGTTGGAGAGCGGACATGGCCCGGTTTGCCGTGGGCTGGTGGAGCGGTTGCGGGGATGGACGGACGGACGCTTCGGCATCTTGGCCGTGGGCGGCGACGGCGGGATGGGACCGGACTTCATCCGCTACGCCCGCGAGGCCGGGCTGGAGCCGGCGGCCTATGCCGACCTGATGGGCCATCTCGTCCCGCCACGCCTGTTCCATGGGGTGGCGGTGCGGGACATGGGCGAGATGGCTAGTCTGAACCTACCTCTGGTGCTGGTGACGCTGGGCTATGCCGACCGGCTGGCGGGACTGATGCGCGATCAGGCAGCGGCTGGCGGATTGCCGCCGCCCTGCCTGATCGCCTTGGGCCGGCCAGACTTGGAGCGGGGCTGATTAGGCGGAGATGATGGTCCCCCGGGCGTGCCGGCCGGCCATCACGTTGCGGGTGTCGACAATCAGCCCCGCATAGCCTTCCAGCAGCCCGTAGTCGACGGCGTCATGGTCGGTGCAGATCAGCACCGCCCCATAGCCAGCCAGGGCCTCTGCGGTCAGGGCAACGCTGCGGCGCCCGGAATACTGGGCATGCTCGCGGGTGGGCGGGATCTCCGGCACATGCGGGTCATGATAGTTGACGACCGCTCCGCGCTCTTCTATCAGGGACAGCAGGGCGAAGGCTGGGCTTTCGCGCACATCGTCGACATTCTTCTTGTAGGCCATGCCGAGCAGCAGGACCCGGCTACCCCTGAGCGCCACGCCAGCATGATCGTTCAGAGCGTTCTGCAGCACCCCCACCACATAGCCCGGCATTTGGGAGTTGATCTCTCCCGCCAGTTCGATGAAGCGGGTGTTGACGTTGAATTCCCGGGCCTTCCAGGTCAGGTAGAAGGGGTCGATCGGGATGCAGTGGCCGCCCAGACCTGGGCCAGGATAGAAAGGCATGTAGCCAAAGGGCTTAGTCTTGGCGGCGTTGATGACTTCCCAGACATCGATGCCCATGCGGGAATAAACGACCTTTAGCTCATTGACCAAGGCGATGTTAACGGAACGGAAGATATTTTCCGTCAATTTGACCGCCTCCGCCACCTGAGTGCTGCTGACCGGCACCACCTCGCCGATGGCCTGGCGGTACAGGGCGGCAGCCATGGCGGTTGCCATCTCGCCGTCGCCGCCGACGACCTTGGGAATGGTGCGGGTGGAATAGCGGGCATTGCCCGGATCCTCGCGCTCCGGCGAATAGGCGAGGAAGACATCGCGCCCGGCGACCAGACCGCCCCGCTCCAGAATCGGGCGCATCACCTCCATCGTCGTCCCAGGCCAGGTGGTGGATTCCAGCACCACCAACTGGCCCGGCTTCAGATAGGGCTCCAGGGCCGCCGCGGTCTTCTCGATATAGCTGAGATCGGGTTCGCGCTGTGCCGTCAGCGGGGTAGGCACGCAGATGATGGCGGCGTCGGCGCCGGCCAGATCCGCCATTCTGGCGGTGGCCTTCAGCCTGCCGGAATCCAAGAGTGAGCGCAGCGGGGTGGAATCGATGTGCTGGATGTAGCAGTCGCCGCGCATCAGTCGCTCCGCCTTCTCCGGAGCGATGTCATAGCCGATGACATTGAAGCCGGCCTGCCCGAAAGCCAGGAGAAGCGGCAGTCCGACATAGCCCAGCCCGATGACGGCGACGGTTCCCCGGCGAGCCTCGAAACGTTCGGTCAGCAAGGCCGGATCGGGAAGGGAATGCTGTGGCGTCATCATGCTCATGTGGCGTTGTCCGAGGATAGGTCCCGATCATGCCCGCTGGCACAGCGGGGGAAAAGCAGCCTGTGATCCGGTCATGCCGCCAAGGTGTCGCGGACGGTCCGGATGATGCGGTCCTGCACCGCCGGCTCCAGATAGGGGTGCATCGGCAGACTGAGCACCTCCGCAGACAGGCGGTCGCTGACCGGCAGGCTGCCGACGGACGGAAAAGCGCAGTAGGCCGTCTGCCGATGCAGAGGCTTGGGATAATAGATCGCCGTCGGAACGCCTGCGTCCTTCAGCCGAGTCGCCAGCATGTCGCGCCGGCCGCCGCCGACGCGTACCGTGTATTGCGCCCAGACCGAGGTCATGCCGTCCGCTGTTGCAGGCACGCAGAGGGCATCGCCCAGTCCTTCGGCATAGCGGTCGGCGATGCGGTTGCGCGCCTTGATCTCGTCGGGGAAAATCTCCAGCTTCTCCAGCAGGATGGCGGCCTGAAGCGTGTCCAATCGGGAATTCAGTCCGACTCGGGCGTTGTCGTATTTGTCGCCGCCCTGACCATGCGCCCGCAGGCTGCGGAGCGTCCGCGCCAGATCGTCGTCGTCCGTAAACAGCGCGCCACCGTCGCCGTAACAGCCGAGCGGCTTGGCCGGGAAGAAGCTGGTCGTGGTGATCGTCCCCAGCGTCCCGACCTTTCCCTTGGGATGGATGCCGCCGAAGGACTGGGCGGCATCGGCGAGAATCCAAAGCCCATGCCCGGCGCAGACGGCGCCGATCCGCCCATAGTCGGCGGCTTGGCCGAACAGATCGACCACCACCGCCGCCATCGGCCTCAGCCCCTGGGCACGGGCGGTTTCAAGCCCCGTCTCCAGGCTGGCGGGGCAAAGATTGAAATCCTCCCCCACATCGACGAAGACCGGGGTGGCGCCGGCCAGGACCACGGCTTCGGCGGAGGCGGCGAAGGTGAAGGATGGCACCAGGACGGCATCTCCGGCCCCGACCCCCTTGGCCATGAGGGCGAGCACCAGGGCATCGGTCCCGTTGGCGCAGCCGATGGCGTGGCGGGCACCGCAGAACCCGGCGAGACGGCGTTCAAGCTCCTGCACCTCCGGACCCAGGATGTAACCGCCATGGTCCAGGACCCGCTCCATAGCCCGGTCCAGGCGCGCACCCAGCCGGCGGCGCTGGGCGGCCAGATCGATGAAGGGGATGGCCGTCATGGCATCGGCTCCAGCTGCTCGGGACCGGAAAAGCGATAGCGCGTTCCGTCGATCGGACAGACCAGATCGGCTCCCAGCCGCGCGCCGGCCCTGCTTATCCAGCCGTCCCGGCGGGCCGGCACCCCCACCATCAGCGCATAGTCGGGCACATCGCGGGTGACCACCGCACCGGCCCCGATGAAGGCATATTCGCCCACGGTGACACCGCAGACAACGGTGCAGTTGGCCCCCAGCGTGGCGCCCCTGCGGATCAGGGTATCGCGGTATTCATCCTTGCGCGGCATCTCGGCGCGCGGGTTGACGACGTTGGTGAACACGCAGGACGGTCCGCAGAACACGCCGTCTTCCAGAACCACGCTGTCATAGACCGAGACGTTGTTCTGGATCTTCACCCGGTTGCCGATGCGCACCAGGTTGGCGACGAACACGTTCTGCCCAAGAGAGCAGTCCTCGCCGATCACAGCACCGCCGCACACGTGCGTCCAATGCCAGATGCGGGTGCCCGCGCCGATCCGCGCACCGTCGTCGACGATGGCCGAGGAATGGGCGGTCCAGCCAGTTTCAGTCAGGGATTCTGTCATGGTTCGAGCCCCGTCAACCGAGCTGCCGGGCAAGCGGATGGTAATCCCCTTCCAAGCCAAGAGGTTGGCCATTGCGGATCGCATGGACCAGTTCGATGGAAGGACGGGCGTCCTTCAGCCCATAGCCCCGTCCGGCCAGGATCTCGGAGTAGCTGACGGTGTGCAGATCGGTGAAGCCCTCGCTGAACTCCAGTTCCGTCCCGTCGATGGTGATCGAGCGCCACGTGCGCTGTCCCCTCGCCCTGGCGGCATCGGGCAAATGATCGGCGTTGATGGACAGGAACCAGCGCACCCGGGCACGGGAGAACTCGAGCAGGCCCGCCGCCGCGTCGGGCCGCAGCATATGCACTCGATTGGCTCGGCTAGGCCCGAAGATCCAGCCCAGCATGTCGAAGAAATGCACGCCGATGTTGGTGGCGATGCCTCCGGACTGGTCGTCCCGCCCCTTCCAACTGGCGAAATACCAGTTCCCGCGCGAGGTCAGATAGGACAGGTCGACATCGAACACCCGGCCGGGCGGGGCTGCCGCCACCCGGTCGCGCAAGGCCAGGATCGCCGGATGATGGCGCAACTGTAGGATGGTGTGGACACGCCGTCCGGACTCCGCCTCCAGGTCGACTAGACCGTCGATGTTCCAAGGATTGAGCACCAGGGGCTTTTCGCAGATGGCGTCAGCGTGGCTGCGCAGGGCGAAGCGGATATGTGCGTCGTGCAGGTAGTTGGGGGAACAGATGGAGAGATAATCGATCCCCCGGTCGCTGCGCCGGAGCTTGTCGAGATGCCGGTCGAAGCGTTCGAACTCAGTGAAGAAATGGGCATCGGGGAAATAACTGTCGATGATACCGACACTTTGATTGGGGTCCAAGGCAGCGATCAGTCGGTTCCCAGTCTCCTTGATTGCCTTCAGGTGGCGGGGGGCTATGTAACCGGCAATACCGGTAAGGGCAAAATTTTTCATGCTGAAAGTCTTTCTTTGCCATCCGCCCCGCAAGGGCATCTGAACGTTCTTGGCAGGACCTGCCCCATCCTGTGTAGGGCGCTGCTGACAATAGTTACGCGGCCCGGAGCCGAGTTTCCAGAGTTACATGCAAGCGGATATTCAGTCCACGAGGGCAGATCACTTTCCTCTTGCCGAGGGGGAGCTGAATCAAGATGCTGACCCAGTTTAGGCCAAGCACAAGGCTAGGCTTTCAGGTCACTCTCGGAAATTGCTCCATGAACCCAAACGGTTTCCAAGCGATGAGGCGGCCCCCGACCGTTTGGTTGGTAACGCATGAGGGACATGGCGGCGGCCGTATTCTCGCCCCGATTGCCGCGTTTCAGGAATTGGGCTGGAATGTTCAGTTGTTCCATGATGTTGTCTTGCCGTCGCGAATCCAGCAACGGCAGAGGGATATTCGAGCCCCCGCATTCTCGTGGGAGACCATATCGCTTCGGTTCCGGTCGTTTGATGATTGCCCGTTCGCTAGTGTTACCCGTCTCCTGTCACCGCTCCGTCAGGCTATAAAGCGCGGCTCCCAAATTAATGCTTTAGAAAGATATATTAACACAGGGTGGTCATTTAGCAGTTTTTTCAAAAATGACGGAACAGTTCTGGTTTTTATTAATAAGCTACGCAGATTTTCGCAGGACTTTGTTTCCGTTTTTGTTTATGATTCTATTTCTGATAATATCGCCCTGATCAATGTTGCGGCAAGCCGCCTGCATCAGGGGGCGGCGGTTTTCTATGCCGTAAAAGAACTTCGCCCTGATTTAATTAGCAGAGCTTTTGCCAATTGGTGCTTCGATTGCCCCGTCAGTTTTCGTGAGAAAGGCCTCCTGTCCTCACAGAATGGAAAGCGTTGGTCCTTTGACCCAGCCAGCGGGCAGGGGAGTGTCGACGGCCGTCCTTTGCAAATCGTCAATCCTGATATTTTCCAGCATTCCTCTGAGGTTGACCAAGCCTATGATCTGATCTGGAAAGACCTCCCGGCCTCCCGGCCAATTCGCCGCTTGGCGGCGCATTTGATGCCCAGCAACGAATTGTCCCCTCCTGACCTCGTGCTGGTGGCGGATTTGCCAATGCTGGCGGCGGGGGTGCATGTATCCCGACGTTACGGATGTCCACTGATTTATGATGCCCATGAATGGTGGGCTGAACAGGAACGGGTGTGGAATTCGCACAACAGACAACGGCAGGAGGCCATGGCGCAGTTGGAGCGGCTTCTTTATCCCGAATGTGATCATCGGCTGACCTGCGGAACCCATCTGGCGACAGCCATGGGGGCGGAAACCGGGACATATTTCGCATGTCTCTATACGGCCGCTAGCCTGCAAAGAAAACTTACTCATTCTCCTCCCCCTGATGAAAGCGACTTGGGCAGGTTCTGGCAAGAGTGCGGGTTGCAGGCGAATGCGCAGGTTGCACTTTTCGTTGGCAACCTGACGGCTGAACGAAGTCTGGAAGATCTCATGGAGGCCAGTGCCCACCTGACAGACGGTCAATTTATAATTGTTATAGGGGACGGCTCCTATCTAGCTCGGATGCGGGAGGCATTGAACACAAGAGGAAACCCTGATCGGGTGAAATTTCTTGGAGCCATGAATTTCGAGCGGATGGCCGCCTATCTGAGACATGCCCATGTCGGCGTGATCCCGTACCAGCCAGCGGTTGTCGCGCGACCTGCGTATTTTTCAATGGGAATGCCCAGCAAGTTTTCCGACTATCATGAGGCTGGATTGCCCATCCTGGTGCATGCGGAAATGCGGGAATGCTCGGATATCGTCCGCGCGCAAGGAATCGGGTTGATATGGGATGGCGGCGGGGGTGCTGATCTGGGGCGGGCGGTGCAGAGAGCCCTGTCCAATCACGATGCTTTGCAACGATACCGTGTTGCCTATTCGGCCGCACCACCCCTTTTCAGTCTGGAGAGACTCATTGAGGAACTGAGATCTTTACTGCCGCTTCACCAGCAGAATACGGTATCCGCATGCATCCGCTGATCTCCGGTACTGTTTATTGGATTACAGGACTGTCGGGAGCCGGAAAAACAACCCTAGCAGGAAAGTTTGCCGACTGGCTGCGAGAACGCGGACGTTCGGTGGTGCATCTGGATGGAGACGCCTTGCGTGACCTGCTGGGGCAACGGGGAGACTATTCCTGGGAAGACAGGCGAGCGCTTGCCAGACGATATGCAGGCCTGTGCCGGGAAATTTCTCGCCAAGGGATGGATGTGGTCTGCTCTACCATCTCCATGTTTCATGAAATACACCGGTGGAACCGGGCGAATTTCCCTGACTATGTGGAGATTTTTCTATCTGTCCCGTTGGACGTCCTGAAGTCGCGAGATCAACGCGGAGTATATCAGTCGGAAAGTCCGGTGATGGGGATGCATCTGGCCCCGGAGCTTCCGGACAGCCCTGACATTGTGATATACAATCATGGCGATACCGATATTCACAGGGCTATGATAGAGCTTTTGCGGTCACTTAGCAAAATCAAACCAAACCATCCCCTTTTTCGTGAAAGAGACTTGAGCATGTCTGTTGCATGGGATTACACGACTTTGGCACCTGAGTATTCAAAGCGCCCCCCTTACGCTGATCGTGCGATTGACGACCTGATTTCCCTTGCTGGGCTGAAAGCGGGTACGGCTGCCTGCGACATTGGTGCCGGTACGGGACACCTGACCCTTGCTTTGGCTGCCCGGGGACTATCTGTTGCTGCGGTGGAGCCGAACGATGCGATGCGAGCGATCGGAATTGATCGCACCTCATGTCTATCCAATGTCCGCTGGCATGTCGGGACCGGAGAGGTGAGCGGTCAACCGTCGGATAGTTTCGACTTGGTAACCTTCGGTTCTTCCTTCAATGTCACCGACCGTCATGCCTCTCTCGTCGAAGCGGCGCGATTATTGCATGCCGGAGGCTGGTTTGCCTGCATGTGGAACCATCGCGATCTGTCCGATCCATTACAGGCCCGGATCGAGACAATGATCGCAGAAACTATCCCAGGCTATGATTACGGACTGCGTCGTGAGGATCAGACCGGCATCATCGATGCCAGCGGCCTGTTCGGCCCCGTGCATCGCCTTGAGGCCTGCTTAATTCAGCGTGTGCCGCTTGCAGATTGGCGTGACGCCTGGCGGAGTCATGCCACCTTGCAGCGTCAGGCGGGGGAACAGTTTCCGAAGATCCTGGCCGCCATAGATTCCCTTCTTGATGAGTTGAAGCTGGACGAAATACAGGTCCCCTATGTCACCCGCTTGTGGGCGGCGGAACGTCGGTAACGCAAAGCATGGCCGGTTCCGAAAAACCGATTTTCATGACTGGGAAAGCAGCAACGCTGGAGGCGTTGGCCTCCTGCCTCACCGGGGCGGAAATTCTGCCCATTTTTCGTTTCCCGGTGGAGGACTGGCAGGCCAATGCCGCAGTTGTCATCGACCGGCTGGCGGTATTGCCTTGGGCCCAGAAGTCTCTGATCGTTCGCAGCAGTGCGGGAAACGAGGATGGGGCGTGTGGATCGAATGCCGGGCACTATAAATCCATCAAGAACGTGAAGATTACGGACCTGCCATCGGCGGTATCAGACGTAATCTCTTCCTATGGACAGCCGATCCCCACTGGATCAGAAGTGTTAATTCAGCCACTCTTGATGGCGGTTTGGTTGAGTGGTGTTGCATTCAGTCATGATCCGGATACAGGCGCTCCTTACACCATCATCAACTATGATGAGGGGGATGATGCCTCTTCTGTTACTGGTGGACAAGGTCAGGGGCTGAAAACGCAGGTGATTTCCGTTGGGGCCGCTCCGGTCCGTGGACCGCTGGAGCAGGTCCGGACTCTTGTCGGGGAAGTGGCCCGTCTGACGGGCGGCGGGCCTGTTGATATCGAATTTGCGCTGACAAAGGGGAAGGAGGGCGAGCGCCTGTTCCTGCTGCAGGCCCGCCCTCTGGTGCTGCGGACAGGAAAAGAGTTGGACCCGGACAGCCAGAAGCGATCCGTCGCCGGCATTGCTGCAAGCATCGACCATGCAACCAGGCCACACCCTTATCTGCATGGCCGTCGTACTGTATTCGGAATAATGCCAGACTGGAATCCGGCGGAAATCATAGGGACACGGCCCCGACCGCTTGCCCTGTCGCTTTACCGTGAGATCATCACAGACTCGATATGGGCTTATCAAAGACACAACTATGGATACAGGAATCTTCGGAGCTTTCCGCTTCTGGTTAGTTTCTGTGGACTTCCCTATATTGATGTCAGGGTAAGCTTTAATTCATTCGTTCCCGCAGATATTGAGCAGCCTTTGGCGGAGAAACTGGTCAATTTCTATATCGACTCTTTGATTTCAGCCCCTCACCTGCATGACAAGGTTGAGTTCGAAATTGTCCATTCCTGCTATACTTTCAACATCGCGGATAGGATGGAGACTCTGAAAGCCCAGGGATTTACCCAGGAGGATGTGGAGTCGCTGACCGACAGTCTGCGCCGTCTAACCAACCATGTCATCGACCGGGAGCAGGGCCTGTGCCGACAGGATCTGAACCGTATCGAGACGCTAGTTCAACGACGGCAAACCATCATGTCTTCCGATCTGGACGATGTGGCTCGGATCTACTGGTTGTTGGAGGATTGCAAAAGATACGGCACATTGCCATTTGCCGGTCTGGCGCGTGGGGGGTTTATCGCCGTGCAGATGCTGGCTTCGTTGGTCACCATCGGAGTCTTATCACCAGAGGCGCAACAGGAGTTTATTGCCGGTCTGGACACGATATCGGCCCGTTTGGGTCGGGATCTGCAATCTTTGGATCGGGAACGGTTCCTGGCGCGCTACGGTCATTTGCGACCCGGAACCTATGATATTCTATCCCCCCGCTATGATGAGGCTCCGGATCTTTATTTCCCCTCTTCTTTCCCAATGGGGGAAGGAGTTACTCACCAGCCATCTGCTCCGCCTTTCCAACTCTCACTGGCACAACTGCGCCAGATCGGAAAATTGCTTCAAGATCACGGATTGAAAGGTGATGTGGTCGCCCTGTTCGACTTTTTGGAGACTGGCATCCGCGGGCGTGAGTATGCGAAATTCGTCTTTACACAAAGCCTTTCTGATGCCCTGGCGGTATTGGGACGGTTGGGTCAGCGATTTGGCTTCAGTCTGGATGATCTCTCGTATCTGGACATACATTGTTTGTATGATATCCATACTGGCAATCTGGATGTTTCCGAGGCTATGGCCCGCTCCATCCGACAGGGGCGTGAGATGTATGGCCGCACTCAGGAGCTGCGTCTTCCACCCCTGATCACTGGGCCAAAGGATGCCTGGGCATTCGAGTTGAAAACAGACCAACCCAATTTCATCACCCGCAGCCGTGTCACGGGCCATCTGACCAGCGTGGACCAACCGGAACGCATGCCCGGCAGCATCGTCATGATTCCCAGCGCGGATCCGGGATTCGATTGGATTTTCCATCGAGGGATTCGTGGTTTCATCACCGCCTATGGTGGTGTCAATTCGCATATGGCGATCCGGGCTGGCGAACTGGGTATTCCGGCGGTAATCGGGGCTGGCGAAGTCCTGTTTCGCCGCTGGTCCGCTGCCTCCGTCCTCGAGATTGATGCCGCCAACCGTCTCGTTCAAGTGATCCGATGAAGAGCATTGCCATAACCCAGCGTGTGGATATCCATCCTGGCCATGGAGAGCGCCGCGACGGGCTGGATCAGCGCTGGTGGCCGTTTCTGGCCAGATGCAATTTCACTCCATTGATTCTGCCCAATCAGCCTGAAGCCGCTCTGGCTCTGGTTGACAAAGCGGCTGGTCTGTTGCTGTCTGGGGGCAATGATCTGGTCGCCTATGGGGGCGACGCGCCGGAAAGGGATGCAACGGAATACAGGCTTCTGGACAAGGCCCTGGCCAGCGGACTGCCGGTATTCGGCATTTGTCGTGGCATGCAGGTGATCCTTGACCATTTTGGAGCCCCCCTGGTACCGATAGCTGGCCATGTGGCCCGCAGCCATACGATCTATTGGACAGATGGCCATACCCAACCGGTGAATTCCTTCCACAAAAGGGCAGCACTGGACCCAGGCCTCTTCCTGGAGGCGACGGCCCGATCGGCAGATGGCGTGGTGGAGGCGGTTCAGCATCCGACCCTGCCCTGCGCCGGCATCATGTGGCACCCTGAGCGGGAAAGTCCCTTTCACTTGGAAGATATCTCTATGCTGGTCAGCTTTTTCGGAAAGGACGGCTGATGCGCGCGATCTTGCTGGCGGCGGGCCGTGGCAGCCGCATGGGAAACCTGACAGAGGGCAGGCCCAAATGCCTAGTCGAACTGGGCGGCCATTCCCTGCTGGATTATCAGATTTCAGCCCTGCATGCTGCTGGAATTGAAGAAATCTGGGCAGTCCGGGGATGGAAGGGGGAATGCCTGGAGGGGCGGGGACTGTATCTGATCGACAACCCTGGCTGGGCACAAACCAATATGGTGGCATCCCTGGCACTGGCCCGCGATGTGCTCCGGCAGGCGCCCTGCATTATCAGCTACACCGACATTTTCTACACGCCGGAAGCTCCACGCCTCCTTATTGAGGCTCCCGCTTGCCCCCTTGCCATGACATATGACCCCGCTTGGCAAGCCCTCTGGACAGACCGTTTTGGGGATCCGCTGGCGGATGCGGAGACATTCCAGTTGAATGCCGATCGGACCCTCCGTGATATCGGGCGCAAGCCAACCAGTCTGGTCGAGGTAAATGGTCAATATATGGGATTGCTGAGGTTCACTCCCGAAGCCTGGACCTTGGCCGAGGAATGCCGGCATGCTCTGCTATCCGATGCGGCCGCCCGGCTTGACATGACCTCCTTGGTGCGCATGCTGATACAACGGGGCCTGCCGGTGACGGCCCTGCCTATCGGAAGTTCCTGGGGCGAAGTGGACAGTGCCGACGATCTGGCACTTTATCAGGCCCGAATGGACACGCCCCACCCCTTGCCCTTCAGAGGATTTTCCCAGTCTCGACACGAGGAGTCATGAGTAGCAGTGCGTCCGTGGAGATCCCGGATTTTGACCCCACCCTGTTGCCCTGGGGAAGCCGGCTTTTCATTTTCGGTACCGGGCGGGGTGCCCGCCTAGTGCATGATTCCCTGTGGCAGCGTCCAGATATCGTCATTGAGGGATTTGTTGATCGTAGCGCTACGGGACAGTTGCGCCAGCTTCCCATTTTTCGGCCGCAGCAAGTGCCAAAGCGGCATGATCGTCCGATCGTCATTGCCAGTAGTCATGCACCACAGATTGCCGCCGACCTGCGTCGCCAGGGGTTTCCGGCCCTTTGGGACGGTCGCGCTTCCATTGTCTATCGGCTGAGTACCCCCGCTGGTCGTTTGCTCGACTGGCATGACGTGCCGCCTTTGGACCGGATCCGGCAAATTCTGGACCGCTTCCGACTAGATGGGGGCGCGTCTGATGCCATTGACCTGCTCGTTCCCATGCCGATGGAAAAGGCAAGCCCATTGCACAGGCCCGAGCGGGTAAATCGGATCGTCGCGGTCGGCTTATGGGGACGCAGCGGTTCTTATCTGTTGTCGAACTTACTGGATGGTCATCCGCAGACCTTGGCATTGCCGCCCCACAGTTCGCACTGGATGACACATTTCATCGCCCTGTTTCTGGTCAGGGCAGAGGAGGGGGAGTTTGGCGAGGGCTGCCTGCTCGACCCATTTGTGACAGAGTTCTGTAACTGGTTCCCCAACCTGTTCAGCGACACCCAAGAAGCGCGGGCGGCCGATTACATCCGGTTAGGTCCTTTCGGCGAATGGCCGGCAGGCGTGCCGCGGGCGCAGTTCCGGACGCAGTTCCGGCAGGCTCTGGCCGGTTTGGCGGAACGGGGGGCACTGACGCCACGGACCATGTTCGCCGCGATCCACACCGCTTATGCCGCCGCTGGACAGATGAGAGTCGAACCAGATCCAGTTATAATCTGGCAGGCTCATAATGTTCAAAACTATCATTGGGAATTCTATGAAAATATCCTGGGACCAATTCAAGTACTTATGACAGTGCGAGAGCCGTTGCGCACCTATGATTCCTGGTTGTCCGCCACGCTCGACAGCCTCCCCTGTCCGCCCACCACAGTGACTGCACCCAGACTATTCCTGGACTACCTTCGGCTTACCGGCCATAATTCTCCGGCTGCCGCAGATCGGAACATCCGCGCCATTCGATTCGAGGATATGCATAATCGAACCGAACAGGTCATGCGAGCCATCGCCGAATGGATCGACATCCGCTGGGATCCCCTTCTGCTGGAGACCACATCCGACGGTAAGATCGTGTGGTTCAAAACCGGAGCCCGGCAAGTTACCGGCACGCGGCCGATCCCCCAGGTCCAGGCGATGCCAAAATTTTGCGGATGGCTTGACAGGTTGGCTCTGCAGATACTATTCGCCGATGCTTATGCCGCTTGGTATGGACGAAAAAACAGCCTCCTACGGGCAATCCGGCGACCGTTGATTGGGCTGCTTGCCTTGTTGGTACGGTTGGGCCTGTGCTTGTCTGGCGGACACTTTCAAGCACAGGTGATGGCAGTTCAGGTCGAAGGCGAGCCTTGGTCTCTCGCAGGACGATTGATTAGGGGCGAACGCCACAATCTATCCCGGCTGGTCTGGGCCCTGCGCGCGCACCACCGGCCCGTTCCCCTGCTGGCGCTTGGCGGTCCGCCGGAAGCGCAGGGCATCGCGCCGGGGTAAATGGCGGTAAACTTAGCCCAAATCCAGACAAATCCCTTCCGCGGCAAATCCGGCACGCAGTTCTGGCAGGATGCTTGGCCGCAGTTGAGCCAGGAAAGCGGCCCATTCGGGCCTGCGGCGGGCGATTTCACGAAAGAAGGGGGCGGCCTCCTGCGGGCGCCCCATGCGGCGCAGGAAGGCTCCCAGGCAACTGGCCGCCCAATCATCCGATGGAGCCAAGGCATGGGCGGTACGCAGGGCGGTTTCGGCGAGCGCCAGATTTCCATCCTGCAACCGGATCAGGCCCAGAATCGATGCCGAGAAGAACTGCTCTGCCGTCCAACCAGAGGCGTCCTGCTTGGTAATGCCAGTCCGCTCCACGGTCTGGCTAGCCGCCTGCAGATGCCCAGCCGCCAACTGCACCAGCGCCAGGGAATTGAGGGCGCGCCGAACAGGATCATCGCTGGTCAGAGTTACCGCCTGCTCACAATAGCTCAGTGCCGTGGAGATATCGCCGCCTGCCAAATAGGTTTGGCCAATATCCGTCAGAAGGTTGGCGTCGTCTGGGGATTTCTTGAGCCCGTCTAGAAAAAAATTGATGGCCTCCTGGAGATGGCCGGTTGCCTGCCCCAGGAAGGGCAACATCTTGAGGATATCTGCTTTCCCGGACTCAAATTTCCGTAGGGATAACAAGACGATCCTGGCTTCTGCAAGCTTGCCATTGTTGATCAATTCATTGCCGCATATCTCAAGATACTCCTGTATTTCCATGGGAATATGCGAGAGCTCCAGGTCATCGAGAGCCTTGAGGGATGTTTCCGCCGCGGCTACCTTGCCGCACCTTGCTGCGGCAGGAATATGCACCAGCAGGGCATGGATGTCGGTCGGTGCGATCGCCAGGGCAAGATCAGCTTCTGACAGAGCTTCGTCGCGACGGTCTTGCTGCAAGAGCGAGAGGGCCAGGGTGATTTGGCCGATCCGAGCAAAGTCCGGATCAATTCGCTGTCCAGCAGCACTCAAATCCCGTCCGCGTGGGGAGGTCTCCCCCAGAATCCGGATCAAGCGTTGCCGGCAGGCATGGTGCGCTGGCCAATGTGTCAGGGCCTTCTCAAGTTGCTCCATTGCCCGCTCTGTTTCCCCCGTGCGTGCCAAGGCCAATCCCATCTCGAAATGGTAATTGGCAAAGGTGGTTTGACGCACGGCCTGACGCCAGGCATCCACCTGACCGGCATCCGGCATCTTGGTTTCAGGCTGGGACATGACGGGCATAGGGCTGCCTTTCGTGCAGATTCCGATGAAGCGGGCCGGGTATTCCAATTTGGAGGCGGCCACCGTTCCGAATTGAAGCCCGCCAGGGTTCCGAAGCAAAGCGGCCGGGGTGGTTTATTCCCTCGAGGCGTTTTTCTGTCGCATGACCATAGCCTCGGGTCAAGCCGCGATAATCATATCGAGGTGAAGGATGTGCCCCGGCATTCCCTGGAACTTCGGAAGCGCCCAGCGGTCTCTGAGTTCCCCTTTGGCCAGAGTTGGCGACGTCGATCATGTCTCAGCATTTGGTGTAGCGGCGACAGGATTTTTACCATTGGCCGAGGTGGCGGTCATGCCCAAGTCCACCAAATCACCTCAAGCAAGATTAGGGTCCGGACTCATAACCAGTATGCGACGGTTGCAACGATGTGGACGGCGGCCATGCAGTTGATGGCGGACCGGTCGTAACGGGTGGCGATGCGCCTGAAATCCTTGAGGCGCCCGAACATGCGCTCGATGACGTTACGGTTCCGGTAGAGGTAGGGAGAGAAGCAGTTTTTCCAGCGCTTGTTGGCGCGTGGTGGAATGTTAGGCGCGGCTCCCGCCTCTTCGATCTTCCGGCGAACGGCGGCACTGTCGTAACCCTTGTCGCCGTGCAGGAGATCTGTGGCGGGCATCCAGTCGAGCAGACGGTCGGCGGCGGTGCAGTCGGCAACCTGACCGCCGGTCAATAGGAAAGCGAGCGGCCGACCGCGCGGATCGCTCAGGGCGTGGATTTTGGTGGTTCTCCCACCTCTGGACCGTCCGATGGCCTGGGCGCGCTCCCCCCTTTCCCGCCGCTCGCCGAACGATGGGCGCGGACCGCCGTGGAGTTGATCATCACCTGGGCCGGTGGGCCACCTGCCGCTGCCAACGCATGGAAGATGTCCTCCCACACGCCCTTGGCCGCCCAACGGACGAAGCGGTTGTAGAGCGTCTTGCGGGGGCCGTAGACCGGTGGAGCATCTGCCCAACGCCCGCCCGACTTCAGCACATGGACGATTCCGCTGATCACACGGCGATCATCCACGCGCGGCTTGCCGCGGGTGTCGCGCGGAAGGTGCGGCTCAAGCCGCCCAAACTGCTCCACCGTCAACCAGAACTGACCGTTGCTCATCGCATAGCCCCTTTCCAGAGCGTTGAATCACAACGGCTCCCTGGCGGAAAGGCTCTTTATGGGTCCGGACCATAAAACAATTGAAAATCGCAGCATACGATCTCCAAATTTATACCGCCTTGACAGACACTGTATTGAAAGGATCTGTTCGTGGTCGATAAGATTTGCAGTTGCGAGACAGTTCAGCCGTGAAATTCTCAATGCTGTTGTTGACATACTGGTCCAGGGCGTCTTGCGGTACGGTAGCTATGCCCGGCTGCCACCAGATCGGATGGGTCACCAGATGCAGGGCGCGTCCGGCCTGAACCGCCGGATGCTGCCAGGGAGGACCAAATCGCCAAGCGCCTGTACTGTCAGCGCAATATCCCATTTCCTTGAAATAGGCGGGAGCATAGCTATTGACCATCCCAGCGATCCGTTGCTGACTGCCAAGAAATCCGGAGGTTGGCCGATGGAAACTCACGCTTTCTACCGGACGGCCAAGGGCGGTGGCCAGCAGGGTCTTTTCCCAAGCGGCCATTGTCTCCAGGTCATGGGGCCTATCTCCATAGAGGGCGGCATCGAAATGTAGCCCGATACGATGTCCCAAGCTGGCGATCCGCTGCAGGCTGTCCAGATGGCGCGGCTCCAGCGGGTTATAGAGCGCACTGCGGACCAGCGTGAAATAGGTCGCAGCAACCCCCAGATCGGTCTCGACCTCGGCCATTGAGAGAGCGAGGCTCGGCGACATATCGATATCATGCCGCAAGATAAGATGCTGGGCTGTTGGGTCAGCCTTACCATAGTCAACAGCTTGGTATCCTTGCTCCAGGAACCAAGTTAGGAGAGCCTGATAGCCATCCAGAGAGAAGCAAAACTTGGCGGCCATTTCCGGATCGTAAAATTCAGGCATGGTCCATTGCTCCAGTCATTTCAATCTATCTCCCAGACGAGATTCCCAGCACAGATACCCGTGATGCTTGATATCCAATCTGCCTATGCTCAGCTTATGAAGAAAGAAGGGTCGGTGCGAGGTTAATTCCTGCCGTTTGTTGAGGGTCGCGGCAAAGGGTCGGACAATTCCGATAGCCCTGTAGTTGCGACTAGGTCCTGTTCTCAAAGTGCGTGACGGTTTATCCCTGCGCTGTTGAAGGGGTATGGCACGATCAGAATTGAGCAATGAGCAGCTTCAGCATCTTCTGGCACTGCTGCCGCCGGACCGCCCGAAGACGGGCCGTCCAGCGCGGGACCTGGAGCGGACGGTGCGGGCAATCCTATGGGTGAACCGCACCGGTTCTCCCTGGCGCGATCTTCCGGGCGAGTTCGGCCCTTGGCAGACGGCGGCGAACCGCTTCTACCGCTGGCGCAAGGCCGGGGTATGGGAACGTGTGCTGGAACTGGTCCAAGCCGAGGCCGATGAGGCGGGTAAGCTGGATTGGAGCCTGCATCAGGTCGAAAGCACAGTCGTGCGTGCCCATCAGCACGCCGCCGGCGCAAAAGGGGGCAACTGACCCAGGCGCTTGGCCGCTCGCGTGGTGGCTTCTCGACAAAGATTCACCTGCGTGCCGACCGTCACGGCCTGCCGCTTGCCTTCGTACTGAGCCCAGGGCAATCGGCCGACCAGGGCGCACTGACGGCGCTGATGGAAGCGGTGGCGATCCGCCGAACCGCGGGTGGACGGCCACGGCAAAGACCCGAACGCGTCGTCGCCGACCGCGCCTACTCCAGCCAAGCCATTCGCACCTATCTGCGCCGGCGCGGGATCGGCCCGGTCATTCCGCAACCCTCCAGTCAGAAGCCCTGCGCCCTGGTGGATTGGACCGCTTACCGGTCCCGTAACGCTATCGAGCGCCTGATCAATCGTCTCAAGCAGTTCCGTCGCATCGCAACCCGCTATGAGAAGCTCGCCGCCAACTACCTCGCCATGGTCCACATCGCCGCCATCCGCATATGGCTCAGAGTTTGAGAACGGAACCTAGCCCGGATCATTCATCAATGTTTTGGAACGGCTGCCCGAAGGCACGTCGATGGGTGGCGCCAATAGCGCGGCATGACTGGGCTGGAGGGTTGCGGGGACAGGTTCGTTCAGGGGCACGTCGCCCCAGCAGTCACGGCGGCAGCTTGGCGGCGCGGGCGGCCAGCATCGCGAGGCTTTCCTGGTAGGGGAAGCTGGTCGGCAGCGACACCTTGATGCGGGTCTTCATCTCGGTGACCCGCGCCGCCACCTTGATGAGGCCGAGTCGCAACGTGTCGAACTGCGCCTCGCGCCAGAACGACGCCTTCGGCGCCAAGCCGCGCAAGCTGTGCAGCAGCCAGTAGGCGGCGGTGTGGATGAGCAACTGGAACTGATTGGCGGTTGCCTTGCTGCACGACGTCCGGTCGGAGGCGAGATGCAGCTTGTGCGCCTTGATCAGGTTCTCCATCTGGCCGCGGGCGCAGTAGATCGTCTCGTACAGCGCCCTGGGCGTGCCCGCCAGATTGGTGACGATGAAGCGTGTGTCGGTGCCCTGGGCCGACGCCTCGGTCCGGGCGATGACCCGCCGCTCGACCTTCCAGGTGCGGGCGGTGTAGCGGAACTCGCCGAAACGCCGAACCTTGTCCGCCTCCCCGCCAAGCCGGCCCATGGCGGCGTCCTCGGCCAGATCGGTAATGCGCCCGAGCAGGACCGTGTTGCCGGCCAACCCGAAGACGTAGCCGATGCGGTTGTGCTCGCACCAGCTCATCGCCTCATGGCGGCCGTAATGGCTGTCGCCGCACACGAAGATATCGACGCGCGACCAGCGGGCGCGGATGGCGCGCACGACGTGGCGCAGCACCAACGCCACCTCGGCGCCGTCCGGCGTCTTGCCGGGCCGCAGGATGACGGCGACCGGCTTGCCCGTCGTCGCCTCGTAGATGTGCATCGGCAGGAAGCAGCGCCCATCGTAATGGGCGTGGAAGAGGGACAACTGCTGGGCCCCGTGGACGCGGTCCTCGGTGTCGTCGATGTCCAGAACGATGCGCCGCGGCACCGTGGCAAAGCTGTCGCAGAACAGGTCCAACATGGCGGCCATCATGCGCTTGAGCGCCAGCGGGCCGGGCAGGTTCTCCAGTCGGCTGATGATCGGTTGCGAGCACAGGTCGCCTCCGCTCTCCTGCAGCCGGCCGACCACCATCTTGAAGGCGGGATCGCTGCGCAGGGCGTCGCAGTCGTTGGCGTCCGGGTAGCCGGCGGCGATCAGCAGGGCACGGAAGCGGATCATCTCGGCCAGCGTGTGCCGAACGCGCTCGGGCGCGCGGGGATCCTGTATACAGCGCGCCAGACGCTCGCAGATCCCAAGCCGCCGGTCGATCTCGGCCAGCAGCAGAACGCCGGCGTCGGAGGTGAGGCGACCGCCATTGAAGGCGATGATGACCGGATTGCCAGCAACCGGTGACAAGCCGGGCAGAACCCCGGTATTCTCGGCCATAGCGGGCGTGAACTCCGTTGATCCGTGGTGAGACTGTTTCAGCACCAGAATCATACACGAATTCAGCGGCTTAACCTCGCGCCTGCCGCCGCAGCTTCAGCTCTGGTGAATTATCCGGGCTAAGAGCGCGGATCAAAACCGAGTAGGACCGAGGAAAATCAACGGATTCAGCCCACTCCGCTGGGGTTTTGATAGGAACTCTAAAACCCTGATTCAGTGTTCTCACAGCGTCTTCAGGCGAACGCTAAAATAGCTGGCGTGCACCGGAATCAGGGTAGATAGTACTACATAAATTCATATCCGAAAGAGTCGACAGAAAATAGTTGCGGGTTCCATGAAAGAAAAGGAAGGGAGGAGCGCCATGGTCAGTGCTGGTCCCGATTACACTGCGCAGGATGTCATTGCGTTGTTGGAAGGGGAAATATTGTCCGTCTTTGGAGATATGAGGCGGTCGTTCCGGCATCCCAGGTCGTTGTCGGAAGCTGATGAGCAATCTCTGACATTCTGCCGCAACCCAAACTCCGCTCTGTCTTCCTGCCCAGCCGCGGTTGTAATCACCACGACCGCCGCGCCTGATTATAAGGGAGGGGCAACCCTGATTCGGGTGGCAGAGCCACGTCTTGCCTTTATCCGCGTTCTGCAATCCCTGTTCGCTCCAGTTCGCCCCTCTGGAATTCATCCCAGTGCTATCATTGATTCAACCGCACAGATCGCCACTGATGTCTATGTTGGGGCCCATGCGGTTGTGGGGCGCTGTTTAATCGCGGCGGGTTGCGTCATTCATGCCGGGGTTATTCTCTATGACAATGTCCGAATCGGACGAAATGTCACTATCAACAGCGGAACGGTGATTGGGGCCGATGGATTCGGCTATGAGCGGAACGACGCCGGTGAGATGGAGAAGTTCCCCCATTTCGGCGGGGTATTGATTGAGGATGATGTGGAAATTGGATCTAATACAAGCATAGACCGTGGAACCCTGGGAGATACAAAGCTGCTTCAGGGGGCGAAGATCGATAATCAAGTTCATATTGCGCACAATGTGGTGGTAGGACGGCATGCCGTCGTCATCGCGCAAGCCATGATCGGCGGCAGTGTTATGATCGGGGACGAAGCATGGATTGCTCCCAGTGCCTGCATTCGCAATGGCATTCGCATCGGAGCACGGGCCACCGTAGGCTTGGGGGCTGTTGTCGTCAAGGATGTACCGGACGGGACGACAGTCATGGGATCCCCAGCCCGCAACGCGGCGGAATTCAAGGCCCTGACCGGGCTTTTCAATAGCATGATCCGGGACGGCGGCAGAGATTCTACCCTCTGAAGAAGATATTGCCTCGCATCTCAAAGTGAGGGTTTTACACTGTCGGCCCTGGTATTCAGCCAGGGCCGAGCGGGGATTACGTCATCTTCCGCGCAGTAGTGCGGGCCATGGCAAACAGATCCAGGACCCGGGATGCATGAATGAACGGCCAGAAATACAGCAGGGCTAACCCATGCTCGTCTTTCAGGGCCTTCTCCAGCAGATCACGCACCCGAGGGCCGTCCCAGTAGGGGGATTGTTGGAAGCTGGCAGAGGCTGCCGTATCCCGCATATAAGCGGCCAGCGGGCTGACCACCCAATCGAACACCGGAGTGACAAATCCCAGCTTCTGGCGCCGATCCCTGACGAGGGGC
The DNA here is from genome assembly GCF_058780665.1 of Azospirillum sp. UENF 112521. Lineage (NCBI taxonomy): Bacteria > Pseudomonadati > Pseudomonadota > Alphaproteobacteria > Rhodospirillales > Azospirillaceae > Azospirillum > Azospirillum sp. UENF 112521. The sequence goes on from NZ_JBSNCI010000008.1 coordinate 210,831, forward strand.
GGGAGCAGATCGCGCAACGCGTCCCGCAGAATAAATTTGCCAAACCCATGCCGCACTTTCGTATCCGGAGGAAGTGCAAAGGCCAGACACACCAGCCGCCAATCCATGAAGGGAGCTCTGATCTCTACCCCATGGGCCATAGAGCATCGATCAAAATTGCGCAGGATCGTTGGCAAGGTGGTGAAGTGCAGGTCGGCGTAAGCGCAGCGTGTCAAAGGATCGAACCGGTTAAAGCGCTCCAGATCCTCGTCACGTCCGGGAAGTTGGGGCGGTCTGGGAGGAGAGGCCACCAGGGAGGCGCGCGGCACCCAGTCACCGGCGCTGCCCTGACTGTATCCGGGAACAGAAAATCCGGTCAGAGCTTCCTGGTATTCAGCTCGGAGAGCGGGATCGGACATTTCGGCCAAAGCAGAATTCAGCTGCGAATGGTAACCGATAAAAAGTTCATCCCCTCCATGGCCATCCAGAGAGACGACGACACCATCCTGTCGCATTCGGCGGTACAAAATCCAGGGGGCAGAAATATTCTCGATGACTTCCTCAATATCGAATATAATCTGATCCGCATGGCTGGAGACAGCGTTTACTGCGATATTCTCAATGATCCCCTGAGCCCCGGTCTTTGCAATCACCGCCTCTGCAAAAGCCCGCTCACTTTGCAGGCTTCCAGCATAATCGGCAACATAGGCCCGTTGCCAATTGGTTGTCGTGCGCGCGCCGCCGCCATGCTGCATCAACTCGGCAAGCGCACAATGAACTGAACTGGAATCGAGGCCACCACTGAGAGCGGTGGCGATCGGAACGTCACTGCGCATTCGGATACGACAGGCATCCAAAAAAAGGGACCGGACCAAATCACGTTGATCTTCGTAGCTGTTAGGAATGGATGGAAGGTGATTCAGTGTGTTCCACCACCGGAAAAGCTGCGGTGGGCAACCCGGCTCAACAACAAGATGATGTCCGGCCGGGAGTCGGCGGATGACCTTGAACAGGCAATCTTCCGTTCCTTCCAGACGGCTGGTGAAGGTGATGCCCACAGCCAAGGCATTGGCATCGACTTCCCAGTCCATCCAGGACAGGGGCAGGAACCCTTTCATGACAGAGGAAAAGGCGAAGCATCCGTCTTTCCAGACATAATGCAGGGGCTTGACCCCGAACCGGTCGCGCGACAGGAAGAGCCGACGCCTTTCAGCATCCCAAATGGCGAAAGCCCACATGCCGTTGAATTTGAGCTGACATTCCTCTCCCCACTCGATGAAGGCTTTCAGAAGAACTTCTGTGTCGCTATTGCTGCTGAATGACCAGCCATGCTGTTGAAGTTCTTCCCTAATCTCGAGGAAATTATAGATTTCCCCGTTAAATGTGACCCAATAGCGGCCCTCTGGGCATGACATGGGCTGTTTGCCGGCCGTCGTCAAATCCAAGATTGCCAGTCGCGTATGGACCAGACCGGCACTTCCAATGATCTCCGCACCCCATCCGTCCGGCCCTCGAGTCTTGAGTTGTGCAGCCATTCCGGCCAGTTCTGCCTGATCTGGTCGCGCGTATTCGGGGAGCAAGACCCCGGCAATGCCACACATAGTTCTTCCCCAGGTTGATGCCCTTGTCCGGCATGAAGAATGAGCCCCCATCAACGGAGGGCATAATATGCAACTTTAACATCCGAGCCTGAGCCCGGGGGTAGGAGCGGGTGGCTGCGAAGGCGGAGTTTGACGACCCGGGTTTCTGCTTCTCACCAGTCCAGGGCTGATGATACCTATTTCGTATGCTCCTTGGAAAGACCAGAGAGAGGGCTTGGGATGGGGCCAAATGCCGGTACGCCGGTCTTGATGGAACCGATGACGTCGACGGCTGTGCCGGTGGAAATGGCTGCCAGTCTGTGCGGCGATGGGCCGGGACCCAGTTGCATCATCTGCCGACGTCTCTATCCGGAAGGACGGGAAATCCGGCGCTGCCCGGCCTGCGGTCATCTGTGGCGGACGGAATCCAATGCCGTTCCGCAACCATCAGCACCCATCTCTCTGTCTGAGATCCAGGTCCCATGGATAGCGCCGGCTCTCCACCTGAGGCCAGGGATGACCGTGCCTGCTCAGCAAGGGCTGGCCTACGGTTTGGTCGTCCTGGATGACGTGCTGACCTTTGTGGCGCAACCGCGCGCCCTGCTACGGCAGATACGTCGGCTATTGGCACCGGCAGGCTGGCTGTCAATTACTGGGGCGGACAGACCAGATACGGAGCCACTGACCTTGGACGCCGGCGCTTGCCGCCATTTCACTTCTCAGCAATTGGAACGCCTCACACACACCGTGGGCTTTCAAAGCCAGGATCTGCGTCGCCTGGGCGGCCGGTTTGTCCTAACGCTCAAGCTGTTGGAGGAGGTCACCCCAGCCACCATAGCGACGGGGTTCATTGCCGCGTTGAGGCACCGCCGCTGCTTAGCAGCGGAGCGCTGCAGAGCGGTAGCACTACAGGCCGATCAAAGTGCCGTGTGGGGCCTGGGTTCGGATTGGCAGGCCATGGTATCGGAGGAGCCCACTCTGCTCGATGTACTGAGCGGAGGGCGGCTGTCGTTGTTCGACCAATCTCTGGCTGGAAGTCAGGCTTGGGGCCGGCCTATTCTTTCGCCAATGGAATTGCCAGGATTTAGCGGTCCGATCTTGATAACCCCCAGTGTTCCACGCATCCGGGAAGAAATGTGTAATCGTGCCTTGACGGCCGGCTTTGCGGACCGGCTGTTTGACCCGTATGACAGCGACCTAGTCCAACCCGGAGATAGCAATGTACAGACTGGCTGTCATCACTGATACGTTTCAACCATATCAGACCTATTACAATCAGTATCCGGATTTGAAGGATCAGGATTATGAGACGCAAATAAATTACTTTCGCAACCTCCCCCCTGGGTCCTATATGCCCTATGATTACTATTTGCGCGAAATGGGAGTAGATGCCAAGTGCTTTTTTTTCGATGCAGAATATATGCATCGAACATGGGCAAAAGAAAGAGGTATTACCCTTGACCAAACATTGACATGGACGCAACAAGCGCCCGGCCTTTTACTTGGTCAATTGGCTGAATTCAGACCTGATGTGGTTTTTATCTACGCCCTTCGCTGGCGTAGCGATGATTTTCTAAATGCACTGAAAGATAATATTAGATCGATTAGAATTATCGCTGCACAGGAAGGGGGTATTCTGCGGCCAGGAAGTCTTCGTGACCTTGATCTATTGTTTGTCTGTGTCCCGTCCTATGTCGGAATGGGAAAACAAATGGGTGTCAGAACCGAACTTCTCTATCATGCATTCGACACCAGAATTCTTGATTATGCCCCGAACAGGTCAGCGGATCAACGGGACATTTCTTTTAGCTTCTCTGGTGCATCAGGCTATGGCATGGGACCTTTCCATCTACCTCGCTTCTGGGGGCTGCTGGACCTTTTCCAAAGAACCCCGCTGGAGGCATGGCTAGATGAGGCTGCGCTTTATCAACCGGAAATGATGCCGACAGCGTTAGAGATCGATGCGCGGATTTCCAAAGCATCGGATCTTATTGGAAAATATAAATCTGGCACTGTTGCAAATAATCTGCGAGCAGTATTTCAGCAACCCGGACACTCTCCACCTTTTCCCCTATCCCGCTTGTTCCCAAATCGATGCCATCCCGCCGTTTTTGGACTACCGATGTTCGAGCTATTGGGACGGTCCCGCCTGACCTTCAACATGCATTCAACTCCTCCCGGCAAAAATGTTGGGAATATTCGCCTGTTTGAGGCCACGGGCATGGGAGCATGCCTTATTACCGATTCGGCCGATAATTTAGCCGATCTCTTTGTCGAGGATGAGGAGGTGGTTTCATATAGGAACATCGATGAGGCGACAGATAAAATAAACAACCTCCTTATGAACCCGGGACTGCTGCGTAAGATCGCTGCTGCAGGAAATAAAAAAGTCAAATCTTCTCATTCATATATGAATAGGTCGGAGAAAATCAATGAGATTTTCATTGATTCAATATCAAAATCTATCTAAGACTTTGATCTTATAAGCATTAGAACATTTTCCTGTCGCTCGGAATTAAAGGGGTATTCGCGAGAAGAGTGAAATCTGATTCAAGACGAGGGCTGGGGAAGACCAGCCCACATGACAGCACCTCTTTTCCTAGGCCGTAAACTCATAATCCCTGGCACCATAGCCTGACGGCGACGAGCTTCACGGCCGCCAGGAAATTTTCGGGTCGTTTGTCGTATCGGGTGGCGATACCTCTGAACTGCTTGATCTTGTTGAAGAACCTTTCGACAAGGTTCCGCTGACGATAGACCCAGGACGAGAAGACGAAGCTGCCCTTGCGGTTGGTTTTGGGCGGAATGTTGGCCCAAGCCTTCCGCCCGGCGGCTTTGGCGCGGATGGCATTGCTGTCATAGCCTTTGTCGGCCAACAGGATGGCCCCCTCGCCAAGATCCTCCGTCAGGGCGTCGGCTTCGGTGCAGTCGGCAACCTGCCCGGCAGTCAGGCGCAGACGGACGGGGCGGCCTTCCGCATCGACGAGCGCGTGGATTTTGCTGGTGAGGCCCCCACGGGAACGTCCCATGCCGCCATCGTCTCCAGCCCCCTTTTTCCCGTGGCCGCGTGCTGGTGCACGCGAACACAGCTGCTGTCGATCATCACGATGTCGCCGTCGTAGGCTGCCGATACCGCTTCCAGAAGCCGATCCCAGACCCCGGCCTTCCGCCATCGCACGAACCGGTTGTAACAGGTCGTCGAAGGACCATACCGTTCCGGTATCTCCGCCCAGGGCGATCCGGTGCGGAACCGCCACAGAATACCATTCAGAACCCGGCGATCATCCACACGCCGCACACCGCGCGGCTTGTTCGGCAGTAGCGGCGATAGGATCGACCATTCCTGGTCCGTGAGTTCGTAGCGGCGGCGCGTCATCAAGGGCTCCTTCGGGAAACCCTTAAATCACGACACCACTCTCTAGGCCAAGACGATTTATGAGTTTACCGCCTAGGTGACGTCGTGGTGATGGACAATCTTCCCGCTCGTCATCAGGAACGCGATGGGCAGCCGATGATATCGGTCAGAGCGGAGATCGTCACCATATCCTTCCACCGCTGGACCTTATGATGGCTTAGCAGCGCTCCACATTTTCCACCGGAGGCATAGCGGTGTTTGCCTTTACACCGCCAGCACCGGATACCCCTCCGGCAAATCCACCACCTGCGGCTCCGGCATCGGGCCCAGCTCCGCCACCATCGCCCCCCAGGACCAGCCCACCCCGAAGCCGGCCATCAGCGTCTTCACCGGCCCGGCAGCCAGCGGCGCGCCCATGGTGTGGCAGATCGCCAGCGGGATGGAGGCGGAGCTGGTGTTGCCGAAGCCCTGCATGTCGATGATGAACTTCTCCGCCGGGACCTTCATGCGCTTGCGCAAATGCTCCAGCATGAAGGCGTTGGCTTGGTGCAGGACGAAGCGGTCGATGCCATCGACATCGGTGCCGGCATGCTCCATCGCCTCGCGCAGCAGCGGCGGCACGGCGCGGAGCGTGAAGGAGAACACCTCCGCCCCGTTCAGCGTCAGGCGGGAGTCGCGCTCCAGCTGGGCGGCGGCCTCGGCGATCCGGCCGGCGGTGCCGACCGGCGGGATCAGGCTATGGCGCTTGCCGCCAGCCTTGACGAAGATGTGCGGGGCGCCGGCGCCGTCGGTGCCGATCACCACAGGGATGGGGGATGCTGCCGGGTCCACCTCCAGCGCGGTGGCCGATCCGGCATCGCCGAACAGGGGCAGGGTGGCGCGGTCTTCAGGATGCAGGTGACGGGTCGGGTTGTCGCCGCACAGCACCAACGCGCGTCTGGCCGAGGATCCGCCCAGCAGCTTGGCCGCGATCCACAGGCCGTAGACATAGCCGGAGCAACCCAGCGGCACGTCGAAGGCCGCCGCACTGGTCGGCAGCCCGAGCCGGTGCTGCATGATGCAGGCGGTCGCCGGCAGCACGTAATCGGCGTCCTGCGAGACGAAGACCAGCACCTCCACCGTCGCCGGTTCCCAGCCCAGCTGCTCCATCAGCCCTTCCGCCGCCGCGAGGCAGAGATCCGACGCGCAATAGGGAGGCGGCAGCACGCGGCGCTCCTGGACGCCGATGGTGGCGGCCAGCTTCTTCGCCTCCTCCACCGTGAACATGCCCGGATCCTCGACGAAGGAATGACGCTGAGGCGGCACCACCGCGCGCAGGCCGGCGATCCGGATGCCGTCGATGATGGCTTTCATGGCTGTCCTGTCCTTCGCGTCTTCGCAGCCCGGCAGGGGCGCTTGTCTCGGTCGGTGTCCGGCACCATAGCGCACAGTGACGCCGGATTGGTTTCCGAAAGATTGATTGCGCCGCATGGCTCCACCGTCACCGCTGCCGCCAATTGGGAAAGGGGCATGGCGCCCGGCACCAAAAGGCCGCAGCCCCGGACGCACTGATGTCGGCCGGCCGTCGTGCTATGGTCCACGTCCCGATCCGCCACCACCCTGGATTTCCCCGCCATGACCGCCCGCTCCCCGGCCGCCTACAACCCCATGGACCTGACCGGCCGCCGCATCCTGGTGACCGGGGCGTCGGCCGGGATCGGCCGGGCGACGGCGGTGGTGCTGGCGAAGCTGGGCGCCCGGCTGGTGCTGAACGGCCGCGACGAGGAGCGGCTGGCAGAGACCGCCGACCGTCTGGAAGGAGACGACCACGCCATCGCCCCCTTCGACCTGTCGGACCTCGAAGCCGTGCCCGGCTGGGTGAAGGGGCTGTGCGCCGACGACGCCCCCTTCGACGGCATCGCCCACTGCGCCGGCATCCAGACCTTGCGGCCGATCCGCATCTTCTCAGCCGCCTTCTTCGACGAGGTGATGCGGGCCAATCTGGGCAGCGCCTTGGCACTCGCCCGCGGGCTGCGGCAGAAGGGCTGCCATGCCGAGCGGGCGGCAATCGCGCTGATCTCCTCCACCGCCGCCACGGCGGCCTCGCCCGGCAACGTCGTCTATGCCGCCAGCAAGGGCGGCATCATTGCCGCCACCAAGGGGCTGGCGGTGGAGCTGCTGAGCGACGGCATCCGCGTCAACTGCGTCGTTCCCTCCATCGTCGAGACCGAGCTGATCGAGCGCGGCAAGCAGAAGCTGACCGCCGAGCAGTACGAGCATCTGCGCACGCTCCAGCCGCTGGGCTTCGGCCATCCCGACGACATCGCCCACATGATCGCCTATTTGCTCGCCGACACCAGCCGCTGGATGACCGGGTCCATCGTCACGGTGGACGGCGGCCGCACCGCCTGAGGCCCCACGATGCCGAACGAAGCTCCCGAAAGCCGCCGGCCCGAAACCCGCTGGTTCCACCTTTGCCTGGCGGACAACCTCGCCAGCCCCAACGCCTTCGTCACCACGCGGGTGGGGGCGGTGCCGCTGGTGGCGCAGAACATCAAGGGGCGGGTGGTCGCCTTCCGCAACGTCTGCACCCACCGCTTCGCCGTGATCCATGGCGAGCCGGCGGGCTGCGGCCCGCTGCGCTGTCCCTATCACGGCTGGAGCTTCGACGCCGACGGCCTGCCGGTCGGGCTGCCCTTCAACCCGACCGACTTCCAGCTGGAGGCGGAGGGGCGCCGGCGCCTGGCCCTGCACCCGGCCTCCCTGGCCCGCTGCGGCCGGCTGGTCTTCGTCCGGGTGGCCCTCGACGGTCCGTCGCTGGAAGAGGAGTTGGGCGCCGACCTCTTCGCCCGGCTGGCCGCTTTGTCCGACGCCTTCCCCCACCGCGGCGTCGCGTTGGAGCCGGCGGACGGTTGGGAACGCATCGAAGCCGCCAACCTGCGCATCCATCGGGCGCCGGACGGTGCTCTGGTGCTGCACAGCGCCGCGCCAGACGGTGCAGACAGCCGCTTCTCCCGCACCGTCACCCTTTATCCCGCCACCGCCCTCACAACCGCCCCAACAACCGCCGATGCGGAGCTGCCGGCATGAGCGCACATTCCGTCCACAGCATCGTCCCCGAAAACGGCGCCTTCCTGCCCCACAGCCATTTCTGGACAGAGGAAGCCTTCGCGCAGGAGCGTGAGCGGCTCTTCGGCCGCTGCTGGCTCTACATGGGCGTGTTCGACGCCACGAATGTCCTGACCGCCGAGATGGCCGGGCTGTGCTTTGAACTGCGGCGCCAAGGCGAGGCCATGGACGGCGTCTGCCGCGACGGGGATCGGGTGCGGCCCCTGCAGATCGACCGCTGCGGCGCCCTGGTCTTCGCCCGCATCGCACAGGACAACGGTCCCACCCTGGCTGAGCATCTGGCGCCCTATGGCGAGCGGCTGGTCATGATGTCGGCCAACTGCCTCAACCCGCAGGCCCCGGTCGGCATCGCCTTCCAGGCCAACTGGAAAGCGCTGGTCGAGAACACGATGGACGATTTCCACGGCTCCACCGTGCATCCCGACACCATCCATCCCGCCGTGCATCCCGACTGGCAGAACGGGCTCGTCACCGAACGCCATGGCGCCAACAGCGACTCCCACTGGCTGCTGGCCGACGGCACCGCCGGCTGGTGGGCGAAGCTGGACGCCAAGCTGCGCCTGCGCCGCTTTGCCGAAGAGCCCGTCTACCGCCACATTTTCATCTTCCCGAACTTCTATCTGGCGACCTTCTACGGTGCCACGGTGATCCCGCACCGGGTCGATCCGGTCGCTCCCGATTCCGCGGTCCTGCGGTGGCAGCTGTTCCTGCCCACCACCCGGCTGGAAACGGCGCGCGAGCAGGCCTTCCACCGCTCCACCGCCGCTTATCTGATCGAATCCGCCAGCACTGTAATCGCCGAGGACCGCCCGGTCTGCGAGGCGGTGCAGCAGGGCCGCCCGGGCATCGCGGACCTTCCCCACATCACCGGCATCTACGGCCGGCGCGAGCGCCGCATTCTCGACTTCCATCAGGCGATGCTGCGCCAGTTGGGAGAGGCTGCATGAGCGGAACCCTCACCTTCATCGAGCCGACGGAGGACCACGCCCAACTTATGCTCGACTGGCGCACCCGGCCCGACATCGCCGGCCAGATGCTGAGCGTCGTACCCTATGACGTGGAGCGCCAGAAGGCATGGCTGCGGCGCTGTGCGGAACGGGACGACTATGTCCACCGCATCCTCTGCGTCGACGGCGTGCCGGCCGGCCATGTCTCCATCACCATCACCGAACCGGAGTGGCGGATCGCCACCATCGGCGTGCTGATGGGCGAGCGGGCAGGGCGGACGGGGGCGGCCCCGCTGAACTTCGCCTACATGCTGAACCACGTCTTCTTCACGCTGGGGCTGCGCAAGGTGGTGAACCACATCCTGGGCACCAACAGCCCCCGCCTGCTGAAGGGCCAGCCGATGATCGGCTACCGCCCGGTCGGCGTGCTGAAGCGCCAGGTGGTGAAGGACGGGCAGGAGATCGACCTGCACATCTTCGAAATGCTGGCCGAGGACTGGCTGGCGGTGCGCGACCGGTTCAGGGTCTATCAGGACATGGACGGGCGGGAGTGGCGGTGAGGGGGAGAACGCTATCATTGAAATCGATGCAATCACGACCTAACCTTCTTCCCAACATGCCGAGGAGCACAGGATGGCCAGCCTCACGATCCGGAACCTTGAGGATCCGTTGAAAGCCCGGCTGCGGATCCGTGCCGCCCATCACGGGCGTTCCATGGAGGATGAGGCCCGCCACATTCTGCGTGCAGCACTTACGGAAGAGCGGCAGCCGGTTCCGGATCTCGGCGCAGCAATCCACCGGCGCTTCGCGCGGCTCGGCGGCGTCGAGGTAACGGAGGCAAGACGGGAAGCCCTGCGACCTCCGCCCAGCTTCGACTGATGATCGTCCTCGACACGAACGTGCTTTCGGAACTGATGCGCCCGGCCCCGTCCGAAGCCGTACTTCGCTGGTTCGCCGGACACCCCGCCGCCACCCTGTTCACGACGACGATCACCCAAGCGGAGATTCTCTTCGGTCTCGCCCTGCTGCCGGAGGGGCGGCGGCGAAGCGACCTGCTAATGGCGGCGGAGCAGATGTTTGCCGAGGACTTCGCCGGCCGGGTGCTGCCCTTCGACAGCATGGCGGCAAAAGCCTTCGCGCCCATCGCTGCGGGACGACGGCAACAAGGCCGGCCAACCGGGGCCTTCGATGCGCAGATCGCTGCTATCGCTGCATTCCGTGGCGCTTCCTTGGCAACCAGGAACGTGGCGGATTTTCTGGATTGCGGGGTGCCAATCATCAATCCGTGGGAAAGTTAAAGTCAGCCGCCCTGCCAGACCGCGACCATTTTCCCCTCAACTCGCTGCCCCCGGATGCGGAGAAGCGGCGCAGCGCCGACATCCAGAATGTTCCCGTCGATCCGCGGCTCTTCACACCAATGTCGGCGGACTGACCGCCTTACCCCCGCAGCACCCCCAGCGGCGCCCCCTGGAATCCTGGAAAGCCGCGCGCCGCCGGTGCGCCGATCAGTTCCGACAGCACCGTCCGGTAATCGGTGGTGACCGCCAGATCGACGCCGCGGTCCAGCTGGTGGCTGGCCAGCCCCGGCCAGCGGCCCAGCATGCGCCCGCCCGCCACCCGGCCGCCCAGCACCAGCATGGCGCCGCCATGGCCGTGGTCGGTGCCCTGGCTGCGGTTGCCGCGCAGGCGCCGGCCGAACTCGCTCATCACCACCACCGTCAGGTCGCGCTCATAACGCCGGGTATCGGCATGGAAGGCGGCAAGCGCGCGCGACAGCTGACCGGCGGCACTGGCGAAGCGCCCCTGCTGGTTCTCGTGTGTGTCCCATCCGCCGACATCGACGCAGGCCGCCCGCAGGCCGATGTCCATCTTCAGCACGCGGGCCACCGTCTGCAACGCCCGCCCGGCCTCGGTCTCCTCATAGACGGCCCCGCCCTCTGCATCATATGCGGCGACCTTGCCGTCGGCCCCGCGCGGCAGTCGGCCATCGACCGCCGACAGCCCGTCGAGCGCCGCCCGCGCCGCCCGCTCATAGGCGCCGTCTCCCTGCCGGCAGAGCGCCGCCAGCACCGCCGCCGCCTGCGGCCCGCCGGGAGGGGCCAGCCCGCCGCGTAGGTCGGGCACGGCGAGCGCGCCACCCATACCGGCCAGGGCGGCGGCCGGAGCGGCGGCGGTGCCGATGGCCGGAACGCGTCCTTGCAACCCCTCGGCGTGCCCGCCCTCGCCAAGCCAGCGGGCAACCCAGCCGCTGCCGGTGCGGGCGAGGTCCTCCTCGCGGGCGATGCCGCGCTCCATCAGGTCCTGGGCGACGAAATGGCTGCGGGTGCCGTCGGTCAGCCCCACCGCATGGACGATGGCGAGCCGGCGGGCGGCATACAGCTCCGCCAGCGGGGCGGCGTCCGGATGCAGGCGGAAGTCGAGGGAAGGGGCCAGCGTCTGGTCCAGCCGGATGCCGGCCTTCGGCCCCTCCGCCATCACCCGCAGCTCCGGCGTCCGCGCGGCGCGATAGTCGGGGTCGTCGGCCGGCGCCACCAGTGCCAGCATGTCCGCCCCGCCGCGCAGGAACACCACCACCAGCGTGCCGGCCGGCGCTTCGGCAGAAAATCCATCGGCGGCAAAGGCGAGGCTGCGGACGCCGGGCAGCCCCGTCAGCACGCTCCCGGCCAGCCCGAGTCCGGCCGCCAAGCCGCCCTGCATCACACCGCGGCGTGAAATCGTCATGGCTCAAGCCTCCCTCAACGCTGGTTGAAGCGTGGCGCCATCGCCACGAAGGCGGCGATCCGCCGCAGCCGGCCATCGTCGGTCTTGGCGCCCGCCGTCGTGCCGGGCGTCAGCATCGCGTCGGCCGCCAGCCCCATGCCGGTCAGGATGGCGGCGGTGGTCGCCCGATCCGGCTCGCGGCCATGCAGGATCTCCTGCCAGCGGTCCACCGCCGCCGCGGCCGACAGCGGGGCCGGGAAACGGGCAGCGAGGTCGATGGCCCCGGTCTCCCAGCGGTTCTCCGCCAGCCCGAGCAGCAGCGACCAGCGCCGGCGCATGGCGGCGGCTCCCAGCCACGCCTCCATCCGGTCGGGATGGCCGACCGGGGCGGGCCAGCCGAACAGCCGCTGGCCGCTGCCGTCCAGCTCACCCAGCAGGGCGTTGGTGGGGACGAGATCGATGCCGGCGCCGCGGGCGAAGGACGCCACCAGCTCCAGCGGGCGCTTCACCTTGGCGTCGCGGATCCGGGCGAAGTCGGGGGAGAGCGCGATGGCGCGGACGACGCGGGCGATCTGGTCCGGCTTGCTGCGGCTCTCCGTCCACACCCGCGCCGCCAGGGCGACCAGCCCGGCCGGCGGATCGTCGGCGACCAGCCGCCGGCACAGCGCGGTACAGAGGTTGCGCGCTGTCGCCGGATGGTCGGCAACGAGGTCGAGCACGCGGCGCCCGTCGTCCATCGGCGACTGGAAGGGGTCGAACTCCCGCCCCAGCACCCGCTTCTGGTAACTGTCGTGCCAGCCCTCGACATAGGTGAAGCGGCCGGTCACCGGCAGCCTGGCGTCGCCGCCCAGCCCGGCGCCGTCCTCCAGCGTCCAGCCGGTGAAGGCGCGGGCGGCCTCGTAGACATCCTGGTCGATGTAGCCGTCGGGGGCGCCGCGCAGCGCCCCCGGCACGTCGCGCCAGCGGTTGTAGAGCGCGTTCAGATAGGCGTCGCGCCCCAGCCCGTGCAGCTCGAACAGCTCGCGGGCGTAGTTCTCGTTGGCGGCGCCGGCACGGGACGAGCGGTTGTTCAGATAGACCTGCATGGCGCTGCTGGTCGCCACCGCCTCCAGGAAGGCGCGGAAATTGCCCAGCGCATGGCGGCGGATCACGTCGCGGTCATAGACGGGGAGGGCGGCGGCCACCGCCGGCTCGCCCGCCGCGTTGACGTTGAAATGGTTGTGCCAGAAATCGACCAGCACCTCGCGCAGCTGCCAGCGGCTGTGGACGGCGCGGATCAGTGTGGCGGCTGCGGTCTCCAGCCGCGGCCTCTGCCGCTCCGGCCCGGCGACCGCCGGACGGTTGGCGGCCAGCGGCCACAGCGCCTCGATGGGTTGGCCCAGGCAGGCCAGCGGCCGGTCCTCGTCCACCGCCTCCCAGCCGTCCCCGGCGGGATAGCGGATGCGCAGCCTGGCAGCTGCGAGATGGCGCTCGACCTCGGGGTCGTCATGACCATCGGAGGAAAGATCGGGAGACAGCTGCCGGTCGAGCCAGCGGGCCAGCCAGTCGGGCCGGCCGGTATCGATATCACCGGCGCCGATTTCCGCGGTTCGTGGACCGAAGGCAAGCCGGCCGAAAACGACGGCAGGGGGAATCGTCATGGTGCCGCCCATGGTGGATGAACCTCCGACGACCAAGCCCCCTGCCCGATGATGACAGACCCCCAGTTCCCCGGACAGCGACAAAAAAGCGGCGGCAGGGGGAGACGGCGTCAGCCCATCATTCCCCGCCACACCGCGTGGAACTGCTGGATGCGCTCCTCGTTCAGGCCGAGCATCGCCGGGCGGTCCGTCTGGCGGCACCCCCGGAAGGCCAGCTCCGACGCCTCTTGGTCCTCGCGCAGCAGGGCGACGTTGAGATCGCGGGCACCCTCCTCGATCAGGCGGCGGGCGGCGGGACCGCCCCTGCCGGCATCGCCGTCCGGATCGGCCAGGAACAGGCGGAGGCTCAGCGCGCAGCGGTCGGGGCCCCGCGGATCGTAGGTCTGGACGCTCATCACAGCACCGCGGGTGAAGCCGATCTCCAGGTTGGGGAAGATGTGCAGGTGGTCGTACTCGCGCAAAGCCGGGCTGGGGCGGAAGCCCAGCCGGTCCGACACGCCGTCCCACCAGCGGGCACTCCTGTCCGACACCGACGTGACGCCGCGGGAGTGGGCGCCGTCATAGTCGCAGCGCCAGTCGCCCTTCACCAGCTTGCGGAAGGTGGTCGGGTGGGTGAGGTCGGCGTGATAGACCTCCAGCACGCTTTCCACCCCCATCTTCCAGTTGGCGGCCCACTCCATCGACTGCTCGTCGAAGGGGCGGACGAAGATCTCCGAGGCATGGCGCAGCACGTCGGCAGTGACGCCCAGCCAGTCGTCGAGATCCGGCCCCTCCGCCGCCACCCGCAGGAAGACGAAGCGCCCGCACACCCCCACCGCCACCGGGGTCAGGGAGCGGCCGCAGCGGCCCTCGCGGTCGAGACCGAAATTCGCCTCGTTGCCGGGGATGCCATAGGGCACGCCGTCGCGGTCGAAGGTCCAGCCATGATAGCCGCAGCGCAGCATGCCGTTGCCGCGCTGCGCCCGGTGGATCAGGGCGAAGCGGTGGGTGCAGACATTGCGGAAGCCCCGCAGTTCCCCCTCGAAATTCTGCACCAGCACATCCAGCCCGCCGATGCGCCGGGTCAGATAGTCGTTGGGCCGGGCGAGGTCGTCGGTGAAGCCGGCGAAAACCCAGGACCGGCGGAAGACCCGCTCCTCCTCCGCCCGGAAGATCTCCGGGTCGTGGTAGGCGGCGGGGGCGATGCCGGGAACGGCCTTGGCGGCGAAGAAGGGGAGGGGGCTTTCCATGATGCAGGAAGGGTAGCCTGCGCCCCGCCGGCCGGTCCAGGGCACAGCGGGTCGCAGGCACTCTCTCCCCTCACGGCCGGAACAGCGTCGCCTCGATCCCGCGCAGCCCCGTGGCGTCGCAGATGTAATAGGCGACCATGGCACGGCCGTCCGGCAGCACCGCCGCCCAGGGATATCCCAGATCCGGTGCCGGCCCGTCGTCGCGCAGCACCAACTCCGTCCCCTCGTCCGGCTGCTGGCGGCGCGGGTCGTAGAGGCGGGCGCGGACTCCATAGGGCGCATGGCGGTAGCCGCCGGCGAGCAGCAGCCGGCCATCCGGCAGCGGGCAGGCGTCATAGGGATGGCCGACCACCGCATGGCGCCGCCAGGGCTCCCAGCTGTGGCCCATGTCGGTGGAGCGCGAGGTCGCCAGATGGTCGTCCAGCCCGGTGGTGCGGTGGAAGGCGTGCAGCACGCCGTCGGCGTCCAGATGCAGCGCCGTCTCGCAGAAGCCGGCCCTGGCCTCGGGATCGATGGCGATGACCGCCCGGTGCCCCCAGCTTTCCCCCCGGTCGGTGGAGGCGAAGAGATGGCTGGCATAGGTGCCGGTGGAGGGGTGGTGGGTGTAGCCGGTCTGCAGGATCGTGCCGTCCGGCGCCTCCACCGCCCGGCCGCGCACCGCCCCGCCATGGAAGGGCCGCCGGCCCGGCACGATGTCGGGATGGCCGGGCAGCGGGGGCAGGTCGCGGTGCGCGGTCCAGCTCCGCCCGCCATCGTCGCTGTGCCGGCTGTAGCCGCCCCAGAAGATGTAGAGGTCGCCGGTCTTCTGCGGGTTGCCGGTCAGCCCGATCCCCAGCGCGCGCAGCGCGTCCCCCTGGGACGACGGCACCGGATACCAGCGGAATCCGGTCAGCAGGATGCGGCCGTCGCGAAGAATGAGCAGGCTGGCGTCCTGGTCGGCCGCCTGCGGATCGGCGGGCAGGGCCGTTTCCTCTCCCAGCGGCTCCGCATCGGGGCCGAGCCGCAGCAGGACGGTTCTGGGAGCGGGAATCGAGATGGTCGACATGGTTGAACCCGGTCTCTCCCGCCCGGTATTCTGCCCCGCGCAGCCAGCGATGGTCGCGGGCCCGCCGGAAGGCCAGCAGCATCGTTCCCTCCTGTCCCGGCACGGTCGGGGCCAGCGACGGGAAGGACGCATAGAAACGCGGGTCGCGGTACAGCACGCGATGCTCGACACCGGTCATGGCCATCGGGTTTCCCTGCCTTCTTCAGTCCTCACAAGACCGCAAGGCTTATAACCCGTAACGCCGCGCCTCGGCAGCAGAGCGGCAAGGCGAAGGCCGACGGTTCCGGCCCGACGGCCCGCAGGGGCTGGAGGCGGCGGGAGTTTCGGCGGACGGGCTGGCCCCTTCGTGAACCGGCTCTCCGCGGCGGCCTGAAGCCCCATCCCGGTCCTTCCCCATGAGGGGGACTGGACGCCGGTGGGCGGGGGCTGATAGGCGATAGGGCCAACCGCACCCGACACAGAACAGCCCAGCCGATGCCCGGACACCGCCCCTACCGCCTGCACCGCCCCTGGACCGTGCTGGGCAGCCGCGAGCTGCTGGACGCCGATCCGTTCCTGAAGGTCCGGGTCGAGACGGTGGAGCTGCCGGACGGGCGGCGGATCGACGATTACTACCAGTTCGACCAGCCCTCCTTCGCCTGTATCTTCGCCGAGACGGCGGACGGGCGGATCGTCACCTACCGCCAGTACCGCCACGGCCCGCGCAAGGTCGGGCTGGTGTTTCCAGGCGGGCATCTGTCGCCCGGCGAGGATCCGCTGGCCGCCGCCAGGCGCGAACTGATGGAGGAGACGGGGATGGAAGCGGAGGCCTGGACCGACCTCGGCGCCTACATCGTCAACGCCAACCAGGGCGGGGCCTGGTCGCACATGTTCCATGCCACCGGCTGCCGCCGGGTCGCCGATCCGGTCTCCGACGATCTGGAGGACACCGAGATCCTGTTCCTGACGCGGACGGAGCTGCAGGAGGCCATCGGCCGCGGCGAGATGCATCTGCTGACCCAGATCGCCCTGGTCAGCATGGTCTGGCAGGCCGAGATCGCCCGGGCGGTCTCCCGTCCCCAGTCACCGGACACAACCAGCCAAGGATAAAGCCGGATGATCCGCTCTCCCCATATGCCCCTGATGGCCGCCCTGCTCCTGGCCGCCGCCCTCCCGACCGCCTCGCCCGCCGCCGCCGAGCCGATGAAGGGCCGCTACGAGCTGCGCTGCCAGGACCCGCAGACCCGGCAATGGACGGTCGCCGGCCAGGTCACCGACCCGGAGATCGCAGAACAGCCGGCAGCCGGCGGGAAAGCCGGCGGACGCGTGGTGCGCGGCACCGGGGCGGACGGCAAGCCGGTGGCGCTGCCGATGCCGTCGGACCGCACCTGCATGCTCAGCGCCCGCTGACCGTCAAACTGTAACATCCCCGCGGTAGCTTCCCGACGCTCGCCAAGAACAAGGCTGCGCCGAACGGGCTCCCATGGCCCGGCGGCGCGCCGCATGCCAGCCGCTTGCCCTGATGAGGGTTCGGGAGACATCCGCCATGACCGATCTGTCCGTCCATCTGCCTGAAACGTCGCGCCGTTCGGTGCTCCGCGCCCTCGCCGGGCTGCCGCTGCTGCCGGTCGCCGGCATCGGCGCCGGCGAGCTGCTGTTCGCCTCGGGCGCCGAGGCCGCCGCCGCCAAGGGTGCGCCGGTCGCCGTCGAGTTCGTCGGCATGGCCGCCCCCACCGCCGCCGCGGCGCAGGCGAAGACCACGGTCGAATCCAGCATGGTGGTGACCTGGGCCGACGGTTCCAAGCAGAGCTTCGCTCTCGGCTACCAGCCGCTGTTCATCACCGGCGATCACGTTCCGGACGGCAAGGGCGGCACCATCCTGGCCGGCGGCTACGTCGACATCGCCGGCAAGCCGATCCTGGACGCCTCGCTGGCGACCCCGTCGCAGTTCTTCTCCGACTGCCCGGACGGCTGCAACCTGCTGGCCCCGATCCCCGGCGCCAAGGTGGCCGGCGTCACCGGCAACACGCTGTTCGCCGTCGTCCAGTTCGAATACACCACCCGCGATTCCAAGGACGCCTCGATGTACGGCAAGCTGCCGTCGCCGATCGCCGTCCTGACGCTGGACCAGAACAAGGAGACCGGCGCGCTCAAGCTGGTGCAGTACCACAATGTCGACACCAGCGGCGTGCACGGCCTGTGGATCACCTGCGGCGCCAGCCTGTCGCCCTGGAACACCCACCTGTCGAGCGAGGAGTACGAGCCGGACGCGGCCGCGCTCGACGACCAGTTCCGCGCCTACAGCAAGAACCTGTTCGGCGACGAGACCAAGGCCAACCCGTACCATTACGGCCACCTGCCGGAAGTGACGGTGAACCTGGACGGCACCGGCAGCATCAAGAAGCACTATTGCCTCGGCCGCATCTCGCACGAGCTGGTGCAGGTGATGCCGGACGAACGCACCGTGCTGATGGGCGACGACGCCACCAACGGCGGCCTGTTCATGTTCATCGCCGACAAGGCCAAGGACCTCTCCGCCGGCACCCTCTATGCCGCGAAGATGGAGCAGGAGGCCGGCAAGGATCTCGACAAGGGCGGCGCCTTCGGCCTGAAGTGGGTCAAGCTGGGCCATGCCACCAGCGCCGAGATCGAAAAGCTGGCCGACAGCCTGAAGGCCGCCGACATCGTCGAGGTGAAGAAGGAGGATCCGAAGGACCCGTCCTTCACCCTCATCCCCTTCAGCGGCAAGACCCAGTGGGTCAAGTTCAAGCCGGGCATGGAGAAGGCCGCCGCCTTCCTGGAGACCCACCGCTACGCCCCGACCGTCGGCGCCACGCTGGCGCTCACCAAGCTGGAGGGCGTCACCGTCAACGCCAAGGACAAGACCGCCTACATGGCGGTGTCCTACATGTACAAGTCGATGAGCGACGGCAAGAGCGGCATCAAGGTCGACGCCATCAACGCCGGCGCCGTCTATCAGCTGCCGATGAAGGCCGGCCAGACCGACATGGCCGGTGCGGCCATCGACAGCGAGTGGGTGCCGGTGCATTTCAGCGCCGTCCCGGCCCTGGTCGGCCGTGACCTCGCCACCCCGGACGCCATCGGCAACACCGCCGACGCCGACCGCATCGCCAACCCCGACAACCTGAAATTCTCCGAGAAGCTGCGCACGCTGCTGATCGGCGAGGACAGCGGCGCCCACGTCAACAACTTCCTGTGGGCCTACAACGTCGACACCAAGCAACTGTCCCGCCTGCTGTCCTGCCCGGCGGGCGCGGAGTCGACCGGCCTGCAGGCGGTCGACGACGTCAACGGCTTCTCCTACATCATGAGCAACTTCCAGCACCCCGGCGACTGGGAGAAGGGCCTGCACGACAAGGTCAAGGACAGCGTCGCCGGCCTGATCGACGATGCCTACCGCAACCGCCGCAGCGGCGGCGTCGGCTACATCCACGGGCTGCCGCAGGCGGTCTGAGAAACACAGCCGGGCAGGGTCTCTGCGGGGGCTGGACGGGCAGGGAAGAACGCGGCCGGGCAACCGGCCGCGTTTTTTCATGCCTGCATCGTTCATGGCCGGATCGAAAGAAGTAACACTACCGCCAAATCGCGCAGCTGCGTTTTTCTTGGAAGAGGTAATCACCAATCGACCTAGGACCAATCGGTGATCTTAACACCTCGTTAACTGGCGGAATGGCTCAATAAGCTCATCAGAACGGGCAAGAGCCTCCACCTCGAATACAGGGATCGCCACCATGTCCAAGATCGAATGCGCCGCCAGCATCTTCGCTTCTGCTTCCCTGCACCTGGATGTGGTCGATGAGTTCATCGCGATCACCCAGTCGAAGCTGGACGGCAGCACCAGCGATTTCACCCGCGACAGCCTGGCCGACCTGCTCGCCGGCCTGACCGAGCAGCGCGAGACCTACCGCTCGGTTCTCGCCGCCGCCGAACCCGCCATCACCGCGCTCGCCGCCTGATCCGGCCGTTCCGGTCCGCTCCCGCCGCCACCCTCTCTTCCGCGAAAGACCGCCATCATGACCGCCCAGAACGCTGCTCCCACCGCCGCTCCCATCGCTCAGGACGTTCTCGCCTCCGCCACCCTGCACCTGGACGTGCTGGAGGAGTTCATCGCCGTCGTCCGCCGCCGGCTGGCCTCGACCACCGACATTTTCGCCCGCGACAGCCTGACCGACCTGCTGCTGAACCTGACCGAACAGCGCGACGGCTATCAGGCCTTCCTGCCGCTCGCCGCCGCCGAACCGGTGTGAAGGCTCAGAAAGCCTTCAGCTTCTTCCAGGCGAACACCACCATGCGGGCCAAGAGCCAGCCGTGGGTGAAACGGGAGATTTGGGTTTCGCCATAGCTGCGGTCGGCGTAGCGCACCGGCACCTCGACGATCTTCAGGTTCTGCTTGGCAGCGCCGAAGATCAGGTCGAAGTCGCCGAACGGGTCGAAGTCGCCGAAGTAATGGCGGTTGGCGACGATGGTCTCGTAATCCTTGCGCCACAGCACCTTGGTGCCGCACAGCGTGTCGGTGAAGCGCTGGTTCAGCAGGAAGGAGAAGATGCGCGCGAAGGCCCGGTTGGCCAGGAAGTTCAGGAAGCGCATCGCCTCCGGCGCCATCGGGTAGACGAGCCGCGTGCCGTTCACGAATTCGCCGCGCCCCGACACCATCGCCTGGTAGAATTTCCCCATCGTCTCCGGCGGCACCGTCAGGTCGGCGTCGAGGATGATCAGGATGTCGCCGCGCGCCACATTGAAGCCGGCGCGCACCGCGTCGCCCTTGCCCTTGCCGGGCTGCTTCATGACCTTGATGTCCCAGTCGGGATAGGCGTCGCGGACGCGCAGGCATTCCTCGTAGGTGTTGTCCTGGCTGTTGCCCTCGACATAGATCACCTCGACGTCGGGAGCGAAGCGGGGCAGCCGGCGGATGGCGTTCTCGATGTTGCCGCGCTCGTTGCGGCAGGGGATCAGCACGGTGACCGAAGCCGGCTTGCCGTCGACCGTCACCGCCTCGACGGTGGGCTGCGGCCGGGCGACGACATAGTTGCGCACGCACAGCCGGCGGATGCCGGGCAGGGGGGCGATGTAGCGGTTGACCAGCGTGCCGAGCCCGAGCAGCCGCTTCGGGATCAGCTGGCGCCATTCGCGGCGCACCGGCTCCCAGCCGGCCAGATCCAGCAGGTTGACGATGTCGCTGGTCGACAGCCAGTTCTGCTTGCCCTGCGGCATGCGCATCCTGAGCTTCTCCGCCGCCCACAGAATCGGTTCCCAGACGCGCGAATGGTAGCTGACGATGATGCGGGTCTTCGGCGTCGCGACCCGGCGCAGCAGGCGCAGCGTCTCCTCGATGTCGTCCAGGAAGCCGATGGTGCCCGACAGCAGGATGTGGCTGAACGGCCCTCCAATGGCCGCTATGCTGTCGATGGTCGCCGGATCCTCGGCGTCGGCGGCGATCAACTCCAGCTGCGGATGGCGGGCCTTGGCCTCGGCGATGGTCGCCGGGCTGAGGTCGATGCCGACGCCGCGCGCCGGCTTCAGCGCCGCCAGCGTGTCGCCGACGCCGCAGCCGATCTCCAGCACCGTCGCCCCTTCCGGAATCAGGAAGCGCAGATAGGCGCGGTCGGCGTCATGGAAGGCGCGGTTGCGCTCGGCCCAGCGGTCGCGCAGGGGAGCCATGGCGTCGAACAGCGAACGGATGCGCTGCTGGCGCGGGGAGAGGCCGCGCGTCCCGGCAGCGGCGTGGGGCGTGGCATCCGGCATGGCAGCCGTCACGGTGACGGGCTGGGAAAGCGTCGAGGTCGGCTGGTCGGTCATCGCGAAAAATCCGTGGGAAAGGCCTCAGCCCCGCCGGGAGCGGTCTGAAGGGACGTTTGGTCGGCCGTTTGGGACGGTGTCTGGGCCGGTGTCCGGTGGTCTGGCTGGATGGCAGTCTCGTTGCGCAGCAGCAGCCAGAAGACGCCGCCGGGCAGCGACAGGATGGCAATCGACAGTCCGATCAGCAGCGAGACCAGAAGGGCCGCGTCGGCATTGAAGCCGAGCAGCGCGAAGCCGGCGACCATCGCGCCCTCGCGCACGCCCCAGCCGCCGAGCGAGACGGGCAATGCCGCGGCGACGATGGCGGCCGGCACGATGGCCAGCCCGTCGAGCCAGCCGACCGGCAGGCCGACGGAGCGGGCGAACAGGATGGTGGCGCCGATGGTGGCGAGGTGGACACCGATGCTGTGGCCCAGCGCCGCCCAGGCGGCCGGGTTGCCGCCCATGGCGCGCAGCTGCGCCACGGCGGTCCACACCGTCCGCCCCAGCGCCCCGTCGCGCAGCCGCTTCGGGATCGGCAGCCGGTCGCGCGGGATGCGCCCGGCCAGCAGCAGAAGCCCCATGGCCACCGCCAGCACCAGCGCCCCGGCCAGCACGGTGGCGGCGACGGCAGGCGGTGCCACCGCGGCCAGATGCGGCAGCCCGACCAGCCCGATCAGCACGACGCCCAGCAGGGCCATCAGCCGGTCGACCAGCAGGGCCAGCATCACCGGGCCTGCGGGATGGCCGAGCCGCCAGGTGAACCAGCCGCGCAGCAGGTCGGCCCCAACCGATCCCGGCAGGATCTGGCCGAGGAATCCGCTGGCCATCTGCAGGCGGAAGGCGGTCCAGCGGGTCAGCGAGAATCCGGCGGCGCGGCCGACCGACCGCCACCGCTGCGAGGCGAAGGGGAGGGTCAGCGCCTTCACGGCGAAACCGGCGGCGAACAGCAGGGGATCGGCGGCCGACAGGCGCGCGGCGATGCCGGACCAGTCGGCTCCGGCGGCGAGCGCGCCCAGCACCGCGACCGTCACCGCCAGCTTGACCAGCACCGGCCACCGCCGTCCGGCCGGCTTCTCCGGACCCGGTTGGCCCGAGCTGGGTTGCCCTGGGCTGGGTTGCCCTGGGCTGGGTTGCCCCGGACCGGGAGCCGGGCCGGAACCGGGCTTCGCCGATTGGGCGAAGGGGGTGTCGAGCAGAGCCTGGGCCATCATTCCCGCATGGAAATCCGGGTGCCGCGGGACAGCGGCGCCGAACGGGCCGTTGTAACGGCTCACGCCCGGCTTGTCACCCGGTCAGGCGGGAGAGGGGGCTGGCGGGAGAGGCGGGCAGGGGGGCTGGCGGAAGGGAAATCAGCCTGCCGTGCGCCCGGCCGCCCCTTCCTTGAGGATCGACATGACCGTATCGACCAGCTTGCCGGCATTCTCCTGGACATAGCCCGGTTCGCTTCTCGACTGGATCATCAGCCAGGGCTGGGCGCTCGTCCCCTGCTCGGGATCGAAGAAGCCGAGCCGAGCCTTGGACTTCTGGAATTCCGAATGGTGCTCGCTGTCAGCCCGCATCGCGGCACCGAACGCACCATTGTCCACCGCCGCCTGCGACGCCGCGGCATCGGGACCGTTCAGCATGTCGACCAGACCGGCCTTGACCTCGTCGGCCGACATCTTGCCCAGCTTGTCGAAGGCCCGGTTGTCCAGCCAGATCTCCACCTGCTTGTCGTCGGTTCCCTGGGATCCTGGCAGGAACAGCGTGATCAGGGAGGATTTGTCCCAGCCTTCCGGCGGTACCGACGCTCCCGATTGACGTTTGGCTTCCCAGTCCTTCACCTCCTGGGATTTTTCCGGCATGGCGATGCCCCTCGACACCGCCTGCCGCTCCACGACCTTGCCGATCTCGCCACTCAGCAAGACGTTGCCGGTGCTTTCGCCCTCCGCCTCGAAGCCGAACTGGCTGCGCAGCGACTGCATGCTTTGTCGGATGAAGTCTCCTCTCGCCAGGTGATAATCCATGACCTTCTCCATGCGCGCACTCATCGCCTTGAAATCCGCGAAACTGAGGTCGCCTTCGATCTTCAGCTGGACCGGCGGTGCGGACGGACCTCCCGGAGCGTCGGCTGCCCCGGTCATCTGCGAGATCGCCTGTGCCGACAGCGACACCGTATCGCCCGCAGTCTTGGTCTGGGGCGAGGCTGGCGACGCGGTCTTGAAGGATGCGGGAGAGGAGGATGGAGCAGGAGGAGGCGCAGAAGGCGGTGCCGACTTCAGCTTCGTCAGCAACGAGAGCGGCGACATGGCGCCTTCCTGTATAACCTTGGCAACCATGTTATCCCCCCACGAAAGGATGTATCCGTGGAAGGATAACGTCGTTACCGGCTAATAATTAATTAATTCCTGCAATCTGCGGTAAACGCCCCTCTCGGTCGAAGGGTGCCCCGGACCGATGATGCCGTGCATGCTCACCCCATTCCGGCGGCGGCCAGCATGGCGCTGTCCGGCAACAGGCCCGCCGCCGCCGCGCGCGCGGGAGCAGGGCTCAGCGCCCGGCCTTCCAACCGGCCGTTCAGGATGTAGTGCCGCATCGCCGCCGTCAGGTCGCCGCCGGTGGCCGCCGCCACGTCGGCGTTGGCCGCCAGATAGGCCGAGGCGTCGAAGCCGGTGCTCCGCCCCTCCGTCCGGCCGCTGCCCAGGTAATGCAGGTCGGCCCGGGTGGTGTCGGTGCCGAAGGCGGCGGCGAGGTCGGCATTGGCCGCCAGATAGGACAGCGGGTTGAAGCTGACCGTCCGCCCCTCCGCCCGGCCGCTGCCGATGTAATGCATCGCCGCCGCCGTCCGGTCGGTGCCGAGGGCGGCCGTCAGGTCGCCATAGGAGGCGATGTAGGCCAGCGGATCGAAACTCACGGCTCGCCCCTCCGCCCGGCCACTGCCGATGTAATGGGCGGCTCCGGCATCGCCGTTGGCACCGAAGATCGCCGACAGGTCGCCGTAGGAGGCGATGTAGGCGAGCGGGTCGAAACTCACGCTCCGGCCTTCCGCCCGTCCGCTGGCCGCGTAATGCGCCGCACCGGCGGCGGCGTTGGCGCCGAAGGCGGCCGACAGGTCGGCATAGGAGGCGATGTAGGCCAGCGGCGAGAAGGCCGGCCCGGCCGCGGCGGCGGGGGTGTTGCCCGTGCCGGTCGCCGGGGCGGTCCCGCTTCCCGATCCTCCACCGGCGCCGGGGCTGGGAATCCCCGGCACGGTCAGTGGAGCGAAGCCCATCCGGCCCCAATCCAGGTCATGGATGCCCAGCGCTGCCGCAGCACCGCTGCCCAGCCGGAAATCGCCGGCCGCCGGGTTGGCGAACAGGCCGGACGACAGGGTGTCGCCGCCGTTCAGCCCGCGGATGCCCTGCAGCAGGTTGCCGCTGACGGTGTAGGAGCCGGGGGTCCAGAACTCCCAGTAATCCGTCCCGGTGGAGGAGGAGATGACGTTGCCGGTCACCCGGTTGTTGCTGAGCAGCCCGATGGTGCCGGCGCTCGGCACCCATTCCAGCCGGATGAAGCGTTCGCGCGGGTTGGACAGGGTGGCGAAGTTGTTGGTGACGGTGTTGGAATCGCCGCCATGGATGAAGACGCTGGCCCAGCCGGTGTTCTGGATGAAATTGTCCTGGACGGTGACGCCGTTGGCCATGTCGTCCAGATAGATGCCGAAGCTCTTCTGGCGGTCGAGCCAGCCCGACCCGTCGGTCGCAAGCCCGCCGACGTTGCGGATGTCGTTGCCGCGGATGACCGTGCGGGTGTCGACGTTGGACCGGCCCAGCATCTCGATGGCGCCGCCGTCGGCGGTCTCGGTCATCGTGTTGTAGAGGCGGTTGTATTCCACCACCGTGTCGGTGTTGACGGTGGCGCCGTCCCAGTTCTTGATCGAGATGCCGTAGCGCGTGCTGTTGCGGATGTCGTTGCCGGAGATCAGCGTGCCGCTGGTGCCGTAGAGCTGGATGCCGGCGACGTCCTTCAGCACTTCGCCGATGCCGTCCATGCTGTTGGCGCTGATGCGGTTGCCGTTGCTGCCATAGGTGACCTTGATGCCGCTGGCTCCCAGATGCTCCATCCGGTTGGCTTCGATGGCGTTGGCCGACGATCCGGTCAGCGTCATCGCGGTGCCGACATTGACGAAGCGGTTGCCGGCGACGCTGTTGCCCGACGCGTTGGTCAGCGTCAGGGCCGAGCCGTCCCACGTCGTGTCGGCGAAGGTCAGCCCCTGGAGGGTGACGCCGCTCGCCCCGTTCAGCGAGATGAGCGTTCCCAGCCGCGCCACCACGGCACCCTGGCTCAGCAGGGCGCCGGGGTCCTGCGGCTTCACCACCAGCCGGCCGGTTCTCGGCGCTCCAGGCGAATTCGCCGGCATCGCGGATGAAGGCGTCGTCGTTCAGCAGGCGGTAGGTGCCGCCGCTGCGCAGGGCGTATTTCGCCGCTTGCGTGAAATTGACGGTCCGGCTGCCGGCATCGATGGAGGCGACGCCGACGATGTTGTCGGACAGCCGCTCTGTGTCGAAGGTCTGGACCATCGTGCCGGGCTGCACACCGGCGGCCAGCACCGCCGCCATCGCCCCGTCGCCGGCGCCGATGCGCAGGCTGGTCCTGCTGGCGCCGCCGGCCGCCGCCTCCAGCACCGACCAGCCGGACTTGGCATCGCCGGCATTCCAGTCGCCGGTCTGCGCCACCTTCTGCCGCACCCCGCCGATGGAGAGGTCGAGGCCGGTCGCAGACGTTGCCGCGGCATAGAGCCCGCCGCCGATGGCGGTGAAGCCGCCGACCCGCTCGCCGCCGCTGAAGACCGGCGTCTCGCCCGGAAAGGCCATGATGCGCACGCCGTTGTCGGCCGCGGTCAGCGTCACCGTGCGGGCCATGGCATAGCTGCCGCCGCGCACATAGGTGTCGCGGATGCCGGTCGCCCGCATCGCGCTCTGCGCGCGTTCCAGCGTGGCGAAGGGACCGTCGGTGCCGTCGGCGTTGGGTGCCGCCAAACGCCCCGACCAGGAATCGTTGCCGTTGGTCGCGACGTAGAAAGCCTGCTGAGTGTCTGTCATTGCCGGATTGCCTTGCCGATACCGGGCAATCTCACGGCAGAAACACTTAATAAGGAGGTAGCCTCATCCTTTCGGAGATACTCTTTCGTACGAAAACGCGGTGTTCATTTCGTGACAAATGGCCGCGCCGCCGCAGTTGTCACTTGCCTTGTCTTTTTCGGTGTCTGCGCCGGACTTTACTCAACCCGGTCAGCGCAGCTCGACCCTCCGCTCCTCCCGCAGCACCGTTTCTTCGCCATGGCTCAGCGTCACCGTCACCCGGTAGGAGCCGGTCGCCCAGGGGGCAGGGGCGGGTTTCTTCACTTCGGTGCCGAAGAAGAGGACGGCCAGCGGACGCGGCACCGCGCCCTCTTTGCGGAACAGGCGGCGGCCGTCTGGGCCGGTCACCTCCAGCGTCACCCGGTCGCCCTGCCGCCCGCCCATCAGCTCCGTCCACACACCCAGCACGGGCGCGTCGACCGGCACAGGCTTGCCGCCATAACCGCCGTTCCGGGCCACCTCCGCCTTCGGCGCCTCGGGCGCCAGACCGGCGCCGAGCACGGCGCTCGGCCGGTAGGCGAGCGTCCGGCGCGCCTCGGCGCTCCACAGCGTGCCCGACGGCACCGGCGCGGCGCCCTGATCGGCGGTGCAGGCCGGCGCCTCCGCGGCCCCGACCTCCTTGCCGGTATAGGGGTCGAGGGTGCGGCCGTCATGGCGGATGCCGAAATCGACATGGGGGAATTCGGTGTTGCCGGACAGCCCGACCTGGGCCAGCGGCGTGCCGGCCTCCACCCGGTCGCCCGGCTTGACCGCGATGCTGCCGCGTTTCAGGTGGCTGTACTGGGTCTCCCAGCCATTGCCGTGGTCGACCACCACCGCATTGCCAGCCTCGCGCCCGGCCGGCGCGCCGCCGCTCTGGCGGATGCTGACGTCGTCCATCCCGTCGCGCACGCGCGCCACCGTTCCGGGAGCGGCAGCCACCACCGCCACCCCGCGCCGCATCGCCTCCAGATCGGGCAGCCGGAAATCGGTCCCCTTGTGCCCGTCATAGGTCAGCCGCCCGCAGGCGAAATCCCGCATCCCCGGCCCCGGATCGGCATCGACGTAATTCTGGACGAAGCAGTCCGTCCCGATCCGGCAGCGCACCGGAACCTCCAGCGCCGGTGCCCCGGCGGGAGCGGTGGGGGGAGACTCGGCGAAGGCCGCCGATGGCAGCAAGGCCAGGGCGGCAAGACCCCAGCGGTAATGGACCGGCACCCTCATCCATCCCCCTCGCACAATACGGCTCCCTCTTGCTTGATCGCATCCAACAGGTGGGATGGCTGAGGACATGGGCCAATCTCTGCCGGCTTGCCATTGCAATGTACATTACAAAAAGCAATAATTCTGCCATGCACACGATCAGATACACTGCCGCGGCCTTGAAGGCTTTGCGCCGGATACCGCGCAACGTCGCGGATCTGATCCGTCAAAAAGTGCAGGACGTGGCGGCGGACCCAGCGACAGCCCGAAACGTGAAGAAGCTCAAGGGCCGCGACGGCTACCGGCTGCGCGTCGGAGACTGGCGGGTCGTCTACGACATCGAGGATGGGGTTCTGGTGTTGATCGTGATCGATGTTGGACCGAGAGGAGGCATCTATGACTAGCCCGGCGCAGATCATCCGCGACGGCAACGGCAAAGCCGCCTTCGCCGTGCTGCCGATTGCCGAATATGAACGCCTGCTGGAGGCCGCCGACGAAGCCGCCGCGATCCAGGCTTACGATGCCTACCGGCATTCCTCACCGGAAACTTTTCCCGACGAGGTCGCGGAACGACTGCTCGAGGGAGAGCACCCTGTGAAAGTGTTCCGCGACCACCGCGGCCTGACGCAGACCCAACTCGCCGAAGCCGCCGGCCTCAAGCAGTCCTACGTCTCGCAGATCGAGGCCGGCACGCGGAAGGGCTCGGTAGACGCCTTGAAGCGCATCGCCGAAGCGCTACGCGTGGAGTTGGACGACCTGACCTGATCTCCATGCGCCCCCTATGCGCCGTCGCATAAGGGGCACCACGCCCGAAATCCGCCCCGTCCTTATCATCCGAAGGCCACATCGTCAGCCCGCATACTCCGCCCCGCATCTTCATCGACGACGGCAGCAGGACGGGACCGACAGCATGGCGAACAGCACCTATACCGGCCGGGGCGAGACGGTCGTCGTCATCGACAGCGGCTGGTCGCCGACCTGGGAATCCGCGTCGCGCATCGTCTATCAGCACGACTACGCCAACAACGACGCCGATGCGCGCAACCCCAACGCCGACACCCATGGCGCCCTGGTGACCTCCAGCATCCTGTCGCAGGCGCCGGACCTCAACATCGTCGCGCTGAAGGTGATCCCGGACGGCACCTCAACCGCGTCGGGGGCGGCGATCGAGCAGGCGCTGCAATGGGTCGTGGCCCATGCGTCGGACTACAACGTCGTCGGCGTCAACCTGTCCCTGGCCGGCGGCTCCGCCGCGTCGGAGATGACGACCCTGCTGTCGGACGAGTTGGCGAGCCTCGCCGCCAAGCGGGTGCTGGTGTCGGCCGCCGCCGGCAATGCCGGGCAGAACGGGACGGCGACCGACGTGTCCTATTTCGCCGCCGACCACAACACGATCTGCGTCAGCGCGTCGGGCGGCGACGGCACCATGCCGGGCTGGGCCCAGCGCAATCCGGGCATCACCGACCTCTGCGCCGACGGCACCGACATCCGGCTGACCGATCTGGCCGGGCGGACGGTGACGGCCAACGGCTCCTCCTTCTCGGCCCCTTCGGTGACCGCCGCGGTGGCGCTCGCCCAGCAGGAGGCCATCGCGCTGCGCGGCAGCGCCCTGACCCAGGACGAGTTCCTGTCGCTGGCGAAGCAGACCGGCACGCCGATCGCCGGCACCGGCTACACCGACCTCAACACCCAGGCGCTGCTGGCGAAGATCGGCCAGCTCTATGGCACGACGGCGACGCCGACGGTACCGGATCCCGGAACCGGCGCCCCCGCCACCACCACGGCCGCCATCCTGGTCAACGCCAAGGGCACCGCGGCGGCCGGCGTGAATGCCCATTTCACCCTGCTGGTCGACGGCCATGCGGTCGGCAGCGCCACGGTGGGTGCTGCGGCCAAGAACTACGCCTTCACCGCCACCGTGTCGGCCGACAGCGCCCACACGGTGCAGATCCAGTACGACAATGACGGCTTCTCCGGCGGCCAGGACCGCAACCTGTTCGTCAACAGCGTCAGCGTCAACGGCCACGGCTATGCCGCCACCGACGCCGCGGTGACCTACGACAAGGGCGCGCTCGACGGGCACGACGTGGTCAAGGGCCAGAGCGGGATGTGGTGGAACGGCACGCTGGTGGTCGCCGCCGACAAGAGCCTGTTCGGGGTGCAGGCCCCCGCGCAGGCGCAGGTGGCGGAGCTTCAGGCCGGCGACCTGCTGGGTCACGCCGTGTCGGCCGATGCGGCCACGCCGGTGGCAGCCGACGGCGCCGGCTGGACGCCGGAACTGCTCCCGGCCTTCGAGTATGCCGGCCACGGCCTGCACGCCTGGTACGACACGCACGACATGGCGGTGTAAGGAGCCGAGACCGGAGCGTATCCCCTCTCCCCGGGAGGGAGAGGGGGATCCCCGAGAAGGCACACATCTCACCGCTCGTGCATGGCCTCCTGGGCGCTGCGCGACAGGGGGGAGAGCAGATAGTCGGCGATGCGGCGGCGGCCGGTCTTGATCTCGGCACTGACCGTCATGCCCGGCTGCAACCGCGTCTGCTTGCCGTCCACCTCCAGCGTGTCGCGGTCCAGCGCGATGCGGGCGGCATAGACCGATCCCGCTTCCGGCGTCTTCGCCGTGCTCTTGTCCGTCCCCTTGTCGGCCTGCTGCTGCTGTTGCACGGCGTCGCTGGACAGCGAGGCGACGCGGCCGGGGATCAGCCCGTATTTGGTGAAGGAGAAGGCCTCCACCTTCACCTCGGCCACCTGTCCGGTCTGGACGAAGCCGATGTCCTTGTTGGGGATGAAGGCCTCGACCTCCAGCCGGCTGTCCTCCGGCACGATGACCATCACCGGCTGGGCGGTGGTCACGACACCGCCCACCGTGTGCACGGCCAGCTGCTGGACATAGCCGTCCACCGGTGCCGTCAGCCGCAGGAGGTCGACCTGCTGCTCGGCCTTGGCCAGCTCCTGCTCCAGCGAGGCGGCCTTGCGCTCGGCCTCGGCGAGGTTGGTGTAGAGCTGGCGGCGGAACTCGGCCTCGGTCTGGCGGCGCTGCTCGGCGGTGGCGGCGATGGAGGCGTCGGACTCCGTCAGCTTGATCTTCTGGACCAGAAGCTCCTGCTCCTGCCCGACCAGATCCTGCTGGAGCTGGAGATACTGGAAGCGGGACGAGGTGCCGCGCTTCGACAGGTCGTACAGCGCCTCCGCCCGCTCGCGGATCAGCGGCAGGGTGGCGTTCAGCTTGGCGATGGTCTGCACCACGGTGGCGCGGTCGGCCTCGCGCCGGGCCTGCTCGCGGTCGAGTGCGGCCAGCTTGGCGCGCTGCTCGGCGATCTGGCTGGCGAGGAGCTGGCCCTGCATCCGCGCCAGTTCAGGCGACAGGCCGGCCGGGGCGGCGAATTCGGCGTTTGGGTTGCCGTTCACCACCTCCAGCGCCGCCCGCAGCCGCGCCGCCTCAGCCCGCGCCGCCGACAGGTCGGAGCGGATGCGGCCCCGGTCGGCCACCGCCTCGGTCGGGTCGAGTTCGATCAGGGTCTGGCCGGCCTTGACCAGCTGGCCGTCCTCCACGGCGATGGCGCGGACGACGCCGGTCTGCATCGGCTGGATGGTCTTGGTCCGGCCGCTCGGCACCACCCGGCCCTGCGCCACCGCCACCACGTCGACATGGCCGAACCAGGCCCAGGCGCAGGCGGCGGTGAAGGCCAGCATGATCACCGCGGTGAAGGTGCGCGCGGTGGGGGAGGGCGGACGCTCCAGGATCTCCAGCGCGTCGGGCAGGAAATCCATCTCGTCGCGGCGGCGCTTCTGCAGCCGGCCCTGGGGTTTGGTCGGCGGACGCGGGCCGCCGGGCGTGCCCGGCGCGTTGGCGGGCGGCTTGATGCCGGGAGGGGTGGAAAGAGGGGCTGTTCCGGCAGGGGTGGTCTGCACCGCGGCGGTCGTCTTGCTCATGGCGTTCATTCCCCCGTTAGCCCGCGGCACGCTGTTCGATCAGCCCGTCGGCGGGCGGCGGGTTCGCACCCGGCAGCTGCCCCATCTGGCCCCGGAACAGCGTGGCGTAACGCCCGCCGCGGCGCAGAAGCTCGTCGGGCGCACCGTCCTCGACGATGCGGCCGCGCTCCACCGTGACGATGCGGTCGGCGATGGCGACGGTGGACAGGCGGTGGGCGATGATCAGCACGGTGCGGCCGGCGCAGATGCGGCGCATGTTGGCCTGGATGATCCGTTCCGATTCATGGTCGAGCGCCGAGGTCGCCTCGTCGAAGATCAGGATGCGCGGGTTGGTGACGAGCGCGCGGGCGATGGCGATGCGCTGCCGCTGCCCGCCGGACAGGCTGGCACCGCGCTCCCCCACCACCGTGTCGTAGCCGTCGGGCAGCTCGACGACGAAGTCGTGGGCGCCGGCCAGCTTGGCCGCGGCGACGACGCGGGCCATGTCCATGGTCGGATCGGTCAGCGCGATGTTCTCGCGGATGGTGCCCGAGAACAGGACATTGTCCTGGAGGACGACGCCGATCTGCCGGCGCAGCCACACCGCGTCGGCGGTGGAGAGGTCGGTGCCGTCGACCATCACCCGCCCGCGCTCCGGCACATGGAAGCGCTGGAGCAGCTTGGCCAGCGTGCTCTTGCCCGAGCCGGACGTGCCGACGATGCCGACCACCTGCCCCGCCGGGACATGCAGCGACACGTCGCTCAGCGTCTCCGGCCCGTCATGGCGGTAGCGGAAGGTGACGTGGTCGAAACTCAGGTCGCCCTTGATCGCCGGCATGGCGGCGCGGCCGGCGCTCTGCAGCGGTTCGGGTGCGGTGTTCAGGATGTCGCCGATGCGGTGCATCGACAGCCGCACCTGCTGGAAGTCCTGCCAGAGCTGGGCAATGCGCAGCACCGGTTGGACGACGCGGCCGGCGAACATGTTGAAGGCCACCAGCTCGCCCACCGTCAGGCTGCCCTCGATCACCAGCTTCGCCCCCAGCCACAGCACCAGCATGGTCGAGATCTTGGAGACGAACTGCACCGACTGGCTGGCGACGTTGTTCAGGTTGCCGGCGCGGAAACCGGCGCGGACATAGCCCGAGAGCTGGTCCTCCCAGCGGCGCTGCATGCGCGGCTCGACCGCCATGGCCTTGACCGTTTCGATGCTCGACACCGTCTCGACCAGGAAGCTGTGGTTCTCGGCGCCGCGGGCGAACTTCTCGTCCAGCCGGCGGCGCAGGATCGGCGTCGCCACCAGGCTGATGGCGACATAGACGGGGAAGGAGGCCGCGACGATCGCCGTCAGCATCGGGCTGTAGACCAGCATGACGCCCAGGAAGACCACGGTGAACAGCAGGTCCAGCACCAGCGTGATGGTGGAGCTGGTCATGAAGTTGCGGATCGTCTCCAGCTCGCGCACCCGGGCGACGCTGTCGCCGACCCGGCGCGAGGCGAAATAGCCCATGGGGAGCGACAGCAGCCGCTGGTACAGCTTGGCCCCCAGCTCCACGTCCAGCCGGTTGGCGGTGTGGGCGAAGGTGTAGGTGCGCAGGCCGCCCAGCACCGCCTCGAACAGGATGACGGCCAGCATGCCGGCCATCAGCACGTCGAGCGTGCCCAGGCTGCGGTGCACCACCACCTTGTCGACCACCACCTGGAAGAACAGCGGCGTCACCAGCGCGAACAGCTGGATGAAGAAGGAGGCGAGCAGAACCTCGCCCAGGATGCCGCGGTATTTCCAGGCGACCGCGCCGAACCAGCGGGCGTCGAAACGCGGCTGGCCCATGCCCATCGTGCCCTTGCGGCCCAGGCAGATCAGCCGGCCGGTCCACAGCGGCTCGAACCCCTCGCGGTCGAGGATGCGGGTCTGGTTGGTCGCCGCGTCATGCACCAGCACGCGGTCGCCGCCGGCCTTGGCCAGCACCAGGAAGCCGCCGTCCGGGCCGGGGACCAGCGCCGGCAGCGGCGTGCGCTCCAGCCGTTCCCATTTGGTCTTCACCACCCGGGCCTTGGCGCCCAGCCGGTGGGCCTGGCGGACCAGCCCGGTCAGGTCGGGGGATTCGCCGCCGCAGGCATGGCGCACGCCGTCGTAATCGGCCGGAATGCCCAGGATGCGCAGCGCCGACACCAGCCCGGCAATGCCGGGATCGAGACGGGGCCCAGGGTTGGAGCCGGGGTTGGGGCCGGTATTGAGACCGGGGCTTGGACCTGCCTGGGCTCCAGGGGGAGGAGGGGAGGAGGGGTCCCGCGCCGGATCGGCCGGCGACCCGTCTCGCATCTGTTCCATGAAGGCTTCCCGGTTCCGAAACTCTAAGGGGTGCCGCCGGACGGCTGCGGCCAACCGAAGGTGAGGATCGCGTCCCCGCGCGGCCACCCGAACGATGGGGTACCCCGCATCGTCGGTGTGCGAAGGGAGGGAGCCGAAGGGCGGCCAGGCGCTCTTCCGGGGTTTCCCCGATGGTCCGCCTCGACAGGCTGCTTTTTCTAGACCCGGTGCGGTGCTTGGGAGTAGGCATGCAGGACAGCCGGGCCAGCGGGACCGGCGCCGTTTTCCCTACACCGGACAAAAGCCGCCTTGTCGCCGATTCCCCAGCTCCTGCGCCTTCTGATCCTGCTGCTGACGCCCTTCTGGCTGTCGCTGGCGGTGGAGGGGCTGGGCCTGTACGGGTCGATGCCGTCGCTGCTGTCCAGCTGGCGCCGCCCCGCGGACGTGGACACCGCCACGGCGCAGCCGACCGGCTGGCGGGAACGCGCCTATCTGGCCGCCAATCCCGACGTCGCCGCCGCCGTCCGCAGCGGGCAGCTCTCCAGCGGCTACGCCCACTATGTCCAGCAGGGCCGCGCGGAAGGCCGCCGCGGCGGCTTCGTGGAGCAGGTCAGGAAGCCGGCGGAGGCGCAGCCCGCCGCAAGCCAGCCGGCAGAGGCGCCGCCGTCGGCGCAAACGGCTGCTCCCGTTCAGGTGGCTCCGGCCCCTGCCCCCGTTCCTGCCCCCTCTCCCGCCTCCGTCCCGGCTGCCCCGCTGCCGGCGGCGAAGCCCGAACCGCAGGACGCCGCCCCCGCTCCGCGGACGGAGCCGGCGGTGGAAATCCTGCGCCCCGGCGTCAAGCCGGTCCCCGACGCGCCGGCCCGGCCGGCCGGCATCCAGACCGTGGCAAGCACCGCGGCCCCCCGCACCGTGGAGCGCATCCGCACCGCCAACGGCGGCGACGGGCTGCGCGTCGTGATGGATTTCGACCAGGAACCGCGCTTCGAAACGCCGGTGCGCCGCCCCGACGGCCGGCTGGAGCTGACGCTTCCCGGCACCCAGTGGCAGGCCCCGGCGGCGGGCCGCCTGCCGGCGACGGCGCTGGGCTACCGGGCGGAGCGCACCGGCAGCGGCACCCGCCTGCTGTTCAGCGACGAGGATGGCGGAAGCGACGGCAGGGGAGATGGCAGGGGGGATGGCAAGGGCGAAGCGGTCCGGCTTCTCGCCGTCTCCACCCTGGCCCCCGACAAGGACCGAGGCCACCGTCTGGTGATCGATCTGATGCTACCCTCCACGGCGAAGGCCGACCGCAAGAGCCGCTGAAACACCCGCTGGGCGGGCTGTGCCGATGGCGCTTGGCCGCGGCCATACCCCCATTGCCTTCGGGGTTGTGCTGCTTGACCGGATCGGTTAGCTGTCTGTCAGTCGTCAGTCACACTGGCCGTAAGCGTTCAACGTCAACCAACGCACTCAACGATCCCCAGCGGTCGGAGTGCGTTCGCTTGTCCGGAACGCGCGTCGACCGCGGACCAGTGTGGAGCACACCATGCGTCCCCAGCCGACATACGATCCGGCACGCGGCCAGCCGCAAAATCCCTCGCACGACACATCGCCGGACCGGTCCCAGGCCCGCCTGTTCGTCCTGGCCGCCATCCTGTTCGTCTCCTATCTCTGCGTCGCCATTTCCCTTCCGGTGACGCCGCTGTTCGTGACCCAGACCCTGGGACTGGGCAATTTCTGGGCTGGGCTGGGCGTCGGCAGCGCCTTCCTCGCCACCATCCTCACCCGCAGCTTCGCCGGCAATTTCGTGGACGGCGGCGGCGCCAAGCCGGCGGTCGCCCGCGGACTGGCGCTCTACATCGCCGGCGGGCTGGTCTCGCTCGGCGCCGGCATGCTGCCGCACCTGCCTTGGGCCGGCCCCTGGACGGCGTTCGCCGTGCTGGTGGCCGGGCGCCTGCTGATCGGGCTGGGCGAGAGCCTCGTCGGCGTCGGCGTGATCGCCTGGGGGATCGGCATCGTCGGGCCACAGCGCTCGGGCAAGGTGCTGGCCCTGGTCGGGGCGGCGCTCTATGGCGCCTTCGCAGCGGGCGGGCCGCTGGGTCTCTTGCTGCTGGACGGCATCGGCTTCGCCGGCACCATGGCGATCGGCGCCCTGCTGCCGGCGCTGGGGCTGCTGGCGCTCCGCCCGATGACGGGGGTCGCGGCGCATCCCGGCGCGAAGCGCCCGCCCTTCCGCAGCGTGCTCGGCCGGATCTGGCTGCACGGCGCCGTCGTCAGCCTGCAAGGCATCGGCTTCGCCGCCATCGGCGCCTTCTTCTCGCTGCACTTCGTCCATGAATCCTGGCCGTTCGCCGGGCTCGGCCTGACCGCCTTCGGGGTCGGCTTCGTCCTTGTCCGCTTCGCCTTCGGCCATCTGCCGGACCGCATCGGCGGCCTGCCGGTGGCGATGGGATCGCTGGCGGTCGAGGCGGTCGGCCAGCTGCTGGTCTGGAGCGCCGGCGACCCCACGCTGGCCCTGGTCGGCGCCTTCCTGACCGGGCTCGGCTGCTCCCTGGTCTTTCCCGCCATGGGCCGGGAGGTGGTGCATCTGGTGCAGCCGCATCTGCGGGCGACGGCGCTCGGCGCCTTCGCCGCCTTCCAGGACGTGGCCTATGGCCTGACCGGCCCGGTGGCCGGGCTGCTCGCCGACCGGGCCGGCTACGG
Source organism: Azospirillum sp. UENF 112521 (assembly GCF_058780665.1). Lineage (NCBI taxonomy): Bacteria > Pseudomonadati > Pseudomonadota > Alphaproteobacteria > Rhodospirillales > Azospirillaceae > Azospirillum > Azospirillum sp. UENF 112521. The sequence goes on from NZ_JBSNCI010000008.1 coordinate 247,375, forward strand.
CAGCGTCTTCCTGCTGGGCGGGGCCGCGGCGGCGGTCGGCTTCCTGACCGCGCTCCATATGCGCCGGACCCTGGTCGCCGCCGGCCCCCCGCCGGCCTGAAAACGCCGGCTTGAAAAGGCCGTGTCTGGTCGCGCGAAACCGGATCCATCCAGAAGCGTGGGAGGCGGAATTTATCAGCACTTCACATCGAATGCGGGAAATTCCGGCGGGGACTTGCCGCTGCCCCGTGGCATGATCGCCCCCTTCGCAGCCTTTTCCGCCGGACCGTGACGCCCTCCATGAAGATCCTGTTCATCCATCCCAGCTTTCCCGGCCAATTCAAGGCTCTGGCCCCGAGCCTGGTGCGGCGCGGACACACGGTGCATGCCCTGAGCCGGACGATGGAGGTGCCGTCCGGCTGGGGCGGGATCACCGTGGCCGCTTACGCACCGTCACGGGCGCCGGCCTTTGGCGTCCATCCCTGGGCCACCGAATTCGAAATCAACACGATCCATGGCGAGGCCCTGTTCCAACGGGCGCTGACGATGAAGGCGGAGGGCTATGGTCCCGACGTGATCGTCGCCCATCCCGGCTGGGGCGACAGCCTGTTCGTGAAGGACGTCTGGCCGCAGGCCCGGCTCGGCATCTATTGCGAATTCTATTACCGAATGGAGGGCGCGGATGTCGGCTTCGATCCCGAATTCCCGTCGCAGGATGTCGGCGAGCCGTGCCGCCTGCGCCTGAGAAACGCCATAAACCTGCTCCAGTTCGAGACCGCCGACGCCGGCCTGTCTCCCACCCGCTGGCAGGCGGACAGCTTTCCCCGTATTTTCCGCGACCGCATCACCGTGGTGCATGACGGCATCGACACCGGGACGGTGACCCCGAACCCCGATGCCCAGGCCATCCTGAACGGCACCCTCACGCTGACGCGGGCGGACGAGGTGGTGACCTTCGTCAACCGGAGCCTGGAGCCCTATCGCGGCTATCACAGCTTCATGCGTGCCCTGCCGCGGCTGCTGGCCCAGCGCCCCCGGGCCCATGTGCTGATCGTCGGCGGGGCCGGCACCTCCTATGGGGTGCCGCCGCCGTCTGGAAGCTGGCGGGACATCTTCATCGAGGAGGTGCGCGGCTCCATTCCGGACGCCGACTGGGCACGGGTGTTCTTCCTGGGCAACCTCCCCTACGACCACTTCATTCCTCTGCTCCAGCTTTCCTCCGTCCACGTCTATCTCTCCTACCCCTTCGTGCTGAGCTGGAGCCTGATGGAGGCGATGAGCGCGGGCGCCGCCGTGGTCGCCGGCGATACCGCTCCGATCCGCGAGATCGTCGAGCATGACCGGACGGGGCGGCTGGTGGACTTCTTCGACCATCGCGGACTGGCCGACAGCGTGGCCGATCTGCTGGCGGACCGGGCGGCGCGCGACCGGCTGGGCGCCGAGGCCCGTGCCTTCATCCGCGCCAACCACGATCTGCACAGCGTCTGCCTGCCGCGCCAGTTCGCCTGGATCGATGAATTGGCGGACGGGCGGGGCTAAGGAGCTCCCCCATATATTCATGAAATCATTATATAGAATAATGAATGTAAAACTTGATCATGCCGGTTCTTTTCCGCCTGGACGGGAAGCGCTGAAGCATTCGCGCACCCGCATCGACTGAGACGGAAGGCTCACAAAAAAGAAGGGCGGCTTGCCGCCGCCCTCCATGGTTCCACCCCGATGGGTCCATCCCTTGTCCGCCGGCGACCATGGGCTGCCGGCGGACAGGCGGGAGGGAGGTTACGCGGGAAGCTCCGTCCGCTGCCGGGTGGACAACCCGCCGTCGCCCGCCGCCAGCAGGCCGGACGCCGTGCCCGACGAGGCATCGTGGAAGCCGCCGTCGATGCCCAGCGACTGCGACCCGGTCATCCCGGCCGCCAGCATGGTGACGGCGATGGGCGCCTCTGCGTTGGCCGCTGCCACGGCCTCCGCCGCGGTGGAGGTGCTGCGCTTGATGTAGGCCAGCTCGACCGCGGCGGCGCTGGTGCCGAACTCCGCGGCGATCTCCGGATTGCTCGCCAGATAGGCCGCCGGGTCGAAGGCGGTCAGCGACCGGTTCTCGGCATAGCCGCTCTGGACATAGTGGATCTCGGCCGCCTGGACGTCGGGACCGAAGGCCTGGATCAGGTCCGGGTTGCTGGCGATGTAGCGCAGCGCGTCGAAGCCCTGGGCCGGCCGGCCCTCGGCCTGGCCATGCTCGATGTAGTGGCGGGCGGCGGCATCCGCGTTGGTGCCGAAGGCGACCGCCAGGTCGCGGTTGGCCGCGAGGTAATTGTAGCCGTCGAAGGTCGTGCTCCGACCCTCGGCATAGCCGCTCTCGATGTAATGCCGGGTGCCGGCATCGGCGTTGGCGCCGAAGGCCGCCGACAGGTCCGGGTAGGAGGCGATGTAGGCGAGCCCGCTGAAGTTGGGGTGCCGGCCCTCGGCATAGCCGTGCTCGATGTAATGGCGGGCGGCGGCGTCCGTGTTGGTGCCGAAGGCCGAGATCAACTCGGGATAGGAGGCGGTGTAGGCCAGCGGGTTGAAGCTCACTGTCCGCCCCTCCGCCTGCCCGGCCTGGAGGTAATGCTGGGTCGCGGCGGCGGTGTTGGTGCCGAAGGCGGCGATCAGATCCGGATAGGAGGCGATGTAGGCGAGGGCGTTGAAGCCGGCCGGCAGGCCGCCGGCGGCCGGCGGGGTGGTGGAGGCGGGATCGGCCGCCGGCACCACCTGCAGGGCGATGCTCTGCGCCGCGACACCGCCATGGCCGTCGGCGACGATGTAGGAGAAGGACCCGGCATCGCCGGCAGCACCGGCGGCGGCCAGGAAGGTCAGCCCCGGCAGGTCGGCCGCCGTCAGGGTCTGGTTCGCCGTCACGGTGCTGCCGTCGGCCATCCGCACGATGCCGCCACCGGGCAGGCCGGCCACCGTCACCGTCAGCGCGTCGCCGTCGATGTCGGCGGGGGCCGCGATGCCGAGCGACACCGCCGTCCGGTCCTGGGCACTCACCGTCTTGTCGGCCTGCACCGTCGGAGCATGGTTGACGGCCGGCTCCACAACGGGATCCACGACGGGATCCGGCGAGGAGGTGACGGGCGGCGGCGGGGGAGGAGGAGGCGGGGGCGGCGAGACGACCGGCGCGGCCTCCACCGTCAGGGCGACGCTCTGGGCCGCCGTGCCGCCATGGCCGTCGGCGACGCTGTAGGCGAAGGAGCCGGCGTCGCCGACCGTCCCGGCCGCCGCGGTGAAGGTCAGGGCCGCGAGCTGGGCGATGGTCAGGCTCTGGTTCGCCGTCACCGCCGTGCCGTCGGCCAGCCGGACGGTGCCGCCGGCCGGCAGGCCGGTCACCGTCACGGTCAGGGCGTCGTTGTTGGCGTCGGTCGGAGCGGCGATGCCAAGCCCGACCGTGCCGCCGGCCTGGGCCGTCATCGTCTTGTCGGCCTCCGCCACCGGGGCGGCGTTCACCGTCAGGGCGACGGTCTGGGCCGCCGTGCCGCCATGGCCATCGGCGACGCTGTAGGCGAAGGAGCCGGCGTCACCGACCGTGCCGGCCGCCGCGGTGAAGGTCAATCCTGCGAGCTGGGCTGCGGTCAGGCTCTGGTTCGCCGTCACCGCCGTGCCGTCGGCGAGCGCCAGCGTGCCGCCGGCCGGCAGGCCGGTCACCGTCACGGTCAGGGCGTCGTTGTTGGCGTCGGTCGGGGCGGCGATGCCGAGCCCGACCGGGGAGCCGGCCTGCGCCGTCACCGTCTTGTCGGCCTCCGCCACCGGAGCGGCGTTCACCGTCAACGCCACGGTCTGGGCCGCCGTGCCGCCATGGCCGTCGGCGACGCTGTAGGCGAAGGAGCCGGCGTCGCCGACCGTGCCGGCCGCCGCGGTGAAGGTCAATCCTGCGAGCTGGGCTGCGGTCAGGCTCTGGTTCGCCGTCACCGCCGTGCCGTCGGCGAGCGCCAGCGTGCCGCCGGCCGGCAGGCCGGTCACCGTCACGGTCAGGGCGTCGTTGTTGGCGTCGGTCGGGGCGGCGATGCCCAGAGCGACCGGGGAGCCGGCCTGCGCCGTCACCGTCTTGTCGGCCTCCGCCACCGGAGCGGCGTTCACCGTCAGCGCGACGGTTTGGCCGGCGGTGCCGCCATGGCCGTCGGTGACGGTGTAGGCGAAGGAGCCGGCGTCGCCGGCCGTGCCGGCGGCGGCGGTGAAGGTCAGGGACGACAGCTGGGCGAGCGTCAGGCTCTGGTTGGCGGTGACGGCCGTGCCATCGGCCAGCTGGATGGCGCCGCCGGCCGGCAGGCCGGTGACCGTCACGGTCAGGGCGTCGCCGTCGGCGTCGGTCGGCGCGGCGATGCCGAGAGCGACCGGGGCGCCGGCCTGCGCCAACACCGTCTTGCCGGCCTCCGCCACCGGGGCGTTGTTGGCCTGGACGATGGTGACGCTGCCGCCAGTGCCGACCTGGAACTGGCTGGCGGCGAAGCTGCCGGTCAGCGTCACTGCCAGATCGGTGCCGACCCGCAGGGTGGTGGAGGTGGCGCCCGTCTCGACCTGCATGGCGGTCAGATCGGCGCCCGTCATCACCAGCCGGTCGCCGACGGCGGCATCGGCGATGGTGACGGAACCGGTGGTCCCGGCGGCGATGCGGATGACGTCGTTGCCGCCATTGCCGGTGACGGTCGCCCCGGCCCCGACGGTCAGGTCGTCGGCCCCGGCGGTACCGGTCAGGGCGACCCGGTCGAAGCCGGTGGCGCCGGACAGATCCACCGAGGCCCCGGTCCCGGACGCCGTCACGGCGAGCGCGTTGCCGGTGCCGGTGCCCGTGCTGGTCAGGGCCAGCCCGGCCAGCTGCGAAGCGGCGAGCGTCAGGGTGGCGTTGCTGCCGGTCACCTCGATGGCCTCGATGCCCGACATCGCCACCCCGGACAGGTCGGCGCTGCCGGCGATGCGCAGGGTGTCGGACGCGGCACTGCCGGCGATGACCTCGAAGCCGGCCGCCTGCGCGCCGGTCAGGGTGACGTCATGCGCCTTGCTGCCGGTCAGCTCCAGCCGCTCCACCCCGGTCAGCGTCATCCCCGTCAGGTCGATCGCGGGGGAGGCGACGGCGGTGTAATATTCCAGGTCGTAGCCGTTGTAGCTGCTCAGGTCGTCGGAGTGGATCTCCAGCGTGTCGGTGCCTTCGCCGCCGTCGAAGCTGACGGTGCCGGCATCGTACTGGCTGACCACGATGTAGCGGTCGTTGCCGGCCTCGCCGAAGATCTGATCGGCCTGGAGTTGGCCATAGCTGCCGGCGCTGACGATGCCGGCGAGGATGGTGTCGTCGCCGTCGCCGCCATGGATGGTGTCGCGTTCCCAGTCGCCCTTCAGCAGGTCGTTGCCGGCCCCGCCATAGATCAGGTCGGCACCGCCGCCGCCGGCCACCGTGTCGTCGCCGGCGTCGCCGTGCAGCTCGTCATTGTCGGCGCGGCCATAGATCAGGTCGTTGCCGCCGCCGCCGAACACGGTGTCGTTGCCGTCGCCGGCCTCCAGCGTGTCGTTGCCGGCCCCGCCATGCTCCAGGTCGTTGCCGCCATGGCCCCAGAACCACACGGCGGTGTCGCCGGCGGTCAGGCTGTCGTCATGCTCCGACCCGACCCAGCGCTGGATGTCGACGAAGGTGTCGCCGGCGGCCTCGCCGGTGTTGTTGGCACCGTTGGTCAGGTCCAGCGTGATGCCGGTGGTGGCGTTCTCGTAGGTGACGATGGTGAAGCCGTTGCCGCCGACATAATGGTCGGCGCCCAGCCCGCCGTTCAGCGTGTCGCCGGCCGACTGGCCGCTGTTGCCGCCGCCGACCAGCGTGTCGTCGCCCGCCCCGCCGATCAGGCTGTCGTTGCCGGTGCCGCCGACGATGCTGTCGTTGCCGGCCCCGCCATTGATGGTGTTGCCGGTGTCGTCGCCGATCAGCGTGTCGTCGCCGTCGCTCGGCGTGCCGGTGTAGGCCAGCCGCTGGACCCAGGCGCCGGTGTCGGAGACGGGCAGGGCCGCGGCGATGGGCCCGGTGGTCACGTCGAGGTCCCAGGAGGCGCCGAGCGACGGATGGCCGACCGGATGGCTGGCGGCGGCGACGCGGGCGCCGGTCGCCTGGGCGAGCGCCTGGGCGAACCGGCCGCCGTCGGCGCCGGTGTCGCAGGCATGGATCAGGATCTCGGTGTCCGGGGCCTGCGGCCAGGACCGTCCATCCGCCTCACGGCCGGACAGCGCCGCGATGTCGAGCCGGCCTGCACCCAGCCGGACCGCGCCCGGCTCGCCATGGGCCAGCAGATGGATGGCGGCGGGACGGTCGGCGAGTGCGGCGGCGAGAGCCGCCCCGCCATCCTCATCGGCCGCGACCCGGACGATCCGGACATCGGGCCGGCAACGGTCGAGCAGCAGATCGAGATCGTCGAGGCTGGCGTCCGCAATCAGTACGTCGCGCACGGATGATCCTCCTTGATGGCGGCAGGGCAGAGGAGCTGGGACAGGGCAGTCCATCGGCCGTCGGTCCACACCGCACTCCGGTGATGATTATTGAGGCCAATCGGCCGTATTCACCCAAATGTGAGGAGGAAGACGCCACTAACAACTCAATAAAGCGGAGTATCTCCGGCAAGAATGGGGGAGACTTGCAGTTAAATAAAAAGAAGGCAGCCTCATACGCAGTCGGGTATTTCGTCTTTTCTCCATACCACCCAGAGATATTCCAAAAAATCCGCCTTCTGATAGGGAACCTTTTTTCCCACACGAAAAAGTGGTAGGGCGGCTCCGGCCGAAGGCCTGGCCCGGAACCGCCGCAAGGCGGACCGCGACAAGAGGAACCGAAATAAAGAGGGGTCCGCGACAAGGCTCCAAGTTCAGCGGCGCAATGTTCAGCCTCAACCCCATCGGGGGTTGCGCAGGCGACTTTCCCCCACATCACATCGCCGGCCCTGGCCTCCGATCCGCAACCCGGATCGTTGGCTTCCGCCAGGATACCGGTATGGTGGGCGGCGAGGCGGGCAGGGGCAGGGCAGGCGATGCACAGCTGGTATTTCGTCGGTGACAGTCATGTTCAGGCCTTGGAAATTGCCGCCACGTTCGGGCTGTTCCGCCGGCCGTCCCGGTTCCTCATCGTCCCCGGCGCCACGGCCGTCGGCCTGCGCAATCCTGAAAGCCACACCCAGGCCATCACCCTTTTCCGGGAGGGGCTGCTGCCCGCCCTGCCGGACGTCGTGCCGGTCATCCAGCTCGGCGAGGTCGATTGCGGCTTCGTCATCTGGTGGCGGGCGCAAACGCTGGGCGAGTTGGTGGAAACACAATTGGCGGCGTCCATAGAGGCTTACGCCCGTTTCATCGACACGCTGATCGATGCCGGCTACAGCCGGGTCGTGGTGACCGGAGCCGTCCCTCCCACCATTCCCGACGGTCATCGCCAAGGTGCCGTGGCGCGCGCCCGCCACATGGTAACCGCAAGCCTGCGCGACCGCACCGAGCTGACGATGCGCTACAACCGGCTGCTTGCGGCGGAAGCGGCCCGGCGGCGGCTCCCCTATACCGACATTTCAGCGCATGTCCTCGATGCCGGAACCGGGCTGATCGCCGACGCCTACCGCAGCCCCAACCCACGCGACCACCATCTGCATCCGATCCAGGGCGCCTATGCCTGGGCCGAGGCGATCAACGGCCTGGAGGCCCGGTGAACGGACATGGCGGACAATTCTCAGACCGCGCCGCGCCGTGACGGCCGGCGGGTCTCCACCACCGCGAAGGCGATCAGCAACCGCCGCTCACAGGGAGCCGCAACCGGCTCCACCCCATGGAACGAGCGGTCGGACGGCGCATAGGCCAGCAGATGGTTGGGGCGGTAGGGAGCCTGGGCCACCAGCTCGAAATCCGCGCGCCGGTAGCGCTCCACCCCCCGTCCGCGGAAATCGGGATCGCGGGGCCGGTACAGCGCCGTGCCCAGGGACGATGCCTGCGGGTTGGACGGGCCGCCGTCCGCCGGCATGTAGAGCAGCATCGAGAACATCGTCGCCTCGATGTCCGTGTGCGGCAGCATGGCGTGGCCGGTATGGTCCTCGATGATGCGCATGTTCAACACCGGCGGCGCGTCGACCCAGCCCAGCTTGTCGCGGACCTGGGGAAAGCGCTCGGCCATCGCTGCGACGATGTCGGGATTGAACAGGCAGTCGCGCACGTCGCACCAGACCGCCGCCCGTTCCCCGTCGCACCGGGCCAGCCAGCTTTCGGTCAGCGGCACCTGATGGCGCGACGGCAGCTCATCGGGTTGAAGGATGCCGAAGGCAGCGGCATCCGGCCATTGGGCGCAGGCCCGGGCATAGAGGTCGGCGGGCAGGAAATCCGGCACGACCAGATGGGGGAAAGGATCGGTGCTGATCGCCGTATCGGACAAGCGGTTCAGAGCGTGCAATGCGGCGTCGGTCATTCATCCTCCGGATACTACCGGGGAAACAATAGCAACCCATGCTTGGGCGGGCAACGCAACCGCCCCGCCACGTCATGCACGCAGAAGGACGGAATTTCGGCCCCCTGCCTTCCAGGCAGGAGAAAACACATAAGAATGCTTATGGAAAAATATACGTCAGCCGCTCATTCCCCGCTGCGCTCGACCACCGCCTGCCCGCGGGAAATGTCGGTGACCAGCCGGACGAAGGCATCCGCCCGGTCCTGGGGAAGCGTGACCAGAAGCTGGACCCCGTCGGCGGTGAAGCCGGTGGTCTCCACCCGCGTGCCGGGGAAGCTGCCGAGGCTGGAGCGGATGCGCGCCTCCTCGGCGAATCCGCAGGCGACCGACAGGGTGGCATAGGCGACGATGGGCTCGCGCTCCGCCGCTTTCAGGCAGCTTGCCGCCGTGCCGCCATAGGCGCGCACCAGCCCGCCCGCCCCCAGCAGGATGCCGCCGAACCAGCGGCTGACCACCACCGCCACCCGGTCCATTCCCTGCCCTTCGATGGCCTGGAGGATCGGCCGCCCAGCGGTCCCGCCCGGTTCGCCGTCGTCGCTGAAGCGATAGACGTCGCCGACCCGCAAGGCCCAGCAATTATGGCCGGCATCCGGCAAGCTGCACGCGGCGATGAAGCGGCGCGCCTCCTCCTCGCTGCCGGCCGGGGCGGCCTGGGCCAGGAAGCGGCTTTTCTTGATCTCCTGCTCGAACCGTTCGGTCCTGACGAGGGTGAACATCATGAGGGTGACCGCCGGCCTACAGCACGAAGTCGAAGGCGGAGAAGCTGTAGTTGGCGATGTTGACCTGGATGCGGAAATCGGCCGTCCGGTCGCCGTTCACATCGCCCTCGATCAGCGTCACCGAACCGGAGGACTGGTAGCGCAGCTGGCCCGCCGCGCTGAAGGCGGCGGTGCCGATGAAGGTGAAGGCGTCGTTCGCGGTGGTGCCGGCGATGGCGTCGATCTCCGATAGGTCGATGCGGTCGCCCTCGGCGCCGGCGGTGGCATAGCTCGCCAGCCCCTTCAGCGCCGCCGCCGCCACGACGGCACCGTTGAAATTGACGATCACGTCGGGGGCGGCGAGGGTCGATTCGTTCAGGTTGCGGATGGAGAAGACATCCGCCCCGGCACCGCCGTCCAGCAGGTCGGCGGCGTAGCCGCCGATCAGCGTGTCGTTGCCGTTGCCGCCCAGCAGCACGTCCTCATAGCCGGTGACGGTGTCGTTGGGGTTGACCGAGATCTCGTGGCTGCGGTCGGAATAGACGTCGCCGAACAGCACGTCGTCGCCGCTGCCGCCGCGCAGCACGTCGCTGCCCAGCCCGCCATAGAGCGTGTCGTTGCCGGCGCCGCCGTCCAGCCAGTCATTGCCGGCCCCGGCGTCGAGCCAGTCGTTGCCGTCCTCGCCCAGCAGGGTGTCGTTGCCGACGACGTCGATCACGTCGCCGCGCATCAGGTCGTCCCCCGCACCGCCGAACATCAGGTCGTTGCCGGCCCCGCCCTCCAGCTGGTCGGCGCCGTCGCCCCCCAGCAGGACGTCGTTGCCGGCATTGCCGAACAGCGTGTCGTTGCCGGCCAGTCCGGCGATGGTGTCGTTCCCGGCGCCGCCGCCGATGGCGTCGTTCTGGAGGCCGCCCACCAGATAGTCGTTGCCGGTGGTGGCCGCGGCCGAGACGGTCAGACCGCTCAGCGAGGGCTGGGAGAAACCGACCAGCGACCCCAGCGGATAGACCCCGTCGGTGGCCTGCAACAGCTCGATGCCGGTCAGCGTGTCGGTGCCGTCGGGACCGCTGATCTGCAGGGTGCCGCTGCCGTCGAAGGACAGGCTGTAGGAGGCGAGCGCCCCGGTCAGCACGAAGCTGTCGATCCCGGCAAGCCCATCCACCGCATCGCTGATCGGGTTGCCCAGCGCGTCATAGGCGGCGCTGCCGCTCAGCGTGTCGTTGCCGGTCGTGCCGGTCACCACCACCGGCGCCGCTTGCGGCAGCAGCAGGTCCGCCGCCCAGGCGGGAGCGGCCTGCGCCATGGCCAGCCCTTCGGCGGCAGCCGTCACCGACCGGCCGGGCGCCGCCCGCAGCGGCCGGCCCTCCCTGCGGCCGAAGGAGAGGTAATGGAGCTTGGCCGCGGTGGCGTCGCCGCCGGTGGCCGCCGCCACGTCGGTGTTGGCCGCCAGATAGGCGGCGGCATCGAAGGTGACGCCACGCCCCTCGCTCCGGCCGAAGCGGGCGTAATGGACCACCGCCGCCGCCGGATCGATGCCGACAGCGGTCAGCACGTCCGGGTTGGAGGCGAGATAGCCCAGCGCGTCGAAGCCGGCGGTCCGCCCTTCGCGGGCGCCATAGGCCAGATAATGCCGGATGGCGGCCCCGGCATCGAGACCGACCGCCGCCAGCACGTCCGGATTGGCCGCCAGATAGCCCAGCGCGTCGAAGCCGCTCAGGCTGCGCCCCTCGTTCCGGCCGTTCCAGGCGTAATGGGCAGCCGCGGCGATCGCGTTGTCGCCGAAGGCGGCGGCAAGGTCGCGATTGGCCGCCAGATAGCTGCGCGCATCGAAGGCGAAGGCCGCCGGAGCGGCGGTGCGTCCGTCGACGGTCAGCAGCTCGACATCGGTCAGGGTATCCGTGGCGAGGCTCGACACCACGGCATAGCGCCGGCTGTCCAGCGCCACCACCACCGGCGTCTCCGCGCGGTAGCTGCCGCCCTGGGCGGCATAGCGGCGCGGGTCGGCGGTGTAGATGGCGCGGTCGGTGCCGGCACCGCCATCGAAGCTGCGCCCGCCGGGAATCCCCAGATAGACGCTGTCGTTGCCGTCCGCCCCGACGAAGCCGTCGATCTGCTGGAAGATGCGGGCGCCTAGCCGGTCGAGCGTCCCGCCGGTCAGGGCGACATCCAGCCCGTCGATGCGGTAGCGCAAGAGCCCAGCCGCATCGCGGTCGGTCAGGCCGGTGAAACGGACGGATGCCGCCGCCCCGCTGCCGGCGGCGGCATAGTCGAGCGTGGCGGCATGCGCCCGGCCGGCGACCGTGCGGGTGACGGCCAAGCTGCCGGCGCCAGCGGCGATGGAGGAGGCATCCGGCACGGTGGTGAAGGCATCGGCGACGAAACCGTTCGCCAGCCGGGCCTCATCCAGATCGAGGGCGAAGCCCTGCCCCGCCACCAGCCGTGCCATGCACGCTCCCCCAAACCCCTACCGCAGGACGGCACCGGCCGCCGGGTCAGGGCCGATCAGGCAACGTCAACCGGATGACTGAGATCAGATGACCTCTGATCAGATGACCTGGAGATAGGCCGGGTCGAGCGCGCCGTGGCGGAACGGGATCCAGTCCTTGTGGTCGGCGCGGTACTGCAGGCCGTAGGGGTTCTTGAAGAAGATCTTCTGCAGCGGCTGGCCGCCCTCGGCGCGGGTGCGCTCCAGGTCGATCAGCGCCGACGAGGCGAACACCTTTTCCCACAGCTCGGTGTTGTCCACCTCGCGGCCGGCGTTCTTCACGTAATCGCGCGCGGTGTCGCTGAGCTGCCAAGCCTCTTCGACCATCGCGTAATAGTCCACAGTACCCTCGGCCATGGCCTTCGAACTCCAACCAGCGTTGCACAGAGTTTCCGCTCACATAGCGCATTTTCGGCGGCAAAGGAACCACCTGCGCGCCGCAGCGGCCGGGCATGGCCCCCCCCGTCCGGATAGACGGCCATGCCCCGACCGGGATGTTACGGGCGGTCCGCCGCCGCTCCGTCGATGGCCTGCCCGTTCATGCGGGGGGCCGGCAGCGCGGCGGGCAGCGGGACCGCCCGGTTCTTGCGCAGCGGTGCCGCCAGCTTCTCCCAGGACCGGGTGCGCAGCAGCCGGCCGGCGACCCCCAGCCCGACCGCCAGCAGGCCGGCCAGGCTGATCGCCGCTCCCACCGGCCCGCCGACCAGGAGGCCGGCCAGCCCGGCGACCCCGGCCAGCAGGGCGCGCAGGCCGATGGTCAGCGCCACCGTGCCCGTCCCCGGCGCCACGCGCGGCAGCAGCACCAGCAGCAGCCCGCAATCGACCGCCGTGCGCAGGCTCCAGGCCGCGGCGGCGCCGACCGCGCCATAGCGCTCGGCCAGCAGCCACAGCACGCCGAGATAGACCGGCAGCTCGGCAAGCTGCAGGCGCGCCGTCACGTCGACGCGGCCGACGCTCTGGATCAGCGTGTTGGGCACATAGGCGGTGGCGTTGAAGAAGACGCCCAGCATCAGGATCGACAGCACCGAGGCGCTGTTGGCGGCGAAGGCCGGCCCCAGCCACAGCTCCAGCGCCGTCTCGCCGCCGACGATGGTGGCGGCCTGCATCGCCAGGAACACCGCGAGCGTCAGGTGGCCGCCGGCGTCCAGGATGCGGCCCAGCGCCGGCGGATCGCGCCGGAACAGGCTGGAGGCCAGCGGGAACAGCGCCAGCGACAGGGCGCCGGGGATCACCATCAGCCGCGACAGCAGCTCGAACGGGGTGGTGTAGAAGGCGACCATCGCCGCCGGCACCAGGCTGAGCAGGATGAAGCGGTCGGCATAGAGCATCGCCGGGCCGACCAGATTGTTCAGCATCATCCAGGCGCTCATGGTGAACAGCCCGCGCAAGGACGGGCGGCCCCAGCGGCCGGGGCGCAGCAGATCCGGCACTTGGCCCACCGCCAGCACGCCATAGCCGACCAGCCCGATGAAGCGCCCGACCGCGATGGCGGCGATCACCGGCACCAGGCTCTGGCTGAAGGGCAGCACGAAGAGCGGGCTCAGATAGTTCAGCACCCCCACCGTCATCCGCACCAGGCTGATCGGGCGGAAGCGCTGGTGCGCCTCCAGCACGCCGCGCAGGCCGGCGGAGACCAGGGCGATGGGCACGATGGCCGCCGCCACCAGCAGGCTGAACCGGATCTCGTCCGGCGAGGTGCCGGTCTCCAGCTGGAAACGGTCGGCCAGCAGCCCGGCGCCCAGCGCGACCACCCCGCCGGTCAGGAGGCCGATGGCCCCCATCAGGGCGATGGCCGGCCCGGCGATCCCTGCCGTGTTCGCAGAGCCCTCCCCCTGCCCGTCCCCCTGCCCACCGGCATGGCCGATCCGGTCGGCGACGACCTGCACCAGCGACCGTCCCAGCCCGAGGTCCAGCACGCCCAGATAGCCGAGCAGCGCCCAGATCAGGGTCAGCGCGCCGAAGCGCTCCATCCCGACGGCGGAGATGAGCCACGGAATCGACAGCAGGGCCGCCGCCATGGGCAGCCCCTCGCCGAGCAGATTCCAGAGCGTGTTGCGAAGCAAATTCGGAGGTCCGTACGCGAAACACTGTGAAACGGCATTCGGGACGACCCGACCTCGGCCATCCGGCTCTCCAGCCGTTCGACCTAGGTCTATGCCCTCCTGACGACGCCATTGTTATCGGTCCATCCCGTCCAAAACGCTAACGGAATCGCTTGGGCGAAATGGTCATGACTCTGAACGGCCACCTGAACGGCCGCACGCGTTCCGGGCTGGGCACCCGTCAGGACAGGACCCGCTCCAGCGCCGCGGCGACCCGGTCGACGTCGCCGTCGGCCATGGCCGGGAACAGCGGCAGCGACAGCGTCTGGGCGTAATGGCTCATGGCGCCGGGCAGGGCGAGGTCGCCGTAGCGGCGGCGCCAGTAGGGTTGGCGATGGACCGGGATATAGTGCACCTGGGTGCCGACGCCCAGGGCGCGCAAGGCCGCCATCACGGCCGAACGGGTCCGCCCGGCCGCTGCGAAATGGATGCGCGCGGCGCACAGGTGCCAGGCCGGCCGGCACCAGGGCACCAGGGCCGGCGGCCGCACCAGCGGGGCCAGCGGCCCCAGCCGTTCGGCATAGAGCGCCATCAGCCGAGCCCGCCGCTCGACGAAGCGGTCGAGCCGGCCGAGCTGGCTCAGCACCAATGCCGCGTGGATGTCGGACAGGCGGTGGTTGAAGCCCGGCTCCGCCATCTCATAGTACCAGGGGTTGGCGTTCCCCTCCGCGTCCAGGGCGGCGCCGGGATCGGCGAAGCCCTCCCCCGGCCCGGGCTCGCGCATCATGCCGTGGTTGCACAGGCGCCGTACCCGCGCCATCAGCGCCGGGTCGTTGCCGGTGACCGCGCCGCCCTCCCCGGCCGCGATGGTCTTGACCGGATGGAAGGAGAAGACGGTCAGCGATCCCGCCTCGACCTGCGGCCACCCGGCGCCCACCGGCCTCTCGGCTCCCTCCGACAGATCGCCCCCTGATGAATAGGCCGTGCCGATGGCGTGGCAGGCATCCTCGACCAGCGCCAGCCCCTCCGCCTGCGCGAGCGCCGCCAGCCCATCCATCGGCGCGGTCTGTCCGGCATAATGGACGGGGGCAAGCGCACGGACGCGCCAGCCGGCGTTGCGGGCGCGGGCGATGGCGGCCTCGGCCTCGGCGACGCCCATCAGGCCGCTGTCGGGATCGACGTCGGCGAAGGCGACCTCGGCCCCGGCATGGCGGGCGGCCGACGCCGTGGCGAGGAAGGTGTTGGACGGCACAACCACCGCGTCGCCCGGCCCGATGCCCAGCGCCGCATAGGCCAGCCGCAGCGCCGCGGTGCCGTTGGCGCAGGCCACGGCGTCTGCCGCCCCAACCCTCGCGGCGAGCGCCCGCTCGAACCCGGCGACCGCCGGCCCCTGGGTCAGCCAGTCGCCGCGCAGCACCGCCGTCACGGCGGCGACGTCCTCCTCCTCCACCGACTGGCGGCCATAGGGGAGGAACGGCAGATCCGCCATCAGGGCGCTTCCGCCAGCAGGTCGCGCAGCCGCTCGCCATCGAGCCAGTCGTCGTTGCCGTCGCTGGCATAGCGGAAGCCGTCGGCCACCGGGCGGGCATTCAGCCGCTCGTACGGCGCATGCTGCCAGAAGGTGAAGGCCGGCTCGATGACATAGCGGTCGGCCAGCTCGTAGGTCTGGCGGGAATCGTCCTCGGTGATCATCACCTCGTGCAGCTTCTCGCCCGGCCGGATGCCGACGATCTTCTGCGGCAGGTCCGGCGCCATGGCGCGGGCGAGGTCGGCGATGCGCAGGCTGGGGATCTTCGGCACGAAGATCTCGCCGCCCTGCATCATGGCGAAGCAGGACAGCACGAAGTCGACGCCGTGCTGCAACGTGATCCAGAAGCGGGTCATCCGCTCGTCGGTGACCGGCAGATGGTCGGCGCCCTCGGCGATCATCTTGCGGAACAGCGGCACGACGCTGCCGCGCGACCCCACCACATTGCCGTAGCGCACCACCGCGAAGCGGGTGTCGAGCGCGCCCGACAGGTTGTTGGCAGCGATGAAGATCTTGTCCGACGCCAGCTTGCTGGCGCCATAGAGGTTGATCGGGTTGGCCGCCTTGTCGGTCGACAGCGCGACAACGCGCCGCACCCCCATCGACAGCGCCGCCCGCACCACGTTCTCCGCCCCGTAGACGTTGGTGTGGATGCATTCCATCGGGTTGTATTCGGCGGCCGGCACATGCTTCAGCGCCGCGGCATGGACGCAGAAATCGACGCCGCGCATCGCCAGCTCCAGCCGCTCGCGGTCGCGCACGTCGCCGATGAAATAGCGCAGCGTCGGCGCCCACTCCGCCGGCATGCGCTGCTGCATCTCGTACTGCTTGAACTCGTCGCGGGAGAAGATGATGACCCGGCGCGGCCGGGCGTGGCGCATCACCGTCTCGACGAAGCGGCGCCCGAAGGAGCCGGTTCCCCCCGTCACCAGCACCGACCGGCCGTCCAGCATGCGCAAGCCCGCCTCGAGCCCGGTGCCCGGCATGTCGGCCCCATCCGCAGGGATCCCCGGCTTCGTCGCGCCCGCCTTGCTGGAATGTATCGTCACCGCCGGTTCCGTCCTTTAAAGCCGCATCGCCCGAAGCCGCCGCACCCGGTGCCCACCGGCCCGATCCGGAGCGGGTGCTGCGTCGGGATCGAAATGAACCCCGACCGTAACCGGTGCTTTCTGATGATCGGGTTAATTCAGGATGTCCCCCGGCGCAAGGTCTGTTGGGACGCGGATCAGGCCGGCGGCATCCGTCCCGCCTGCAAATCCTCCAGCAGGCGGATCTGCGCCGGCAGGCAGACGGTGGCGAGGTCGAACCGCTCCACCGCCGTCCTCCTTGCCGCGGCCGACAGGGCGGCACGCAGTTCCGGATCGTCCAGCGCCGTCTCCACCCGGTCGGCGAGCGCCATGGGATCGTGGAAGCCGGTCAGCAGCCCGTTCACCCCGTCCTCGATCACCTCGGCGACCGGCGGCGTATCGGACCCGACGATGACGGCGCCGCAGGACATCGCCTCCAGCATCGACCATGACAGGACGAAGGGGAAGGTCAGGTAGATGTGGGCGCGCGAGATGCGCAGCACCGACAGGTAGCTGTCATAGGGCAGCTTGCCCAGCACATGCAGCCGCGACGATTCCGGCCTGGGAGTGCCGGAGGCGTCCAGCATCGTCTCCCGCCACATCGTCTCGCGCCAAGTGCCGCCGCCTTCCGGCGCCGCGCCATAGCTGACCTCGTCGCCGCCCACCATCAGGATGTGCAGCTTCGGCCGGCGCCGCAGCAGCTCCGCCGCCGCCCGCATGAAGGTGGGAAAGCCGCGGTAGGGTTCCAGGTTGCGGGCGACATAGGTCACCACCTCGTCCCCGCGCGACAGGGTGCGGCCGTCGGGCAGGGTGACGGTGGCGGCCGGATCCGGCCGGCAGACCGCGGTGTCGACCCCGTCATGAATCACCGAAATGCGTGGGCGGAAGGGCTCGGGATGCTGCTGGCGCTGCCACAGGGTCGGGCTGACGCCCCAGTCCATCGCGTCCAGCCCGGTCAGCAGCGAGGCGTTCTTGGTGCGGATGCGGCAGCGCGTCTCCAGCGTCACCGGCTTTTCCGGGTCGAAGCCGACATCCGACCCGTCGGCCCGGTAGAAGAACTCGCAATAGAGCAGCAGCCGGGCGTCCGGGAACAGGTCCTTCAGGAACAGGGCCTCGCCCCAGCCGGGATGGGCGCAGATCACGTCGGGGGTGAAGCCCTCCTTCTGCAGGGCAAGCCCGGCGCGCACGGCGCCCTGCCCATGCAGGACCTGCCCCTCGAACATGCGGATATAGGGGTGGGTGTTTTCCCCCGCCTCGCGCGTCGGCCGGTAGAGCGCCATCTGCACGCCGCCCGGCAACTCGCGCCGGACCTTGCCGATGAAGGCGACCTGGTGGGCCGGATCCGCCGCGAAATGGCGGACGAGATGCTTGTACTGGCCGGGGGTGTTCTGGTGGACGAACAGGATCCGCATGGAAAGACAATGCCCGGAAAACGGAGGAACGGGGCGACAGCCTGCAACCATCCGTCGCCGCTGTCGATGGCTAAGACCATCCGCTTAGTCAGGGCGCTTCGCCTTCTTAACGGCTGCGGACCAGCAGGGCCTCATAGCGCCGGACGGTCTCCCGCATCTCCTCCAGCAGCAGGCGCTGCTCTTCGGCCGCCGCCCGTGCCCGCTCCGCCTCGGTCCGCGCCTGCTCGGCATAGAGACGGGCCTCCTCCTGGAGGCGCCGCGCCCTCTCCTCGGCCTGGCGCGCCTCTTCCGCCTCACACCTCGCCTGCTCTCCCGAGCGCCGCCTCTCCTCGTCCTCGATCCGCCAGTCCTCGGCTTCCTGCCGTTGCGCTTCGCCGGTGATCCGCCCTTCCTCGACCATCAGACGGGCGCCCTCGGCCTCCATGTGGTGGTCGAACGCCGCACTGCGCTCCTCTTCGGCCTTCTCGCGCCTCAGCTCGGCGGCACAGCGGGCCTCCTCGCCCCTGTTGCGGCGCGTTTCGCTGCGCCGCCGCCAGTCTTCGGCATCGGTCCGCCGGCCCTCGGCTTGCTCCAGGGGTGACTGGCCTGGGGGGACTGGTCCGGGGGGAGGTGTATTCGGGGCATGCTGCTTACCCTCCATCAGGCGATGGGACGCCGTCAGCGCCCTTTCGGTCAGGCGCAGGCGTTCGAGGCTCTGGTCCAGCAGGTACCGCCTTCGTTTCAACGACTGACGGAGGACCGCCTGCAGGGCCTTGAGGCGTTCGAGGGTTTCCATTCCACCGTCAACAGGCGAACCCGGCAACCCGCTCAAGGGCATAGACACAGGCCGTGAAATGGCCGGAGAGGGACCGTCCGGAGCAGGGTCCGCCGGAAGGACCCGTTTCCCCCTTGCCGCCTTGCGCCTATAAGGTCCTCTTGTCCGCCGGCGCTGCCCGGCCCATCGCGCGACGGAGCGCCGACGCCCCTTGCCCTCTTCCCGACCCTCGTCCTCCCTGCCCTCCTCGCCCTGGCGTTTCCTGTGGATGTTCGTGCGCGACGGTTTCCTCGGCCGCGCCATCCTGCTGAACCTCGCCGCCGCCGGCGGGATCGGGCTGATGGGGATGGAGCCGGTGGCGATGCGCGGCCTGGTCGATGCGCTCACAGGGATCTCAGGGGCGGGGATCTCGGGGAGCCAGCCCTCCGGCTCCCCCGCCTGGACGGCGGAGGTGATGCGCTGGTTCCTGCTGCTGGGCGGGCTGTGGATCGCGTCGGCCCTGTTCAACCGCCTGCGCGAACTGGTCGACCTGCACACCTCGCCGGCCTTGCGCCATGCCATCCAGCTCCGGCTGTTCGATCACCTGATCGACCATTCGCCGCGCTACTTCCAGGACAATTTCGCCGGCAACCTGGGACAGAAGGTCAAGCAGGCCGGGCAGAGCGCCATCCAGATCCTGGAGATCCTGACCAACGACATCATCCGCATCGTCGTCATCCTGGCCATCGGCCTGACGCTGCTGGCCTCGGCCCAGACCCTGTTCGCCGGGCTGCTGGTCGGCTGGACCGTGGCGCATCTGGGCCTGTCGGCCCTGCTGGCCCGGCGATGCCTGCGGCTGTCGCACGCCTTCTCCGAGGAGGTGTCGTCGACCACCGGCCGCATGGTCGACATCATCGCCAATGCCGAGCTGGTGCGCGCCTTCGCCCGCCGCCGCCAGGAGCTGTCCGGCCTGTCCGACGCGCTGACCGGCGAGATCGACCGGTCGAAGGAGCTGCGCTGGTTCCTGACCAAGATGTGGTTCTGGCTGTTCAACGCCCTGCTGGTCTTCCAGATCATCCTGATCGGCCTCGCCGTGTCGGAGGCGATGGCCGGCCGCATGAGCATCGGCGATTTCGCCATGATCTTCTCGCTGGCCAGCATCGTCGGCGCCAATGTCTGGGGCCTGTCGACGCGCATGCTGGGTTTCTTCGAGCAGCTGGGCATCCTGTCCGGCGCCCTGGACCTGATCGTCCGCCCGCACGAGATCCCGGACCCGCCCGGCCGCCCCGACCTGACCGTCGGCGACGGCGCCATCCGCTTCGAGGAGGTCCGTTTCGCCCATCCCGGAAACGGGGCGGTGTTCGATGGCCTGTCCCTGACCATCCGGCCGGGGGAGCGGGTGGCGCTGGTCGGCCCGTCGGGGGCGGGCAAGAGCACGCTGGTCCGCCTGCTGCGCCGGCAGTTTCCGTTGCAGGGGGGCCGCATCCTGATCGATGGGCAGGACATCGCCGCGGTCAGCCTCGCCTCGCTCAACCGCGCGGTGGCCGAGGTGCCGCAACTGCCCAGCCTGTTCCACCGCTCCATCCGCGACAACATCGCCTATGGCAGCGAGGAGCCAGATGGAAAGGGAGTTGCCGACGAGGCGATCCGCGCCGCCGCCGCCCGCGCCCATTGCGACCGCTTCATCGAGGGCCGCGCCGCCGGCTACGACACCGTGGTGGGGGAGCGGGGCATCCAGCTGTCGGGCGGCGAGCGCCAGCGGGTCGCCATCGCCCGCGCCTTCCTGAAGGACGCGCCGATCCTGGTGCTGGACGAGGCGACCTCCTCGCTCGACTCCGAGACGGAGCATCTGATCCAGGACGCGCTGCTCGGCCTGTTCGAGGGCCGCACGGTGATCGCCATCGCCCACCGGCTGTCGACCGTCACCGGCATGGACCGCATCCTCTATATGGAGAAGGGGCGGATCCTCGAGGACGGCGACCACGCCACCCTGCTGCGCCGCGACGGTCCCTATGCCCGGCTGTGGCGCCGCCAGGTCGGCGGTTTCCTGCCGGACGATGCCGGCTCCACAGCCGATCTGGAGGAGACGCGATGAGACGCATCCTGGGACGGTTCCGCCCGATACTGCCGCTCGCCGCCAGCCTGTTCATCCTCGCCGCGGAGGCCGCCGCCATGTCGCCTGCCCTTTCGCCTGCTCTTTCACCCCTGCCCTTCTTCCAGCGGGTCGAGCGCGTCGGCCTGCTCTGCGCGGTGGATGCCGAGGGCGGCCCGGCCACCGATGTCGGGGATGACGCGCTGTGCGGCCGCGCCGCGGCGATGCTGTCGGGGCTGCTAACCTCCGGTCCGGCGGTCACGGCGCTCGCCCCCAACGATGCCCGCATCGCCGAGCCGGGCACCCTGCTGGTGCTGGTCCATGCCACGCTGCGGCATGAGGAGGGGCGCCGTCTGCTGGCGCTCGCCGCCACCCTTCAGCGCAGCGGAACCGCCGGCGACGCCCCGTTCTTCATGATGCCGCCCCAGGCATTGGCCCTGTCCGGCAGCCTCGATGAAAGCCTTCTGGATGCAGCGCTCCACCGCCTGCTGACCCCGTTGGGCGGAGCGCTGCGCGCCAATCCCTGAGCGGTTGGGCTGCTGCGGAGTTTGGAGTCTTGTCGCAGGGGGGTGGAAGCGACAGCCTGAACGGGAATTTCCATGAGCTGTCCTTCCCGTGAAGGCGGGAATCCAGCCATATCAGTCACTTATACAGAAACGCCGATCCCCACCTTTGCGGGGATCGGCGTTCTACGGGCGGTGGGTGCGTTTCGCCGTCACCGGCAAAGCTGTGCGAACTTGCGCTCCGGGATCGGCGGCGGCGAGGGATGCAGCATCAATCCCTGCTCTTCCACATCGACCCGCGCGTCCGGATAGACCGCAAGCGCCAGTTGGAGCGCCTCGATGAAGCGCTTCCTGAAATCGCGCAGGCGGCTGTATCCGGCGCCGAACTGCTCGAAAACCGCCGGCCAGGTGATCGGGGTGGAGCGGTTCAGGCTGTGCAGCCGGTAGGCCAGCCAGATATAGATGTCGATGCTGGTGCTGTTGTTCTGGATGTGGCGCAGCGCCGGCTCCCAGATCGGCACCGGATGGGCCTTCAGCTCGCGGAAGAAGGCCTCGGACAGCAGGACGCGGTCTTCCCACAGCGACCCCTGGCCCGGTTCCGCCCCGGCATTGGTCGAGAAATGGATGCCGCCCTTGACGATCGACCCCTTTTCGAAGCCGATGCTGTGGGCGTCCTCCCAGGCGAAGGTCAGGTTGCAGGCGGCGATGCGCGAGGCCTGCTCGCGGATGTCGCGGTAGGTCTGGCCGCCCACCGACAGGCCCATGCGGTCAAGCCATTCGTGCATGCTGCGGCCCAGCTCGACCTCGCGGCTGTCGGTCTGGATCGCCCGGGTCTGCAGATACAGGAGGATCATCCGCGCGCGGCTGCCGTACGGAACGCCGTAAAGCTTAAAGCCACCGTTGCGGATCGGCAGTCGTCCAGGCTCGATCAGCAAGCGGATTCTATGTCCGCGACGCTCCCACGGCTGGTCATCGGGAAGACGACGATGCGGAAGGGCCGTCAGCGCAAAACCCGAATAGGTGATGCCAAGCTCCTGCCGCTCCTCTTCGAGGACGGCAGCAGCCACATCGACTAGCGAACGCTGATCCGGATCCGTCTGGAGCGCCTTCGCCTGGTCGCGTCCCAGCTGGGTAATCAGGGTGTGTATCTGTCCCATATCGAGCTGACCTTGGCACGACTTTGCGGTCAACGCTATATCACGGTCGGTTGGTGCCCAGCAATTTGGAGTCTTGTCGCTCAAACTATTTGTACGGTTATTTGATTCAGTTAATAGTTTGCGCGACAAGACTCCAGTAGAGAATCGCGAGTCGCGCGACAAAACTCCAGAACTCCCGCGACAAGACTCCAGCGGATAGTCCGTGTTGCCTGTGGATTTTTCGGCAGACGCGACAAGACTCCAGCCGGGACATTTCGATTCGACCCCGAATCGCTTCCGATTCGTCGATTTCCGAGTCGTGGAGGCCAAACGACCACGACTCGCCGGTGATTCGCCCCCCTGCACCGATGCTGTCGGCAGCCGGATTTGGAGTTCTGTCGCGCCCCACCCGGCCCAACCTTCCCCCGATTGCCGGCCGGAACCGCCTCCGGCCGCCGTCCGCCCCTGTCCGCGGCAGACGGACGGCAGGGGGGCGCGACAAGACTCCAACCTTGACCCTGGCCTATCGCCGCCGCAGGGGAGGGTGTTTGGAGTCTTGTCTCGCCCCCCGCCGGAAGAGGCGCTCCGGTCGGGTGGGTCTCGGAGGGGTGCTTGTGAAGGGCGGAAAGCGCGGTCTATAACGAACCGCCATGGCGCCGGCCCTCAGCTTTTGCCCCTGTGCGGCTGCCGGCGCCTGACCACATGCTCACACAACAGATGGCGGCAGGATGAACGGCAATTCCGCGCAGAAGATCGTCCCGGTGCTGCTGTCCGGCGGTACGGGGTCCCGTTTGTGGCCCTTGTCGCGCGAACTGTATCCCAAGCAGTTTCTGCCGCTCTGCTCCGACCGGACGATGCTCCAGGACACCGCGCTCCGGGTCAGCGCGCAATCCGGCTCCACAGGGTCCGGCTCCCCGGCTGCTGCCGGGGCCGCCGCGGAGGCCGTCTTCTCGGCTCCCCTGGTGATCTGCAACCAGGAACACCGCTTCCTCGCCGCCGAGCAGCTGCGCCAGTCGCGCTGCACGCCGCGCGGCATCATTCTGGAGCCGGCCGGCCGCAACACCGCCGCCGCCTGCGCGCTCGCCGCCCTGGCGGTCGCGGCGGACGATCCGGACGCGCTGCTGCTGATCCTGCCGGCCGACCACGAGATCCGCGACGCCGAGGCCTTCCGCCACGCCGTTGGTATCGCCGCCCGGGCCGCCCAGGCCGGCCGGCTGGTCACCTTCGGCATCGCCCCGACCCGGCCGGAGACCGGCTACGGCTATATCCGCCGAGGCCACTCGATGGACGAGGCCGACGGCGCCTACAATGTCGCCGCCTTCGTCGAGAAGCCGTCGCTGGAGGTGGCGGAGCGCTACCTCGCCGAAGGCACCTATGCCTGGAACAGCGGCATGTTCCTGTTCCCGGCCTCCCGCCTGCTGGCCGAGCTGGAACGCCATGCCCCGGCGGTGCTGGCCGCCTGCCGCGAGGCGCTGGAGCAGGGCTCGAAGGACCTCGACTTCTTCCGCCTGGACGCCGCCGCCTTCGCCAAGGCGCCCAGCATCTCCATCGACTATGCGGTGATGGAGCGCACCGACCGCGCCGCCGTCGTCCCCTGCGAGATCGGCTGGACCGACGTCGGCGCCTGGTCGGCGCTGTGGGACGTCGGCAACAAGGACGGCGAGGGCAACGTCATCGTCGGCGACGTGCTGCTGGAAGGCGCCCGCGACTGCTATGTCCGCAGCGAGAACCACCTGACCGCGGTGGTCGGGGTGGAGAATGCCGTGGTGGTGGTGGTGGACGACGCCGTTCTGGTCGCCGACCGCTCCCAGGCGCAGGACGTCAAGCGCATCGTCGACCGGCTGAAGGCCGAGGGGCGCAGCGAGTCCGTCAGCCACCGCCGGGTCCACCGCCCCTGGGGCTCCTACCAGTCGCTGCACACCGGCGAGCGCTTCCAGGTGAAGAGCCTGACCATCGCCCCCGGCTCGCGCCTGTCGCTCCAGAAGCACCATCACCGTGCCGAGCATTGGGTGGTGGTTAACGGCACCGCGCTCGTCACCCGCGGCGAGGAGCAGGTGATGGTCTACGAGAACCAGTCGATCTACATCCCGATCGGCACGGTCCACCGGCTGGAGAACCCCGGCAAGGTGCCGCTGACCATCATCGAGGTGCAGTCCGGCTCCTATCTGGGCGAGGACGACATCGTCCGGCTCGAGGACGTCTACGGCCGCAACTGAGCGGTCCCACCCGGACTTTCGACAGTCTGCCCGGCTCTTCCGGTCCACAGCCCTTGATGCTCGTTCATCAAGGGCTGTTTTCTTTTCAATGCAAATGATTCGGGAGATGGCTTGAAACTCCATCCCCAAAGACTTCCCCAAGGGAAAAAATGAAATTATATTATATTAAAGTGGCATTGAGCGCACTAATACAATCAACACATAGATTATTTTTGAAATACAAATGAGTGTATTTCAGAATAACTTCTTTAAAAAATATGAACATAGAATTTATCAAGAGTTAGATGCGTCATAATATGAGATTGATATCGTTTAATTATCTAAAAATAAGATTTCACGTGCTGCACATCCGAAAGGATCGCGGTAAAACTCTTTAAGGGGGTAGAGGAATGCCTATCGCCGGATTTGATGCTGCGACTTATTTGGCTGCCAACCCTGACCTTATTCGGGCCGGTGTGACCCTGAGCAATGCCGAGAGCCATTATCTCGCTGCGGGTCGCACCGAAAATCGCTCCACCACCTTCGACTCGTCGAGCTATCTCGCTGCGAACACCGACCTGCTCCGGGCCGGGGTGAGCACGAGCACGGCGGTCCAGCACTACATCTCCGTCGGCTATCGCGAGACCCGCAGCACGACCTTCGATGCGTCGAGCTACATGGCCGCGAACACCGATCTCAGCTTCTCCTCGTCCTCGCTGGCGGTTCAGCACTACATCACCTTCGGGTATCGCGAGACCCGGACCACCAGCTACGACTTCTCCAGCGTCGACATCTCGTCCTACCTGACGACCAACACCGACCTGCAGGCGGCTTTCGGCAGCAGCAGCAGCGACCGGTATCGCGCGGCCCTGGACCATTACCGGAACTTCGGCATTTACGAAGGGCGCCGCATCGTTCCGATCCAGTCCGCGAACCCGGCCACCGGGACCCCGACGCTCCCGACCACCGGCACCCCGGTCACCGACTCGCTCAGCATTGTCGGTGAAACCGATACCTATGCCGTGACCCTGCAGCGGGGTGTGCTCTATACGCTGCGCGAGAACGGTGCCAGCTCCAACAGCGGCACGTTGAGCGACCCCTATCTGCGTCTGTTCGACAGCAACCGGAACGTGGTGGCCCAGGACGATGACAGCGGCACCGGACGCGATGCGCTGATCCAGTTCCGCCCGACCCAGACCGGGACCTATTACCTGTCCGCCGGCAGCTTCGCCAGCGGCGGCACGGGCACCTATCAGGTCAGCGTCAGCCAGGCCAGCCAGACGGAGGTCTTCCCGCCGGTGTCCGACGTCCTGTCGTTCCCGTATGAGCGCGACAGCTTCAACGTGGCCCTGACCCGCGGCACCCGCTACCAGATCGACGTGGAAGGGGCGGACACCAACCGCGGCACCCTGACCGATCCCTATCTGCGTGTCTTCGACAGCAGCGGCACGCTGCTCCGCTACGACGACGATTCGGGCGCCGGTCTCAACTCGCAGCTGACCTTCACCCCGACCACGACCGGCAACTATACCCTCCAGGTGGCGGGCGTCGGTTCCCGCTATGGCACCTACACGCTGTCGGTGACGCAGCTCGGCTGATCGTCCTTCCCGTCGGTTGGGCATCGGTCATCCCGCCTGTCGCAAGCGGGCTTTGACTGTATTGTGACTTCTCCGTGCCGGGACTGTCCTGCGGGCGCTCTGACTTGGTGGTTTTCCCGTCTTTCGGGTAGAACGGTCAGGGCGCCTCCAGGCTTTTGCCCTCCCAGGTTTTTCCTTCGACCTCACTCCTCGCCGAGACACGCATGACCATCGATCCGCCGCCGGACGACCGTATCCCCGAACTTTACGCCGACGGGGTCTTCGACATCGGCTTCGGCAACGGCATGGTCCGCATCGACCTGTTCAGCCTGTCGGCGCTGCGCAAGGACGGCAACGGCCAGCCGCTGCCCGCCATCCGCCAGCGGGTGGTGATGAGCCTGCCGGGATTCCTCGCCAGCCTGTCCGCGCTGGAGGGCATGCGCCAGCGGCTGGAGGCGGCCGGCGTGCTGCCGCCCAATTCCGGCGCCATGCCGGCTCCCGCTTCCCCTCACGGCTCTCCTGCCGCTCCGGCCTTCCAGGGCAATGCGCAGGCTCCGGTGCCGGGGGCGGTGCAAGGGGGGGTGCCGGGGGCGGTCCAGCCGGCTTCCCCCTCCCAGGCGCCCCCGCCCGCTCCACCCACCCGGCCCCGCTCGCCGAATTTCGGCTGACCGATGCCGGACGCCAGCACCACCGTCGCCGCCCCGCCCCCCGGTCCGGAGGCCGCGCCGAACCACGACGAGAGCACCGCGCTGCGCTGCCTGACGCTGGTGGCGCGCCATCACGGCCTGTCGGCCTCGCCGTCCGCCCTGCGCGCCCGCGTCGCCCCCGGCAGGGGGGAGCCCTCCACCGCCGACCTGCTGCGCATCGCCGCCGCCACCGGCTTCAAGGCGACCGCCCGCCGGCTTGACTGGAAGGGCCTGCAATCCCTCCCCCCCGTTTTCCCGCTGCTGGCCCGGCTGTCCAACGGCAACACCGTCATCCTGATCGGCCTGTCGCGCCCGACCCGTCCCGACGAAGAGCCCATGGTCGGCGTCGTCGATCCGCTGGCCGACCGGCTGGAACCGATCGACGTGCCGCGCGACCGCTTCCTGGAGCGCTGGGACGGCGAGCTGGTCTTCCTCAAGCCGCGCCACGGCCTTGCCGACCCGCGCCAGCCCTTCGGCCTGCGCTGGTTCGTGCCGGAAGTCCTGCGTCAGAAATCCGCCTTCCGCGACGTGGTGGTGGCGGCGCTGGTGCTGCACGCGCTCGCCCTCGTCGTCCCGGTCTATTTCCAGATCGTGATCGACAAGGTGCTGGTGAACGAGACCGTCGCCACGCTCCAGGTGCTGACCATCGGTGTGCTGGGCGCCCTGCTGTTCGAGGCGGGCTTCCGCTTCCTGCGCCAGTTCATCCTGCTGGCGGCGGCCAACCGCATCGACATCCGCCTGTTGAACCGCACCTTCGGCCATCTGCTCGACCTGCCGATCACCTTTTTCGACGGGCATTCGGCCGGCGTCACCGTGCGCCACATGCAGCAGGTCGAGCGCATCCGCGAGTTCCTGACCGGCAACCTGCTGTCGACCGTGCTCGACAGCCTGGTGCTGCTGGTCTTCCTGCCGGTGCTGTTCTTCTATTCGGTCAAGCTGACGCTGGTGGCGCTGCTGTTCGCAGGATTGATCGCCGGCGTGGTGGTAGCATTGGTGCCGGTCTACCGCAGCCGCTTGCATGACCTCTACAACGCCGATGCCGAGCGGCAGGCCATGCTGGTGGAGACCATCCACGGCATGCGCACCGTCAAGTCCTCGGCACTGGAGCCGCAGCAGCGCCGCAGCTGGGACCGCAAGGCCGCCCGCGCGGTGACCAGCCATTACCGGGTCGGCCGCATCTCCATCGCCGCCCGCACGGTGACCGAGTTCCTGGAGAAGGCGATGATGGTGGCGGTGGTCGCCGTCGGCGCCTTCGACGTCTTCGACCGCCAGCTGTCGGTCGGCGCGCTCATCGCCTTCCAGATGCTGTCGGGCCGGGTGGTGACGCCGCTGGTCCAGATCGTCTCGCTGATCCACCAGTACCAGGAAACGGCACTCTCGGTGCGCATGCTGGGCGAGGTGATGAACCACCCGGCCGAGCCCAGGCGCGAGGGCAGCGGCGCCTGCCCCGCCCTGATCGGCCGCATCGAGATCGAAGGGCTCGGCTTCCGCTACGACCGCAACCGGCCGGCGGCGCTCGACGGCGTCACCCTGACCGTGCCGGCCGGGTCGGTCGTCGGGCTGGTCGGGCGCAGCGGCTCGGGCAAGAGCACGCTGATGCGGCTGCTCCAGGGCTTCTACCCGGTGCAGGAGGGCAGCATCCGCTATGACGGGCTCGACATCCGCGAGTTGGACCTGGCCCATCTGCGCCGCTCCATCGGCGTGGTGCTTCAGGAGAATTTCCTGTTCCGCGGCACCATCCGCGACAACATCGCCATGACCATGCCGGAGGCCAGCCGCGAGGAGATCGTCGAGGCCGCCCGGCTGGCCGGCGCCGACGAGTTCATCCACCGCCTGCCCGACGGCTACGACACGCTGGTGGAGGAAGGGGCGAGCAACCTGTCCGGCGGCCAGAAGCAGCGCATCGCCATCGCCCGCGCCCTGCTGCCCCAGCCGCGCCTGCTGATCCTGGACGAGGCGACCTCGGCGCTCGACCCCGACAGCGAGGCCATCGTCATGGCCAATTTGCGGCGCATCGCCCATGGCCGCACCGTGCTGATCGTCACCCACCGGCTCTCCACCCTGACCGGCTGCGACACCATCGCCGTGCTGGAGCAGGGCCGCCTGCTCGACCTCGCCCCCCATCCCATCCTGCTCGACCGCTGCGCCGAATACCGGCATCTGTGGCAGCAGCAGAACCGGGGGCGCTGAAGCCATGCCCGACACGCAAATGCCCGAAGCAGGGGTGCCCGAAATCGACAGCCGGGACGCGGCACCGGCGGAGACCGGCCGCGAGGTCGTGCCGGCCAAGGCCGAGCCCCCGCCCGCTCCCGCCCCTGCGCGCCGTCGCCCTGCCCTGCCCGCCCCGTCGTCCCCCCCGCCGGGCTTCGCGCTGGACTATCTGCCGGACGGGGCGGCCATCGAGCATGCGCCGCTGCCGCGGGCGGCGCGCTCCACCCTCTATGTGCTGGCCGGGCTGCTTGTGGCGCTGGTGCTGTGGGCCGGCTTCGCCCAGGTCGACCGCATCGTCACCGCCGGCGGCCGGCTGGTGACCACCGCACCGCTGGTGGTGGCCCAGCCGCTGGAGACCGCGGTGGTGCGCGGCGTCGACGTGCAGGTCGGCGACTTTGTCCGGGCCGGCGACCGTCTGGCGACGCTCGACCCCACCTTCGCCGCGGCGGATCTGGCCGACCTGACCGCCAAGCTCGCCAGCGTCGAGGCGCAGATCGGCCGGCTGCGCGCCGAGCTGGACGGCGGCGATTTCATTCCCGCCAACAACCCGGATGCGGCGGTGCAGGCCGCCATCCTCGAGCGCCGCCGCGCCGAATACCGCTCCCGCCTCGCCTCGCTCGACGAGAAGGCAGGCCAGCTGGACAGCGCCATCGCCGCCGGCCGCCGCGCCCAGGCCGGGCTTGCCGAGCGCCTCGCCGTGGTGGGCGAGGTCGAGGATATCCGCCGCCAGCTCCAGGAGCGCCAGACCGGGTCCCGCCTGACCTGGCTGGAGGCGCGGGTCGAGCGGCTGCGCATGCGCGATGAGCTGACGGCCCTCCAGGACCGCGAGCAGGCGAGCGCGCACGAGCTGCGCGGCGTCCAGGCCGACCGCGCCGCCTTCATCGACGAATGGAGGCGCAAGACGGCGGAGGAACTGGTGGAGCAGACCCGCCAGCGGGCCACGCTGGTCGAGCAGATCGCCAAGGCCGAGCGCCGCCGCTCGCTGGTCACCCTGACCGCCCCGGTCGACGCGGTGGTGCTGGAGGTGGCCAAGCGTTCCGTCGGCTCCGTCATCCGCGAGGCCGAGCCGCTGGTCACGCTGGTTCCCGCCGACGTGCCGCTGGAGGTGGAGGCGGAGATCCCGTCGCGCGACATCGGTCTGGTCCGTGTCGGCGACTTCGTGCGGGTGAAGCTCGACGCCTTCCCCTTCCAGCGCCACGGCACCCTGCCCGGCGAGATCCGCACCATCAGCGCCGACGCCTTCACCCACGATCCCTCGGGCGCCCAGGCCGCCGCCGCCATCAACCCGGACGGCCCCCGTCCAACTGCCGGCGCCGTCTTCCGCACCCGCATCCGCCTGACCGACACCCGGCTGGAGGGGGTGCCCGCCGGCACGCTGCTCAGCCCCGGCATGGTCGCCTCGGCCGAGATCCGCGTCGGCACCCGTTCGGTCCTGTCCTACTTCCTCTACCCCGTCATCCGCGCCCTGGACGAAAGCATCCGCGAGCCGTAACGGGCCGGGTCCGTCCCCAGTCCCTTCCCTGCCGCGTCAAAGTTTCCAAGTGGCGCCTGTCCGGCGGATGGGGTACCCACCCACCAGCCCCTTCAGCGACAGGTCTGGTGATGCAGCGGATAGGTCCTTTCCTCTTTGCCGTGCTGGCAACCATCTCGGCATTCTTTCTGGTCTGGAGCCTGCCGCCCTTCCAGACCGCCGACGAGCCCGCCCACATCTACCGGGCCAACATGATCACCCACGGCTTCTGGGTGGCCGCCAAGGTGCAGACCGACGGCCGGATCGCAGCGGGCGGCCCGTCCGACGTCGCGATCATCGAGGCCTATTTCCCCTTCCACCATGTCCCCTTCAAGCCGGACGAGCGGGCCAACCTGGAGGATTTCGTCAAATCCTTCACCGCCCGCTGGGACGGCCGGGTCTTCAACGTCGCGGCGGAGAACACCGCCCCCTATCCGCCCTTCTTCTACCTGCCGCAGGCCGCCGCCATCGCGCTCGGCAAGGCCATCGACCTGCCGGTGGTGCAGACGCTCTATCTGGCGCGGGCGGCCAACGCGCTGACCTGCATCGTCGTCGGCTTCTTCGCCCTGCTGCTGGCCGGCCGGGCACATCTGCCGCTGTTCGCGGTGCTGCTGCTGCCGATGTCGGTCTCGCTCTACGCCTCGATGAGCCAGGACGGGCTGGTCATCACCGTCACCGCACTCGGCATCGCCTTCCTGGCCCGGGCGCTGTCGGAAGGTCGGCCGCTGCGCGGCGCGGAGGTCTGGGCCAGTGCCGTCTGCTTCGCCCTGGTGGGTATGACCAAGCAGCCCTACGCCCTGCTCTGCCTGATGCCGCTGGCGGTCCCGGCCGAGCGGGCGGCGGTGAAGCGCCTCGCGGTCGCCGCCTCGCTGGCCGCCGCCGTCGGCTGGGCGGTGTGGATGGCGCTTGCCGTGCAGACGCCGCTGATCCGTCAGGATGCCCCGACCGACGCCATGGGGCAGCTCCGCTTCCTGCTGGGCGACCCGCTGGCCGTCCTCACCATCGCGGTGAAGACCTTCCAGGTCTGGGGCGACGAGTATTACCAGCAGTTCGTCGGCATCCTCGGCTGGGTCGATACAAGGCTGCCCAGGCCCTATTACGCCGCCGCCTATCTGGTCCTGCTGCTGTCCTTCCTGCCGCTGCTGCTCGGCCGCCGGGCGGTGGACTGGTATTCCGGCGCGCCGGCGCGGGCCTCGGCGGTGACCGCGGCCATCGTGCTGGCGACCGGGGCGCTGCTGTTCGGGGCGCTCTACATGGTGTGGACGCCGGTCGGTCAGCTGTGGGTCGACGGCGTGCAGGGACGCTATTTCCTGCCGTTGGCGGCCCTGCTGCCGCTGGCCTTCGTCAGCGGCCGGCAGGAGGCGGGAGCCGGCTGGTCCTCCGGTGTCGCGGGCGTGCTTGAGCGCGGCCTGACCTGGATGGTCTGGCTCTTCCCGATCGTCAGCATCCTGGTGGTCCAGCGCACCGTCATCCTGCGCTACTACCTCGACTAGCACGTCCCCACTCCCCATCCGGCCCGCCCATCGGGGTGGGCCGGGGCGTTGGAGGCCGTTCCAATGATGTCGCCCGTTCGGCGGAAAAGCCCGCAGTGCAGCATGGGCGGGCGACTATCTTCCGACTCTGCCCCAATCGGCCCCAATCGAAGACGAAGAGCGGACATGACCACGAGCGACAACGCGACCGTGCTGGTGACCGGCGGCGCCGGCTATATCGGCTCCCATGTGGTGCTGGCCCTGCGCGACCAGGGACGCGCCGTCGTGGTGCTGGACGATCTCTCCACCGGCCGGCGCTCGGCCCTGCCCGATGGGGTGCCGCTGGTCGAGGGCGATGTCGGCGACAAGGCCCTGCTGGCCGACATTTTCGCCCGCCACGGCATCGGCACCGTGATGCATTTCGCCGGCAGCATCGTCGTGCCGGAATCGGTGGAGCGGCCGCTCGCCTACTACCGCAACAACACGGTGAAGAGCCACGCCCTGGTGGAGGCCTGCGTCGAGGCCGGGATCGGCCGCTTCATCTTCTCCTCCACCGCCGCCGTCTACGGCATGCCGGAGCGGCTGCCCATCGATGAGCAGACGCCGACCAGCCCGATCAACCCCTACGGCTCCTCCAAGCTGATGACGGAATGGATGCTGCGCGACACCGCGGCGGCGCACGATCTGAGGTATGTGGCGCTGCGCTACTTCAACGTCGCCGGCGCCGATCCGCAGGGCCGCTCCGGCCAGGTGTCGAAGGTCGCCACCCATCTGATCAAGATCGCCGCCCAGACCGTCACCGGCCAGCGGGCGGAGCTGCAGATCTTCGGCGACGACTACGACACGGCGGACGGCACCTGCGTGCGCGACTACATCCATGTCAGCGACCTCGCCGACGCCCATGTCGCCGCACTCCGCCATCTGGAGGCGGGCGGTGCGTCCGAGGTGATGAACTGCGGCTACGGCCGCGGCTATTCGGTGCGCGAGGTGCTGGCGATGGTGGAGCGGGTGACCGGCAAGCCGCTGCCGATGCGCATCGGCCCGCGCCGCGCCGGCGATCCTCCGGCCCTGGTGGCGGGCGTCGAGCGCATCGGCCGCACGCTCGACTGGACGCCGCGCCACGCCGATCTGGAGACCATCGTCGCCTCGGCGCTTGCCTGGGAGGAACGGCTGGCCCGATAAGGAAGCCCGCTCTCCCGCAAGGGAGAGCAGGTTTTTCCTTCAGGCGAAGAAGCGCCCGCGGAAATAGGCGATGGTGCGGTCCAGCCCCTCGTCCAGCGGCACGGCCGGTTCCCACTGCATCATGGCGCGGGCCTTGGCGATGTCGGGGCGGCGCTGCTTGGGGTCGTCCTGCGGCAGCGGCATGTGCTCGATCGTCGAGGCCGAGCCGGTCAGGCGGATCACCTTCTCCGCCAGCTCCAGCATGGTGAACTCGCCGGGGTTGCCCAGGTTGATCGGGCCGGTGGCGCCGGCCGGCGTGTCCATGAAGCGCAGGAAGCCTTCGATCAGGTCGTCGACGTAGCAGAAGGACCGCGTCTGCTGGCCGTCGCCGTAGATGGTGATCGGCTCGCCCTTCAGCGCCTGGATGATGAAGTTCGACACCACGCGCCCGTCGCTGGGGTGCATGCGCGGGCCGTAGGTGTTGAAGATGCGGATCACCTTGATGTCCAGCCTGTGCTGGCGGTGATAGTCGAAGAACAGCGTCTCAGCGCAGCGCTTGCCCTCGTCATAGCAGGCGCGCGGGCCGATGGTGTTCACGTTGCCCCAATATTCCTCGGGCTGCGGATGCACCGCCGGGTCGCCATAGACCTCGGAGGTCGAGGCCTGCATGATCCGCGCGTGCACCCGCTTGGCCAGCCCCAGCATGTTGATGGCGCCGATGACCGAGGTCTTGGTCGTCTGGACGGGGTCGTGCTGGTAATGGATCGGCGAGGCCGGGCAGGCGAGGTTGTAGATCTCGTCGACCTCGACATAGAGCGGAAACGTCACGTCGTGGCGCATCAGCTCGAAATGCGGGTTGTCCAGCAGGTGCAGGACGTTGTCGCGGCTGCCGGTGAAGAAGTTGTCGACGCACAGCACGTCGTTGCCGGCCGCCAGCAGCCGCTCGCACAGGTGCGAGCCCAGGAAGCCGGCGCCGCCGGTGACGAGGACACGCTTGCGGTTCGTCAGGGCCTGCATGGCGTCCATCCTGTCCGGTCGGCCAGTTTGTCCGGCTGGAACGGCATCAGCCCAGCAGCCCGAGCAGATAGCGCCCGTAGTCGTTCTTCTTCAGCGGTTCCGCCAGACGGCGGACCTGCTCGGCGTCGATCCAGCCGGAGGTGTAGGCGATCTCCTCCGGGCAGGCGATCTGCAGGCCCTGGCGGTGCTGGATGGTGCGGACGAACTCCGCCGCCTCCAGCAGGCTGTCGTGGGTGCCGGTGTCGAACCAGCCGTAACCGCGGCCCATCTGCTCGACCGACAGCCGGCCCAGCTCCAGATAGGCGGCGTTGACCGAGGTGATCTCCAGCTCGCCTCTGGCCGACGGCTTCACCGCCGCGGCGATGTCCAGCACGTCGTTGTCGTAGAAGTAAAGCCCGGTCACCGCCCATTTGGAGCGCGGGGCGACCGGCTTCTCCTCGATGCTCAGCGCCCGGCCTTGCGCGTCGAACTCCACCACGCCGTAGCGCTCGGGATCGCGCACGGCATAGGCGAAGACGCTGGCGCCCTCGGTCTTCTCGCCGGCGGCGCGCAGGATGTTGGTCAGGCCGTGGCCGTAGAAGATGTTGTCGCCGAGGACCAGCGCGCAGCTGTCGTTGCCGACGAACTCGCGGCCGATGATGAAGGCCTGGGCCAGCCCGTCGGGCGAGGGCTGGATGGCATAGGTCAGGTTCAGGCCCCACTGCGACCCGTCGCCCAGCACCGTCTGGAACAGCGGCTGGTCGTGCGGGGTGGTGATGACCAGGATGTCGCGGATGCCCGCCAGCATCAGGGTGCTGAGCGGGAAATAGATCATCGGCTTGTCGTAGATCGGCAGCAGCTGCTTGCTGATCGCCCGCGTCACCGGGTAGAGGCGGGTGCCGGACCCGCCGGCCAGGATGATGCCCTTCATGGTCTTACGCCCTCACGCCTGCGGCGGGTTGGTGAACAGCTCGTCGATCACGCGGTCGACGCTCTCCTGCCACGGCGGGCAGGACACGCCGAGACGCTCCCTGGCGCGCCCACAGTCCAGCCGCGAATTGGCCGGGCGGCGCGCCGGGGTCGGGTAGTCGGCCGTGCCGATGGCGGTCAGGCGCGGCCGCTTGCCGGTGCGCTCCTCCAGCCGTTGGAAGATGTGCTCGGCGAACTCGTGCCAGGTGGTGTAGCCGCTGCCGGTCAGGTGGTAGGTGCCCCAGGCGGCGCTGCCGGTCTTCTCGATGGTTCCGGCGATCTGCACGATGGCGGCGGCGAGGTCGGCGGCGGCGGTGGGCGAGCCGTGCTGGTCGGCGACCACCCGCATCTCCTCGCGCTCCTTGCCGAAGCGCAGCATCGTCTTGATGAAGTTGTTGCCGTAGGCGCTGTAGACCCAGGAGGTGCGCAGGATGACGTGCTGCGGCGTCGCCGCGCGCACCGCCTCCTCGCCCGCCGCCTTGCTGGCGCCATAGACGCCCAGCGGGTTGATCGGGTCGTCCTCGGTGTAAATCCCGTCCTTCGTCCCGTCGAACACATAGTCGGTCGACACATGGATGAAGGGGATGCCGCGCGCGGCGCAGGCCGCCGCCATGGCGCCCGGCCCGTCGCGGTTGATCGCGAAGGACAGGTCGACCTCGCTCTCGGCCTTGTCGACGGCGGTGTGGGCGGTGGCGTTGACCAGCAGGTCCGGCGCGTGGGCGGCGACCGCCTTCTCCACGTCGCCCGGCCGGGTCACGTCGAACTCGGGATAGGGCAGGCCGACCACATCGGTGCCCGGTGCCCATTGGGCGCGCATCAGCTCGAAGCCGAGCTGGCCGTTGCTGCCCAGGACGAGAACCTTCATTGCGCGGCCCCCTCTTCCTTCAGGCCGAGCCGCTCGCCCTGGTAGGAGCCGTTGAGGATGGCCTGCCACCAGTCGCGGTTCTCCAGATACCAGGCGACCGTCTTGCGCAGCCCGCTCTCGAAGGTCTCCTGCGGGGTCCAGCCCAGCTCGCGCTCGATCTTGCCGGCGTCGATGGCATAGCGCTTGTCATGGCCGGGGCGGTCGGTGACGAAGCTGATCAGGCGGTCGTGCGGGGCGCCGGCCGGGTCCATCTCGTCCAGATGCGCGCAGATGGCGCGGACGACCTCCAGGTTGGTGCGCTCGTTGTGGCCGCCGATGTTGTAGCTCTCGCCGACCTTGCCCTTCTCCAGGACCAGCCGCAGCGCGCGGGCATGGTCCTCGACATAGAGCCAGTCGCGGATGTTGTCGCCCTTGCCGTAGACCGGCAGCTTCTCGCCCGCCAGACCCTTCAGGATCATCAGCGGGATCAGCTTCTCCGGAAAATGGTAGGGGCCGTAGTTGTTGGAGCAGTTGGTCAGCACCACCGGCAGCCCGTAGGTCTCGTGCCAGGCGCGGACCAGATGGTCGCTCGACGCCTTGCTGGCCGAATAGGGCGAGTTGGGACTGTAGGCGGTGGTCTCGGTGAAGAAGCCGTCGTCGCCCAGCGTGCCGAACACCTCGTCGGTCGAGATGTGGTGGAAGCGGAAGCGCTCCTTGCGCTCCGCCGGCAGGGCCGACCAGTAGCCGCGCGCCGCTTCCAAGAGGCGGAAGGTGCCGACCACGTTGGTCTGGATGAACTCGCCCGGCCCGTCGATGGAACGGTCGACATGGGATTCGGCGGCCAGATGCATCACCGCGTCGGGCTGGTGGGTGTCGAACACCCGCCGCAGCTCGGCGGCGTCGCAGATGTCGACCTTCTCGAAGGCGTAGCGCGGATTGCCCTCGGCCCCCGGCAGCGAGGACAGGTTGGCCGCGTAGGTCAGCTTGTCGACATTGACGACGAAGGCGTCGGTTTCGGCGAGAAGCTGGCGGACCACCGCCGAGCCGATGAAACCGGCGCCGCCGGTGACGAGAATGCGCGTCATCAAACCACCTTACCGCCGAAAAGCGGGGCCGCCCGCGGCCCCCGTTGTGCGAAGAATGTCGTCTTGAGGCCCGGAACCGCCGTCAGAACAGGTCGGTCAGCTGCGCCAGGGTCGGATGCTTGTGGTCCTTGTCCGACAGCCGGGCCTTGTCCGCCGACACCGGCCAGTCGATGCCGAGCGCAGGGTCGTTCCACAGCAGGCCGCGGTCATGCTCGGGCGAATAATAGTTGGTCACCTTGTAGATGACCTCGGTGTCCGGCTCCAGCGTGCAGAAGCCGTGGGCGAAGCCGACCGGCACCAGGATCTGGTTCCACTCCGCCGCACTGATCACCGCGCTGACATGCCGGCCGAAGGTGGGGGAGCCCTTCCGGATGTCGACCGCCACGTCCAGGATGGCGCCGCGCACCACCCGCACCAGCTTGTCCTGGGCAAAGGGCGGCAGCTGGAAATGCAGGCCGCGGATGGTGCCGACCTCGGCCGACAGCGACTGGTTGTCCTGGACGAAGTCGTAATGCAGCCCGGCCGCCTCGAAGGTCTTCTTGGTGTAGGTCTCCGAGAAGAAGCCGCGATGGTCGCCGAACTTCTTCGGGCGGATGATCTTAACGTCGGGAATGTCGAGGGAGACGACGTCCATGGCTCAGATGCTTTCCTTCAGGCGCTCTTTGCGCAGCTCGGGGCAGGACTTGCGCAGCCAGGGCTTGACCGTGCGCGGCGGGAAGGCCAGCCCGAAATTCTCGGCGTCCAGCGTCAGGTTCGGGTTGTAATAGGGATCTTCCAGCAGGCTGTCGCCCCAGCGCTCCTGCATGTAGGCCACCTCGCCCATGAAGCGCTTGACCTTGTCGGGGGCGGTGTCCGGCCCGCGCGAGGCCGATTCCAGATGGTACAGCTCGGCGAACGGCGTCCAGACGACCAGATGGCCCGCCTCGCGGATGCGCAGGCAGAAATCGACGTCGTTGAAGGCGACGGCCAGCTTCTCGGAATTCAGCCCGCCGACCTCGTCGAAGATCTCCTTGCGCAGGATCAGGCAGGCGGCGGTGACGCAGGACAGGTCCTGGGTCAGCTGGGCCCGGCTGAAATAGCCGTAGGCGTCGCGGGTCAGGCCCTTGTGGACATGGCCGGCCACGCCGCAGATGCCGGTGACGACGCCGGCATGCTGGATGGTGCCGTCGGCGTAATAGAGCTTGGCGCCGACGGCGCCGACCTCCGGCCGCAGGGCGTGGGAGACCATCTCGGCCAGCCAGCCCGGCTCCATCACCTCGATGTCGTTGTTGATCAGGCCCAGCACCGTGCCGGTCGCCTCGGCGGCGGCGAAGTTGTTGATCGAGGAGTAGTTGAAGGGCGCCTTGTAGGTCAGCACCCGTACCCGCGGCTCGTCCTTCAGCGTGTCGAAATAGGCGAAGGTCGCCGCTTCCTCGCTGTTGTTGTCGACGATCAGGATCTCAAGGTCCGGATAGTCGGTGCGGTGCAGCAGCCCGTCGACGCAGCCCTTCAGCAGATCGGCCTTGTCGCGCGTCGGCACGATCAGCGACACCCGCGGCAGCTTGGCCGGCAGGGCGTAGCGGATGCGGGTGAAGCGGGCGGTCGACGGCGAGGTCTCGACCGTGGCGTCGATTCCGCGGCGCTGGAAATGCTCGGTCAGCGCCTTGTGGGCGGCGGCGGTGGCGCGCGGCAGATCGACGGTGGAGAAGGCCGCGGATTCCGGGAAGACGCGCCAGTGGTAGAGGATCGCCGGGATGTGGCGGATGCGCGCCGGTTCCGTCGCCTCGACCGCGCGCAGGGTCAGGTCGTAATCCTGGCTGCCCTCGAATCCCAGGCGGAAGCGCCCGGCCCGCTCGATCAGCGAGCGGCGGAAGACGCCCAGGTGGTTGACCATGTTCTGGCCGTGCAGCAGGTCCAGGTTGAAGCCAGACTTGAAATGCGGGTCGTAGCGCTCGCCGTCCGCATCGATCTTGTCCTCGTCGGAATAGAGGATGTCGGTGTCGGGATGCTGCGCCAGCTCGGCGGCGACGGTGTAGAGCGCGTGCGGCGGCAGCCGGTCGTCATGGTCCATCAAGGCCACGAAATCGCCGGTCGCCAGATCCAGCGCGCTGTTGCTGGCGGCG
The DNA here is from genome assembly GCF_058780665.1 of Azospirillum sp. UENF 112521. NCBI lineage: Bacteria > Pseudomonadati > Pseudomonadota > Alphaproteobacteria > Rhodospirillales > Azospirillaceae > Azospirillum > Azospirillum sp. UENF 112521. The sequence goes on from NZ_JBSNCI010000008.1 coordinate 286,337, forward strand.
GAGATGTGGCCGTTGGTCTCGCGCCGGACGATCTTGATCCGGTTGTCGCGCGCCTTGTACTCGGCCAGCACCTTGCTCACGTGGGGGGCGGTGGAGGCGTCGTCGGCGATGCACAGCTCCCAGTCCGGGTAGAACTGGGCCAGCACGGAGTCCAGCGCCTCGCGCAGGTAGGGCTCCGGCGTGTTGTAGACCGGCATGACGACGGAGAAGCGCGGGCGCGCCGGCAGGCGGGCGATGTCGGCCTTGATCGCCGCCGCGTCCTCCGGCGTCAGGGTGTCGTACATCCGCACCCACGACTTGTAGTCGGCCGACCAGCGGTTCGGCTGCAGCTCCTGCAGGACGCGCTGCTTGGTCGCCTGCCAGCCGTGGCGGCGCAGGTAGTCCAGCACGCGCCCCGGCTGGTTCTGCCGGACATAGTCGACCAGGATGTTGGTCTTGCCGATCTCGCGGATGGTGAAGTCGGCGATCTCGAAGGACACCGGCCGGGTGGCCGGGTCGAAGCGCAGCGCCTTGACCGTCTGCGGCAGCAGGGCCAGCTGGCGGAACTCGCCCACCGTGTCGACCGGCAGGCGGATCATCGTCCGCTCGTCGAAGCCGTTGCCGTCGTCGACATAGATCACCGGCACCAGCGGGGCCGAGGCGCGGACCACCCGGTAGGAGATCACGCACCAGTGGCCGGGCAGCCGGCCGCGGTCGGACCGCAGCAGGAAGGCGGGGTCGCTGCCGGTCGCCTCGTAGCCGCCCTGCGGGCTCGGCACCACGTCGTGCAGCGGCTCCAGCGTGATGCTGTGCAGGCGGCGGCGGTAGAAGCGCCCGGCCTTCTGGGTCAGGCGGCCCAGCTTGCGCACCGGCGCCGACAGCTTCCAGGAGGTCGAGTTGACCAGGCTGTGGATGTGCTGGTCGCGGCTGGCCACCACGCCGTGCAGATGGGCGATGGCCTGTTCGCGGGCGACCAGTTCGCGGGCATGGGCGGCGAGGTTGCGCTCGCGGTCGGCCAGCTCGTGCTCGCGCTCGGCCAGCTCCTGCGCCATTCCGGCGAGCGCATCGCCCTGGCGGCGGATTTCGGCCTGATGGTCGCCGAGCCAGCCCTGGATGACGCCGATGTCGCGGTCGCGCGTCGCGATCATGCCCTTCAGATCTTCGCTGTGGGCGATCTGGTCGTCCAGCACCTTGCGGACCATCGCCACCTCGGTGCGCAGGTGTTTCTCCTGCTCTTCCAGGCGCTGGATGGTCTCGGTCTCGATGGCGGCGTCGCCCAGCCGGTCGAACCAGCTGCGGACGGCCCGCAGCCCCTCGCCGCCGGCCTTCTGCACGGCGAACAGCTCGCGCACCGCGTCCGGCAGATCCTCGCCGACGCCCAGCACGCCGAGGCCGTTGGAATGCAGGAAGCTGAAGGACGGGCGGTCGCGGGTGATCTCGTCCCACAGGCGCCAGACGCCAAAATCGTCCTTGCGCACGTTGATGTCGTGGAACAGCACCACGCCGCGGCGGCTCATCTTCGGCAGCCACGTCTCGAAATCGTGGCGCACCGCCTCGTAGGTGTGCAGCCCGTCGATGTGCAGCAGGTCGACGCTGCCGTCGGCGAAATGGAGCAGCGCGTCGTCGAAGGTCATCCGCAGCAGGCGCGAGAAGCCGGCATAGCGCGGGTCATGATAGGCGGCGAGCGTGTTGTAGATGTCGTCGCCGTAGAAGCCGGCCTGCGGGTCGCCGGCCCAGGTGTCGACGGCGTAGCAGGAGGTCGGCAGCCCGACATGGCGGACCGCCTGGCAGAAGGCGGCATAGGAGTTGCCGGTGTGCGTTCCCAGCTCCACCAGGCTGTCCGGGCGGAGCGCCTCGACGATCCAGAAGGCGAAGGGGACATGGCCGAGCCAGGAGGCCGGCGCCGTGACGAGATCCGGGGTCAGGAGCGTGATCGGCCGGCAGATGCGACGGAGAGCGTCCGATCCCTGGTCCTTCAAAAACGAATCCACCTGTGCCTCTTCTTCTGCCTGGCTTCGCGGCGGGGTGCGGTCCATCGGGACATTGTTTCAGGCCCGGCGGACAGTCCCGTCACAGCCGCCGACACACATACGCTGACACCAAGCCGGAATGCAAGCCGCTGTCCGGAGCCCGCTTTGCGGCGTCAAACAATGCCTGGAACTGCGGTTTTCCTGCCTCAGTCCGGGGGGATCCGCGCCCTGTCGCTATTTTGTCGCGGGTGCCGTTTGGGAGGTTGCCCGGGGTGCCGCCTGAGGGGATGAGGCCCCCTCCGCCTCCAGCGTGATCGCCAGCATCGGCATCCCGACCAGCCCGCGCACGACGTGGCTGGCATGGACCTTGAAGAACAGCGCGTCCTCGACCCAATGATGCTGGACGTGGTCCTCCTGCGTGCCCTCGGCGAGCGCCACGGTGATGGAGAAGTCGCCGCTGGGCAGGTAGGGCATCTGGAAGCGGAAGCGGGCGGCGAAGTCCTGTCCGGCCGGGATGGTGACGGGGTCGAGCTGGTAGCTGAGGAAGGTGTTGTCGCCGAACAGGTTCTGGCCCAGCTTGTCCTTCACGTAGAAGCCGACGATGGGGCGGTAGACCTGCTGCTCGGCCCGGCAGTCCACCTTCAGCACGATGACCTCGCCGCCCTCCAGCACGCTGAGCGGCTGTTCCTCGGCGTCCAGGATCGAGACGTTGGCGATGGTGGCGCCGCGGTTGCCGAACCAGGGGCCGCTGTCGTTGAAGTCGAACAGCTCGATGGCGTTGCGGAGCTGCGAGCCCTTCAGCAGCTCGGCGCGGGCGTCCTCCACCGGCTCCTCGCGCTTGGCCTGGGGCAGCGCCTGGCGCGCCCCGCCGATGCGGAAGCCGCGCGAGGTGTCCTGGTCGCTGTAGAGCGCCGCCAGATAATCGTGGCAGACTTCCCGTGCCGGGCCGATGGCCCGCACCGACCCGTTGTCCAGCCAGACCACCCGGTCGCAGAGGTTCACCACCTGTCCGGTGTCGTGCGACACGAAGAACAGGGTGCCGCGCTCCTTGAAGCGGTGGATGAAGCGCATGCATTTCTGGGTGAAGGACGCGTCGCCGACCGCCAGGATTTCGTCGACGATCATGATGTCGGCGTCGACATGCGCCGCCACCGCGAAGGCGAGGCGGGCGTACATGCCGCTGGAATAGAGCTTCACCGGCTGTTCGATGAAGTCGCCGATGCCCGCGAACTCGGCGATGGACTCGTAGCGCTGGGCGATCTGTTCGTTCGACAGGCCCAGCACCGAGGCGGCGAGATAGACGTTCTCGCGCCCGGTGAATTCGGGGTTGAAGCCGGCGCCCAGCTCCAGCAGCGCCGCGATGCGCCCGTCCACCGCGATGCGGCCGGAGGTCGGCGTCAGCGTGCCGCAGAGCAGCTGGAGGAAGGTCGACTTGCCCGAGCCGTTGCGGCCGATCAGCCCGACGGTCTCGCCGCGGCGGACCTCCAGGTCGACGCCGCGCAGCGCCCAGTACTCGTCGTAATATTTGCGCCTGCCGCGCACCAGCATCTGCTTCAGCCGGTCCTGCGGGCGCTTGAAGATGGCGTAGGCCTTGCCCAGCCCCTCGGCGCGGATGACGATAGGGGTGTCGGCGGCGGGAGTCTCAGACGACATCGGCGAACCCCCGGCGGGTCTTCATGAACCAGAGATAGCCGAGCCACGCCACCACCCAGGCGCCCAGCGTCGCCAGACCCCACTCGAGCGGCGACGGGATGCGGCCCCAGAACAGCAGGTCCTTCGACTGCTCCAGGATCGCGGTCATCGGATTGAGGTGCAGGATGGCGCGGAAGCGCTCGGGGATCGCGGTCATCGGATAGAAGATCGGGCTGAGGAACATCAGCACGGTGACGGCCACCCCCACCACCTGCCGCAGGTCGCGCAGGAACACGCCGGCGGCGGCGAAGAACCAGCTGAGCCCCAGCGTGGTCAGGCACAAGGGCACCAGGATCAGCGGCAGCAGCAGCGCCGTCGGCGGCGGCAGCCCGGCCACCATCAGATGGAAGACCACCAGGATGACGAAGCCGATGCCGGCATTGAACAATGCCACCGCCAGCGACACCAGCGGCAGGATCTCCAGCGGGAAGACCACCTTCTTGATGTAGCTGACATTCTCCAGCAGGAGGCCGGGCGCCCGGCTCAGGCATTCGCCCAGCACGTTGAACAGGATCAGGCCGGAGAACAGCAGCAGGGCGAATTCCGTGTTGCTGCCCCCCGTCGCCCCCCAGCGCGCCTGGAACACCACCGAGAAGACGAAGGTGTAGACCGCCAGCATCAGGATCGGGTTCAGCACCGCCCAGACGATGCCCAGCACGGACCCGCGGTACCGGGCGTCGATCTCCCGCCGGGCCAGCCGCAGGATCAGCGACCTGTGATGCCAGGCGGTCTGGAAAAGGGCAAAGGGACCGGCGCCGAAACCCGCTACCGTAGGGTTCCCCGACTGAGAGTTAAACAATTTAGAGTATTCCCCGTCTGCGGCCGACCGACCATAACCCCCGCTCCGGCGGCGTTCAAGCGAAAGCATCGGCCCGGCCGGAGGGGTGGCGGAAGAGCGCGGAAGAGGCGGTCCGGTCCGAAAAAGAGCGGGTGGGGGAACGGACCTTTGGTTTCCCTCGTTTACCCGAAAGATCGGAGAGGTAGTGAAGCGGTCCAGGAATTTTCGTTATCACGAAGGAAAACAATAAAATAAACATTCGAGTAATTCGTGCTGTACGGGCTAGTTCTACAGATAAAGCAGGAGAATGCCGCCCTATGCGTATCAGTAAATGACGAGTACCGATCAAACGTGACTTCTCTATTGTGAAGATAGGGACATGCCTTCTCATGTGGTTTCTACGTAGCCTTTGGTCAAACATTGAGGATTGCATCCGTATATTTGTAAGACCATGGGGTTAGATCCGGATGAGATCTAAAAAAGCTTATCTGGCAGGACCATAACTAGCCTGGAGAGAGGGTGCTTGGCCGATTTTCAGGAAAGACGCACCGATTGCCGGGTTCACGGGAAAAACGGATCGCCCGGAGACAGGGTGACGCAAAAGGAGGCTGTTGTGTTTTGGAATGGAAAGACCCTGGCAGCCGATCACTATGCCACATCGTTAAGACATCATTTCGGTGACGGTGCGGTTCATCGTCTTCAAAAAGAGATCGGGTTCGTCGGGAAACGGCTTCTTCGACTTCCAAGCACAGAAAGATCGGCCTTCTTCGACCCCTGGTTCACCGAGGAGAACGCCCGCCATCTGCGCTCGGTCGCCCGATCCGTCCGCGGGATGACGTCCGATGCGCCGGCCCCGGCCCTGGCGTCCGCCCCCCGCATCGTCTTCCTGCATGGCGTGATGCCGCGCAGCGGCACCAACTATCTCCAGAGCCTGCTGGAGCTGCATCCCGACGTGCTGGTCAATCCCTACGGCATCCGCGAGCTTCCCTTCCTGAACACGCTGGAGGATGCGCGGACCTACGAGGGGCGCTTCCTGCGTCTTTACCGGCGCAACCGGGAGTCGTTCAGCGATCTGGAAACCTTCTGCTACATGGTGAACGGCTTCCTGCGCCGGATCGAAGCCGAGTTCCCGGCCGGCAAGACGGTGGTGATCAAGTCGCCCCACACCCGGATGATGCGCTATTTCCCCTACCTGTTCCCGGCGGAACGCTGCCTGATCGTGCTGCGCGACGGCCGCCGCGCCGTGCAGTCCACCATCGACACCTGGCCGCTGCGCTTCCTGGGCCGGACCTTCGCCGATGTCTGCCGGGAATGGAGCTTCGGCACCGAGGCGGCGCTGGAGGCGCAGAGCCGGATGAGCGCCGACGCCTGCCGGCTGGTCCGTTTCGAGGATGCGGTGGCCGCTCCCGACGGCACGGCCCGCGACCTCATGCGCTTCCTGGATTTGGACGAGGGCCGCTATCCGTTCGAGCGGATCGGCGACCTTCCCATCCTGGGATCGTCCCGCGCCTCGCGCAGCAACGGCGAGGTCAGCTGGACCCCCGTCAGCAAACCCGAAGGCTTCGACCCGTCGAAGCGCCCGATCCAATGGTCGCGCAAGCGTCTGACCGTGTTCGACGCCGTGGCCGGAGACATGCAGAAGAAGGCCGGCTATGCTGCTTGATCCACTGTTCGACACCCGTCCCGCGGCCAGGGATCTCCCCCAGCCCGCTCCCGCTTCCGGTGTTGAGGACGCGCTGCCCGCCATCCTGACCACGCCGGCCCGCCTCACCCACCTGCAAAGGCTGGAGGCGGAGAGCATCCACATCATGCGCGAGGTGGCGGCCCAGTTCCACAAGCCGGTCATGCTCTATTCGGTGGGCAAGGACAGCTCGGTCCTGCTGCATCTGGCGATGAAGGCCTTCTATCCGTCGAAGCCGCCCTTCCCGCTGCTGCATGTCGACACGACCTGGAAATTCCGGGAGATGATCGAGTTCCGCGACCGCATGGCGCAGGATCTCGGGCTGGACCTGACGGTCCACATCAACCGGGACGGCGTGCGGCAGGGCATCGGCCCGGTCAGCCACGGCTCGGCCGTCCACACCGACGTGATGAAGACGCAAGCGCTCAAACAGGCGCTCGACGCCCACGGCTTCGACGCCGCCTTCGGCGGGGCGCGCCGCGACGAGGAGAAGAGCCGCGCCAAGGAGCGCATCTTCTCCTTCCGCACGGCCACCCACCGCTGGGAGCCGAAGAACCAGCGGCCGGAGCTGTGGAACCTCTACCAGGGCCGCATCCACAAGGGCGAAAGCATCCGCGTCTTCCCGCTGTCGAACTGGACCGAGCTGGACATCTGGCAATACATCCACCAGGAGGCCATCCCGGTGGTGCCGCTCTATTTCGCCAAGCCGCGCCCGGTGGTGGAGCGCGACGGCACCCTGATCATGGTCGACGACGACCGGCTGCCGCTGAAGCCCGGCGAGGTGCCGGAGATGGCCTGGGTGCGTTTCCGCACGCTCGGCTGCTATCCGCTGACCGGGGCCGTGCGCAGCACCGCCGCCACCCTGCCCGAGATCATCCGCGAGATGCTGCTGTCCACCGGTTCGGAACGGCAGGGCCGGGTGATCGACCAGGACGCCGCCGCCTCGATGGAAGCGAAGAAGCAGGAAGGCTACTTCTGATGCTGACGGATCTCGACCCCATCGCCACCGCTCCTGCGGATGCCGCCCCCTCCGATGCCGCAAGCGAGGTGCAGGTGTATCTCGCCCGCCAGAACGGCAAGGACCTGCTGCGCTTCATCACCTGCGGCTCGGTGGACGACGGCAAGTCGACGCTGATCGGCCGGCTGCTCTACGACTGCAAATGCCTCTTTGAGGACCAGCTGGCCAGCCTGGAGGCGGATTCGGGCCGCTTCGGCACCACCGGTGCCGGCCAGCTCGACCTCGCTTTGCTGGTCGACGGGCTGGCGGCGGAGCGCGAGCAGGGCATCACCATCGATGTCGCCTACCGCTTCTTCACCACCGAGCGCCGCAAGTTCATCGTCGCCGACACGCCGGGCCACGAGCAGTACACCCGCAACATGGTCACCGGCGCGTCCACCGCCGACGCCGCGGTCCTGCTGGTCGATGCGCGCAAGGGCGTGCTGACCCAGACCCGGCGCCACAGCACCATCGTCTCGCTCCTGGGCGTGCGCCATGTCGTGCTGGCGGTCAACAAGATGGACGCGGTCGGCTGGAGCCGCGAGACCTTCGAGCGGATCGCCGCCGACTACCGCGTCTTCGCCCAGCGCATCGGCATCGACGAGGTCACCTGCATCCCGGTCTCGGCGCTCACCGGCGACAACGTCACCAGCCCGTCGGAGCATATGGGCTGGTACGGCGGCCCCACCCTGCTCGGCCATCTGGAGAGCGTCGACGCCGCGGCGGAGGAAAAGCTCGGCGCCTTCCGCATGGCGGTGCAGTGGGTCAACCGGCCCAACCAGGACTTCCGCGGCTTCTGCGGCACGGTGGCCGGCGGCGCGCTGCGCGTCGGCGACGAGGTCGCCATCCTGCCCGGCGGGCGGACCAGCCGGGTGGCCCGGATCGTCACCATGGACGGCGATCTGGAGACGGCGCAGCCCGGACAGGCGGTCACGCTGGTGCTGGCCGACGAGGTCGATGCCAGCCGCGGCGACATGATCGCCGCCGCCACCGGCCGTCCGGAGGTGGCCGACCAGTTCGCGGCGCATGTGGTGTGGATGGACGAGCAGCCGCTGCTGCCCGGCCGCTCCTACCTGCTGCGCGCCGGCACGGCGACGGTCGGCGCCCAGGTGACCGAGCTGAAGCACGCCATCAACGTCAACACCCAGGAGCATGCCGCCGCCAAGCATCTGGATCTCAACGACGTCGGCTTCTGCAATCTGGCGCTCGACCGGCCGATCCCGTTCGACGCCTATGCCGACAGCCGCGAGACCGGCAGCTTCATCCTGATCGACCGGCTGACCAACGCCACCGCCGGCTGCGGCATGATCCGCTTCGGCTTGCGCCGGGCGTCGAATATCCACCGCCACGCCTCGAAGCTGGACAAGGCGGCGCGGGCCGGCGGGCTGCAGAAGCCCTGCGTGCTGTGGTTCACCGGCCTGTCCGGCTCCGGGAAGTCCAGCGTCGCCGACCGGCTGGAGCAGGAGCTGCACCGTCTCGGCCGCCGCACCATGATCCTCGACGGCGACAATGTCCGCCACGGGCTGAACCGGGATCTGGGCTTCACCGACGAGGACCGGGTGGAGAACATCCGCCGCGTCGCCGAAGTGTCGAAGCTGATGGTGGACGCCGGGCTGATCGTGCTGGTCAGCTTCATCTCCCCCTTCCGCGAGGAGCGCCGGATGGCGCGCTCCCTGGTGGAGGACGGCGAGTTCCTGGAGATCTTCATGGACACGCCGCTGGAGGTCTGCGAGGCCCGCGACCCCAAGGGGCTCTACCGGAAGGCGAGAGCCGGCCAGCTCCCCCACTTCACCGGCATCGACAGCGCCTACGAGCCGCCGGACGCGCCGGAGATCACGTTGAAGGGCGCCGAACAGACCGCCGACGAGATGGTCGCCCAGGTGATCGGGGAGCTGCGGCGGCGCGAGGTGATCTGAGGGGGACGGGTGAGTTTCGCTCCCCCTCGCCCTGCAAGACAGTCTGCTTTCTAAAATCTCCACAAATATTGTATGAGGGAGAACACAAAAAATAGGGTATCTTGAGCCATCGATGGCGGAGCCAACTTGGGCAAGCTGACGACCTTCGGAAAGTTGCGGGTGGTCGTCCTGGGGCGCGACCACAATCCGCCCCACTTCCACGTCAAAGGTCCCGACGTCAATGCTCTGGTCGGTATCGATCCCGTCATCGTCATCCGCGGCAAGCTGCCGTCCGACCTGTGGCCTGAAATCCGGACCTGGGCCGTCATGCACCGTGCCGAACTGGTCGCCGCTTGGAATACCCTCAACCCGCACATCCCCACCGCCTGAAAGGGAGGTTCCATGTCAGAAGGCTTCGTCATCGGGACCGACCCCCGCCCCGTCCCGCTGATCGCTGCGGTCGAGGCCGGCCCCGGAACCATCCTGACTGTCGATTGGGTCGGTGGGGGCGGGGTGTCCGTCGATCTGGCTGGCTGGATCGCCTTGCACAAAATTGACGCTCTGCGCGTGCCCACCATCTTCGCCAAGCCCGAGATCGGTGATGACGGCGACACCGTCCAATGGGCCGGGGACGAGGAGCTGTCGATCGACAGTGTGCACCTGGAGTTGCTGGCCGAACAGCAAGCCGTCTTCGGCGCGGCCGAACTGTCGGAGTGGCAGGACCGGCATGGTCTGTCCAACACCGAGGCGGCCGACCTGTTCGCGCTGCATGTCAACACCTGGATCAACTATCGCACCGGTGTCAGCTCGGTCCCGCGGGCGCTGCTGATCGCCTGCCGCGCCATCGACCGAGACCCCTTGCCTCTGGCCGCTTTCCTGCGTCCCCGCCGCCCCGGTCGCCCGCCGGCGGCGGCTGAGTGAAGCACCATCATTCCGGATAAATTCTCATCGATACAAGCCGTCAACCCACCCCCTCCCGTGCCCGCCGCAGGTCGGCGACGAAGTCGCGATAGGCCTGCTCCGCTCCTTCCCCGGCCGGCAGGCGCAGCAGGTAGGACGGGTGGACGGTGACGAACCCCTCCCAATCGCCGAACCCCATCGGCCCGCGTTCCCGCAGAACCGAGACGCTGCGCCCGCTCAGCGCGAGGGCCGCGGTGGCGCCCAGCGTCACCACCAGGCGCGGGCGGACGAAGGCCAGCTCCTTCATCAGCCACCAGCGGTAATGCTTCACCTCGCCGGCGGTCGGCGACTGGTGCAGGCGGCGCTTGCCGCGGGCGACGAACTTGAAATGCTTCACTGCGTTGGTCAGGTAGGCGGCGCTGCGCTCGATCCCGGCCTCCTCCAGCGCGCGGTCCAACAGCTGGCCGGCCGGGCCGACGAAGGGGCGGCCTTCCAGATCCTCCTGGTCGCCGGGCTGCTCGCCGACGATGGCGATGGCGGCCCCCTCCGGCCCTTCGCCCAGCACCGCCTGCGTCGCCCCCGGCACCAGCGGGTCCGCCGCCCGGATGATGCGGTTCAGCTCGGCCAGCGTCGCCGGTTCCTGCCGGGCCATGGCGGCGACGGCCTTGTCGGGGTTGCGGCGGCGGGGGGCCGCGGCCTCCGCCTCGATCATCGCCTGCACCCGCGCAGGCGCGGAGCGGATCATCGCCGGGATCGCCGCGGCCTCCGGCAAATTGGCCCAGTATTTCCGCGGCATCTCCGCCCGCATCGCCGTCGGGTTCACCCGCGCGGGATTGAAGGTGCTCTCGTAATAGCGCTGCCAGCCTTCGGCGAAGCGGTCGTCGCGGTCGAGCCCCTCCGGCCTCAAAGCCGCCGGCCCGACCGTCAGCGAGCGCCGGTCCCAATGCAGAGATCCCACCGGCGTCAGGATCGTCCAGACCAGGCTCTCGAACCGTTCGACGAAGAAGGGCGCGGTCGCCTCGACGATGAAATGGTCGGGCTCGAACCACGCGACGTAGCGCTCCCCGCCCCGATCTTCGGAGTTGTCCGGATCCCGAACCTCGCGGAAGCGCAGGAAGGCGTGCATCTTGTGCAGGTCGCGCCGCACCGCCTTGTCCAGCAGCGCCAGCCGGTGGATCAGCGGGTCGGCATGATGGTCGAGGATGTCGCGCTCCCCCCGCACCACCCGCCGGACCAGCCGGTGCAGCAGGGCATAACGCTCCGGATCGCGGTGGCAGACCACGCTTTCGATCAGCGCCCCCACCGGGCGCGGCAGCGGAACCGGCGGCGCGTCCGCCGGCAGCGGAGCCGTATCGCCGAACAGCGACGGCGCCGCCCCGCCGCTCCACACCACCGCGTCCGGTTCGACATCGAGCGCGACCAGCCCGCGCAGCGCGCGGCGGAAGCCGTCCAGATCGGCGCCGTCCTTCAACTCCACATGCCGCATGGCTCAACCCCTCAGAACAGGCTGAGCTGCTTGGGCGGCGCCACCAGCCGCTGCCGCAGGTCGGCGCGGTCGGTCAGCCCGCCCGGATGGTGGTCGGCGGCGATCAGGAAGGCGCGCGCCCGCTTCAGTCCCGACGACAGCCGCGCCACATCCTCCAGCCGCAGGGTGGTGTGGCGCCGCGCCTCGACGATCTTGTCGACCGCCCGCGCCCCCAGCCCCGGCACGCGCAGCAGCATCTCGCGGTCGGCGCTGTTCACGTCCACCGGGAAGCGCTCGCGGTTCTTCAGGGCCCAGGCCAGCTTGGGGTCGATGCCCAGATCCAGCATGCCGCCCTCGCCCCCGGCGGCGATCTCGTCCACGGTGAAGCCGTAATAGCGCAGCAGCCAGTCGGCCTGGTACAGCCGGTTCTCGCGCTGGAGCGGCGGCGGCTTGGCCGGCAGGGCGGAACTCGCCTCCGGGATCGGGCTGAAGGCGGAATAATAGACCCGGCGCAGCCCGTAGCGGCGATAGAGCGTGTCGCTGGTCTCCAGCACCGACAGGTCGGTGGAGGCGTCGGCACCGACGATCATCTGGGTGCTCTGCCCGGCGGGGGAGAAGCGGCGCTTTTCCTCCTTGGCCTCCAGGATGCGTTCGCCGACCTGACCCATCACCGCCTTGATCGAGCTGCCGTCCTTCTCCGGCGCGAACTCCTTCAGGCTGCGGTCTGAGGCCAGTTCGAGGTTGATCGACAGCCGGTCGGCCCACAGCCCGGCCTGCTCGATCAGCCAGGGGCTGGCCTCCGGGATGGTCTTCAGATGGATGTAGCCGGCGAAGCCATGGTCGCGCCGCAGCGTGCGCGCCACCAGCATCAGCTGCTCCATCGTGTGGTCGGGCGAGCGGATGATGCCGGAGGACAGGAACAGCCCTTCGATGCAGTTGCGCTTGTAGAAGCCCAGCGTCAGCTGCACCACCTCGTCGACGCTGAACCGCGCGCGCCGCACGTTGGAGGACCGGCGGTTGATGCAGTAGGCGCAGTCGAACAGGCAGTAGTTGGTCAGCAGGATCTTGAGCAGCGAGACGCAGCGCCCGTCCGGCGTATAGGCGTGGCAGATGCCGGCCCCGGTGGTCGAACCGATGCCGTCCGGCCCGCCCGTCCGCCGCTTCGCTCCCGACGATGCGCAGGAGGCGTCGTATTTCGCCGCATCCGCCAGGATCTCGAGTTTGTCGAGCAGCGCGTCATCCACTGTGATGGCTTCCCTCTTCCTTCCAGATGTTCGCAATATGTTCTTATCTAAGGAAAAGGCAAGCGGGGCGTCTTGAAAGCGGGCCGGAACGGGGCCACGTGCTCTACAACCGGATCCGGGCCCCTCTGGCGACTTAGACGTGGTCGCGATGTCGGATTTCTTCACCTGCTCTTGCGCCGACGGGCGTGACCGCACTTGGAGGGACTGATGCCCTTGCCCCTGAGACAACGCCCCCGGCCTCCGGCATTCCCCGCTCCCGACCTTCCCCGTCGCGCGCCGCCCCTCCGGCGCGCCGCACGGCTTTGCCACCGCTCCGGGTGGGCGGCTTTGCCGCCCTCTGGGCGGCCGGCTCCGTGCGCCTGCGGGGCGCCGGGGCCAGGGCCGAGACCCTGAAATCTTCCCCCGCCTCATTCCCACCCTTTTGATGAAGACGAGCATCGCCATGGACCACACCGAACGCCAGATCATCGACGACCTGTTCGCCAAGCTGCATCAGGCCGAGGCGCAATCCGGCCCGCGCGATCCCGAGGCCGAGGCGCTGATCCGCGAGCGGATCGCCCGCCAGCCGGCCGCCCCCTACCTGATGGCGCAGGCCATCGTGATGATGGAGCAGGCGCTCGCCGCCTCGCAGGGCCGCAACGAGGAGCTGGAGCGCCAGCTGCGCGAGCGTCCCGCCGCCGCTCCCGCCGCCCCGGCCCAGTCCGGCGGCGGCCTGTTCGGCAGCCTGTTCGGCGGCAGCAGCCGTCCCGCTCCGCAGCCGTCATATCCGGCGGCGGCCCCGGCCGCTGCCGCCCCTGCGGCCGCCATGCCGGCCGGCTCGCCCTGGGGCCGTCCGCCCGCCGCTGCCGGTACGCCCGCCTATGGCGACCCGCGCGTCGCCGGCTATGCCCAGCAGCCGCGGGCCGGCGGCGGCTTCATGGCCGGCGCCATGCAGACGGCGGCCGGCGTCGCCGGCGGCATGCTGATCGGCAGCGCGCTCTCCAGCATGTTCTCTGGCGGCGAGGCGGTGGCGGCCGAGGCTGCCGGTGCTGCCACCGATGCGGCCACCGCCGCCACCGACCATGTCGAACAGACGGTCGAGGACAGCGGCTGGGGCGATTTCGGCGGCGAAGAGGAGATGTGAGTCCATCCCTGATGGCGGCGCTCCGTTGAACTGAGCGCCGCCATTAGAGAAATAATTCCTATATAATGGCGTCGGACCCACCGTTGCGGAACCGACGCCATGCCTTCCCCTCTCCCCTTTTCAGGATCGCCTGCGCCAGGGCATGGGAGGGGGATTTTCCCAACCGATGGAACGCTGCCGTCCGGCCTGTTTCACAGCGTTCCATCCGGCCCCGGCGTTGGACCCTTGCCCACCCGGCGGATGGAACGCCGCCGCTTGGCGTGTTTCACGCTGTTCCAGCGGTCTCTCCCGTCGGCCCTGCCGATGGAACGCCGCCGCCCGGCACGTTCCACGCCGTTCCAACCGCCGGCCGTTCCGCCCCGCGCTTCAGGCCTTGACGATGCGGTCGGCGAAGCCCTCGACCGCCCGCATGGCGTTGCGGGTGTCGACCACCAGCGGGCAGTGGGCGGCGAGGCTCTGCCAGTCGATGCCGTCATGGTCGGTGACGATCACCGCCGCGTCGAAGCCTGCGAGCCGCTCCGCCGTCCAGTCCACGGACCTGCGGCCGGCGAGGGCGGCATGCTCGCGGGTGACCGGCAGCACGGGAATGAAGGGGTCGTGGTAGTCGACCGCGGCCCCGCGTTCCAGCAGCATCTCCATCAGCCGCAGCCCCGGCGACTCCCGGCTGTCGTCGACGTTCTTCTTGTAGGCCATGCCGACCAGCAGGATGCGCGACCGGCTGAGCCCGATCCCGGCCTGCCGGTCGAGCGCCAGGGCCAGCCGGTCCACCACATGGCGCGGCATCATCGTGTTGACCTCTCCCGCCAGCTCGATGAAGCGGGTAGAGATTCTGGTATTCGCGGGCCTTCCAGGTCAGGTAGAAGGGGTCGATCGGGATGCAGTGGCCGCCCAGGCCGGGGCCGGGATAGAAGGGCATGAAGCCGAAGGGCTTGGTCTTCGCCGCCTCGATCACCTCCCAGATGTCGATGCCCATCGGTTCAAAAACGATCTTCAGCTCGTTCACCAGGGCGATGTTGACCGAGCGGAAGATGTTCTCAGTCAGCTTGGTCGCCTCCGCCGCCCGCGTGCCCGACACCGGCACCACCTGCGGCACCACCTGTTCGTAGAGCGCCACCGCCAGCTGGCGCGCGCCCTCGTCGTCGCCGCCGACCACCTTGGGGATGGTGCTGGTGGTGAAGCTGATGTTGCCGGGATCCTCGCGCTCGGGCGAATAGGCCAGGAAGAAGTCGCGACCGCTGGCCAGCCCGGTCTCCTCCAGGATCGGCCGCATCACCTCGTCGGTGGTGCCGGGCCAGGTGGTCGATTCCAGGACCACCAGCTGGCCCCGGCGCAGCCGGTCGCGGATCAGCCGGGTGGAGGCCTCGACGAAGCTCAGGTCCGGCTCGCGCTGGGGCGACAGCGGGGTGGGGACGCAGACGATCACGGCGTCGCAGGCGGCGAATGCGTCGGCATCGGTCGTCGCCCGGAACCGCCCGGTCGCCGCCGCCTGGGCGACACGGCCGTCGGCGATCTGTCGGATGTAGGAGCGCCCGCCGTTCAGCGCCGCCGCCTTGGCCGGGTCGATGTCGAAGCCGGTGACCGTGAAGCCGGCCCCGGTCAGCGCCAGGGCCAACGGCAGTCCGACATAGCCGAGCCCGACCACCGCCACCCGCGCGCTGCGGCCGCGATAGGCGCTTTCCAGCGACTGGATGTCGGGTGCCTGCATGTCGGGCTGGGTGTCCGCTGTGCTCATCGTGCCGTTCCGTTCGAAAGGACTGGACCGCCCGGACGGCTGTCCCGCCTGCGGCCGCCGGAATGTGTGACGGGCGGCATGCTTTGCGCAACCCCCCGCTCCGTATTGGTGCCGGGGATCGGAAACTCTGGCGCCGGGACCGTGAAGGGTGCCACCCTCCCCGGACTCCTTGGACTTCCCTCGCCCAGACCCAACCCGCCATGACAGCCCGGCACCCACCTCTCCTTCCGCAAGAGATCGCCCCGGTGGATGACCGCCAGTCGGCGCTGACCGCCCTCCATCTGGGCGGCGACCCGGCGGCCCTCTTCGGCTATTTCATGGCGCTGCGCGAGGAGAGCGACCGGGCGCTCGCCGGCCTGCCACCGGCCGGCGGCAAGCACTATCCCTATGGCCGCTGCGAGGAGATCACCCGCGACCTCTTCGCCCGCCTGTCGCAGCGTCTGGCCCAGCCGGCCGGCCCGGTGGAGCGCGCGCTGCGCGCCTTCGTCGAGGGGGGCGGCGTGCTGCACAGCGTCTGGGGAGTCCTGCGCGGGCAGTATTTCCAGAACGCGCTCCAGATCGGGGCGCTCTATGTCGACGTGTCGAACGACACGGTGGTGGTTACCAAGCCGAAGGTGGAGATCCTGCCGGTCGCGGAGTCCGGCCTGGTGCCGGTGCGCGACCTCGACCATTTCCGGCAGACGGCGGAGCGCTACTGGGGGGCGACGCTCTATGCCAACCATCTGGCGCCGACGCTGGCCCCGCTGCTGCCGGTGCTGTCGGTCAGTCCCGGCCGGCTGGCGCCCGGCCTGCAATCGGCCTGCGACTACATGATCGCGCTGATGTGCCGCGACCGGTTCGAGCAGGCCGAACGCTGGCTGGAGACCGGCCCCGCCCCGCCCGCCGCCCTTGCCGCCGGCTGTCTCGCCGCCATCCCCGCCGACCTGCGCCCGCTGACCGGCCAGCCCCGGCTGGAGGCGGTCGCCGCCTGCCGCCGCGCCCGGGAAGCCGCCTGCTGGGCCGACCCCGACTGGCGCACCGCCCGCGTTCTCGACTATCTGCGGCTCATGCGCGGGCCGGGAGGTTAAGCCTCTTCCCGGCCCTTCACCCCCCTCACAGCCGGTCCGTGCCGAAGGTGTCGCAGGCTTCCAGGCGGCCGCTTTCCAGGCCGGTGCGGAACCAGCGGACGCGCTGGGCGGAGCTGCCGTGGGTGAAGCTGTCGGGGCTGACGGTGCCGCGCGCCTGACGTTGCAGGCGGTCGTCGCCGATGGCACTGGCGGCGGTCAGCGCCTCCTCGACGTCGCCGGGCTCCAGCATCTTGCGGTCGCGGTTGGCGTGGTTGCCCCAGATGCCGGCGAAGCAGTCGGCCTGCAGTTCCAGCCGCACCGACAGGGCGTTGGCCTCGGCCTGGCCGCCCGCCCGCTGCTGGGCCGCCTGCACCTTGTCGGAAATGCCCAGCAGGTTCTGCACATGGTGGCCGACCTCATGGGCGATGACGTAGGCCTGGGCGAAGTCGCCCGGGGCCTGGAAACGGTCGCGCAGCTCGCGGTAGAAGCCGAGGTCGATGTAGAGCTTACGGTCCATCGGGCAGTAGAAGGGCCCCATCGCCGCCTGGGCCCGGCCGCAGCCCGACGCCACCGTGCCGGTGAACAGCACCAGCGTCGGGTCCTGGTACTGGCGCCCCATCTGCTGGAAC
>NZ_JBSNCI010000009.1:0-584111 GCF_058780665.1 Azospirillum sp. UENF 112521
TTTCGGCGGAGCACCCTCCGCGCCGCAAGGACGGACCCCATGACCAGCCCCAGCTTCCACCCGCTGACCATCCGCGAGTGCCGCCGGGAGACGGCGGACACCGTGTCGATCGCCTTCGACGTGCCGGCCGATCTCGCCGACCGCTTCCGCTTCGTCCAGGGCCAGTACCTGACCCTCAAGACCCGCATCGGCGACGAGGAGGTGCGGCGCTCCTATTCCATCTGCTCCGGCGCAGGCGACGGCGAGTTGCGCGTGGCGGTGAAGAAGGTGGATGGCGGGCTGTTCTCCACCCACGCCAACCAGTCGCTGGCGCCCGGCGCGGTGCTGGAGGTGATGACGCCGATGGGGCGCTTCCACACCCCCGTCGATCCGGCAGCATCCCGCACCTATGTCGCCTTCGCCGCCGGCAGCGGCATCACCCCGGTGATGTCGATCCTGAAGACCGTGCTGGCGCAGGAGCCGAAGAGCCGCTTCGTGCTGGTCTATGGCAACCGCACCGTCTCCTCGATCATCTTCCGGGAGGAGCTGGAAGACCTGAAGAACCGCTACATCGGCCGGCTGGTCATCCACCATGTGCTGAGCCGCGAACCGGAAGAGGCCGGGCTGCTGGGTGGCCGCATCGGCGCCGGTCTGGTGCGCGAACTCTGCGCCGGCCCGCTCAAGGCTGAGGACATCGACGCCGCCTTCCTCTGCGGCCCCCAGCCGATGGTGGAGGAGGTGCGCGACACCCTTGCCGCCTGCGGCACGCCGCCTGCCAACATCCATGTCGAGCTGTTCGGCACCACGACCGCCGCGCGACCCGCGGCGAAAAAGGCGCCAACCGACAGCCCCACCGATGCCGCCACCATCGCCGTTCTTCAGGACGGCAAGCGCAAGGAATTCACCCTGCCCTATGATGGCGAGAGCATCCTGGAGGCCGCACACCGGCATGGCGCCGACCTGCCCTATTCCTGCAAGTCCGGCGTCTGCTGCACCTGCCGCGCCAAGGTCCGCGAAGGCAAGGTCGAGATGGCCGAGAACTACTCGCTGGAGCCGTGGGAGGTCGAGGCCGGCTATGTCCTGACCTGCCAGTCGCGCCCGCTGACCGAACGGGTCGTCATCGACTTCGACGCCGCCTGAGCAAAGACAGCCAACAACGAGAAAAAGGAAACGCCCCGCCATGACCACCACCCCGCAGAGCTTGTTCGAGACGCACGAGGCGACGTTGCAGAAGGCCGTCGAGGCCTGCCGCAGCCGCGCCTACTGGTCGGCCTTCCCCGAAATGCCGAGCCCGCGCGCCTATGGCGAGACGGCGGCGGCGGATGGCGAGGCGGCCTTCGCGGCCTACCGTGACAAGCCCTTCGAGCTGGATCAGCCGGGCGTGACCGCAACGGCGGGGGGCGAGCGCTCGCCCTTCGGCTTCGACCTCGGCATCAGCTATCCGGTGTCGGACGTCGAGGCGCTGGTAACGGCGGCCAAGGCGGCGATGCCGGGCTGGCGCAAGGCGGGTCCGAACGGCCGGGCCGGCGTCTGCCTGGAAATCCTGAAAAGGCTGAACGCGCGCAGCTTCGAGATCGCCAACGCGGTGATGCACACCACCGGGCAGGCCTTCATGATGGCCTTCCAGGCCGGCGCTCCCCATGCCCAGGATCGCGGGCTGGAGGCCGTCGCCTATGGCTGGAAGGCGATGAGCGACCAAGCCCCGGCGGCGCGCTGGGAGAAGCCGCAGGGCAAGAACCCGCCGCTGGTGATGGACAAGCGTTTCGAGGTGGTCGGCCGCGGCGTCGGGCTGGTCATCGGCTGCGCCACCTTCCCGACCTGGAACGGCTATCCCGGCCTGTTCGCCAGCCTCGTCACCGGCAACGCGGTGATCGTGAAGCCCGGCCCCACCGCCATCCTGCCGCTCGCCATCACCGTGCGGATCGCGCGCGAGGTGCTGGTGGAGTGCGGGCTCGACCCCAACCTCGTCACGCTCGCCATCGGCGACACAATCGCCAAGGATCTGGCGCTGCGGCCGGAGGTGGCGGTGATCGACTACACCGGCTCGACCGGTTTCGGAGACTGGCTGGAGCAGAACGCCCGCCACGCCCAGGTCTATACCGAGAAGGCCGGCGTCAACAGTGTGGTCATCGACGGCACCGACGACCCCAAGGGCATGGTGCGCAACCTCGCCTTCACGCTCAGCCTCTATTCGGGCCAGATGTGCACGACGACCCAGGTCATCTTCGTGCCCAAGGACGGCATCCAGGCCGGTGCCGACCGCATGAGCTTCGATCAGGTGGTTTCCGCGCTGGCCGGCGGCGTCGACAAGTTCCTCTCCGACCCGGAACGCGCGGTGGAGGTGCTGGGCGCCATCCAGTCCGACGCAACGCTCGCCCGCATCGACGAGGCCGCCAAGCTCGGCACCGTCGTGCTGCCGTCGCGCGCCATTTCCCATCCGAAGTTCCCGGACGCCCGCATCCGCACGCCGCTGATCCTGACCATGGATGCGGCCGACGAGGACAAGTACGGCCATGAGCTGTTCGGCCCGATCTCCATCATCGTGAAGACCGACAGCACCGCCGACAGCCTGGAGCGCGCCGCCCGCCTGACCCGGACCAAGGGGGCGCTGACCACCGGCCTCTACAGCACCGACCCGCAGCTGATCGAACAGGCGACCGACCTGTTCGTCGAGGCCGGCGTCGCCCTGTCGGTCAACCTGACCGGCGGCGTCTTCGTCAACCAGTCGGCGGCCTTCAGCGACTTCCACGGCACCGGCGCCAACCCGGCGGCCAATGCCGCGCTGTGCGACCTCGCCTTCGTCGCCAACCGCTTCCGCGTGGTGCAGAGCCGCGTCCCGGTTCTGGAGGCTGCGCAATGAGCGAGAAAACGATCCTTCTCGACATCGCCGATGGCGTCGCCACCGTCACGCTGAACCGGCCCGACCGGCTGAACAGCTTCACCGCGGCAATGCATGAGGAGCTGCGCGGCGCGCTGGCCGCCGTGCGCGAGGACAAGACCGTCCGCTGCCTGCTGCTGACCGGGGCCGGCCGCGGCTTCTGCGCCGGGCAGGATCTGTCCGACCGCGCCGTCGCTCCGGGTCAGGAGGCGCCGGACCTCGGCGCGTCCATCGAGACCAACTACAACCCGCTGGTCCGCACACTCCGCGAGCTGCCGATGCCGGTGATCTGTGCTGTCAATGGCGTCGCCGCCGGGGCCGGCGCCAACATCGCGCTCGCCTGTGACATCGTGCTGGCGGCGCGGTCGGCCAGCTTCATCCAGGCCTTCTGCAAGATCGGGCTGATCCCCGACAGCGGCGGGACCTGGACCCTGCCGCGTCTGGTCGGCCACGCCCGCGCCATGGGCCTCGCCATGCTGGGCGACAAGGTTTCGGCCGAACAGGCGGCAGCCTGGGGCATGATCTGGAAGGCGGTCGATGACGACAAACTGGCGGAGGAGGCCGGAGCGCTCGCCCGCCAGCTCGCCACCCAGCCGACACACGGCCTTACGCTGATCAAGCGGGCGCTGAACGTCTCGCTGGACAACGACCTGGACAGCCAGCTCGACCTGGAACGCGACCTCCAGCGCGAAGCCGGCCGCACCCAAGACTATCGCGAGGGCGTCGCCGCCTTCGTGGGCAAGCGCGCGCCGAAATTCGAGGGGCGGTGATGGCGGCGCTCGAACCCTCCGTCACCGTCGCGGTGGTCGGGGCCGGCGCCATGGGCCAGGGCATCGCCCAGGTCGCGGCGCAGGCCGGCCACCCGGTCCTGCTGGTCGACACCCGCCCCGGCGCCGCCCAGGCCGCCGTCGGGTCCATCGCCAAGGCGCTGACCTTGCTGGTCGAGAAGGGCAAGCGCACCGCGGCGGAACGCGACGCCACGGTCAGCCGGCTGCGTGCGGTGGACGGCCTGTCCGACCTCGCCCCCGCCGGTCTGGTGGTGGAGGCCATCGTCGAGGATCTCGACGTCAAGCGCCGCCTGTTCGCCGAGCTTGAGGGCATCGTCGGCGAAAGCGCCATCCTCGCCACCAACACCTCGTCGCTGTCGGTCACCGCCATCGGCGCCGGGGTGCAACGGCCGGAGCGGCTGGCGGGCCTGCATTTCTTCAACCCCGCCCCCTTGATGGCGCTGGTGGAGATCGTCAGCGGCCTCGCCACCGATGCGGCGGTGCTGGGCACGCTGTTCGACACGGCGAAGGCCTGGGGCAAGAGCCCGGTACGCTGCCGCTCCACCCCCGGCTTCATCGTCAACCGGGTCGCCCGCCCCTTCTACGCCGAAGGGCTGCGGCTGTTGCAGGAGCAGGCCGCCGATCCCGCCACCATCGACGCCGTGATGCGCGAGGCCGGCGGCTTCCGCATGGGGCCGTTCGAGCTGATGGACCTGATCGGCCATGACGTGAACTTCGCCGTCACCCGCTCGGTCCACGCCGCCTATTTCGGCGATCCGCGCTTCCAGCCCTCGCTGATCCAGCAGGAGCTGGTCGAGGCCGGCCGCCTCGGCCGCAAGACCGGCCGCGGCTTCTACGACCACAGCCCCGGCGCCGCCAAGCCGGTGCCGCGCAACGCCGAACCGGGCGTGAGACCTGACCGCGTGCTGGTGCAAGGCGACCTCGGCCCCGCCGCTTCGCTGGTCGGGCTTCTGCGCGAGACCGGCATCTCCGTCGAAGAGACTCCCGGCTCCGGTTTGATGCTGGTGGACGGCGTCACGCTGGCACTCACCGACGGCCGCACCGCCACCGCCCGCGCCGCCGACGACGGGCTCGCGCCCTTGGTGCTGTTCGATCTGGCGCTGGACTACGCCAAGGCCACCCGCGTGGCGCTGGCCCCCGCCGACGGCACGCCGGCGGACGCGCTCGCCGTCGCCGCCGGGCTGTTCCAGGCGCTGGGCAAGGCGGTGTCGGTGATTGACGACGCCCCTGGTCTGGTGGTGATGCGCACCGTCGCCATGCTCGCCAGCGAGGCGGCCGACGCGGCGATGCAGGGCGTCGCCAGCGCCGCCGACATCGACATCGCGATGACCAAGGGCGTGAACTACCCGCTGGGCCCGCTGGCCTGGGCCGACCGCATCGGCCTGCCCCATGTGTTGGCCGTTCTCGACGCCCTGGCCCGCACCTACGGCGAGGACCGCTACCGCGCGTCGGCGCTGTTGCGCCGCAGGATTTCCGGAGGAAACCGCTTCCATGGCTGAGTCCCACACCGACCCCCAATCCGCCGATCTTCAGAAATTGGCCGAAGCGGTCGGCCGCGGCATGTACGAGCGCGACCATTGCGCCCAGGCCCACGGCATCGAACTGCTGGAGATCGCCCCCGGCTATGCCCGCATGAGCATGACCGTGCGCAAGGACATGGTAAACGGCCACGACATCGGCCATGGCGGCATGACCTTCACGCTGGCCGACACCGCCTTCGCCTATGCCTGCAACGCGGCGAACGAGGTGACGGTGGCGGCGGGCTGCTCCATCACCTTCCCCGCCCCGGCCAAGCTGGGCGACCTGCTGACCGCTGAATGCCGCGAAGTGCACAAGCGCGGCCGTTCCGGCGTCTACGACGTCACCGTCACCAGCCAGGACGGCACAATCGTCGGCCTGTTCCGCGGCCAGTCGGCGCGCCTCGCCGGCAGCGTGATCCCCGTTCCCGGAGCCTCCCATGCGTGAAGCCTTCCTCTGCGACGCCGTCCGCACCCCCTTCGGCCGCTACGGCGGCGGGCTGGCCCCGGTGCGCCCGGACGACCTCGCCGCGGTGCCGCTGAAGGCGCTGATGGAGCGCAACCCCGGCGTCGAATGGTCCGCCGTCGACGACGTGATCCTCGGCTGCGCCAACCAGGCCGGCGAGGACAACCGCAACGTCGCCCGCATGGCGGCGCTGCTGGCGGGATTGCCCGAGACGGTGCCCGGGACCACGGTCAACCGCCTCTGCGGCTCCGGGATGGACAGCATCGGCATGGCCGCCCGCGCCATCAAGGCGGGCGAGGCGGACCTGATCGTCGCCGGTGGCGTCGAGAGCATGACCCGCGCTCCCTTCGTCATGGGCAAGTCCGACAGCGCCTTCTCCCGTCAGGCCGAGATCTTCGACACCACCATCGGCTGGCGTTTCGTCAATCCGTTGATGAAGGCAAGGTTCGGCATCGACAGCATGCCGGAGACGGCGGAGAACGTCGCCGCCGACTACGCCATCTCCCGCGCCGACCAGGACGCCTTCGCCGTCCGCAGCCAGCAGCGCGCCGGCCGTGCCCAGGAATCCGGCCGCCTCGCCCGCGAGATCGTCCCGGTCGCCATCCCCCGCCGCAAGGGCGAGCCGACGATAATCTCCGCCGACGAGCATCTGCGCCCCGACACCACGCTGGAAGCGCTGGCCAAGCTCTCAACCCCCTTCCGCAAGGAGGGCGGCAGCGTCACCGCCGGCAATGCGTCCGGCGTCAATGACGGCGCCGCCGCGGTGATCGTCGCCTCGGCCGACGCCGTGAAGCGCTATGGCCTGACCCCGCGCGCCCGCGTCGTCGGCACCGCGGTGGCCGGCGTGGCGCCGCGCGTGATGGGCATCGGCCCGGCCCCGGCGACGCAGAAGCTGCTGGCCCGCCTCGGCCTCTCCATCGGCGACATCGACGTGATCGAACTGAACGAGGCCTTCGCCGCGCAGGGTCTCGCCGTGCTGCGCCTGCTGGGCCTGCCCGACGATGCCGAGCATGTGAACCCCAATGGCGGCGCCATCGCGCTCGGCCATCCGCTCGGCGCCAGCGGCACCCGGCTGGTCGCCAGCGCGGTGATGGAGCTGGAGGACCGCAAGGCGACCCGCGCGCTCTGCACCATGTGCATCGGCGTCGGCCAGGGCATCGCCATGATGGTGGAGCGGGTCTGAAGGGAATTGGGCTTCACCGGCCGCCAAGCGCCGGGAACCGGAACGAAGGGGAGAAACGCACCATGTCCATCATGACCGATACCGCCGCGGGCCAGGGCAGCAGGGCCGGCATGGACCGCTACGAGTTCGCCAGCCGCGACGAGATCGTGGCGATGCAGACGGAGCGGCTGGCATGGTCGCTCCGCCATTCCTACGCGAACGTCGAATCCTTCCGCGCCAAATGCGAGGCGAAGGGCGTCCATCCCGACGACTTCAAGGAGTTGAAGGATCTGGCGCTGTTCCCCTTCACCGTGAAGGACGACCTGCGCCGCGCCTACCCCTACGGCATGTTCGCCGTGCCGATGGAGGACATCGTCCGCGTCCATGCCTCCAGCGGCACCACTGGACGGCCGACGGTGGTCGGCTACACCAAGGGCGACATCGACGTCTGGTCGGAGGTCGTCGCCCGTTCCATCCGCGCGGCCGGCGGCACGCGCAACGACATCGTGCACATCGCCTACGGCTACGGCCTGTTCACCGGCGGCCTCGGCGCCCATTACGGGGCGGAGCGGCTGGGCTGCGCCGTGGTGCCGATGTCGGGCGGCCAGACCGAGAAGCAGGTCCAGCTGATCCAGGACTTCAAGCCGACCATCATCATGGTCACGCCGTCCTACATGCTGAACATCGCCGACGAGATGCGCCGCCAGGGCATCGACCCGCGCGGCACCAGCCTGCGCGTCGGCATCTTCGGCGCCGAGCCCTGGACCGGTGCCTTGCGCGAGGAGATCGAGCGCACCTTCAACATCCATGCGGTGGACATCTACGGCCTGTCCGAGGTGATGGGGCCGGGCGTGGCGTCCGAATGCGTCGAGACCAAGGACGGCCCGGTGATCTGGGAAGATCATTTCTATCCCGAGATCATCGATCCCAACTCAGGCGAGGTTCTGCCGGACGGCTCCTACGGCGAGCTGGTCTTCACCACGCTCACCAAGCAGGGCATGCCGGTCATCCGCTACCGCACCCGCGACCTGACCCGGCTGCTGCCGCCGACTTCGCGCGGCATGCGGCGGATGGACAAGATCACCGGCCGGTCCGACGACATGCTCATCATCCGCGGCGTGAACGTCTTCCCGACCCAGGTCGAGGAGCTGATCTGCAAGATCCCGGCGCTGGCCCCGCATTATGAGCTGGTGGTCAGCCGCGACGGCCATATGGACAACCTCGCCGTCCGTGTGGAGATGCATGACGACATCCACCCGTCGGAATGGGACGGCCATGCCAGGCATCTCCAGCACTCGATCAAGTCGCTGATCGGCATCAGCACCCGCGTCGAGGTGGTCGAGCCCGGCGGCATCGCCCGATCCATCGGCAAGGCCAAGCGGGTGCAGGATCTGCGGCCCAAAAGCTGAGGCTCAGCCCTTCTGCGACAGCAGCGGGAAGGCGTCCAGAACGCCGGTCAGCAGGATCTGGACGCCGACGCAGAACAGCAGGAAGGCGAACAGCCGCGTCAGCACCCGCACCCGCGTCGGACCCAGGAAGGCGACGATGCGGTCGGCGGAGCGGTAGGACAGCCAGATCAGCGCGGCAATCGCCAGCGCCGCCCCCGACATGCCCAGGAAGAACTCCATCAGCCCGCCGGCCCCGCGCGTCGGGCGGGTGGAGCCCAGCGCGATGGCCACCGAGATGGTGCCCGGCCCGGTGGTGAAGGGGATCGTCATCGGGAAGAAGGCCGACTCCGCCAGCCGGTCGTTGTCGCCGGTGGGTGCGGCCTGTTCCTGCTTGCGCGCCTCGTGGCGTTCCGGTGCGGTCAGCAGCGCCCAGGCCCGTTCCGCGACCACGAAGCCGCCGGCAATCCGCAGCGCCGCCATCGACACGCCGAAGAAGTTCAGCACATAGGCACCTGCCCACAGCGCGGTCAGCATGACGATGGCCGAATAGAGGCTGACCAGCCCGGCCAGCTTCGCCCGGTCGCGCGGACTGCTGTCCGCCGTCACCTGGCTGAAGATCAGCGCCATCGCCAGCGGATTGACGATGGAGAACAAGGCGGTGAAGGCGAGCAGGAAACTGTCGAGCATGGGACCCGTGCGTTTGTCGGCCGTTTGAACAGTTAGCGGGGACGGGGCAGGACTGGCAAGGGTGGCGTTGTTTCCCTGTCCCGCCCCTTAATCCCCTCTCCCCGGGGGGAGACGGGGACATCCTCATCCCTGCCCGAAAATTCACCACCCACACAGCCTCAGCCCGAAAATTGTGCGCCTTGCGAAAAGCACACCTGCCCGAACACTGTCCACACCGTCAGTTCCTGTCTCGATAGACAAGTTTTCTCTTTGTGAAAACAAAGCCCTACCCACTGAATACTCAACTCCGTCTCCCTCTGGCTCGCTTCTTGCTCTCGTTCCCGCCGAAAGTCGACAACGCGAAGGGACGACCGCCGTGCCAGCCGCCCAGCCCGCACCGCTCACTCTGGTTCCGCCGGCCGCAGACGCGGCGCCGCGCACCATCGTCGATGTCCGCAACCTGACCCTGACCTATCAGGCTGCCGACCATCCGGTCTACGCGCTGAGCGACGTCAGCCTGTCGATATCCAAGGGCGATTTCATCTCGCTGATCGGCCCCAGCGGCTGCGGCAAGACCACGCTGATGCGGGTGGTCGCCGACCTCGAACAGCCGACCTCCGGCGAGGTGACGGTCAATGGCATGACGCCGGAACAGGCACGGCTGAAGCGCGCCTACGGTTACGTCTTCCAGGCCCCGGCGCTCTACCCGTGGCGGACGGTGGAACGCAACGTCATGCTGCCGCTGGAGATCATGGGGCTGCCCAGGGCAGACCGGCAGCAGCGCGCCCGCGAGCAGCTCGACCTCGTCGGCCTGTCCGGCTTCGAGCGCAAATTCCCCTGGCAGCTGTCCGGTGGCATGCAGCAGCGGGTGTCCATCGCCCGCGCGCTCGCCTTCAACCCTGACCTGCTTTTGATGGACGAGCCGTTCGGCGCGCTCGACGAGATCACCCGCGACCATCTGAATTTGCAGCTAACCCGCCTGTGGCTCGGCACCCGCAAGACCTGCATCTTCGTCACCCACTCCATCGCCGAGGCGGTGTTCCTCTCCACCCGCATCGTGGTGATGAGCCCGCGCCCCGGCCGCATCCTCGATGTCATCGACTGCGACCGCGACCTGCCGCGCGAGCGCACGCTCGACATCCGCGAAAGCCCGGAGTTCCAGCGCATCGCCCACCGCGTCCGCGAAGGGCTGATGGAGGGCCACAGCTATGACGACTAAAAGCACTTTGCCCGTAGTCGTGATGGCACTGGCCGTGCTGGTGCTGTGGTACGCAGGTGCCGTCTGGCTGAACGCGCCGATGGCGACCGATGCGTTGAACCGCGCCGGCCACGACTGGACCACCGCCGACCTGATCCGCGCCACGCTGGCGATGAAGCGCCCGATCCTGCCGACGCCGGATCAGGTGGCGCTCGACCTCTACACGTCCCTGACCGGCTATCCGGTGACCAGCATCCGCAACCTGCTCTACCACACCGGCGTCACCGCCGGGGCCGCCCTGGCCGGCTTCGGCATGGGGGTGGTTCTGGGGGTGGCGCTGGCGGCCGGCATCGTCCAGGCACGCACGCTGGAATCGAGCCTGCTGCCCTGGGTCATCGCCTCGCAGACCGTGCCGATCCTGGCGATTGCGCCGATGATCGTGGTGATCCTCGGCAATCTGGGCTTCACCGGCCTGCTGCCCAAGGCGATCATCGCCATGTATCTGTGCTTCTTCCCGATCACCATCGGCATGGTGAAGGGGCTGCGCTCCGCCGATCCGCTGACGCTGGACCTGATGCGGACCTACTGCGCCGGCACCGCCCAGACCTTCCGCCTGCTGCGCCTGCCGGCCTCCCTGCCCTACCTGTTCACCAGCCTGAAGATCGCGGTGGCCGCCAGCGTCGTCGGCGCCATCGTCGCCGAGCTGCCGACCGGCGGGCAGGCGGGGTTGGGCGCGCGGCTGCTGTCCGGCTCCTACTACGGCCAGACCGTGCAGATCTGGAGCGCGCTGGTGATGGCGGCAGTGCTGAGTGTCACGCTGGTCGCCGTCGTCGGCCTCGCCGAACGGGCGCTGGTGCCGGGCGGCCGGGGAGGTGCACGATGAGCCGCTCCACCATGCCCCGCCCCATCATGGCACCGTGGCCGCTGGTGATGCTGGCCGCCCCGCTGCTGCCCTTCGCCGCACAGGACGGTGCCGCCCTTTATCTGCCGCAGCTTCCCGTGGCCCTGGCCCTCTTCGCCCTGACCGTCGCGACGATCCTCGCCCGCCGCCTGCCCGGCTCGGCACTGGGCGAGGCCCTGCTCCTGCTGGCCGGAGTCGCCGCCGCCTATGCCGCCCCGCTGCTCCTGCTGAACCAGGGCAACGCCCTCGCCCAGGCCGGTGGGCTGTGGATCTATGTGGCCGGCGCCACACTGCTGCTCTGGCGGGTGCTGGCTCTGCTGGCGGGCATCGCCGGGCCGGTGCGGCTGGCCGGCCCCGCCTTGTTCGGGCTGGCGCTGGTCATGCTGTGGGAGATCCTGACCCGCGGCTTCCAGGTGCCGACCATCCTGTTGCCGCCGCCGAGCCTCGTGGCAACCGCCTTCGCCGCCAACGCCGCCGATTTGTGGGACGATTTCCGCCAGACGGTGCTGATTTCGGTCCTGCGCGGCTATCTGATCGGCTGCGGCGCCGGATTCCTCGTGGCGATCCTGGCCGACCGGGTGCCCTTCCTGGCGCGCGGGCTGCTGCCGCTCGGCAATCTGGCCAGCGCCGTGCCGGTGGTGGGCATCGCGCCCATCATGGTGATGTGGTTCGGTTTCGACTGGCAGTCCAAGGCCGCCGTCATCGTGGTGATGACCGTCTTCCCCATGCTGATCAACACTTTGGCCGGCTTGCAGAGCGCGGAACGCATCCAGCTCGACCTGATGCGCTCCTATGGTGCCGGCTACTGGCGCACGCTGGCGATGCTGCGGCTTCCCTGTGCCTTGCCCTTTTTGTTCAACGGACTGAAGATCAACTCAACCCTGGCTCTGATCGGGGCCATCGTCGCCGAGTTCTTCGGGACGCCGGTGGTGGGGATGGGCTTCCGCATCTCCACCCAGGTCGCCCGGATGAACTTGGACGTGGTCTGGGCGACGATCGCCGTCGCCGCCCTGACCGGATCTCTGCTCTACGGTGCGCTGGCACTGGCGGAGCGGCATGTCACCGCCTGGCACCCGTCCTTCCGCAAACGCTGACCGCCTCAAGCCAAAACAAAACCCAGCCAGAAGAGGATCGAACGCGATGAAGACCCTTGCCTCCGCCGTCCTGCTCGCCGCAACCGCGCTCACCGGCCTCGCCGGTTGGGGGGCGCCGGCCGCCGCCGCCGATGCGCTGACGCTCCAGCTGAAATGGGTCACCCAGGCCCAGTTCGCCGGCTATTACGTCGCCGCGGCCAAGGGCTTCTACAAGGACGCCGGGCTGGACGTCACCATCAAGGCCGGCGGCCCCGACATCAACCCGACCCAGATCATCGCCGCCGGCGGCGCCGACGTGATCGTCGACTGGATGCCGTCGGCGCTGGCCAGCCGCGAGAAGGGCGTGCCGCTGGTCAACATCGCCCAGATGTTCCAGAAGTCCGGCATGATGCTGACCTGCCGCAAGGACGCCAACATCAAGGATCCGAAGGACTTCAAGGGCAACACGCTGGGCGTCTGGTTCTCCGGCAACGAATATCCGTTCCTGGCCTGGATGAGCAAGCTGGGCTACTCCACCTCCGGCTCCAGCCCGGACGTGAAGGTGCTGAAGCAGGGCTTCAACGTCGATCCGCTGCTGCAGAAGCAGGCGGCCTGCATCTCCACCATGACCTACAACGAATATTGGCAGCTGATCGAGGCCGGCATGAAGGCCGACGAGCTGACCGTCTTCAAGTACCAGGAGCAGGGCGTCGCGACGCTGGAGGACGGCCTCTACGCCACCGAGAAGTCGCTGTCCGACCCGAAGATCGTCGAGAAGCTGGCGAAGTTCGTCAAGGCCTCGGGCAAGGGCTGGGAGTACGCCGCCAAGAACCAGGCCGAGGCGGTGAAGATCGTGCTGGAGAACGACACCACCGGCGCCCAGACCGAGGAACACCAGACCACCATGATGCAGGAGATCGCCAAGCTGATCGAGGGCGGCGCCAAGGGCACCGGCTATCTCGACCCGGCCGATTTCGACCGCACCGTCGGCATCCTGATGTCGGGCGCGTCGGCCCCGGTGATCTCGAAGAAGCCGGAAGGCGCCTACAGCCATGCGGTGTTCGACGCGGCGGCGAAGCTGTAAGAGCACCGATCGCGGGGGAGTGGGTGCCGCCTGCGCCGCCACTCCCCCCACCCCGTTACCATCCCCGAATTTCCGCGGCAAAAAGCTTCCCGCCCGCGGAAACGCAGCGATATATTAGTGGCTGCGGTCGAAGGCATGACCGCCGACGACATGAATGGGACGATTATGGATTCCAACGCGGGCGATACGAACATGGTGGCCGTGGCCGCACCGGTGCGCCGCCGCCGCCGCCGGCCCGCCAGTGCCACCGCAAGGCCTGCCCACCGCGGCGCCACGGTCTCGGGCACCATCTACCGCGACCTGCGCGACGACATCGTCTCGCTGCGGCGCAAGCCGGGCGAGCCGGTGATCGAGAAGGAGGTGGCGGAAACCTATGGCGTCAGCCGCACGCCGGTGCGCGAGGCGATGCTGAAGCTGGCCGACGAAGGGCTGGTGGAGGTGTTCCCGCAGTCCGGCACCTTCGTCGCCCGCATTCCCATCAGCGGCCTGCCGGAGGCCATCGCCATCCGCCGCGCGCTGGAGGAGGCCACCGTGCGCTACGCCGCCGAACAGGCGAGCGGCAGCCAGGTGGCGCGGCTGCGCGCCAATCTGGAACTCCAGCGCGAGATGAAGGAGTCCGGCAATTTCGACGGCTTCCACGAGGCCGACGAGGCATTCCACGCCCTGCTGGCGGAGATCTCCGGCTATCCCGGCTTCTGGGCGGTGACCCAGCAGGTGAAGCGGCAGGTCGACCGCTACCGCCATTTGACCCTGCCGGCGGCCGGCCGGATGGACAAGGCGCTGGCCGAACACGGCGCCATCGTCGAGGCCGTCGCCGCCCGCGACCCCGACCGCGCGGTGGGCGAGCTGCGCCACCATCTGACCGACCTGCAGCTGGGCATCGCCGAGGTCCGGCGGAACTATCCGCAATATTTCACGGAATGAGCGGGCGGGACGCGCTCACAGCTTGCGCGTCTCATAGGCCGTGAAGCTGGCGGCGCGCGGGGCATAGCCGCTGGCGAAATGGGCGGAGGAGACGATCATGTCGGCGGTGGCCTCGTTGCAGGCCATCGGGATGTTGTAGAGCGTCGCCAGCCGGGTCAGCGCCTTCACGTCGACATCGTGCGGCTGGGCGGTCATCGGATCGACGAAGAAGACCAGCAGGTCGATCCGCCCCTCCGCGATCATCGCGCCGATCTGCTGGTCGCCGCCCAGCGGGCCGCTCTTCAGCGGGGTGATGTCCAGGCCGGGATGGGCGGCGCGCACCTTCTGCCCGGTGGTGCCGGTCGCCCAGAAGGCGTGGCCGTCCAATGCTTCGATGTTGGCGCCGATCCAGGCGATGAGGTTCGCCTTGCGGGCGTCATGGGCGACGAGGGCGATGCGCTTGCGGGGCTGCTGACTGGACATGACTGGACACTCCGGGCGAAGACCGTTCACTAATATATTACCTTTGAGGCCGACGCAACGCGGCCCCTCCGACCCTACCGCACTCCCCCTTCGGACCAGCGACTTTGTCGCACCCTCCGCCGCCTGAAATGTCCGGCACTCCATCATTAGAGCTTGCCCGGCTTACTAGTATATTAGTATGATGGCGCCAGACCCGCCGGGACGCCGGCTGCACAGATTTTAAAAGGACCTTTCCCATGAAAATCTCCGTCCGGCACGCCTCCCATCCCGACGCGGTCCGCGGCTTCGACACCGAGACGCTGCGCGACCATTTCCTGGTCCCGACCCTGTTCGAGGCGGACGAGACCGTCTTCACCTACAGCCACATCGACCGTTTCGTCGTCGGCGGCGCCATGCCGGTCGCCGGCCCGCTGAAGCTGGACTCCTCCAAGGAGATCGGCTCGCCCAACTTCCTTGACCGGCGCGAGCTGGGCGTGGTCAATGTCGGCGGCGCCGGCCGCGTCACCGTCGACGGCGCCGTCTATGAGCTGGCGCCGCGCGACGCGCTCTATGTCGCGATGGGCAGCAAGGACGTCGTCTTTGAAAGCCTGGACCGCCGCGAGCCGGCCAAGTTCTACCTGAACAGCACGCCCGCCCATGCCCGGTTCGAGACGATGAAGATCTCGATCGGCCAGGCCAAGGCCGTGCATCTCGGCGACCCGGCCCAGTCGAACGAGCGCACCATCTACCAGATGATCCACCCGGACGTGGTCCGCACCGCGCAGCTGGTGCTGGGCATGACGGTGCTGAAGCCGAACAACATGTGGAACACGATGCCGTGTCACACCCATGACCGGCGCTGCGAGGTCTATTTCTACTTCGACCTGCCGGAAGAGGCGCGCGTCGTCCACCTGATGGGCGAGCCGGAGCAGACCCGCCACATCGTAGTCGCCAACGAGCAGGCGGTGATCTCGCCGCCCTGGTCGATCCATTCCGGCGTCGGCACCCGCAACTACACCTTCATCTGGGCGATGGGCGGCGACAACCAGGACTTCACGGACATGGACTTCGTCGCCATGGACCGCCTGCGCTGACGCGCCCGCCGATTTGAAACCAACTCATAAGAACGGGAACCGACCATGAGCATTTCGTTCGACCTGACCGGCAAAGTGGCGCTGGTCACCGGCGCCAACACCGGCATCGGCCAGGGCATCGCCGTGGCGATGGCCGAGGCCGGCGCCGACATCGCCGCCGTCGACGTGGTGTCGCTGGACGAGACCAAGGGTCTGGTCGAGGCGACCGGCCGCAAGTTCCTCGGCATCCACGCCGACCTGACCTCCATCGCCCCGGTGCAGGGGCTGGTGGAGCAGACGGTCGCCACGCTCGGCGGGCTGGACATCCTCGTCAACAACGCCGGCATGATCCGCCGCGCCGACGCCGTCGACTTCAGCGAGGCCGACTGGGACGCCGTGATGAACCTCAACATCAAGACGGTGTTCTTCCTCTGCCAGGCCTTCGGCCGCTATGCCATCGGTGCCGGCCGCAAGGGCAAGATCATCAACATCGCCTCGATGCTGTCCTTCCAGGGCGGCATCCGCGTGCCGTCCTACACCGCCTCCAAGAGCGGCGTCGCCGGCATCACCAAGCTTCTCGCCTGCGAATGGGCCGGCAAGGGCATCAACGTGAATGCCATTGCGCCGGGCTATGTCGCCACCAACAACACCGCGGCTCTGCGCGCCGACGAGAACCGCAGCGCCGAGATCCTCGGCCGCATCCCGGCCGGCCGCTGGAGCGTGCCGTCCGACATCGGCGGCCCGGCGGTGTTCCTGGCCTCGGATGCCGCCGACTACATCCACGGCACCATCCTGCCGGTCGACGGCGGCTGGCTGGCGCGCTGACCGCAAAAGCAGCCCTCCCCGCCCCTCACGGGCGGAGGAGGGCTTTTCCATTGGGGGAGGAAACCGGACGATGACCACCGCAACGGCGACCGATGTGTTCCTGACCGCGGGCGACATCCCGTGGCAGGATCTGGGCGACGGCGTACGCCGCAAGATCCTCGGCTACAACGACACGATGATGATGGTGCGGGTGGAGTTCGAGGCCGGCGCCATCGGCGCGCAGCATCGCCATCCCCATGTCCAGTGCGCCGTGGTGGAGAAGGGATCCTTCGACGTCACCATCGACGGCCGCACCAAGCGGCTGAACACCGGCGACGGCTACATGGTGCCGTCCAACGTCCTGCATGGCGTGGTGGCGCTGGAGCCGGGCGTGCTGCTCGACATCTTCACCCCGATCCGCGAGGATTTCCTGGGCGAGCCGATGGCCTACGCTGCCGAAACCGACGCAAAGTAACTCCCCCGATCAGGGCGCAGGCCGGTTTTCAGACCGGCCCGGCGCCCCGGCCCTTTCAAATCGGCCCCCTCAGATCGGCCTTTTCAAATTGGGTCGCCCGGCGCCGTGAAATAGCGCGGGTAGTCGCGGCGGATGTCGGCGACCGAGATCTGCAGATCGTCCAGATGGTCGTCCAGCGCCTTGATGGCGGCAGCGGGGTCGTTCGCCGCCATCGCGTCGAGGATGGCCGTGTGCTCGGCGATCACCTCGGCGATGCGGCCGCGCACCGGCAGGGTCAGCAGGCGGTAGCGGTCGATCTGCACCTTGGTCTGCTGGATCAGCGTCCAGAAGCCGGGATAGCCGGCGATCTCCGCGATCAGCGCATGGAACGCCTCGTCGGCCTGATGGAAGCCTTCGTAATTGGCGGTTTCCTGCATCTCGCGCTGCAATTCCAGATTGGCGCGCAATGCCGCGATCTGGCTGCGGCTGGCGCGTGCCGCCGCATAGCGCACCGTCGCCTCCTCCAGCGCCTTGCGGATGGCGAAGGCTTCCGGCAGGGCGTCCAGCGGGATGCGCGACACGAAGGTGCCGGACTGCGGGAAAATCTCGATCAGCCCCTCGTCGGCCAGCTTCAGCACCGCCTCGCGCACCGGCGTGCGGCTGACGCCATAGGACTCGGCGATCTGCTTCTCGGCGATGGCGTCGCCGGGCTTGCGCTTCAGCGAGACGATCTCGCCGCGCAGGTCGCGGTAGATGCGCGATGCGACGGTGGCGGCGCGGCGCGGCGGGCGCACCGCCGGGGCCGGGGCCGCGCTGCGGCGCACGGCTGCGGAGGTCAGGCCGCCTTCATCTTCTGTCGTCGCGACCTTCTTCACCGATGGCTCCATTCCGGCAAACATACAGATGTCGTGGGGCGACGGTCCGCCACCCGCGAGATGTTCCTCATCCCCAGCAATCTACCTGCCCCTCTTCGTCAACGTCAAACCCATCGCCGGTTTTCCTTATAGGCCGGGTGCGGCGACTGGGCGCAGCCTTCACCGGCTCCGAAGCCCCATCGGCGGAACGATTGGGCTTGCAATCAGATCTGATATATTAATATTATACGACCAGCCGGTAGGGACGGTCCCCCGCACGGACCCCGCCTTTTCCCCACCCTGCTTTTGCCCTTCTCTTGCAGCGTAGAGGCTTCCGATGCTTCACCCCGACCGTCTTTTCCCGAGCGACCCGACGCAACGTGCCATCGCGCGCCGCCTGTACGGCGAAGTCGCCGCCCTGCCGATCGTCAGCCCGCACGGCCACACCGATCCGTCCTGGTTCGCGCAGAATGAGGCGTTCCCCGATCCGGCGAGCCTGTTCGTCAAGCCCGACCATTATGCATTCCGCATGCTCTACAGCCAGGGAATTCCGCTGGAGCAGCTGGGCGTTCCGCGCAAGGACGGCGGAGAAACCTCGACCGATTCGCGCGCCATCTGGCGCCTGCTCGCCAGCAACTGGCACCTGTTCCGCGGCACCCCGACCTCGATGTGGCTGACCCACGCCTTCGAGACGGTGTTCGGCGTCACCGAGCGCCTGAGTGCCGCCAGCGCCGACCGCATCTACGACCAGATCGAAGAGTGCCTGCGCAAGCCGGAATACCGCCCGCGCGCCCTGTTCGAGCGCTTCAACCTCGAAGTGCTGGCGACCACCGAATCGCCGCTCGACCCGCTGGTCCACCACAAGGCGATCCGCGAGAGCGGCTGGAAGGGCCGAGTCATCACCGCCTTCCGTCCGGATCCGGTCGTCGATCCGGAGTTCGAGGGCTTCCGCGACAACCTCGCCGAGCTGGCCCGCATCACCGGCAAGGACACCGCGACCTGGGACGGCTACCTCGCCGCGCTGGCCGACCGTCGCCAGTATTTCAAGAGCTTCGGCGCCACCTCGACCGACCACGGCCACCCGACGGCGGCGACCGCCGATCTGGCGCGCGGCGAGGCCGAGAAGCTGTTCGACATCGTGCGGCGCGGCGGTGCGACGGCCGAGGAGTCCGAGCTGTTCCGCGCCCAGATGCTGACCGAAATGGCGCGGATGAGCCTGGAGGACGGTCTGGTCATGCAGATCCACCCCGGCAGCTTCCGCAATCACAACGACCTCGTGTTCCAGCGCTTCGGCCGCGACAAGGGTGCGGACATCCCGAGCGGCACCGAGTATGTGCGGGCGCTGAAGCCGCTGCTCGACCGCTTCGGCAACGAGCGCGACCTGACCATCATCCTGTTCACGCTGGATGAGGACAGCTATTCCCGCGAGCTGGCGCCGCTGGCCGGCCATTATCCGGCGCTGCGCGTCGGCCCGGCCTGGTGGTTCCACGACAGCCCCGAGGGCATGCGCCGCTACCGCGAGATGATCACCGAGACCGCCGGCTTCTACAACACGGTCGGCTTCAACGACGACACCCGCGCCTTCTGCTCGATCCCGGCCCGCCACGACGTGTCGCGCCGCGTCGATTGCAGCTTCCTCGCCCGTCTGGTCGCCGAGCACCGGATGGAAGAAGACGAGGCCGCGGACCTGGCCGTCGACCTCGCCTACCGCCTCGCCAAGAACGCCTACAAGCTGTAACGGCCCAATCCCCCTCTCCCCCCGGGGAGAGGGTCGGGGTGAGGGGGATGCACCGCAGGATTTTCCCAAAGGTCCCGCCACGCTCCCCCCTCACCCTAACCCTCTCCCCGCTTTCGGCGGACCGGAGGTCCGCCTGTCGCGTCAGCGCAAACGAAGTTTGCGCGTGAGCGGGGGAGAGGGGACATCACGTCTCCTTCGCGCCTCAAGGACATCTTCCCATGGCATCGCTGACCATCCGCCTGCACCCCGCCGACAACGTCGTCGTCGCCGGCGCCGACCTGGAGCCCGGCACCGCTCTGCCCGGCACCGAAGTCGCGACCACCGGGCCGGTGCCGGCCGGGCACAAGGTCGCGGTGCGCGCCATCGCGCTGGGCGAGCCGGTGCGCAAGTACAATCAGGTCATCGGCTTCGCCACCGCGGCGATCCAGCCGGGCGACCATGTCCACGTCCACAACATGGGCATGGGCAGCGATTTCGAGCGCGACTATGCCTTCGGCGCCGATGTCCACCCGGTCGAGCCGATCCCGGAGGCCGAGCGCGCCACCTTCCAGGGCATCCTTCGCCCGGACGGCCGCGTCGCCACCCGCAACTACATCGGCGTGCTGACCTCGGTGAACTGCTCCGCCACCGCAGCAAGGATGATCGCCGACCATTTCCGCGGGGCAGCACTCGCCGCCTATCCAAACATCGACGGCGTCGTGGCGCTCACCCACGGCTACGGCTGCGGCATGGCCGGCAGCGGCGAGGTGATGGACACGCTGCGCCGGACCATCGCCGGCTATGCCCGCCACCCGAACTTCGCCGCGGTGATCCTGCTCGGCCTCGGCTGCGAGGTGAACCAGATCGACAAGCTGATGGAGGCCACCGGCCTTGAGGAGGGCGCCCGCGTCATCCCCATCGGCATCCAGGACATGGGCGGCACCGCCGCGGCGGCCCGCGAGGGCATCCGCCGGATCGAGGCGCTGCTGCCGGAGATCAACGACGTCACCCGCCAGACCCTGCCGGCCAGTCATTTGACGCTGGCGCTGCAATGCGGCGGCTCCGACGGCTATTCGGGCATCACCGCCAACCCGGCGCTGGGCTATGCCGTCGACCTGCTGGTCCGCAACGGCGGCACCGCCGTGCTGAGCGAGACGCCGGAGGTCTATGGCGCCGAGCATCTGCTGACCCGCCGCGCCGTCCGCCGCGAGGTCGGCGAGGCGTTGGTCGAGCGCATCGGCTGGTGGGAGGAGTACACCAGCCGCACCGGCGGCGAGATGAACAACAACCCGTCGCCCGGCAACAAGAAGGGCGGCCTGACCACCATCCTGGAGAAGTCGCTGGGCGCGGTCGCCAAGGGCGGCACCACCCCGATGACCGCCGTCTACCGCTATGCCGAGCCGATCACCGACAAGGGCTTCGTCTTCATGGACACGCCCGGCTACGATCCGGTGTCGGCGACCGGACAGGTGGCGGGCGGCGCCAACGTGCTGTGCTTCACCACCGGCCGCGGCTCGGTGTTCGGCTGCAAGCCGACGCCCAGCCTGAAGCTGGCGACCAACAGCACTTTGTTCCGCCGCATGCCGGACGACATGGACATCGACTGCGGCGCCATCGCCACCGGCGACGCCTCCATCGAGGAGGTCGGCCGCGCGATCTTCCAGCTGGTGCTCGACACCGCGTCGGGCCGCAAGACCAAGAGCGAGGAACTCGGCGTCGGTGCCGACGAATTTGCTCCTTGGCAGATGGGAGCGGTTATGTAAGGGGTCCGCCCCCTTAACCATGACCGATGACGAGCCGGCGCCATGCCCGACAGTTCCACCCCTCTCCCCGGCCCCCGCAGTGATGCCGGACCCTCGCCGGTGAACGCGCCGCAGACCCCGATCCAGCCTACCGTCAATCCGCAGGCCGGGCCGGGGTCCAAGGGCACGGAGCCGATGCGGGCGATCCTGCTGGTGGTGCTGGGGGTGGCCTGCCTGTCCTGCTCCGACGCCACGGCGAAATATCTCGGCCGGACCCTGCCGCCGGCCGAGATCGCCTGGATGCGCTATGTCGTCTTCACAGCATTGGTGATGCCGCTGGCGCTCCGCGGCGGTTCGCTGAGCGTGCTGAAGACGACGCGGCCGGGGCTTCAGGTGGTGCGCGGGCTGGGCATGCTGGGCTCGGCGCTGTTCTTCATCATGGCGATGCAGCATCTGCCGCTGGCCGAGGCCGCGGCGATCAGCTTCGTCTCTCCCGTCTTCGTCACCGTGCTGTCGATCCTGCTGCTGGCCGAGACGGTCGGCGTCCGCCGCTGGGCGGCGCTGCTGGTCGGGCTGGCCGGCGTCATCATCGTCATCCGGCCAGGGGCGGAGGGGTTCCAACCGGCCTCGCTGCTGCCGATCCTGACCGCCTTCAGCTGGGCGCTGGGGCTGGTGGCGACGCGCAAGATGACGGTGCAGGAGAACCCGCTGACCACCATGGTGTGGAGCGCGCTCACCGGCCTGATCGCCCTGACGGCGCTGCTGCCGCTGCATGCGGCATGGCCGACGCCGTGGGAGATGCTGCTGGGGGTCTTCATCGGGCTGGTCTACACGGCGGCGCAATGGCTGCTGATCCTGGCCTACCGCCAGGGCGAGGCATCGGTGCTGGCGCCCTTCACCTACGTACAGCTGATCTGGTCCACGGCGCTGGGGTTCCTCGTCTTCGGCGCGGTGCCCGACCATTGGACCTTCGTCGGCACCGGCGTGATCATCGCCAGCGGACTCTACACCGCGCACCGCGAGCGGATGCGGGCGCGGGAACGCCGTTCTGTTGCCTGAAATGGGATTTGCCGGGGCCATCCCCGGCTTGCGGAGAAGAAGCATGACCGACACGCCCAACCGCGTCGCCGCCCTCGGCGAATGCATGATCGAGATGTTCCGGCGGCCGGACGGGTCGCTGACCATGGGGTTCGGCGGCGACACGCTGAACACCGCGGTCTATCTGGCGCGTCTGGGCACGCCGGTCGACTATGTCACCGCGCTCGGCGACGACAGCATCAGCGACGACATGGTGGCGGCCTGGGCGGCGGAAGGCGTCGGCACCGGCCATGTCCTGCGCGTGCCGAACCGCCTGCCCGGCCTCTACCTGATCGAGACCGACGCCAGCGGCGAGCGCCGCTTCCTCTACTGGCGCGACAATGCCCCGGCGCGCGAACTGTTCGCCCTGCCCCAGACGACGGAGCTGTCCAAGGCGCTGGAAGGCTACGGCATCGTCTATCTGTCCGGCATCAGCATCGCCATCCTGGGCGAGCAGGGCCGCGAGCGCCTGTTCGAGGTGCTGGAGCGGGTGCGGGCGCAGGGCGGCAAGGTCGCCTTCGACACCAACTGGCGTCCGCGCCTGTGGCCGGACCTCGACACCGCGCGGGCCGCCTTCGACCGCATGCTGGCACTGACAGACATCGCGCTGCCCGGCGTCACCGACCTGCGCGACCTCTATGGTGACGCCGATGCCGACGCCGTGCTGGCTCGCGTCCGCAAGGCCGGCGTCACCGAGATCGTCCTGAAGCTGGAACAGCCCGGCTGCGTGGTGATCGAGAATGGCGAGGCGGTCGAGGTGCCGGCGCAGAAGGTCGCCACGGTGGTCGACACCACGGCGGCCGGCGACAGCTTCAGCGCCGGTTATCTGGCATCCCGCCTGCGCGGCGAGGGTCCGGCCGACGCCGCCCGCGCCGCCCACAAGCTGGCCGCCGCCGTCATCCAGCACCGCGGCGCCATCATCCCGCGCGACGCCATGCCGGCCTGATTCGCGGTTTTCTGTCGGCTTCAAGCCGACACATCACCCTTCCGCCGCCAGTTCGCGGCGGAAGGCGCGGCCCGCCATCCGGGCGACGACGGTAAGCGCCTCCTCGCCCATGCCGTCGCGCGCCGCCGCCGACATTCCCTTCATCGTGATGGCGACGAAGTCCGCCAGCGCGTCGGCCCGCTCCGGTGCCTCCGCGGCGATGAAGTCGCGGATCGCCGCCACGCCGGCCTTTCTCATCGTCTCGGCCAGCGCTGCCGCTTCCGGGTCGGCGCTGTTGCGCGCCCCGTCCAGCACCAGACAGCCCGCCACCCCATCACGCTTCGGATAGAGCCGCGCCGCCAGCAGCAGCGTGCGCTCGATCACCTCGGCCATGCTGCCGCCCTCGGCCTGCGCGCGGGCGAAGATGTTGGCCTCCCCCGCCGCATAGCGCCGAAGCGCCCGCTCGAACAGCCCCGCCTTGCTGCCGAAGGCGGCATAGAAGCTCGGCGGCTTGATTCCCAATTCGGCTCCCAGCTCGGCGACGCCCACGGCGTCGTAGCCGCGGGCGTGGAACAGCCTCATCGCCGTCTCGACCGCCTCGTCCACATCGAAGGACCGCCGCCGTCCACGGGCTCCGGATTTTTCTGTAGCGACCACTATATTTTCTCCTTGCGGAAATCCCCCGCCTGGATTTATATAGCGCTCACTACATTTTCTCAAGGAGCACATCATGGGTGAGTTCACCGGCCGCAAGATCCTGGTCCTCGGCGGCAGCCGCGGCATCGGCAAGGCCATCGTCCGCCGCTTCGCCAAGGCCGGCGGCGCGGTCGCCTTCACCTATGCCGGGTCGAAGGACGCCGCCGAGGCGCTTGCCGCCGAAACCGGCGCGGAGGCCATCCAAACCGACAGCGCCGACCGCGACGCCCTGATCGCAACGGTGGCCGGCCGCGGCGCGCTGGACGTGCTGGTGGTCAATGCCGGCACGGCGATCCTCGGCGATCCGCTGACCTTCGATCCCGACGCGGTCGACCGGATGATCGACATCAATGTCCGCGCGCCCTACCACGCGGCGGTCGAGGCGGCCCGGCGGATGAACGACGGCGGGCGCATCATCGTCATCGGCTCGGTCAACGGCGACCGCATGCCGTTTGCCGGCGGGGCCGCCTACGCCCTGACCAAGGCGGCGGTCCAGGGCATGGTGCGCGGCCTCGCCCGCGATTTCGGCGACCGCGGCATCACCGTCAACGCCATCCAGCCGGGTCCGACCCACAGCGACATGAACCCGGCCGACGGCCCGATGGCGCCCGCCATGCACAGCTTCATGGCGATCAAGCGCCACATCGACGCCGACGAGGTCGCCGAACTGACCGCCTATGTCGCCGGCCCGCATGCCGCGATGATCACCGGCTCGTTCCAGACCATCGACGGCGGCTTCGGCGCCTGACCGACGGGTCCGATTGCCGTCGAAGCCGGACCCGCCCGTCCCGGCCGTCATCCCCCGCCCTGGCGGAGTTGACGGCCGGGACGTTTCCTTCGGCACTCCTGCTCCGTTCCCCACCGCCCCGCAGCCAGGGTGCCCCACAGCCATGACGGGAATGGGGGGCGCCTTTGTCACACCCGGATCCGAACGGGGGATGAGCGAAATCGCTTGCCGCGCTAGCTAATATATTAGTATTCTGAGGCATGCGCTTCTGAGGAGGCTGGACGCCATG
Source organism: Azospirillum sp. UENF 112521 (assembly GCF_058780665.1). Lineage (NCBI taxonomy): Bacteria > Pseudomonadati > Pseudomonadota > Alphaproteobacteria > Rhodospirillales > Azospirillaceae > Azospirillum > Azospirillum sp. UENF 112521. Next base: position 24,824 of record NZ_JBSNCI010000009.1, read on the forward strand.
CCAACGGGCAACCCGCCGGCCAAAACCGGTTCCATCGCGGCGACACCGCCATCGACAACGCCACCGGCCACGCCACCCGCCACGCCGGTCATGCCGGCCAAGGCCGCCGCGCTGCTGGTCCGCCCGCCGGCGCGCCGGGACATGCGGCGCGGTCCGACCGCCGCCGACGCCATCCACCGCGACCTGCGGGCGGAGATCGTGTCGCTGAAACGCAAGCCGGGCGAGCCCATCGCCGAAAAGCAGATCGCCGAGGCCTATGGCGTCAGCCGCACGCCGGTGCGCGAGGCGGTGCTGCGGCTGGCCGACGAGGGGCTGATCGAGATCTTCCCGCAATCCGGCACCTTCGTCGCCCGCATCCCGCTGGGCGCCCTGCCGGAAGCCGGCGTGATCCGCAAGGTGCTGGAGCGGGCGACCGTACGCTTCGCCGCCGAACGCGCCAGCCGCAGCCAGATCGCCGCCTTGCGCGCCTGCCTGGAGCACCAGCGCGAGGTCGATGCGGTGGGCGACGCCGACGGCTTCCATCAGGCCGACGAGGCCTTCCATGCCCAGATCACCGAGATGGCGGGATATCCCGGCTTCTGGGGCATCATCCAGCAGGCCAAGGTCCAGCTCGACCGCTGCCGCCGCCTGACCCTGCCGGTCCCCGGCCGCATGCGCACGGTCATCGCCGAGCATGAGGGCATCGTCGAGGCCATCGCCGGCCACGATCCCGACCGGGCCGAACAGAGCCTGGTGCGCCATCTGGACAATCTGCAGATCACGGTGGACGACGTGCGCAACGCCGCCCCGCTCTATTTCTCCGGCAGCCTGACCGCCGACATCGCTGCCGCGACCACCCTGGACGGAGCGCTTCGATGACCGGTTCCCGTCGCCGCATCGGTGTCGTCGGCCTCGGCATGGCGTCGGCGCCGCACGCGCAGAGCCTGATCGATCTGGCCGACCGGGTGGAGGTGGCGGGCTGCTTCAGCCCGTCGGCCGACCGCCGCGCCGCCTTCGCCGCCCACCACGGCCTGCCGGTGGTCGACCGGCTGGAAACCCTGCTGGAGGACCCGGCGCTGTCGGCCGTCCTGCTGCTGACCCCTCCCGACAGCCATGCCGCTCTGGTGGCGCGCTGTGCCGCCGCCGGCAAGCATGTGCTGCTGGAAAAGCCGCTGGACGCGACGCCGGAGGGGGCGCGGGCGGTGGTCTCCGCCATGGAGGGAGCCGGGCTGACGCTGGGCGTGGTGTTGCAGCACCGCTTCCGCGCCTCGGTCGAGCGGCTGGCGGCACTGATGCGCGACGGCACGCTGGGCCGGCCGCTGACCGCGGCGGTCTCGGTGCGCTGGTGGCGCGACAACGCCTATTACGCCCAGCCCGGCCGCGGCATGAAGGCGCGCGACGGCGGCGGCGTGCTGCTGACCCAGGCGATCCACACGCTGGACGCCTTCGTCGGCCTCGTCGGCCTGCCGGATCAAGTTGCCGGATTCGCCGCCACCAGCGTCCTGCGCAAATCGGACCCAAGTGTGGGCATGGACACGGAGGATGTGGTCGCCACGGCCCTGCGCTACGGCAACGGCATGCTGGCGACCGTGAACGCCACCACCGCCGTCCATCCGGGCTATCCGGAGCGGATCGAGATCGCCGGGACCGGGGGCTCCGCCGTTCTGGCCGGCGACCGGCTGGAGGTGCAGCTGGTCGATGGCGAGCGCATCGCCGCCGGGGCGGACGGCGCCACGCTGGGCGGCGGCGCCGACCCGATGGCCTTCTCCCACCAGCATCACCGCGCGGTGCTGTCCGACTTCCTCGACGCGCTGGACGAAGGACGCCGGCCGCGGGTGGACGGGCGCGAGGCGCTGAAGGTCCACCGGCTGATCGAGGCGATGCTGGAGGCGTCTGGGCTTGAAGCATCGGGCCGTGGCGCGAGCGTGGAGGTCGGCACGCCCTGATCGGCAGTCCAACCGGAACGCCCACCGGCCGCAAGCGCGGCCTTGCGCAATCCACAGCTTTGGCGTAAAGCGCCAGAACCAGGCCGGGCCCCTCTGGCAACCTTCACCGGTTGCGATGTCGGACTGGGAACATCAGGAGCGGCCCGCGCCTTTTGCCCTTGACCGGCGCTTCCCGTCCGACGCCATCGGCGCGGCCCGGCCGGTCATCGGAAGACCCCGTGCGGCCTCTCCTCCCACACTGATCGTGATGCGAGGACTCGTGCCCAAATGACGGAACTCTTCACCACCGACGCGCTGTTCGCGCTGCTCCAGGTCATCATGATCGATCTGGTGCTGGCCGGCGACAACGCCATCGTCATCGGTCTGGCCGCCGCCGGCCTGCCGAAGGACCAGCGCGGCAAGGCGATCCTGATCGGCATCCTGGCCGCCACCGTGCTGCGCATCGGCTTCGCCGCCGTCACCACCCAGCTTCTCCAGATCATCGGGCTGCTGCTGGCCGGCGGCGTGCTGCTGCTGTGGGTCTGCTGGAAGATGTGGCGCGAGCTGCGCCAGTCCAATGAGGAGGACGAGGCGGTCGAGTTGCTGGAGAACGATGACGCCGCGGCGGCCGGCCCGCGCAAGACGCTGGGTCAGGCGGTCTGGCAGATCGTCGTCGCCGACGTGTCGATGTCGCTCGACAATGTGCTGGCCGTCGCCGGTGCGGCGCGCGAGCATCTGGGGGTGCTGGTCATCGGCCTGACCCTGTCGATCGCCCTGATGGGCCTCGCCGCCAGCTTCATCGCCCGCATCCTGCACAAGCACCGCTGGCTGGCCTATGTCGGCCTCGCCATCATCCTCTATGTCGCCCTGCACATGATCTATCGCGGCGCCCTGGAGGTGTGGCCCCTGGTGAACGGTCACGCCTGACCGACTGAAGGAGTTCGGCGCCGCATCCGAGTACTGGGGGGCTGGCTGCGGCGGACGCTGGGGCCGAATGTCGCACCCGCCCCCCTGCGGCGATCCGTGGTCTGGCCGAAACCCGCCCCGCCAGTCACTTTGTCCCTCTCCCCGCAATCCTGATCGCAATAAAGTCCGAACGGTTGTTGCCGCTTTGAACTTTCAGGGTTGCGCGCAGATTGATATACTAATATCCTAAGTACAGTGAACAGGGGGCGGCGCAAGGTTAGCCGGGGGGCTGAAGGAGGATGGGGGGCAGGGCCGGTGTCGGCCATGCATGGTGCCCGGTCGCGCGCCGCGCTGTCGCAGCGCTGCGAAATCCGGCCGCCGCAAGTCCCACCTTCCACGCTTCGTCTGTCACCGGTCCACGGTACGTGCTGTCGAGTGTGCAGGGCGGCCCGTCGCCTTCAGGCCAACGGGCAACGCCAGAACAAGAAAGGACGGGCCGCAACAGGCTTCGTCCCCACCATCAGGAGGAGAACCTATGAAGTTTTCGCTGACTTCGGTCCGCACCGCGCTGCTGGCCGCCTGTGCCGTCTGCGGCATCCTGGCCACCCCGATGCTGTCTGCGCCGGCCGACGCGCGCGACTTCCGGTCCGCCGACATCCACCCGACCGACTACCCGACCGTCGAGGCGGTCCGCTATGTCGGCAAGCTGGTGGCTGAGCGCAGCAACGGCAAGCTCGGCATCAAGGTGTTCCCGAACGGCGCGCTCGGCACCGAAAAGGACACCATCGAGCAGCTGAAGATCGGTGCGCTGGAGATGATGCGCATCAACGTGGCGCCGCTGAACAACGTGGTGCCGGAGACGATGGTCACGGCACTGCCCTTCATCTTCCGCGACACCGGCCACATGCGCCGCGTCCTGGACGGCCCGATCGGCGACGAGATCCTGGCGGCGATGGAAAGCCAGGGCATGATCGGCCTCGCCTTCTACGACAGCGGCTCGCGCAGCATGTATTCGGCCGCCAAGCCCTACAAGACTCTGGCCGACATGAAGGGCGCCAAGATCCGCGTCCAGCAGTCCGACCTGTTCGTCGCCATGATCCAGGCGCTGGGCGCCAACGCCACGCCGATGCCCTTCGGCGAGGTCTACACCGCGCTGAAGACCGGCATCGTCGATGCCGCCGAGAACAACTACCCGTCCTACGAATCCTCCCGCCACTTCGAGGCGGCCAAGTACTTCACCCTGACCGAACACGCGATGGCGCCGGAAGTGCTGGTCTTCTCCAAAGTCGCCTGGGACCGCCTGTCGAAGGACGATCAGGCCACGGTCCGCAAGGCCGCCAAGGACTCCGTGCCCTACATGCGCAAGCTGTGGGACGAGCGCGAGCTGAAGTCCAAGGAGATCGTGACCCAGGCCGGCGCCCAGATCGTCGAGGTTCCGAACAAGCAGGAATTCATCGACGCCATGAAGCCGGTCTACACCCAGTTCGCGAACACGCCGAAGCTGCAGAGCCTCGTCCAGCGCGTCCAGGAAACCAAGTAACGACCTTTCTGTAACGCCAAGAACAAGGCGGCGCGCGGCTTCGTCCCGTCCGGGACGGACCGCGCTCCGCCGGGGTCTCAGGAGTGGGGAGCCGCAGCATGGATATCGAGCTGCAAGCAATGGACGTCAGCCCGCCGCATGCGGCTGGCTGGTTGACCCGCATGAACGCGGCGCTGGCCAAAACCGGCATGTATGCCGCCATCATCGGCCTGATGATGATCGTGTGCGTCGTCTTCTATCAGGTGTTCGGCCGCTATGTGCTGAACAGCTCGCCGACCTGGGCGGAAAGCCTGGCCATCGTGCTGGTGCTCTACGTCACGCTGATCGGCGCCGCCGTCGGCGTCCGCGATGCCGGCCATATCGGGCTGGAATCGCTGCTGGTGATGCTGTCGGACAGCGCACGCCGCAAGATGGACGTGCTGATCTACGCCCTGGTCGGCATCTTCGGCGCCTGCATGGCCTACAATGGCTGGATCCTGGGCAGCTCCGTCGCCTCCTACACCATCCCGAACCTGCATGTCTCCGAAGCCGTGCGCTATGTGCCGCTGGTGCTGTCGGGCGTGCTGATCGTTCTCTTCTCCATCGAGCATATCGTCGCCATCGTGCGCGGCGAGGAGGTCAAGCCGTCATGGAACTGACCATCCTGTCCATCACCTTCTTCGGCTTCCTCATCCTCGGCATTCCGGTCGCCTTCGCCATCGGCCTGTCGGCGCTCTGCACCATCCTCTATGAAGGCCTGCCGGTCGCGGTGGTCTTCCAGCAGATGATGTCGGGCATGAACGTCTTCTCGTTCCTGGCCATTCCCTTCTTCGTCTTCTCCGGCGAACTGATGCTGCACGGCGGCGTCGCCGACAAGATCGTCACCGCGGCCAAGAGCATGGTCGGCCACATCCGCGGCGGGCTCGGCATGTCCAACGTGGTGGCCTGCACGCTGTTCGGCGGCGTCGCCGGATCGCCGGTCGCCGACGTGTCGGCCATGGGCGCCGTGATGATCCCGATGATGAAGCGGGAAGGCTACCACGCCGATTACGCGGTCAACGTCACCACCCACGCCGCACTCGTCGGCGCGCTGATGCCGACCAGCCACAACATGATCATCTACGCGCTGGCCGCCGGCGGAAAGGCGTCCATCGGCGCGCTGATCGCCGCGGGCCTGATGCCGGCGCTGCTGCTGATGGTCTGCAACCTGGGTGCGGCCTATTACGTCGCGGTGAAGCGCGGCTATCCCAAGGGGACCTTCCCCGGCTGGGACATCCTGGCGCATTCCTTCGCCGCCGCGGCGCCGGGCCTGCTGATCGTCGTCATCATCCTGGCCGGCATCACCACCGGCGTGTTCACCGCGACCGAGTTGGCCTCGGTGGCCGTGATCTACGCGCTGCTGCTGACCACCTTCGTCTACCGCACGCTGAGCTGGGAGAAGTTCCTGGCCGCCGCCGCCAAGACGGTGAAGACCACCGGCGTGGTGCTGCTGCTGATCGGCGTGTCGACCATGTTCCAGTACCTCATGGGTCTCTACGAGGTGGCGGACATGACCGGCGAGCTGCTGGCCGGCGTGTCGACCAACCCGCTGATGATCTTCCTGCTGATCAACATCATCCTGTTCCTGCTGGGCACCTTCATGGACATGGCCAGCACCATCCTGATCTGCACGCCGATCTTCCTGCCGATCGCCATGCAGTACGGCATGGACCCGGTCCAGTTCGGCATCGTCATGCTGATCAACTGCGCGCTGGGCCTGAACACCCCGCCGGTCGGCACCACCCAGTTCATCGGCTGCGCCATCGGCGGCGTGTCGGTGGGCGAGGTGATGCGCTCCATCACGCCCTTCTACGGGGCGCTCTTCGTCGCACTTCTGCTGGTCACCTATGTCCCGGCCTTCTCGCTGTGGCTGCCGCGCATGCTGATGCACTGAGGCGGACCGGGAAACAGGCGGCGCTCCCGCACCCCTGAACGACTTCTCTCCTGGACTGGGCCATCGGGTTTTCCCGATGGCCCTGTTTTTTGTGCGCTTTCCCCGCCCAGCCGCGCCGGCCCCTCCCGAATTGGGGGTAGTTTTCGAGTAATACCCCCCAATCTGGAAAAAGAGTGGCAAGCCGCCGCAACAAGCCCGACCGGCCGGATGGCGTCGAAATCGGAAGAGACCGCACCGCTTTCGCTATGACGGAGAAAACAGATCGCCCGGCCGGAGTGGATGCTTCCCAAGGAATGATGGGCTTATTGGACGTTGTTTGGTGGACATGATCCCGTACATCACAGAACGCGCAAACGACTTCCAACAATTCCCCAGAAAGGGGTTTTCATGCACGGGATCATTCTTGCCGACGCCGCTCTGGCCGACATCGATGCGCTGATCGGCCGGCACGCGCCGGACGTGACGGTGGTCCGGGTCGCCGCGGACGAGGACGCCCTGGGCCTGCTGGCCGACGCCCTGGAGGCCGCCCGCGAGGCAGGCCCGGCGGCGGTCCACCTGATCGCCCATGGCGCGCCCGGTGTTGTGAAGCTGGGAGCGACGCCGCTCGACACCAGCGCCCTGTTCGACCGCCGCTGGCCCGATGCGACCGGCTGCGAGATCCTGATCCATGCCTGCGACGTCGGCGCCGGAGGCAACGGCCGCCGCTTCGTCGAGCGTCTGGCCGCCGTCACCGGTGCCCGCGTCGCCGCCGCCAGCCACCCGGTGGGTCATGCCGACCAGGGTGCCTCCTGGGACCTCGACGTGGTGACCGGCCCGATCCTGGCGGCCCGCCCGTTCGCCGGTGCCGAGGCCTGGCCGCACCGGCTCGGCTACAGCGGCACCGCCACCAGCGGCAACGACACGCTGATCGGCGACAACAGCGGCAACACCATCAACGGGCTGGCCGGCAACGACAGCATCGTCGGCGGCACCGGCAACGACAGCCTGATCGGCGGCATCGGCAACGACACGCTGGTCGGCGGCGGCAATACGGGCCAGTCGGCCGGCGACACCATGAACGGCGGTCTGGGCGCCGATCACTATGTCGGCGGCAGCGGCTTCAACATCGTCACCTACGAGAACGCCACCAGCGGCCTGACGCTCGACCTGACCAACGGCGCCAACAACACCGGCGAGGCGGCGGGCGACACCTTCGTCAACATCCAGCGCTGGATCGGCTCCGAATATGCCGACAGCCTGACCGCCGGCGACACCGCCGTGTGGTTCTGGGGCCATGGCGGCAACGACGTCGAGCATGGCGGCGCCGGCAACGACACGCTGGAGGCCGGCGACGGCAACGACAGCGTCTTCGGCGGCGGCGGCAACGACCTGATGTACGGCCGCGCCGACAACGACCAACTGCATGGCGAACTGGGCAACGACACGGTGGCCGGCGGCGGCGGTGCCGACCTGATCTACGGCGATGCCGGCAACGACCTGCTGAAGGGCGATTGGGAGCGCGACACCGTCTATGGCGGCGACGGCGACGACACCATTCTCGCCGGCATCGTCAGCTCGGGCAGCTACGCCCAGACCCAGGCCGACCTGATCTATGGCGATGCCGGCAACGACCGCTACATCGTGGTCAGCCAGTATGACGCCGGGACGGTCAGCTTCGACGGCGGTGCGGGCACCGACACGCTGGAGCTGCGGTCGGACAACCTGACCAGCTACAACGGCTACAATCTCGAATATTACAACGACGTCGCCTCGCCGAAGATCGACATCAGCGGCATGACGCTGACCAGCGTAGAGACGCTGGCCCTCACCGGCAGCCAGCGCCACACCGTGACGATGACCGCGGCCCAGGGCAACGGCTTCGGCAGCATCACCGGTGCGGCAACCGGCGACGCCTTCGCCATCGTCGGCGCCGCGCTGTCGGGGACGGTCGGCAGCGGCAACGGCAGCACGCTGACCGCCGGCAAGGTACAGGCGGAGACGGTGAACGGCGTCACGCTGGTCCATGTCGGGCTCGACGGCACCGCCGGCTCCGACCTGACCCTGCGCATCGCCGGCAGCTTCGCCGCGTCCAACATCAGCCTGTCCGGCAACACCATCACGCTGGGCCAGGGGAGCGGCTCGACCGGCGGTGGCGATACGGGGGGCGGCAACACCGGAGGCGGCAACACCGGCGGTGGGACGGGCAGCACGGGCGGCCAGACGCTGACCGGCACCGACGGCCGCGACTATCTCACCGGCGGCAGCGGCAACGACACCATCATCAGCAACGCCGGCAACGACTACATGACCGGCGGCGCCGGCAGCGACATTTTCGTCTTCAAGCCGGGCGACGGCTGGGACTATGTCGGCGACTTCCAGGCCGGCAGCGGCGGCGACGTGCTGAACGTCGCGGGCTGGGGCGGCTTCAAGGACTTCGCCTCGGTGATGGCCGTCACCGTGCAGGACGGCGCCAACACCGTCGTGAATTTCGACGGCAACAACAGCGCCATCCTCGCCAACGTCACCCGCAGCAGCCTGACCGCCGCCAACTTCTCCTTCACCGCCATCGGCGGCAGCACGGGCGGCGGCAGCACAGGTGGTTCGACCGGCGGCACGCCGGGCCAGACCATCACCGGCACCTCGGCCGGCGAGTATCTGGCCGGCGGCAGCGGCAACGACACCATCACCGGCAATGCCGGCAACGACTACATGATCGGCGGCGCCGGGCGCGACACCTTCGTCCAGCATGCCAGCGACGGCTGGGACGTCATCGGCGACTTCCAGGCCGGCACCGGCGGCGATGTGATCGACATCCGCAGCATCAGCGGCTTCACCAGCCTGAACAGCGTGCTGACCCACTCGACGCAGGACGGCGCCGACCTGTCCATCGACCTGGGTGCGTTCAACTCGATCAAGCTGATGGGCGTCGACCGCAACAGCCTGACGGCGGAGAACTTCCTGTTCGCCAGCTCGGTGGGGTGATCGGGGGAAGCTGACCACTCCCTCTCCCCCGCTCATGCGCAAACTTCGTTTGCGCTGACGCGACAGGCGGATCGAAGATCCGCCGAAAGCGGGGAGAGGGTCGGGGTGAGAGGGAAGCGCGGCAGGATTTCCACAAAGGTCCCGCAGTGCGTCCCCCTCACCCTAGCCCTCTCCCCGGGGGGAGAGGGGATCCTGGTGCGGTGCCGCTTTACCGCTCCACCGCCACCGGGACGTTCAACGCATTGCGCTTCTGCACCGCCTCGTAGACCGGGGGGAAGGCAGGGCGGTTGATGTAGCGGCCGGCGCCGCGCACCGCGCGGCTCTCGCCCAGCGCATGGACGATGCGGCCCTGGCTCAGCGTGTAGACCGGGGTGCCGGTGACGGTCATGCCCTCGAAGATGTTCAGGCCGACCTTCTGCATCTGGGTCTTGGCCGAGATGGTCTTGGTCGCCTTCGGATCCCACACCACCAGATCGGCATCGGCCCCGACACTGACCGAGCCCTTGCGCGGGTAGAGGTTGAAGATCTTCGCGGCGTTGGCGGAGGTCACCGCGACGAACTCGTTCATCGTCAGCCGGCCGGTGTTGACCCCGTGCGTCCACAGCGCGGTCATGCGGTCCTCGATGCCCGCCGTGCCGTTCGGGATCTTGGTGAAGTCGTTGCGGCCCATCGCCTTCTGCTCCGCGCAGAAACAGCAATGGTCGGTGGCGGTGGTGTGCAGGTGACCGGCCTGGAGACCGCGCCACAGCGCGTCCTGATGCTCCTTCGGGCGGAAGGGCGGGCTCATGACATGGCCGGCGGCGAAGTCCCTGTCGGGGCTGCGGTAGACCCCGTCGTCGATCAGCAGATGGCCGGCCAGCACCTCGCCGAACACGCGCTGGCCGTCGTTCTGGCCGCGCTCGATGGCGGCCAGCGCCTCCTTGGCCGAGACATGGACGATGTAGACCGGCACGCCGAACACCTTCGCCACCTGGATGGCGCGGTTGGCGGCCTCGCCCTCGACCTCCGGCGGGCGGGAGAGCGGGTGCGCCTCAGGCCCGGTCAGGCCCTGGGCCAGCAGCTTCTTCTGGAGCTGGAAGACCAGCTCGCCGTTCTCGGCATGGACGGTGGGGATGGCGCCCAGCTCCAGGCAGCGCTGGAAGCTGTTCACCAGCGTCTCGTCGTCGGCCATGATGGCGTTCTTGTAGGCCATGAAGTGCTTGAAGCTGTTCACGCCATGGTCGGCGACCAGCGTGCCCATGTCCTGCCGCACGCTCTCGTCCCACCACGTCACGGCGACGTGGAAGCTGTAGTCGCCGGCCGCCTTCTCCGCCCAGCCGCGCCAGGTGTGATAGGCCTCCATCAGGCTCTGCTTCGGGTTGGGAATGACGAAGTCGATGATCGTCGTCGTCCCCCCGGCGAAGCCGGCGGCGGTGCCGCTGAAGAAATCCTCCGTCGTCACCGTGCCCATGAAGGGCAGTTCCATGTGGGTGTGCGGATCGATGCCGCCGGGCATGACGTAGCAGCCGCCGGCATCCACCACCTCGGCCCCCGCCGGCACGTCGAGAGCGTCGCCCACCGCGGTGATGAGGCCGTCCTGGCAGAGGACGTCGGCGCGGCGGGTTTGCTCGGCGGTGACGACGGTGCCGCCACGGATCAGGATGGTGGGCATGCTCGGGCGCTCCCTCAGGAAATGGATGGGACGGAGTCGGTGGGCGTTTCGGCGATTTCGGGCTCCGGCAGGCCGGCGGCGCGCAGGACCAGCCGCAGCACCTCCGCCGTCATGGCGGCGAAGTCCTGGCGGGTCAGGGTGCGGCGGCCCAGAACCTTGCGGATCTGCACGTCGAAGTCGGCGTAATGCTGGGTCACCGCCCAGATCATGAACAGGAACTGGCGGGCATCGACCGGGGCCATGCGGCCGGCGGCGACCCAGCCGTCGATCACCGCCGCCTTGGCGTCGACCAGCGCTTTCAGGTCTTCGGCCAGGAAATGCTCGACCTGGGTGCCGCCATGCAGAATCTCGTTGGCGAAGACCTTGGAAGCATGCGGCCGCGTGCGCGACGCCTCCATCTTGGCGCTGACATAGGCGGTCAGGGTCTCCACCGGATCGGCGTCCGGGGTGAAGGAGGCGATGGGCGCAAGCCACAGCCGCAGGATGTTGTCGAGCACCGCGCGGTAGAGATCGTCCTTGGTGCCGAAATAGTAATGCAGGTTGGCCTTGGGCAGGCCGGCCCGTTCGGCGATGTCGGCCATGGTGGCGCCGGCGAAGCCGGCCTCGGCGAAGACGCGCTCGGCCGCCTTCAGGATGCGCTCGACGTTCTCGCGCCGGATGCGTCCTTGGGACGGGGAGGATTCTACGGTGTCGGCAGCCGTTCGCGCCATCGCTTTGATAACCACTCGTTCATTGCCGGGGCTAATCCCCTCTCCCCCGGGGAGAGGGTCAGGGTGAGGGGGATGCACGGCGTGGATCAACAAGGAATGGAAAGTTCCGTTCGCTCACCGACTCCACGCAATGCGTCCCCCTCACCCAACCCTCTCCCCGGGGGGAGAGGGCTCACTTCCGCCATGGCATTCGCGCGGTCGAGCACCGCGTGCAGCAGCACCTCGCAGCCGGCGGTCGACCATTCCGGGGTCGTCTCCTCGACCTCGTTGTGGCTGATGCCGTCGATGCAGGGGATGAAGACCATCGCCGTCGGCGCGACCTTCGACAGGTAGCAGGCGTCGTGGCCGGCGCCCGAGACGATGTCGCGGAAGCTGTGGCCGGTGCGCTCCACCCCCTTGCGGACGGCGGCGACGCAGGTCTCGTCGAACTTGATCGGGGCGTAGTACCAGATCTGCTGGAAGTCGGTCTCCAGCCCGATCTCGCCGGCGATGCGCTCCACCTCGGCGCGCAGCTCGCCGTCCATGGCGGCAAGGATGGCGTCGTCCGGATGGCGGAAATCGACGGTGAAGAAGACGCGGCCGGGGATGACGTTGCGACTGTTGGGGTGGATCTGCATCAGCCCGACCGTGGCGCAGGCGAGCGGGCCGTACTTCATGCCGATGCGGTTGACCGCATCGACCACGCGGGCGGCGCCCAGCAGGGCGTCCTTGCGGCGGACCATCGGGGTCGGGCCGGCATGGGCCTCCTGGCCGGTGAAGGTGATCTCGTACCAGCGCTGGCCCTGGCAATCGGTGACGACGCCGATGGTCTTGCCCTCGATCTCCAGGATCGGACCCTGCTCGATGTGGGCCTCGAAATAGGCGCCGACCTTGCGCCCGCCGACCTCCCGGTCGCCGGCATAGCCGATGCGGGCCAGCTCCTCGCCCATCGTCTTGCCGTCGAGGTCGGCGCGCGACAGGCCGTAGTCCAGATCGAACACCCCGGCGAAGACGCCGGACGACACCATGGCCGGGGCGAAGCGCGAGCCCTCTTCGTTGGTCCAGACCGCGACCTCCACCGGGGCCTCGGTGACGTAGTTCATGTCGTTCAGGCTGCGCACCACCTCCAGCCCGGCCAGCACGCCATAGACGCCGTCATACTTGCCGCCGGTCGGCTGGCTGTCGAGATGGCTGCCCATGATGACCGGGGGCAGGCTGTCGTCCCGGCCGGGGCGGCGGGCGAAGATGTTGCCCATCCTGTCGACCGAAATCGTACAGCCGGCCTCCTCGCACCAACGCACGAACAGGTCGCGGCCCTGTTTGTCGAGGTCGGTCAGCGCCAGCCGGCACACGCCGCCCTTGGGCGTGGCGCCGATCTGCGCCATGTCCATCAGGCTCTGCCACAGGCGCGAGCCGTTCACGGCGACATTCTGCGGGGTGGACATGTTGCTCTCTCCTGAACGTCGTTCTTGTTCGGCGGCGTTTTATTCGGCGGCGGCTTCGGGGACGCGCATCGGGTTGCGGGCGTCGTTGGGCCAGGTGACATAGGGCAGGTCGGTGTGCTCCGGCACCATGGTGATGCAGTCCGGCACCGGGCAGACATGGCTGCACAGGTTGCAGCCGACGCACTCCTCGTTGACCACGGTGAAGACGCGGCGGCCCTCGCCTGCATCGATGCGGATCGCCTGGTGCGAGGTGTCCTCGCAGACGATGTGGCAGCGGCCGCAATCGATGCACAAGGCGGGGTCGATCACCGCCTTGGTCGAGAAGTTCATGTTCAGGTCGTTCCAGTTGACGACGTTGCGCACGGCACGGCCGCTCAGCTCGTCCAGCGTCCGGTATCCCTTCTCGTCCATCCAGTTGGACAGGCCGCCGATCATGTCCTCGACGATCTTGAAGCCGTAGGTCATGGCGGCGGTGCAGACCTGCACGTTGGTGGCGCCCAGCGCCAGGAACTCCGCCGCGTCGCGCCATGTGGCGACGCCGCCGATGCCGCTGACCGGCAGGCCGCGCGTGTCCGGGTTGCGGGCGATCTCCGCCACCATGTTGAGCGCGATGGGCTTCACCGCCGGGCCGCAATAGCCGCCATGGCTGCCCTTGCCGTCGACCACCGGGGTCGGCGCCATGGCGTCGAGATCGACCGCGACGATGGAGTTGACGGTGTTGATCAGCGACACGGCATCAGCGCCGCCGCGCCTGGCCGCCTCGGCCGACCACAGGATGTTGGTGATGTTGGGGGTCAGCTTGACGATCACCGGCAGGTTGACGGCGTTCTTCACCCAGCGGGTGACCTGCTCCACCATCTCCGGCACCTGCCCGATGGCGGAGCCCATGCCGCGCTCGCACATGCCGTGCGGGCAGCCGAGGTTGAGTTCCAGCCCGTCGGCTGCCCCCGTCTCAGCGATGCGGCGGGCGAGGTTGGCCCAGGCCTCCTCCTCGATGCGGGCCATCAGCGAGACGACCATGGCGCGGTCGGGCCAGTCGCGCTTGACCTCGATGATCTCCTGAAGATTGACCTCCAGCGGCCGGTCGGAGATCAGCTCGATGTTGTTGAAGCCGATCATCCGGCGGTCGGTGTCGAGATGCGCGCCATAGCGGCTGGAGACGTTGACCACCGGCGGATCCTCGCCCAGCGTCTTCCAGACGACACCGCCCCAGCCCGCCTTGAAGGCGCGGACGACGTTGTAGGCCTTGTCGGTCGGCGGGGCAGACGCCAGCCAGAAGGGGTTGGGGGAGCGGATGCCGGCGATGGTGCTGCGAAGATCGGCCATGATGTGGCTCCCTTTCCTCAGGCGGTCAGGTGGCTGTGGATGGCAAGGGCGGCGAGCTTGCCGTCCTGCACGGACTGGACCGTCAGGTCTTCGCCCGTGGCGACGCAGTCGCCGCCGGCCCAGACCTTGGCGAGGGTGGTACGGTAGGTGTCGTCGATGGCGATCTTGCCGCCGGTGATCTGCAGCCCGTCGAGCACCTCGGCCGACAGTTTCTGCCCGACCGCCTTCAGCACCATGTCGGCCTGGAGGGTGAAGGTCTCGCCGGTGCCGGACAGCTTACCGTCGCTGAGGCGGGTGCGTTCGAAGGTGATGTCGGTGTCGCCGATTGCCGAAGGGGCGGCGAAGGTCTTCAGCACGACGCCTTCGGTCTGGGCCAACTCCTGTTCCCAGGCGGTGGCACCCATCTGGGCACGGCCGCGGCGGTAGACCAGGGTGACGTCCTCGGCACCCAGGCGCTTGGCCTGGATCGCGGCGTCCACCGCGGTGTTGCCGCCGCCGATCACCACGACGCTGCGCCCCACCGCCGGCGGCTGGCCGGGAAGGGCCTGACGCACCCGCTCGATGAAGGCGGTGGCGTCCTCCACACCCGCGCGCTCCTCGCCGGGGATGCCGAGACGGTTGTTGGACCCCAGGCCGACGCCCAGGAAGACGGCATCGAAGTCGGCGCGCAGGCTGTCGAGCGACAGGTCGGCGCCCAGCCTGCGGCCATGCTCCACCGCGATGCCGCCCACGCCGAGGATGAAGGCGACCTCGCGCTGGGCGAAATCGTCGGCCATCTTGTAGGGGGCAAGGCCGTACTCGTTGAGGCCGCCGGATTTCGCCTTCGCCTCGAACACCGTCACCTCATGGCCGAGCGTGGCGAGGCGGTGGGCACAGGACAGCCCGGCCGGGCCGGCACCGACCACGGCGACGCGCTTGCCGGTCGCGGCGGCGCGGGCGAAGGGGTGGGCCGGCTCGCCGTCGATGAGAGGGTCGGTGGCGTGGCGTTGCAGCCGGCCGATGGCGACGGGGCGGTCCTCCGCCCGGTTGCGGACGCAAGACTGCTCGCACAACGTCTCGGTCGGGCAGACGCGGCCGCAGGTGCCACCCATGATGTTCTCCGACAGGATCGTCGTCGCGGCGCCCTTCAGGTTGCCGGTGGCGATGGAGCGGATGAAGGCCGGGATGTCGATCCCGGTCGGGCAGGCCTTGATGCAGGGCGCGTCATAGCAGAACAGGCAGCGGTTCGACTCGGCCAGCGCCTGCACCGGCGTCATCGCCGGGGTCAGGTCGGCGTAGGGCGAAGCCAACTGGTCTTCGGTGGTGGCAAGCGTAGCGATCAGGGTCATGGCGGATGGCTTCCCTTCGGTCGCAGAGCGGCGTGTCTACCGAAGCATCAGCAACCCGCGTGCCAAGAGAACCAACCAGCACTGCCAACGGAGACGGGCGGCGGAAAAGCTGACTGTTCGGTCAAAAACTGACGGTATGGACAGGCATGACTTCATCATGCCAGCCATGCGGATTGCACGCAACTCAGCCTTTTGGCGCCTCTTTTGTCGGCGCCACGCAAGAAACGCATGGGAATTCGCGGGTGCGGAAACAGGAAATTGCGCTGTATCAAAGGGTTGCATCGCCGGAGCGCTGCCTTCAATTTCGGCAGCGCACCTGTGCAAGTGAGATAGGGTGCAATCGGGATAGGGGATGCCGCGATGTCCGCTTTCTCAAGCCTGCTGATCGACCGCACCGCGACGCCCATCGGCGAGTTGATCGTGGTGGCGGACGGGGACGGCGCCCTGCGCGCCATCGACTGGACCGACCATGAGGACCGGCTGCACAGGCTGCTGCGCCTGCACCATCCCGGCGGCTACGAACTGCGGCCGGCCGGCGATCCGGGCGGGTTGACGCAGGCGATGGATGCCTATTTCGCGGGCGATCTTGCCGTCATCGACCGGCTGCCGGTGCGCACCGGCGGGACGCCGTTCCAGCGCGCAGTGTGGGCGGCGCTGCGCGGGATTCCCTGCGGCAGGACCATAACCTACCGCGACCTGGCGGCGCTGGCCGGGCGTCCGGCGGCGGTGCGGGCGGCGGGACATGCCAACGGCGCCAACCCGGTCGGCATCGTGGTGCCCTGCCACCGGGTGATCGGATCGGATGGCACGCTGACCGGCTATGGCGGCGGGGTGGAGCGCAAGCGCTGGCTGTTGACCCATGAAGGGACGGCGGTAAATCCCCCCTCGCGGGAATGACGGCCGAACAGGCTTGAGCCGCCCCTCCTACAGCTCCGCCGCGAGCTTCGTCCCCTGGGCGATGGCCCGCTTGGCGTCCAGTTCGGCCGCGACGTCGGCGCCGCCGATCAGGTGGACGGCGATGCCGGCGGCCTCCAGCGGGGCGTGCAGCTCACGCAGCGGCTCCTGCCCGGTGCACAGGACGATGCTGTCCACCGCCAGCGTCTGCACCCGCTCGCGCTTCTCGCCGAAGCTGACGGTCAGCCCCTCGTCGTCGATGCGCTCGTAATTCACGCCGGACAGCGCCTGGATGTTCTTCATCTTCAGCTGCGCCCGGTGGATCCAGCCGGTGGTCTTGCCCAAGCCCGCGCCGGGCTTGCTCGCCTTGCGCTGGAGCAGCACGACCTCGCGGGCCGGCGGCGTCAAATGCGGGCGGATGCCGGCGACACCGCCGCGAGCCTCGGCGGGATCGGCAACCCCCCATTCGGCCCGCCACAGCGCCGGGTCCAGGCTGGGCGACGGCGGCTCCTGGACCAGGAATTCGCTGACGTCGAAGCCGATGCCGCCGGCTCCCACCACGGCAACGCGGCGGCCGACCGGCTTGGCGCCGCGCAGCACGTCGATGTAGGTCAGCACCTTCGGATGGTCCTGGCCCGGGATCTTCGGGTCGCGCGGCACCACCCCGGTCGCCAGCACCACCGCGTCGAAGCCGCCGCCGGCCAGCGCGTCGGCGCCCACCCGCCGCCCCAGATGCAGCGCCACACCCGTCTCCGCCAGCCGGTGGCGGAAATAGCGCAGCGTCTCGTGGAACTCCTCCTTGCCGGGGATCAGCTTCGCCATGTTGAACTGGCCACCGACCTCGTCCGCCGCGTCGAACAGGTGCACCTCGTGCCCGCGCTCCGCCGCGGTGGTGGCGCAGGCCAGCCCGGCCGGTCCGGCACCAACCACGGCGACGCGCTTGCGTTTGGTGGCCGGGGTGATCACCAGCTCCGTCTCGTGGCAGGCGCGCGGGTTGACCAGACAGCTCGCCGTCTTGCCGGAGAAGATGTGGTCCAGGCAGGCCTGGTTGCAGGCGATGCAGGTGTTGATCGCCTCCGCCCTGCCCGCCGCCGCCTTGGCGACGAAGTCCGGGTCGGCCAGGAAGGGCCGCGCCATCGACACCATGTCGGCCAGCCCGTCGCCGATCACCGCGTCGCCGACCTCCGGCGTGTTGATGCGGTTGGTGGTGCAGAGCGGGATCGACACCGCGTCCTTCAGCTTCCTCGTCACCCAGGCGAAGTTGGCGCGCGGCACGCTGGTGGCGATGGTCGGCACCCGCGCCTCGTGCCAGCCGATGCCGGTGTTGATGATGGTGGCTCCGGCCCGCTCGATGGCCTGGGCCAGCTGCACCACCTCCTCCCATGTGCTGCCGTCGGGGATCAGGTCCAGCATCGACAGGCGGTAGATGATGATGAAGTCGCGCCCGACCGCCTCGCGCATGCGCGACACGATCTCCACCGGGAAGCGCATGCGGTTCTCGTAAGGCCCGCCCCATTTATCGGTGCGCTGGTTGGTGTGGGTCACCAGGAACTGGTTGATCAGGTAGCCTTCCGACCCCATCACCTCCACCCCGTCATAGCCGGCCTCGCGCGCCAGCTCGGCGCAGCGGACATAGGCGCGGATCTGGCGCTCCACCCCTCTGGCGGTCAGGGCGCGCGGGGTGAAGGGGGTGATCGGCGACTTGATGCGCGACGGCGCCACCGACAGTGGGCTGTAGGCATAGCGGCCGGCATGCAGGATCTGCAGCGCGATCTTGCCGTCTTCGGCATGCACCGCGTCGGTGATGACCCGGTGCGCCCGCGCCGCGCCATGCCGCGCAAGGGTGGAGCCGAATGGCGACAGCCAGCCCTCCACGTTCGGCGAGAAGCCGCCGGTCACCATCAGCCCGACCCCGCCGCGCGCCCGCTCGGCGAAATAGGCGGCCAGCCGCGGGAAATGGCGGCGCCGGTCCTCAAGCCCGGTGTGCATCGACCCCATCAGCACCCGGTTCTTCAGCACCGTGAAGCCGAGGTCGAGCGGGGCCAGCAGATGCGTGTAGGGCTGGGAGCCGGGCATGGTCAAGGGGCACGTCCTCCGGTTATCGAACCCGCGCTTCTGGCGGCGCTGGGCAGGCTGATGATTGGCAGTGCAAATCCTAGTTCAGGGTGACGTATGCGTCAATCAGGTTCCGCGGCATCCGCCGACGCCCCTGGACGGCCGATCAGGGCCCGATCGTTCGCGCACCCCGCTTTCCGCTGTGTGAAAAAGCCGTTCGGCGAACTGGCTCAGGGGCCTGCGCGGCGGTCAAGCTCCCAACCCAAGGGCCGCCCCTCCATCCTCGGCGGCCGATTTGCGTAACCGGGAGTTCGGTCATGGTGCAGTTCGCCGCCAACCTGACGATGCTCTACAACGAGCATCCCTTCCTCGACCGATTCGCCGCGGCGGCCGATGCCGGCTTCCGTGGGGTCGAGTATCTGTTTCCCTATGATTTCGCCGCCGACGCGCTGGCGGAGAAGCTGCGCCAGCATGGGCTGACCCAGGTCCTGCACAACCTGCCGGCCGGCAACTGGGGCGGCGGCGAGCGCGGCATCGCCATCCTGCCCGACCGCGTGCAGGAGTTCCGCGACGGCGTCGCCCGCGCCATCGACTATGCCGGCACGCTGGGCTGCAAACAGGTCAACTGCCTCGTCGGCATCCTGCCGCAAGGCGCCGACGCCGCCACCGCCGAAAGCACGCTGACCGCCAACCTCGCCTATGCCGCCGACGCGCTGGCCGGCGCTGGCATCCGCCTGCTGATCGAGCCGATCAACACCCGCGACATCCCCGGCTTCTACCTGACCCGCACCCGCCAAGCGCTGGACCTGATCGCCAAGGTCGGCTCCGACAATCTCTTCGTGCAGTACGACATCTACCACATGCAGATCATGGAGGGCGATCTGGCCCGCACCATCGAGGCCAACCTCGCCCGCATCGCCCATGTCCAGCTGGCCGACAATCCCGGCCGCTTCGAACCCGGCACCGGCGAGATCAATTATCCCTTCCTGTTCAAGCATCTGGACGCCATCGGCTACAGCGGCTGGGTCGGCTGCGAATACAAGCCGAAGACGACGACGGACGAGGGGCTCGGCTGGTTCGCCCCCTACAGGACCGAACCGGCGCACGCCTGAAGCACCCTCATCCATTCAAAGAGAAGGACTATCGTCATGAAGGTCGGTTTCATCGGTCTCGGCATCATGGGCACCCCGATGGCGGGGCATCTGCTGGACGCCGGTCACACGCTCTACGTCCACGACATCAAGCCGGTTCCGGCCGAGCTGACCGATAAGGGCGCCATCCCCTGCCCGAGCGGTGCGGAGGTCGCGGCGGCGGCCGAGGTCATCATCACCATGGTGCCGGATACCCCCCATGTCGGCGCCGCCCTGTTCGGCGAGAACGGCATCGCCGCCGGCCTGTCGGCTGGCAAGATCGTGGTCGACATGTCCTCGATCTCGCCCATCGAGACCAAGGAATACGCCAAGCGCATCAACGATCTCGGCTGCTCCTACCTAGACGCGCCGGTGTCGGGCGGCGAGGTCGGGGCCAAGGCCGCCTCGCTTACCATCATGGTCGGCGGCCCGCAGGAGGCCTTCGACACGGTCAAGCCGCTGTTCGAGAAGATGGGCAAGAACATCACGCTGGTCGGCGGCAACGGCGACGGCCAGACCACCAAGGTCGCCAACCAGATCATCGTCGCGCTGACCATCGAGGCAGTGGCCGAGGCCCTGCTGTTCGCGTCCAAGGCCGGGGCCGATCCGGCCAAGGTCCGTCAGGCGCTGATGGGCGGCTTCGCCTCCTCGCGCATCCTGGAGGTCCATGGCGAGCGGATGATCAACCGCAACTTCACCCCCGGCTTCCGCATCGAGCTGCACCAGAAGGATCTGAACCTGGCGCTGAGCGGCGCCAAGGCGCTGAACCTGTCGTTGCCGCACACCGCCAGCTGCCAGCAGCTGTTCAACGCCTGCGCCGCGCAGGGCGGGGCGGCCTGGGACCATTCCGGCATGCTCCGCGCGCTGGAACTGCTCGCCGGGCACGAAGTCGGGTCGAAGTGAGGGGTCAGGGGCGCCGTCACATGATGGCGCCCCACCCAAACCATTGGCCTGCCAACCATTCGCGTGCATTCTAAGCGCCCAGCCACCCACGACGCCCGAGCGACCATGACCGCCACCGCCCCCGCTGCCGCCCCCGCTTCAGACGCCCTGCTCCACGACCTGTTCCAGGCGGCGCTCACCGCGGTGACCGCCGAGACCCGGCTGCCGGCAGCCCTGCCGCAGCCGCCGAAGGGCCGCACGGTGGTCATCGGTGCCGGCAAGGCGGCGGCGGCGATGGCGAAGACGGTGGAAGACCACTGGCCGGGGCCGCTGACCGGCCTCGTCGTCACCCGCTACGACCACGATTTGCCGACCGAGCGGATCGAGGTGGTGCAGGCCAGCCACCCGGTGCCCGACGCCGCGGGGCAGGAGGCGGCACGGCGCATCGTCGACATGGTGCAGGGGCTGACCGCCGACGACCTCGTGCTCTGCCTGATCTCCGGCGGCGGCTCCGCCCTGCTGGCGCTGCCGGCCCCCGGCATCACGCTGGAGGACAAGCGCGCCGTCGCCAAGGCGCTGCTGAAGAGCGGCGCCGACATCGGCGAGATGAACTGCGTGCGCAAGCACCTGTCGGCGGTGAAGGGCGGCCGGCTCGCCGCCATGGCCCACCCGGCGCGCGTCGTCTCGCTGCTGGTCTCCGACGTGCCGGGCGACGATCCGTCGGTGATCGCCAGCGGCCCGACCGTGCCCGACCCGACCAGCTTCGCCGACGCCCGCGCCATCCTGGCGAAATACGGCATCGCCCCGCCGCCCGCCGTGGCCGCCTTCCTGGAGGCTGCCGAGGACGAGACGCCGAAGCCCGGCGACCCGCGGCTTGCCGGCGCCGAGACCACCATCATCGCCACCCCGCAGGACGCGCTGGAGGCGGCGGCGGCGCTGGCCCGCGACCGCGGCTACACCCCCGTCATCCTGGGCGACGCCATCGAGGGCGAATCGCGCGAGGTCGCCAAGGTCCATGCCGGCATCGCCCGGCAGGCCGCCCGCCACGGCCAGCCGGCCCCGGTGCCCGCCGTGATCCTGTCCGGCGGCGAGACCACGGTGACGGTGCGCGGCCAAGGCCGCGGCGGCCGCAACGTCGAATTCCTGCTGGCGCTGGCCGTGGCGCTCGACGGCCATCCCGGCATCCGGGCGGCGGCCTTCGACACCGACGGCATCGACGGGACGGAGGACAATGCCGGCGCCGTCCTGCGCCCCGACACGCTGGCCCGCGCCGAGGCGATGGGGCTGGACGCCAAGGCCTTCCTCGCCAACAACGACGGCTACAGCTTCTTCAAGGCGCTCGGCGATCTGGTCATCACCGGCCCGACGCGGACCAACGTCAACGATTTCCGGGTGATCGTCATCGATCCGGCCTGACCAATCGCGACCAATATCGACTGGCAGATGCCAACACTGGAGGAGGTGCGCCTGTGTAGGCCCACCTCAAGGCACTGTAAGCACAATCTTTCCGAAACCGCCGCCGCGCTCCATCGCCTCGTGCGCCTGCACGACGTCTGCCAGGGGAAACACCTGCGAAACCACGGCACGCAGGGTGCCGGAGGCGACGAGCGGCAGCATACGGTCGGCAAAGCGCTGAACCATCGCGCGCTTTTCGTCCGGCTGCCGCGACTTCATCACCGTTCCCACCAGCCGTAGATGGTTGTGAAGAAGCAGGCCGAGAGGAATTGGCGCATCGCCTCCGCCTCCCATCAGCCCGACCTGCACCAGGATCCCGCCCGGCCGCAGGCTGCGCAGGTTGCCGGCGAGCGTGTCACCGCCGATGAAATCGACCACCGCGTCGAGACCCCGGCCTGCCGTGAACCACCGGGCCTCCGCCTCGAAATCCCCTGACCGGTAGTCGACGACCGCCTCAGCCCCCAGCGAGAGGACATCGCCGAGGCGACCGGCACCGGCCGTCGCCAGGACACGGCCCCCCAAGGCGCGGGCGACCTGCACCATGGCGGAGCCGACACCACCCGCCGCGGCGTGGACGAGTACGGTCTGCCCGGTGCCGAGACCCGCCAGATGTCCAACGACCTCATAGGCGGTGACGAAGGATTCCATCACTGCCGCCGCCTCGATGAAGCCGAGATGATCGGGCATGTGGACAGCCAGCGCCTGATCGACGCGCGCGACCTCCGCATAGGCACCGCCGCCGGTGATCGCCATCACCCGGTCGCCGCGGCGGAACCCCGTCACCGCCCCGCCGACTTCCACCACCTCGCCGGCCAGTTCGAGACCGAGAAGCGGGCTGTCGCCGTACGTCTCCGTCCCATAGACCCCCTGCCGCTGCAGAAGATCGGCCCGGTTCACACCGGCGGCACGCACCCGCACCAGCAGATCCGTCGGCCGGATCTCCGGGACAGGCACTTCGGCGAGGCGGAGAACATCCGCCCGGCCGAAGTCCTCGAAGACCGCCGCCTTCACTTCACACCCTCCAGCGCCCGCAACTTTGCACGCCGCGCAATGCTGGCCGCGAAAAGCGGCGTCTCGCGCCGGTTGTGGTCGCCACCGGCGGCTTGACGGGCGGCGGCGGCGGCTTCGTAGGACAGTTGATGCGCCTCCAGAAACTCCATGAAGACATCCGTGGGATGCGCGGTCACCCGGTTGGTGTAGCGGGTCCGGCCATTGTCGATGGCTTCGGCCATCAATTCCCAGACGACATTGACCTGCGTGCGGCCATTCGCCGTGAAGACGTCGGAGATCGAATTCATCCGCACATAGGCCGGGCCGGCTTCCTCGGCGACGTAATGCTGGACCACCAGCCCGGTCCCGATCATCTCGACATTGATCGACATCCGGCGACCGTCGTCGGTCGTGGTGATGCCAGCGGCGATATGGTCGGGTGCGCAGCAGCGCTGATATTCGGCCTCCGGCAGTGAAAACAGCCATTCCTCGATGTCCACCTGGTCCAGCGGCACGTCGATTTCGGCCGAATAGGCGGATTGGGACAGGATGCGATCCAGGACTTTCATTGTACTCTCCATTTCACCTCAGTCGGGCTCCGGCGCCCGGCTGGTGGAATGGACCTTACGCAGCCTCCGCAGGGGCGAGAATGCAGCCAGACATCGAAACCTTTTTGCTCGGAACGCAAAGATGATCGATCCGCGCTTCGCAGAGCATCTGACGGTCTTCGTCGATGTGGTCAGGGGCGGCAGCTTCTCCAACGCGGCGCGGCGGCGCGGCCTCACGCCGTCCGCCATCGCCCGCCAGATCGACGCGCTGGAACACAGCGTCGGCGTCCCGCTCTTTGTGCGCTCGACCCGCGCCCTGGCGATGACCGATGCCGGTGAGCGGCTTTTCGAACGCGCGCAACGGCTTCTGGACGATTTGGCCGACACCCACGCGGAGATCGCCGCCTTCGACGGAACGGTGACCGGCGTCTTCCGCCTCGCCTGCTTTCCCACCTTCGGCAAGCGCTATGTGATCCCGGCGGTGGAGGCGGCGATGCGGGACCATCCCCGGCTGACCGTCGAACTCGATCTGACCGAACGGCTGGCAGACCCGGTCCTCGAACGTCTCGACGCGGTGATCCGCATCGGAGAGCTGGCGGACAGCACGCTCATCGCCACCCGTCTCGTCGGACAGAAAAGGCTCCTCGTCGCCTCGCCGGACTACCTGTCGCGCAACGGGACGCCGGCCGACCGCCCCTCGCTCGCCGGTCACCGGCTGATCGACAAGCTGCATGGCGCCGATCTGCTCGGCTGGACGGACGTGCTCGGCCATCCGGCAGGGCATCGGCAGGATGCCGGCGTGGTCTTCCGCTGCGACGACTTCGAGGCGATGCGGGGCGCGGCTCTCTCCGGAATCGGCATTGCTTTTCTGCCGGATTGGGTCGTCGGTGCCGACGTTCGTGCCGGCGCTCTCCTGCGCCTGACTCTCGACGCCGAATCCGGGGCCATATCCGGAGCCGAATCTTGGAATATGTCGGATACGGGCATCCACCTGCTGCGCGCCTTGGCGCAACCCTCCGCGAAATTCCGGGTGGTGAGCAGCGCCATCCGTACGGTGATCGGTGCGCCACCGGTCTGGACTCCCTGATCCCGGTTTTGCACGCATCGCACAATCGGGCCTTGCCGCCACCATAAGACTCCACGGAGGTCGGCATCGTGTGTCCGGCGACGTCCGCCACCTGAGACGGATGTCCAGTGCCGGACCTCGGCAAAGCGGTCCTCGACGGAATTGCCGCTATTGCGCTTTCTTCGTCAGCTGCGCGATGTAAATCCGCGCCAGCGATTTCAGGATCGGCGGCATCGCCATCACCGCATCCTCGAAGCTGCGCTTGTCGATCACCTCGCAAACCCCGCCGCTCACCGCCACCGCGGTGACGTCGGGCTTGCGGCCGGTCAGCAGATAGATCTCGCCGAACAGGCTGCCCGGCCCGAAGCTGGCGATCTCCTCGTCCTGCGTGCCCCGGCCGGGGCGGAACGCGACACGGCCGGACTGGATCAGATAGGCGGCGTTCAGCGGCTCGTTGGGGCTGAAGAAGACGTGCCCTTCGCGGATCATCCGGCGGTCGGCCACCTTCTGGAACGAATTGGTGGAGCGGAAATCCACCGCATTGCCGACCCGCTCGGTCGGCGGCAGGCCATAGTCGCGGCGGATGGCGGCGATCAGGCTCTGCAACAGGTAGGACGCCAGCGGCGGGCTGCGCTTCAGCAGGCCGCGGAACACCTCTCGCGTCACCTCGACGCACGTCACCTCGGTCAGCGACCGCACGGTGGCACTGCGCTCGCCATCGTCGATCAGCGCCATCTCGCCGACCACCGCCCCCTTGCCGACCACCCCCAGCCGCCGGATGCTGCCGTCCGCGGCGGTCAGCAGCACCTCCAGCTCCCCGGATTCGATCAGCCATGCCCGGTCGGCGCGCTCGCCCTGCAACATCATCACGATGCCGGGCTCGATGGTGTAGCGCTTGGGACCGGAAGAGGCGGACTGCGTCATTGGGCGGCTCGGGACAGGCGGAGGTTATCTCCCCACTCTACCCCATGGCCGCCGCATCGTCAGCCTCGGGTCTTCATCACCCCGCGGTCGCGGGCCGGCCCGCCGCCAGTGCCGCCGCCGCGGCCCAGGAACTGGCGCAGAAAGGCGACGACCTCCGGCGAATCCCACTCCACCGCCCCTTCGACGCGGCCAAGCTCACGGCCCTCGGGATCGACCAGGATGGTGGTGGGCAGGCCGCGCAGCGACAGCGCCTTCATCGACTCCGAACCCGGATCGAGGAACACCGTCAGATGCTCCACCCCCGTCTTCTTGTAGAAGGGCTCGACCGCCGTCCGCCCGCCGCGGTCCAGCGACAGCGCCACCACCTGGAAGGCGTCGCCGCCCAGCTGGGCCTGGAGCCGGTCGAGCGACGGCATCTCCTTCACGCACGGCCCGCACCAGGTCGCCCACAGGTTCAGCAGGATCACCCGGTCCTTGAAATCGGCCAGATCGACCCGCCGCCCCTCGGCATCGACGAAGGACAAGGGCGGCATCGGCTTGGGCTCCGCCCCCTTGAACTTCTCCAGCTTGTCGGCGCCGGTCGAGGCGGCGGGCGTGACCGCGTCGGACGCGCCCAGCCGCACCACCTCCGGCGCAGCAGGCGCCGCACCGGCGCTCCACCACAGGCCGGCCCCGGCCATGCACACACAAACCGTTGCGACCGCCGTCAAAGTCCGCATACTCACGCTTCCTCGCTCCCCTTCACCCGAATGCCCCGGTATCCGTCCCCATGAGCGCCGATCAGACCACGCCGACTTCCGCCGCCCCGACCGGCGCCTCCACCGGCTCTGCCGCACCCGCCGCCAGCCAGATGTGGGGCGGGCGATTCGCCCGCGGTCCCGCCGCCATCATGGAGAAGATCAACGCCTCCATCGGCTTCGACAAGCGGCTCGCCGACCAGGACATCGCCGGGTCGAAGGCCCATGCCGCGATGCTGGCCAAGCAGGGCATCATATCCCAGGCCGACGCCGACGCCATCATCGACGGGCTCGACCGCGTAAAGGCAGAGATTGACGCCGGCAGCTTCACCTTCAAGGTGGAGCTGGAGGACATCCACATGAATGTGGAGGCCCGGCTGGCCGAACTGATCGGCGAACCGGCCAAGCGCCTGCACACCGGCCGCTCGCGCAACGACCAGGTGGCGACCGATTTCAAGCTGTGGGTGCGCGACGCCATCGACCGCACCATCGCCGGCCTGACCGCGCTGCAGACCGCGCTGATCGACCTGGCGGAGCAGCACACCGGCACGGTGATGCCCGGCTTCACCCATCTCCAGGCGGCGCAGCCGATCAGCTTCGCCCATCACCTGCTGGCCTATGTCGAGATGTTCGGGCGCGACCGCAGCCGGTTCCGCGACGCCCGCTGCCGGCTGAACGAATGCCCGCTCGGCTCGGCGGCGCTGGCCGGCACGCCCTACCCCATCGACCGCTTCATGACGGCGGAGGCGCTGGGCTTCAACCGGCCGACCGCCAATTCGCTGGACGCGGTGTCCGACCGCGACTTCGCGCTGGAATATCTGTCGGCGGCGTCGATCTGCGGCATGCACCTGTCGCGCTTCGCCGAGGAGATCGTGATCTGGTGCTCGGCGCAGTTCCGCTTCATCAAGCTGTCGGACGCCTTCACCACCGGCTCGTCGATCATGCCGCAGAAGAAGAACCCCGACGCGGCGGAGCTGGTGCGCGCCAAGGCCGGGCGCGTCATCGGCAGTTTGAACAGCCTGCTGATCGCCATGAAGGGCCTGCCGCTGGCCTATTCCAAGGACATGCAGGAGGACAAGGAGCCGGTGTTCGAGGCCGACGACACGCTGGCGCTCTGCATCGCCGCCATGGAAGGCATGGTGCGCGACATGCAGCCCAACGTGCCGGCGATGCGCGAGGCGGCCGACCGCGGCTTCCTGAACGCCACCGACCTCGCCGACTGGCTGGTGCGGGAGCTGGACATGCCCTTCCGCGAGGCGCACCACGTCACCGGCCGCGCCGTGAAGGCGGCGGAGGACCGGCGCGTCGGCCTGACCGACCTGACGCTGGCCGAACTCCAGGCCATCGAGCCGCGCATCACCGAAGCCGTCTATCCGGCGCTGAGCATCGAGGCGTCGCTGAACAGCCGCACCAGCTTCGGCGGCCCGGCCCCCGTCCGCGTGCAGGAGGCGGTGAAGGCCGCCCGGGAGCGTTTCCTGTGAACAGCCGTCTTCCCCGCTCCGTCTCCCTGACCGTCCTCGCCCTGGCCGGCGCCCTGGCGCTGGCCGGCTGCGGCAAGAAGCCGAAGGCCGTCGACAGCCCGGTTCCCGAAGGGCAGGTCGATCCCTTCCCCCGCACCTATCCCAACCCCTCGCTGGACCCGAAGCCCGGTAAGCCGGCCGGTTCCGGAGTCCAGTTCCCATGACCGCCCGCACCGGTGCCCCGAACGGCTCACCCATGAGCGTCTTCGCCTACCGCAACGGCGTTCTGCACGCCGAATCCGTGTCGCTGGAGGATGTGGCGCGGGAGGTGGGCACACCCTTCTACCTCTATTCCACCGCGGCGCTGGAGTCGCACTACAACGCCTATGCCGGCGCCTTCGCCGGCCAGGATGCCGGCGTCTGCTATGCGCTGAAGGCCAACTCCAACCTCGCCGTCATCCGCACGCTGGCGAAGCTGGGGGCCGGCGGCGACGTGGTGTCGGTCGGCGAGATGAAGCGCGCGCTGGCCGGCGGCATCCCGCCCGAGCGCATCGTCTTCTCCGGCGTCGGCAAGACCCGCGACGACCTGCGCGCCGCCCTTGAGGCCGGCATCCACCAGATCAACGTGGAATCGGTGCCGGAGCTGGAGGCGCTGAGCCAGATCGCCTCGTCCATGGGCGTGGAGGCTCCCATCGCCTTCCGCGTCAACCCGGACGTCGACGCCAAGACCCACGCCAAGATCGCCACCGGCAAGAAAGAGAACAAGTTCGGCATCGACTACGACCACGCGCGTGAGATCTACCGCCGCGCGGCCGCCCTGCCGGGCATCAAGCCGGTCGCCATCGCCGTCCATATCGGCTCGCAGCTGACCGACCTCGCCCCCTTCCGGGCGGCCTATGAGCGGGTGGCGGCGCTGCTGCACCAGTTGCGCGAGGACGGCCACGACATCCAGCGCCTGGATCTCGGCGGCGGGCTCGGCATCACCTACAAGAACGAGGCGCCGCCCGATCTGGCCGACTATGCCGCGATGGTGCGCTCGATCACCGGCAATCTCGGCTGCCGGATCACGCTGGAGCCGGGCCGCTCGCTGGTCGGCAACGCCGGCATCCTGGTCAGCCGCGTCATCTATGTGAAGCAGGGGCTGCACCGCCGCTTCGCCATCGTCGACGCGGCGATGAACGACCTGATCCGCCCGTCGCTGTACGACGCTTATCACGGCATCGTGCCCGTCGCGGAACCCGCTGCCGACGCAGCTGCCGAGCCCTACGACGTGGTCGGCCCGGTGTGCGAGAGCGGCGACACCTTCGCCGTTCAGCGCCCGCTGCCGCCGCTGGCCGACGACGACCTCGTCGCCTTCCTGTCGGCCGGCGCCTATGGCGCGGTGATGGCCTCGACCTACAACACCCGGCCGCTGGTGCCGGAGGTTCTGGTCAACGGCGACCGCTTCTCCGTCATCCGCCCCCGCCCGACGGTGGAGGAGATGCTGGCGGCCGAGCGGGTGCCCGATTGGCTGTAAGGGACTGGCTGTAAAGGGCTGGCTGTAAAGGACTGGCGCCCCCTCCCCATCGGAGAGGGGGCGGTCCCCGTCAGCCATCCAGCACGAACCGGGCGTTCTTCGCGGTCAGTGCCTCGAAATAGGGGCGCAACGTGGCGTCGTCGAAGCCGAAGGCCTGCTGGAAGCGGATGATCAGGTCGCGCTCGCCCTGCTCCGCCTCGCCGTCGGCCATGGCGCTGTCGATCATGTTCAAGAGGATGCACAGCCGCTGCTGCTGGTTCAGCTTCGGCGCGACTTCGGCCAGGAAGCTGTCCGGCGGGGTGCTGCGCGCATATTTGAGGCAGCCGTCCAGCTCCTCCCGCGAGGCGCGGCGGCCGAGGACGGAAACCAGATGGCCGACCTCCTCCGGGTCGATCTCGCCATCCGACCCCATGCAGTAGACCAGCGACACCACCAGCGCACGGCGCGGATTCATCTCCAGCGGCGCGTTGCCCTTGAACATATCGAACAGACCCATCGTTCGACCTCCCCAATGGTTCAGACGCCCGCCCATTTGGGTCCATGGGACAGGCCGCGCAAGAGGAGGGGCGGCGCGATTTTTTTGAATGAGGCGGGCGTTTCCGGCCCCGCAAGCCCCCTGAAACTGTCCGGCCATCGGGGCAAACCCCAAGCCCCCTCCCGCTCGAATAGCACAGCCGCTCCCCCGGTTTCGTGATAGTTTGGATGTAAAGTTTCGGGCGGGCCGCATCGCGCATCGGCACACAAAAGGGGGATTTGTGGGACGCTTCCTACGGGGCGCGCTGGTGGTGGTGGTCGTGCTGGCCGCATTGGCGGGCAACGCGGCCCACAGGGTCTATTACGATTACCAGGACACCCAGCAGCGCCGCTTCGCCCTGGTGCAGGACATGGCCCGGCTGGTCGACGACCATGTCCGCCGCACGGTGCGGACGGCGGACGTGGCGCTCGACCAGGCAGCGGCCATGGTGGCGGAGGCCCGCGGCCTGGAGAAGCTGCGCGACCTGAAGCATTGGGCCCGTCTGCGCGAACAGGCCGCCCAGGTCGAGGGCGCCGATGCCATCTGGATTTACGACGCCGACGGCCGCGCCGTGCTCGAATCGGCCAGCTTCCCCAACCGCATCGCCGATTTTGCCGACCGGACCGGTCTGGAGGCCCTGCGCGGCGGGACGCGCCTGCACATCGGCGCGGCGCAGCCGGTCCGCACCGGGGCCTATCCGCTGGTCTTTCCGGTTTCCCGCCCACTGCATGACGACGAGGGGCGCTTCGTCGGGGTGGCGTCCGTGTCGATCCGGGTGAACCACCTGACCGACTTCTACAGCATTCCGGGCCTGGAATTCGATCCGCTGATCGCCGTCTACCGGCCGAACGGCGAGGTGGTTGCCCGCCGCCCGGAGCCCGAAGCCTCGGCCGGCCGCACGGCCGTAGCCGGAACGCTGTTCCAGTCCCGGCTGCGCGAAGCGCCGGAGGGGCAGTTCCTGTCGCTGTCGCCGCTGGACGGGGTGCTGCGCATCGCCGCCTACCGGACCGTGCGCGACTATGGCCTGGTGGTGCTGGCCGGCATCGACCGGGACGAGGCGATGGCCGTGTGGCGCACCCGCACCCTGCACACGGTGGTGGAGACCCTGGTCGGCCTGCTGGCGGTCCTCGGGATGCTGGCCTGGGGAATGCGCTATCTCGACCGCGAGCGCAAGGCGCAGGTCGCCTTGGCCGAGGCGCGGAACGCGGTGGAGCGGACCAGCGCCGAACGCGACGAGAGCGCCCGGCTCGCCGCCGCGCTGAACCAAGCCCGCGACATGGCGGAGAGCGCCCGGCAGGCCGCCGAGGCCGCCAACCGGGCCAAGGGCGAGTTCCTGGCCGGGCTGAGCCACGAGCTGCGCACGCCGCTGAACGCCGTCATCGGCTTCGCCGACCTGATCGCCCGCGAGGCGGAGGGGCCGGTCGGCACCCCGTCCTACCGGCAATATGCCGCCAATGTCCGCGACAGCGGCCAGCATGTGCTGGAGCTGATCAACGAGATCCTCGACCATGCGCGGGCGGAGGCCGGGGCGCTGACCCTGGAGGAGGGGCACTGCGACCTGGAGGACGCGGCGGATTTCGCCGTCCGCATGTTGACCCCGCGGGCGGAGCGCGCCGGTGTGCTGCTGTCGGCGGTGGTGGCGCCGGCGGTGAGTGCCTTGCGCGGAGACGACCGCCGCATCCGCCAGATCCTGCTGAACCTGATCGCCAACGGGGTGAAATACACGCCGTCCGGCGGATCGGTGACCCTGTCAGCCCTGCTGGAGGACGGCACGCCGGTGATCCGCATCACCGACACGGGGCTGGGCATCCCGGCCGAGGATCTGGATCGCGTGCTGGAACCCTTCGCCCGTGTCGAGAGCGCCGACCACCGCGGAGTGGAGGGCGCCGGGCTGGGCCTGCCGCTGACCAAGCGGCTGGTCGAGCTGCATGGCGGCACGCTGGCGCTGCGCAGCACGCTGGGCGTCGGCACCACGGTGACGGTGCGGCTGCCGGCGAACCGCCTGTTGCCGGCGGAGGCTTCGGGCAGGACAGCGGCACCCCCGGCCCACCCGGCCATCGCTCACTCGGCCATCACCCGCCCAGCCATCGCCCCCGCCGTCCCCCCACAGCCTGCGGCCCAGCCCTTGCCGCCTGCGCTTTCCCCGCCGCCGGCCGGACCGCTGTCGATCCTGCTGGTGGACGACGACCCGACCGTGCGCGACATGGTTTCCGGGCTGCTGCGCGGCTGGGGCCATCGGGTGATCGCGGCGACCAACGCCAACGAAGCGCTGGTGGTGCTGGACGGGCCGGAGAAGCTCGATCTGCTGCTCAGCGACGTCGTCATGCCGCCGGGCATGGACGGGACGGAACTGGCCCGGCACACCGCCCGCATGCGCCCGGGCCTGCCGGTTCTGCTGGCCTCCGGCTTTGCCGCCCATGCCGTCGGCACGCCTGCCGGCTTCGGCCCCGACGTGGCGATGATCGCCAAGCCCTTCTCCATCGACGACCTGCGCCGGCAGCTTGCCCGCGTCGCCGGCCGGCGGGCGGAGACGGCAGCCCAGGCTCAGGCAATCGCCGCCCCGCCGCCTGCCCAGCTTACCCCACCCCACCCCACTCCCCTGCCCCATCCCGCCGGACCGCCGCGCCTGCTGATCGCCGAGGATTCTGTCGATCAACCGCGAACTGCTGGCGGCGCTGTTCAAGGACAGCGGCTACCGCATCGATCTGGTGGCCGATGGCGCCGCGGCGGTGGAAGCGGTGAAGGCCGGCGATTACGACCTCGTGCTGATGGACGTGCAGATGCCGGAGATGGACGGGCTGGAGGCGAGCCGGATCATCCGCGCCCTGCCGCCGCCGCTGGGCGACCTGCCGATCCTGGCGCTGACCGCCGGTTCGTCGGACGAGGAGCGGCGCGACTGCTACGAGGCCGGCATGAACGGGCACATCGGCAAGCCCTATGAGCGCGACCTGCTGCTGCGTCAGGTCGCCCGCACGCTGGCCGCCGGGCGCAGCCGCACCGGCGCCGCCTGAAGGCCCGCCTGAAGCCGGGTCAGGGCTGCTCGAACACCCTCGGGAAATGGGCGAGACGCCGGCCGAACAGGCTTTGCGGCGTGGCGTCGGTCACGACCGGCTCCGCCTGGCTGGCGGGCAGCGGTGCCATGGGCAGGGGCGTGGCGGAGAGCGCGCGCGCCGAGGCCGGGCGTGGACGGCGCTCGGTCTTCTCGGGTGGGGCGTAGAAATGCAGGGTCAGCTGGCCGTCGGCTTCCGCCGCATAAGGCAAGCCTGGGACCGTCCGGCGTTCGGTGCCGGGAAGCACATACTGCTCACCTTGGTCGGTGCGTTCGATATGCGGCATGACCGGTATCCTGTCTCCACCGGACCGATCCTGCCGTTCCCGCCCTTGCGGGTCAAGGGCGGGCTGCGTCACGAAGGGCTTATCCGATCGTACTGGTATCCGCCCCCTCGTTCACAGGGTGTTCTCCCCCAAATCGAGGCCCTTACGGGTGCAGGACGCTCGCCACCAGCAGGTAGGACAGCCAGGCGACGATGCCGGAGGCGGGAATCGTCAGCACCCAGGCCCAGACGATTCGGCCCGCCAGCCCCCAGCGCACCGCCGAGGTGCGGCGGGCGGAGCCGACGCCGACGATGGCGCCGGTGATGGTGTGGGTGGTCGAAACCGGGATGCCCAGCCACGTCGCGCCGAACAGGGTGATGGCGCCCGCCGTCTCGGCGCAGAAGCCCTGGTAGGGCTTCAGGTCGGTGATGCGCGACCCCATGGTGCGGACGATCCGCCAGCCGCCCATCATGGTGCCCAGCCCCATCGCCAGCTGGCAGGCGATGATCACCCAGAAGGGCACGTGGAAGGTATCGCCCAGCATGCCCTGGCTGAACAGCAGGACGGCGATGATGCCCATCGTCTTCTGCGCGTCGTTGCCGCCATGGCCCAGGCTGTACAGCGCCGCCGAAACCAGCTGCCAGTGCCGGAACTGGCGGTCGACCGCGAAGGGGGCGGCCCGGCGCAGCGCCCAGGACAGCACCAGCATCAGGAGCAGCGCCAGCAAGAGGCCGATGCCCGGCGACAGCACGATGGCGACCGCCGTCTTGGTGAAGCCGCTGGCGATGATGGCGCCGAAGCCGGCCTTGGCGATGCCCGCCCCGGCGATGCCGCCGACCAGCGCATGCGACGACGAGGACGGCAGCCCGAGATACCAGGTGATCAGGTTCCAGCCGATGGCGCCGATCAGCGCCGCCAGGATCACCGCCGGGTCCATCACCAGCGGATCGACCAGCCCGGTGCCGATGGTGGTGGCGACATGCAGGCCGAAGAACAGGAAGGCGATGAAGTTGAAGAAGGCCGCCCACAGGACGGCCAGCTTGGGCGACAGCACGCGGGTCGACACCACGGTGGCGATGGAGTTCGCCGCGTCGTGCAGGCCGTTGATGAAGTCGAAGGCGAGCGCCACCAGAACGATGACGGCGATCGCCGGCAGGCCGAGCTGCAGGGCCTCCATGACCGGGACCGCCTCAGACCTGATCGAGCGTGATGCCCGCGACCAAGTCGCCGACGTCGTCGCACCGGTCGGTCACCGCCTCCAGCATCTCGTACAGCTCGCGCCGGCCGAGGAAGGCGATCATGTCCGGCTTTTCCGCGATCAGCGACTGGAGCGCGCTGCGCAGGATATCGTCGGCCTCGTCCTCGATGTCGGACAGCCGGCCGCAGAGATGGTCGATCCGCTCGGCGTTGCGGGCGATGGCGCCCAGGAGCGGCATCAGCTCGACAAGCACGTCGGCCTGCTGGCGGATCAGGGCGACGAAGCGGCGCATCGGCTCGTCGAACGCCTCGATGCCGTAGAGGCCGGCATGGCGCGGCACCTCGTCCATCAGGTCGATGGCGTCGTCCAGCGCGTTGATCAGCGACAGGATGTCCGAGCGGTCGAAGGGGGTGATGAAGGCGCGGTGCAGGTCGCGCCCGGCATCCTTGGCGATGCGGTCGGCGTCCTTCTCCACCCGCTTCAGCGCTGCGACCTTCTGCGCGCGGTCGTCCGGTCCGGAATCCATCACCGCTTCCAGTGCGATGGATGCTGCCACGATGTGGCGGGCCTGCTCGACGAACTGGTCGACGAAGCGTTCCTCCTTCGGCATCAGCGAACGGAATGCGCGCAGCAGCATGGGACGGTGACTCGCGTAGACTGGAATGGTTTGGCGCTGCTCTTAGCACGCTTCGCGGTGCGGTGCAGCGGCGGCATGTCATGTAAAGGTCATGAAACAGTCATTTGGTAGCAAAATCGCCACAGGTCGCGGCACATCGCCGCTTTTCACCCTTCCAACCAATCCGGCAAACCGGTTGGGCCGGCCCCATAACCAGGGACCATGGAAAGCCGCCGGCCGCCTTCCCAAATCTCACAAAGCCCCTCCCCCGACCGCAGGGTTCCGCCCATGACGTGCCCATCCCCCGCTCTCCGCCTTGCCATGCCGGCGCTCGCCGTCCTGCTGCTGAGCGCCGCCCCGCTGCATGCCCAGACGGTTCCACCCGGCGACCCGGCCGGCCGGTGCAGCCCGACCGTCTCGGCGGCGCTCAGCACCTGGGACACCGGGGTCGCGGCGGCGGAGCGTTTCGGCGACAAGGCCGCGGCGGTGGCGCGCGAGAAGGGGCGGGAGTATCTGCTGCCGCTGCTGGGGATCGACCCGAAGGCGGTGCCGCCCGACGCCAAGGGCGGCGGCACGACCGACGATGTCGGCCGCGCGCTGGAGGAAAGCCGCAACGATCCCAAGCGCCGCGCCGACCTCTGCGCCGCCATCACCCGCGCGGCGGACGAGGCGAAAAACTCGGCCGGCGCCGGGCTCGACGCGCTGAAACGGGCCCTGGACAACTGGCAGCTGACGCCGCCCGCCGCTCCGGCGCCCGGCCCGGCCCCTGCTCCGGAACCGACGAAGCAGGACGGGCTGATCCGGACCTGACTTTCTTCAAATTCGCCGAAGCGGACGCCGGGCGCTCCACACCCCGGCCAGGAAGGGCAGCGCCAGCAGGACCTGCAAGGCTGCCCAACCCAGCGCTTCCCAGTTCGGCCGGGTCCATTCGACCTCGTGCAGCGCCTCCATGAAGGGCAGTTGGCCGTAGATCAGCGATTCGAGCGGCACGAAGCCCTCCGCCACCACGGTCAGCAGCGCCGCCAGCAGCAGGCCGAAGCCCAGAGCCGACTCGACCGGCAGGCGGCGGACGGCGCCGCACAGGCCGCGCGGCTCGCCGTCGGCGACGGGAATCGCCGGACGGAACAGGCTGGCGATGCCCAGCGCGCCCTGCGTCTCCGTCCCCACCGGCCGGCGGGCGGCGCGGATCAGGCCCAGCGCCGGCAGCGCCACCGCCGGGATCAGCAGGTACGGGTTGGGGAAGTCGCGGTAGCGGCCGTCGAAGACGATCAGCAGCGACCAGACCAGCGCCGCGACGCCCAGCGCCACGGCGCTCCACCGCCCCACCCGCTCGGTGCGGGTCAGGGCCGGGCGGGCATGGCGCAGGCCGGCCAGCGGCTCGCTCGCCAGACCGCCGCTCGCCAGCGTGCGGTGGGCGGTCAGCAGAACCGCCAGCGCCAGCGCCGCGGTCAGCGCCAGCATCGCCACCGCCAGCGTGGTGTCCTGCCAGTAATGCTTGCCATGCTCCGCCAGGAAGGCGGCGCGGATATAGAGGGTGGACAACGCCTGCGCCAGCAGGATCAGCACGACCCAGCCGGTGCCCGGCACATGGCGGCGCAGCAGCGACAGCCCGCCCAGTAGCACCAGCGCCAGCCCGCTCGACGCCGCGAACAGCCAGGGCCACGCGACATTGCCGACGACCGGCCCGGCCAGCGAGAATTTCGGCGTGCGGTCGGCGTTGTACAGGCCCCAATGGCCGCCGACCGTGCCCTCAAGCTTGGCCTTCCATTCCTGATCGAAGGCTTCGATCACGTTGTAGTCGAAGCCCTCCTGCTCGGCCATGCGGACGAAGGCATTGACGAACTTCGCCTTGTTGACCAGCCCCGGCACGGCGGCCCCGCGCGAGCGGCCTTGAGTCGGCCAGCCGGTCTCGCCGACCAGGATCGGTTTGCCGGGAAAGCGGTGGGCGATGGTTCGGTAGCTCTGGCGGATGCGCTCGGTCGCCGCCTCGACGCCGGCCGGCACATCCTCCCAATAGGGCAGCAGGTGGATGGTCAGGTAATCGACGTGGTCGGCGATCTGCGGGTATTTCAGCCACCATTCCCACACGTCGGCATAGGACACCGGCTGCTTCACCGCCGCCTTGACGCGGTCGATGTAGCCGGCGACCTGCTCCGGCGTCAGCTCGCGGCGCAGCAGCACCTCGTTGCCGACGATGACGCGGGTGATGACGTCGGGATAGCGGTTGGCGAGGTCGATCAGCGAGGCGATCTCCGCCTCGTTCTTGTCGGTCCGCGAGGACAGCCAAGCCCCCATGGTGACCTGCATGCCGTGCTTGCGCGCCAGTTCCGGCACCACCTGCAGGCCTTCCAGCGAGGTGTAGGTGCGGATGCCGGCCACCTGCGGCGCCAGTGCGACGAGGTCCTCCTCGATCTGGGCGGTGGAGGGCAGGACGCCGGTCAGCGGGCTCTGCCCGTCGCGGAAGGGCGCGAAGGACACGCTGCGCAGCTTGCCGCCGGGCGGCGGGTCGAGCGGCACCGGCAGGTTCGGCAGGGACCAGACGGCGAGATTGGCGAGGCCGGCGACGAGCAGCGCGGCAAGGATGAGGATCAGGCGCATGGGCGGGATGTCTACACCAAAGGCTTGACGGTTTGAACGGCGACCGTCGCACCAACAGGCCGGACGCCGATTTTATTCACGGATGCGGACAGAAAATGGGCGCGCCCCCCAAAGGAGGCGCGCCCAGTCGGTCAAGGATTGAGTGACGTGCCTTCGTCACAATTCGGTAAACCGGCGGGAGGGGAGGTTTATTCCGCCGGGGCGACAATTTATGCAGGTCAATGGCCTTCGTGCGCTCAGTATGAAACGCAAGACGCCGTAACCGGCCTCATCAGCCCGCTTGGGCACGCGCCAGCCAAACCGTGTGACCGTTGCACTCAGGATCCTCTCGTACATGCGCGACGACATCGAACCCGTGCGCATCCAGCAACGCACGGTATTCATCCCCGTCCAGGCTGGCATGGAACAGGGGTTCACCCTGGAGAGCACCGATCGCCTCTCCATGCGCGGGGCCACTGGTGAACATGAGAGCGGTCGCCGGCGCCGCATGGCGTTGAAAAACCTCGAACATCCGCTGTTGGTCATCCCAGCGCAGATGAAAGAAGCTGTTCCAGGCCAGGATGCCGTCAAAACGCCTGGGCAAGGACAGTCCGCGCATGTCCGACAAGAGCCAACGATGCTCGGGAAACCGCTCCTGCGCCAGTCCCAGAAGAGGCGGAGACGTATCGATCCCCGTCACCGCGAACCCGCGCTCGATGAAATAGCGCGCCACGGGGTCGGCGCCCCCACAGCCCAGATCCAGGACAGCACCCCCGGACGGCAGAAGCTCCTGGAAACGA
Organism: Azospirillum sp. UENF 112521; assembly: GCF_058780665.1. Taxonomy (NCBI): domain Bacteria; kingdom Pseudomonadati; phylum Pseudomonadota; class Alphaproteobacteria; order Rhodospirillales; family Azospirillaceae; genus Azospirillum; species Azospirillum sp. UENF 112521. The sequence goes on from NZ_JBSNCI010000009.1 coordinate 63,163, forward strand.
TCGAGCCAGACCTTCTCGAAAAGGCTACGGCCGCGGCTGGACTCCCACGCAAGGCCATGCTTTCGGTAAATCTCGATGATCTGATCGGCCGCGTCCGTCATCGCACCACCATAACGACGCGTCCGGGCTGCAACCAGGCCTCCCAGTCATCGAATCCAATCAACCCGGGAAGAGCGGAGGGACGCTGGGAAAACCGGAAGCCTGAAGTCCATCAGGCACTTCCGTGAACGCCTGATGGACTCCGGTGGAACGCATGAAACTCTGGCGCGGCCCGAAAGCCGATACCCTCAGCGCTCCACGAACGCCTTTTCGATGACGAAGCCGCCCGGCTCGCCGTTGGTGCCCATGACGAAGCCGCGCTTTTCCATCATCGCGGTGGTCTCGGCCAGCATGGCCGGGCTGCCGCAGATCATCACGCGGTCCTTCTCGGCGTCCAGTTCCGGCAGGCCCAGGTCTTCGTATAGCTTACCGGTTTCCATCAGCGTGGTCAGGCGGCCCTGGTTGCAGAAGGGCTCGCGCGTCACGGTCGGGTAATAGAGCAGCTTTTCCTTCACCTGCTCGCCGAAGAACTCGTTCTCCGGCAGGCTGTGGTGGATCAGGTCGTCATAGGCCAGCTCCGCCACCGTGCGGGTGCCGTGGGTCAGGATCACCCGGTCGAACTTCTCGTACATCTCCGGGTCCTTGATGATGCTGAGGAACGGCGCCAGGCCGGTGCCGGTGCTCAGCAGATACAGGTTCCGCCCGGGAAGCAGGTTGTCGGTGATCAGCGTGCCGGTCGCCTTGCGGTTCACCAGCAGCGTGTCGCCTTCCTTCAGGTGCTGGAGCCGCGAGGTCAGCGGGCCGTCCTGCACCTTGATGCTGAAGAACTCCAGCGTCTCCTCGTAATGCGCGCTGACGAGGCTGTAGGCACGCAGCAGGGGCCGGCCTTCGACCTCCAGCCCGATCATGGTGAACTGCCCCGGCAGGAAGCGGAAGGACGGATCGCGCGTGGTGGTGAAGCTGAACAGCGTGTCGGTCCAGTGGTGAACGGTCAGCACGCGCTCTTTGATCAAGTTGCTCATGGGGGCGTTCCAAAACCTGTCGAGGCCAAGCTCTGTTGGCAATGTTCAATACAGAAGTCCGGGACGCTGCGTTCAGGTGGCCGGCGCGATGACACGAGCGGAGCTGCCGCGACGCAACGGCCGAAACCTATCAACAAACCCGGTCGAAGGCCACGGATTTATACCAGTCAAATGACGGGCTTTCCGGCAAACAACACGAATTCCGCCGTACAACATTGATCCCGGTCAATTGAATCCTTATTCCGCGCTGGGCGGCGCGAACAGGTAGGGCGACAGGCCGCGCAGATTCTCATCGACGATAAGCCGATGATTCAGCGGCGGAAACGCCCGCTGCGAACAGTCCAGCCGCGGGCAGAGCCGGCAATTCACCCCGATCGGCGTCGCCGCATCGGTGTTGGACAGGTCGAACCCGTCCGCATAGGTGACCTGAGCCGCATGCTGGACATCGCAGCCCAGCGCCACGGCGAATTGCTGCGGCGGGCTGCGGTGACCGCCGCCGGCCTTCACCACCGTGCGGGCGATGGAGAAGTAGGCGGTGCCGTCCGGCATCTCCGCCATCTGGCTGTGGATCTTGCCGGGCGTGCGGAAGGCCTCATAAACGATCCAGCGCGGGCAGCCGCCGCCGAAGCGGGCGAAATGGAAGCCCGCACCCGAAAAACGCTTCGACACGTTGCCGGCGCTGTCCACCCGCATGAAGAAGAAGGGCACGCCCTTCGCCCCCGACCGGTGCAGGGTGGTCAGCCGGTGGCAAACCTGCTCGAACGACGCATCGAAGCGCCGCCGCAGGATCTCGATGTCGTAGCGCAGCTGGGTCGCCGCCTCGTGGAAGCGGGCATAGGGCATCAGCACCGCCGCGGCGAAATAGTTCGCCAGCCCGATCCGGGTCAGCCGCCGCGCCTCGTCGTCCGACAAATTGGCGGCATCGACGATGCCGTTCAGCAGGTCGCGGTGGCGCAGCAGCGCGATCTGGCAGGCGAGCTGGAAGGTGCGGCCCGACGGCGCCAGCATCTCCGACAGCAGGATGCGCCGGCTGTGGCGGTCGAAGCGGCGCACCGCATAGCCCATCACCTCCGACGGCAGCAGGCGGACACGGACGCTGTGCTGGGTGTTCAGCCAGTCGACCAGCCCGCGATAGAGGTCGCCGCGTTCCAGCTTGCCGTCCTGCCACAGGCTTTCCGCCGCCGCCTCCAACTCGGGGAAATGGTTGGAATGGGTCTGGAACAGGTCGCGCACCTCGTCCTGCGGGAAGCCGGTGGCCTGCACCAGATGCAGCTTCTCGCGGTCGGCGACCCGCTCCGCCAGGGCCTGGAGATCGTCGCGCGCCCCGCGGAAGCCGCGATAGAGCGCCACCACCGCCTGCCCCAGCGTCGGCGCCACCGCCGCCAGTTCGCGGAAATCCTGGTTCTTGATGTCGGAGCCGTCGAACAGCTGGTCGGAGAACACCTCGCGCAGGCCGGCCACCAGCCGGCTTTCCTCATCCTCGGCGAAGGCCTGGAGATCGACGCCGAACTGCTGGCCCAGCTTCAGCAGCAGCGGCACCGTGACCGGGCGCTGGTTGTGCTCGATCAGGTTCAGGTAGCTGGGGGAGATGCCGAGCTGGTCGGCCATCTGCGCCTGGGTCAGCCCCTGGTCGCGGCGCAGGCGGCGGACCTTCGGTCCCAGCATCGCCTTCTTTTCCATGGTCGCCACCGCGCTTCTCCGCTTTACAAGATTTACCGATTTACAGCTTTGTGAAGACGGCAGTTTACAAACGGACCTTTTTACAAACAAGGGCTTATTGCAACGCACTCGGGCCGGGTTTAAGTCTTGGTTCACGGCCGCGCTGTAAAGCGCAAGCGGCCCCGAAGACACCGGACGGCAGAGCAAGGCGGGAGGAAACGCCACTGTCCGCAACCGGATGCCGGGACCGACAAAAGGCCCGCCCCGAGACCCCAGTTCCGCCCCGATCGACCGGGCGCACCGGACAAAAGGAACCTGACCCATGTCGCTCGATGAAAAGACCAAGACCGCCATCCACGCCGCCCGTTACGAGGGCATCCGCCGCGACTACACCATGGACGACGTCAAGCGTCTGAGCGGCTCGGTCAAGATCGAGTACACGCTGGCCGAGCTGGGTGCGCGCCGCCTGTGGGAGCTGCTGAACACCGAGCCCTACATCAACACGCTGGGTGCCTTGACCGGCAACCAGGCGATGCAGGCGGTCAAGGCCGGCCTGAAGGCCATCTACCTGTCGGGCTGGCAGGTCGCCGGCGACGCCAACACCGCCGGCCAGATGTACCCGGACCAGAGCCTGTATCCGGTGAACTCGGTCCCGGCGGTCGTCGAGCGCATCAACAACACCTTCAAGCGCGCCGACGAGATCCAGACCTCCGAGGGCAAGGGCGACACCTACTGGTTCGCGCCGATCATCGCCGACGCCGAGGCCGGCTTCGGCGGCCCACTGAACGCCTTCGAACTGATGAAGGCGATGATCAAGGCCGGCGCCGCCGGCGTGCACTGGGAAGACCAGCTGGCTTCGGAAAAGAAGTGCGGCCATCTCGGCGGCAAGGTTCTGATCCCGACGCAGCAGCACATCCGCACGCTGAACGCCGCCCGTCTGGCCGCCGACACCTGCGGCACCTCGACCCTGGTGATCTGCCGCACCGACGCCGAATCGGCGCAGCTCATCACCTCCGACGTCGACGAGCGCGACCATCCCTTCATCGACTTCGACGCCGGCCGCACCGCCGAGGGCTTCTTCCGCCTGAAGAAGGGCGTCGGTGTCGAGCACTGCATCGCCCGCGGCCTGTCCTACGCGCCGTACTCGGACCTGATGTGGTGGGAGACCTCCAAGCCGAACCTGGACGAGGCGCGCCGCTTCGCCGAGGCCGTGCACAAGCAGTTCCCCGGCAAGATGCTGGCCTACAACTGCTCGCCCTCCTTCAACTGGCGCGCCAACCTGGACGAGGCGACCATCGCCAAGTTCCAGCGCGAGCTGGGCGCCATGGGCTACAAGTTCCAGTTCGTCACGCTGGCCGGCTTCCACAGCCTGAACTACTCGGCCTTCACGCTCGCCAAGGGTTACGCCGAGCGCGGCATGGCCGCCTATTCCGAACTGCAGCAGGCCGAGTTCGCGGCCGAGAAGGACGGCTACACCGCCACCAAGCACCAGCGCGAAGTCGGCACCGGCTACTTCGACGCGGTCGCCACGGCGATCTCCGGCGGCACCTCCTCGACCACCGCGTACAAGGACTCCACCGAGGCTGACCAGTTCCATTGATCGCAGGTTCCGATCAACGGGAGTGGTCCGTGATCCAGTGTGCGAGCTGGATTCTTTCGAACGGCTGATGCTTTGACTTGCCGACGGCCGGGGGCCTTCCCCCCGGCCGCTTTTTTTGCGTCATGCAGCCTACACCCGGTTCATTCGGAATAATCCTTCGGGGAAGCCACGCCCCCATGGTATGGCTGACCTGCGCCGCATCAACCGGTGGTATGGGCCGGTTGGCCCGAAAGTCTTGAACTGGGCTGGAAAATGCAGCCGAATCCACCGGTTCCAATGGAATCCGGCACGCCCCATCCTTGGGTGCGCCGCGGAATCCCTTGTTGACTTGGGGCCTCATCGGGACCAATTAAGTCCGCATGCTGAAAACAAACCGATCCGGGACGTAAAGGTCCCACACGCCGGCACCCGACCTCGGGGTCCCGGCGGGCGGAACTGGCCGCCGCGCATCCCCATGCGCGGCGATGACCGTTTCCCGGCCGCCTCCCCTGCTCCGGTGGGCCCCCCGGCGGGTTCTCCCCTGGCCGACATGCCATCGGGGATGCTCCGGCGTTCTATTGGTGAAACGATGAAAGGACAAGACAGTATGGATCAATCGCTCGCAGGAAAGTCCATCGCCATCCTCGTCTCCAACGGCTTCGAAGAAGCGGAGATGACCGAGCCGCAACGCGCCCTGATCAAGACCGGCGCCACGCTGCGTACCATCTCGACCGAGACGGGTCTGGTCAACGGCTGGCACGGCAAGTCCTGGGGCCATTACTTCCCGGTGGACAAGCATCTGAGCGAGGCGCTCGGCGCCGACTTCGACATGCTGCTGCTGCCGGGCGGTGAGCGCAGCGTGGCGAAGCTGCAGCAGTCGGCCCACACCCGCCGCATCGTCGGCCACTTCCTCGATGCCGGCAAGCCGATCGCCGCCATCGACCAGGGCATCCAGCTGCTGGCGATCCCCGGCAAGCTGCGCGGCCGCCTGCTGGCCGCCCCGGAAGCCTACCGCGCCGACCTGACCGCCGCCGGCGGCAAGATCAGCGACGAGGCTCTGGTCGTCGACGACATCACGGTCTCGGCGCTGGGCCAGGACCAGCTGAACGAGTTCGTCGAAGCCGTGGTGAAGCTGTTCACCGAGCTGGGGTCCGTTCGCAAGGCCGCCTGATCTCCATCCTCGGACGGTCCCGAAACGGCCGCCGCACCATCCGGGTGCGGCGGCCGTTTCGTTTTCGGCCCTCCTTCGCGCCCCAGTCGAATCGCGCCCTGTGACCATTGCCCGACAGCCCGGATTTCCGACGGATTCGCTCACCTTCCGCGTTGATAATGATACAGCGTCGCCGCCATCCGCATGATGACCCACCGGCTCGGCCATCCAAACCGACGACATCCAAACCGCTCCATGGTCTGTCGAAACGGGGACTGTCGAAATGGGGTCTTACGCGGTGTCGCGTCCAAATTTACCCGATTGCCCTGCGGTGTGCTCTTGTGACAGTGTATGATCTATCAATAGTGGAGTATATTGAAAGATGAGCGTAGATATGTCTGGATTCAATGGCTTGTCCAGCAGAACGATATTTTGCGCATGGACTGGAAAAAACCCGCTTAGCCAACAAAGACTTAACTGTCTATTTTCTCTCATGCAAAATCCTTGCTGCCCAGTAATACTTTTAAAGAGCAGCACACTTTCCAATTGGATATTGCCGGACTCGCCATTGCATCCCGCTTACGAATACCTAAGCGAGACTCATAAAAGTGACTATCTCAGGTGTTATCTAATGCATCATTTCGGAGGTGGTTATTCAGATATTAAGTTGACTGGCTACAACTGGCTTCATGCATTTTCTGCACTGGAGAACAGTGACGCAGATGGAGCTGGATATACTGAGCTTGGTCCAGGATGCGTTGCCGTTCATCCCTCATCCGATGGCCCCGCGCTGAGGGCAGCATATAAGAAATTGATCGGGAATGCAGCTTTCTTGTTCAAGAAAAGAAGCAGTTTTACAACGGAATGGTTCAAAAGAGTGAATAAAACACTTGATGAGAAAATGGAATTGCTTAAAGAAAATCCTTCGAAACACCCACGGGATATCTTGGGAATGCAATTTAGCGATGGAACGGTATCAAAATATCCACTCCGATGGGCTGAAATTCAAGCAGAGATATTCCATCAATTAACGTTCGAGAGAATGGACAGCGTGATACATGTCGACATTGTGCCGTTGATGCATTCTTATCGCTAATCGTCTCCAGCGCTCTTTCTGATCGGTACACGCAGAAAGAGCGGATGATATTTTCTGCGCCGTAGTCTGTATGCGGGTGGTGAAGCCTGGTCATGCCCGGGGTAAGTAGCGTTGGCTGTGCCGGCGATGCGGATGCCAGTTCACCCGAATCGACAGACATGCGGTGGACGACAGACATGCGGTGGATGGTAAGACGTCCGAGGAGACCAAGCGCGCGACTGTGACCGTTTCCCGACCGCCTCCCCTGCTCCGGTGGGCCCCCCGGCGGGCTCTCCCCTGGCCGACATGCCATCGGAGATGCCCCGGCGTTCTTTGGTGAAACGATGAAAGGACAAGACAGTATGGATCAATCGCTCGCAGGAAAGTCCATCGCCATCCTCGTCTCCAATGGCTTCGAAGAAGCGGAGATGACCGAGCCGCAACGCGCCCTGATCAAGACCGGCGCCACGCTGCGTACCATCTCGACCGAGACGGGTCTGGTCAATGGCTGGCACGGCAAAAGTCCTAGGGCCATCACTTCCCGGTGGACAAGCATCTGAGCGAGGCCCTGGTCGTCGACGACATCACGGTCTCGGCGCCGGGCCAGGACCAGCTGAACGAGTTCGTCGAAGCCGTGGTGAAGCTGTTCACCGAGCTGGGTTCCGTTCGCAGGGCCGCCTGATCTCCATCCTCGGCCATTTCGTTTTCGGGCTTCCTTCACGCCCCATTCGACCAGCAGCCTGTGACCATTGCCCGGCACACCGGATTTCCGACGAATTCACTCACCTTCCGCGTTGATAATTTTAAACATTCGGATTAGTAAGGTTGAGGGTCGGACAATACCTTCGGATGGATGGAATTCTTGCCGAAGGCTTGGCGGGGATGCAGGCAACATGGCTAAAATTCGAGCATTCGGACAGTTGACCATCCGCGCCAAGATCATCGTCGCGGTGTTGGGCACTGTGGTGATGGCCGGCGCCTTCGGGATTTTCACGCTCAGCCGGCTGGAAATCCTAAACAATGCTGCCGAAACAATGCGCAGCCGTTCGCTGCCGGCGACCCAGCTGGCCGGTCAACTGACCTCCGCCGCGCAGAGCCACCGCATCGCCGAAGCCGCCTATGCGCTCGCCACCAACGAGATGCAGGTGAACCAGGCGGAAAAGGGCTGGACCGAGGCCGTTGCCGAAGTGACCGCCCGCCGTCAGGCCGCCGGAGCCCGCTTCGCCGGCGGCGAGGGTGCCGCCCGTCTGGCCGCCTTCGACGAGGCCTGGACCGCCTATGCCGCCGCTGCCGACCGCGTGCGCGGCCAGGCCCGCGACGGCAACGCCCAGTCCGCCGTCAGCGTCTTCAAGCGCCCCAGCGCCGTCGCCTTCGCCCGCGTGCAGGAGGCGCTCGACGCGCTGGTGGACGGCACGATGGCCGACGCCGGCGCCGTCGCCGACCAGGGGGCGGCGGTCTACAGCAGCGCCCACGGCATGGTGCTGGGCGGGGTGACGCTGTGCACCCTGCTGGCGCTGGGCTTCGGCGCCGTGCTGGTGCGCGGCATCTCCCGCCCGATTCTCGACGTCGCCGGTTCGCTGGAGCGTCTGGCCGCCCGCGATTTCACCGCCAGTTTTGAAGAAGGCCGCCGCGACGAGATCGGCCGCATGGCGACCGCCGCCCGCGTCTTCCGCGACACCATGCTCGATACCGAACGTCTCCAGCAGGAGCAGGAGCGGCTGAAGACCGCCGCCGCCGAGGAACGCCGCCGCGAGCTGCGCACGCTCGCCGACGGCTTCGAGGCGACGGTGAAGCGGCTGGTCGAGGCGTTGTCGGCCTCCACCGCCGAAATGGCCGCGGCCTCGTCCGCGATGGCCGAGGGGGCCGCCGAGACGGCGCGCCATTCCGACGCTGTGTCGTCGGCCGCCGGCCGCGCCTCGGCCAATGTCGACAGCGTCGCCGCCGCCACCGCCGAACTGTCGGCCAGCTTCGCCGGGATCGCCCGTCTGGTCGCCGATTCCGCCGGCATCGCCGCCGACGCCACCCGCGACGCCGAACGCAGCACCACCGTGATGGGCAGCCTCGCCGAGGCGGCGGAGGAGATCGGCAAGGTGGTGGAGATGATTTCCGGCATCGCCGGCCAGACCAACCTGCTGGCGCTGAACGCCACCATCGAAGCCGCCCGCGCCGGGGAGGCCGGCAAGGGCTTCGCAGTGGTGGCGAGCGAGGTGAAGCAGCTCGCCGGCCAGACGGCCAAGGCGACCGCTGAAATCCAGGCGCGCATCGCCGAAATTCAAAGCGCGTCGGGCACCGCGGTCGACACCATCGGTGCTGTGACCCGCACCATCGCCCGGCTGAACGAGATCTCCAGCGAGGTCGCCGCCGCAGTCGAACAGCAGACCGCCGCGGTGGGCGAGATCGCCGCCAACATCCAGGACGCCGCCGACGGCACCCGCAGCGTCTCCGACAACATCGCCGCCGTCACCGCCGCCGCCGCGTCCGCCGAACAGGCCAGCGGCGTGATGGTGCGCTCGGTGGACACGGTGCAGGACGACGCCGGGCGGATGCGCCGGGAGGTCGACGGCTTCCTGGGGGCGCTGCGGGCGTCGTAACAGACAGGACCGGAGCCGCCGGGGTGCGTTTCCCCTCTCCCCTCCGGGGAGAGGGTGCTCACGCCTGCTTGGCGTCGATGATCCCCCGGCGCACCGCGCGGGTCTTGGTGAAGTGGTCCTGCAACTGCTCCCCCTCGCCCCAGCGGATGGCGCGCTGCAAGGCCGTCAAATCCTCGGTGAAGCGCTGGAGGATTTCCAGCACCGCCTCGCGGTTGTTCAGGAACACGTCGCGCCACATCACCGGGTCGCTGGCGGCGATGCGGGTGAAGTCGCGGAAACCGCCGGCCGAGAATTTGATGACCTCGGACTTGGTGTCCTCCTCCAGGTCCGACGCGGTGCCGACGATGGTGTAGGCGATCAGGTGCGGCAGGTGCGAGGTGATGGCCAGCACGCGGTCGTGGTGGCTGGCCTCCATGATCTCGACGGTGGAGCCGACGCGGCGCCACAGCTCCGTCACCCGCTCCAACGCCGCGCTGTCGGCGCCGGGCGGCGGGGTCAGGATGCACCAGCGGCCCTGGAACAGCGTGGCGAAACCAGCCTCCGGTCCCGAATGCTCGGTGCCCGCCACCGGATGGCCGGGGATCAGATGGACGCCGTCGGGCAGATGCGGCCCGACGTCGCGCAGGGTCGCCTGCTTTACCGAGCCGACGTCGGTGACGATGGTCCCGCGTTGCAGAAGCGGCCCGATGGCCTCGGCCACCGCGGCATAGCTGCCGACCGGGGTCGACAGCACCACCAGATCGGCGCCGGCCAGGGCCGCGGCCGGATCGGTGGAGGCCTCCGCCACGATGCCCAGCTCCAGCGCCTTGGCGCACACCTCGGCGCTGCGGTCGGTGCAGACCACCTGCCGCGCGATCCCATACTCCGCCAGCGCCCGCGCCAGGGAGGAGCCGATCAGACCGATGCCGACGATGGCGACGCGGTCGAACAGGGGGCCAGGGGCGGAAACGGAAGCGGTGGCGGTGGTGGACATGACGCTGGGTGTCCCCAAAGCGGAGTGAACGGGCGAAAAACCGTCCCGTTTAAACCACCTCGCACCCGCGGGACCAAGCGAATCTTTCGCCGCCGCCCCGTCAGCCGTCCTTCGCCGTCATCTCCGCCCTCAGCGCTTCGGCCAGCCGCTGGAAGGTTTCCTTCCGTCCCGAGGTGCGGCGCCAGGCCAGCGCAATCCGCCGCCCCGGCCGGTCGCCGGCCAGCGGGCGCACCGCCAGATCGAGCCCGCGCAGGATGCCGGAATCGACCGCCATCTGCGGCAGCAGCGTCACCCCCAGCCCGTTCGCCACCATCTGCACCAGCGTGTGCAGGCTGGTGCCCTGGAAAGCGGTGTTGTGCGGCGTGCTGTCCAGCGTGCAGGCCGCCATGGCGTGGTCGCGCAGGCAGTGCCCGTCCTCCAGCAGCAGCAGATCCTCCGACGGGACCGTCACCGGCTGCGCCGGGTCGCCGCCGTTCAGCCGGTGGCCGGACGGACAGACGAAGGAGAAACGGTCCTCGGCGATGTCCTCCGTCTCCAGATCGCCCATCGGGTAGGGCAAGGCCAGCAGGGCCGCGTCCAGCTTGCCGGCGTTCAGCTGCTCCAGCAGCCGCGCCGTTCTGGTCCTCGCGCAGATAGAGCCGCAGCCGCGGGAAGCTCTCGCGCAGGGCCGGCATCACGCGGGGGATCAGGAAGGGGCCGATGGTCGGGATCACCCCCAGATGCAGGGCCCCCGACATCGGGTCGGCGGCGGAGCGGGTGATGTCCACCAGTTCCTCCGCCCCCTTCAGAAGCTGGCGCGCCCGCTCCGCGATCTCGCGCCCGAGCGGGGTCGGCAGCACGGAGCGGCGCGTGCGCTCCACCAGGGTGGCGCCCAGCAAATCCTCCAGCTCCTGCAAACCGGCGCTCAAGGTCGACTGGCTGACGAGGCAGGCCTCGGCCGCCTGTCCGAAATGGCAGCGGTCGACGACGGCGACGAGATAGCGGAGCTGGCGCAGGGTGGGGAGCGGTTTCATGCCCAGTTATGTAATCGGATTTATCGATCAGTTCAATTGGTATTTTCTACTTCTCTTGATCACAGATTTCCCGTATTCCTCCACGGGTCAACGGGACACAGGGAACATCGCCCCATCCCCTGGCCACACGGCAGGCCCCCTTGTTCGACCCGGTGCGCCGCACTAAGTCGGGCATGTCACGGCCACCGGCCGAGGCCAGCGGCCAGGGATTGAGGCGACAACCAAATCATCGCACCTATCGGAGAACACAAATGTCCTTGATCAACAGCGAGATTAAGCCCTTCAAGGCGACCGCGTACAAGAACGGCAAGTTCATCGACGTGACCGACGCCGACCTGAAGGGCAAGTGGTCGGTCGTGTTCTTCTACCCGGCCGACTTCACCTTCGTCTGCCCGACGGAGCTGGAAGACCTGGCCGACAACTACGACGAATTCCAGAAGCTGGGCGTCGAGGTCTACAGCGTCTCGACCGACACCCACTTCTGCCACAAGGCCTGGCACGACACCTCGCCGGCCATCGGCAAGATCGGCTACACCATGATCGGCGACCCGACGCTGGCGATCAGCCGCAACTTCGAGGTTCTGATCGAGGAAGTCGGCCTGGCCGACCGCGGCACCTTCGTCGTCGATCCGGACGGCAAGATCCAGATCGTCGAGATCACCGCCGGCGGCGTCGGCCGCGACGCCAAGGAACTGCTGCGCAAGATCAAGGCCGTGCAGTACGTCGCCGCCCACCCGGGCGAGGTCTGCCCGGCCAAGTGGCAGGAAGGCGAGAAGACCCTCGCCCCGTCGCTCGACCTCGTCGGCAAGATCTAAGGCTTTTCCCTTAAAGGGAAAACCACGGATCGGGGGCCGGCTCCAGCCGGCCCCCACCCCCGCCGCCGACAGGCTTGGATGGCGGGATTTAACGGGTACCCTTGCCGCCGCAGCCGGCCGCAAGGCAGGTTTTTACGGGCCGGCTTTCAAAAGCCTCCCCATTCGGGTTCCGTCACCGGTTTCCCCATCCCCGCGAAGGCGGGCATCCAGGCGCGTTTTGTCGCAGTCCTTTCAAAATCTGGATCCCCGCCTGCGCGGGGAGGACGATGACGTTTCAAACCCTCCACTGTTTCAAAACCAGACCGCCCGCCCGACCGGCTCTTCCTGCTCGGGCCACCATTTTCTCCGCCCGGACCGCCGCGACTATGCGCAGGCGATCCGCCCCGGACACGAGACGTTGGGAACGAAAGCCATGCTGGACGCCAATCTGAAGACGCAGTTGAAGGCCTATCTGGAGCGCATCACCCACCCGATCACGCTGGTGGCGTCGCTGGACGAGGGTGCGAAGTCGCAGGAGATGCTGGGCCTGCTGGAGGACATCGCCTCGCTGTCCGGCAAGATCACGCTGGACCGCAGCGGCGCCGACGCCCGCCGGCCCTCCTTCGCCATCAAGCGCGACGGCAGCGACATCGGCGTCACCTTCGCCGGCCTGCCGATGGGGCACGAGTTCAACTCGCTGGTGCTGGCCCTGCTCCAGGTCGGCGGCCACCCGTCGAAGGAGTCCGAGGAGCTGCTGGAGCAGATCCGCACCCTCGACGGCGATTTCAGCTTCGAGACCTATTTCTCGCTGTCCTGCCAGAACTGCCCGGACGTGGTCCAGGCCCTGAACCTGATGAGCGCGCTGAACCCGCGGATCAAGCATGTCGCCATCGACGGCGCCCTGTTCCAGCAGGAGGTCGAGCAGCGTCAGGTGATGGCCGTCCCCACCGTCTTCCTGAACGGCGAGCCCTTCGCCCAGGGCCGGATGGACGTGGCGCAGATCGTCGCCAAGCTGGACACCGGCGCCGTCGCCCGCGCCGCCGAGAAGATCAAGGCCAAGGCTCCGTTCGAGGTGCTGGTGATCGGCGGCGGCCCGGCCGGCGCCGCTGCCGCCATCTACGCCGCCCGCAAGGGCATCCGCACCGGCGTGGCGGCCGAGCGGTTCGGCGGTCAGGTGCTCGACACCATGGCGATCGAGAACTTCATCTCGGTCTCCCACACCGAGGGGCCGAAGCTGGCCGCGGCGCTGGAACAGCACGTCAAGGACTATGAGGTCGACGTGATGAACCTGCAGACCGCCACCGCCCTGGTCCCGGCCACCCAGGAGGGCGGCCTGATCGAGGTGAAGCTGGCCAGCGGCGCCTCGCTGAAGTCCCGCACCGTGGTGCTGTCGACCGGCGCCCGCTGGCGCTCGATGAACGTCCCGGGCGAGGCGGAATACCGCAACAAGGGTGTGGCCTACTGCCCGCACTGCGACGGTCCGCTGTTCAAGGGCAAGCGCGTGGCGGTGATCGGCGGCGGCAACTCCGGTGTGGAGGCGGCCATCGACCTCGCCGGCATCGTCTCGCACGTCACGCTGATCGAGTTCGACAGCCAGCTGCGTGCCGACGCGGTGTTGCAGCGCAAGCTGCACAGCCTGCCGAACGTCACCGTCCTGCTGTCGGCCCAGACCACCGAGGTGCATGGCGACGGCAACAAGGTGGTCGGCCTGTCCTACAAGGAGCGCACCGGCGGCGAGCTGAAGCGGGTCGATCTGGAAGGCATCTTCGTGCAGATCGGGCTGGTGCCGAACACCGAATGGCTGAAGGGCACGCTGGCCCTGACTCCGCGCGGCGAGATCGAGGTGGACAACCGCGGCCAGACCTCCCTGCCCGGCGTGTTCGCCGCCGGCGACGCGACGACGGTGCCGTTCAAGCAGATCGTCATCGCCATGGGCGAGGGTGCCAAGGCCGGGCTGGCCGCCTTCGACCACCTGATCCGCACCGTGCCGGCCGAGGAGCCCGCCCGCGAGTCCATCGCGGCGGAGTGACCGGTCCGGGATGAAAAAGCCGGCGGCCCCGCAGGGGGCCGCCGGCTTTTTGTTGTTCGAAATGTGAAGCCTCTACTTCTTCACCGCCGCCTTTTCCTTGTCCACCGCATCCAGGATTCGCTGCAACGCCTCGGTGCTCAGGGCCGACTCCATCGTCAGGCTGTCGCCGAACTTGCGCAGCGCACCGATGACGCGGCGGCGCGCGACGAACTCGTCGTCGCCCTGCTCGAACGGCTCGACCACCGGACCCTTGTAGTAGCCGCCGCGGAAGCTCCACTGGCGGCGGCCGTCGGCGCGCCATTCGCTGCCGTCGGACAGCACCATGCAGCGCCCCCCTTCGGTGTAGCGCTCCACCGTGGCAATGGACTGCGGAATGGACTGGCCGCTGCGGATGGTCACGCGGTCGCCGACGCGGAAGCTGGCGGCAGTGAACATGCTGTCTCCCAAATGGCACCTGCTGAAAGGCGCCCGCCCTCTCGACCGGAGCGCAGCGCCGCAAAATTCCCGAAGACGCTGTTGTCCACCAGTTGCGTTCCTGAATCCAGCGCCATGTCCCGCCGACTGGCCGAACACGGCGATGGGTTCAAGGAGAAACACCCGGCTTCGCACCGAGTTCGCGGGCGAGGCCGATGAAAGCCCTGAGGGCGGCCGAGGGATTGCGCCGTCCGGGATAGTAGAGGCAGAGCCCGGCACGCACCGGGGTCCAGTCTTCGAGCACGCGGACGAGACGGCCGGCCTCGATGTCGCTGCGCACGTCCTGCTCCATGAAGAAGCCGAGCCCGATGTCTTCCAGGACGGCGGTCCGCGCGAGGCTGGACTCGTCCAGGGTGATCGGTCCGCGCACGTCGATCTGCGTCGCCTGCCCGTCCTTCTCAAACTGCCACCGGTACAGGGCGCCGTTCGGCAGGCGGACACGGATGCAGGGGTGGTAGAGCAGGTCGGGCGGGACGCGGGGTTTCTCGCGCTTCTCGAAATAGGCCGGCGAGCCGACGACGGCGTATCGCTGCGGCCGGCCCAGGGAAACCGCGATCATGTCGGTCGGCACGAGGTCGGCCACCCGGACACCCAGATCGAATCCTTCGGCGACGATGTCCACCAGCCGCCCTTCGGTGACGAGATCGACATGCACCTGCGGATGTCGGCGGAGGAACTCGAGAACGAGCGGCGAGAGGATCTCCCGCGCCGCCATGGCGAACGCATTGATGCGAAGCGTGCCCGACGGCGTCGTCTGCTGCGACCGCACGGCTTCCAAAGCGCCATGGACGTCCTGCAACGCCGGGCCGACCTGCTCGACGAACAGCCGGCCGGCATCGGTGAGCGACACGCTCCGCGTCGTCCGGTTGAACAGGCGGACGCCCAGTTCCGTCTCGAGCGTCCTGACGGCGTTGCTGAGCGCGGTCGTGGACATGCCAAGGTCGAGTGCCGCGGCACGGAACGAGCCTCTGCGCGCAATGGCAAAGACGGCGTCGAGATCGTTCAGGTCTGCCCGCGTCATTGTCCCGCAAACCGAAATTCCATATCCCGTTTTATCCTGATTATCGAAACCGATGTCCACGCTCATCTTGGAAAGGACAGAAGACACCCCGCTCAGGAGACATACACGATGACATTCCCCTCACCGATCCAGGCCTATTTCGATGCCGACCGGAGGAGCGATGGCGCGGCCCTGCTCGCCGCCTTCGCGCCCGATGCCGTCGTCGGGGACGAAGGCGGGTCCCATGCCGGCCACGACGCCATCGATGCGTGGTGGCGCGCCGCGAAGGCCAAATACGCCCATGTGATCGAACCGCTCGAACTGTCCGAGACGGACGGGGTCGCCAAGGTCCTTGCAACGGTGTCCGGGCGGTTTCCCGGCAGCCCCGCCACGCTGGTCTTCGCGTTCCGGATCGAGAACGGGCGGATTGCCGGACTGGAGATCGGCCAATGACCGGGTTCATCAGCCTTGAAGGCAAAAGAGCGCTCATCACCTCCGGTACGCGCGGAGCCGGTGCTGCCACCGTCGCCCTGTTCCGCGAACTCGGTGCCCGCGTGCTGACCGCCGCCCGGTCCCGGCCCGACACGCTCGGCGAGGAGATGTTCGTCGGCGCGGACCTCACAACCGCAGAGGGCTGCGCCACGCTCGCCGCCGCGGTGCGCGAGCGGCTCGGCGGCGTCGACGTCATCGTCCACATGCTGGGCGGCTCGTCGTCTCCGGCGGGCGGCCATGCGGCGCTGGGCGACGCGGACTGGGCAAGGGAGCTCGATCTCAACCTGATGCCCGCCGTCAGGATCGACCGCGACCTTGTGCCGGCGATGGTGGCCCAGGGCCATGGCGTGGTCATCCACGTGACCTCCATCCAGCGCCAGCTGCCGCTGCCGGAGGCGACGACGGCCTATGCCGCCGCGAAGGCCGCGCTCTCGACCTACAGCAAGAGCCTTTCCAAGGAGGTCTCGCCCAAGGGCGTGCGCGTGGTGCGCGTGTCCCCCGGCTGGATCGAGACGGAGGCAGCGGTAGGGCTGGCCGAGCGGCTCGCGAAGGAGGCCGGCACCGATTACGAAGGCGGCAAGCGGATCATCATGGACTCGCTCGGCGGCATTCCGATCGGCCGGCCATCCAAGCCGGAAGACGTTGCGAACCTGATCGCCTTCCTGGCGTCCGACCGTGCCGGGACGATCACCGGCACGGAATACGTCATCGACGGCGGCACCGTCCCCACCGCGTGAACCACCTATGCCCTAGCCGCGTGCGCCCTGCAGGCTGAACCCCGCCACCACCGGCGCATGGTAGCTGACCGGCGACGGCTCGTCGGCGTGATCGACCTCGTCGATGAGATCCTCGTTGTGGATCGCCACGTCGCGCAGCCGTTCGGCCAGCCGCGGCGACGCCAGCAGATGGTCGAGCAGCACCGGCGTTCCGCCATGCAGCACGGTGTAGCGCCGCTCCTCCGGGATCGCCTGCTCCAGCGGCTCCAGAACGCGGTTGGCAAGCTCGGCATTGCCGGTGAAGTCGGGCGCGGCGCGGATGATACGGACGGCGGTCTGCTCCAGGTCGGCGTTGCAGTCGCCGGCCACCAGGATCAGTGCGTCGGGGTCGGCGTCGAACAGCCGGTCCACCGCCATCCGCGTCTCCAGCGCCTGCCCCGCCCGCTTGATCGAGGCGAGATAATAGCCCTCCGCCCAGCCGGCCGCCGTCTTCCAGATCTGGGCGCCGGCCTTCTGCCCCGGCACCGGGGCGGCGATCGGAGCGCGCAGATGCAGGTCGAACACGTGCAGGGTGCGGCCGTCCGGCATCTCGATTTCGGCATGCAGGACCGGCCGGTCCCAGCCGACCTCCGTCTCGCCCTCCGCCGCCGGATCGGCGGTGGCGAGCCGCACGCGGGCCGGCGGCACCAGATGATGGCGCAGCAGCCGTGCCGCCCGGATCGGCCAGCGGCTGACGATCACCGGGTTGTGGCGGTCGGCCGGCGACGCGGCGTCGCCCGCGGTGACGTGGTAGCCGGCATAGCGCGTGTCCTCCAGCAGCCGGGTCAGCGCCCGCAGGATGCGCGGCTCGCTCTTGACCGGATGCTGGGCGTCGACTTCCTGAAGGCAGAGGATGTCGGCCTCCAGCCGTTCCAACTGCGGGCGCAGCGTGGCGATCCGCACCTCGAAAGGCGGCTCGTCGGCATCGTCGTCCAGGTTTTCCAGGTTGAAGGTGGCGATCCGGAACAGCGTGTCGGCCATGACGGGCTCCGCGGAAAAACGGCGGGGTGGGAGCGCGCGGCGAACCGGCGCCCCCCGGTCGAGCTTATCAGAACAGCTCGACGTCGCCTTCGATCCGCGTCCGGCCCAGATGCTCCATGTAGGACGACTCGTTGCGGGCGATCTCGTGCAGCGTCTCTCCGCCGATCAGCCGGCGCTGGCTGCGGCCCGTGGTGGGGAAGAAGCGCACGGCGCGCGGGGTGGCGCCGCCGACGTCCCAGCTGACGGTGGGGATGCCCTCCGTCGCCAGATACTCCATGACGAACTCGACGTTGCGCTGGCCGATGTTGGCGGTGCGCAGCGTGTTCAGGTTGACGTTGGCACCGCCGAACAGCTTGGCGCGCAGCCGGTCGCGCCGGCCGGTGACGGCCAGCAGCCGGTTGATCAGATGCTCCATCGCCGTGGCGCCATAGCGCGACGACAGCGACAGCGTGTCGGTTCCGGCGTCGGGCAGCAGGAAATGATTCATGCCGCCGATCTCCGCCACCGGATCGTACAGGCAGGCGGCGACGCAGGAGCCCAGCGTGGTGGTGATGACGACGTTCGGATCGTCGGTGACGACGCAGCCGCCGACGACGATGTTGACCACCTCCGCCCCCAGCCGCTGGTCGTGATAGCGGTTGGCGGCCACATCCTGACGTTCCAGCCGGCGGCGCAGGATTTTGCGCGCGGGTGAGGTGGCGGAACGGTCTGTCATCATCGGGTCGCGGGCTCTCGCTGCTGGTTGCCGACGCATATGGTCCGGATATGCCCGCGATCAATCGACGCAGGCAGGGCTTTCTCAAATCGACTCCGCATCGAATCGACTTTGATCTGCATTTTACCGGTCAGGCTATCTTCTGTCCTATGACCTATCTCAGTCAATAGGTGAGAACCCAGCGTCCCAGCGTCTCGTCCTGCACCCTGCGGGCGGCGGCGGCCCAGCCGCGCGCCTCCGCCGGAATGGCGGTGACCCGGCGGTCGAGCGCGGCGTCCAGCGCTGCCCGGCGCGCCGGGTCGGCGATGAACAGGACGAAGCCCAGCTGCCGGCCGCTGCCCGCCGTCAGCAGCCCGGCCAGCCCCTTCACATAGGCCAGCGTGCCGGTTCTTGGCATGGACGCCGGAGGGCAGCGCCTTGCCGTCCTCCTCCCCCGGCAGAAGCTCCCACAAGGCGGGTCCGCCGGCCCGCAGCAGCGCCGCCATCTGCCGCGGCGTGGCGCGCGACCCGGTGCCGAGCCCCGAATGGTTGGCGAGCCGCAGCCCGCGCCAGCCGGCACCCTGGCGCGTCAGCCAGCCCTGCAACAGCGCCGCAGACCGGTCCAGCGTCGCGACCGACGGGTCCAGCCGCCTCGACGCCGCCAGCCCGATCACCTCCGCCGACAAATTGTTGGAATGGCGCAGCAGCCCGCGCGCCAGTTCCGACAGCGGCAGGCTGTCCAGCGCCGCCAACACCGTCGCGCCGGCCGGCGTACGCCCGACCCCCGGCAGCGGCAAAGCGATGCCAGCATCGCCGGCCAGCCGGCGGAACAGGGTGGCGGCGGCCAGCCCCGGCCGCGCCACCGGCACCCAGGCGCCTGCCGCCTCCCCGGCGGCGGGCGGCGCCATCAGCCAGCGGTCGGCCCCGTCCGGCAGCAGAGGAAAGCCCCTGCTCCCGGCCATCGGCCGCACGGCGACGCTGTCCAGCGGCAGGCGCCCGGCATCGGCGACCGTCAGCACCTCCGGCCCGGCAGCACCCCGCTTCCAGTTCAGCAGGGCGCGGTTGTAGTTCAGCGACAGCGCCCCGACCCCGGTGTTGTAGGGGGCCGCCCAGGGCTGCCCGGCGTCGATCTCGGCCAGATCGGGCAGCAGGGCGGTGTCGTACAGGAACCGCCCCTCCACCCGGCGCAGCCCGGCGGCGGCCAGCCCGCCCAGCAGCTGCACCAGCCCCTCCGTCGCCAGCGCCGGGTCGCCGCCGCCTTGCAGGATCAGGTCGCCGCGCAGCACCCCGCCCGTCAGCGGGCCGGTCGCCAGCAGCCGGGTGGCGAAGCGGTGGTCCGGCCCCAGCAGGGCCAGCGCCGCCGCCACCGTCGGCAGCTTCGCCACCGACGCCGGGATGAAGGGGGTGTCCGCCGCCCGCGACTCCAGCACGGTGCCGCTGTCCGGCTCGAACAGGAGATAACCGACCGCGGAACTTTCTAAACCATTGGTGGTGGATGCCAGGGCAGGAAGCGGGCTCAGCGCCGCCGACAGGCCCAGCGATCCCAAGAGACCGAGGAAAGGCCGGCGGCCGAGAGTGGGCCGGTTATCGGGTCGGCTACCGGAGCGACGGATTGCGGTCACGGTTCGGGTCTTTCCGCTTCTGATGGAAGCTTTCATAAAGTATTTTGGTAAAAAATCGCCGGGAATCGCGAACAGGGACGTAGCCGGGCGCCAATCGGAAAAGGACACTCCGACCGGGGCAAGCCAAAGGGGGACGGTATGGCGATGTCCAAGCGGCGCGAAGCGCGCTTCGAGGTGGTGGTCGAGCAGGGCGGCAAGCCCAACATCGACGGCGTCTTTGAAGACGAGAAGTCGGCGACGGAACGCGCCAACTTCCTGCTGCGCCTTGCCAAGTTCCCGGTGGTGCGCGTGGTGAAGGTCACCGGCACCGGCCGGGAAGAAACCATCTTCCAGAAGACCTCTTCCGGCGGCGCCAAGCTGACCACCATCTCGCCCATCGAAACGGCCAACCTCTGCACCGACGTGTTGCAGGTTTTCTCCTTCGACAGCCGGATGACCCTGCTGCGGTTGCTGCGCGGTTACTGGGACGACCAGGGCGTCATTCCGTCGGAGCAGCTTCACCGCTACTATCCGTTGCGCTACTTCGAGCGCGAGGCGCTGCTGTTCAATCCCGCGGTCAGCCGGCTCGCCACCCTCCAGGCGCCGATGCTGGGGGTGAAGCCGCATGAGCGCTATGACCAGATCATCCGCCTGTTCACGGCGCTGAAGGAGCTTGCCCAGAAATCCGACACGCTGGCCCCCTACGACCAGGCCCTGATGCGCGGCGGGATTTCCGGCCTGCTGCTGGCCGCGGTCGACCGGCCGGTGGAGGAGCGCGACCGCATCGTCACCCATGCCTTCGCCACCCTGCTGGAACCGCATCGGGAGTGGGGGGCCAAGCTGACCGCCGTCCTGCGCCTCCACCAGGAGGGCGATGGCGAGAACATCCGTTTGGTCGATGAGTTCTCCGCGGAGATCGTCGACGGTCGGGAGCCGATCCGCGCCCTGATCGGCTATGCGCCCGATCTCGCCTCCGCCCTGCTGGCGCTGCTGGCGGCGCTGCGCGGCGATCTGGACGACCGGCTGCCCCACACCGAGCCGCTGCTGGCGCTGTCGAACGCGCTGGCCTCCGACGGAACCGGCTTCGGCTTCGCCCGCACGCGCGAGGCGCTGCTGCACCGCATCCGCGGCGGGCTGGACGGGCTGACCCCGCTGACCCGCAGCGGGGCGGCCAGCGACGCCCGCGCCTTTGCCGCCATCGTCGACGGCATGATCGCCTTCGACGGCTATATGGGCGGCCCGGCCATGGCCGAGTCGCTGACCCGCCGCGGCAAGACCGTCTGGGCCACCGGCGGCACCGACCTGCCCTTCGAGGAGACGATGATGCGGCTGGCCGGCCGCTTCACCACGGCAGCGGGGCGGCTCGGCTATCTGCTCGACCTCGGCGCCAGCGCCTATGGCCACAAGAAGATCAGCACCGTCATCCAGCGCGTCGCCGACGAATTCAACCGGGTGAAGTCCGCGGCGGAGCTGGCCGCCCCCGGCGCCTCCCTCCAGGAGGTGCGCGAAGGGCTGGGCCGCCGCCTGCGCGCCGCCGGCATCCCGCGGGCGCTGGCCGATGGGCTGATCGCCAAGATCGCCGCCATCCCCGATGACCAGCGCGTGTCGGTGACCGGCATCGGCGTGGTGACGGGCCTGCGGACCGGAGCCGCGCCGCATGCCCAGCCGACGGACATGACGGTCGACATGCGGGCCCCGCCGGCGCCGGCGCTGCGCCTGACGCTCAGCTACCAGGGCCGGACGGTGGCGGTGCCCGATGCTGGCGGCGATCTGGTGATCGGACGCGGGGCGGACTGCGGCATCATGCTGGACCACGCCTCCGCCTCGCGCCGGCATGCCCTGATCCGGCTGCGCGACGGGGTCTTCACGCTGGAGGATCTCAGCCGCAACGGCACCCGTCTGGTGCCGCAGGCCGGCGAGCAGCGCCTGCTGAAGATGGGCGACGTGGCGCCGCTGTCCGGCCGGGGCGAGATCGTCATCGGCTCCCTCGACCTCGGCGAACATCCGGCGCGCATCGCCTGGAGCGTGGCCGGGGGGCGCTGACTTCCTGGCGATGCCGGCCGCTCAGTCCCCGGCGCAGGCCTCGGCCAGCCGGGCCTCGGACTCCCGGGACTCGGACTCCCGGGACTCGGCCGCGCGGCTGGCGGCACGGCTGGCCGTCGCACGGTCGTCCAGCAGCGCCACCGCCCACACCGCCAGACCGCCCAACGCCAGCGCCGCGCCGACCCAGCCGGTGGAGGTCCAGCCCCAGCCGGCGGCGATCGCCATGCCGCCCAGCCAGGGGCCGAGCGCGTTGGCGGCATTGAAGGCGCTGTGGTTCAGCGCGGCGGCCAGCGTCTGCGCATCCTCCGCCACATCCATCAGCCGGGCCTGAAGGGGCGTGCCGAGACCGCCGCCGCAGCCGATCATGAAGACGACGATGGACACCAGCCACACATTGCCGGCGGCGAAGGGATAGAGCGCCAGCGACCCGGCGCTCCACAGCAGGGTGAAGGCGACGGTCGGCATCAGGGCGCGGTCGGCGGCCCAGGCGCTGACCAGCGTGCCGACGGTCATGCCGGACCCGAACACCGCCAGCACAACCGGCACCATCGCCGGCGACACCTGCGTCACCTCCATCAGGGTGGAGGCGACATAGGTGTAGACCGCGAACATGCCGCCGAAGCCGATGGCGCCGATGCCGAGCGTCAGCCAGACCTGCCGCCGCTTGAGCGCGCCCAGTTCGCGCAGCGGGCTGGCATCCGGGTGCGGCCGGTCGTTGGGGGCGAAGATCCAGACCAGCACCACGGTCAGCAGGGCGAGCAGCCCGACCACGCCGAAGCCCCAGCGCCAGCCCAGCACCTGCCCGATCCAGTTCGCCATCGGCACGCCGATGACGGTCGCCACCGTCAGCCCCAGCATGGTCCGCGCCACTGCCTGCGCCCGGCGCTGCGGCGGCACCAGCGAGGCGGCGACCAGCGCCGCGACGCCGAAATAGGCGCCGTGCGGCAGCCCGCTCATGAAGCGGAAGGCCAGCATCCAGCCATAGGAGGGCGAAAAGGCGCTGGCCACATTGGCGGCGGCGAAGACCGCCATCAGCCCGATCAGCAGGGTCCGCCGCGCCACCCGCGCCGCCAGCACCGCGATCACCGGCGCGCCCACCACCACTCCCAGCGCATAGGCGCTGATGACATGGCCGGCGGTCGGCTCGTCGATGCCCAAGCCCTGGGCGAAATAGGGCAGCAGGCTCATCGTCGCGAATTCGGTCGTCCCGATGGCGAATCCACCCATGGCGAGCGCCAGCAGCACCAGACCGGGATGGGCCGAGGCCAGCTGTGCCTCGGCACGCAGGTCGCCGTGATGGCCGGCAGACGCCATTGTCGTTTCTCCGCTGTCGCGCTGGGTCAAGGAAGGCGAAGCCCGGCGGCAGGGGAATCGAAAGCAACCGGGGCAGGGTCAGGATATTTGCCTACCCCCCGCTGAGGCAATCCGCCGCAGGCCGTTAATTCCGCAGGTGCGAAATGACCGGCGGGCATGGCTTATGCCCTCTCCCCCAGGCGAGAGAGGGCTTTCAAGTACCCTTACAGCAGGTCCTTGAACAGCGGCATCTCCGCCGCCTTGTCCCGCTTGCGCGCCTTCTTCGGCTTGGCCGTTTCCGGCTGCTCCAACGGCAACTCGGGTGCGGCCACCGGCATCGGCGGTTCGGCAGCGGTTGGTTTCGCCGTGGGCGGCTTGGCGGCGCGCGGTTTGGCAGCACGCGATTTGGCGGCCGGTTCCGCGGCGACCGGCGGCGCGGGCTCCGGTGCCACGACGACCTCCGGCTCCGCCGGCGGCACGGGCGGCTCCACCGGCGCCACCGCCTCGGGCGGCAGAGCGGGAGCCGCCTCCGGCGCCGCTTCGGCCGCGGGCTTGGCCTTCTTCTTCCGGGACGGCGGGCGCGGCGGGATGCCGACGCCCTCCTTGGCGCGCTGCTTGGCCTGGTCGCGGGCCTGTGCCTCCGGGGCGGCGGGGTCTTCGCTCAGCCATTTGCGGCGCTTGATGACCTCGTTCACCCGGCCCTGATTCACCCCCAGCTGGAAGGCGATCTCCTGCTGGGTCATGTTGGTGGTCTCGTGCAGGTGCAGGATCTCGGTCGCCAGCTCCGGAGTCATCTTGCGCCCGGTCAGCCGGCGCGCCGGCCGGACGGAACGCTGGGAGCGGTCGCGCGCCCGCAGGGACTCCAGGATCTCCAGCGCGGCCGTGTTGCCCGACGCCTTCAATGCGTCCTCGAATTCCTTCAGCGTCGCCATAAGTCCTCTCCTGCTTTCCTCTGCCGGTTCCCCGCAGCAACCGGCAAGATCACAGATAGTTCGTCCGATGGCGACGGAAAAGCCGCGATTGGATTCAAACGGGGATGCCGTCTCAGGCCGGAAAGCGCAGGTCGATCCGCGTTCCTGTGCTGCCGGCAGGTCCATCTGCCGGGCCATAGCTCAACCGGCCGGACAGCTGGACCGCCAGGCTCTGGATGATCTTCCAGCCCAGGCTGGGCAGGTGCTGCGCGTCGAACCCGTCCGGCAGGCCGACGCCATCGTCCGCCACCAGCAGATGCAGCTGGCCGGGCTGGCCGGGCACCTCGCTCAGCTCGATGGTGACGGTGCCGCCACCACCGCCGCCACCATCGCCGTCACGGCCGGTGAAGGCGTGCTTCAGGCTGTTGGTCAGCGCCTCCACGATCAGCATGGCCAGCGCCAGCAGCCGTTCGGGCGACCGCGGCGCGGCCTGCACGCTCACGCGGCAGGTGACGCCGGACATGCCGGCCGCCGCCAGCATGTCCCGGCACAGCGCGTCGATGTGGCTGCCGAAATCGTCGCCGGATTGCGGATCGTGCAGGCGCCGGTGCACCCGGGCCATGGTGTCGAGCCGCTTCCCAGCCTCCTCCAGCGCCGCCAGCGCCCCTTCCGGCGACTGGTTGATCGACCGTCGTTGCAGGGCAAGCAGGGCGGAGACGAACTGCATGTTGTTGGCGACGCGGTGCTGCAGCTCGTGGAACATGGTGGTCTGCGCCTCCAGCAGGGAGGCGGTACGGCCGCGCTCCTCGTTCAGGCGCGCCAGCGTCACCTGCATGCCATGGATCAGCGCGATGTCGACGGTGACGATCACGGCATAGAAGGCCAGCGCCAGCCCGACGGAGGCATCCAGACCGAGGGAGTAATAGGGCGGAATGAAGAAATACCAGGCCGCCAGTCCCGACAGCACCGCAACCGCCACCCCCGGCCCCCGACCGGCCATGAAGGTGGTCAAAATCACCGCCGGAAAGAAGGTGAGATAGGGAAAGCCGGTGGGCAGGGTGCCGTCGGCGGCCAGACGCAACACCAGCGCGACAGCGAAAGTCAGCAGGGCGGCGCCATAGCGCTGCACCGGCCCGCGCCGCAGCAGCGAAAAGCGCGCAAACCACCGCCAGACCGGCCGATCGGACCCCATTCCCTCAAAACCCCCAGGATTCCCGGCGAAAACATATGGCCGACACCAATCGCTTGTAAGGGCAAGGCCAAGCCCGTGCACGTGAATTATCGGCCGGCCCCCGTGACCATCGTCGGGAGAAGCCCGGCCATCGCCTTCGCCGTGCGCGCGGCCCATCTGTCCAAAGCTGTTCACATTTCCACCACATCCGTTCATGACGGGCGGGCACTTTGTTCAATCCACGGAGCGATTGTAGCGGCATGCGGCGGCCGGAGCCCCCTGCCCCGGCGCCCAACGAACCACCAAGGCTGAAGGAGCCCCGCCCCGTGAAGACCCGTGCCATGAAGTCCCGTCTGAGCGCGCTCGCCATCGCGGCCACGCTGTCGGTCTCCGCTTTCGCCCTGTCCGGCACGGCCCAGGCCGGCGCCACCTTCGACGGCGTGAAGCAGAAGGGCTACGTCCAGTGCGGCGTCAACCTGGGCCTGTACGGCTTCTCCTCGCCCGACGACAAGGGCAAGTGGTCGGGCCTCGACGTCGACATGTGCCGCGCCGTCGCCGCCGCCATGTTCGGCGATGCCGAGAAGGTGAAGTACACCCCGCTGTCGGCGCAGCAGCGCCTGCCGGCGCTCCAGTCCGGCGAGATCGACCTGCTGGCCCGCAACACCACCCGCACCCTGACCCGCGACACCGCCAACGGCCTGAACTTCGCGCCGACCAACTATTTCGACGGCCAGGGCTTCATGGTGTCGGCCAAGCTCGGGCTGAAGAGCGCCAAGCAGCTGAACGGCGCCACCGTCTGCGTCCTGCCCGGCACCACGACCGAGCAGAACGTGTCGGACTACTTCCGCGCCAACAAGATGACCTTCAAGCCGGTCGTCATCGAGAAGAACGAGGAGCTGAACAAGGCCTTCTTCGCCGGCCGCTGCGACGCCCTGACCTCCGACGCCTCCCAGCTGGCCGCCATCCGCGCCGCCGAGGTGCAGAACCCCAACGACTACGTCATCCTGCCCGAGCTGATCTCCAAGGAGCCGCTGTCCCCGGCCGTGCGCCAGGGCGACGAGGAGTGGATGAACCTGGTCACCTGGGCCTTCTACGCCATGGTCCAGGCCGAGGAGAAGGGCCTGACCTCGGAGACCGTCGACGCCGCCATGACCTCGCCCGATCCGGACGTGAAGCGCCTGCTGGGCGTCACCGCCGGCAACGGCAAGGCGCTGGGCGTCGAGGAGAACTGGGCCTACGCCATCATCAAGCAGGTCGGCAACTACGCCCAGAGCTATGAGCGCAACGTCGGCTCGGGCTCCAAGCTGAAGATGCCGCGCGGCCAGAACGCCCTCTACACCGAAGGCGGCCTGATGTACGCCCCGCCGATGAAGTAAGGGCGCCCTCCCTCCCTTCCCCTTCCGGGGGAAGGGAGGGCCTTTCACCCCCCGCACGGAGCAACACCATGACAAACCCGGTCCAGGCGCTGAATTCCGCGCGCGTGCGGGGGTGGCTGTATCAGGCTCTGTTCCTGGCCTGCGCCCTCGCCGTCGCCTGGTATCTCGTCTCCAACACCCTGACCAACCTCGCCACCCGCGGCGTCGCCACCGGTTTCGGCTTCCTGCACCGCGAGGCCGGCTTCGAGATCGGCGAGAGCCTGCTGCCCTATTCCGCGTCCGACACCTACCTGACGGCCCTGGTGGTCGGCCTCCTGAACACGCTGGCGGTGTCGGCCGCCGGTGTCGTGCTGGCGACCGTGCTGGGCGTGCTGATCGGCATCGGGCGGCTGTCGTCCAACTGGATGGTGAACCGCTTCGCCACCCTGTATGTCGAGACGGTGCGCAACGTGCCGCTGCTGTTGCAGCTGGTGGTCTGGTACACCATCCTGAACCGGCTCCCCAGCCCGCGCGAGGCGCTGGAGGTGCTGCCGGGCATCTTCCTCAGCAACCGCGGCATGAAGTTCCCGGTCCTGGTGGAGCATGCCGGCCATGGCTGGATCCTGCTGGCGCTGGTCGCCGGCATCGCCGCCGCCATCGCCGTCGTCCGCTACGGCCGCCGCCGGCGCGAGACCACCGGCAAGCCCTTCCCGACCCTGCCGGCCGTCATCGCCGCCCTGCTGCTGCCGCCGGCGCTCGCCTTCATCGTCACCGGCGCCCCGCTGGCCTTCGACGTGCCGGCATTGGCCGGCTTCAATTTCGAGGGCGGCGGATCGGTCACCCCGGAATTCACCGCGCTGCTGATCGGCCTATCGGTCTACACCGCCGGCTTCATCGCCGAGATCGTGCGCTCCGGCATCCTCGCCGTGCCGCACGGCCAGACCGAGGCCGGGCTGGCGCTGGGCCTGTCGCCGGGCAAGATCCTGCGCCTCGTCATCCTGCCGCAGGCGCTGCGCGTCATCGTGCCGCCGCTGACCAGCCAGTATCTGAACCTGACCAAGAACAGCTCGCTGGCGGTCGCCATCGGCTATCCGGACCTGGTCAGCGTCTCCAACACCTCGGCCAACCAGACCGGCCAGGTGGTGGAGGCAGTGGCGATGATGATGCTCGTCTATCTCATCATCAGCCTCGCGATCTCCGGCTTCATGAACTGGTACAACCGCCGCGTGGCTCTGGTGACCCGATGAGCAAGCAGTTCCCGGCCGATCCGGCCCCGATTCCCACCGCTCCCGTCCCCCCGCCCATTGGGCCGCGTCCTACGAGGAGGAGCCGACCCAGGCCTCCGCCCCGCCGCAGGCCAACGGCATGACGGCGCTGAAGCCCTTCGGCTGGGCGAAGGACAACCTCTTCAACACGCCGCTGAACACCGCGCTGACGCTGGCCTGCCTGTTCCTGCTGTGGCTGGTGGTGCCGCCGATGGCGAACTGGCTGCTGCTGAACGCCAGCTGGTCCGGGTCGTCGGAGGCCTGCCGCGAGGCGGCCGG
Organism: Azospirillum sp. UENF 112521; assembly: GCF_058780665.1. Lineage (NCBI taxonomy): Bacteria > Pseudomonadati > Pseudomonadota > Alphaproteobacteria > Rhodospirillales > Azospirillaceae > Azospirillum > Azospirillum sp. UENF 112521. The sequence continues at coordinate 91,401 of NZ_JBSNCI010000009.1, forward strand.
CGCCTGCTGGTCGGTGATCGTGGTCAAGCACCGGCTGATCTTCTTCGGCACCTACCCCTATGACGAGCAGTGGCGCCCCTTCCTGGCCTGCGCCCTGTTCGTGGCGATGCTGGGGGCCAGCGGCGTCCGCGCCTTCTGGCGGCCCTGGCTGGCCGTCGCCTGGGCGCTGACCCTGGTCGGCATGGGCGTGCTGATGTGGGGCGGCATCGCCGGCCTCACCTATGTGCCGAACGACCGCTGGGGCGGGCTGCCGATCACGCTGATGCTGTCGGTCTTCTCCATCGCTCTCGCCTTCCCGCTGTCGATCCTGCTGGCGCTGGGCCGCCAGTCCTCGCTGCCCGCCATCCGCACCTTCTGCGTCGGCTTCATCGAGACGATGCGCGGCGTGCCGCTGGTCAGCGTGCTGTTCATGGCCTCGGTGATGTTCCCGCTGTTCCTGCCGGAAGGCGTCACGGTCGACAAGCTGCTGCGGGCACTCGCCGGCATGACGCTCTTCACCGCCGCCTATCTGGCCGAGGCCGTGCGCGGCGGCTTGCAGGCGATCCCCAGGGGCCAGTACGAGGCCGCCGACGCGCTTGGCCTCAGCTACTGGCAGAAGACGATGCTGATCGTCCTGCCGCAGGCCCTGCGCATCGTCATCCCGCCCATCGTCAACCAGTTCATCAGCGCCTTCAAGGACACCTCGCTGGTCACCATCGTCGGCCTGTACGACCTGCTGACCGCCGCCACCGTCGCGACGACCGACCCCGAATGGCGCCCCTATTTCGCCGAGGTCTATGTCTTCGCCGGGCTGATGTTCTGGATCTTCTGCTTCAGCATGTCGCGCTACAGCCAGTGGCTGGAGCGTCTGGCCAACCGCTACACCCGCCGCTGACCGGCCTTCTGGAGACACGCCATGACCGCCAACGCCATCATCGAACTCCGCAAGGTCGGCAAGTGGTACAACAGCTATCACGCGCTGCGCGACGTCAGCATCAGCATCGGCAAGGGTGAGAAGGTCGTCGTCTGCGGCCCCTCCGGGTCGGGCAAGTCGACGATGATCCGCTGCATCAACCGGCTCGAGGCGCACCAGACCGGCCACATCATCGTCGACGGCATCGAGCTGACCGACGACGTCAAGGCGGTGGAGAAGATCCGCCGCAAGGTCGGCATGGTGTTCCAGAACTTCAACCTGTTCCCGCACCTGACGGTGCTCCAGAACCTGACGCTGGCCCCGATCTGGGTCCGCGGCATGGCGAAGTCCGAGATCGAGGAAATCGCCATGATGTACCTGAAGCGGGTGCGCATCCCCGACCAGGCGCACAAGTTCCCCGGCCAGCTGTCCGGCGGCCAGCAGCAGCGCGTCGCCATCGCCCGCGCGCTGTGCATGCGCCCCGAGATCATGCTGTTCGACGAGCCGACCTCGGCACTCGACCCCGAAATGGTCAAGGAGGTGCTGGACGTCATGACCGAGCTGGCCGGCGAGGGCATGACCATGGTCTGCGTCACCCACGAAATGGGCTTCGCCCGGCAGGTCGCCGACTCTATTGTCTTCATGGCCGAAGGCTCGATCATCGAGAGCGGGTCGCCGGCCGAATTCTTCGAAAACCCGAAAAGCGAGCGCACCCGCCAGTTCCTGGGCCAGATCCTGGAGCATTGAGGCAAAAGGCGCGCTGAGAGGCGGACAAGAGGGTCATGGCGGCGACCATTGCCATCACCGACGACGACGCGGTGACGCGCGAGACGCTGAAGTCCTATCTGACAGATGAGGGCTTCGACGTCCTGCTGGCCCGAAGTGCGGAGGAGCTGAAGGATCTGCTGGCGGCGGCGTCGGTGGACGTGGTGCTGCTCGACATCCGGCTGCCGCGCCAGGATGGGCTGACCCTGACCCGCGAGCTTCGCGCGGTGTCGGAGATCGGCATCATCCTGGTCAGCAGCCGGGCGGAGAAGCTGGACCGCATCATCGGGCTGGAGATGGGGGCCGACGACTACATCGCGAAGCCCTTCGAGCCGCGAGAGATCCTGGCCCGGGTGCGGAACCTGCTGCGCCGGCTGAAGGCGCCGGGCGACCAGCGCGACGACCGCCGGCGCTGCTTCTCCGGCTGGACGCTGTGGCTCGACCGCATGCGCCTGACCGACCCGCAGGGCAACCCGGTGCGGCTGACCGGCGCCGAGTTCGAGCTGCTGTCGACCTTCGTCTGCAACCCCGGCCGGGTGATGAACCGCGACTATCTGCTGACGGCGACGACGCGGCGCAAGACGGATGCCACCGACCGCACCATCGACAGCCTGGTCCGCCGCCTGCGCCGCCTGATCGAGACCGATCCGGCGGACCCGAGGCTGATCGTCACCGTCCACGGCACAGGCTACCTGTTCGCCGGCGACGTCACGCAGGATGGGTAAGGAGTTCTTCGAACCGGCCGGAATCCCCTCTCCCCCCGGGGAGAGGGTTAGGGTGAGGGGGTCGCGCGGCGAGGATCTTCATAAAGTCGCACACTCCCCCATTCGCCACCGAATCCACTCCCTGCATCCCCCTCACCCCGACCCTCTCCCCAGGGGGGAGAGGGGGTATAGGGCGCCCATCCACCTAACCCCGAGCAAACTCCCCCGTCGCTTCAGTCTCGCGGCGGCCACGCGCTCGGCAGCCTGGGTCACGGAAATCGCGAAAATTTTTCGCGCGCTTCCGTGGCCCATTTTTTATGCGTTAACGCGGGCAGACAGCCTGCTCCGAAGTCAATCCACCACATCCGGTTGCTTTTCTTCTTGTCGGATTCCCCCCTGGGAAAGTCATAGACCGCATATCCGCCCAAAAGACCACCTGTTTCCTTAGCGCCTTCATCCCCGCTTGCCTCAAATACAAACGAAAAGACACGAACTGTTCACAAATGAACGCTAAACCGTTCAAAGGGCCCTGCGACGATATGCGTGTAGCAATCCGTTGAAACCGTTCACTGGCGGCGGGGGTTTGGGCATGACGGCGATCTCGACGAATGCGGGCAGCACCTTGGACGATGGCGGTGCGCGCCACCGCTTCTGGACCCTGCGCCGCGCCATGGTGTCGGTGGTGGGCGTGCTGGTGGCGGCGCTGATCGCCAGCCAGGCCTGGGTGTCGCAGCGTTACACCGACTTCGCGCTGACCACCTTCAACAGCAGTGCCGCGGCCACCCTGCGGGTTCTCGCCAACGACCGCATCCGCAAGAACTACACGGACTGGCTCCAGGGCCATGCCAACGAATGGAGCCGCGACGCCTTCCTGGTCGACAGCATCAACCAGAAGGACCCGGCCAAGACGATGCTGGCGCTGAAGAACATCAACGCGCGGCCCGTGGTGGTCGACCGCGAGGTGCGGCTGGTCTCGGTCGCCGTGTTCGACGCCGACATGGCGCGCATCGCCGCCACCGGCGGGGAGCAGGACAGCGTCGCCACCGTCGCCCCGCTGTTCGAGGCGCTGAAGACCCGCGACATCGCCGACAAGCGCCGTCCGGCCAGCCTGCTGTGGCGCGACGGCCAGGGTCGGCCGCTGTTCAGCATGATCGTCCCCATCGGCGGCTTCCGCGTCCTGGGCTTTTTGGAGGTGGTGACCGATCCCCTGCCCGCCCTGTCCAACCTGGGCGCCGTGCTCGACGCCGACATCCGCATCACCGACGCCAAGGGCGGCGTTCTGTTCGAGGCGAAGGGCGGCGAGCCGTCGGCCCATGCGCAGCTCTCCACCACCACCGTGGCGCTCGGCGGCGATGGCGGGCTGCCTTGGGCGACGGCGGAGATCTCGCGCGACGTGTCGGAATTCGTCGGCGCGACGGAGGCCCTGCGCAACGACGCCCTCAAGATGGTCGCCGCCTTCGCGCTGGCCGTCGCCATCGCCGCCGCCCTGCTGCTGCGCGTCGCCGTCATCGCCAACCTGCGCAAGTTCGCCCGCGCCATGGAGCAGATCGCCGCCGGCGACCTGTCCATCGAGGTTCCCCGCACCGGCCGCGACGAGCTGGCGGTGATGGCCGCCGCGCTGCGCCGCCTGCGCGGCAGCGTCGAGCAGGTGCTGCTGATGAAGCGGATGGTCGACAGCAGCCCGGTGCCGACCGCCCTCCTGCGCACCGACGGCCCAAATGGCGAAGGGCAGGTCGGCTTCGTCAATCCCGCCGCCCGGACCTTCTGCGAGGCGCACGGCATCGACCCGGCCGGTCCCGACCTGCTGGCCCAGGGGCCGGACTTCACCGCCGCCTGCACCGACCCCGCCCGTCCGCAGATCCCGCGCCGCACCCTGACGGTGGACGAGACGACGGTGGAGGCCCATGTCGACACCGTGTTCGACGACCAGGGCAACGTGCTGGGCAAGACGCTGTCCTGGACCGACGTGACCGAGCAGATGCGCTCGGCAGCGCTGGCCCGCCAGCTGATGGAGGACGTGCATCAGGTGGCGTCGGGCGTCGCCACCCAGTCGGGCCAGCTGCGCGAGCTGGCCGACGCGCTGCGCCGCGAATCCTCCGGCACCATCGACAGCACGGTCAGCGCCGGCAGCTTCGTCGCCGAGAGCAACCGCAACGCCAACACCTGCAACGACAGCGCCGGCACGCTGATGGACACCATCGGCACCGTCTCCAGCCTGACGAGCGAGGCGGCCGGCGTGGTCGGCGCAACGCTGGGCGAGCTGACCGCCGCCCGCGAGGTGGTCGGCCAGCTGGGCGACAACACCGAGCAGATCCGCCGCATCGTCGACGTCATCACCGGCATCGCCCACCAGACCAAGCTCTTGGCGCTGAACGCCACCATCGAGGCGGCGGCGGCCGGCGTGGCGGGCCGCGGTTTCGCCGTGGTGGCGGCGGAGGTGAAGAAGCTGGCGGAGGAGACCGCCAACGCCACCGTGCAGATCGCCACGTCGGTCAGCGCCATCAACGGCAGCATCCAGAACACCGTCGGCACCTTCGCCCGCATCTCCGGCTCGGTCGAGCGCATCAGCGAGGTGCAGGAGCTGATCGGCGGTGCCGTGGCCCGCCAGACCGACTCCTCCACCGACATCCGCCGCCGCGTCGGCGTGATCGCCGGCAACACCGGCGAGGTGGCGAGCCTGATCGACGGCGTCAGTGCCCAGGCCGCCCGCACCGGCGACATCGCCGCCTCGCTGACCGAGACGGCGAACACGCTGGCCGAGGAAGCGGCTTCGCTGCATAGTCTGCTCGGCACGCTGCGCGCCGGGCAGGCGGCCTGACCCCGCCCGCCGCCGGCACGCGGTGGAAGAGGCGGGTCAGGGGAATGGGTGTCGGAATGCGGCTGGTGTTGCTTGTGCTGCTGGCGATGGTTTCGGCCTTACCGGCGCTAATGCCACCGGCCTGGGCCGAGGACGGCGACACGCTGGAGCGCATCCACGGCCGCGGCTTCCTGATCTGCGGCCTGCGCAGCGGCGTCAGCGGCATCTCCTTCTCCGACCCGCAGGGGCATCTCGACGGCTTCCTGGTCGATGTCTGCCGGGTCTTCGCCGCGGCGACGCTCGGCAACGCCCAGGCCATCCGCGTCGTCCGCCTGCCGGAGAAGCCGCAGGAATTCCAGGCGGTGGAGAAGCACGAGGTCGACGTGGCACTGACCACCACGACCTGGACCTTCAGCCGCGAGCTGTCGCACGACATCGAGTTCCTGATGCCGCTGCTGCATGACGGCCAGGGCTTCGCCATCCACTCGGACGGCACCCCGCCGCCGCCGCTCGACCGGCTGGGTGTGCGCACCGTCTGCGTCAAGACCGCCACCACCACGGTCCGCAATCTGGAGGACCATATCCGCAAGTCCGACCTGCCCTGGACGATCCGCACCTTCCAGACGCTGGACGAGGCGTTGCAGGCGTTCCTCGCCCATGAATGCGACCTGCTGACCACCGACCGCACGGTGCTGGTGACCTCGCTGGCCGGCTACCGCCAGGCGGGAATGGGCATTTACATCTACCCCGACGTGATCTCGCGCGAGCCGCTGACGCCCTACATCGCGCGCGGCGACCGCAACTGGTACGACATCACCCGCTGGGTGCTCCACGCCATCGTGCTGGCCGATGCCAAGGGCGTCACCTCGGCCGACGTCCAGGCCGGCCGCATCCCCGACGATCCCGAACTGCACCGCATGCTGGGCCACGCCGGCAGCGTCTCCCGCACCCTCGGACTGCCCGACGACTGGGCCTTGCAGGTGCTGGCCCAGGTCGGGAACTACGGCGAGATCTTCGACCGCAACCTCGGCACCCCCTACGGCATGGACCGCGGCATGAACAAGCCCTGGACCCAGGGCGGCCTGCTCTACGCGCCACCGTTCCGGTAGGCCCCCCCTACGCCGCCAGCGCAACGCCCAGATGCCGCTCCAGCAGCGCCGGATCGGCCTTCGCCTGCGCCGCCGGCCCGGCATGCACCACCCGGCCGCGGTCGAGGAAGACCACGCGGTCGGCAAAGTCCAGCGCGCGGTCGACCTGCTGCTCCACCAGCAGGATGGTCATGTCGAGCCTGGACAGCGCCGCCATCAGCGTGTCGCAAATCACCGGCGCCAGCCCTTCCAGCGGCTCGTCCAGCAGCAGCACCGTCGGCTTGCCGAGAAGCGCGCGGGCGACCGACAGCATCTGCTGCTCGCCGCCCGACAGTTCGCCGCCGCCGTTGCGCCGCCGCTCGCCCAGCCGGGGGAACAGCTCGTACGCCTCCTCCAGCGCCGAACGCGGCCGCCCCTTCAGCCCGGTGACGAGATTCTCCTCCACCGTCAGCGATTTGAAGATGTCGCGCGTCTGCGGCACATAGCCGAGCCCGGCTGCCGCGCGACCCGAGCTAGTTATCCCACCGAGTTCCACCCCGTCCAGCCGGATGCTGCCGCCATGGCGGGTGGTCTGGCCGACCAGCGTCGCCAGAATCGTCGTCTTGCCCACCCCGTTGCGGCCGAGCAGGGCCAGCCGCCCGCCCGCCGGCACGGCCAGCGACACGCCGTCGAGGATCAGCGTCTTGCCGTAGCCGGCGCGCAGATCCGCGATCTCGAAAGCCCCACGCGGCTCAGTGTGCATCGGCACGGCTCCCGAGATAGACCTCGCGCACGCGCGGGTCGGCGACGATCTCCCTGGCGGTGCCGCTGCACAGCAACCGCCCCTGCGCCAGCACGACGATGGTCTTCGCGAAGCGGAACACCAGATCCATGTCGTGCTCGATCATCAGCACCGCCAGATCCTTGGGCAGCCGGTCGATGGCGTCGAGGATGCGCTGGCTTTCCGAATGGGGCACGCCGGCCGCCGGCTCGTCGAGGATCAGCACCTTCGGCTTCATGGCGAGCGCCAGCGCGATCTCCAGCAGCCGCTGCTGCCCGTAGGCCAGCGAGCCGACCGCCGTGTGCGCCGCATGGGTCAGCCCCATGGCATCGAGCAGCCCCGCCACCTCGTCGGCCAGCCCGGCCACCCTGGCGACATTGGCGAACAGCCGGAAGGTGCGGCGGTCGCGCTGGAGGACGGCCAGTTCCAGATGCTCGCGCACCGTCATCGACTTGAACAGCCGCGCCACCTGGAAGCTGCGGATCAGCCCCAGCCGCACCCGCTCCGCCGCCGGCAGCCTCGTGATGTCGCGGCCGTCCAGCCGGATGGTGCCGGCGCTGGGCGGGATCACCCCGGTGACGAGGTTGACGAAGGTCGTCTTGCCGGCCCCGTTCGGCCCGATCAGGGCACAGCGGTCGCCGGCACTCAGCGTCATGGTGATGTCGGACGACACCTGCAAACCGCCGAAATTCTTGCTCAGCCCCTCGACCTCAAGAAGCTTGGTCATGCCCCACCCTCCCCCTGTCCAGCCGGCCGGCGCAACAGCCCGCCCAGCCGCTCCAGACCCGAGGCGATGCCGCCGGGCAGGAACAGGACGATGCCGATCAGGAACAGGCCGATGAAGCCCATCCAGTGGAAGGGATCGCTGGCGGCCAGGATGTGGTGGATGCCCATGAAGGCCGCCGTACCGATCACAGCACCGTAAAGCCGCCCGGTGCCGCCCAGCACCAGCATCACCAGCGCCTCCGCCGACCAGGGGAAGCCGGCGCTGTCCAGCCCGACGATGCCGCTGGTGACCGCGGTCAGCCCCCCGGCCACCCCGGCGAACACCCCGGCCACGCCATAGAGCGCCACCAGATAGGATTTCGGCGAGCCGCCGATGGCGGAGATCCGCAAGGGGTCCTCCTTCACGCCGCGGCAGGCCAGCCCGAAGGGCGAGCGCACGATCCGCCGCGCCACCAAAAGCCCGGCCACCAGCACCGCCAGCGCGAACAGGTAGGAGGTGCGGCCGAACATGTCGAAGCGGAACAGCCCCAGCACCGGAGCCGGGTCGATGCCCGACAGCCCGTCGCTGCCGCCGGTCCAGTCGCGCGCCTTGTTGGCGACCTCCTGCACGATCTGCCCGACCGCGATGGTCAGCATCAGCAGGGTCAGCCCGCGCGCATGCAGGATCAGCGCGCCGGTCGCCAGCGCGACCAGCCCGCCGGCAAGCCCGCCGGCCGCCAGCATGACGAAGGGGTCGTTGTTCCAGTTGACCGCGACGATGCCGGCGGCATAGGCGCCGGTGCCGAACATCGCCGCCTGCCCCAGCGTGGCGATCCCGCCATAGCCGAGCACGAGGTCGAGCGACAGCACGAACAGCGCCGAGGCGGCGATGCGGGTCAGCAGCGCCAGATCGTCCGGCAGCAGCCAATAGGCGGCCAGCCCGGCCAATGCGACCAGCGGAATGCCGATCCAGCCGAGATCGCGGCGCCGCCCGAGCGGAGCGGGGCGGGTCACCGCGCCGGCCTTTCCGTCGCGCTCGGCGACGCTCGTCATGCCGTCCTCCCTTTGAAGAAGCCGTGGGGCCAGCGGAACAGGATCAGGATCAGGGCGGCGTAGAAGAAGAACTCGCCGAAATTGGGGATCAAATATTTGCCGGCGGTGTCGACGATGCCGAGCGCCAAAGCCGCCGCCGCCGAGCCGAAGATGCTGCCCGCCCCGCCGACCGCCACCACCGCCAGGAACAGCACGATGTAGCGGATGGCGTAATAGGGCTCCAACGGCAGCAGTTCCGCCCCCAGCACGCCGCCCAGCGCCGCCAGCCCGGTGCCGAGCGCGAAGGTCGCCAGATAGAGCCGCTCGGTCCGGATGCCCAGCGCCGCCGCCATGGCGGGGTCATCCACCGCTGCGCGCAGCCGGATGCCGAAATCGGTGCGCTCCAACAGCCACCACAGCCCCAGCAGGGTGGCCGCCCCGGCGCCGATCACGAAGGCGCGGTGGGTCGGGATCGACTTCGGCCCCAGCTGCACCGTGCCGGTCAGCAGATCGGGCAGCGGAATGCGCTTCAGCGTCGGGCCGAACAGGTAATTGATGCCGGCGACGATGACGAAGGTCAGCCCGATGGTCAGCAGCACCTGCGCCAGTTCGTTGGCCGAGCCGTAGATGCGCCGGTACAGCAGCCGTTCCAGCGGCAGCGTCGCCAGCACGGTCAGCGCCACCGCCACCACCAGCGCCAGCCCATAGGGCAGCCCGGCGCTCTGTGCTGCATAGGAGGCGACATAGCCGCCGACCATGGCGAAGGCGCCATGCGCCAGATTGACCACCCGCATCAGCCCCAGCGTCACCGACAGCCCGACGGAGATGATGAAGAGGATCATGCCGTAGGCGACCCCGTCGACGGCGATCCCGAACATGGTTTCCATGATGTCTCTCCACCCGCCCCTCCCCCTCTCCCCCCGGGGAGAGGATCGGGGTGAGGGGGAAGCACTGCGTGCCTTACCCGTAAATCCTGCCGCGCGTCCCCCTCACCCTAACCCTCTCCCCGCTTTCGGCGGACCTTTGGTCCGCCTGTCGCGTCAGCGCAAACGAAGTATGCGCGAAAGCAGGGGGGAGAGGGCATTCTTACCGGGACGGGAGAGGGAGACCATCCCCTCACTTCGCCAGCTTGTACCCATAGTCCGGCTGCTTCGGGAACGACTGCTTCTCGACATTCTCCAATCGGCCGTCGACCATCTCGACAGTGCGCAGATAGATCGTCTGGGTGACGTGGCGGCTGTCGGGATCGATGGTCAGGGGACCGCGCGGGCTTTCCCAGCTCATGCCCTTCACCGACTCCACCGCCTTGGCGCCGTCGATCTTGCCGCCGCTGTTCTTGATCATCTGATAGATGACATGCGTGCCGTCATAGGCGCCGACCGAGGTGAAGGTGACGCTGTCGTAGGAGCCGAACATCTCCTTGTGCTTGGCGACGAAGGCCTTGTTCATCGCCGAGTCGTGCGCCCGGCTGTAGTTGAAGGTGGTGGTGATGCCCATCACCGCGTCGCCCAGCGCCGGCAGGTCCGGTTCCTGGGTCAGGTCGCCGGGGCCGAAGAACTTGATGCCCGCCGCCTTCAGCCCGGTGTCGTTGAAGGCCTTGGCGAAGGCCAGCGTTGTCGGGCCGGCGGGCAGGAAGGCATAGACCGCCTCGGCGCCCGAATCCTTGATCCGCTGCATGAAGGGGGCGAAGTCGGTGGACTTCAGCGGCATGCGGATGGTGTCCACCACCGTGCCGCCGTTCTTCTCGAAGGTGGTTTTGAAGGCGGCCTCGCCGTCGATGCCGGGACCATAGTCGCTGACCGCCGAGATCGCCTTCTTGATACCCTGCTTGGCCATGTGTTCGGCCAGCGGCACCGTGTTCTGCCACAGCGTGAAGGAGGTGCGGACATAGCGCGGCGACTTCTCCGTGATGGCGGAGGTCGCGGCGTTGAAGATCACGCAGGGGATGTTCGCCTCGTCGATCAGCGGGGCGACGGCCAGCGCATCCGGCGTGAAGAAATAGCCGGCGAGGAAGGACACCTTCTCCTTGACGATCAGCTCCTGCGACAGCGCCTTGCTCTGCGCCGGGTTCGCCTGGTCGAGGTCCTTGTAGATGAACTCCACCGTGTCGTTGCCGACGGTCTTGCCGTGCTCGGCCTGATAGACCTCGATGGCTTCCTTGAAGCTCTTGCCCACCACGCCGAACGGCCCGGAGAAGGGCGCCACGACGCCGACCTTGATGGTGGCGGCACCGGCCGGACCGGCCGCCAGCGCCAGACCGAACGCCGCACCCAGCAGCGCGTTGCCCAACAGCGCGTTGCGCAGAGTCCTCGTCATCGTCCCTCCCACATGTGACCATATGCCGGCGCCGGAATTCGCTATTCCGGTCATTGACTGTTCCGTCCACCGTACTGAGGGAGGACCGAACCGTCAAGTGCGATATTTGATGTTATGTTCTATAATCGCACAGAATCAGTCATCAATTCAAGTATTTGATAAATATATTTTTTCTCTTTCATTCCGGTCGCATCGACAAAGCAATCCTCATGTTGCGCCGCAATATGGGCGATCATCGCACGATACAAGCATTTTTCGCCCTTGACAGCGCAGCGCACCGCTCGCCACTCTGTGCGTAACGACGAATATCTGTGCGATTTTCGCACATCCGGGAGGTCATATGGCGAAGATCACGCCCCTGCGCGAGGCGGTGGCGAGCCTCGTGCACGACGGCGACACGGTCGCCCTGGAAGGATTCACCCACCTGATCCCCCATGCCGCCGGGCATGAGATCATCCGGCAGGGCCGGCGCGGCCTGACGCTGGTGCGCATGACGCCGGACCTGATCTACGACCAGCTGATCGGCATGGGCTGCGCCGCGAAGCTGATCTTCTCCTGGGGCGGCAACCCCGGCGTCGGTTCCCTCCACCGCTTCCGCGATGCGGTCGAGCAAAGCTGGCCGCACCGGCTGGAGATCGAGGAGCACAGCCACGCCGGCATGGCGAACGCCTATGTCGCCGGCGCCTCCAACCTGCCCTTCGCCCTGCTGCGCGGCTACACCGGCTCCGACCTGCCGAAGGTCAACCCCAACATCCGCTTCGTCGAGTGCCCCTTCACCGGCGAAAAGCTGGCCGCCATCCCGTCGGTCCGGCCGGACGTGACGGTGATCCACGCCCAGAAGGCCGACCGCCGCGGCAATGTGCTGCTCTGGGGCATCCTCGGCGTCCAGAAGGAAGCGGTGCTGGCCGCCAAGCGCTCCATCGTCACGGTGGAGGAGATCGTCGACGACCTGGAGGCGCCGCCCAACGCCTGCGTGCTGCCCTATTGGGCGCTGTCGGCTGTCTGCCCTGTCCCCGGCGGTGCCTATCCGTCCTACGCGCAGGGCTATTCGGAGCGCGACAACCGCTTCTACAAGGCCTGGGATCCCATCGCCCGCTCGCGCGAGACCTTCCAGGCCTGGATGCAGCGCCATGTGCTGGACACCGACGATTTCGCCGGCTTCCGCCGCGTGCTGGCCGAAAGCATGGCCCAGATCATGAAGGAGGCCGTGTGATGGGTTCCGAAGACTTCACCGCGACCGAGATCATGACGGTGGCGGCCAGCCGCCTGCTGAAGGACGGCACTGTCTGCTTCGTCGGCATCGGCCTGCCCTCCACCGCCGCCAACCTCGCCCGGCTGACCCATGCGCCGGACGTCGTGCTGATCTATGAATCGGGGCCGATCGGCGCCAAGCCGACGGTGCTGCCGCTGTCGATCGGCGACGGCGACCTCGCGCTCACCGCCGACACCGTGGTCGGCACGCCGGAGATCTTCCGCTACTGGCTCCAGGGCGGGCGGATCGACGTCGGCTTCCTCGGCGCCGCCCAGGTCGACCGCTTCGCCAACATCAACACCACCGTCATCGGCCCCTACGACTCACCCAAGGTGCGGCTGCCCGGTGCCGGCGGCGCGCCGGAGATCGCCTCCCAGGCCAAGGAGGTCTTCATCGTCCTGAAGCAGAGCCCCAAGGCCTTCGTCGCCAAGCTGCCCTTCGTCACCTCGGCGGGCTATCTCGACGGCGGGGATGCACGGGCCAGGGCCGGCATCCCCGGCGCCGGACCGACCGCGGTGATCACCGACCTCGGCATCCTCACCCCCGACCCGGTGACCAAGGAACTGACCCTGACCGGCATCCACCCCGGCGTGACGGTGGAGCAGGTGAAGGCGGCCACCGGCTGGGATCTGAAGATCTCGCCCGACCTGAAGACCACCGACATCCCGGATGCCGCAACCCTGGCGGCGCTGCGCGACCTCCAGGCCCGCACCGCCGCCGCCCACGGGCAGGTTGGCGGGGAAGGATAAGACCATGCGTGACGCCTATATCTGCGACGCCATCCGCACTCCCATCGGCCGCTATGCCGGATCCCTGTCGTCGGTGCGCGCCGACGATCTCGGCGCCGTGCCGATCCGCGCCCTGATGCAGCGCAACCCCTCGGTCGACTGGGCCGCGGTGGACGACGTCATCTATGGCTGCGCCAATCAGGCCGGCGAGGACAACCGCAACGTCGCCCGCATGTCGGCGCTGCTGGCGGGATTGCCCGACGCGGTGCCGGGCACGACGATGAACCGGCTCTGCGGCTCCGGCCTCGACGCGCTCGCCACCGCCGCCCGTGCGATCAAGGCGGGAGAGGCCGACCTGATGATCGCGGGCGGGGTGGAGAGCATGAGCCGCGCCCCCTTCGTCATGGGCAAGTCCGACGCCCCCTTCTCCCGTCAGGCCGAGATCTTCGACACCACCATCGGCTGGCGCTTCGTCAACCCGGCGATGAAGGCGGCCTACGGTGTCGATTCGATGCCGGAGACGGCGGAGAACGTCGCCGACGACTGGAAGATCGCCCGCGCCGACCAGGACGCCTTCGCGCTGCGCAGCCAGGAGCGCGCCGCCCGCGCCATCGCCGACGGCAGCCTGGCCCGCGAGATCGTTCCCGTCACCATCCGCACCCGCAAGGGCGAGACGGTGGTGACCACCGACGAACACCCCCGCGCCACCACCATCGAGGCGCTGTCGGCGCTGAAGCCCATCGTCCGCCCCGGCGGCACGATCACCGCCGGCAACGCGTCGGGCGTCAATGACGGCGCCGCCGCCCTGCTGGTGGCCTCCGAAGCGGCGGTGAAGCGCCATGGCCTGACCCCGCGCGCCCGCATCCTCGGCGGCGCCACCGCCGGCGTGCCGCCGCGCGTCATGGGCATCGGCCCGGTCCCGGCCACCCGCAAGCTGCTGGAGCGGCTTGGCCGGACCGTCGGCGACATCGACCTGATCGAACTGAACGAGGCCTTCGCCGCCCAGGCGCTGGCCATCCTGCGCGAGCTTGGCCTGCCGGACGACGCCGCCCATGTGAACCCGAACGGCGGCGGCATCGCACTCGGCCACCCGCTCGGCATGAGCGGCGCCCGTCTGGCGACCACCGCGGTCTACCAGCTCGAACGGTCCGGCGGCCGGACGGCGCTCTGCACCATGTGCATCGGCGTCGGCCAGGGGATCGCGGTGATGATCGAGCGGGTGTAGCGTCAAACCCAGTCGCGACCGCCACAACAAGCGAAGGCAGACCCAATGCCCTTCATCGAAGCCGCCGGCATCACCCAGCATTACGACCTGACCGGCCCGGCCGACGCGCCGGTGCTGCTGTTGGCCAACTCCATCGGCACCAGCTTCCACATCTGGGACGCGGTGGTGCCGCACCTGTCGCAGCGTTACCGCATCCTGCGCTACGACATGCGCGGCCATGGCCTGACCCAGGTGACGCCGGTCACGGAGGACGCCGGCTACAGCATGGATCTGCTGGCCGACGATGCCGCCGGCCTGCTCGACGCGCTCGGCGTCAAGCGTGCCCATGTCTGCGGCCTGTCGATCGGCGGCATGATGGCGCAGCGCCTCGCCGTCAAGGCGCCGGGCCGGGTGCATGGCCTGATCCTGTGCGACACCGCCGGCGTCATCGGCCCGGCGTCGGTCTGGACCGACCGCATCGCCGCCATCCGCGCCCGCGGCATGACAGCGATTGCCGACGGGGTGATGGCGCGCTGGTTCACCCAAAGCTTCCGCGACGGCCGTCCCGACCAGATCCGCGGCTACACCGCCATGGTCGCCCGCATTCCCGAGGATGGCTATGTCGGCTGCGCCATGGCGATCCGCGACGCCGATCTCCGCGCCGCCAACGCCGCCATCACGGCGCCGACCCTGGTGATCTGCGGCGCGGAGGACGTGGCGACCCCGCCCGACGCCGCCCGCGAGCTGGCGGCCGGCATCCCCGGCGCGCGGTTCGAGCTGCTTCCCGGCGCCGCCCACATCCCCGGCGTCGAGAAGCCGGCGGAGCTGGCAGCCCTGATCGACGGCTTCCTGAGGGACCTGTGATGGCCGACCGTGAAATGACGGACAAGGATCTGTACGACCGCGGCATGGCGGTGCGCCGCGCGGTCCTCGGCGACGCCCATGTCGACCGCTCGCTGGAGCGCGCCACCGGGTTCGACGCCGATTTCCAGGAGTTCATCACCAAGACCGCCTGGGGCCAGATCTGGACCCGGCCGGGGCTGGACATCCGGACGCGCAGCATGCTGACCATCGGCATGCTGGCCGCACTCGGCAAGGACGGCGAGCTGAAGCTGCACATCCGCGCCACCCGCAACACCGGCGTCACCCGCGACGAGGTGAAGGAAATCCTGATGCAGGCCGGCATTTATGCCGGCATCCCCGCCGCCAACCACGCGATAGCGCTCGCCCGCGCCGTCTATGCCGAGATGGACGAGGAAGACGCGAAGAAGGGGTGAGCAGCATGACCACCATCCACGCCGACCCCCTGCTCGACCCGCTCTTCACCAGCGATGCCGCGGCCGACGCCTTCTCCCCCTCGGCAAGGCTGCAAGGCATGCTGGAGTTCGAGGCGGCGCTGGCGCGGGCGGAGGCGGCGGTCGGCGTCATCCCCGCCCGCGCCGTCCCGGCCATCGAGGCGGCGTGCAGGGCCGATCTCTACGACCCGGCCGCGCTGGGGGCGGAGGCAGCGCTCGCCGGCAACACCGCCATCCCCCTGGTCAAGCATCTGACCGCCACCGTGAAGGCCGCCGACGAGGAGGCGTCGCGCTACGTCCATTGGGGCGCCACCAGCCAGGACGCGATGGACAGCGGCCTGATGCTTCAGCTGCGCCGCTTCCTCGACGGTCTCGACGCCGATCTGGCCGTGCTCGCCGATGGCCTCGCCGACCTCGCCGAGCGCCACCGCGCGACGCCGATGGTCGCCCGCACCTGGCTTCAGCACGCCCTGCCGACCACTTTCGGCCTGAAGGCCGCCGGCTGGCTCGACGCGCTCGGCCGCGACCGCCAGCGCCTCGCCGCCGCCCGTGCCCGCCTCGCTCTGCAATTCGGCGGTGCCGCCGGCACGCTGGCGGCACTCGGCGACGCCGGTCCGGCGGTGGCGGAGGCGCTGGCGAAGGAGCTGGACCTCCCCCTGCCCGCCCTGCCCTGGCACGCCAGCCGCGACCGCATCGCCGAACTGGCCGCCGCCCTCGGCATCCTCGCCGGAACGCTTGGCACGCTCGGCCGCGACATCTCGCTGATGATGCAGATGGAGGTGGCAGAAGCCTTCGAGCCCAGCGCCCCCGGCCGCGGCGGTTCCTCCACCATGCCGCACAAGCGCAACCCGGTGTCCTGCGCCGTCCTGCTCTCCGCCGCCATCCGCGCTCCCGCCCTGGTCGGCGGGCTGCTGGCGGCCCAGGTGCAGGAGCATGAGCGCGGCCTCGGCGGCTGGCATGCCGAGTGGCAGGCGCTGCCCGACCTCTGCCGCCTCGTTGCCGGTGCCGCCCGCCATGCCCGCGAGACCGTTTCCGGCCTGACCGTCGATGCGGAGCGCATGCGCGCCAACCTGGACCTGACCCGCGGCCTGATCCTGGCCGAAGCCGTCACCATGGCGCTGGGCGACCGCATGGGCCGCATGGCCGCCCATTCCCGCGTCGCCGAGGCCAGCCGCCGCGCCGCCGCCGCCGCCCGTCCGCTGCGCGACGTGCTGGCCGAGGATGGGGAGGTGATGCAGGCGCTGGGCCTGGACGGCCTCGACCGGCTGTTCGACCCGCTGCGCTACACCGGCGCCGCCTCCCACTTCATCGACCGCGCACTCGCCGATCACAGATCCCAACAGCGTCAGCACAACTGACCGCGCCCAAGGAGGACAGCCGAGATGGACACCGCCGTTCAGGACAAGGAGGGCGATTTCCGCCCCCGCGATTGGGCGCAACACCCGCCCTACCTGTCGCCGCTCTACAAATCGACGGTGCTGCGCTCGCCGTCCAAGCCGCTGATCCCGATGAAGCAGGGGCTGTCGGTGCGCACCGGCCCGGTGTTCGGCCATGACAGCCTCGATCCGCTCGACCACGACCTGACCAAGAACGGCCGCGTCAACGGCGAGCCGATCGGCGAGCGGATGATCGTCACCGGCCGCGTGCTGGACGAGGATGGCCGGCCGGTGCCGCACACGCTGCTGGAGATCTGGCAGGCCAACGCCTGCGGCCGCTACGTCCACCGCTGGGACCAGCATGACGCGCCGCTCGACCCCAACTTCTTCGGGGCCGGCCGCTGCCTCACCGACGCCGAGGGCCGCTACCGCTTCACCACGATCAAGCCCGGGGCCTATCCCTGGGGCAACCACCACAATGCCTGGCGGCCGGCGCACATCCATTTCTCGCTGTTCGGGCCGTCCTTCCTGACCCGTCTGGTCACCCAGATGTATTTCCCGGGCGACCCGCTGCTGCCGCTCGACCCCATCTACAACGGGGTGCCGGAGGGTGCGCGCGAGCTGCTGGTCTCCCGCTTCTCAATCGACGTGACCGAGCCGGTGTGGGCGCTCGGCTACGAGTTCGACATCGTCCTGCGCGGACGCCACGCCACGCCGATGGAGGGCTGACCGTCATGAGCCAAACCTTGAAACAGACCCCCTCCCAGACCGTCGGCCCCTATTTCGCCTATGCCTGGACGCCGGAGCTCTACGGCCGCCGCCCGCTGGCGACCAACCGGCTGGCCACCCGCGACATGGCCGGCGAGCACATCCGCATCGAAGGCGTGGTCTATGACGGGGAGGGCCAGATCGTCCGCGACTGCGTGGTGGAGATCTGGCAGGCCGGCGCCGACGGCAGGCACCTCCCCGGTGCGGCCGGCTTCGGCCGCTGCGGCACCGACGACGCCGGCCGCTATTTCTTCGACACGGTGAAGCCCGGCGCCTGCGACCCCGGCCATGCCCCGCACATCGCGGTCACCGTGTTCGCCCGCGGCATGCTGAGCCACGCCTTCACCCGCCTGCATTTCTCCGACGAGACCGCGGCGAATGCGGCCGACCCGGTGCTGGCGAGCGTCCCGGCCGACCGCCGCGATACCCTGATCGCAACCCGCGCCGAGACGCCGGGCGGCGTGGTCTACCGCTTCGACATCCGCATCCAGGGCGACGGGGAAACGGTCTTCTTCGACTGCTGAGGGTGGGACTGTTGTGAAGGGGGGAGCCGCCGACCTGCGGCTTCCCCACCCCGTCACGCCTCGCGGATCGTCGCCACGAAGCGCTGCACCTCGCCGCGCAGCTGCGCCGACTGGTGCGACAGCGTGTCGGCCGCCGCACGCGCTTGCGAGGCCATGCTGCCGGTCTCGCTGGCGGCGCGGGTGACGCCCTCGATGTTGGTCGACACCTCGCGGGTGCCGCTGGCGGCCTGCTGGACGTTGCGGCTGATCTCGCGCGTCGCCGCCCCCTGCTCCTCGGCGGCGGCGGCGACGGCGGTCACCGTCTCGCTGATACCCAGGATGGTGCGGCCGATGGCCTGGATGGCGCCGACGGCGCTGCCGCTGACCGACTGGATCTCGGCGATCTGTGCGGCGATCTCCTCCGTCGCCTTGGCGGTCTGGCTGGCGAGGTTCTTCACCTCCTGCGCCACGACGGCGAAGCCCTTGCCCGCCTCCCCCGCCCGTGCCGCCTCGATGGTCGCGTTCAGCGCCAGCAGGTTGGTCTGGCCGGCGATGGACTGGATCAAATTCACCACGTCGCCGATCTTCTGCGCCGCCTCGGCCAGGCCGGCCACCGTGCCGTTGGTCTTCTCGACCTCGCCCACCGCGTCGTTCGCCATGCGCGACGAGGCGGCGATGCGCTGGTTGATCTCCTCGATGGAATGGGCCAACTCCTCCGCGGCGGCGGCCACCGTCTGCACGTTGCCGCTGGCGACGTCGGCGGCGCTGGCGACGGCGGAGGCCTGGGCGTTGGTCTGCTCGGCGATGGCCGACAGCCCTTCGGAATCGGTGCGGATCATCTCGGCCTGCCGGGCGACGCTGGCGACCACGTCGCCGACCGAGCCCTCGAAGCGCTGGGCCAGCTGGGCCAGATCCTGCTTGCGCTGCTCGGCGGCGCGCTGCTCGTCCAGGCGGCGCTGCTCCTCCATCTCGGCGACGCGGCCGGCATTCTCCTTGAACAGCTGCAACGCCGTGTTGATGGAGCCGATCTCGTCGGCGCGGTCGCGGTCGGCGACCTCCACGTCGCGCCGCCCGGCGGTCAGCGCCTGGATGGTGGCAATGATCCGGCGCAGCGGCTGGCCGACCACCACCCGGCTGGTCAGCCACAGTGCCAGCAGAAGCGCCACGGTCAGCAGCACCGCTCCCACCGCGATGAAGGTGCGCAGCTCCTGCTTCGGCACCTCGACCTTGTTGATGGGCAGGTTGACCAAAATCGACCAGGGCGTGCCGGTGTTACCGATGGCGACCGGCCGGAACAGCTGCTTCACCTCGGAGCCAAGGCTGGCCGACACCGAGAAATGGGCGAAGGGCCGGCCTTCGCGGACGGCGGGCATCGCGTCCTTCAGCCGGGGATTGGTTTCCAGGATCGGCTTGCCCAGATGGTCGGGGTTGCTGTAGGCCGCCCAGGCGCCGGCATTGGAGATCAGGAACACCGACCCGGTCTCGAACGGCCTAGCCGTCTTCAACTCGTCCCAGATGACGTCGGTGGCGATGTCGACGCCGGCGACGCCGATGAATTTCCCGTTGTCGAGGATCGGCACCGCCAGCGACACCATCAGCACGCTCTTGCCGGCAACGACATAGCTGTAGGGCTCGACGATCACCTCCTTGCCGGTGCGCTTGGCCTGCTGGTAATAGAGGCCGTCCGGGCCGGGATCGTCATAGCCGACCAGCGATTCCAGCTGGACCTTGCCGCCACCGCGGTTCCAATAGGGGATGAAGCGGCCGCTGGCATCGGTGCCGGGGGTGTTGGCGAAGGTGGAATCCTTACCGTCCAGCGCGTTCGGCTCCATGCCGACCCAGACGCCGATCAGGCCGGTGTTGGCCTCCAGCAGGCTTTTCAGCCAGTCGTTCAGCGCGCCGCGGTCGGCAACGCCGCTCCGCTTCAGGCTGAGCAGCGTCGTGCCCATATGGCGGCTGATGTCCAACGCATCGTTCAGCCGGCGCTCGACCGTCGCCGCATGGTACTTGCCCAGCTCCTCCCCGACCTGGAAGGACAGCGCGTCGGTGTCCGCCCCGCTCTTGACGGAGATCACGACCGACCCGGCCCCCAGCCCGATCGTCATGACCAGTCCGATCGCCAATACCAGCTTGGTCACCAAAGGCAGCTTCTTGAACATCGACAGTCCCCACGACACACCCGGACAAGGGCACGACACCCCAGGGCAACTGTCTCGTAATTCTGTTAAATTCGAGTAAATTAATTATCAATATATCAGTCCAGCCAACAGTAACTGCGAGTTGTTCTCAAAACCACCGAAGAACTCGGACCCGCATCCGCAAACCATATCCAAGGACCGATTTGCGAATCGTTCCAATCGCTGCAACCCGGATCGGACAGCCGCAAAAGAAAGGGGGCGGACCGGTTGATCCGGCCCGCCCCCGTCATCCTCGCAAACCCGCGTCGCCGCGCTTACTTGCGCGAGGCGGCGATGGCGCCCTGCAGGTCCTTCAGCACGTCGGCACCGCCGTCGGCGGCGTACTTGTCGAAGGCCGGCTTGACCATCTCGCGCATGCGCTCCAGCTCGGCCGGGCTCAGCTCGTTGATCTGCATGCCCTTTTCCTTCAGGTAGGCGATGCTCTGGGCCGAGGCCTCGCGGCTGTCCTTGCGCTCGAAATCGCGCGAGGCGACGGCGGCCTCGTTCAGGATCTTCTTCTCGTCGGCCGACAGGCCGTCATACCAGCGCTTGCTGGCCAGCATGATCCACGGGCTGTAGACGTGGCGGGAGATCGTCAGGTACTTCTGCACTTCATAGAACTTGGACGACTGGATGGTGGTGACCGGGTTCTCCTGGCCGTCGACCGTGCCGGTCTCCATCGCGGTGAACAGCTCGGAGAAGGCCAGCGGCACCGCGTTGGCGCCGAAGCGGTTGAACATGTCGATGTAGACCGGGTTCTGCATCACGCGCAGCTTGATGCCGCCCATGTCCTCCAGCTTGGTGATCGGCCGCTTGCTGTTGGTCAGGTTGCGGAAACCGTTCTCCCAATAGACCAGCCCGACCAAGCCCTTGTCGTTCAGCGACTTCAGCAGCTTCTCGCCGAACGGGCCGTCGAGGACGGCGTCGGCCTCCTTCTCGTTGTTGAACAGGAAGGGCAGGTCATAGACGCCGAAATCCTTGACGATTCCGACGAGGGTGGCGGTGGAGCCGACCATCATCTCCTGCGCGCCGCCGATCAGGGCGTTCTGCATCTGGATGTCGCTGCCCAGGCTGGCGTCGCCGAAGCCCTTGACCTTCAGCTTGCCGCCGCTGCGCTTGGACAGCTCCTCGGCGAAATACTTCACCGCGCGGCCCTGGTTGCTGCTTTCCGACAGGCCGTAGCCGAAGCGGATGATGCGGGTCTTCACGTCCTGCGCCGAGGCGGCGACCGGAGCCAGCAGGGCGGCGGCGATGCCGGTGGCGAGCAGCAGTTTGCGGAACATGGGGTCGATCTCCCTTGCCATCTGGTGATTGGCGTCTGGTGTTTGGTTGGTTTTGGGCTTGCTTGGTTTTGGGCAGGCGTCAGTGGAACATGTGCAGCGGGGCGGTGACGATCTCCGGCACGGCGATCAGCAGGCCCACCAGCACGATGTAGGTCAGCAGGAAGGGCCAGATGCCCTTGGTGGCGCTTTCCAGCGAGATGCGGGCGACGCCGCACACCACGTTCAGCACCGTGCAGACCGGCGGATGGATCAGGCCCAGCGTGCCGATCAGGACGAACATCACGCCGAAATAGGTCGGGTCGATGCCGGCCTTGATCGCCAGCGGGGTCAGCACCGGACCCAGCACCAGGATGGTCGGGGTCAGGTCCATCACCGTGCCGACGGCCAGCAGCAGGACGGCGATGGCCAGCATCAGCATCTTGGGATGGCCCATCAGCGGGGCCAGCAGCTCGGTCATCTGCTGCGGCAGGTCGGCCAGCGTCACCATGTAGGACGACACCAGGGCGGCGGCGCACAGGAACATGACGGTGCTGGTGGTGCGCGCCGCCTGGACCAGCAGCGGCACCAGCTGCGGCAGCGTCACCTGCCGGTAGACGAACAGCGCCACGAACAGCGAATAGACGGCGGCGACCACCGCGGCCTCGGTCGGCGTGAAGATGCCGCCGCGCAAGCCCCCGATGATGATGACCGGCAGGGCGAGCGCCCAGACGCCGTCGGCCAGCGCCTTCAGCCGCTCACGCCCGCTGGCCTTCGGCTGCAGCTTCACCGTCATGTCGCGGACGACGAACATCCAGGCGGCGATCAGCCCCAGCCCCATCAGCAGGCCGGGAACGATGCCGGCCATGAACAGCGAGCTGATCGAGGTGTTGGTGGTCACGCCGAAGATGATGAACGGCATGCTGGGCGGGATGATCGGGGCGATGATGCCGCCCGACGCGATCAGCCCGGCGGAGCGCGGCACCGGATAGCCGTGGTCGCGCATCATCGGGATCAGCAGCGTGGCGAGCGCCGCGGTGTCGGCGATGGCCGAGCCCGACAGGCTGGCCAGCATCACCGAGGCGCCGATGGTCACGAAGCCCAGGCCGCCCTTGATGTGGCCGACCAGGCTGACCGCCAGGTTGATGATGCGCTGGGAGATGCCGCCGGCGTTCATCAGCTCGCCGGCAAGGATGAAGAAGGGCACCGCCATCAGCGGGTAGTTGTCGGCGCCGCTCAGCATGTTCTGGGCGACCAGCTGGGCGTCGAAGAAGTCTAGGTGGACCATCAGCGCGACGCCGGTCAGCATCAGCGCGAAGGCGATGGGCATGCCGAGCAGCATGAAGCCGAACAGCGAGCCCAGGAAAATGGTGAGCGTCATGGCGGCGTCTCCGTCCGCAAAGGGTCTTCTGGGCTGGGCTTCAGCGCTTGGCGACGGCGGCGCCGGGATGGCTGCCGGGTGCCGCCGGATCCACAGGGGGCGCCACGGCCGGGCCGTGCGACTCCGGATGGTCCATCATCGTGTCGGGGTCGCCGGGGATGCGGGCGCCGGGCTGGTTGGTGACGATCCGCCACAGGTTCGCCAGCACGATCAGCGCCATGGCGATGGCCGGGAAGAAGCCGGCCGCGGCATAGAAGGCCATCGGGAAGCGCAGGACGGTGGAGAAGGTCTCCATGCCGATCAGCAGCTGGATCCAGCTGCCCTGCACGAACAGGTAGAGCGCGTACAGCATCATCAGGTGCGCGATCACGGCACAGGCGCGGCGCACCTTGAAGGGCAGGCGGGCCTGCAGGATCTCCAGCCCCAGATGCCTCTGGTGGCGCAGCGCCACGGTGGCGCCCAGAAACACCAGCCAGACGAACATCAGCCGCGCGATCTCCTCCGCCGCGACGAGGCCGCTGTTGAAGATGTAGCGCAGCACGACGTTGCCGAAGACGAGACCGACCATGACCGCCAGCATCGCCGCCATGATCCATTCGGTGATCCGCTCCAGCAGATCCGCAACGCTCTTCATGCGTTCCTCCCAGCGGCTGCGCCGCTCTGATTCCCAGCGGCTGAGCCGCTTTGATTCTCAGCGGCTGCGCCGCCTTGGTTCGATGTCCCGCCGGTGCCGGTCAGGCGGGCATAGGCATCGGCGACGATGGCCTCGGCCGGCAGCGTCACCTCATAGGACAGCACGGCTTCGTCGGCTGTCGGCATCTCCAGGTCGGCGAACTGGCTGTCGACCAGGGCGGTGGGCATGAAATGGGCGGTGCGCGCCCCCATGCGGGACGCAATCAGCGCCTTGTCGCCGTGCAGGTGCAGGAAGACCACCCGCTCGCAGTCGCCGCGCAGCCGGTCGCGGTAGCGCCGCTTCAGCGCCGAACAGGCGACGACCAGCCCGCGCTCCGCGCCATGCGCCTCGGCGATGAAGCCGGCCAGCGTGCCCAGCCAGCCGTCGCGGTCGGCGTCGGTCAGCGGGATGCCGGCCGACATCTTCTCGATGTTGGCGGGCGGGTGGTGGGCGTCGCCCTCGATGAACGCGTCGCCCAGCTTCGTGGCGAGGCTCTGGCCAACGCTGGACTTGCCGCAGCCGGCGACCCCCATCACCACGACGATCGGCGGCGCACCGCCCAACAGCTCGGGGGGAATGGTGTTCAGGCCGGGGGACGGCGCGATGGGGGGACCGTTCATGAGGCTCGTGTTCCCGAAGACCGGTGCGGCACCGCCCCCGCGATAGCGATCGCGGCGGCCCTCGCACCGACACAATGATGTTAGCGCTATCATCACCGGGTCAAAACGACGCTGCCAGCCTGCCGGCCGGAAATCGCGGGTGACGCCGGGATGAGGTGGCGATACTGTTAGCGCTAACCTTGACGGCCGTAAAGAGTTTTGTTTGAGTTGCGGACAAACTGATCGGGGATGGCCGCGGGTTGCAGGTTGAGCCCCCGGATGGGATGTCTGCGCATGGACCGCGGCCGTTGCCGAGTATGATACACACCGGTGACCAGCGAGCCCGCGCGACCTTCCGTCGCGCCGGCCGGAAACGGAAGGACGAAGCCCTGTGACGACCCGTGGCGGCGATGGGACGGCAACCCCGGCGGTCAAGACGCGCAAGCCGCGCTCCTCGCGCACCGGCCGGGCGACGATGGCGGACGTGGCGGAGCGGGTGGGCATCAGCGCCATCACCGTGTCGCGTGCCTTCAAGCGTCCCGAGCTGGTGATGCCGGAGCTGCGCCAGCGCATCCTCGACACCGCGCAGTCGATGGGCTACGTGCCGAATCAGGCCGCCAGCGCGCTGGCCTCGGCGCGGTCGATGACGGTGGCGGTGCTGATCCCGTCGATGACCAACATGGTCTTCGTCGAGACGCTCGCCGGCATCCACGACATGCTGCTGCCGCGCGGCTACCGCGCCCTGATCGGCGTCACCCACTATTCGCCGGAGGAGGAGGAGCGACTGATCCGCACCTATCTCCAGTTCCAGCCCGACGGCATCCTGCTGACCGGCACCGACCATACCCCGGTCGCCCGCACCTACCTGTCGGCGCTCGCCAGCCCGACCGTCCACATGATGGAGCTGCTGGACGACCCCGACAGCCTCAGCGTCGGCTGTTCGCAGGAGGAGGGCGGCCGGCTGATGACCACCCACCTGCTGGAACGCGGCTACCGCCGCATCGGCTTCGTCGCCGTGCAGCTCGACCCGCGCACGCTGGCCCGCCTCGACGGCTACCGCCACGCGCTGGAGGAGGCCGGTCTGTATGACGAAAGCCGCGTCTGGCGGCTGCCCGACCCGTCCTCCATCCATCTGGGTGCTGCGATGATCGACCGGCTGATGGCGGAGAACACCGACTGCGACGCCGTCTTCTTCTGCAACGACGATCTGGCCCAGGGCGCCCTGTTCCAATGCCGGCGCCGCGGCATCCGCGTGCCCGACCAGCTTGCCGTCGCCGGCTTCAACGATCTGCCGGCGTCGGCCTGGACGACGCCGACCCTGACCACCGTCGCCACGCCGCGCTACGCCATCGGCCGCCACGCCGCCGCCATGCTGCTCGACCTGATGGACGGCAAGGAGCCGCCGCAGCGGCGGCTCGACCTCGGCCTGACCTTCATCGCGCGGGAAAGCACGTGACAGAGCACAGCCCCTCCGCCCCGCCAATGATCCGGATCAACCGCAGGGCGTAAGGTGCGGCATGGCTGCCGCGCAGGCTCGGCGACGCTGGCCTGCCGGGCCGGGCGTAGACTGTGCGCATGCTGACGCTTCGACATCTGGCGATAGACACCGTCCGGGAGAACGTCGCCTTCCTCAACCGCCGCTGCACCCGGTACCATGTCGAGGATTTCCTCGGGCTGGGACGGGTGGAGGTGCGGAACGACGGCCGCTCCCTGCTGGCGGTGCTGAACGTCGTCGACGACCCCGCCATCGTCGCTCCCGACGAGATCGGCCTGTCCGACCCCGCCTTCGGCCAGCTCGGGCTGGCCGAGGGTTCCGCCGTCCATCTCGTGCCCCCGACCCCGCCGGAAAGCTTCGAGCTGGTGCGCGCCAAGGTCGGCGGTGCCGCGCTCAGCGACGAGCAGCTCGCTGCCATCATCCGCGACGTCACCGAGCAGCGTTATTCCAAGATCGAGATCGCCGCCTTCCTGATCGCCTGCGCCAGCTTCATGACGACGGCGGAGGTGCTGGGCCTGACCCGCGCCATGATCGCCGCCGGCACGCGGCTGCATTGGGAAGGTCTCGGCACGATTGCCGACAAGCACTGCATCGGCGGCATTCCCGGCAACCGCACCTCGATGATCGTCGTGCCCATCGTCGCCGCCCACGGCCTGCCGATCCCCAAGACCTCGTCGCGCGCCATTACCTCGCCCGCCGGCACCGCCGACACCATGGAGGTGCTGGCGAATGTCG
Organism: Azospirillum sp. UENF 112521; assembly: GCF_058780665.1. Lineage (NCBI taxonomy): Bacteria > Pseudomonadati > Pseudomonadota > Alphaproteobacteria > Rhodospirillales > Azospirillaceae > Azospirillum > Azospirillum sp. UENF 112521. The sequence goes on from NZ_JBSNCI010000009.1 coordinate 117,905, forward strand.
ACGTGCCGATGGAGCGCATGCAGGCCCTGGTGCGTGAGGCCAAGGGCTGTCTGGTCTGGGGCGGCCATGTCCGGCTGTCGCCGGCCGACGACATCCTGATCTCGGTCGAACGGCCGCTTGCCATCGACACCCGCGAACAGCTGGTCGCCTCGATCCTGTCGAAGAAGGTGGCGGCCGGCTCCACCCATCTGCTGATCGACATCCCCGTCGGCCCCAGCGCCAAGATCCGCAACGCCGGCGAGGCGGTGCGCCTGCGCAAGCTGTTCGAGCATGTCGGCGACCGGTTGGGCCTGACGCTGGAGGTGGCGATCACCGACGGCTCGCAGCCGGTCGGGCGCGGCATCGGCCCGGTGCTGGAGGCGCGCGACGTGATGGCCGTGCTGCGCAACGATCCCGCCGGTCCCGCCGACCTGAAGGAACGCGCCCTGCTGCTGGCCGGCCGCATCCTGGAATTCGACCCCGTGGTTCGCGGCGGCAGCGGCACCCGCCGGGCGCGCGAGCTGCTGGCGTCGGGCGCGGCACTCGCCGCCATGGAGCGCATCATCGAGATGCAAGGCCCGCCGCCCGCCGTGGCGACGCTGGGCTCGCTGGTGGCGGAGGTGGCTTCGCCCGCCGACGGCATCGTCTCGTCGCTCGACTGCTACCGCCTCGCCCGCATCGCCCGGCTGGCCGGCGCGCCGACCGACAAGGGGGCCGGCATCGACCTGCTGCGCAAGGTGGGCGAGCCGGTGCGCCGTGGCGAGCCGCTCTACCGCATCCACGCCAGCACCAACGCCGACTTCACCTTCGCCCAGGCCCATGCCGCAGAGAGCAGCGGGGTGGCAGTGGGGTGAGCATCTGAAGGAGCCGACCAATGTCCCTGTCGCTGACCTTCCATGGCGCCGCCGGAACGGTGACCGGCTCCTGCTTCCGCCTGTCGACGCCCGCGGGCGACGTGCTGATCGATTGCGGCATGTTCCAGGGCACCAAGACGATCCGGGAACTGAACTACCGCCCTTTCCCCTTCGATCCTGCGGCGATCAAGGCCGTCCTGCTGACCCACGCCCACATCGACCATTCCGGCCTGCTGCCGAAGCTGACGAAGCTGGGCTTCCGCGGCCGGATTTACGCCACCGGCGGCACGGTCGATCTGCTCGAGTACATGCTGCCCGACAGCGGCTACATCCAGGAGGGCGAGGTCGAGCGGCTCAACCGCCGCAACCGCCAGCGCGGCCGTCCGCCGGTCCAGGCAATCTACACCCAGGACGACGCCATCCGCAGCCTGCGCCGGCTCCGCCGTGTCGAGTACGACCGCTGGACCGACATCCTGCCCGGCCTGCGTGCCCGCTTCTGGCAGGCCGGCCACATCCTGGGCTCCGCCTCCATCGAGGTCGAAGTCTCAGACGGCCTTGGAAACGGCGCCGGCGACCCCACCCGCATCCTGTTCTCCGGCGACCTCGGCCCCGGCGGCAAGAGCTTCCACGCCGACGCCGACGGTCCGGAGCGGCCGGACTGGATGGTGCTGGAGACCACCTACGGCGACCGCGAGCGCACCGACCTCGACGAGGCCGGGCGGCAGGCGGTGCTGCGCGCCGAGGTGTCCACCGCCCTGGCGGCCGGCGGCGTCCTGCTGATCCCGGTCTTCGCGGTGGAGCGGACGCAGGAGCTGCTCTACGACCTCGACCGCCTGTTCGACAGCGGCCAGCTGCCGGCGGTGGACGTTTTCCTCGACTCCCCCCTCGCCGACGCGGTGACCGGCGTCTTCCGCCGCCATCTCGACGATCTGGAGACCGACGGCGACCCCTTCACCCGCGCCAATTTCCACCATGTCCGCGGCGTGCCCGACAGCCAGCGCCTCAACAGCATCGCCGGCGGCGCCATCGTCATGGCGGCCAGCGGCATGTGCGATGCCGGCCGCATCCGCCATCACCTGAAGAACCGGCTGTGGCGCCCGCAGGACACCGTGCTTCTGGTCGGCTACCAGGCCCCCGGCACGCTGGGCCGCCTGTTGCAGGAGGGCACGCCCCGCGTCCGCATCCATGGCGAGGAGATCGCGGTGAAAGCCAGGGTCCGCTCCATCGACGTCTATTCCGGCCATGCCGACCGCAGCGCCCTGCTGGACTGGGTGGCGGCCCGCCACGGCGTCGGCCACGGGCTGTTCCTGGTCCATGGCGAGGAGCCCGCCCGCGCCGCCATCCGCCAGGCCCTGCTCGACAAGGGCTGGTCGCCGGAACGCATCGCCCAGCCGGCACTGGACGACCGCGTCGATCTCGCCGCCCCGCGCCCGCTCGCCCCGGCCGACCGCCACCCCCGCCTCGCCCCCGCCGACCTCGCCGCCGGCCTCGACTGGCACAACCACTATGCCGAGGCGCTGCTGGCGCTCCGCCGCACGCTGGACGCCGCCCCCGACGATGCGGCGCGCGACCGCATCCTGGCCGGCGTGATGGGCGCGCTCGACACTGGGAAAGGAACCCGTCCATGACCCTGAAACGCCTCCTTGTGGCCGTGGTTCTGCTGGCGATCCTCGGCGCCGGGGCCGCCTATGGCTGGCGAGCGATGCAGGGCAACCGCCTGCCCGCCGGCTTCGCCTCCGGCAATGGCCGGATCGAGGCGAACGAGATCGACATCGCCACCAAATACGCCGCCCGCGTCCTGACCATCCCGGTCGAGGAGGGCGATCTGGTGGAGGCCGGCACCATCATCGCCACGCTCGACACCCGCGACCTCGAAGCGCAGCTCCGTTCCGCCGAGGCCCAGCTGCGCCAGACCCGCCGTGCCCGCGAGGAAGCCACCGCCCTGGTCGCCCAGCGCGTCAGCGAAGCCGATTTCGCCGCCAAGGAGATGGAACGGGCGCTGATCCTGTTCGGCAAGGGCCATGTCTCCGAACAGCGCGTCGATCAGGCCCGCAACAGCCGCCGCACCGCCGACGCAGCCCTGGAGGCCGCCAAGAGCCACCTCGCCAGCGCCGAGGAGGCCATCGCCGCCGCGGCCGGCGATGTCGACCGGCTGGCCGATCTGGTCGCCGACGGCGTGCTGAAGGCGCCGCGCAAGTCCCGCGTGCTCTACCGCCTGTCCGAACCCGGCGAGGTGCTGGCGGCCGGCGGCAAGGCGGCGACTCTGCTCGACCTGTCGAACGTCTACATGACTTTCTTCCTGCCGACCGACACGGCCGGCAACCTCGCTCTGGGCGCCGAGGCCCGCATCCTGCTGGACGCCGTTCCCGACACCGCGATTCCTGCCGCCGTGACCTTCGTCGCCCCGCGCGCCCAGTTCACGCCCAAGCAGGTGGAGACCAAGTCCGAACGCGACCGCATGATGTTCCGCGTCAAGGCCCGCGTGCCCGAAGCGCTGGTGACCCGGTACATCGAGCGGGTGAAGACCGGCCTGACCGGCATGGCCTATGTGAAGCTGGACGACAAGGCGGTCTGGCCCGACTGGCTGGAGTCGACCCTGACGCGCGAAGCAACCTCTTCCCCCGGGAATACTCCCTCTCCCCCCGGGGAGAGGGTCGGGGTGAGGGGGACGCACCGCGTGACTTCGCCGAAAATCAGTCACCCTCCGCCCCCCAATCCACCCCACGCTCCCCCCTCACCCTAACCCTCTCCCCACTTTCGGCGGACCGATGGTCCGCCTGTCGCGTCAGCGCAAACGAAGTTTGCGCGAGAGCGGGGGGAGAGGGGATATTCCCACAGGCGAAAGATCATGACCCCCGCCCCAGCCGTCTCGCTGTCGGGCGTGCGGCACCGCTATGGCGGGACGGTGGCGCTGGCGGACGCCTCGCTGGACATCGCTCCCGGCACCAGCGTCGCGGTCATCGGCCCGGACGGCGTCGGCAAATCGACCCTGCTCGGCCTGATCTCCACGGCGAAGAAGATCCAGCAGGGCAGCGTCCGTGTGCTGGGCACCGACGTTTCCGACCGCCATGGCCGCGCCGCCCTCCAGCCGCGCATCGCCTACATGCCGCAAGGGCTCGGCCGCAACCTCTACGCCGACCTCAGCGTCGCCGAGAATCTCCAGTTCTTCGGCCGCCTCTTCGGCCTCGACGCCGCCGAGCGCCGGCGCCGCATCGCCGACCTCTTGGAGTCCACTGGTCTCGCCCCCTTCCCCGACCGTCCGGCCGGCAAGCTGTCGGGCGGCATGAAACAGAAGCTCGGCCTGTGCTGCGCCCTGCTGCACGACCCCGACCTGCTGATCCTCGACGAGCCGACGACCGGCGTCGATCCGCTGTCCCGCCGGCAGTTCTGGGACCTGATCGCCCGCATCCGCGCCGGCCGCCCCGGCATGACCGTGCTGGTCGCCACCTCCTACATGGACGAGGCGGAGCGCTTCGACCAAGTCGTCATGATGAACGCCGGCCGCCTGCTCGCCCACGACACCCCGGCGGCGGTGAAGGCGCGCACCGGCGCCGCCGATCTGGAGGAGGCCTTCGTCGCCCTGCTGCCGGAGGACGCCAAACGCGGCCACCAGCGCCTGACCGTCCCGCCCCGCCCGCCCGAGCCGGCCGGCGCCGAACCCGCCATCGAGGCCATCGGCCTGACCCGCCGCTTCGGCGACTTCACCGCGGTGTCGGACATCAGCTTCCGCATCGGCCGCGGCGAGATCTTCGGCTTTTTGGGATCCAACGGCTGCGGCAAGACCACGACGATGAAGATGCTGACCGGCCTCTTGCCCGCCAGCGCCGGGGAGGCGCGGCTGTTCGGCCGGCCGGTGGACGCCACCGATCTGGAGAGCCGCCGCCGCGTCGGCTACATGGCGCAGGCCTTCTCGCTCTATGGCGAGTTGACGGTGCGCCAGAACCTCGACCTGCACGCCCGCCTGTTCGACCTGCCCGACGCCGACACCCGGCTGGCGGCACTGGTGGAGCGGTTCGGCCTGTCGCCCTACATCGAGGCGGTGGCCGACCGGCTGCCCTTGGGCGTGCGGCAGCGGCTGTCGCTGGCTGTCGCCATCCTGCATGAACCGGAGCTGCTGATCCTCGACGAGCCGACCTCCGGTGTCGATCCGGTGGCGCGCGACCAGTTCTGGCGCGACCTGATCGCCCTGTCGCGCGAGCAGGGGGTGACGATCTTCGTCTCCACCCACTTCATGAACGAGGCGGCGCGTTGCGACCGGGTGGCCTTCATGAACGCCGGCCGCGTCATCGCCGCCGGCCCGCCCGACGAGCTGCGCCGCCAGCAGCGAGCCGACAGCCTGGACGACGCCTTCATTGGGTTCATGGAGCAGGCGGAGGGCGCCCCCCCTCTCAACCATCCTATTCCCCCTCTCCCCCCGGGGAGAGGGTCGGGGTGAGGGGGATGCACAGCGAGGATTCTCGGGAAAGGGCCGTCGCGCCACCCCCTCACCCTAACCCTCTCCCCGGGGGGAGAGGGGATATTCCACCCGCCGCCTGCTCGCCTACGCCTGGCGTGAAACCCTCGAACTGCGCCGCGATCCCGTCCGCCTGACCGTCGCCCTGCTCGGCACGGTGCTGCTGATGCTGGTCTTCGGCTTCGGCATCACCATGGATGTCGAGAACCTGACCTTCGCCGTCCTCGACCACGACCGCTCGCCCGAAAGCCGCGCCTACATCGAGCAGTTCGACGGCTCCCGCAGCTTCCGCACCACCCCGCCGGCCGTGGACGCCCGCGACTTGGCACTCCGCCTTCAACGCGGCGAGGCATCGCTGACCATCGAGATCCCCGAAGGCTTCGGCCGCGATCTGCGCCGTGGCCGCATCCCGGAGGTGGCGGTGCGCATCGACGGCGCCATGCCCTTCCGGGCCGAGACCATCCAGGGCTACGTCGCCGGCCTGCACCAGCGCTTCATCCAGGATGCCGCCCTCGCTTCCGGCGTTACCCTGCCCGCCTCCCCCGCGACGCTGGAGATGCGTTACCGGTACAACCAAGCCTTCCGCAGCCTCGACGCCATGGTCCCCAGCACCATCGGCCTGCTGCTGGTCTTCATCCCCGCCATCCTCGCCGCCCTCGGCGTGGTGCGGGAAAAGGAACTGGGCTCGATCACCAACCTCTACGTCACCCCGGTGACCCGGCTGGAATTCCTGCTGGGCAAGCAGCTGCCCTATATCGGGCTGGCCGCCTTCAACCTGCTGCTGATGGTGGTCATGGCCATCACCCTGTTCGGCGTGCCGGTGAAGGGCAGCCTGACCGGGCTGTTGCTCGGCGGGCTGGTCTATGTGGTGGCGACGACAGCCTTGGGGCTGCTGATCTCCGTCTTCACCGCGACCCAGACGGCGGCGGTGTTCGGCACCGCCATCGTCACCATGCTGCCGGCCACCCAATTCTCCGGCATGCTGCAACCGGTCGCGACGCTGGAAGGCGGGGCGTGGCTGTTCGGCACGCTGTTCCCGACCACCCATTTCCTGAAAATTTCCGTCGGCGCCTTCACCAAGGGCCTCGCCCTGCCCGAGCTTCTCCCCTTCATCCTGGCGACCGCCGCCTTCATCCCGGTCTTCCTGGCGCTCGGCGTCGTCTTCCTGCCGAAACAGGAGCGCTGAGCCATGCGGCACTTCCTCCGCAACAGCCTGACACTGGCGCGCAAGGAGTGGATCAGTCTCCTGCGCGACGTCTTCATGCTGGGCTTCGTCGTCTATTCCTTCACTTTCTCCGTCTACAGCCAAGCGACCGGCATCTCGCACGAGCTGCGCAACGCCGCCATCGCCATCGTCGACGAGGACCGCTCGACCCTGTCGCAGCGTCTGGCCTCCAGCTTCCATGGGCCGGAGTTCCAGACCCCGGCGACGATCGGCCATGCCGACATCGACCCGGCGATGGATTCCGCCCGCTACACCTTCGTCCTCGACATCCCGCCCGATTTCCAGGCCGACGTGCTGGCCGGCCGCAGCCCGGCGATCCAGCTGCTGATCGACGCCACCGCGATGATGCAGGCCGGCATCGGCGCCGGCACCATCCAGGGCATCGTCGACGACGAGGTCGGCCGCTTCGTCCGCCACGAAGCGGACGGCAGCGCCGCCCCGGTCAGCCTGCAGGTCCGCGTCGCCTACAACGAGGCGCTGGATACGAAATGGTTCACCGGCACCATGTCGGTGGTCAGCAACGTCACCATGCTGGCGGTGCTGCTGGCCGGCGCCGCCCTGATCCGCGAGCGCGAACACGGCACGCTGGAGCATCTGCTGGTGATGCCGGTCCGCCCGGCCGAGATCATGGCCGCCAAGGTGCTGGCCAACGGTGCGGTGATCCTGGGTCTGACGCTGGTGGCGCTCTATGCCGTGCTGCGCGGCCTCTTGTCGGTGCCGCTGGCCGGATCGGTCCCGCTGTTTTTGGCCGGGACGGCGCTCTATTTGTTCTTCGCGACCGCGCTCGGCATCTTTCTCGGCACGGTGGCGCGCTCGATGCCGCAGCTGGGGCTGCTGTTCATCCTGATCGTGCTGCCGATGAACATGCTGTCCGGCGGCTTCACCCCGCTGGAAAGCGAGCCGGAATGGCTGCAACTGGCGATGCAGCTGTCACCCTCGACCCATTTCGTCGCCTTCGCCCAGGCGATCCTGTTCCGCGGCGCGGGCTTCGACGTGGTGTGGCCGCGCTTCGCCGCGACGGCCGGGATCGGTGCCCTGTTCTTCGCCTGGAGTTTGGCCCGGTTCCGGCGGCATCTGGCGAGTTTCAGATAAAACGAAGAAAGGCGCCGTCAGCCGACGGCGCCTTTCCCCAACCGCTCGGATCAGTGCGACCCGCCGCCCTCGAAGGACGGTGCCGCCAGCCCCGAAGCCACCAGCTGCTCGATCAGCGCGCCCTTCAGCCGCTCCAGCCCTTCCGTGCTGTAGGACTCGGCACGCGCCACCAGCACGTCCTGGGTGTTGGACGCGCGCAGCAGCCACCAGCCGTCGTCGGTCGTCACACGGACGCCGTCGATGTCGTTGACCTTGGCGCCCGACGCCTTGACGCGGCCCTTGACCTCCTCGACCACGGCGAACTTGCGTTCCTCGTCGATCTGGAAGCGGGTCTCCGGCGTGTTGACCATGTCCGGCAGCCCGTCGCGCAGGGCCGCCAGCGTGGTGTCCAGCTTGCTGACCAGCCCGGCCAGACGTACGCCGCAATAGAGCGCGTCGTCGAAGCCGTACCACTTGTCGGCGAAGAAGATGTGGCCCGACATCTCGCCGGCCAGCGGCGAGCCGGTCTCCGCCATCTTGGCCTTCAGCAGCGAGTGGCCGGTCTTCCACATCAGCGGGTTGCCGCCATGCTTGGCGATCTCGTCGAACAGGGCCTGGCTGGCCTTGACGTCGGCGATGATGGTGGCGCCCGGATGGCTCTTCAGCACGTCGGCGGCATAGAGTGCCACCAGCTGGTCGCCCCACACCACGCGGCCCTTGTGGTCGATGGCGCCGATGCGGTCGCCGTCGCCGTCGAAGCCGATGCCGATGTCGCAGCCATGCTCCGCCACCGCCTTCTTCAGGTCGACCAGATTGGCCTCGACCGTCGGGTCCGGGTGGTGGTTGGGGAAGTTGCCGTCGATGTCGTCGAACAGCAGGACATGCGTGCCCGGCAGCTTGGCGGTCAGGCGGCGCAGGATCTCGCCCGACGCGCCGTTGCCGGCGTCCCAGGCGATCTTCAGGTCGCGCGTGCCGTCATAGTCCTTCAGCAGGCGGGCGACATACTCGTCCTGGACGTCGATCTTCTCAGACGAGCCCTGGCCCTGCTCCCAGTCGGCCTTGGCCGCCATGGTGCCGAGTTCCAGGATCTGCTGGCCATAGACCGGACCCTTGCCCAGCATCATCTTGATGCCGTTGTAGTCCGGCGGGTTGTGCGAGCCGGTGATCATGATGCCGGCCGCCGCCTCGCGGTCGCGGGTGGCGAAATACAGCATCGGCGTGGGGCCGAGCCCGATGCGCAGGACATGCAGGCCGGTGGAAACCAGCCCCTCGACCAGCGCCTCCTCCAGTTCCGGCGAGGACAGACGGCCGTCATAGCCGACGCAGACCGTCTTGCCGCCCTTGCGCACCACCACGGTGCCGAAGGAGCGGCCGACCGCGCGGGCGTCCGCCGGGGTCAGCGTCTTGCCGACGATGCCGCGGATGTCGTACTCGCGCAGCACCGTGGGGTGGAAGGTATGGGCTTCGCTCATCGTCTCGTTAGTCCTCTGTTGGACGCCGTCTTTGGACCGTCAGCCACGGTCCATCCCGCCGGCCGGCGACGGCCGGCCGATGGAGGTATAGGTGAAGCCGGCCTTCGCCATGTCCTCGGGGTTGTAGATGTTGCGCAGGTCGATCATCACCGGCCGCTTCAGCATCGACTTGACCCGACGCAGGTCGAGCGCACGGAATTCGTTCCACTCCGTGAGAATAGCGACGCAATCGGCCCCTTCCAAGGTGCCGTACGCGTCCTTCGCCCATTCCACGCCGGGAAGCAGCTTTTCGGCCTCGTGCATCGCCGCCGGATCGAAGGCGCGCACATGGGCCCCCGCCGCCTGGAGCGCCGGGACGATGTCGAGCGACGGGCTGTCGCGCATGTCGTCGGTGTTCGGCTTGAAGGCGACACCCAGCACCGCGACGGTCTTGCCGTCCACCGACCCGCCGCAGGCGGCGATGATGCGCTCGGCCATCTGCTTCTTGCGCTTGTCGTTGATGTCGACGACCGTCTCGATGATGCGCAGCGGGCTGCCGACCTGCTGGGCGGTGCGCACCAGCGCCAGCGTGTCCTTCGGGAAGCACGACCCGCCGTAACCCGGACCGGGGTGCAGGAACTTCTTGCCGATGCGGCCGTCCAGCCCGATGCCGCGCGCCACGTCATGGACGTTGGCGCCGACCTTCTCGCAGAGATCGGCGATCTCGTTGATGAAGGTGATCTTGGCGGCCAGGAAGGTGTTGGCGGCGTATTTGGTCAGCTCCGCCGTCTCCAGCGAGGTCACCACGATCGGCGTCTCGATCAGGTAGAGCGGCCGGTAGAGCCGGCGCATCACCTCGCCCGCACGGTCCGAGGTGGCGCCGATGACGACGCGGTCCGGCCGCATGAAGTCGCCGATGGCCGAGCCTTCGCGCAGGAATTCCGGGTTGGAGGCGACGTCGAACTCGGCCTCGGGGCGGACGCGGCGGATGATCGCCTCGACCTCGCGGCCGGTGCCGACCGGGACCGTCGATTTCGTCACCACCACCGTGTAGTGGTCGAGATGCTGGGCGATCTCCTCGGCGGCGCCATAGACGTAGGACAGGTCGGCGTGGCCGTCGCCGCGGCGCGACGGGGTGCCGACCGCGATGAACACGGCGTCGACGCCCTGCATCGCCTCCTTCAAATCCAGGGTGAAGGACAGGCGGCCGGCGGCGACGTTGCGGGCGACGAGGTCGTCCAGGCCGGGCTCGTAGATCGGAATCTCGCCGTTCTTCAGCCGCTCGATCTTGCCGGCGTCCTTGTCGACGCAGGTGACGTGCACGCCGAATTCGGAAAAGCAGGCGCCGGAGACCAGGCCGACATAGCCCGTGCCGATCATCGCAATGCGCATCGCGTCCCCCTCATGTCCTTGAAAAAAGGAAAACCTGTATGTTTCGGGATGCCCTGGCGGATCTCCGCCGCGAGGCGTTCCTCACGGCCGGCCTTTTCGTTTCCGGCCGGCTCTTCTTGAAATGCAGTCCAAACGCATGCGCCCGCCCCCGTCCGGATCAGGGGACGGGGGCGGGCACCGCGTCAGGCGTGCTGCCCGTCGGTCAGCAATATTTACGCAGCATGGCACGCACCTTGTCGGCCATGTCCGGCCGGTTCAGCGCGTGGGCGAGCGTCGCCTCGATGAAGCCGACCTTGTCGCCGCAGTCGTAGCGGGTGCCTTCGAAGCGCAGGCCGTGGAACGGCTGGTTGCCGATCAGGTTGGCCATGGCGTCGGTCAGCTGGATTTCGTTGCCGGCGCCGCGCTGCTGCTTTTCCAGATGGTCGAAGATTTCCGGCTGCAGGATGTAGCGGCCGATGATCGACAGGGTCGACGGCGCGTCTTCCGGCTTCGGCTTCTCGACGAGGCCGCGGACGGTGGCCAGACGGCCGTCGTCCTTCTCGACGTCGAGGATGCCGTAGCTGCTGGTCTTTTCGCGCGGAACGTCGACGACGGCAACGACGTTGCCGCCGACCTCCTCGTACGCCTCGACCATCTGCTTCAGGCAGGGGGTCTTGCCCTGGACGAAGTCGTCGGGCAGCACGATGGCGAACGGGTCGTTGCCGATCAGGGCGCGGGCGCACCAGACGGCATGGCCGAGGCCCAGCGGAACCTGCTGGCGGGTGTAGAAGCAGCGGCCGGGCGCGATCTCGCTGTGGCGAACCTCTTCCAGCGCGTCGATCTTGCCGCGCTCTTCAAGCGTGCGGTTCAGTTCGGTGTCGGCATCGAAATGGTCTTCGATGGCACGCTTGGAGCGGCCGGTGACGAAAACGAAATCCTCGATGCCGGCGGCGCGCGCCTCTTCGACGGCGTGCTGCAGCAGGGGGCGGTCGACCAGCGGCAGCATCTCTTTCGGGATGGCCTTGGTGGCCGGCAGGAAGCGCGTGCCGAGACCGGCGACCGGGAACACCACCTTGCGCACGGGTTTCCGCATTGGACGTCTCTTGTGGTTGAGGCGAAGTCAAATCCATGGTTCCACGGCTGGACCCGACCGCAAGCGAAGCCTGCGGAAGCACGACCGTGGTTCCGGCTTTCTGCCACGCCTTCCGTCACTGCGCAACAAACCTTCCGAGACCGGGCAAAAGGCTAGTCCTAGAGGCCGAAATCAAATGAAAACCGGCTGAAACTCCTCAATCAAGCCGATCTTTATCCGTTACGTCCAGGCCGGCACCAAACCTTTCTCATAGGCTGGACCGCTTGAAAAAGCGACGGATTCCACCGGCGCGACACCGTGCCGCTGCCAGTACGGCGTCATGGCTTTACAAACGAACTTTCCGTATGACGTTTTGTTGCGAATACTTGCACGAAGGGGGCGTCCGCCCTCATGGTGCCGGCCATGATCCCCGACTCGCTTACCCCCACTCCCCCGACTCAGGACGAGCCCGCTCCCGGCTCGCTCACCGCGGACCAGCTGCGCGCCCGTGTGCTGCACCGGGACGAGCTGTGCTTCGTGATCGACAAGCCGGCCGGTCTGGCCGTCCACAAGGCCGGGCGCATCACCGACCATCTGGAACTCTACCTGCCCCATCTGGCGGAGCCGGACGGGGAAGCGCCGAAGCTCGCCCACCGGCTCGACCGCGACACCGCCGGCTGCCTGATCCTGGGCCGCACGCCCTGGGCGCTGAAGCGCCTGGGCCAGATGTTCGCCGCCGGCCATGTCGGGAAGACCTATTGGGCAGTGGCCGAGGGCATCCCGGAGGCCGGGACCGGCGTGATCGACCTGCCGCTGCTGAAACGGATCGAACCCAAGTCCGCCGCAGGGTTCGGCCGCTCCTCCTGGACGATCCTGCCCGACCCGGCCGGCCAGCCGGCGGTCACCGACTACCGGGTTCTCGGCACCGGCAACGGCCGCTCCTGGCTGGAGCTTCGCCCGCGCACCGGCCGCACCCACCAGATCCGCGTCCATTGCGCCGCCATCGGCTGCCCGCTGGTGGGCGAGCCCTTCTACGGTCCCGAGCGCCGGCCGTCCGGCAATCTGCATCTGCTGGCCCGCTCCGTCGCCTTCCGCATGGCCTTCGAGTACGCCCCCGTCAGCGCCGTCGCCCCGGCGCCGGAGCATATGCGGGACGCGCTGTCCGCCTGCGGCTGGCACGGCGAGTAAGACGCCGCCGCGAAAAAGCAGGAGCTTCCGGCGTCTTCGCCGCCTCCCATCTGTTGAAGGGAGCAGGCCCCCACAACCGATGGAGAGCAAGGCATGGGACAGGCGGTCACGGACAACCGCGCGATGAACCGGTTTGAACTGGCGGTCGGCACCCAGACGGTGTTCGCCAACTACCGCCGCAACGGCCAGACCCTGGTGATTTCCTATGTCGAGGCCCCGCCCTCGCTGCGCGGCACCGGGGCCGCCGGCCGCCTGATGGAAGGGGTGGTGGCGACCGCCCGCACCGAGGGGCTGAAGATCGTCCCGCTGTGCAGCTACGCCGCCCTGTGGATGCGGCGCAACCGGCAGGACGATCTGCTGGCCTGAGGCCCGCCGCCCTCCATTGAAGAAATCAATGGAAGCGCTGAAAACTATCAATTTCCCATGAGAACCATACCCCGTTAGCGTCCGTCCCATGGTTTTCCGCCACGGATTTCCACACTGCGGCAAGACCCGTGCAGACGATCGAAACGAGGGAAGATCCATCATGGACACGCTGCTGTCGGCACCGATTCTGTTCTTCGGCCTCGGTGCCGTCATCGCGCTTACCGGGGCGCGCATTCCGTTCCCGGAGGGCTTCGGCAAGGCGCTCGCCGCCTATCTGCTGGTCGCCATCGGCCTCAAGGGCGGCGTGGCGCTGGCGGGCGCCGATGTCGGCGCGGTGCTGCCGCTGCTGCTGACCGCCGGCCTGCTCAGCCTGCTGATGCCGGTCCTCGGCTTCGGGCTGCTGCGCTCGGCGGTCGGTCTGGATCAGGTCAATGCGGCCGCCATCGCCGCCCATTACGGCTCGGTCAGCCTCGTCACCTTCGTCACCGCCACCAAGCTGCTGGAAAGCCAGGGCGTCACCTTCGGCGGCCACATGGTCGCGGCACTGGCGATCATGGAGGGCCCGGCCATCGTCAGCGGCCTGCTGCTGGCGGGCGCCGCCGGCATGGTGTCCGGCGTGGCGGCGGGCGGCGGCGGCAGCCTGTCGGTGCCGCTCGGCGGCGGCCCGGTCCAGGGTGGCTCGATCAAGGGCGCCATCCGCGAGGCCGCCTTCAACGGCTCGGTCCTGCTGCTGGCCGGGTCGCTGCTGGTCGGGCTGGTGATCGGCAAGCCCGGCCTGCAAAGCCTGCACGGCCTGTTCATCGCGCCGTGGGACGGCGTGCTCTGCCTGTTCCTGCTGGAGATGGGCTATCTCGCCACCTCCCGGCTGCGGGAAGCGGTGTCGCTCAGCCCGCGGCTGATCGCCTTCGGCATCGTCATGCCGCTGGCCGGCGCCGGCATCGGCCTTGCCGCCGCCGCGTCCCTGGGGCTCGGTCTCGGCGACGCCGCCCTGCTGGTGACGCTGTGCGCCAGCGCCTCCTACATCGCGGTGCCGGCGGCGCTGCGCCATGCCCTGCCGGCGGCGGAGCCCGGCCTGTCGCTTCCGCTGTCGCTGGGCATCACATTTCCTTTCAACATCCTCGTCGGTATTCCACTCTACCTCGCAGTGAGCCGGGCGGTGCTGACCTGACCGGCCGAGCCGGAACCACCGCCATGCCGCCCTCCACGTTGCCCTCCCCTCCGCCTGCCATGCCCGCTCCGCTGCCGCCCTTCGACCTCGACCTGCTGCGCAGCTTCGTGACCATCGTGGACAGCGGCGGCTTCACCCGGGCGGCGGAGCGGCTGGGCCGCACCCAGTCCACCATCAGCCTGCAGATCAAGCGGCTGGAGGACGGGCTGGGCAAGCGGCTGTTCCTGCGCGAGGGCCGCGGCCTGGACCTGACCCCCGACGGCGAAATCCTGCTGACCTACGCCCGCCGCCTGCTGGGCATGGCGGGCGAGGCCTGCGCCCTGCTGATGGAACCGGAGGTCGGCGGCGTGGTGCGGCTCGGCACACCGGAGGATTTCGCCACCGCCCATCTGCCCGACGTGCTGTGGCGCTTCTCCCGCGCCCATCCCCAGGTGGCGCTGGAGGTGCAGTGCGACTTCACCGTCAACCTGCTCGACCGTTTCGCCCGCGGCGAATACGACCTCGTGCTGTGCAAGCGGGAGCCGCAGGGTCCGGCCGGCGGCGTCCGGGTCTGGCGCGAGCCGCTGTTCTGGGTGGCGTCGGACCGGCTGATCCTCGACGCGGGCGCCCCGGTCCCGCTGGTCCTGGCCCCGGCGCCGGACATCCACCGCAAGCGCGCCATCGACGCGCTGGACGCCCACGGCCGCCCCTGGCGCATGGCCTACACCAGCCCCAGCCTCGCCGGCATCAAGGCCGCGGTGACCGCCGGGCTGGGCGTCACCATCCTGCCGAAGGACATGCTGGCCCCCGGCTTCCACATCGTGAACGCCGAACACGGCCTGCCCGACCTGCCCGACATCGAAACCGCCCTCTACCGCCAGCCCGGCCCGCTGCCCAAGGCGGTGGACCTGCTGGCCGAGCACATCGTCCGCTCGCTGGAGAGGACGGCCGAAAGGACGGCGGACAGAACGGCGGCGGGGTGAGGGGCTCCGCCGCCCACAAGGGAATCACCCCAACTCGAAGCTCGTGATTCCGAACACCCGCCCCAGCCCGGTCGCTGGAGCCGGCCCAAGATACATCCGCGCCGTCTCGAACTGCGGCGACAGCCCCAATTCCTCCGCCAGCCGCACCCCTGCCGCGTTCGGTTCCGGCACGTCGAGGAACACCGGGCCGACCCTGCTCCCGGCCCCGGCCGCCCGACCCAGCGCCAGCAGCAGATCCCGCGCGATCCTCGCGTCCGCGGCATAGAGCGGGCCGATCTTCCAGCCGTCATGGCAGGGCCGGATCACCCCGAAGCCCGTCACATCGCCGTCCCCCACCGCCGCCAGCGCCGTCGCACCGGGAAGGGCAACCCAGTTGGCGAGGAAGCCGGGGCGGGGCGCCGGGAACAGCGCGGCATCCAACGCCGTCAACCGGTCGAAGGGCACCGTCCGGGCGTCCACCAGCCTCGTCCCGCCGCCCCCATCCCCCGGCAGAACGCCGCCGAAACGGATGTTGCGGTGGGACAGGGCGAAGCCGGATTTGCGGTAATTGTCCTGTTGGGCGACGACGCCGTCGAGCCCGACGGTGCAGCCCTCCAGATGGCGCAGCCCCGCCTGCCACAGCGTCCAGCCATAGCCGCGCCCGCGCGCCTCCGGCCGCACGATATAGAAGCCGAGGAAGCCGAAATTCCCCGGATAGCGGACCACCGACAGCGAAGCGACCGGCTGGCCGTCCAGCAGCCCGACCAGGAAGCCGGCCGGATCGACGGCATGGAAGGCGCCGGCATCGTGCAGGCCGGGGTTCCACCCTTCCAGCCGCGCCCAGTCGACCGCCAGATCCAGGTCGGCCCGGCTCATTACACGGACCCGATAGCCGTCGGTCCCCTGCGCCCCGCTGCGTTCCATCTCCGCCCCCTTCGCCCCTATGGAA
This sequence comes from Azospirillum sp. UENF 112521, assembly GCF_058780665.1. Lineage (NCBI taxonomy): Bacteria > Pseudomonadati > Pseudomonadota > Alphaproteobacteria > Rhodospirillales > Azospirillaceae > Azospirillum > Azospirillum sp. UENF 112521. The sequence continues at coordinate 133,993 of NZ_JBSNCI010000009.1, forward strand.
CAGAGCGTAACGCAATCCACGGCGTGCTGGGAGCCACCCAGCGACACGACCAAGATCCCCTCTCCCCCGGGGAGAGGGGGCAACCCCGATTTTCATCCACCCTTTCCCCAAGCCGCGACAACCATGATAGGACTATCATCCTTGCTACTGCCGGCCAGGAGCCGCCATGCCGCGCCGGACGCCGTTCACCCGATCTGCGTTTCCCGCCAATGCCTTCACCCTTGGTGAGACAGTGGAACACACCCGGATTTCTGTTCCACGCTGTTTCAAACCGTCAGCCCGCCCCGCGTCCCCCGGTACTGCCCCCGCTCCGCATGAAAGAGGTGAACACGATCCGAATTCCTGTTCCACGCTGTTTCAAACCGTCAGCCCGGCCGCACCCTCCGGCACCGCCCCGACGGCGGATGAAACAATGGAACAGCCCCCGGATCCCTGTTCCACGCCGTTACACGCCTCCCATAGGGCGCCCGGCCGCCACCGACCGCGCGCCGTTGCTTTCGGGGCGGGAGTGCGGTTAAGTCGCCGCCGGTTTCCGCTGATCCGCGTCAAGGTCATGCCCGTCAAGTCCCTGGACGCCACCGCGTCGCGCCCCGCTCCCCCAGTTCCCCGCCCGTCTCCCGCCGGCCGCGGGGTCGATGCCGTGCTGCACGGTGTGGCCGGGGCCGCCGCCCTGGTGCTGGGGCCGCTGGCAGCACTCGCCCCGCGCGGGCTGCCGGTCTGGGCCATCCTCGTGCTGGTGCTGTCGCTCGCCGGTTTGGCCCGGCGCGGGGCCTTCGGGCGCATCCTGCGCCTCACGCCGCCGGTCGCCGCCGTCGGCGCCTTCCTTCTCCTGGCCCTGGCCTCCACCCTGTGGAGCCCGTCGGACCGCGCGCTCGCGACGGTGCTGGAGATCGGCTACATCGCGCTCGGTGCGCTGGCCGGCGGCGCCTGGATCGCCGGGCTGCCGGCGGCCGACGCGCGGCGGCTGGCCGGGCTGTTCCTGGCCGGCGGGCTGGCCGGCGGGCTGCTGTTCGCGGTGGAGGCGGCGCTGGACTTCCCGCTGAACCGCTGGTGGAACAGCGTGCCCGACGACCAGCTGCCCAACCTGCTGAACGGCAATGTGCCGAAGCGGACGGCGGCGCTGCTCTGCCTGCTGGTCTGGCCCGCCGCCCTGGCGGTGGACCGCTTCGGGCGCAAGGCGCTGGCCCTGCTGGTGCCGGTCGGCTATGCGCTGGCCTGCCTGCCGCTGACCAGCCGGTCGGCCATGCTGGGCATCGCCGCCGGGCTGGTCACGCTCGCCGCCGCCCGCGCCTCCGCCAAATGGACCCGCCGGCTGTTCAGCACCGCGGTCACTGCCGCCTTCCTGCTGGTGCTGCCCGCCGCCCTGCTGTTCTCCGGCCCGCTCGACCTCGACCATTCCGGCCTGCTGTTCCGCTCCGCCCAGCACCGGGTGGAGATCTGGGGCCATGCGGCGGAGCGCGCGCTGCGCACGCCGGTGTTCGGCCAGGGCATCGACGCCTCGCGCTCCCTGCCGCCGGAAGGGGCGGTGTCGGAATTCTCGCCGATCGGCGACAGCCTGCTGCCGCTGCATCCCCACAACGCCTTCCTCCAGCTCTGGCTGGAGACCGGGGCGGTCGGGGCGGCGCTGGCGCTGGCGGCGATGCTGCTGCTGCTGGCCGCCACCGCCCGGCTGGAGCGCCGCGACCAGCCCTTCGCGCTGGCGCTGTTCGCCACGGCGATGGCGATGGGCAGCACCGCCTACGGCATCTGGCAACCCTGGTGGATGGCAGGCTTCCTGTCCGCGGCGCTGATGCTGCGGCTGGCGACCCGCATCGGGGCCCCTATCGGGAACAAGACACGATGAGCAAGCGCCCGCTCCGCATCCTGGTCATCAAGCTGGGCGCCTTCGGCGACTTCTTCCTGGCCCAGACCGCCTTCGCCGCCATCCGCCGCCACCATGCCGGCGACCGGCTGACCCTGCTGACCCTGCCCTCGCTCGCCCCGCTCGCCCGGATGAGCGGGCTGTTCGACGAGGTGCTGGAGGACCCGCGCGACCGTTCGCTGTCGGCCTATCTGGCGATCCGCCGGGCCTTGCGCGCCCAGCGCTTCGACCGCGTCTACGATCTCCAGGCGCAGACGCGCACCGACCTCTATCACCGGCTGCTGTTCCCCGGCCCCTGGCCGGAATGGTCGGGCACCGCCCGCGGCGCCTCGCATCCCGACCGCTACGAAGGCCGGCGCAAGGTGCCGGTGCGCGACCGCTATGTCCGCCAGCTCGCTCCCTTCGGCATCGTCCCGGACGAGACGCCGGACCTGTCCTGGCTCGATGCCGACATCGCCAAGTTCGGTCTGCCGGAGCGCTTCGCCCTGCTGGTCCCCGGCTCCTCCCCCGGACGGCCGGACAAGCGCTGGCCGGCCCGCCGCTATGCCGAGGTGGCGGCGGCGCTGGCCGAGCGCGGCATCGTGCCGGCGGTGATCGGCACCGGCATCGAGCGCGACCTCGCCCGCGTGATCGCCGAGACCTGCCCGCAGGCGGTCGACCTCACCGACCGCACCAGCGTGCCGGAGCTGGGCGGGCTGGCGCGCCGGGCCTGGGGGGCGGTCGGCAACGACACCGGCCCGACCCACCTGATCGCCGCCGTCGGCTGCCCCACCGTCGTGGTGTTCTCCGACGCCTCCAACCCGATCCACAGCACCGGCCCGCGCGTGCTGATCCACCACCGTCCCGACTTCAACGACATCGACAGCGCCGGCGTGGTCGAGGCACTCGACCGCGCGCGGACCCTGGGAGGTTCCTAACGGCAGAAGGGACTTAATGACAGAAGGGAAACGGCGCCACCTTGGGCATGTAGACCGGGATCCACTCGCAATGGGTCGCCGGGTTCGGCAGCTTGCGGGTTTCGATGACCGGCCAGGCATGGGCCGCGACCACCACCAGCGCCACGCCCGCCAGGATCCAGCGCCGCGGCCTCGCCCGCTCCAGCAACCCCGGCATCCGCGCCAGCACCCAGGCGGCGGACAGGATCGCCAGCGGGTCGGTGTAGGCGGCATAGGCGCGCTGGAAGCCGCGCAGCGAGAACAGCGACTCCAGCCCCCAGGCGACCAGCAGCAGGAACAGCGCCTGCACCGCCGCCAGCCGCTCTCCCCGCCGCCACAGCACCACCGCACCGGCCAGCGCGAACCACTCGACGACGATGGTCTGCGGGATGTTGTCGGGGTGCAGGACGATGGTGCGGATCGCCAGCGTCCGGCCGATGCCGGCCAGCAGCAGCCCGAGCGTCCCCTGCCCGACCACATTCCCCTGGCCCTGAAGCTCCGCCCCGTGCCGCCAGGAGGAGAAGACGAACATATGCTCGACGAAGTTCGCCACGGCGATGGCGTTCTGCTCGTTCCAGCGGATGTCGAGCGCCAGCAGCCCGGCCGCCAGCCCCAGCAGCACCGCCGCCGCCCCGGCCACCACGCGGGCCACCGGCACCCGGTGGACCGCCGCATGGACCAGGATGCCGACCAGCACCCAGCCGGCGACGATGCTCTGATAGCCGCCGCCCGACAGCCCGCCGCCAACGGGAGTATACGGATAGACCGCCCGCCCCCAGCCGGCCAGCCCGGCCTGGATCAGCCCGAAGGCCGGCACCGCCGCGGCCACCGCCATCAGCCCGACCAGCGCGGCAACGCCCCAGCCCTTTTCCGGCACGGCCTCCGCCGGCCGCCCGAACAGGATCGCCGCCACCGGCAGCCCCATCGCCAGGAAGACCGCCTGCACCTTGGTCACCATGGCCAGCCCGACCAGCAACCCGCCCAGCGCCAGTTGCAGCAGCGATGCGCCGCCGCACGGCTTGCCGTCCGCCGGCCGCACCGCCCGCAGGACCAGCAGCAGCCCCAGCACGACGAAACCGGCCGACAGCAGGTCGGTGCGCATCTGCCGCCCCTGCGCCGTCAGCCCGACGCCGAAGGCCAGCAGGATGCCGGCCAGCAGCGCCACCCGCCGGTCCTCCACCAGCCCGCGCAGCAGCGTGGCATAGCTGACGGCGAAGGCGGCGGTCAGCAGGATCGACAGCGCCCGCCCGGCCTGGACCAGCGACTGCCAAACGGCTTCGGTCGCCGCGACGTCGCTGCCCGGCGGCAGGGCCGACAGGCTGGCGACCGGCAGCAGCCCAACCGCATGCAGCAGCCGGTACCAGACGTCGATCACCAGGAAATAGCCGTAGCCGGGATGGTCGAAATACTCCTGCGAGAGCCCGTCGCCGAACAGCAGCCCGTGATAGGCCAGCACCAGATCCTGATCGGAATGCACCCAATAGGGCAGACGGAACCCGACCAGCAGGACCGACAGCGCCATCGCCGCCGCCAGCCCGGCGCACAGCAGCCACCAAGGCGCCGCCGCGACGCGGTCGAGCAGGGAGGGACGGGCGGCGGAGGGTGCAGGCATCATGATTGGCACGGCTCACGGTTCAGGTCGGCCGCCTTGTGGCACGGAACAGGCCGGTTGGGAACCATCTCCCGTTTCCCCTGGGAACCAGACGCTTGCTCCGGTGTTGCCCTCATGGAACGGCGGAGTCGGGAGTCTCCGCCTCTTTCGTGGTGCCTCGCACGAGTGGCTTTGCAACGTTGGCGGGTCGCTGCCACAAAATACGGTATGGCAGACCCGCCGGGCAGACGATTGCCGGACAGACACATGGGGAACTCGATGGCCGATACCGACGATATCCAGGAGCGTATCCGACGCCGTGCCCACGAGTTGTGGGAGAGCGAGGGCCGTCCGCACGGCCGCGACTCCGACCATTGGACCCAGGCCGAGGCGGAGGTTCGCGGCGCCGGTGCGCTGGAGCCGACCGGCAAGGTCGCCGGCTCGCGCAAGAAGCCTTCCAGCTCCAAGGCCGCCGGCAAGAGCACCCGTGCCGCCGCCGAATCCCTGTCGGAAGTCGCGAGCGCCCCGGCGGAGAGCGCCAAATCCGAAGCGGCCAAGCCGGCGAAGGCCAAGCCGGCCGCTGCCTCCAAAGCGACTGCCTCGAAGCCGAAGGCCGATGCCGCTCCGGCCGAGCAGGCCGCCTCCGTCAAGGCTCCGGCAAAAACCACCGCCAAGGCGGCGCCCACCAAGTCCACAACCGCAAAGACTCCGGCTGCAAAGCCCCCGCGCAGCTCGAAGAAGGACGGCGGCAAGAGCGCCACCGCCGGCTGATCCAGCCTCCCTTGCCGGAACCCAGCGGCCCCGGAGCCGGTTGTCAGGTAATCCCTGCACTCTTCTCCGGAGGAACCGTCATGGCCGGCACGCCGTCGATGGACGACTGCATCCGCAACTGCACCGATTGCCACACGGTCTGCCTGGAAACCGTATCGCACTGCCTGACCAAGGGCGGTGCGCATGCGGAGGCCGGGCATGTCCGCCTGCTGCTGGACTGCGTCGACATCTGCCGCACCAGCGCGGATTTCATGATCCGCGGCTCCCGCTTCCACCATCTAACCTGCGGCGCCTGCGCCGAGATCTGTGCGGCCTGCGCCGACCAGTGCGACCGCATGGCCGACGACGCCATGATGAAGCGCTGCGCCGAGATGTGCCGCCGCTGCGCCGAAAGCTGCCGGGCGATGTCGAGCATGGCCGCCTGACCGGAGCGGCGCCCCTACTCCATCACCGCCGCTTCCTCCGGCGCCGGGGCTCCCGCCTTCGGCCGCCGGAGCAGCAGCAGCATCGGGATGACCAGCAGGGCGACATACATCATCAGCTTGAAGTCGTCGATGTAGGCGATCATCGCCGCCTGCTGCGTGACCTGGGCATTCAGCATCGCCAGCGCCTCGGGCGTGGCGGTCACCTGCTCCGTCATCATCTGGGAGAAGGGCGTCAGGTGAGCGGCGAGGCTGGCGTGGTTGATCTGGGTGTTCTGCGACAGCAGGGTCATCACCACCGAGATGCCGACGCTGCTGCCCAGGTTGCGGACCAGGCTGAACAGGCTGGCGGCATCGGTGCGCAGCCGCGGCTCCAGCGTGGCGAAGGCGATGGTGCTGAGCGGCACGAACACCAGCCCCAGGCCCAGCCCCTGCACCACGCCGCTGATGATGATCGGCTCGCGGTCCATCACGATGGTGAAGCCGGTCATGGACCACAGCGACCAGCTGGTCAGCAGCACGCCGGCCAGGATCAGCAGCCGCGCATCCACCCGGCGCACCAGCCGCCCCACCATCAGCATCGAGATCATCGTGCCGACGCCGCGCGGCGCCAGCACCAGCCCGGTGGTGACCGTCGGGTAGCCCAGCAGGTTCTGCAGCATCGGCGGCAGCAGCGCCATGGTCGCCAGCAGGATGACACCGATCACAAAGATCAGGACCAGCCCGGTGACGAAATTGCGGTCGCGCAAGAGCGCCGGGTCGATGAAGGGCTCGGTCTTCGTGTTGCCATGGGCGGTGGCGATGTGGATGGCGAAAACCCAGAAGGCGCAGGCGGCCAGGGCCGTCTCGATCCAGATCTCGGTCGCACCGAACCAGTCCAGCTGCTCGCCGCGGTCCAGCAGCATCTGGAAGGCGCCGACCGCCAGCCCCAGCATGGCGAAGCCGAAGAAATCGAAGCTGCGGATGCGCCCCTTGGTCTCGTGCAGGAAGACCGCCATGCCGGCGAAGGCCAGCAGCCCGACCGGCAGGTTGATGTAGAAGACCCAGCGCCAGCTGAAGCTGTCGGTCAGCCAGCCGCCCAGCGTCGGGCCGGCGATGGGACCGACCATGATACCGGCCCCCCAGAGCGCCATCGCCTGCCCGTGCCGCTCCTTCGGGTTGATGTCGAGCAGCACCGACTGCGACAGCGGCACCAATGCCGCGCCGAAGACGCCCTGCACCAGCCGGAAGGCCACCATCTGCGTCAGGCTGCCGGCCAGCCCGCACAGCACCGACGCCGCCGTGAAGCCCGCCACCGCGATCAGGAACAGGCGCTTGCGCCCGAACCGGTCCGCCATCCAGCCGGTGGCCGGTGTCGCGATGGCCGCCGCGACGATGTAGGAGGTCAGCACCCAGGTGATGGTGTCCTGCGCCGCCCCCAGGCTGCCCTGCATGCTGGGAAGCGCGACGTTGGCGATGGTGGTGTCCAGCACCTGCATGATGGTGGCGAGCATGATCGACACGGTGATCATGCCGCGATGCTTCACCTCATGCGGGGCTACGGAGGATTGGCTGGCGGCCATGGGATGCCTGCGGATGATGGATGCGTGGTTGCCTTACCGGATCGCCGCGACCGCGTTTCCGATGGCGCCCGGCAACGGCCGGCTGTGGTGGGTGTCGACCTCCACCTCGGCGCTGAGGCCGGTGCGCAGCGGCACGGGCTCGCCCTCCGGCCGGTCGATGCGGAGGCGGACCGGCACCCGCTGCACCACCTTCACCCAGTTGCCGGTGGCGTTCTGGGCGGGCAGGACCGAGAATTCCGATCCGGTGCCGGCGCCGATGCTCTCGACATGGGCGGTCAGGGTGCGGCCGGAATAGGCATCCAGCACCACCGTCGCGGTCTGGCCGACCGCCATGTGGGTCAGGTCGGTTTCCTTGAAATTGGCCTCGACCCAGCTCGACCCGCTCATCACCAAGCTGACCGCCGACAGCCCGACCGAGGCATATTGCCCGACCAGAAGCCGGTCGGTCTGGCTCACCACGCCGTCGGCCGGCGCCGCCACCACCGTGTGGTCTAGGTCGCGCTGCGCCGATGCCTTCTTCGCCAGCGCCTCCAGCACCGTCGGATGGCGGTCGGTGGGGATTTCGGGATCGCCGCCAAGGGCGGCGCGGGCGCTGATCACCGCCTGCTTCTCCGTGTTCAGATCCTGCTGGGCCGCCATCAGGTCGTGGCGCACCGAATCGTAGGTGGCCCGCGCGGCGACGCCGGTCTTCAGCAGATCCTGCTGGCGCTGGAACTCGCGCTGCTCGAAGGAGACCTTCTCCTCCGCCGCGGCCTGCTTGGCCTGCGCCTCGCCCAGGTCGGCGCGCAGCTGTTCCACCTTCAGCCGGGCAGAGGCGAGTGCCGCATCGGCCTGCTGCAAGGCCAGCCGGTAGGGCTCGTCATCGATGCGGAACAGCAGGTCGCCGCGATGGACCTGCTGGTTCTCATGCACCGCCACCTCGACGATGCGGCCGGAGATATCCGGGCTGATCGTCACCTTGTCCTGCTGGACATAGGCATTGTCGGTCGAGACATAACGTCCGCCCACAACATATTCATAGCCGCCGCCGACCGCCACCAGCAGCGGCAGGGCGGCCATCAGCAGCCAGCGGCGCCAGCGCGTCCGTCGGATGGGCTTGGCTGCCGGATTCTGAGCATCCGGGCGGGTATCGGTATCGCGGTCGGTCACGGCGGTCATGGCGGTCGGGTCCCGAAGAAAAAGGCGGGGTCGTCAGGCTTTGGCGGCGATCTTTTCAGCGGCGGTCTTCGCGGGCGGTTCCGCCCGGCGGTCGGAAAGGTTGGCGCGCATGTGGGCCAGCATCCCGACCAGCATGGCTTCGGCATCGGGCGGCAGGCCGGTGAGCGCCTCCGCATAGAGCCCGGCGGCGAGCGCCCGGCCCTGCTCCAGCACCGCATGCGCCTTCGGCGTCAGGTGCGGCAGCCGGGCGCGCCGGTCGGTCGGATCGGTGCGGCGTTCGATCCAGCCGCCCTCCTCCATGCGGTCGATCTGCCGGCAGAGCGTGATCGGCTCGATCTCCAGCAGGTCGGCCAGCGCCGCCTGCTTGATCCCCTCGTTCCGCGCCAGCGTGGCGATCACCGACCATTGTGCGCGGGTCAGGCCGAGATGGCGGGCGCGCTGGTCGAAACGGACGCGCATCAAGCGCGCCGTGTCGGTCAAAACGGCGCCCAGACTCGTCGAATGGGCATTTGCGGAGCGGGGATCGGCAGGGGAGGACATCGGCGGATCGTAAGCTTGCTTATTGGTTCCTCAAAACTAATAAGCAAGCTTATCATCGGCAATCCTCGCGGCGTGCATGGCAGGGCCACGTCCGCGTCGCGCCTCCAGCGCCCTGGACGAGATCGCGCCTCTGGCGCGCGCGACAGGAGATTGCTAAGGTGCCCACCCGTTTCGTTCCATTCCTTTCGCCAATTCGCCAAAATCGACCAGCTGAGGACCGATCCATGCCGCACTACCGTTCCCGCACCTCCACCCATGGCCGCAACATGGCGGGCGCGCGCGGCCTGTGGCGGGCAACCGGCATGAAGGACGGCGATTTCGGCAAGCCGATCATCGCCATCGCCAACTCCTTCACCCAGTTCGTCCCCGGCCACGTCCATCTGAAGGATCTGGGCCAGCTGGTGGCGCGCGAGATCGAGAAGGCCGGCGGCGTGGCGAAGGAGTTCAACACCATCGCCGTGGACGACGGCATCGCCATGGGCCATGGCGGCATGCTGTACAGCCTGCCCTCGCGCGAGCTGATTGCCGACGCGGTGGAATACATGGCGAACGCCCATTGCGCCGACGCGCTGGTCTGCATCTCCAACTGCGACAAGATCACGCCCGGCATGCTGATGGCCGCGATGCGCCTGAACATCCCGGCGGTCTTCGTCTCCGGCGGCCCGATGGAGGCCGGCAAGGTCAAGTGGCGCGGCAAGATCAAGTCGGTCGACCTGATCGACGCCATGGTCGCCGCCGCCGATCCGACCGTCTCGGATGAAGAGGCGGCGGAAATGGAGCGCGGCTCCTGCCCGACCTGCGGCTCCTGCTCCGGCATGTTCACCGCCAACTCGATGAACTGCCTGACCGAGGCGCTGGGCCTGTCGCTGCCCGGCAACGGCACCATCCTGGCGACCCACGCCGACCGCAAGGAGCTGTTCCTCGCCGCCGGCCGCATGGCGGTCGATCTCTGCCGCCGCTGGTACCAGGAGGAGGACGCCACCGCCCTGCCGCGCGGCATCGCCACCAAAGAAGCGTTCGAGAACGCGATGACGCTCGACATCGCCATGGGCGGCTCGACCAACACAGTCCTGCACATCCTGGCGGCGGCGCAGGAGGGCGGCATCGATTTCACCATGGAGGACATCGACAGGCTGTCGCGCCGCGTCCCCAATGTCTGCAAGGTCGCTCCCGCCGTGGCCAACGTCCACATCGAGGACGTCCACCGCGCCGGCGGCATCTTCGGCATCCTTGGCGAGTTGGACCGCGCCGGTCTGCTGAACCGCGATACCCCGACCGTCCATGCGCCGTCGCTCGGCGAGGCGCTGGACCGCTGGGATGTGATGCGCACCCAGGACCAGTCCGTCCACACCCTGTATCGGGCCGCCCCCGGCGGCATCCCGACCGTCGTGCCCTTCAGCCAGGAACGCCGCTGGCCTGAGTTGGACCTCGACCGTGAGAAGGGCGTGATCCGCAAGGCCGAGAACGCCTTCAGCCAGGATGGCGGCCTCGCCGTGCTGTACGGCAACATCGCGGAGAACGGCTGCATCGTGAAGACGGCGGGCGTCGACGCCTCCAACCTCGTCTTCGCCGGTCCGGCCCGCGTCTTCGAAAGCCAGGACGATGCCGTCGCCGGCATCCTGGGCGACGTGGTCAAGGCTGGCGAGGTGGTGGTCATCCGCTACGAGGGCCCGCGCGGCGGTCCCGGCATGCAGGAAATGCTGTACCCGACCAGCTATCTGAAGTCGAAGGGGCTGGGCAAGGCCTGCGCGCTGGTGACCGACGGCCGTTTCTCCGGCGGGACGTCCGGCCTGTCGATCGGCCACGTCTCTCCGGAAGCAGCCCAGGGCGGCGCCATCGGGCTGGTGCAGGATGGCGACCGCATCGAGATCGACATTCCCAACCGCATCATCCGTCTCGCCGTCGACGACCAGGAGATGCAGCGCCGCCGCGACGCGATGAACGCCAAGGGCATGGATGCCTGGAAGCCCGTCAACCGCGACCGTCTGGTTTCCCCGGCTCTCCGCGCCTACGCCGCCCTGACCACCAGTGCCGACCGCGGCGCCGTGCGTGACGTGACCCAGGTGGAGAATATCGCCGTCCGCCGCTGACATGGTTTAGGCAACGGGCGCCGGCAGCGCCGCAATCAGGCACAACGAACATTCATCACAAGTAACAATCAAAGCGCCGCGCAAGTCGCGGCGCTTTCTTTTTGCCAGGAATTACATACACAGATATGTTACTTTCCGTTGGCGGGAAAATCTTCGGGTGTCGCATCGCTCGGATGTTCGCAAAATTCGAAATGCATGCTCTAATATGCCAACGCGAATTCCGCGAGGGGGGCGGACGTGGCGGACACCATGTTGGGCGCAGCGACGGACGAAGGCCGTCCCTGGCAGGAGGCATCTCGCCTGCCGGGCGATAAGCCGCGCGAACGCAAGGTCGTCACGGCGATGTTCGTCGACATCGTCCGTTCCTCCGCCATGGTGGCAGGCCGCGATCCCGAGGATGCGGACGATCTGCTCCTTTCGATCCTGAACCGTGTGACGGAGGCTGTGCCGCGTTTCGAAGGCACGGTGACCCAGATGCTGGGTGACGGCTTCCTGGCGACCTTCGGCGCCCCCGGCGCCAAGGAGGACCATGCACTGCGCGCCTGCCTTGCCGCCCAGGACATCCTCAGCGCCACCCGCGACGAACAGGGACGGCCTCTCTTCCACATCCGCATCGGCATCAGTTCGGGTGACGTCGTCGCCCATGTGGTGACCAATGGGCTGTGGACCGACTATCGCGCGGTCGGCGAGTGCGTGCATATGGCCGCCAAGCTGCAGCAGCGCGCGGCTTCCGACACCGCACAGCTCAGCCGGGACACGCTGGACCTGATCCCGGTCGGGGTGGCCGCGCGCCCGATGGGAAGCTTGCGCCTGTCCGACGAGGTGGAGCCGATGCCGGCGTTCCTGCTCGACGGGGCGCGTGCCGTCCGCCGCACCGCCACCGACCTGCTGTCCGCCACCGACGCCCCGCATGTCGGCCGGGAAGAGGAGGTGGCGACCCTGTTCGCCATCGCCGATTCGGTGGAGGCCGGGGCTCCCGCCCAGCTTCTGCTCCAGGGAGAGGCCGGAATCGGCAAGTCCCGCCTCGTCGGCGAGTTCCTGCGCGACCCGCGCAGCCGGCGCTGGACCCTGCTGCAATGGCCGCAGATGCCGATCCGCCGGCTGGCCGATCCCGACGACCTCGAGGCGGTGGCGCTGAGCCTGGCCGAACAGGTGGCCGGCTGCGCCAGCGAGGAAGGCATCGGCTGGGTCTGCGAAGCGGCACGCCGCCGGTCCGGCTCGCTGGCCGGCGATGCCGTGCACGCGCTGTTCGGCCGATCCGGGCTGGATCCGCTGTGGAGCGGCCTGGACGCGGCGCAGCGCCTGTCCCTGGGCATCGAAGGTCTGGTGGGGGCGACGCTGGAACTGGCAGCACCGCTCGGAACCGGCGGTGGAAGCGACTCGGGGGATGGGACGGCGAGTGGAGCAGTGGGACGACCGCTGCTGGTGCTGGTGGAGGACGCCCATTGGGCCCGGCCGGTGATGGTGCGGCTGCTGGACCGGCTGGCCCAGGCGCTGCCGGGGTCGAGGGCTCGCCTGCTGCTGCTCGCCACACGACGGCCTCCCCCGCTGGGACCGGAGTCGGAAGAACGGGGCTGGAGCGGCCGTCCGGGCGGGCGCCGTATCGATCTGGGCATGCTGTCGCCGGATCAGGTGCAAAGGTTCCTGGCACACTGGCTCGGCCCCGACTGGTCGCTGGTGGAGCTGAAGGCCCAGGTCGCCAGCCGCTGCCAGGGCGTTCCGCTCTATCTGGAGGAGGTTCTGCGCACGCTTGAGGCGTCGAACGCCATCGAGGGCACGCCGGGTGCCTACCGGCTGATCGATCCTCTGGTGGTCCACAAGCTGCCGCGCACGCTTCATGCCCTGCTGGCCGAGCGCATGGACATGATGACGCTGGAGCGGCGCCGGCTGCTGATGAATGCAGCCGTGATCGGCACCACCTTCGACGTCGGGCTGCTCCAGGCGCTGACCGGACTGTCCACGCCGGTCCTGTCCGACTCCCTGGCCTATCTGGAGCGCGCCGGCTTCGTGCTGCGCACCCGTCTGCTGCCCAACCTGGAATATTCCTTCAAGCATGCGCTGATCCAGGAAGTCGCCTACGCCACCCTGACCAAGTCCGACCGCCGGGCGCTGCATGCCCGCGTGCTGGAGGCGTTGCGCCACCGCCGCGACCACGACCTGCCGAACCGCCTGGACCTGCTGGCCCACCATGCCTTCATGGCGGAGAACTGGCCGGCCGCGCACCTGTTTGGCCGGCGGGCGGGCGAAAGGGCCGAGGGCCGCTCCAAACTGGAGGACTCCAGCCGGCATTACGCCAACGCCCTGGCCGCGGTGCGGCATCTGCCGGATCATCCAAGGAACACGGCGCGTCAAATCGATCTGCTGATCGCACTTCCGCGGTCGCTGCTGCCGCGCGGATCGATGGGGGTGGACGACCACCTGCAACGGGCCATCGCCATGGCGCGGGAGTCGGGCGACCGCGTCCGCTACGCCCGAGCCTGCTCGATGCTGGCGTCGTTCCTGTGGACTTTCGGCGATCTGGATCAGGGGCTGGCACTTTGCCGGGACGGCTTGTCCGCACTGGACGAGCGGGACGACCGCCGCACCCGCGTCCAGCTTCTGTTCCGGCTGGGCGGCCTGCAAACAGACAAGGGACTTTTCGTCGACGCCCTGGAAACGTTCGAGCTTGGCGCCACCATGCTCACCACATCCCGCCCGCACGACCGCTATGGACTGGCAACCGTCGCACAGGTGCATATGGGCAGCATCGCGGCACGCTGTCTTGCCCAACTGGGACGGGCCGAAGAGGCGGTGGAGGCCGGTCGCCGGTCGGTCGAGATCGCCGAGGAAAGCAATCACCTTTTCTCGAGATTGTTTGCCCTGACGCATCTGGGATGGACGCAGATCATCTGCGGGCACTTGAAAGACAGCGTCCCAGCATTCGAAACCGCATTGTCCATCGGACACGCAATCCATGCTCCGCTGCTGCTGCCGCTGGTCATGGGCGGCATCGGGTATGCGTCGGTCCTGACGGGAGACCGGGAGGCCGGCTTCGCGATGTTCGATCGCAGCTTCGCGCTTTTCCTCCAGCAGGGCGGCGGCAATGGGCGGCTTCACCCGCTTGGGCGCGTTCCTCAGGTCATGATCTGGTATGCCCAGGCGCTCGCTTCCACGGGAAGGCTGGATGAAGCCATGCAAGCCGCACGCAACGGGTTGGAAATTGCCCGCAACACCTCTCAAACGTCACTGGTGGCGCATGCGGGGGGACTGCTGACGACATTCAGCAGTCAAGGTGGGAGAAACGTTCGAACGGAAAAAATGAGACTGGACGCCTAATGAAACCTCAATGAAATCGAAAATTCCTGAGATAATTTTCTAGATCTGGTCTTTTCTCCGAAAATAATCCAACACAAAACTGCGAATTTCGCTGCTCAGCGCAACGCTTTCACAGCGGCGGGCATCAAGTTTTGCGCAGAGTTGCTTGGTCAGAAGCCCCTCGGATTGGGCAATTGCATCCAAGCTATCCCACACTGCATTTTCAAGACGCACGCGCCTTTGGCCGTTTCCAACCGGAACGACACGGACCGACATCGCGGGCCAATCCATCAACCCGGATAAATGGCTGGACCGATCCTCACGACGCTTGCTGACGGTGTTCAGCATTGTATGGAACTCCTTGGCCGTCGCCGTCACGGATACATCCGACTGGCAGTGCCGTGTTATCCCAATGCCAGTGCTCGCAAAGTGAAAAACTTCACAGCGTAAATCAGTTCGAATTCGAAGAAATAGGCACATCACCTCACACCAAGGAGATGCACGATGTCGCTCAACCTGTCCCAGTCCTCGATGATCCGTGGCGCTGATGGCCGTCTGTACAATGTTTCGGCCCAGGGCGTGACCGAGATCGCCGAAATTCAGGCCTCCACGGCCCGCAACCTCGTCCGCTCCGGTGACCGCAGCACCTTCGATGCCGCCGATCATGAAGCCGGTCGCTACAGCATCACCCCGGGCGCCTGATCGGAATCCCGGTACCGGTTTTTGGACCGTGGCCACCAGCACCGATGAGGTGCTGACCGGCCACGGACCCGGGAACAGGACGCCTCTTCGATTTTCCTCCGCCCCGGATCAGTTGCGATGCCCTTCGATCTGCTCGATATCAAAGCCTCCGTTTCGGATGCGGTGAAGGCCCATACGGTCGGCACCCACCGGGTCGTGGCACCCGAACAGACCCTGGCGCGGGTCGCCCCGTTCCTGCCGATCATGGGGATCACCCGGGTCGCAAACGTCACCGGACTGGATGCCGTCGGCATTCCGGTGGTGATGGTGACGCGGCCGAATTCGCGCTCCATCTCGGTGTCGCAGGGCAAGGGAGTGACGCTCGCCGCCGCCAAGGCGTCGGGGGTCATGGAATCGATCGAGAGCTATCACGCCGAACGCATTACCCTGCCGCTGAAGTTCGCCAGCTTCGAAGAGCTGCGCTGGACCCATCCGGTGGTGGATGTCGACCGCCTGCCCCGGCTGTCGACCGGAAGTTTCAATCCCCACAGCCCCATCCTGTGGATCGAGGGTCAGGACCTGCTGAGCGGCGGCCCGAAATGGGTGCCGTTCGAAATGGTCCACCTGAATTTCACCGTGCCGATGGCCCCCGGCCACGGTGCCTTCCTGGCCGGCTCCAACGGTCTGGCATCCGGCAACCACAAGGTCGAGGCGATCAGCCACGCGGTCACCGAACTGGTGGAGCGCGATGCGACCACCCTGTGGCACCTGCAGGAGCCCGCTGCCCAGGTCGCGACCCGCATCGACCTGGACAGCATCGACGATCCGGTCTGCCGCTCGCTGATCGACCGCTTCGAGGCGGCCGGCGTCGCCGTCGGCGTGTGGGAGACCACAAGCGACGTCGGCTTGCCCGCCTTCCTCTGCCGCATCGTCGAACGGGAGGAGCTGCCCCAGCATTCCATCCGCCCGGCCATCGGCATGGGCTGCCACGTGGCGCGCGAGATCGCCCTGTCCCGCGCCCTGACCGAGGCGGCGCAGAGCCGCCTGACCTTCATCGCCGGTGCCCGCGACGACATGCCCCGTGCCGAGTATGAGCGCCACCTCGACCCCGCCCACCATGCCCGCTGGAAGGCGATGATCGTGGAGGGCGTCGGCAGGCGATCCTTCCACCACTGCCCGACCGGCGCCGCGCCCACCATCGAGGCCGATCTCGCCCATCAGCTTGACAGGCTGCGCACCGTCGGCATCGAGGAGGCGGTGGCGGTCGACCTGACCAAGCCGGAATTCGGCATCCCGGTCGTGCGTGTCGTCGTGCCCGGGCTGGAGGGTGCCGACGAATCCCCCGATTACCTGCTGGGCGAACGCGGCCTGCGCGCTCTCGGCAGCCAAGCCATGGAGAAGGCGGCATGAGCGGCATCTATGTCTTCCTGGGCCCCACCCTGCCGCGCGAGGATGCGGCGCTGGAGCTGGACGCCACCTACCTGCCGCCGGTCGCCCAGGGCGACGTTCTGCGGCTGTGCGCCGAAAAGCCAGCGGCCATCGGCATCATCGACGGCTTTTTCGAAAGCGTGCCGTCGGTCTGGCACAAGGAAATCCTCTACGCCATCCACGCCGGCATCCCGGTGTTCGGCGCCTCCAGCATGGGCGCCCTGCGCGCGGCGGAACTGTATCCCTTCGGCATGACCGGCGTCGGCGCCATCTTCGAGGCCTTCCGCGACGGCCGGCTGGAGGACGACGACGAGGTGGCGGTGATCCACGGCCCGGCCGAGCTGGGCTACACCTCCCTGTCGGAGGCGATGGTCAACATCCGCCGCACCCTGTCCGACGCGGTCGCCGACCGGGTGCTGACCGCCGGGACGGCCCTGCGCCTGGAGTCCATCGCCAAGGAACTGCCCTACCGCGAGCGCGGCTATGGCCGGATGCTGCGGCTGGGCGGCGACATCGCCCTGCCGGCTTCCGAACTGGCGGCTTTTCGCGGCTGGCTGCCGCTGGGTCGTTTCGACCAGAAGCGCGAGGACGCCAAGGCGATGCTGCGCGCCATGGCACGCCGGCTGGGCCGCGCGACGAGCGATGATGCGACCACCGAAGCCCGTTTCCATTTTGAACACACCGTCCTGTGGGAACGCGCCCTGCGCGATGCGGCGCCGCTCGCGATGTAAGCGCGTTTTGGCTAGACTGATCGCGCCGGGGTGGCGATGACCGCCAGCCCGGCTCGAAACTGTGTCTGGACGAACGGATGAACGCGCCTGTGGATGTCGCATCGGTGCTGAGGCGCAACCGGCTGCTCGGGGAACTCGATCCCGAGCAGATGGCCGAGATGGTGGCTCTGGGCCGCATGGCACGCTTCGATGCCGACCAGATCATCTTCGACAAGGGCGACCCGGGCGACAGCCTGTTCGCCGTGCTGAAGGGCCAGATCGCCATCCGCACCTCATCGGCGGATGGCAAGACCATGCTGCTGAACATCCTGGAAGCCGGCGATGTCCTGGGCGAGATCGGGCTGATCGACGGCCGGGAACGGACCGCCGCCGCGGTCGCCCTGCGGCCGGTCGAGCTGTTCCGGATCGACCGCGCCGACTTCATCCCCTTCCTGGAGCGTCACCCGCGTCTCTGCACCCGCATGATGATCGTCCTTTGCGACCGGCTGCGCTGGGTGTCGGAGAACATCGAGGACGCCGTGTTCCACGATGTTCCACGCAGGCTCGCGCGCCGGCTGCTGCTGCTGTCGGACAGTTACGGGCAGCCAACCCCCGCCGGTCTGCGGCTGACTTTGCCCCTGTCCCAGGAAGCATTGGCAAACATGCTGGGCGTCACCCGTGAAATGGTGAACAAGTGTCTTGGCGCCCTGCGCAGGACCGGAACAGTGACATATGCCAAAGGTTTTATCGTCATCAACGATGTGGCTTTGCTCAAGGACATGGCCGGAGATCCGGAACGCACCCCCTAGGGGGAATCCTTACATGCCTAAAGTTTTGTTCCCAAAACCGGTTGTGGTCGCGTTATAGTGTTCATGCGTTGGGGGCAATCGCACGGGTAGCACGAGGGCATACGAACATGTCGAGCGTTGGGGACAGCAAATCTCGCATCGATCAATCCACAGGTGCCGCTTCTCTGGCCTCTCGCACGCTGAAATTGTCTGGACGTGACGTTTCGATCCGGCTTGAGCCTTCCTATTGGGAAGGGCTGGAGGAGATCTGCCGGCGGGAAGTTATGACGGTGGACGAGTTGTGCGACGACGTGCGTGACCGCATGGAGCAGCAGGCCCGCCATTCATCACGGTCGGGCGTTTCCCTTGCAAATGCCCTGCGCGTGTTCGTTGTCGGCTATTTCCGGCAGGCGGCGACCGAACGCGGTCACGCCCGCGCCGGCCATGGACAGGGCCGCCCCTTCATCGCGACGCCCTTCGACACGGTTCCGGCCACCAGCGAAACCTGAAACCGGAAAAAAAGCAGCCCCGGAAACGGACCTTTCGATCCGCTCCCGGGACGCTTCGGTGCGCGTCCAGCCCAAGCCGCTTTGGAACCGCTTGGGCCGACGCACCATTTACTGGGCGGTCCAGCCACCATCCATGGTCAGAGCCGCGCCGCGCATGTTGCCGGCGGCCTCGGAGCACAGGAACACCGCCAGTTCGCCCAGTTGTTCCGGCGTGACGAAGGATTTGGACGGCTGCTTCTCGCTGAGCAGTTCGCGTCCAGCCTCCTCCACCGACAGGCCGCGCGTGGCGGCCAGCGCGTCGATCTGCTTCTGCACCAGCGGCGTCAGCACCCAGCCCGGGCAGATGGCATTGCAGGTGATGTTGGTCTCCGCCAGTTCCAGCGCCGTCACCTTGGTCAGGCCGATCACGCCATGCTTGGCGGCGACATAGGCAGACTTGTTGACCGAAGCCACCAGCCCATGGACCGAGGCGATGTTGATGACCCGGCCCCAGCCGCGCGCCTTCATGCCCGGCAGAGCGGCGCGGGTGCCGTGGAAGACGGCCGACAGGTTGATGGCGATCACCGCGTCCCAGCGCTCCACCGGGAAGGTGTCGACCGACGACACATGCTGGATGCCGGCATTGTTGACCAGCACGTCCAGCCGGCCATAGGCCGCCTCGGTGGCGGCGACCATCGCCTCGATCTCCTCCGGCTTCGACATGTCGGCGCCGTTGTGGGCGACGCGCACGCCGAACTCCTTGGACAGCGACTGGCACAGCTCGGCGATGTAGCCGGCATCGCCGAAGCCGTTCAGCATCAGGTCGGCGCCCTGGCCCGCCAGTTGCCGTGCGATCCCAAGGCCGATCCCGCTGGTGGACCCAGTGACGAGCGCAGCCTTCCCCTTCAGATTGGTCATTCTTCTTTATCCTTCGATCGGCATGGAACGGAGGTCCGGGGCGATGATCAGTTCGCACCCGGTGTTGGCGATCACCTGCTCCACCGTGACACCGGGGGCGGTTTCCTTCAAGACGAGGCCGGCGTCGGTCGGTTCGATGACGGCGAGGTCGGTCACCACCAGATCGACCCGGCGGACCGAGGTCAGCGGCAGGGCGCAGCGTTCGACGATCTTCGCCTCGCCCTTGGCGCTGTGCTGCATGGCGACGATCACCCGGCGGGCGCCGGTGACGAGGTCCATCGCGCCGCCCATGCCCGGCACCATCTTGCCCGGCACCATCCAGTTGGCCAGCCGCCCTTCGCGGTCCACCTGCAGGCCGCCCAGCACGGTGACGTCCAGATGGCCGCCGCGGATCAACCCGAAGGAGAAGGCACTGTCGAAGGACGCCGCCCCCGGCAGGGCCGAGATGGGCGAGCCGCCGGCATCGGTCAGGTCGTGGTTTTCCGCCCCGGTGATCGGGCCGGACATGCCGACGATGCCGTTCTCCGACTGGAAGAACACATGGCGGCCAGGGGGGACATAGCGGGCGACCAGGGTCGGCAGGCCGATGCCCAGGTTGACGAGGTCGCCATCCATCAGTTCCAGCGCAACGCGCTTGGCGATCAGGGTCTTTTCATCCATGGCTCTCTACTCCCCGATCAGCGCGGCGTTGCGGCGACGATGTAATCGACCAGCACCGACGGCGTCATCACCGCGTCGGGCGGGATGCAGCCGACCGGCAGGATGTCCTCGGCCTCGGCGATCACGGTGGCGCCGGCCATCGCCATCAACGGGTTGAAATTGCGGGCGGTCAGCGCGTAGGTCAGGTTGCCGTACAGGTCGGCCTGCTTGGCGGCGACCAGCGCGAAATCGGCCTTGATCGGCATTTCCAGCAGGTAGGTGACGCCGTCGATCTCGACCGTGCGCTTGCCCTCCTCCACGATGGTGCCGACGCCGGTGGCGGTCAGAACGCCGCCCAGCCCGACGCCGCCGGCGCGGATGCGCTCGGCCAGCGTGCCTTGCGGCACCAGTTCCACCTCGATGGCCCCGGCGATCATCTGCTTCTGCGTCTCGGGGTTCAGGCCGATGTGGCTTGTCACGACGCGACGGACCAGCTTCTCCACCACCAGCTTGCCCAGGCCGTTGTTGGGCCGGGCGGTGTCGTTGGCGATGATGGTCAGTTCGCGCTTGCCCTGGCGGATCAGTTCGTCCACCAGCCGGTTGGGGCCGCCGACGGCCATGAAGCCGCCGATCAGCAGGGACGCCCCATCGGGAATGCGCGCGACGGCGTCCTCCAGGGAAATGAGCTTGTTCTTCATGATCAGACGATCCCGGTCAGGTAGTAGACGGCGATCACGAAGAAGACCGCCAGCGTCTTGATGCAGGTGACGGCGAAGATGTCGCCGTAGGATTGCCGGTGCGTCAAGCCGGTGACGCCCAGCAGGGTGATGACGGCGCCGTTGTGCGGCAAGGTGTCCATGCCGCCGCTGGCCATGGAGGCGACGCGGTGCAGCACCTCCATCGGGATGCCGGCGGCGTTGGCGGCGGTGATGAACTGGTCGGCCATGGCCGCCAGCGCGATGCTCATGCCGCCCGACGCCGATCCGGTGATGCCGGCCAGCGCGGTGACGGTCACCGCCTCGTTCACCAGCGGGTTGGGAATGGCGGCCAGCGCGTCACGGATCACCAGGAAGCCCGGCAGTGCCGCGATCACCGCTCCGAAGCCGTATTCGGACGCCGTGTTCATCGAGGCCAGCAGCGAACCGCCGATGGCGGCCTTGGTGCCTTCGGCGAAGCGCTGGGACACCGGCTTCCAGGCGAAGGCCAGCACCATCAGGATGCCGCAGAGCAGAGCCCCTTCCACCGCCCAGATGCCGGCGACCGAGGACACTTGCGTCACCAGCGGCTTGGCGCCGGGGGTCAGCGCCACTTCGCTGGTGGCGCCGTAGACGCTGGGGATCGCCATGGTGAACAGCTTGTTCAGCACGCCGACGGCGACCAGCGGCGACAGCGCCAGGATCGGGTTCGGCAGCGCCTCGGACGCCACGGCTTCCGGCTCGTTGGTGTGGCCGCTGCCATAGCCCTCGCCGCGCGCGATGGCCGAACGGACGCGCCATTCCAGATACAGCAGGCCCAGCGTCAGGATGAAGACCGAACCGATCAGGCCCAGCCAGGGAGCGGCATAGGCGTCGGTCTTGAAGAAGGTGGTGGGGATGATGTTCTGGATCTGCGGCGTACCCGGCAGCGCGTCCATGGTGACGGTGAAGGCACCGAGCGCGATCACGCCGGGGATCAGGCGCTTGGGGATGTCGCCCTGCCGGAACATCTCGGCCGCGAAGGGATAGACGGCGAAGACCACGACGAACAGCGACACGCCACCGTAGGTCAGCAGCAGGCAGACCAGCACGATGGAGGTCACCGCGCGCTCGCGCCCCACCAGCTTGATCACGGCCGAGACGATCGACTTGGAGAAGCCGGACAGCTCGATCACCTTGCCGAACACCGCGCCCAGCAGGAAGACCGGGAAGTACAGCTTCACGAAGCCGACCATCTTGTCCATGAACAGGCCGGTGAAGATCGGCGGCACCGCGGACGGGTCGGTCAGCAGCACGGCCCCCAGCGCCGCCACCGGCGCGAAGAGGATGACGCTGAAGCCCCGGTAGGCGACCAGCATGAGGAACGCGAGCGCTCCCAGGCAGATCAGGAAACTCATTTGGACGGTGCTCCCTCGGTTATTCTTTTCCGACGCTTGGCGTCTGGAGTGTCGTTTTCGGAATTCACGGATGAAGCAGAGTACGGAGCCGGGCCATGCCGGCGTCGTAGAGGTCGCGGACGAACCGTTCGGCTTCCGCCTCCGTCCCCTCTTGCGGGTGGGAGGCGTAGGAATGGAAGGTGGCGGTCCAGTGAAGCACGGCCTGCCCCTCCCCATCGGCCCGCAGGCGGATTTGCGCCAGCAGGTCGGCGACCGGATACGGTCCCTCGATCACCGCATAGGTGTAGGCGTCATCGACCCGGCTGACATGTTCCAGCCGGTGGACGACCGGCGAGCCGTCGTAAAGCCGCAGGCGCCTGAGCGCGCCCTTTTCCGTCCCGTCCACGGTCATGGAAACCGCGCCGGGATACCATTCACCGACAGCGCCATCCCACCGCACCAGCGGCCACACGTGGCGCGCCGGGACAGGCAGAAGGGTTGTGGCGGTGACAAGCGGCATCGCGGCGCTCTTTCCTGGCAAACCCCGGGACGGGGGTGCATGCATCCGTATCAGCAAGGGTTATGCCAGGGCGGCCTTGACAGGATGTCGCAGGCGAAACCTTTGGAATAGCGGATTTTTTGCAGTGCACACTAAAATCGCCAGGGACCGGCCTCTCTCTTTTTCGAGACTATTGACTGAGGAATCGTCTCGTTTTCAAGATTTTGTCTTATTTTCGAGACATGGCTTCAAGCGTGACGATCGGGAGATCGGGTGGTTGAGCGGAGCTGCGGAATGCCGCTTGACCTTCCCGTTGCTGGAAGGTGCAGCCTTTCCAGATCATCCGCACACCTTAACTCCCAAGGGAGAAGATCCATGCTGACGTTGAAGGTTTCCGGAATGACCTGCGGCCATTGCGCCCAGACCGTGACCAAGGCCTTAGAGGCTCTCCCTACCGTGGAACGCGCCCTGGTCGACCTGAAGGCCGGCGAGGTCGCGATCGAAGGCGGCGCCGAAGAATCCGCCATCCGGCAAGCCATCGAGGATGCCGGCTATGAGGTACAGGGCCGGGCGTGAAAGGTCATCACAAATAAGAAAATGGGCGCCGGACCAAAGTGGTCGGGCGCCCATTCTCGGCGGCGTTTTTCCCGGAAGGTTCTTTGAAGGTCGTTTTATTTGGTCAGGATCAGCTTGTTGGCGCGGGTCACACGCAGGCGGTAGCTCTGCCCGGCGTGCTGGATCACGATCTCGCGGCTGCCCGACATCAGGCGGCCGGATTCGACCACCGGCAGGGATGCGGCGAAGGAAGCGGGAACGGAGACGGCGCTGTCGTGCATGGCGAGTCTTTCTTGCTGGACGGACGTTGCGGTTGGCGATGTCCGGGCGTGAACCCTGGACAGGACCCTAACTCGGCCCGAAGCCAATTGCAAGTCATTCTCATTCGCTTTTGAAAATTGACATCCTCTCCCGCGATCAGTCCCGAACCGCGCGGCGTACCGCCCAGCGCAGCCCCACCACCAGCAGCTTGTTGTATTCGTTGACCAGCAGGTTGGCGGTGCCGGGCCACATCCACCAGTCGTCGAGATGGACGGTGGGGGCGACGACGGGATGGGGAACCAGTTCCACATCCGGCATCGCCATCGACAGCTCCAGCAGGCTGCGGCGCATGTGATAGTTGGCCGTCACCAGCCGCAACGACCGGAATCCCTGGTCTCGCATCCAGTCGGCCGTCTCATAGGCATTGCCGATGGTGCTGTCGGCGGAATAGCCCAGCGTGATGCAGCACTCCAGTTCGGTCGGGGAACGGCGGGACAGCTTCAGCAGTTCCTGCACATCCACCCCGTCATAGACGCCGGAGACGAACAGCTTCCTCGCGCGGCCGGCGGCGAGCAGTTCAAGCCCGGTGCCCAGCCGGTGGCTGCCGCCGGTCAGCACGACGATGGCGTCGGTCGGCCGGTCGGCCTCGGCACCGCCGGGGGACGACCGCGGCACGTCGGCCGCATACCAGAACAGCCCGCCCAGCCAGACGGCCGCCAGCACCAGCATGCCGACGATCACATGCGCAATCGCCCGCGCCATCATTCCGCCGCCGCGCCGCCGGTGACCGTGGCTCATCATGGTGCCGACCAACCCCCGGTCCTAGCCATGGCCCCACTCATGGCGCGGATCATGACCCTAATCATGGCATGGACTCCAGCGTGCGCAGCACGGTCCAGCGCGCGGTGACCAGCGCCAGAAGGGCCAGCCCCGCCGGCACCAGCAGCAGGGCCCCCCATTGCCAGGGCTGCAACGCCAGATCGGGCAGCAGGCTGGCCCGCAGCCCCTGGGAGGCGCGGTGCAACCCATACATCGTGCCGCCGGCCAGCAGCAGCCCGAGCCCGCCGCCGCGCAGGCTGCGGCCCACCACATGCCGTTCGAACTGGCGCGAGACATAGCGGTCGGTGGCGCCCATCAAATGCAGCAGTTCCACCACCGGCCGGTGGAGGGCAAGGCCGGTGCGCACGGCGAAGACCACGGTCATCACCGCCGCCGCCCCGATCAGCACCACGACACCCAGCGCCGCCAGCCGGATCGCCCCGGCGAAGGAGCGCAGATCGGCCAGCCACACCGCATGGTCGTCCAGCGTCGCCCCCGGCGCGGCGGAGGTCAGGCGCAGGCGGAGTGCCGCGACATCGACCGGCCCGTCGGCGGCGACGTCGATCAGCCGCGGCATCGGCAGCAGCGGATCCGCCGCCCCCGCTCCCAGCCAGGGCTCCAGCAGCCGGGCGATCTCCCCCCGCCCAGCAGGGTCGCCGTTCGGATGCCGGGGAAGGAGCGCAGGACGGTCAGCGCCGCCTCCGCCCGCTCGTCCAACGGGGCGACGGGGGCGCCCGGCATCGGCGCCACCTGCACGGTCAGGCCGCCGGCCAGCCCGCTGTCCCAGCGCTGGGCCATGTCCGACACCAGCATGGCGCCGGCCAGCGCCAGCGCCGCCAGGAACGCCATCAGCGCGGTGATCCAGCCGAGGAAGCGCGAGGAGGGGTCGACCGCCAGCGGCAGGTCGGAACGGGGCCGCACCGGACGAAGCGCCATGCCGCTACTCCCACCTTGAGTCGATGGGCCTCGAATCGATTGGCCCCGGGTCATTGGCCCGCGCATCCTTCGTGCGGGCCTCGACGCGGCCGCGCGCCGGCAGCACCATCAGCCGGCCGTTGTCGAGATGAAGGCGCGGGTGGTCGAACCGGCGGATCAGCGCCTCGTTGTGGGTGGCGATCACCACGGTGGTCCCCAGCTTGTAGAGTTCCTCGAACAGGTAGAGCAGCCGCATGCCGATGCCGTCGTCGACGTTGCCGGTCGGCTCGTCGGCCAGGAGCAGCCGCGGCCGGTTGATCACCGACCGCGCGATGGCGACCCGTTGCTTCTGCCCGCCCGACAGGGTGGAGGGCGTGGCGTGCAGATGGTTGCCCAGACCGACCCAGCGCAGGATCTCGCTGCAATGGGCGACCACGTCGGTCTCCGGCGTGCCGGCCATGCGCAGCGGCAGCGCCACATTGTCCAGCGCCGACAGGTGGTCGAGCAATGCGAAATCCTGGAACACCACGCCGATCTGGCGGCGCAGTTCCGGCAGGTCGCGGCGGGTCACCACCGCCATGTCGCGGCCGAACAGGGTGACCAGCCCGCGCGACGGCCGGTGGGCCAGATACATCAGCTTCAGCAGCGACGATTTGCCCGCCCCGCTGGCACCGGTCAGGAAATGGAACGAGCCCGGCTGAAGGGTGAAGCTGATGTCCCGCAGCACCTCCGCCTCGGTGCCGTAACGCAGGCCGACATTCTCGAAACGGATCACGGTTCCACCACAGCTTGTCACCCTTTCGCGCAGCCCCCCTCCATGCCGGGGACAATGCACCCGGCCGGGAGCGGAGTCCACCCTGCCCGGCAAAAGGCCCTCCCCTCCCCGCCGTCCTCTCTCCGCCGTCCTCTCCCTGACCGCGCGGAATACTTGAGAAGTCGGCGAAGACCTGACAAGTTGCCGGCCATGATCTGGATCCGGTCCCTCGCCTTCAACATCGCGTTCCACCTCTGGACCGCGCTGATGTGCTTCGCCCTGCTGTGGATGCTGCTGCTGCCGCGTCCGCAGATGGTCGCGGTGGTGAAATGGTATCTCGGCACGGTCGGCTGGCTGGAGCGCACGCTCGTCGGCATCCGCTACGAGGTGCGCGGGCGGGAGAACCTGCCCGACGGCCCCTTCCTGCTGGCGGCCAAGCACCAGTCGGCATGGGAGACCATGAAGCTTCACCTGCTGGTGAAGGACCCCGCGATCATCCTGAAGCGCGAGCTGATGTGGATCCCGATCTGGGGCTGGTACGCCGCCAAGGCGAAGATGATCCCGGTCGACCGCGGCGCCGGCGGGGCGGCGATCAAGTCGCTGATCCGCAACTCCCGCCCGGTGCGGGACGAGGGGCGCCCCATCGTGATCTTCCCCCAGGGCACCCGCGTGGCGCCGGGCACCTATCGCCCCTACCGCATCGGCGTCGGCATGCTCTATGACAGCCTCCGCATTCCCATCGTGCCGATGGCGCTCAATGCCGGCCTTTATTGGCCGCGCCACAGCTTCCTGAAGCACCCCGGCACGGTGGTGGTGGAGTTCCTGCCGCCGATCATGCCCGGCCAGCCGCGCGCCGAAGCGATGCGCGACCTGGAGGAGCGGCTGGAGGCCGCGAGCGACCGCCTCGTCACCGCGGCCGGCGGACCGCCCACCCTGCGCCCGCCGCCACCTGAGCCGGCACAGGGCAAGCGGACGGCGGCCGCCGTCTCCTGACGGAAGGCATAGGGGCCGGTCCCCACGGTTAATCCCTTGAGCGCCGCCGCGTATCTGCCTACCCTCGCGCAACGAATCGCCGGGAGGGCCGGTTGAACCGGCCCCGGATGACGCGCGAGAGGATGGATGACGCAGACCGCGAAGCCCCCCAGGCCTACCCGGTACCAGGATCGCTGGACGGAGCGATGGCGCGCAGCCGCCGTCGCCCTGCTGATGATGGTACAGCCGCTGGCGGCCCCCGTCGGCACCATCCTGACCGCTCCCGCGGGCCCTGCCCCGCTTGCAATCGCCGTCACCGCAGCAGCCGTCACGCTGGCGCCGGGCGATGCCGAGGCCCGCGCCAGGTCCAGCAGCCGGTCGTCCAGCAGCCGGTCGTCCGGCGGCTATTCGCGCCCATCGCGCACCCCGTCCGTCGGCAGCAGCGGCGGCAGCGGCGGATACTCCCGCCCCTCCACCTCGCGGACGCCGTCCACCGGAAGCGGCGGCGGCTGGTTCTCCGGCGGGTCTTCGAGTTCGAGCGGCGGCTATGCCCGGCCGGGCAACAGCGCCCCGTCGGTCGCCGCCCCGCCGACCTCGGCAGGTGACCGGACCTTCAGCCAGCAGGGCTCGGCCGATGCGCTGAACCGCTACCGCACCAAGCAGGAGGCCGACCGCACCCCGCCGGCCCAGCCGGGCGCGCCGCCGCCCGCCGCCTCCACCCAGGGGCGGACCGGCGGGTCCAACAGTTCCAGCAGCTCCGGCGGGTCCAGCTGGGGCTGGGGCTGGGGCGGCTCCTCTAACCGCACGCCGTCGACGCGCCCGGCGCCGGCCAATCCCTATGGCGGCTATGGCTGGAGCCCGCCGCCCTACACCGTCAGCGCCCCGCGCCGCTTCGGCGTCTGGGACGGGCTGTTCCTGTGGTTCATGCTCGACACGCTGACCCGGCCGGGCCATGCCGCCTTCTTCCACAACAACGCCGACGACCCCGGCTACCGCGAATGGCGCCAGGAGGCCGACCGGCTGGCCCGCGACAATGCGGAGCTGCGCGGCAAGCTGGACCAGCTCGACCAGTCGGTGGCGGCCCAGGCCGGCACCCCGCGCCAGGCCGGCCAGCTGCCGCCCGACGTGCCGGCGGATCTCGGCGCGCGCCGATTCGGCCAGTTCGGCCAGTTCGGTGGACAGCGCCAGCGCCGCGCAGGCGTCGCGCAGCTCCGGGCACGGCTTCTGGTGGTGGGGCCTGCTGCTGCTGGGAGCGGCGGTGCTGTTCCTGCTGTGGCGGGCGCGGCGGCGGATGGATGCGCCATCCAAACCGAATGCAGTCGCCGGCAGCCCTGTTTCCAAGGGCTCCGGCTCCAAGGGAGGATTCGACGTGCCCCTGTTCGGAACGCTCGGCAACTATGTGAACCAGAAGCTCGGCGGCAAGGCCTACAGCCCGTCGCTGTTCCGGCTGGGCATGACGGTCACCATCGACCCCACCCCCTTCCTGCTGGCGGAGAGCGCCACCAAGGTCAAGGCGCCGGACACCGGCACCGACCGGCTGGTGTCGATCGAGGCGGTGGGAACCGTCACCTCCGGCCCGGCCACCGTCTACCGCCTGCATCTGCCGGGAGGGGGTTTCTTCCAGATCCATCTCGGCCCCGACGGGCAGCCGGACGAGTGCCGCTATTTCACCCCCATCGACAGCGTCACCCCGTCCGACGAGGGCGAGTGGGGCTTCTGGCTGGATGATGCGGAGGGGATGATCGGCTGGCCGGAGTTCCAGACCAAGGACGGCAAGCTCTATCCCCGCGTCTGGCAGCCGGGCGCCAGCCGCATCCAGCCCTTCACCCTCAGCGAGGCGCGCCAGACCCTGCGCGGGACCGAGACGGTGACCAGCCAGGCGATGCTGTACGGCGCCCCGACGAACGCCGGGGACCCGGCGCCCGCCACCGAATATATCCTGGTGGAGGCGGTGGAGCGCGCCGGCCGCGCGTCGGTCGAGATCGCCGCCGGCATCGACGTGAACCCCGCCTCCCTCTCCCTGTCCTAACCCCCCACACGACAAGAGTGCCGGCCCCATGGAAAGCACCTTCGGTTCCATCCTGACCGCGCTCGGCACCGGCCTTCCGGTGCTGCTGGTCCAGCTCGCCGTCACGCTGGCGCTTCTGGCGGTCGGCGTCGCCGTCTACACCCGCATCACCCCCTTCGACGAGCGCCGGCTGGTGGCGGAAGGCAATGCCGCCGGCGGCCTGACGCTGGGCGGGTCCATCGTGGCGCTCGCCATTCCGCTGGCGGCGACGCTGGCGACCAGCAGCTTCCTGCTGGACATCGTGCTGTGGGGCGTGGTGGCGGTGATCCTCCAGCTGGTCGCCTTCGCCGTGGCGACCCTGCTGATCCGCGACCTGCGCGGCCAGATCGAATCGGGCAACGTCGCGTCGGCGGCGACGCTGGTCGGCGTCCAGCTCGGGGTGGCGGTGATCAACGCCGCCGCCATGGCGGGATGAGCCGGGCCGGGTAAACGGGGCGGGATAGAGAAAATCGCCCCCGAGAGGTAAGGACGGGGGTCTGGTTCCCGGATCGCCCCCACCCCATCTGTGCAGGCGAAGCGTCCGCGGCCTTGGTCCGGGGGCGCCTCCAACAACCCTCCTTCGACAGGAATCAGCCATGCTTGCCTTCATCCGCAACCTTATGGGTGTCAAGACCGACCAGGCCGTCCAGGGCGCCATGGAGGCGCTGGTCCGCTGGGATCCGAAGTCCGCGACCGAGGCGGAGCTGCGGACCATGGAGCAGCATCTCGACGGGCTTGGCCGGCAGGTGGCGGAAGCCCGCGCCATCCATGACCGCGAGCAGCGCGAGGCCGACGAGATCAAGGCCCTGTCGACCCAGCGCATGGCCGCCGCCGAGCATCTGCAGCGCCAGATCGACGCCGAGACCGATCCGTCGCGCAAGGCCGCCCTGGAAAAGAGCCTGGAGACCGTCATCGCCATGCTGGAGGAGATGGCCCCCGACATCGAGCGCGAGGTCCGCGACGCCGTCGAGGCGCGCGAGTTCCTGGAGATGCTGGAGAAGAACTATGCCGACGCCGGCGCCAAGTTGAAGGCCGCCCGCGCCGAGCTGACCCGCGCCCAGCGCGACATGGGCCGCGCCGACCAGCAGCGCGCCATGGCCGAGCGTCAGGCCGAAGCCGCCCGCCAGGCCGCCGGCCTCGCCGGCGCCACCAGCGGCCTGACCGTCGCGCTGAAGGCGATGCAGGACACGGCGGCCAAGGATCTGGCCGCGGCGGAGGCCGCCAACGCCAAGGCCAAGCTGCTGCGCCCGTCGGCCCCGGAGAAGGAAGACCCCAACATCGCCGCCGCGCTGGCCGCCGCGTCGGGCAAGACGGCGCCGACCAGCCTGTCCGACCGTCTGGCGGCGCTGAAGGCCAAGCAGGGCTGAGGGTTCGGGGGATGGGATGACGAGGTCGGCGGGGGAGGATTCCGCCGATCCTTACCTCCTGGGGGCCATCCCGGGCGGCATCGGGGGGGCATCAGAGGGGATGGAACAGCGTGAAACGGTTTCCGGCTGCTGTTCCATGTTCACCGGCCCGCCTCACGGCCGGTCGCCTCACGACCGGCCGCCTCACAGACGGTCGAAGGCGGCCTTTCCGCCCTTGCGCTCCAGCGCCGAGCCGAGGGTGGGATAGGGATCGTCGGGGTTGAGGGTGTAGGGATAGACGCCTTTCGGCCCCGTCGCTTCCGGGCGGGCGAGGATGGCGGCGACGGCGCGCGGATCGGGCGGGGTGCGTTCGCGGAAGGCGCCGGGAATGCTGTCGTCGTCGAGGTCGGCAATCAGGTCGGCGGCAAGGTCGGCAGCAGGCATGGCCGACGGGTCTTCCGACGGCTGAGATGTTTGCGGCTGATGCGCCGGCCGTTGCGCCGGCTGGTCGGCGAGCCCGTCGAGGATGCCGAGCCGGTCGGCCAGCCAGCGCACCGTGGACGGATCGCCGGAGGAGACCAGCCGTTCGATCTGCTCGACGACCAGACTGCGCAGCGAGGACAGCCGCAGGTCGGCCTCGCGTCTCAGTGCCTGCCGCTCCCACCACACCCTGTGACGGAAATCCTTGGAACCGTAATAGGCCCGCCAGAGTGTCGTCCGGCTGCATCCCATGGCGCGGGCGACATAGAGGAAGCTGCTGCCGCGGGCCAGCATGCCGGCGGCCATGATCCATTGCTCCTCATGGAACTGCGAACCGGGGACCAGCGAGCCATCCGAGGGCACCGGCGGCTCTTCGGCCCAGCGGGGGAAATTGTCGTTCTGGAAGGTACGGCTGTCGAGGGCCATGGCGTCGCTCCGCAGGCTGGTGGACGGTTTGCGGAGAGGTTATAGGATTTTGATCCTTTATGGTGGATTTTGTGCAAAACCGGGAGCACGGCAGGGAAGCCGGCTCCGCCCTTCGCGGGGATGACGCCGAAAGAAGTGCCGGCCGATCGGCAAATCGGCGAAGCGCCTCCAGGCCAGCGCTCCTCTATCCCGCAACTTAAGAGGCGGTTTCCAGAACTCTCATTCGATGATCACCGTTCCAGAAACCTGCTGATCTGCCGTCGATTTCCTGTGCCTTTGGCACAGATAAGGCAAAGGCCGTCTTCGCCGCGACGAGGTGAGCGAGTTCGGGGGAAGGCGGTGTTCAGCACAGTACAACTGAAAGTTATGAGAAAATATTTATCGATAAATTGCATGTCTGGAAAACGGTTTTCTCCGAAGTGACGAAAATGATTTTGCAGTGTTGATCTTCCAGAAGGGAAGAAATCATGGACTATGAACTTAGTTGCTATATCACTTTGTCGTCAGCTCCCGAGCATGGGGAGGCAAGAGAGAAGTTGATTAAAGCCGTGCATACGTTCGAAGCCGATCTGAAGCAAGCGGGCATCGGCTATGCTCTTGACCTTCAAAACATCCGGCAAGCTCGTACCGTGATCCATAGCGTGCACGCTGGCACGGAAATGCGTCGAGCCGCCGCCGAGCCGAATGAGGACGCGCCCTAACACTACTTTGGCAGTTCCACCGTGATGTGGCCGGATTGACAGGCGCCTTGTGGTAATGAGGCGCGACGGCGCTTTTTCGCTCCTTGACGCGGTAGGTGTTGGGCCAGAACTGGCCGATGATGGGAAGTCGTGAACCATCGGTGTCGATCGGCTTGGGAACAGGCCCTCTGCCAGTCGCTCGCACTGTTTCTTTCCGGGCCATGGCCCTTCCGCCGACCGTGCGATCATAAGATCCCCGCCCACGGCCGTGCACGATATGGACGGTTCAGAAAAGACCGTCGACGATACACTAAGACACAAGAACAGACGGCCGATGTCCGGATTACCGTCGCCGCCGATGCAGATGCTTCCGAGCACAGCCGAAATGTGCGCTTGGTATTTTCCAGAAAAAGACCATAATACGCGACGCTGCAATTTTTCCCGAACAATGACCGGAGTGGGCATGCGCCTAAAGAAAGCAGCTCAGGCGTCGCGTGGGCATTTCGTCGATCCCTGGATGCGTGTCGCTCATATGACCGGACAGTTGGCGGCGACAGCCGGCACCGCCTGGTCATCGAACCCGCACCCGACGGACAGCGCCCTCGCGCAGAGCTGGCTTGCCGGCTGGCGCGCCTATGACCATGACGCGGCGTCCGCTCCCCTCCTGGTCCAGCTTCCACACCCGCAGCCGGGCTCCCCGCTTCGGGGTTCCCGGTTCCCGGCATCGCCCCGCTCCGCGACGCTGCCTTCCGCAGCGCTGCCGATGCCAATGCCATCACGACAGGATGATTACATGACCACCGAACTGATCGACCGGCTTCCCGGCATGGCCGACGCCGACCTCTCCACCCTCGTCACCAATGCCGAGCGGCTGGTGCGGGCGGGAACACCCAAGCAGCAGAAGTCGGCCCAGGCGGCGATGCCCGCCATCCAGGCGGAGGTCGCCGCGCGACAGGCGAAACTGGCGGCAAACCCGCCCAAGCGCGCCCCGCGCGCCAGCCGGAAGGCCGCTGCGCTGGCGGCCCCAACTGCGCCCTGACCCCAGCGTGCTGGCCAAGCGCCTTGCTGCCCGCTGTACGCCGAGCCATTCTCGCGCATATTCATCAGATCGTGCCGATCCGATGCCCCTGTTGTCGGTGCTGGCTCGTCCCGCACAGGCGCCAGTAGAACTGCCAAAGTGGTGCTAAGAGACCGGTTCCAGAACCTCCATCCGATGATCACCCTCTGGAAACCCGCTGATCTGCTGTCGGTTTCCTGTGCCTTTGGCACAGAGAGGCAGACATGGGGCCAACAATTGCCGATTTGGTGGCGAGGATCATCGACCGGATCGAGGATCGGCCTATCGGTGCCGGGCGTCCGCCAATGCCCCCCGTCGAGATCATCGAAACGCTCCGCTTCTTCCTGCGTGAGGGCGTCCAGTGGCGTGAGCTTCGAGCGGCGGACGGGCGTGCCTCGGGCTCGACCCTGCGCCGCCACCTGGACGAGTGGCACACGACGGCGTTGCTCCGTCGTGTCCATGCCGTTCTTATCCGCATGGCGCGCTCCGGCCCCGACGTCGCCGCTTGGAACGTCGTGGTGGACAGATGCTCGGTACGGGCCAAGCACGGTGGTGACCTAACCGGGCCGAGCCCGACCGACCGCGGCAAGTCCGGAACCAAGTACCACGTCGTGGTCTCCACTGACGGCCTACCGCTGGTGGTCGTCCCTTCGCCCGCCAACGTGCATGACACCAAGCTCTTCCCGGACTTGCTGCGCTTGGCCCAGGTCGTCTGCACCGCCATCGGCAGGCTCTACGCCGATGCAGGCTACGACAGCGCCGACAATCGCTGGCTCTGCCTGCGTGACGGAGTTCAGCCGCACATCCGCAAGATCGGCGAGCCCCACGGCTCTGGGCTCGGCAAGGCCCGATGCATCGTTGAGCACGGCTGCGCTTGGCTGCTGGCCAACAAACGCCTGGATCGACGACAAGATCGGTTGGGGCGCATCATCCTCGCGCTACTCACGGCGGCGGCTATCTTCATCATCGCTAACCGCATCAGTGCATTCTGAAAACCGCCCCTAAAATTATATTCCGTATTTCATGCTTCAACCAAATTCGTCCGGGTATTTTTTAAATGCCCATCATTATGATTATTTCCCAAGTCGATCAATAAAAGTCGGCATTCGCCATCGCAACAATACATGAAATCCAAGCCGGTAATCCGCCTGCGATAAGATTAAAATCGGGAAGCCATGTTTCAATCCCGTAATTGTCTTTTCTGCATAATTCCGGACTCTCCCTGATAGACAGTTTTTTTGCTTTCAATAGGATCCGAAACATACCGGCGCATTCATGTGGGGGAAACGATGTTCGGACGGGGAAAGCAAACTCTTGCGCTGAAGCGCAGGATGGCGGCGCTCGATGCGCTGCGCGCCAAGGTGATGGTGGCGGATGCCGATCTGACCATCGTCCACGTCAACCCCGCGGTGGTCGGGCTGCTGCGCCAGGCGGAGGGCGATCTGCGCAAGGAGTTGCCGCGCCTGGACGTCAATCGTCTGGTCGGCAGCAACATCGACGTCTTCCACAAGAATCCCAGCCATCAACGCGGCATGCTGGCGGCGCTGACCAAGCCGCACAGCGCCACCATCAAGGTCGGCGGGCACCAGTTCGACCTGCTGGTCACGCCGCTGACCGAGGACGGCCAGCGCATCGGTTTCGTCGTCGAATGGGCCGACGCCAAGGAGCGGCTGGAGAACCTCGACTATGCCGCGCAGATGGCGGCGATCAGCCGCTCGCAGGCGGTGATCGAGTTCACCACCGAAGGCGTCATCACCAAGGCCAACGATAATTTCCTGACGGTGATGGGCTATCGCCTGGACGAGGTCGTCGGCAAACACCACGGCATGTTCGTCGAGTCCGCCCATCGCGACACCGCGGACTATGCCCGCTTCTGGGAAACGCTGCGGCGGGGCGAATTCCAGGCGGCGCAGTACAAGCGGATCGCCAAATCCGGCAAGCCGGTGTGGATCGAGGGCGCCTACAACCCGATTCTCGACGAGAAGGGACGGGTGGTCAAAGTGGTCAAGTTCGCCGTCGACGTGACCGCGCAGGTCCAGTTGCTGAACAACCTGAAGATCATGATCGACAAGAATTTCGGCGAGGTCGATCAGGCGCTTCACCTGTCGATGGGAGAGGCGGACTCGGCCAACCACGCCGCGGGTTCGACCTCGGCCAGCGTCCAGGCGGTGGCCGCGAGTGCCGAGGAACTGGTTGCCTCCATTGGCGAGATTTCCCAAAGCATGACCCGCGCCCGCGCGGCGACGGACGGCGCCTTCGACCGCACGGTGACGGTGGCGGAAAGCACCGACCGGCTGGCGACGGCGGCCCAGGCGATGAACGGCATCGTCGGGATGATCAACAGCATCGCCGGCCAGATCAACCTGCTGGCGCTGAACGCCACCATCGAAGCGGCCCGCGCCGGAGAGGCGGGCAAGGGGTTCGCCGTCGTGGCGAGCGAGGTGAAGAACCTCGCCAACCAGGCCGGCAAGGCGACCGAGCAGATCTCCGCCGAGATCGAAGGCATCCAGTCGACCTCGACCGAAGTCGCCACCGCCTTGAGCGCCATCCGCGAGGCGGTCGCGGCGGTGCGGGAGCATGTCACCGGCACGGCGTCGGCGGTGGAGGAGCAGAGCGCCGTCACCCAGACGATGTCGTCCAACATGCAGAGCGCATCCGCCGCCGTGGCGACGGTGACCTCGAACATCACCGCCATCTCCAGCGCGGTCAGCCAAGTGGCCGGCGCGGTCGGACGGACCAAGGAGGCGGCGCACGTCCTCGTACGCTGACGCGAAGGCGCGGCGGGCCGATCCTTACGTCTCGGGGGAGACCGCCTTCGCCACTTTGGCCTTGCGCGCCGCCACCTCGAAGGCGACGTCCTCGATCAGCCCGCCGGTCAGCGAGGACAGGGCCGACTTCAGGCTCGGCCAGTGATTCATGCGGGCGGTGTCGGCAACGGCGGCGTTCCTGGCCATCAGGACGAGGCGGCGGCCACCCTGGGGGGCCTCCTCCACCCGGTCCGGCTCCAGCTCGGCCAGCAGCGGCGCGGGCACCTTGCCCTTCAAGGCGTGCAAGACGGCAGCCCACAGGGCGGTCACGTCGTCGGCGTCGGGCAGCGGGCCCAAGTCGGCGAGGCCGGCCTCCACCGGATCGGCAGGAGCCACGGTGTCGACCTTGCCGATGCGGCGCGCCCGGCGGCCGGCGCTGTGGCGTTCGCGCTCCAGATAGGTCTCGGCCGCCTCCTCCTCGTCCTTGGCGAGGAATTCCAGCGTCACCGCCTCGATCTTGCGGCCTTTCCGCTTCATCTTGTCTTCCGGCATGCTGACGCGGAAGGGGGCGAGCTGGTTCACCTCGGCGATGGCGCGGTCGATGGTGCGGGTGCGCAGGATGCCGAAATCCTTGTAGGCGCCCTCCGGCACGTTCATCAGCTTGCGCAGCGTGTCGATGTCGAGCTCCAGCGACGGATAGTCCATCTGGTAGCGCTGCATGCCGATCTCGTAGAGCTTCAGCGCGTAGGTGCTGGTGACCTTGACCATCGCCGGACCGGACAGCTTGGCCCACAGCTGCGACGAGCGCTGGATTTCCAGGAAGGCGTCGGTGAACTGGAAATGGATGTCGGCGGCGTCGCTGTCCTCCTCCTCCTCCGGCCGGACATAGCTGGAGAGGATGCGCAGTTCGGCGCGCGACCGCCGGCCGCGAAAGGGGCCGATGACCACCAGGCTGGAATCGAAGATTTCCTTCAGCGCGTCGAAGATGCGCTCGTTCCCCTTGTGGTTGCCGCGCACCACGCGCTTGGGCATGCGGTAGAGCTTGTTGGCGAAATTCTGGCTGCCGGCGAGATGGATCATGAAGTTCAGCATCTTCTGCGCCGGCAGCGACAGCCGCGTGCCGTTGGCGGGGTAGCTGTAGACCGCCTCCGCCGCCTTGATCAGATGCTTGTAGCCGTCGCGCTCGAAGGTGGCGCTGGCGACGCGGGCGGTCAGGCCGGCGACCGGGGCCGCGGAGTCGGCGCTGACCGCCGGCAGCGTGGCCGCCGCGCCGTCGCCGTCGATCACAGCACCGCCGGCCAGATCCTGCGGGCCCAGCACCACCAGCCCCGGTCCGCCCTTCGCCGATTCCGCAATCCTGTCGGCAGTCATCGGGGCCGCCATGGGCGCAGCCGCATCCGACGGGACGGACTCCTCCGCCACCGTGCTGCGCGCCTTCCTGCGCCCCGTCCCCGCCATAGCCGTCCTCCGCCAGAATCGGGGGAGGCTAAATCAATCCTTACCAGAAAAACAAGTAAGGAAAGGGTCGCGCCGCAGAATCCTTTTCATCCTTACACCCTGGGGGCGGAACCCTTACGCCCCGGGGGGTGTGCGAATCGCCCCCGCCCGGTAAGGCTGTTTCCCCCACCCTGTAAGGAAGATTCGCACCGACTCGCGGACTCCTCTGGAGATTCGCGCCGACGAATCCTCTTAAAAGGGAAAGGGAGTCGCAAAGCCTTGCCAAGTGCCGGATCCGCAACGGCTTCCCCAAGGCGTCAACAGCGCGAATCTGGCCCCAAGGGGTCTGTCGACATGGCCGCAGGTGCCGAATCGCACCGACTCGATTCGCAAAGACGCCCTTGAGAGAGCGGCGCCATCCTTACTCCCTGGGGGAGCAACGCCATTTTTGCTGTCCAGGGCTCTGTGGGCAAGCACAATCCTTACGGCTTGGGGGCGTTGATAACCGGATCCAGGCCCCCGAGAGGTAAGGATCAGGCCATTCATGAGAGCCCTTCGTCCGATTCTGGGCTGTGCAAGGAGCCACGGACGCTTGGACGCCCCCAGGATGTAAGGAAGCCCGCCCCCAAGCCGTAAGGATCGGGGAACGGGCCTGTCTTGCGCACCGGGCCGGAGTGTAGCCCCCAGGGAGTAAGGATAGGAAAGAAGGAACAGGATAAAGCTTTGTTATATAATTTTTTTTCTCAATGGGCCGCCAGCAGCAGAAGCCCCTGGCCGAGATAGACGCTGGCGGTTCCCATCACCAGATAGCGGCTCCATAGGCGGAACTGGGCGTCGCTCATGCGGTCGAGGACGCGGCGGGAGAGATTCGTGCCGATCAGCGCCATGGCGATCGACATCAGGATCACCGTCGATTCCACCGTCTCGTCGCCGCTGCCCGCCACCAGCGGGGCGAAATAGACGATCTTCACCAGATGGCCGACCGATTGGATGGCGGCCTTGGTGGCGACCACGCTCTGCCGGGTCATGGCGCTGCGGATGAAGAAGGTGTCGAGCAGGGGGCCGGAGATGCCGGCGAGCAACTGGATGCCCATGCAGAGGAAGCCGCCCAGCACGCCATGCAGCGGCTTCTGCGCGTTCAGCGCCCAGCGGGCGGGGATGGCCAGCGCCAGGAAGGGCGTCAGCCCCAGGATCAGCAGCGACACCGCCCGGTCCGGCACGGCGCCGGCCAGGGCGAACAGCAGGCCGGCGACGGAGCCGCCCAGCGCGAAGCGCAGGATGACCGGCCAGACGACATGGCGCCGCCACAGCCAGGCCCGCCAGCCGTTGGAGGCGAACTGCGTCACGCCATGCAGCAGCATGGCCGACGGCACCGGCAGCAGGATCAGCAGCAGGCCCATCAGCACCATGCCGCCGGCCATGCCGAACAGGCCCGACAGAAACGAGGTCACGAGAACGGTGAGGCCAAGCCCCACCATCAGCGGAAGCGTCAGCATGAATCGCCCAATCTCAGAAAGGATGGCCGGAAACTCTCACGCGCATGGTTGCGCCGCAAACGGCATTGTTCGATGCTCAGCCCCAGGAAAAGTTGGGGTGGGATCGGAGTGACCTTGGGGATGGACGCATGCGCCGCCTGCCCTCGCTGAACGGGCTGCGCGCCTTCGAGGCGGCGGCCCGCCATCGCAGCTTCACCGCGGCGGCGGCGGAGCTGCATGTCTCGCAGGCGGCGGTCAGCCGGATGGTGAAGCTGCTGGAGGACCGTCTGGGCTTCGCCCTGTTCGACCGCCGGGCCAACGCGCTGGAGCTGACCGAGCGCGGCCGGGCGTTGCAGCCGGCGCTGACCGAGGCGTTCGACGGCATCGCCCGGCGGGTCGAGCAGGTGGCGGCGATGCGGGCCGGGCCGGTGCTGACGGTGGGGATGGGGGCGACGGTGGCGGTGCGCTGGCTGATCCCGCGCCTGTCGGGCTTCCATCTTGCCCATCCGGAGATCGAGGTGCGGATCGCCACCGGCGGGGCGGGGGCGCCGATGAACGACGACTGGACCTGCGCCGTCCTGCTCGGCGACGGCCAGTGGCCCGGCTATGAGGCGGAGCGGCTGTTCTCCTCCAGCCTGGAGCCGGTCTGCGCGCCGCGGCTGGCGGCGGCGTTGTGCGGGCCGGCGGATCTGGCCGGCGCCACGCTGCTGCACGTCTCCCATTGGGGGGAGGACTGGCCGCGCTGGCTGGAGGCCGCCGGGGTGGCGGATCCGATGCCGGCCTCGGGAACGCGGGGGCTGTCCTTCGGCAGCTATGCCATGACCTTGCAGGCGGCCATCGACGGCGTCGGGGTGGCGCTGGCGCCGCGGCTCTACAGCGCGGACGACATCGCCGCCGGGCGCCTCGCGGCACCCTTCGCGCTGGCGGTGCCGATGGTCCATTCCTGGTATCTGGTCTATCGCGCCTCGCGCCGCGAGGATGGCGGCTTCGGCGCCTTCCGCGACTGGCTCTACCGGCTGCGCGCGGAGATCGAATGAGGCCGCGCATGGCCGGGCGGCGCAATTGAGCGATGCGCCGGCCGCGGGTGCCGACATAGGCTGTGCGCTGTTCTGTCACAGTTTCGACCAGACCAGTTTCGACCAGCCATGACCGCACAGGACCGCGCGATGCCGCCCACCGCCGCCCCACATCCTGCTCCCTTGCCCGCTGAAGACTCCGCCCACCCTGCCCTCTCCCGCTCGCTCGTCCTGCTGATGGCGCTGGCCTGCGGCGTGGTGGTCGCCAACATCTATTATGCCCAGCCGCTGGTCGGGCTGATCGGCCCGGCGGTCGGGCTGTCGCCGGAGACCGCCAGCCTCGTCGTCACCCTGACCCAGGTCGGCTATGGCGCCGGGCTGATCCTGCTGGTGCCGCTGGGCGATCTGCTGGAGAACCGCCGGCTGGTGGTGGTCACCCTGTGCAGCACGGTGGCGGCCCTGCTGGTGGCGGCCGTCGCCCCCACCGCGTCCCTGTTCCTGGCGGCGTCCTTCCTGATCGGCGTCACCTCGGTCGCCGTGCAGATGCTGGTGCCGCTGGCCGCCCACATGGCGCCGGAGGCCTCGCGCGGGCAGGTGGTCGGCAATGTGATGAGCGGGCTGCTGCTCGGCATCCTGCTGGCCCGCCCGGTGTCGAGCCTGATCGCCGACAGCCTGGGCTGGCGGGCGGTGTTCGGCCTGTCGGCGGTGGTGATGGTCGGCTTCGCCGTGCTGATGCGGCGGGTGCTGCCGCAGCGGCGGCCGACGGGCCGGTCGAGCTATGGCGCGCTGCTCGGCTCGCTGGGGCGGCTGCTGGTGCGCACACCGGTGCTGCAACGGCGGACCGTCTACCAGACCATGATGTTCGCCGCCTTCAGCCTCTATTGGACCTCGGTGCCGCTGCTGCTGGCGGGGGCGCCCTTCCATCTCAGCCAGCGCGGCATCGCGCTGTTCGCCCTGTCGGGGGCGGCGGGTGCCTTGGTGGCGCCGATCGCCGGGCGGATCGCCGACCGCGGCTGGACCCGGCCGGCCACCGGCTTCGCGCTGGCGATGGCGGCGCTGTCCTTCTTCGTGGCGCGTGCGGGAGAGGGGTCGATTGCGCTGCTGGTGCTGGCCGGGCTGCTGCTCGACATGGGCGTGCAGATGAACATGGTGCTGGGGCAGCGCGCCATCTATTCGCTGGGGGCGGAGACTCGCAGCCGGATGAACGCCATCTATATGGCGATCTTCTTCCTGGGCGGGGCCGCCGGCTCGGCGCTGGCCGGCTATGCCTTCGCCGTCGGCGGCTGGGAACCGGTGACCTGGATCGGCTTCGCCTTTCCCGCCATCGGCCTGCTGTTCTACCTGACCGAATTCCGAGGGGCGGCCCACCGCCTGACCTGAAATCGCCTGACCGTGATCTTCAAAGGAGACGATGCAATGGATCAACGCCAGCTTGGCCGTAGCGGCCTGACGGTGTCCCCGCTCTGCTTCGGCGGCAACGTGTTCGGCTGGACCGCCGACGAGGCGACCTCCTTCCGGCTGCTCGACGCCTTCGTCGAGGCCGGCTTCAATTTCGTCGACACCGCCGACGTCTATTCGGCCTGGGCCCCCGGCAACCGGGGCGGCGAGTCCGAGACCATCATCGGCAACTGGATGAAGAGCCGCGGCAACCGCGACCGCATCGTGCTGGCGACCAAGGTCGGGTCGGAGATGGGGCCGGGGAAGAAGGGGCTGTCGCCCGCCTGGATCCGGACGGCGGTGGAGGACTCGTTGAAGCGGCTCCAGACCGACCGGATCGACCTCTACCAGTCGCACTGGGACGATCCCGAAACCCCGTTCGAGGACACGCTCGGCGCCTACAAGGAGCTGATCGACCAGGGCAAGGTCCGGGCCATCGGCGCCTCCAACCTGACCGCACCCCGCCTGCGCGAGGCGCTGGAGGTCAGCGCCCGCACCGGCCTGCCCCGCTACGAGACGCTCCAGCCGGAATACAACCTCTACAGCCGCGAGGGCTACGAGGCGGAGCTGGAGGGGATTTGCCGGGAGAACGGGCTGGGCGTCATCAACTACTATTCGCTGGCCGCCGGCTTCCTGACCGGCAAGTACCGCTCGGCAGACGATGTGGGCAAGAGTGCGCGCGGCAACGGGGTGGTGTCGAAATACCTGAACGAGCGCGGCCGGGCGATCCTGGCGGCGCTGGACGAGGTCGCCGGCCGGCATGGGGCGACGCCGTCACAGGTGGCGATTGCCTGGCTGATCGCGCGGCCCGGCCTGACCGCCCCCATCGCCAGCGCGTCGAAGCCGGAGCAGATGGGCGACCTGATCGCCGCCGCCCGGCTGCGGCTGGAGGCCGACGACATCGCGCAGCTGGACCGGGCCAGCGCTTATTGAGGGCGCTTATCGAGGCGTCAGGTCACGGCGACGGGATCGCCGCCGCCTTGGGCGGGGCCGGCTTGCCGGCCTCGTCGGTGCGCAGCACCGCCAGGAAGGCGTCCGCCATCGCGTGGTAGACCGAGTGCGGGCAGACCAGCCGGGACAGGGTGGTGGCGAGTGCGGCGCTCAGCATCAGCGGCAGCAGCATGTCGGGCGACGCGCTCATCTCCGTGACGATGACGACGGCGGTGAGCGGCGCCTGCACCACGCCGGCGAAATAGGAGACCATCGACAGCAGCACCACCGCCTCCAGCGAGCTGTCCGGCAGCAGCCCGCCGATGATGGAGCCGATGCCCGCCCCCACCGACAGCGACGGCGAGAAGATGCCGCCGGGGATGCCGCAGATGCCCGACAGGGCGGTCGCCAGCAGCTTGGCCGGGGCGTAGTACCAGGGCAGCGTCTCCACCCCGTCGAGCACGGCGCGGGCCTGCTCGTAGCCGGTGCCGAAGGTCAGTCCGCCGGTGACGGTGCCGATGACCGCCAGGGCGAGGCCGCAGCCGAGTGCGACGTACACCGGGTGGCGGCCAATCCGTCCGCCCACCCCGCAGCGGATCCAGCGCGACAGCCACAGCAGCAGGCTGCTGAAGCCGCCGCCGGCCAGCCCGCCGACGAGGCCGGTCGCCAGCACCGCCTTCCAGTCCTGCCAGCTGGCCGAGGCGGCGGTGTGGCCGAAATAGGCGTAGTTGCCGAGCAATGCCACGGCGACCAGGCCGGCCGCCACCACCGCCACCAGCACGAGGCCGCTGGTCCGCCGCTCGAAGCTGCGGGCCATCTCCTCGATGGCGAAGACGATGCCGGCCAGCGGCGTGTTGAAGGCGGCGGCGACGCCGGCCGCCCCGCCGGCCAGGATCAGACCGGGTTCCCGCCCCAGCCCGGCGAGGGAGCCGGCCATCAGCATGATCGAGGCGCCGACCTGCACCGTCGGCCCCTCGCGCCCGATGGAGGCGCCGCAGGCCAGCCCGACCAGGGTCAGCAGGATCTTGCCCACGGCGATGCGCGGCGACAGCAGCCGGCGCTTGGCCGCCGGATCCTGGACATGGCGGGCGGCGATGGCCTGGGGAATGCCGCTGCCCTGCGATCCCGGCACCACCCGCAGCGCCACCCAGGCCGAGAAGG
Source organism: Azospirillum sp. UENF 112521 (assembly GCF_058780665.1). Taxonomy (NCBI): domain Bacteria; kingdom Pseudomonadati; phylum Pseudomonadota; class Alphaproteobacteria; order Rhodospirillales; family Azospirillaceae; genus Azospirillum; species Azospirillum sp. UENF 112521. The sequence goes on from NZ_JBSNCI010000009.1 coordinate 176,954, forward strand.
CCAGACCCAGCGGGGTCAGCAGGAAGGGCAGCCAGGGCGATGCCGCCTCCGCCAGCCGGAACAGCTGCTGGGCGTAATCGGCGGCGCGGGCGAACAGCACGGCGACCAGACCGACCACGCCGGCACCGGACCAGAACAGCAGGCGCCGACGCCAGTTCCTGGGCGACATCCAGACATGGCGGGGGCGGCGCAGCCCCTGGGGAAGCCGGGGGGGCAGCCGATGTGGCAGACGGTTGGAAGGCATTGGACGGGCCGGAAGCGGGGGAACAGACGGGTGAAACGGCGGAACGCCGAATTTAGGTCCGTCCTTCTCCGCAGAACCAGCGGCAGTCATGCAGATCTGGGGTCACGCTCCGGGGTCAGCTGGGTCCGGGGGCACGCGTGAGGATCGGGGTCAGCGGCGGACGACGGTGACCGGCTGGGACCTCGAAGCGGAGCGGTTGCCGCGCGAGGCGATGGCGGCGCCTTGCAGGGTCTGCTGGCTGCGGCGCTTCTGCGCCTGCTCGACCTCGCGGCGGAAGTTGGGGCCGAGAGCCTCGTAGGCGGCCTTCAGCTCCGGGTCGTTCATCCAGATTTCGCGGCGATCCATGGTTTCCTCTTATATTGGCCGGCTGCCGGCCGAATGCCGGGCAGATCTGAGGCATGCCGCTCCTGAAGACGCTGTGCAGAAACGGCGTCGCGGGCGGGTCATCCGGCGTATTTATCAGGATGACGCCCGCGTTCCTTTTCTGAAGGCTGGGGCGGCATGACGACTGACAGGTTGGGGCGGTGAGTCTCTACTTCAAGATACGCCCGGTGTCGGATCGGGCGACTTTTCGAAAGCCATAACGCCCTGTCAGACCCAAGGTTCCAGCCGGTGTCTTATCGGCCGCAGGTGATAGGACCGGGGGGAGAGAATTTCGCTTGTGAGGCGGGTTCCCCCTCTCCCCCGGGGAGAGGGTCGGGGTGAGGGGGATGCACAAGGTGGATTCGGTGGGGAATCGGGGACTGCGCGGTTCTTGAAAATCCTCGCCACGCGTCCCCCTCACCCTAGGCCCAATCGACATTCATGGTTCCCATCGGGACTGAGTTGTGATTCATGGGTTTCCGCTATTTTGAGGCGGAGCTGTCGATGGGGATCAAACGCTACGAACTGACGGATTCCCAATGGGCACGGATTTCAGGATTGCTGCCCGGCAAGGTTGGCGATCCCGGCCGCTCGGGTGGCGATAATCGTCTGTTCGTCAATGGCTGCCTGTGGGTTCTCCGTTCCGGCGCCCACTGGTGCGATCTGCCTGAACGATATGGCAAGTGGAAGACGGTCCACCGCCGTTTCAGCCGCTGGTGCCACGCCGGGGTCTGGGAGCGGGTGTTCGAGGCGCTGACTGCCGACCGGGATAACCAGTACCTGATGATCGATAGCACGATCGTGCGTGCGCATCAGCAGGCGGCGAGCGGAAAAGGGGGGCCAAGGATCAGGCGCTGGGGCGTTCCCGAGGAGGATTGACCACCAAGATCCACATGCTGGCCGATGCGCTCGGCCGACCTCTGCGCTTGATTGTCACCGCCGGACAGGTCGGCGACATCACTCAGGCCGAAGCCTTGTTGGAAGGGCAGTCCGGCGCCGCTGTCCTCGCCGACAAAGCCTATGACAGCAATGCCTTGCGGGAGACGATTGCCGCCATGAATGCCAAAGCCGTCATCCCCTCCAACCGCTCTCGCAAGCTCATCATTCCTCATGATGCCGAAGCCTACAGACATCGAAACCGCATCGAGCGATGTTTCAACCGCCTCAAGCACTTCAGGCGATTCGCCACTCGCTACGACCGCAGGAAAATACACTTCAATGGCTTTCTCAGCCTCGCAAGCATCTCAATTTGGCTGAGGTGATTGTCGATCCGACCTAACCCTCTCCCCGGGGGGGAGAGGGGGATATTGTGGTGGGGAGCAGGATCAGGCGTGCAACAGGCCGATGTCGCTGTAGGCGATGTGGTCGAAGCCAAGGCCGTAGACCGGCGAGTTCGAGGCCAGGCTGAAATCGTCGGCACCCGGATTGACGAAGGCCGGGTTCAGGATCACCGAGCCCTTGTCGTAGCCGGCGGCCTGCCAGTTCGCCAGCGTGCCCCAGGCGCCGCTCGACATCACCTGCGGCCAGGCGTCGAACTCCTTCTCGGCGGTGTTCAGGCTGCTGTAGAAGTTGTTGTGGAGATTGCCGACATTGGCCGGGCCGTAGATGTGGACGGCCGTGCCCTCGCGCACGTCGATGACGTTGCCCGAGATGTCGTTGCTGGTCATCGTGTGGCCCTTCCAGCCGCTCCAGGCGACATCCTGCTGGAGGCCGATCTGGGCGCCGCTGTTGCCGGCGATCACGTTCTCGGTGACCGTGTTGTTCCAGCCGCCATGCAGGAAGACGCCGCCGATGTTGTCGTGGACGACGTTGCCCTTCACCGTGGTGCCGCTGGTCCAGTCGTCGAGATAGATGCCCCAGCTCGCCACCTGGCTCGACGGGTTGGTCGCGGTGGTGCCGGACACGTCGTTGTTGATGACGGTGTGGTTGGCCAGATCCTGCTGGCGGTTGATCAGGTAGATGCCGCCGCCGTCGTTGGACTCGAGGTTGGCGTTGATCACCTTGTTGTAGGAGATGGTCACGCGGTAGGCGGCGTCGCTGCCGTCCGTCTGGACCGAGCCGACGGCGATGGCCTTCTCCGGCGAATTCTCGATCTGGTTGTGGGTGACCTTGACGTCGGAGCTGCCGTTGATCCAGATGCCGGCGTCGCCGCGGTCGGCGGCGTTCGGATGGCGGATCAGATTGTCGGAGACCAGCGTGGCGTTGGAGCCGGCCTTGACGAAGATCGACTCCGCACCGGTGTTGTCGAACTGGTTGCCGGTGACCTTGCTGTTGGCGCTGTTCTGCACCGTGATGCCGTAGCCGCCGCCCTTGACCACGTTGTTGGAGAAGGTCAGGCCGGACGCGTTGTCGGCGTAGACGTAATGGCCGCTGACGACGCCGTCGGCGAAGTTGAGCCCCTCGATGGTGACGTTCTTGGCGCCGCCGAGGCCGAAGGACACGCTGGCGTTGGAGCCGCCGTGGATCACCGCCTTCTCGCTGCCGTAGCCGGCGAAGGTCACGCCGCTGTCGCGGCTGTCCAGCCACAGGCCGCTCTGGTGATAGTCGCCGCCGCGGATGTAGGTGGTGTCGATGTTGGGGTCGGCGCGCATCGCCGCCTGCGCCTTGGCGAGGCTGGCGAAAGGACCGTCGGTGCCGTCGGCGTTGGGCGCCGCCAGCTTGCCCGACCAGCTGTCCTTGCCGTTGGTGGCGACGTAGAAGGCCGGGCCGGTCGGGGTTGGGTTGGTCGGGGTGGTGGGAGTCGTCGGCGTGGTGGGGGTGGTCGGGGTCGTCGTGCTGCCGGCCGGGAAATCGGAGGCCGGGGCGTTCACCACCAGCGTGCCGTTCCACCACATGCCCTTCTGGCCGGCCACCACGTCCTTGCCGTCGAGCGCGCCCTTGTCATAGGTGACGGCGCTGTCGGTCGCGGCGTATTTGTGGCCGTTGATCGAGATGCTGTTGACGGTCAGGCTGCGGTCCTGGCCGTTGATCACCGCATCGTTGTCGTACTGGATCTGCACCTTGTGCGCGACGCGGTCGGCGACGTCGGTGGTGAAGCTGAAATCCTTGGCGGCGGTGCCGGCGGTGCCCTCGCCGATCTGCTTGCCGTCGACCAGCACCTTGAAATGGGCGTTGACGCCGCCCGCCGGGGTGCCGGAGGCGTTCACCACGATGGTGTCCTTGGCCGTCGTGCCCGCGGCCGGCGTCGCCGTGACGGCGGTGGGGAAATAGCTCTTGTCGGCGTTGACGACCAGCGTGCCGTTCCACCACAGGTTCGACTGGCCGGCGACGACGTCCTTGCCGTCCAGCGCGCCCTTGTCGTAGCTGACGATGCCGGCGGTCGGCGCGATCGTCTTGCCGCCGATCGAGATGCTGTTGACGGTCAGGCTGCGGTCCTGGCCGTTGATGACGGCGTCGTTGTCGTACTTGATCTGCACCTTGTGCGCGACGTCGCTGGTCAGCACCGGCGTGAAGACGAAATCCTTCGCCGTCGTGCCGGCGGTGCCTTCACCCACCTTCTGGCCGTCGACCAGCAGGGTGAAATGGGCATTCACGCCGCCTGCGGCCTTGCCCAGGGCGTTCACGACGATCTTGGTAGCGGAAGTGGCCATCGGTTCGGTGTCCTCGCCTGATGTGCCCGCCAGCCTTGACCGCCTCTTGGGGCGGCTGGCTTTCGGGGCCTGATGTCCGTTTTGGGCCTGAACCCGGATGCGGGACGCAGGATGGCGGGGTGTTGCGGGATCTTTGTGTGATGTTTGCCCTAAAAAGAGCGGAATCCGCGACAAATTGCGGACATCCGGACCGAGAGCCGGTTGCGGCCGTTGTCGTGATTGCAGTGCAGCATTTCCGCAACAGCGCTGGGTACGAAACTTGCGGATTTCCCTTATTGATGAAGGAAGCCGTTGAACGAAAGGTGCTTTTCCCGGATTGTTTGGAATAGCTACAACTGTTTGCCGCCGGAACGAGACGCGGCGACCGCGAGGCACCGGGCATCCCCATATGTCAGGCGACCGGAGCGGAACAAGGATTGACCGAGAGATGCCTGAGTACAGCGAGCGGACGCGCCGTGCCGAAGACCACGCCAGCCACCGGCCCCTGCCGGCGGGCTGTTTCCGGGTGCAGCGGCCCATTCGCTTCTCCCACTGCGACCCGGCCGGCATCGTCTATTTCCCGGTCTATTTCGACATGTTCAACGGGGCAGTGGAGGACTGGTTCACCCAGGGGCTGGACATCGACTATGCGACGATGATCCTGCAGCGCCGGCTGGGCCTGCCCATCGTGCATGCCGAATGCGACTTCGTCATTCCCAGCCGGATGGGCGACACGCTGACGCTGGGCGTCCTGTTGGAACGGCTGGGCCGCAGCTCCCTCCAGCTGCGCATCAACGGCGAGCATGAGGGGCAGGTCCGGCTGTCGGGCAGCCTGACCGTGGTCACCACCTCGCTGGACGATTTCGCCGCCGTGCCGATCCCGGACGACATCCGGGAGGCGATGAAGCGCTATCAGGCGGGCTGCGAGGGGTAAGGGGGGCTGGGCCTATTCCCCCTCTCCCCCCTGGGGAGAGGGCCGGGGTGAGGGGGACGCACTGCGTGGCTATCCCGAGAATCCTCGCTATGCTCCCCCCTCACCCTAACCCTCTCCCCGGGGGGGAGAGGGGATTGTGCGTGCCTTCCCCCGTGACGGACCATGATGGACGATTTCGACCGGCGGCTGATCGATCTGTTGACGGTGAATGCCCGCACCAGCACGGCGGCGCTCGGGCGGGCGCTGGGGCTGTCGCGCTCGACCGTGCAGGACCGCATCGCCCGGCTGGAGCGGCAGGGCGTGATTTCCGGCTATACCGTGAAGCTGGGCGATCCGGCGCCGCGGCGCGGCGTGTCGGCGCTGGTGATGATCAGCGTGAACGCCCGGCTGGCCGACCGCGCCGTGCATGCCCTGCGCAAGATGCCGGAGGTCCTCCGGCTGCACAGCATCAGCGGGCAATACGATTTGTGCGCCACCGTCGGCACCGAAACCCATGACGCGATGGACGCCGCACTGGACGCCATCGGCCGCCTGCCGGGGGTCGAGCGGACGATGTCGTCCATCGTGCTGTCGACGAAGATGGAACGGTAAAAGCCGGCGGAGCGGCGGGGGTGCCGCCGCTCCGCTTCGGCCTTACGCCTTGCCGTCCATGTGGATGACGCGCAGGTTGTTGGTGGTGCCGGCCTGGGCGAAGGGGATGCCGGCGACGACCACCAGGGTGCCGGTCTTGCCGGCCAGTTCCTCCGAGCGCCCGATGGCGATGGCGCGGTCGACCATCTCCTCGTAGGTGCGGATGTCGTCGGACAGCACGCTGTGGGCGCCCCACAGCAGGCAGAGCCGGCGCGACACCGCCGTGTCGGGGGTGATCGCCAGGATCGGCACCTCCGGCCGCTTGCGGGCGATGCGCGCCGCGGTGGTGCCGCTGGAGGTGAAGGCGACGATGGCCGAGGAATGCAGGGTGTCGGCCAGATCGGCGGCGGCGGCGGCCACCGCGTGGGGCGGCGTGTGCTCCTCGCCCGGATGGGTCGCCTGGATCAGCGAGCGGTAGAGCTTGTGCTGCTCGGTGGAGCGGATGATGCGGTCCATCATCGTCACCGCCTCGACCGGATACTGGCCCGACGCCGATTCGGCCGACAGCATCACCGCGTCGGCGCCGTCATAGATGGCGGTCGCCACGTCCGACGCCTCGGCCCGTGTCGGGGTCGGGGCGGAGACCATCGAATCGAGCATCTGGGTGGCGACGATCACCGGCTTCACCGCGAGGCGGCAGGCGCGCACCAGCTCCTTCTGGCGGCCGGGCACGTCCTCGTGCGGGATTTCGACGCCGAGGTCGCCGCGCGCCACCATCACCGCGTCGGACAGGCGGATGATGTCGTCGATCTTCTCCAGCGCCTGCGGCTTCTCGATCTTCGCCATGATGCCGGCGCGGTCGCCGATCAGGCCGCGGCCTTCCAGGATGTCGCCCGGCTTCTGCACGAAGGACATGGCGACCCAGTCGACGCCCAGCTCCAGCCCGAAGGCGAGGTCGGCGCGGTCCTTGGCCGTCAGCGGCGACAGGTCCAGGATGGTGCCCGGCAGGTTGACGCCCTTGCGGTTGGAGATGGTGCCGCCGACGACGACCTTCGCCTCGATCCAGTCGTCGCCCAGTTCGGTCACCTCGACGCGGACGCGGCCGTCGTCGATCAGCAGATGGTGGCCCGGCATGATGGCGGCGAAGATTTCCGGGTGCGGCAGCGGGATGGAGCGCTTGTCGCCGTCGGTCCCCTGGAGCACGAAGCGGATCTGCTCGCCGGTGGTGACGGCGATCTTGCCGTCGCGGATGGTGCCGACGCGGATCTTCGGACCCTGGAGATCCTGAAGGATGCCGATGGGGCGGCCGACCTCGGCCTCCAGCTCGCGGATGGCGCGGTGGACCTTGGCGTGGTCGTCGTGGGTGCCATGGCTGAAGTTCAGCCGGAAGGTGTCGACACCGGCGAGGAACAGGGTCTTCAGCATCTCGGGCGAGTTGCTGGCCGGTCCGACGGTGGCGACGATCTTGGCGCGGCGATGACGGCGCATATGGTTCCGGCCGCGGGGGCCGTCCTCTTTTGGCTGGGCCGTCCGGTGCGCCGCCGGGGCGGCCACCATGAGAGGACGGCGGGGTGACTGGTCAGCGGCACGAACGGCGGCGACGGGCAACCCCTTCGGGAAGCCCGTCGGCCGTTCGCGTGCCATACCAGGGTGTCGCGATTGGCGCCGGAAAGCAAGGCGGCAGGCAGGGGATGGGGGATGAAACGGCGGGCGGCCGCCGCCCTGCGGCACCGCAGCGCGGTCAGCCGCGCGCCCTGGCCAGCAGCCACCGCATCGCCGCATCGGCCGGATGGGTCAGGGCGAAGAGAAGCGCCGAGCGGACGATGTGCAGCGCCGACGGCGAAGTGCCGGGCCTGACCCGGATGTCCGCCTCCAGCAGGCCGACGATGCCGACGAGCAGATAGGCGCAAGTGCAGAACCACAGGAACGACATGAGGCCTCCAGTCGGAGAGGTCATGCCATTCCCGTGGTTAAGGATGCTCTAACGCCGGCTTTGCCGGCCGTTACCGAAGATCAGTCGGCGACGACGAGGCGGTCGCGCCGCGGGGTGCCGATGCGGCCGCCGATCGCGGCGGCCAGCGCGCCGAGCAGCAGGGCGACGGTGCCCCAGATGCCGGCGGCGGACAGGGTGTTGCTGGTCGCCTTGGCGGCGTTGGTCGCCGTCTCGGCCGCCTGCTGCTTGGCCGACCCGAACTGCTGCTCAAGCTGCTGGAGACGCTGGCGGGCCTGATCCTCGGGAATGCCGGCCTGCTGGGCGACGATGGAGACCGCCTGCTGGCGCGCCTGGTCGGCCTCGGGACCGCCGGCGGCCATCTTGGTCAGGGCGCTGAGCAGCTGCGTGCGGGCGTCCTCGCCGCTGCGCTGCTGGTCGGCCGGGCGCATCAGATCCTCGGCCTGCCGGCGCAGATCCTCGGCCGACACACCGGAGGCGCGGGCGACCTCGGGGACCGCCTGCTTCACCGTCTGGGCGACGCCCGAGGTGGCGCTGCCCAGCGCGTTGAACGCGCCGCCGGTGATGCTGCCCAGCGTGGTGGTGACGAGATAGGCGCTGATCAGCAGCGCGAAGGCCCAGGTCAGCAGGCCGTGGATCAGCCCGTCGCCGCGGGTCGGCACCCCGGCGAGCCGGGCCGCGACATAGCCGCCGACGCCGAGCGCCAGCATATAGCTGACCGTCCACCACAGCCCGGCGCTGATCCCGAAGGAACTGGCCTGCGGCAGAGCGTCGCGCCCGGCGCCGGGGTCGATGGCCGTCATGCCGATGCCCAGCCCGAGCATGCTGAGCAGCAGCTGGATCGCCAGGGCCAGGACGACGCCGGCAAAGACGCCGGCCCAGGAGACGCGGCGGTGGACGCCCGGCCTCACCTCCACATCGGTGGCAAGGACCGTGCGGCGTGGTCCCGTTTCGGGCGATGAGTAGGCACCGTGCTGTGTGATCATGCTCAAGGTCCTTAAAGCCTGGAGGGGACGCAAAAGACTGGAGCCGCCGATGTCCGGGATCGCAAATGACCAATCCCGGACTGTGGATATCGGATACTCTTCACGCCTTGAACATCATGCCGGCAGCAAAGGTTCCTCGCGAAAACAGCAGGTTCCGCAGGGTTGGAAAGTCGACGAGAAACCGGAATCCTTTTGGGAGTACAATGACGAAGCAGGTCGAATAATGATCATTCCTTCAACGGAAATTATATTTCGGCATTCTTTCCTGTGCTGGGCGCTTTGCGCAGCCAGCCGAAGGACAGGACCAGCCGCTCGCCGACCCCCTCGGTCACGCGGTGCGGATGGAGGTCCGGGCGGAAATACTTGATGCGGGGCCGGTCGACGATCGCCTCGTCGCACAGGAACAGGCCGCCCGACGCCGGCTGGCGCAGGATGATGTTGACGCGGTGGTGCTCGAAGCCGTCGGGTGCCGGGTCGACATGCTCGTCCAGGCCGCTGGTCGTCGGATAGCGCAGCAGATAGCAGTCGAAGCGCAGCCGGGCCGAACGGGCCAGCAGCATCTTGAAATAGTCCCTGCCGCCATTCTCCTGGCGGCCGCGGTCCCACCGCAACCAAGCCATCGCCCTGCTCCCGACCGTGAAACGCGTCTCCGGTGGATGCTATCCGACCGCAGCCGGGGCAACAGACTCACAATTCGCCAAGCCGGTCATGCAGATCCTCGATGGCGCGGATGCGGGCGCGGCCGGCCTCGCCGGTCAGCGGGATCAGCTCGGCGGCGAGCGCGTGGATCACCGCCAGGGCGGCGACATGGGTGTCGAGGGCGGCGAGGCTGCGCGTCTCGCAGCGGAAGGTCAGCGGCGGCGGCGGGGCCTCCAGGGCTGAATGGCTGTCGGCGATCAGGATGGTGGGGATGCCGCGCTCCCCCGCGATGCGCAGCAGGCGGACGATGGCCGGCGGACGGCGGCGGATGCCGACCAGGAACAGCAGGTCGCCCGGATTGAGATCGCCGGGCTCCAGATCGGCCAGCGTCTCCGCCATCGTCTCGCCGGTTGCCGCCAGCTGGTGGACCTCGCCGCGGACCTGGATGAACTGCCAGCGGGCATAGCCGGCCAGGAAGGCGCTGTTGCGGGCGCCGCAGACCCAGATGCGCCGGGCGTCGGCGAGCGCGCGGGCCGCCCGCGCCAGCATCGCCGGGTCGGTCTGGCGGGCGGTGGCGGCGAGCGCCTCTGCGCTGCGCCGGAAATGCGCGTCGAGCGGCGCCGGATCGCCGTCGGAGACCGCCGACGATGCGGAGGCCGGGCCGCCGGGCGGCAGCAGGAACAGCGGCGAGCCCCAGTCGCCGCCGCGCCGGGCGGCCAGACGCGCCGCCTCGAAGCCGGCATAGCCGAGCCGGCGGACCAGACGCGACACCGTCATCTTCGACACGCCGGCCCGGCCGGCCAGCTCGGTCGCCGAATAGCCCGACAGCTCGCCCGGACAGGCGAGGATCACATCGGCGAGCTGTCGCTCCATAGGGCTGAGGTCGCCATAGCGGTCGCGGATGCGGGCGGTCAGCGACGGTTCGCCTGCCTCCGGACCATCCGGGGCCTGTGCGGCGTGAATTGCCTGTTTCATGGGCTGATCGCCTCTGGGCTTCGGCATTTGCACAAAAAATGGATTCCGGGGCTGCAACCAAAGCGGTGTTACATTTGTAACGTCTCCTTGCGTTGGCGGGATAAGCGTAACATTCCCGCGCCTTTGCGGCACACCTGAATGCGTAGGACGAAAGTGGCACATGGTTTGAAAAGGAGGGTCATCGTCTTTCGGTTCGGAGATCAGGTGCCATGCGGTTCGCGAAGATTCTGGGTGCTCTCGGCCTTGCCACGGCGGTTCTGGCCGGCGGTCTTGCCCCGACCCATGCAAAAGCCGACGCGCTTGAGCGCATCGCCAAGGAAAAGGTGCTGCGCGTCGCCGTCCCGCAGGACTTCCCGCCCTTCGGCTCGGTCGGCACCGACCTGAAGCCGGTCGGCTACGACATCGACGCCGCCACCCTGATCGCCAAGGAGATGGGCGCCAAGGTGGAGCTGGTGCCGGTGACCAGCACCAACCGCATCCCCTACCTGACCACCGGCAAGGTCGATCTGGTGATCTCCAGCCTGGGCAAGAATGCGGAGCGCGAGAAGGTCATCGACTTCTCCACCGCCTACGCCCCCTTCTACAACGGCGTCTTCGGCCCCGACGACATCAAGGCCGAGAAGGTCGAGGATCTGGACGGCAAGACCGTCGGCGTCACCCGCGGCTCGGTCGAGGACATCGAGCTGTCGAAGATCGTGTCGGACAAGGTGACCGTCCGCCGTTACGAGGACAACAACGGCACCATCTCCGCCTTCCTGTCGGGGCAGGTGCAGCTGGTCGCCACCGGCAACGTGGTCGCCGCCGCCATCTTCGAGCGCAACCCGCCGCGCCAGCCGATCCTGAAGTTCCTGGTCAAGAATTCCCCCTGCTTCGTCGGGCTGAACAAGAACGAGGGGCCGCTGCTGGAGAAGGTCAACGCCATCATCGCCAAGGCGAAGGACGACGGCTCGCTGAACGACATCGCCAAGAAGTGGCTGCACGCGCCGCTGCCGAAGGATTCTGTGATCGCCTGACCCTTCCACCGGCACGGGACCGTATCATGGCCTACAGTTTCGATTTCTCGTCCCTGCTGGACTACACGCCCGTGCTGGTGGACGGGGTGGCGACCACCGTGGCGCTGACCGCGGTCAGCACGGTGCTGGGGGTGGCGCTCGGCATCGGCGGGGCGGCGGCACGGACCTCCAGCGTCAAGCCGCTGGCGGTCGTCGTCGGCGCCTATGTCGAGTTGATCCGCAACACGCCCTTCCTGGTCCAGCTGTTCTTCATCTTCTTCGGGCTGCCCTCGCTGGGCATCCGGCTGGCGGAATGGCAGGCGGCGGTGCTGGCGATGGTGATCAATCTCGGCGCCTATTCGACCGAGATCATCCGCGCCGGCATCGAGGCGACGCCGAAGGGCCAGATCGAGGCCGGGGCCAGCCTGGGCATGACCGGGCCGCAGATCTTCCGTTACGTCGTGCTGGGGCCGGCGATGGCGAAGATCTGGCCGGCGCTGACCAGCCAGATCGTCATCGTCATGCTGGGCTCGTCGGTCTGCTCGCAGATCGCGGCGGAGGAGCTGAGCTTCGCCGCCAACTTCATCCAATCCCGCAATTTCCGGCCCTTCGAGGTCTATTTCCTGGCGACCGCGCTGTATCTGGCGCTGGCGGTGGGGTTGCGCTGGATCTTCAGCCTGATGGGGCAGCGGATGTTCGCCAAGGGGGTGTCGCGTGCTTAACTTCACCCTGTGGGACATCCTGTCCAACCTGCTGCTGGCGGCGCGCTGGACGGTGCTGCTGTCGCTGATCGCCTTCGTCTCCGGCGGGATCGCCGGGCTGCTGCTGCTGGTCGCCCGCGTGTCGCCGGTGCCGCCGCTGCGCATCGCGGCGAAGCTGTTCATCGAGGTGTTCCAGGGCACGCCGCTGCTGATGCAGCTGTTCATCGTCTTCTTCGCCCTGCCGCTGATCGGCATCGAGACCTCGGCCTGGACCTCGGCCGCCGTCGCGCTGACTTTGTTCACCGCCGCCTATCTCGCCGAGATCTGGCGCGGCTGCGTCGAGGCGGTGCCGAAGGGCCAGTGGGAGGCCTCGGCCAGCCTCGCCATGACATTCCCTGAGCAGATGCGCCACGTCATCCTGCCGCAGGCCCTGCGCATCGCCGTGCCGCCGACCGTCGGCTTCTCGGTGCAGGTGGTGAAGGGCACTGCGGTGACCTCGATCATCGGCTTCGTCGAGGTGACGAAGGCCGGGACCATGATCACCAACGCCACCTTCCAGCCCTTCCTGGTCTATGGGCTGGTCGGGCTGATCTATTTCGCCCTGTGCTACCCGCTGTCGCTGTCGGCCAAGGCGCTGGAAAGGAAGCTCAATGTCGCCCGTTAACACGTCCGCCACCGTCCGGCCCCTGGTGAAGCTGTCGGCCATCCGCAAATCCTTCGGCCCGGTGGAGGTGCTGAAGGGCGTCGACATGGCGGTCGAGGAGGGACAGGTCGTCGCCATGATCGGCCGCAGCGGATCGGGCAAGAGCACGCTTCTGCGCAGCATCAACGGGCTGGAGCGCATCGACGGCGGCGTCATCGAGGTTGACGGCGAATGCGTCGATCCCGGCCAGATCGACCTGCGCGCGCTGCGCCAGAAGGTCGGCATGGTGTTCCAGCAGTTCAACCTGTTCCCCCATCTGACCGCCGGCGAGAATGTGATGCTGGCGCTGAAGGTGGTGAAGAAGCAGGACAAGGCCGCCACCCGCGCCGCCGCGGAATCGGCGCTGGCCAAGGTCGGGCTGGGCCACAAGTTCGACGCCTATCCGTCGCAGCTGTCGGGCGGCCAGCAGCAGCGCGTCGCCATCGCGCGGTCGCTGGCGATGGCGCCCAAGGTTCTGCTGTGCGACGAGATCACTTCCGCCCTCGACCCTGAGCTGGTGGCCGAGGTGCTGGGGGTGGTGCGCAAGCTGGCCGAGGAGGGCATGACGCTGATCCTGGTGACGCACGAGATGCGCTTCGCCCGCGAGGTCTGCGACCGGCTGGTCTTCATGCATGGCGGCCGCATCGCCGAACAGGGACCGCCGGCCGAGCTGTTCGACCGGCCGGCCACGCCGGAACTGGCGCAGTTCATCGGCATGGTCGAGGCGCGCTGACCGGCGCGCCCTCATCGGCCGGAGTTGTGGGAGTGTGGAGACCGTTCGACCAGGGTTCAGGCCAAGATTTCGAGGGCGGCGCCCAGCCTTTCGATACCCTGGGCGATCTCACGGCCATCCAGGCCGGCATAGCCGATCACCAGACCGGGATGGTGCGGACGGTCGGAATCCGGTCGGCCGGAAAGGGCTGACGTGTCGTAGAGCGGGGTGATGGGGTAGACGCCCACACCCGCCGCCCGTGCCGCCGACACGATCATGGCCTCCCGCTCCAGCGGAAAGCGGGTGAGCCAGGCGACGACATGCAGCCCGGCCTCGGCGCCGTCCACCCTGACCCCATCGCCGAACCTTGTCCGCAAGGCTGCCAGCAGAGCGGCGCGCCGTTCGCCGTTGCGCCGCCGCACCCGCCGGACGTGCCGTTCATAGGCGCCGCTGGCGAGCAGTTCCGTCAGGGCGCTCTGCTCCAGGGCCGGCGTGTGGCGGTCCGCCAGCCGCTTCGCCGCGCGGAAGGACTGGATCAACGGCCGCGGAACCACGAGATAGCCGAGCCGCAAGGCCGGCGAGAGCGTCTTCGACACCGTGCCAAGATAGATGACGCTTCTGGCTCTATCCAGGGTTTGCAGGGTGGGGATGGGGGCGACGTCGAAGCGGTGTTCGCCGTCATAGTCGTCCTCGATGACAGTGGCCCCGCAGGCCCGCGCCCAGGCCAGCAGATCCTGGCGGCGGCTGATGGTCATGACGCTGCCGAGCGGGAACTGGTGCGACGGCGTCACATAGGCCAGACGGGCGGGCGGCAGCCGCTCCGTGCGCATGCCTTCCCGATCCACCATCTGCGGGATCAGCCGCGCGCCGGTGGCGGTGAGGATGTCCCGGGCCGCCGCATAGCACGGATTCTCGATGATCGCCGGCTCTCCGGGATCGAGCAGAAGCCGCACGCTCAGGTCGAGACCCTGCTGCGATCCGTTCACCACGATGATCTGGTCGGGATCGCAGCGCAGCCCCCGGGCCCGCCAAAGATAGGCTTGCAGGGCCGAGCGGAGTTCGGGCGAGCCGGACGGATCGCCATAGCGCAGGCGGGATGGACGGCACAGGATGGCGGCGTCGACGGCCCGCTTCCAGGTGAGGGTCGGGAAGTCCGACGCGGCGAGTTCGCCATAGCGGAAGTCGATGACGGGCGCATCGGGGCCGGGGAGATGCTGCATGGGAAGGCCGGCCAGCCGGCGCCCGAACTCCGAAAGCCGGGGTGGTGGCGCGCCGGTGTCCGGTGGCACCGGCCGTTCCGTTTTCAGCCCGTCGGGTTTCAGGTCATTCGGGCTCAGGCCATCCAGTTTCAGGCCCTTCGGCACCTGTGGCCTTGCGCCCTGCCTCACCTCCAGATAGCCCTCGGCGGCGAGTTGTTCATAGGCGGCCGTAACCGTCGCGCGGGACACGCCGAGGTCGGCGGCGAGAGCGCGCGACGACGGCAGGCGCGAGCCGGGCGGATAAACGGCGTTGGCGATCTGGGCCCTGATCGCGTCGACGATTCGGGACGCGATGGTCCTGACCCCATCCGGCTGCGGAAGCGTGGGCATCGACTGGACCGGTCAAAAAGATCAGAACTGGCTGTTCAGTGTGGGCCAGTTTTCACGGAAACTCCATCCCGAACTCCAGCTTGACCAAGAGGCCTGCATGTATATCCCAGCCGCGTTCCGCGAAACCGATCTGCCCTTCATCCATGAGACGATGCGGGCCGTCGGGCTCGCCAATCTGGTGACGACCACGGCCGGCGGGCTGCTGTGTACTCCCCTGCCCCTGTTCCTCGCTGCCGACGAGGGCGGGATGGGCACGCTCTACGGGCATGTGGCGAAAGCGAATTCTCAATGGAGGGAGACGCCGGTGGCGGAGGCCCTGGCGATCTTCATGGGGCCGGACGCCTATGTCACCCCGTCCTGGTACGAGGGCAAGAGCCGGGACGGAAAGGTCGTTCCGACCTGGAATTACGTCGCGGTCCACGCCTATGGCCCGGTCGAGTTCTTCGAGGATGCCGACCGGCTGCTCGATGTCGTCACGCGGCTGACCGACCGTCACGAGTCCTCGCGCCCGCAGCCCTGGGCCGTCGGCGATGCCCCGCCCGACTTCGTCGACGCGCAGTTGCGCGGCATCGTCGGTGTGCGGCTGCCCATCGCCCGGATCGACGCCAAGCGGAAGATGAGCCAGAACCGCAGCGGGACGGACAGGGCGACGGTGAAGGAGGAACTGTCCAGGAGCGGATGCGCCCGGGAACGTCAGGCTGCCGCCCTCATCCCGGCTATTCCGGACGGCGTCCCCTGAGCCGGTCCGCACTCGCGGCCGGCATGCGGCTGACCGGTCGTTGCTGTCCAAAAGGAATATAAGCTTATAAAAAATCTCTTAACGCTTTGCCCGCAGGCCGCTGTGGTCTCACGAGCATTAACTTTTTTGCGGGTGAAAAAGGTCTGATGCGAATTCGTCTTACCCCGGTGGCTGTAATTCTGCGTGCTAGGTTTCTATCAATCCAGTCCCCGGATGGATCAGTATATCCGGCTTACATCTGGCATCATCCCGCGGAATTTTTGAAAGAATGATGCGCGATTATGGTTGTGTCCCCGAGTGAATCCGTCTATGTCTTTCGAGATCAACTTTCCAATATGATGTGATTCAAAGTGGATATTGGCTATTTCAAAAGAAGACTGTGTACAGGATCGCAAATCCTGTGACCATGATGGGATATAGTTCGCCGGCCTGTTGCGGGGGCCTTGACCGGGCTTGTGACGATCTGGGCCAAATTTGCCACAAGGTTCGAGAAAAGTTAACCGGATTTGGAAAGGTTTCGTTAACCATTGAAGCCCCAGCATGGCTTCAACGCAACGGACATAGGATCGAAGTCATGAGCACGACCACCTCGCCGAGCAAGATTGTCGTCAACGCCTACGGCCAGTCCCAGGATGGCGTCGCGGCGCATTTCAAGCTGCTGGTGGATGGTCAGGAGGTCGGTTCGGCCAATGCGGCCGACGCCTCGTCGAAGGCATACAGCTTCACCGCCGACCTTGCAGCCAACACGGCGCACAAGATTCAGGTCGTTTACGACAACGACACCGCGAACAGCGCCAATCGCGACCTCTACGTCCAGTCGATCGAGGTCAACGGCCACACGCTGAAGCCGACCGACGCCATCTACGAACGCTATGACGATGCCGCCCCGGCGCCGACGCAGGCCGGCCAGGAAGCCATGTGGTGGGACGGCGCGCTGACCTTCAGCACCCCCGCCAACTACTATGGCGGCGGCCAGACCGCCGCTCCCGCCGCCCCTGCCGCTCCGGCCGCCGGCACCGCGCAGAACGTCATCACCGTGAACGCCGCCGGCAGCGAGGCGGGCGGCATCGGCGCGCACTTCACCGTGCTGGTCGACGGCAAGCAGATCGGCGAAGGCACGGCCACCAGCTCGGAAGCCAAGGATTACAAGTTCACCGCCGATCTGGCCCAGGGCACCGCCCATTCGGTCGAGGTGAAGTACGACAACGACGCCGTCATCGACGGCACCGACCGCAACCTGTTCGTCCACAGCGTCAGCGTCGACGGCAAGACCGTGGCGGCCACCGACGCCGCCATGTCGGTCCACCGCACCATCGACGGCGCCGACCTGGGCGCCACCAGCGACCTCTATTGGGACGCCACGCTGACTGCCAAGCTGGATGCCAGCCATTTCGCCGCCTCCACCGGCTCGGCGGGCGGTTCGACGGGGGGCTCCACCGACGCCGGCAAGGGCGGCACCGCCACCGGCGGCGCGACGGGCGGCTCCACCGGCGGTTCGGCGGGCGGTGACGCCTCGCTGTCGCTGAAGGTCGGCAACGTCACGGTGGCCGATCCGGGCATGGTGCAGAGCAGCAGCTCGATCAACGGCTTCCTGCACACCAACGGCAACCAGATCGTCGACGAGAGCGGCAACAACGTCCGCCTGACCGGCGTCAACTGGTTCGGCGGCGAGGGCTACAACTACGTGCCGTCGGGCCTGTGGGCGGACAGCTACCAGCACCACATCGACAGCATGAAGGACCTGGGCTTCAACGTCATCCGCCTGACCTGGGCCGACGACATGTTCGACAGCACCGCGGTCACCAACGGCATCGACTATTCCAAGAACCCGGACCTGAAGGGCCTGACCCGGCTGGAGGTCTATGACAAGGTCATCGATTATGCCGGCAAGAGCGGCATCAAGGTGATCCTCGACCACCACCGCAACGACGGCGGCGCCGGCACCAACGAGAGCGGGCTGTGGTACACCGCCAACAACCCCGAATCGAAGGTCATCGAAAACTGGAAGATGCTGGCCGAGCATTATGCCGGCAACAAGGCGGTGATCGGCGCCGACCTGCACAACGAGCCGAGCGTGTCCGCCACCTGGGGTGACGGCAACCAGGCCACCGACTGGGCCGCGGCGGCCGAGCGCATCGGCAACTCGATCCAGACCGTCAACAAGGACTGGCTGCTGCTGGTCGAGGGCACGGAGTGGAGCAGCACGCTGGCCGGCGTGAAGGACCATCCCATCGAGTTCGACACCCCCAACAAGCTGGTCTATTCGCCGCACGCCTACGGCCAGAGCGTCGGGCAGTTCAGCTGGCTGTCGGATCCGAGCTATCCGGACAACCTGCCGGCCCAGTACGACAGCATGTGGGGCTACATCTACAAGAACAACATCGCCCCGATCCTGGTCGGCGAGTTCGGCGGCCAGATGACCAGCGCCGCCGAGCAGACCTGGGCCAGCACGCTGATCAAGTACATGAACGGCGACTGGAACCTGGACGGCAAAAGCGACCTGGCGGCCGGCCAGCAGGGCATGAACTGGACCTACTGGGCCTGGACCCCGGAATCGGGCGACGTCGGCGGCCTGCTGGAGAACGACTACAAGACCGTCGATCCGACCAAGATGAACATCATCAAGGCCGGTCTGGCCGCCAACTCGGGCAACTCCGGCACCGTCGCCGGCAGCGACGAGGCGGTGTTCACCGTGCAGCTGGCCAAGGCGGTCACCACCGCCACCACCATCGAGTACGCGACCGAGGACGGCACCGCCAAGGCCGGCACCGACTACACCGCCGCCCATGGCAGCCTGACCTTCCAGCCGGGCGAGACCACCAAGACGGTGTCCGTCCACATCAACGGCACCAACACCAACGACGGCACGGAGAACTTCCTGCTGCACCTGACCCACGACAACGCCAACCTGGGCACCGCCACCGGCTTCATCACCGACCACGCGGCGTAAGGGACAGCTTTTCTACTGTGCTTATGGGGCCGGCCCGCGTCGTCACTGACGCGGGCCGGCTTTTTTTCGGTCAGGCGGTCCTGCCGGAGAGCCATTCGCGACGGAGGAGGCCGTAGACGAGCATGTCGCACACGCCCTTGTGGGTCGTCTCATGCTCGCGCAGGCAGCCTTCGCGCCGGAAACCCAGCCTCTCGATCAGCGCGACGGATGCCGCGTTCTCCGCATCGATCTCGGCGAACAGCTTGCGATATCCCTCGTTCCGGAACAGATGGTCGACGAGTGCTGCGACGCATTCGGCGGCGACGCCCTGTCCTTGACGGTGCGCCGCCGTGATGTAGCCGAGTTCGAGGACCCCTTGGTCCCGTCCCGGATAGGCGACGTAGCGGCCGGCCAGGGACCCGTCGGATTTGTCGATTGCCGCCCAGCTCCGGCCGGGCCATGTCGGATCCGTCAGCCAGTCGGCCAGGTTGTCCATTGTCGTGAAATGGGGCTGCGACATGAAGCGGCACTGCGCCTCGTCGGAAAAGGTCGGGAAGAGGGCTGCGGTGTCCTCCCGGACCAGTTTTCGCAAGGTGAAGCGGTCTGTATCGAGTGTCGGCGTGTCCAAAACCAAGGCGGAACTCATCGGTTGAATTCGTTTTCGGGGCGGGGGCGCCCCAAGCTGCCGATGCCCAAGCTGGCGATGGCCGGCCATTCCATCGCGGGATGCCCGGCCAGCCGGTCCAGCAGGCGGTCCAGAAGATCCCAGATCGCCGCGTCGTGGACGCGGTGGTGGGTCAGCAGGCCGATGGGCTCGGCGGGATTGCGCCGGCCCTCGCGGCGGTCGCGCAGTTCGCGGCACAGCAGGTCGAGCAGCCCGTCCAGCGGCACGGCGGAGCGGCTGCCGCGCCAGTCGATCAGGTCGAGGTGGGTGTTGATCCAGGCGATGCCGTCATGGGGCGCCGGGGACGGGCCGAAGGCGGAGACGGCGCGGTAGCCGGAGGCCGACAGGCAGGCCGGCATGTCGGGGGCCATGCGGTTCCAGGGCGGGACGAACAGCGGCAGGACGCGGTCGCCGAACAGGCCGCGCAGGGTGGACAGGCCGCGTTCGGCCTCGGCCTGCCGGGTCTCGGGTGGGCGTTCGGGGCCGAACTCGCACTTCTTCCGGCCGGGGGCGGCGTGGTCGGTGTGGGACCAGCCATGGACCAGCGGGGTGACGTGGGCATGGTCGGCCAAGGCTTCGGCGAGCGACGGCTCGGCATCGGCCGGGATGACGGCAAGGCCGAGGGGGATGCCGGCATTGGCGCAGCGGGTGAGCAATTCGTCGAGCTGCCGGCTGGCGGCGACCGCGTCGTCGTCGCGCAGCCAGAGCGGGCAGCGGCGGTCCAGATCGGTCCAGCGGGCGAGTTCTTCGGTTACGGCGGTCCAGTTCGTCATGGTGTCTTCTCCGCCAACAGGGCTTCGACGATCTCGACGCTGCGCGCCGCACCGGCCAGGGCGGCGGGGCTGAGCGGCGGGATGCGGGCGCCCAGCACCGACTGCAACGCTCGGGCGAGGCTGTCGGGCGTCAGATCGGCCTCGCGCAGGGTGGCGATGCCGGGCTGGCGGGCCAGGATGGCGGCGCGGATGGTCTGTTCGACCTCCTTGCCGTCCTCGAAGGGGCAGAAGACGCTGGGCACGCCGGCCGTCAGGCAGTCGAGCGCCGTGTTGTAGCCGCAGCGGCCGACGCTGGCCGACGCCCGGCCCAGCAGAGCGCGGAAGTCGGGGCGCACCGGCTCCACCAGCAGGCGGTCGGGCGGGGCCAGGGCGCGCAGCCGGTCGGCCAGCGCCGCGTCGCCCTTCGCCACCAGGAGGCGCCAGCGCTGCGGCAGGGCGCCGGAGGCGGCGCATTGGGCGGCGGCCTCGAAGACCGGGCGGCCGACCGGGCCGCCGCCGGCGGTGACCAGGATCTCGGCGGTGCCGTCCGTGCCGTCGTCGGGGACGGGCGGCGGCGGCACGACGAAGCCGGTGTAGCGCAGCAGCGGCATCATCGCTCGCGTCAGCGGCCAGCTGTCCTCCAGCGGGATCAAAGCGGGGTCGGAATGGACCAGCACGCCGTCATAGAGTCGCAGCAGGCGGGCTTCGGTCTCGGCCACCCGCTTGGGCTTGGAGGGCGGGGCCAGGATGTCGCGGACCGAGGCCAGCGTCAGCGGCGGGTGCGGCAGGGAGCGGGCGCGCTCCAGCAGGGCGTCGAACTCTGCGGCCAGCGCGCGGCGGCCGAAGGGGAAGAGTTCGGTGATGAGGACATCGGGGCGGAGGCTGTCGAGCAGGCCGGTCAGCATCGCTTGCCGCGCGGCGAACAGGCCGGCGTCGGCGGGGGAGCCGTCGGCGCCCAGCAGGGTGGCGAAGTCGGCGCCGTCGCTCGCCAGCGGCGGCAGCTGGTGCAGGGTGGCGTTGCCGGTTTCGAGATGGGGGGCGGGACGGCCGCCGCTGGCGACATCGACGCGCCAGCCGCGGGCGGTGAATGCCTCGGCCAGGGCCAGCGCGCGGCTGAGATGGCCGGTGCCGAGCAGATGGGTGACGGCGATCAGCAGCCTCATGACAGGCGCTCCCCCTCTTTTGGACCGGCCGGGCGGAGCGTGCCGTCGGCGGCCAGCGTCATCGCGTAGAGGCGGTTGCGCTTGACCGGCACCGGCGGCGGGCCGCGAAAGTCCCAGCCCCAGGCGAGCGCCAGCGCGACGCGCATCACGCCGATGTGGGTGACGACGAGGTGGGAGGGAGGTGTCTTCTTCTCCCCCCTGGGGAGAAGGTCGGGATGAGGGGGTTCGGCGCAGCCGAAAAGATCCTCGCCGTGCGTCCCCCTCACCCTAACCCTCTCCCCGGGGGGAGAGGGGATTGGTCCCGGGTTGGGAGAGAGAGCAGATCTTCCAGCCACCCCGTCAACCGCTCCCGCACATCGGCGGGGCTTTCGCCGTTGGGGGGACGGAAGTCCCAGCCCCACTGGTCGAGGTCGCGGTAGCCGCTGGCGGGGTCGGCGCGCAGGTCGCGGCCATGCAAGCCCTCCCAGGCGCCCCAGTCCATTTCGATCAGGCGCGGGTCGCTGTGGACGGGGCGGCCCTTGCCGAGAAGGGCGGCGGTCTCCACGGCGCGGGAGAGCGGGCTGGCGTGCAGGGTGGCGGAGTACCAGTCCGGCGGAAGGGTCAGGGCGGCGAGCTGTTCGCGGCTGTCCGGGGCCAGCGGAATGTCGGTGCGGCCCTGGATGCGGCCCTCGCGGTTCCAGGCGGTGACGCCGTGGCGCAGGAAAGCGAGGCGGATCATGACATCAGTCCGCTGAGCAGGCCGCGCAGGCGGTCGGCTGCCGCGGTCAGGGCGTGGTGGGCCTCGACATGGGCGCGGGCGCTGCGGCCAAGCGCGCGCAGGGCCGGCGGATCGGCCAGCAGGGCGGCGAGCGCGGCGGCGAACTCCTCCGGGGCCGGGCCGGTCAGCCGGCCGCCGACGTCGTCGCGGATGACGGTGCCGGTGCCGGCATTGTCGATGGCGAGCACCGGCACGCCGTGCGCTTGAGCCTCCAGATAGACCATGCCGAACGCCTCGTTCAGGCCGGGCCAGACCAGCAGGTCGGCGGTGCGGTAATGGTTGGCGAGGCTGTCCGGCGGGCAGGCGCCGTGCAGCGTCACCCGTGGGCCGAAGGGGGCGAAGAGTGCCGCCACCTCTGCCGCCGCCGGGCCGTCGCCGACGATGTCGAGCGTCCAGGGCTGGGCCGACAGGAGCTGGAGAGCCTCGGCAAGCAGGCGGTAGGAGGCCAGCTTGTCGCCCGGCCGCATCATGGCGACGGTGAGCAGGCGGGGCGGCGCGGTCGGCTCTCGGACTTCCGGGGCAGGCGGCAGGTCGAGGAAGGGGGGCAGCATCGCCACCCGCTGGCCGGGCGGGCCGTAGGCCTCCACCGCCTGACGGTCGCGGGCGCTGACGCAGAGGACGAGGGCGGCGGCCTCGATGGCGGCCTCGGCGGCGGCGGCGAAGGCGGACCAGGGGCCGGTCAGGCGCTTGCGGGCGCGGGTCGCCTCCACCACGACATAGGGGATGCCGAGGCGGCGGGCGACCGCCGGGCCGATCAGGTCGGGGGCCTTGTAATAGACATGGTAGCTGAGCCACAGCGCCGGGCGCCGTTCCGGCTTGGCGGCGTAGAGCGACAGCAGCCGGTCGCACTCGGCGGCGGCCGCGGTGGTCAGGCGGGCTTGAATGGCGGGGTCGCCGGCGCCGTCATAGACGCGCAGGCTACTCGCCACCTCCACCGGCCCGATGGTTTCCAGCGCCCGCAGGATCAGCCGCGCCATCTGGCGGTCGCCGGAGGGGATGGGGTGGTCGACCGGCTTCAGCGGGGCATAGAAGGCGATCCGGGGGAAGGCGATCCGGGGGAAGGCGATGCGCGGGAGGGGGGCGGTCACGCCGCGGCCTCCTCCAGCCGGCGGACGAGGCGGTCGATGCCGGCGGTCATGCCGAACTCGGCGCAGAGCCGGCCATAGGCGGCGTTGGCCAGCCGCAGCCGCAGCGCCGGGTCGGCGGCGAGCCGTTCCAGTGCGGCGGCGATGGCTGGCGGGGTGCCGTCGGTCAGCAGGCCGTGGGTGCCGTCGGCGATGAATTCCGGGATGGCCGACACGGCGGTGGAGAGGATGGCGAGGCGCTGGCTCGCCGCCTCCATCAGCACATTCGGCAGGCCGTCGCGGTCGCCGTCGCCGGCCACCACGCTGGTCAGCACGAACAGGTCGGCATGGCGGAGCGCCTGGATCACCGTCGCCTGATCCTGGGCGCCGCGCCACTCGATGCGGTCCGACAGGCCGAGCCGCTCGGCCTGGGCGCGCAGGGCCTGCTTGAGGTCGCCGGAGCCGATATGGACCAGCCGCCAATGCAGCCCGTCCGGCAGCGTCGCCAGCGCGTCGAGCAGCCGGTCATAGCCCTTCTTCTCCACCAGCCGGCCGACCGACAGGATCTCCACCGCGCGGTCGGGGGTGGAGCCGTCGCGGGCCGGGGCGTCGCCGCGGTCCGGCGGGGCGGGGAAGCGCGAGAGGTCGAGGCCGTGATAGACGAGGTCGATGCGGCCGGGGTCGGCGGCGAGAGCGCGCAGATGGGCCGCACCCACGGCGGTGCAGGTGGCGCCGAAGCGGGCGTCTGCCAGCTTCTCGCGCTTCTCCCACTCCGGCGTGGTCCAGATGTCCTTGGCATGGGCGGAAAAGCCCCAGCCGATGCCGCGGATCGACGCGGCATAGCGCCCGACCGACGCCGGGGTGTGCAGGAAATGGGTGTAGAGAAAGGGCACGTCGGCCGGCAGCTCCGCCGCCAGCACCAGCGCCTGCCCGAAGCGGCGTCCGCGGTTGGCGGTGCGGTCGCGCGCGAGGTCGCGCAGCCATCCGGCCGCGGTGCGCAGCAGGCCGGCCGGATGGCTCAGGATCAGGCGGCCGAGTGCCCGCAGCACGCGGGCCGGCTCGTCGCGCAGATATTCCGGCAGGTAATGGACCGGGGCGGTGATGCGCTCGTGCAGGGCGTGGCGGCGGCTGTCGGTCGGGTGGCGCAGCGACCAGATCGCCAGATCGATGCCGCGCTGCTGGAGGGCCAGAAGCTCCTGCGCGATGAAGGTCTCCGACAGGCGGGGATAGCCCTTCACCACCACGGCGATCTTCAGCGGCTTGCCAGTCCCCATGGCATCGGACGACATGCCGCCGCCCGTTCCGGCGTCGGTCATGCGCGCTTGCCTGCCATGGCGCGGGACAGCCGTTCCGCCGCCCGGCGGATCGGGGTGACGGGGGTGGCGCGGGGGAGCACCGAGTCGGCCGCCAGCACCTCGCGCGTCAGGTCGACGATGCGCTCCAGCCCGCCGAGCAGGCCGGGCAGCGGGCTGGCCGAGG
The DNA here is from genome assembly GCF_058780665.1 of Azospirillum sp. UENF 112521. Taxonomy (NCBI): domain Bacteria; kingdom Pseudomonadati; phylum Pseudomonadota; class Alphaproteobacteria; order Rhodospirillales; family Azospirillaceae; genus Azospirillum; species Azospirillum sp. UENF 112521. Next base: position 201,408 of record NZ_JBSNCI010000009.1, read on the forward strand.
GTGGCGGCTGGCCCGGCAGGGCGCGGATGGCGTCGGCCATCGCCCGCGGGTCGGCGCCGTCGCGGTCGCTGTCCAGCGTGCGCAGCAGGCCCAGCGCCTCCGCCGCCTCGGCGCGGATGCGCTGTTCCAGCCGGGGGCGGGTGCGCGGGGCCAGCACCGACGGCTTGTCGAAGGACAGGATCTCGCAGAAGGTGTTGTAGCCGCCCATCGCCACCACGCCGACCGCGCCGGCATAGAGATCCTCCATGCGGGAATGGAAGTTGATGGTCTCCACCCTGCCCTTCAGCTGGCGGATGCGGGTGGCGAATTCCTGGCGGCGTGCATCCTCCAGGAAGGGGCCGTAGACGATCAGGGCGCGCGGGGAGAGGTCCGGATCGCTCTCGTAGGCGGCGATGGTCCAGTCGACCAGCGCCGCCCCGTCGCCGCCGCCGCCCGGCGTCACCAGCACATAGGGGCCGGTCATCGGGCTGTCCGCCGCCTGGACGGCGCCGCCGCCCTCCGTCGGCTCGCGCTTCAGATAGCCGGTGTAGCGCAGCCGCGCCGCGATCTCCGCCGGCAAATCGAGCCCGTCGAGCGGGCGGTAGACCTCCGGCAGGCCGTAGATCCAGAGCTGGTCGTAGTAGCGTTCGATGGCGGCGACCGCCTCCTTGCGCTCCCACTCCGGCTGGAGAGCCTCGGGCGCGTCCAGCACGTCGCGCAGGCCCAGCACGATGCGGGTGTTGCCGCTGGCCCGCATCTCGTCCAGCGCCGGCAGGAATTCGCCGTGCAGGCCGGTCGGCTCCTTGTCTACGATGGCCAGCGTCGGGCGGAATGCACGGGCGGTGGCGCGGATGATCTCCGCCCGGATCGCGGTGGTCTCCTCGATCGGCAGGCCGAGGTTGCGGGCGGTGTAGCCGCCGTCGGGCTGCTTCACCACGCCGGGCAGCCGCACATGGTCGACCCGCTCCGGAAAGTCGAAGCGGCCGGCGACCGGCGAGCCGGTGAGGATCAGCGCGGAGGCGTCGGGAAAGGCCGACACCAGGGCCTGGGCAATCGTCCGCGACCGCCGCAGATGGCCGAGCCCGAAGGTGTCATGGCTGTAGAGCAGGATGCGCGGCGGCGTCCGGTCGGGATGGAGGGGCCGAAGGGGCGGCTGTGGCTGGTGCATGCTCGGACACTCCGCTTCAGCAATGCTTCGGAACCGACAATCCGTCGCGGAACAGATCGCTGTGCTTGTCTTTGGAACCGGTTCGGCGCCGGTGGTTGCGGGGTCGTCCAGGCACCGGCGGCAAGGCTCCAGCCTGGAGAGAACCCCTCACATGGATTTTGCCGCGCATCAATATGACTTCCGACCGGGTAAGGGCAACGCCTCTATGCGCTGTGATATATATGAGCGCCGGACAGGCCGCCAGCCGGCGTCCAGCGGCGATGACGGGTCAGTCGCCATGATAGGGATCCAGGGCGTCGCGCAGGCCGTCGCCGAAGAAGTTGAAGGACAAGACTACCAGAATCACCGGCAGCATCGGCAATGACACCCAGGGATAGGTTTCCACGGCCATAAGGTTCTGGGCGTCGTTCAGCATCACCCCCCAACTGGTCGCCGGCGGGCGCAGCCCCAGCCCCAGGAAGGACAGCGCCGTTTCGCCGAGGATCATCGCCGGGATCGACAGGGTGGCGCTGGCCAGCAGGTGGCTGGCGAAGTTGGGCAGCAGGTGGCGGCGGATGATGCGCGCCGGGCTGGCGCCCATCAGCTCCGCCGCCATGACGAAATCCTCCTCGCGCAAGGCCAGGAAGCGCGAGCGCACGGCGCGGGCCAGCGACGGCCAGTCGAGCAGGCCGAGGATGACGGAGATGCAGAGGAACACCGTCACCGGAGACCATTGCGCCGGCACCGCGGCGGACAGTGCCAGCCACAGCGGCAGCTCCGGCAGGGATTTCAGGATTTCCGACAGGCGCTGCACCCCGGCGTCGATCCAGCCGCCGAAATAGCCGGCCATGCCGCCCAGCGTGATGCCGATGGCGAAGGACACCGCGATGCCGAGCAGCCCGACGGTCAGCGACAGCTGCGCCCCGATGGCGAGGCGCGAGAGCATGTCGCGGCCGAGCCGGTCGGTGCCCAGCAGATGCAGAGAGGCCCCCGGCGGCGGGCAGACCAGCCGGAGCCGCGATTCGACAAGACCGAGGAAGCGGTAGGGCGCGCCGGGGCAGAGGAATTGCAGCGGCATCGGCCGGCTGGCGTCGGTCTCGTAGCGCCAGCGATAGTCCTTCAGGTCGGGCCGCCCGGTGGTCGGATAGACGAAGGGGCCGATGAACTGCCCCTCGTGGAACAGGTGGACGCCCTGGGGCGGGGCGTAGAGATGCTCCACGTCGCGCTCGTTGGCGCTGTAGGGCGCCAGGAAATCGACGAAGGGCAGGCTGAGATAGGACAGGCCCAGGAACAGCGCCCCCAGCACCGCCAGCCGGTGGCGCAGGAAACGGCGCAGCATCAGCCGGCCGGTGGAGGCGTTGGCGTCGAAGCGGGTGGCCGGCGCGTCCGCCGCGGCCGGATCGGGATAGGGCCGGCTGTCGACGTAATGCTCCCAACTGCCGCCCGTGCCGCCGCCAGTCACGCCCGAGTCCGTCATGCCCCCGTCTTTCATGTCCCCCTTTTTCATGCCCCCTTCTTTCATGACTGGGCCTTCCTCGCCTTGCCGAGGCGGATGCGGGGGTCGAGCAGGGCGAGTGCTATGTCGGAGACCAGCATGCCGACCAGCACCAAGAGCGAGATGAACATCAGGATGAAGCCGGACAGGAAGATGTCCTGCGCCCGCAGCGCCTCCAGCAGGGCCGGGCCGATGGTCGGCAGGCTGAGCACGACGGAGATCAGCACCGATCCCGACACCAGCGACGGCAGCAGCGAGCCGATGTCGGAGACGAAGGGGTTCAGCGCCATGCGCAGCGGATAGCGGGTCAGCCGGCGCAGCGGCGGCACGCCCTTGGCCTTGGCGGTGACGACATAGGGCTTGCCCAGCTCGTCCAGCAGATTGGCGCGCAGGCGGCGCACCATGGCGGCGGTGCCGGACAGGCCGATGACGATGGTCGGGATGATCAAATGTTCCAGCACCGAGCCGGCCTTGGCCCAGCTGAGCGGCTGGTCCTCGTATTTCGCGTCGACCAGCCCGCCGATGGGCAGGCCCAGCCATTTCTGGCCGTAATAGAGCAGGATCAGCGCCAAGAGGAAGTTTGGCGTTGCCAGCCCGATATAGCCGACGGCGGCAGCGAGGTAATCGACCCAGCTGTTGGCGCGGATCGCCGCCAGCGCCCCCAGCGGGAAGGACACCAGATAGACGAACAGCACGGCGGCGAGGTTGAGGATGACGGTGAACCACAGGGTTTCGCCCACCACCGCCGCCACCGGCTTGTTGAACTCGAAGGACCAGCCGAGATCGCCCTGGAGCAGGCCGTGGAAGCCGTTCGGCCCCGGCCAGACGCCGATCCAGATCAGGTACTGTTCGGCCAGCGGGCGGTCGAGCGCATATTCGTGGCGCAGGAACTCCGCCTTCGCCAGCCCGGCCTCCTGGCCGGTGGCGCGCAGCTCGGCGATCTGGTTGGACAGGTAATCGCCGGGCGGCAGGTTGATGACGATGAAGATCAGCATCGACACCACGAACAGCGTCGGCACCATCACCAGCAGCCGGTGCAGGATGAAGCGCAGCATGGCCGTCAGTCCTCCCCGCGGTGGATGCCGACCGGCTCGGGATCGGCCGGGCGGGCGTCGGTGAAATAGAACTCGTCGGGGCGGTAGACGCCGAGATAGGCGCCGGGATCCCACAGCCACAGCCCCTTGTCGGGGATGTTGCGCAGGCGGTTCGATACCGCGATGGGCTGCGGCGTCTTCGATACCACGCCGATGGCGTAGATCTGGTCGGCGTGGATGTCGAGCAGGGCGGACCACAGGGCGCGGCGCTCGGTCTCGTCGGTGGTGTGGCGCCAGCGCCGGGCGATGTCCATCAGCTCCTGCGGGATCGGCATGTCGATGGGTTCGCCGGCGCTGCCGGAGGTCTGGTAATACTGGCCCCATTTCGGCCAGCTGAAATTCTCCTGGGTCATCGGCGCCAGCTCCTCCGGACTGCTGTCTGGGTCGGGGATGCCGTTGTCCCAGCCGCCCCACACCGCCATCATCGTCTGGCCGGCATAGACCCGGTTGCGCAGCACGTCGCGGTCGACCGTGCGCATCAGCAGCCGCACGCCGATGTCGCGCCAGGTCTCCGCGATGATCTGCATCGCGTCGGAGATTTCCGGCTTCTCGCCCGAGGTCTCGACGATCACCTCCAGCGGGCGGCCGTCCGGCAGCTCGCGGTACAGCTCGCCGCGCCTGCGCGTCAGCCCGATCTCGTCCAGCAGGGCCGAGGCCTGTTTCGGGTCGTAGCCGGTCCACACCCCCTTGCGTTCCGGCTTGAACAGCGGGCTGCCCGGCAGCACGTCGACTCCGCTCTCCTCGGCCAGCCCGAAGAAGAGCGAGCGGTTGACGATGCGGCGGTCGATCGCCATCGACAGGGCGCGGCGGAAGCGCACGTCGCGCAGCAGGGTTCGCCAGACCGGGTCGTTGTAGTTCAGGTTGGGGTAGAGGGCGATTTCCGCCGCCTTGCCCTCCGGCCACAGCAGGGTGCGGTAGTTGCCGTCCCGCTCCCCCGACACCAGCACCGGCACCTGCGAGAAGGTCAGCCCTTCGGCCTGGAGGTCGGCTTTGCCGGTGGCGACCTGGGCCGGGATCAGCCCGCCGCCCATCACCGACACGTCCAGCCCGTCGGCATAGGGAAGCTGCATGCCGCGCCGGTCGAAGCGGTGGTAGTAGGGGTTGCGCTGGAACAGCAGGTGGTTGCCGGTGCCCTTGGAGACCGCCATCCAGGGCTGGAGCGTCGGCTGGTCCGGGTTCTCCATCCGGAACATGTCGTCGAGCGCGTTGTGGAGCGCCGCCCAGTTGCGGACCTTGTACTTGGCGAGCAGCGGCGCCAGCTCCGCCTCGCTGGTGTAGCGGGCGTGGTAGCGCTTCAGGTAATGGGCCGGCCGGTAGATGAAGGGCGGCCGGGCGGCGGCCAGCGTCGGCAGGAAATAGGGGTTCGGCTCGTCCCAATGGAAGCGGACGGTGACGGCGTCGGGGAAGCTGACCTGCGGCGGCTTGCCGTCCACCAGCATGAAGCGCGGCGGGCCGGAGGGCGACAGCATCGGGTTGTTGGCGATGTCCTCCCACCAGTAGCGGATGTCGTCGCTGGTGAAGGGGGCGCCGTCCGACCAGCGGTGGCCGGCCCGCAGGGTCAGGGTGAAGTCGCGGCCGTCGACGACCTGAACGTCCTTCAGGATGTCGGGCACGATCTCCCGCTTGGCGGTGTAGCCGACCAGCCGGGCATAGCCGTAGAGCACGGCGATGCGGCTGTTGCGCCGCTGGGTGATGAAGGTCCGGATCCAGCCGCCGGACAGGCCGAGGTCGCGGCCCTTGCCCTCCACATCGACGATCAGCGGCTCGTCCGGCATGCGCTGGCGGACGGGCGGGATCAGGCCGTAGCGCACCTGGTCGCGCAGCATCGGCGGATCCTGCGGCGTGAAGGCGGCGGCGGGGGTGGCGAGGGTCAGGAGGAGGAGAAGGATTTGCGCGAGCATCCCGCCGCGCGTCCCCCTCACCCTTCCCACCGCAGAGCGGTGGGCCCCTTCCCTCTCCCCGGGGGGGAGAGGGTGAAGGTCACGCGCGTCGTCGCTATGGAGCACTCCGGTCCTCATGCCGCCCGCCTCACGAAATGGCCGGGGGCCGCTTCCACCAGCGGGGGCGGCGCGCCGTCGGCAGCGGGGCGGAAGGGTTCGGGCCACAGGTCGGGGCGGCCGGCGCCCAAGGCCACGGTGGCGATGTCGATGGGACGGCTCACGTCCGGCTCCGGCGAGGCGGCGATCAGCGCGCGGGTGTAGGGGTGCAGCGGGGCGGAGAACAGGATGGCCGGCGGCGCCTCCTCCATCACCCGGCCGGCGCGCATCACCGCGACGCGGTCGGCCAGCCGCGCCACCACCGCCAGATCGTGCGAGATGAACATCAGGCTGAGGCCCAAGCGCTGCTTGATCGATTCCAGCAGGTCGAGCACCTGCGCCTGGACCGACACGTCGAGTGCGGAGGTCGGCTCGTCGCAGATCAGCAGCTGGGGGTCGAGCGCGAGCGCGCGGGCGATGCCGATGCGCTGGCGCTGGCCGCCGGAGAAGGCGTGCGGATAGCGGTTGGCCCAGGCGGGGTCGAGCCCGACCTGCGCCATCAGCGCCCGTACACGCTCGCGGCCCTCGCCGCGGCCGCAGACGCCGTGGATCGCCAGCGGCTCGGCGATGATCTCGCCGACGCTCATCCGGGGGCTGAGCGAGGCGTAGGGGTCCTGGAACACCATCTGGGCCCGGCGGCGGTAGGCGGTCAGCTCCGGCCCGGCGGCGGAAAGGAGATCGAGCGGCGGTTCGCCGGCGGATGCCCGGAACAGCAGGCGGCCACCGGGATCCGGCCGCTCCGCCAGCATGGCCAGCCGCGCCAGCGTCGTCTTGCCTGATCCTGACTCGCCGACGATGGCCAGCGTCTCGCCGCGGCCGACCGAGAGGTCGACGCCGTCCAGCGCGCGGATGCGGACATTGCCGCGCTCGTAGGTCTTGGCGACGCCGTGGAACTCCAGGATGGGGTCTTGCACGGTGCCGGACCCTTGCGCGCAGGCCGTCTCCGGGATGGAGGGGGCGGCGGCCATCAGCTTGCGGGTGTAGCCGTGCAGCGGCCGGCCGAGAACGTCGGCGCAAGATCCCGATTCCATCACCCGGCCGGCGCGCATCACCACCACGGCGTCGGCCATGTTGGCGACGACGCCCAGATCGTGGGTGACCAGCAGCACCGCCATGCCGGTTTCGCCCTGCAACTCCTTGATCAAGGCCAGCACCTGGGCCTGGAGCGTCACGTCCAGCGCGGTGGTCGGCTCGTCGGCGATCAGCAGCTGCGGGCGGGCGACCATCGCCATGGCGATCATCGCGCGCTGGCGCAGGCCGCCCGACAGCTGGAACGGATAGGAGCGGAAGGCGCGGACCGGATCGGGGAAGCCCACCCGCTCGAACATGGCGAGGCAGCGTTCCCGCGCGCTGCTGCGGTTGCAGTTGCCGTGCAGCCGCAGCACCTCCATCGTCTGGTCGCCGATGGTGTGCAGCGGCGACAGTGCGCTCATCGGTTCCTGGAAGATCATCGAGATGCGGCTGCCGCGGATGTCGCGCAGGCGCGATGCCGACAGGCGCAGCAGGTCGACCGCCTCCGCACCATGGCCGAACAGGATCGAGCCGCCGGCGACCGTCGCCCCGCGCGGCAGGATGCCGAGGATGCTGCGGCAGGTCAGCGTCTTGCCCGAGCCGGACTCGCCGACCAGCGCCACGCTCTGCCCGCCGCCGATGGAGAAGCCGACGCCGTCCACCACCGGATGGGGGGCGTTGCGGAAGCGGATCGTCAGGCCCTCAACCTTCAGCATCGCGCCGCTCTCCTCCCGTTTTACAAAGCCGTTCGCAATTCGCCGTTATCCCCCTCTCCCCCGCTCTCGCGCAAACGAAGTTTGCGCTGACGCGACAGGCGGACCTCTGGTCCGCCGAAAGCGGGGAGAGGGTCGGGGTGAGGGGGGCGCACAGCGAGGATTCCCGGGATAGCCACGCCATGCATCCCCCTCACCCTAACCCTCTCCCCGGGGGGAGAGGGGATGCTTGGTGCGCCTGCCCTACTGCGTCCATTTCATCATACTTCCGTTTCGGATCGGCTATCCGCAGGGGCCGCCTCCGGGGCCGCCTCCGGGGCCGGGGCCGGGACCGGAGGCGGGACGGCGGGGGCTTCGCTGGTCAGGCGCTTGCCGATCTGCTGGATCACCCGCATCGGCAGGTCCGGCACCGACGACAGCAGGCGCAGCATGGTCGGCCCGTCCAGCCGCAGCAGCCGCAGGTCGGTGCGGGCGCGGATGGTGGAGAAGCGGCGCACGCCGGCCAGAAGCTCCAGCTCGCCGATCACCTCGGGCGGCTTGATGTAGGCGATGTGCAGCGGCGGCTGGTTGTCCGGCATCAGCCGCACCAGCTCCGCCTCCCCTTCCGCCAGGACGAAGGCGAATTCCGACTGTTCGCCGCTGCGATAGATGAAGTCGCCGGCCGCGACCGTGCGCCATTCCGACGCCGCCAGCAGCCGGCGCAGCACCGTTTCCGGCAGGTCGGAGAAGACGGGCGAGCGCGACAGCAGGCGCAGGGCCGGCTCGTCGGTTCCCTCCCCCTCTCCCGGCACGGTGTCCTCGTCCTGGTCGGCGCCGATGTGGCCGCGCCGGACCAGCCGGCCGTCCTCCAGGTCGTAGAGCGCGTCGAAGGCGGGATTGTCGGAAATCCGCTCCTCCAGCACGATCAGCGTCATGGTCGGCAGCAGCTCCTTCATCGCCTGGAAGATGCGCAGCCGTTCCTCGGGATCGTAGCTGTTCAGCGCCTGGTAGATGACGAAGATGTCGGGCTTCTTCATCAGGCCGCGGATCAGCTGGACGCGCTGGCGCACGCTGATCGGCAGAAGCGAGCCGCCGATGCCGACCTCGCCCAGCGCCACCAGGATCAGCACGAAGGCCCGTGCGTCGGTCCGTTCCAGCGCCTCGTCCACCAGGGCGCGGAGCTTGGTGATGGCGCGCGGATCCTCGGTGGTGATGCGGCCGAACAGGAGGTTGTCCATCACGTTCAGGCGCGGGTGGTAGAGGTCGGGGTGGAAGATGGCGACCTTGTCGCGCAGCTCGTGCGGCATGTCGTCGAGCACGCGGGCGCGGATCGCCATGATCGCCTCGCGCTCCGCCTGCGGGATGAAGTCCATGCCGTCGCGCTTGGGCACGATCATCAGGAACATGGTGGCGAACAGCAGCGTGTCGGCTTCCTGATGGCGGCGTTGCGGCCGTTCGGACCGGCGCTTCAGACGGGTGACCGCCTCCACCAGCTCCTCGAACAGGGCGTCGTCGATGTGCGGGTAGCGCATGATCATGACGTCGCCATCGTCGCTGTCGCGATAGACGCCGACCACCCGCAAGGCGAAGCGCCGGCCGATGCGCACGGCGGAGTCCCACAGCCCGTGCTCCTCCATCAGGCCGCGGACGGTGGGGTTGCAGACCATGCGGGCGACGGTCAGCCGCTTGCCGTCCGGCAGGCCGGCCAGCATGTTCTCGGCGATGCTGGCATAGGGGTTGAAGCGGTCGCGCTCGAAGCGGGCCAGCAGTGCGTCCATCCCGCGTTCGGCGATGGCGTCGCGCAGCCAGTGGCGGGCGCGCAGCAGCGGCTGGGCGACGAAGGGGTAGTCGTCGGGGTCGAACACCTCGCGCAGGCCGCGCTGGTAGACGGCACTCTCGCCGCCGGTGGCGGCCAGGCATTGCATGAACCAGGGGCGCAGGCTGGTCCAGTCGGTGGCGCCGATCATGCCGAAGTCGGTCCAGATCCCGTCCATGCTGTCGGTGGAGTTGCCCGACGCCTGGGCCTCGACGATCTCGCGGCGGCGGGCCGGGGTCATGCTGTCCGGGTCGTCGGCCGGCGGGCGGTGGCGCAGGCCGTAGGTGATGTTCTGCATCATGCTGCCGGTGAACATGCGCGGTTCCGGGCTGGCATAGGCCATGCGGCGGCCCAGCAGATCCAGCGGCAGCTCGTCCAGCTTGCGGTCGCCGATGGCGATCCGGCCGGAGGTCGGCGGCGACAGCCGCACCAGCACCTCGGCCAGACGGCGCAGCGCCAGCGCGTTGGTGCCGGCGATACCGATGAGCGCGCCCGGCGGCACCTCCAGCGACAGGCGCTGCAGCATGCGGTCGCCGTATTCGTTGGCCCAGGTCACCGCCTCCAGCCGCAGCGGGGCCTTCAGGTCGGTCGGGGTGGCGGGGGTCGGTGTGGCCCAGTCGAACAGGAAGGGGGAGAGAACTGCTCGGCGATCTGCTCGTACTTGATCTGGGCGTCGATCATGTTCTGGTAATAGTCGAGCAGCTCCTTCCAGGGCGCCGTCAAATCCTTGAAGGCGGAGAGTGCCGCCACCAGGGCGCCGATGGTCATGTTGCCTTGCAGGACCAGATAGCCGCCGATGGAGAACAGGAAGAAGGGCGTGATCTGATTGATAAAGTTGTTCAGGAACTTGACGAAATACTTTCGCTTGTAGATCTCAAGCCTGATCCAGTAGATGCTGCCGAGGTACTGTGAGAATTCGGCCAGGACATAGCGGACGGTGCCGTTGACGCGGACCTCGCGGATGTTCTCGACGCTTTCGCCGATGCGTTCGGACAGCTGGCGGACCTTGCGCACCCGCTCCTTGCCCAGCAGCTTCACCTTCAGCTGAAGCTTCGGGATGATGTAGGCCTGCACCGGGATGAGGGCGACCGACACCAGCCCGATGGTCGGCTGCTGGATGAACAGGAACAGCAGGATGGTGAGCATCGTGCCGCCCTGGTAGAGCGGCTGGGCGAAGGAGTCGCCGATGAAGCCGGCCAGCGGCTCGGTCTCCGACGCGACGGTGGAGATCAGCTCCCCCTGGCTGACCTTGGAGAAATGCGGCAGCGGGAAGCGCAGCATGCGGTCGAGCAGGATGAAGCGCAGGCGCCGCACCTGCCGTTCGCCGACCACGCCCTTGAAGGTGTTGATCCGCATCTTGAAGGCGCCGTTGGCGAGCACCAGCGCCAGGAAGGTGAAGCAGAGAACCAGGAGGTAGGTCACCGGCCCCATGGCGACGCCGAGGATCTCGCGTTCCGGCTGCGGGTCCGACAAGGCCCGGTTGATGATGATCTTCGGCAGTTCCAGCGAGGCGTAGAGCACCGGGAAGGAGGCGACCGTCAACAGGGCGAGCAGGATCTGCTGCCGCCCGCTGTGCTTCCAAATGAACTGAAAAATGTTGCGGTTCATCAATGGCCTTCAGCGTCGCGGCCTTCAGCGTCGCAGCCGTCGCCGGCCGCCCCTGTCATGCAGCGGAGGATGAGGGGAAATAAATGGGCGTGGCCCGGTCCGTTTTCCAACGGCGCTTTTGCCATGCGCCCTTTTTCAATCCACCCTGCTTCGATCCACCCTGCTCCGCTCAGCTTTCCACCCTCCAGGCATGGTAGGTCCAGCGTTCGTCGGGCGGCAGGTCGAGCCGGGTCCAGTTGGGACGGTCCAGCGGCCGGTCGGACAGCACGACGCCGCCGGGCAGCACCAGCGCATCGATCAGCGGCGCCAGCCACGCCGCCTGCGCGGCGTCATGGTTGCGGTCGGTGCTGCCGAAATCGGCATGGGCCAGCCGGGCGCAGCGGCCGAACCGCTCCGCCGCCGCCGGCATGGTCTCCTTGAAATCGCCGACGAACAGGCGGTCCTCGTCGGGCGTCAGCTCCGGCGGCACGCGGACCCACATGTCGAAGACCAGGATGTCGCGCGGCGGGAACAGGTGGCGCAGATGGTCGAAGGTGCGGCCCTTGCCCAGCCCCACCTCCAGCACCAGCCCGTCGCGGCCGGCGACCTCACGCTCCGCCCAGGCCAGCGCGTTGCGCTGCACCGTCATGCGGTCGATCATCCGGTCGAGCAGAGACCGGCTTTCCCCGCCATTGCCACCATCACCATTGCCAACACCGGCCGCCATCGGCCCTTCTCCCCTTGCCAAGCGCCCGAATGGCACGGGTGCAGTGTGGAAGTCCGCGCGCGCGCCGTCGAGACAAATTGTCGCGTGGTCGGGAGCCGGCGGCCGTCCTGTCGCCCTGCCCTGCCCTGCGTCCGGGACGCTTCCTTCAGGGACGGTTGGGGTCGAAGCGCTTCGCCAGCCCCTGCCAGCAGCGATAATAATCGTGCTGCAACTCCGCGGTTTCCAGGGCGTGGCGCGTGGGACGGATCACCGCACGGGTCTCCACCATGAAAGCCATGGTGTCGGCGACCCGCTGCGGCCGGCTGGTGTCGGCGGCCGTCGCTTTGGCGAAGGTCTCGGCATCGGGGCCGTGGCCGCTCATGCAGTTGTGCAAACTGGCGCCGCCGGGCAGGAAGCCCTCCTCCTTCGCATCGTAGACGCCATGGATCAGCCCCATGAACTCGCTGGCGACGTTGCGGTGGAACCAGGGCGGACGGAAGGTGTCCTCCTGCACCAGCCAGCGCGGCGGGAAGATGACGAAGTCGATGCTGTCGACGCCGGGGGTGTCGCTGGGCGAGTGCAGCACCAGGAAGATCGACGGGTCGGGATGGTCGAAGCCGATCGAGCCGATGGTGTTGAAGCGGCGCAGGTCGTATTTGCAGGGCGCGTGGTTGCCGTGCCACGCCACCACGTCCAGCGGCGAATGGTCGATGCGGGCAGTCCACAGAGCGCCGTCGAACTTCGCCACCAGCTCGAAGTCGCCGTCGACATCCTCGTACCAGGCGTCGGGCGTCAGGAAGTCGCGCGGGTTGGCAAGGCCGTTGGAGCCGATGGGGCCGAGGTCCGGCAGGCGGAAGGGCGTGCCGAAATTCTCGCAGACATAGCCGCGGCCTTCGCCGTCCGGCAGCTCGACCCGGAAGCGGATGCCGCGGGGGATGAGCGCGATCTCCTGCGGCTCGACCTCCAGCACGCCAAGCTCGGTGAACAGGCGCAGGCGGCCCTGCTGCGGCACGATCAGCAGCTCGCCGTCGGCATCGTAGAAGAAGCGGCCCTCCATCGACCGGTTGGCGGTGTAGAGATGGATGCCGCAGCCGGTCTGCGCCTGCGGCCCGCCGTTGCCGCCCATGGTGACGAGGCCGGCGATGAAGTCGGTCGGTGCGTCCGGCATCGGCGGCGGGTTCCAGCGCAGCTGGGTCGGCGGGGCCGGCACCTCGTCGAAGCGGCTGGTCAGGCGGCCGGACTCCAGCGGGCGGAAGGGTTCGTGCACCACCGCCGGGCGGATGCGGTAGAGCCAGGAGCGCCGGTTGTGGGCGCGGGGGGCGGTGAAGGCGGTGCCGCTGATCTGTTCGGCATAGAGGCCGTAGGGCGGGCGCTGCGGCGAGTTGCGGCCGACGGGCAAGGCGCCGGGCAACGCCTCGGTCGCGAATTCGTTGCCGAAGCCGGACCGGTAGGTGAATGCGGAGGACGTCATGCGGGCTGCTCCCTTCTGCGAGGAGCGCCGGCGGCAGGCGCCGGGCGCGACCATTTGCCGCTGATATAGTTTCTTTTGAAACTATGCGCCAGGGGAAAATGGGGGTGGCCGCTGCGGGAGCCTTTCCCCCTCAGTTCATCGGGCGGTCGGGCAGGTCCAGCAGGAAGTCGCCGCCCTCGTCGTAGCCGGCGGTGCGGATCACGCCGTATTGCGGGGTCTGCGGCGCCTCGCTGGTCACGTCCTGGCGGACCTCCTGATAGAGGGCGTAGCCGCTGCTGTCCTTCGGCAGGCCGAGCACCCGCTTCTTCAGCGCCACCGCGAAGGGGGAGTTCACCTCGCCGTCGGCGACCGGCTCGTCGCCGCCCGACGACAGGGCCATGACCGAGCGGCGCTGCCGCATCTCCGTCTCGCTGGCGAGGCGGCTGGCGTCGACCTTCTGCTCCTTGGTGAAAGCGCCGGAATAGCAGCTGTCCGACACCACCATCACATGCTTGGCCGGCATGCGGCTGAGGAAGCGGCCGATGTCGTTGTTCGACACCCAGTTGCGGGCGCTGGTCGTCTCCGCGTCGGCCGGCAGCCAGTAGCCGGTGCCGGTCTCCGCCAGCTCATAGCCGTGGCCGGCGTAATAGACCATCACCTGGTCCTGCTCGCCGACCTCGCGGCCGAGCTTGCGCAGGGCGTCGCCGATCTGCGCCTTGGTCGGGTTGCGCAACACCCGCGTCTCGTAGCCGAGCTGGTCGTTCAGCGCCTTGCCCACCGCCTTGATGTCGGCGTCGGGCGTGGCAAGCGCCGGGATGGCGCCGTCGCGGTAGCTGTCGACGGCAATCATCAGGGCGATCTTGCGCGGCTTCGGCGGGGCGGCCGGGTCGGGAGCGGCGGTGGCGCTGTCGATGGCGATGCGCTGCTCCGTCGTCTTGCCGGCCTCGTCGGTCATGGTCAGGGTGGCTTCCTTCGCCCCCGGCTCCACCGGGATGCTGGTGCGGAACTGGCCCTGCTCGTCGATGAAGACCCAGCGGCCGTTCACCCGCGCCTCCGCCAGATTGGCGCTGTCGGCGACGACGCCGCGCAGCGTCATGGTGCCGCCGCGGGTGCGGCCACCCTGCGCCTGCCGCAGGCTGGGCAGGGCCGAGGCGGCGGACGGGCGGCCGAGCATGTCCGCCGCCGCCGGGTTCGCCACCAGCTGGCGCAGCGCGCCGGAGAAGGCCTGGGTGCGCTGTTCGCGCTCGACCCGCTGCACCATGGCGAGGTAGGTGCGGGCGACCTGGGGCGGCAGGCTGGCCTGCGCCGCCGCGGCACGCACCTGGGCGTAGCCGCCGGGCTGGCCCGACGCGCTGTTCTGCAAAATGCCGCCGACGCGCGACGCCACCGGGTCGCTGCTGGCGGTCAGCCCGCCGATCAGGGTGGCCACCGGCACGCTGGCCAGCACCGCGCGCTGTTCGGCCAGCGACAGGCCGCCGCTCGCCAGCGCCGTCACCGCCTGGACCATGCCGCCGTTGCCGGCCGCCTGGATGAGGCTGCCGGCCGCCGCCTGCACCTGCGGGGAGGCCAGAAGCTGCGGCCCCGGCTGCGACAGGGTGGCGCCGGAGGAGTAGGCCGCCGTCGCGTCCGCCGTGAAGGAGACCGAGCGGCCGGAGGCGAGCACGACCGTCGCCGGGCCCGGCGGCGGCGGCGGCGAAGGCGGGGCGCCGTTGGACGGGGCGCTGTTGGAGGCGGAACTGCCGCCGGCCGACTGGGTGCCCTGCCCTGCTGTGGTCTGGGTGGCCGCGGTCTGGGTGGCCGTGCCTTGGTTGGCCGTGCCCTGCTCCAGCGTCGCCAGCAGGGTCTGCGGCGTGGTCGCGCCGGCCGTGGTTCCGGTGGCCGTGGTTCCGGCGGTCGCGCCGGTGCCGGTCGTGGCGGTGGTGGTGGTGGTCGTTGCCGGGGTCGTGGCGATCTGGGCCACCGTTTGCAGCGCCGCCTGCACGAAGCTGGAGGCGGACGCGGCGGACTGGCTGCCGCCCGTCGTGGTGGTCGTTCCGGTTTCCGGGGACGCGGTGTCCGTCGTTCCGGTGCCTGTCGTTCCCGTGCCCGTGGTTCCGGTCCCGGACGTGTCCGTCCCGGTCCCCGTCGACGGGGTGGTGGTGGTCGGCGTGCTGGTGGACGGCGTATCGGTTCCGCCACCGCTTCCGCTGTCGGTGCCCGGAGTGGTCGGCGTCGTCGGCGTCGGGTCCGTCACCGGCGGCGTTAACGGCGGGGGCGGCGGTGGGGGAGGTGGGGGAGGTGGCGGCGGAGGAGGAGGAGGAGGAGGAGGTGGGGGCGGCGGCGGCGGAGCCGGCGTGCTGCTGATCGTCACGGCGCCGTTTCTGTACAGGGCGGAGGCGGTCCCATGGGGGCCGGCGGTCCCGGCGGTGCCTTGCAGCGACACCTCTCCGGCGGCGGCCACGATCTGGATGTTGCCGTTGTTCTCGGCGTCCAGCCCGATGCCGGCGACCTCGAAATCGGCGGACGAGGCGCCGCCCTTTCCGGCGATGGAGACGCCGCCCGACGAAAGCAGCCCCACCCTGCCCTGGAGCATGACACCCCAGGACTCGATGGAGTCCGCTTCGCTGGCATCGCCGTCGATCAGGATGGCGTTGGCGGCGGTGGAACCGGCCGTGACGGTCGGCCCGCCCTGGTCGTTGCTTTCGATCAGCACCCCGGCGTTCCGGCTGTCGGACCGGGAGGTCGCCTTGCCGTGGATGGCGATCCGGCCGGTGGCGGCGCCGATGGTCGAACTGCCGTTGATCAGCACGCCGTGGGTGCCGCTGCTGTACCCCTCGCCCTCGCCGCGGATCGAGATGGAGCCGTGGCCGGTGTAGAGCGAGCTGTTGGCGATCGACACGCCGGCCCAGTCGCCATAATCGGCGCTGGCCGCCATGCTCGCCGGATCGCTGCCGCCGCCCAGGACGATGTCGCCGCCTGCGGTCGCGATGCTGCTGCTGCCCAGGCTGATGGCGCCGCCGTTGCCGCTGCGGTTGCTGTTCAGCGTGACCGGCCGGTCGGCGGCGACGATGTGGCTGTCCATCAGGGAGATGCCGGACGCCGCCCTGAGCGTCACGGCACCGTCGGAGGTCAGGCTGCTGTCGTCATCCAGGAACAGGCTGCCGCCCGACTCCAGCGTGATCGGGGCATTGCCGTTGCGGATGACGGCGCCGCTCAGCTGGATGTCGCGGCTGGAGTTGGCGCCCGCCCTGATGTCGATGGCCCCGTTGCCCTGCACGGTGATGGAGGAGTCGTCGGTGACGCGGATCGCATCGTTGCCTTGGGAACTCTCGCCATGCCCCTCGGTGCCGGTGATGGAAACGGCGCCGCCCCCGGTCTGGAGTGCCGAGGACGACAGCAGCACGCCGACATTGTCGCCGTAATAGATGCCGTTGCCGCCCTCCCCGTTCAGCGTGATCGAGCCGGTCCCGGTGGTCAGCTGGCTGTCGTACAGCACGATGCCGTGGTTGCCGCTGCCGTTGTTTTCGCCGCCGGCGCCGTTGATCAGGATGGAGCCGGCGCCGGTCGAGACGATGGTGTCGTGGAACTCCACGCCGGCCCGGTCGGAGCTGGGCGAATAGCCGCCGGATATGCCGGTGGCGGGCTTCATCGCCGGGTTGGAGCCGCCGCCGACGATGAAATTGCCGCCGTTGGTGGTGATGGCGATGGGCGACGTGCCGGAGGTGGCCGCCGTCCGCACGATGCCGTTGCCGGAGCCGGTCGCGGCGTTCAGGGTGAGGGTGAGGGCGCCGGCACTGGACACGATGCTCTGGTTGACGACGATGTTGCGGTGGGCCTTCAGCGTCAGCGACGCATCCCCGCCGGCCGACTTCGTGATCGCCTGATCGATGGTGATGTCGCCGGCATCGGTCCCCGTCGATTCGGTTTGCAGCGTGACGCTGGTGCCGCCGTTTAGCGCGGTCTGGATGGTGTCGGCGGTGATGGTGCCGCCGGTCGCCGCCACTGTGAGGTCGGTCGGGTCGAGCAGCCAGAAGCCGCCGACGCCTGTCCCCTGCCCTGTTCCGGACCCGGCATCGACGCTGCCGCGCACATGCAGCGACAGCTTGCCCGACGTCTCGACGAAGCCGCCGCTGCCGCCGGCCGCCCCGCCGCGGGCGGACACGGCGCCGTCGAAGCGGGTGCTGCCGTCGGCCCACACCACCACCTTGCCGCCCTTGCCGCTGTCGATGGCGTCGGCGGCGATGCTTGCCCCCTGCGCCACGACGGTCTCGGCGGAGGGCGGCACCGGCTTGCGCGCCGGGCGGATGGCGTAGCCGGCCAGCGTGGCGGCCGATGCCCTGCCGCCCTGCACGTCGCCGCCGATCAGCACCTCCCCGCCCCCGGCGGGACCGGAGGCGGTGATGCGGGCGGTGGCGGTCAGCGCCGTGCGGTTGCCCGACACGGTGACGGAGCCGCCCTTCTGACCGGCGCCGCTGCCGTTGGCGTCGATGCTGCCGGAGACCTCGACCTCGCCGCCGTCGCCGAGCAGGACGATGTCGCCGCCCTGCTGCTCCACCCGGCGGGCCTGGACGGTGCCCGACATGTTGACGACGCGGTCGACCAGCCCCTTGGCGGCGCTCGCCGTCATCTGCACCCGGCCGCCGTCGGCGAAGATTTTGCCGCTGTTGCTGACCAGTGCCTCGACCGGCTTGCCGTCGGCGCCGACGGGGCGGGCGTCGGTCTTCGTATCGGATTGGGCGTCCACCGCGATGTTGATCTTCTGGTCGCCGAAGAGGTCGACGACGAAGCGGCGGCCCGAGGCCAGCGTCACCTCGCCCATGCGCGCCTGGATGGTGCCGCGGTTGGCGACGCCGGGGGCGACCAGCGCCGCCAGCCCGGCCTGGGCCACCGTGATCGTGCCCTCGTTCTCCACCGTCGCGGTGGAGCCGGCGCGGCCTTCGAAATTGTAACGGCCGGCCATGAAGTCGGCGTTGCGGATGTCGTGTGTGGTGGCGACCAGCCCGCCGACATCGACCCGGGCGTTCGGACCGAACAGGATGCCGTTGGGGTTGACCAGCCAGACCTGCCCATTCGCGGTCAGCCGCCCCATGATCGCCGACGGGTCGGAGCCGGTGACGCGGTTCAGCGTGATGGCGGCGGCATCGGGCTGCTGGAAATTGGTGTGCTCGCCGTCGCGGATGCCGAAGCGCTGCCAGTCGATCACCGCCTTGGGCGTCGACTGGATGATGTCGAGCCGGCCGGGGGCGGTCGTGTGGATGGTGGCGGCGCCGTCGGTGACCACGCCGCCTTCGGGGTTGGCGAGTGCGGGGAGGGGCAGGGCGAGGAATGCGGTCAGGATCGCCAGGCGCGCCGCCCCGGCCAGCGCCGTACTGTGGCGCAAGGCAGCCCGGCGCCGCGTGCCGTCCCGTCGGAACGCCGTCTTGTCAACTGCCCGCTCGCCAACCGTCGTCCGCCCCGATCCCCGCATCACCGACCCAACCCCCATTGCCGCCGCCGACTCTTGCGGGAAGGCAATACGCTGTTCAAAACCCTGGAATGCGAAACATTTTAGCGACCGCGCGCCGGTACGGAAATCCCGAAAGTGGTGACAGATTGTTTCGTGGCGGCAACAGAGGCGGTCGGGCCGGGGCAGGAACAAGCGTTACCGGTAACGGAAATGGCGGCGAAGCGTTACCGGTAACGGCTTTGGCGGTACAGAAACCGCCTATTTCCATGGCGCAGGTGCCGCCTTTGCCCTTTCGGGGAGCGGGGCGATCCGCTAAGAAGAAGGCCATCAGACGACTGGCACGCGATGCAGGGGGAACAGATGGCCGATCCGACCGCCGTCGCCACAAGGAAATCCGCGGGCAAATCCACAGGTAAATCAACCGGCAGGCCGGCAGCCCAGGGCGCCGACGGCACGGTAAACAAGGCTGCGCCGCTGCCTGCGCGCTGGGTGGTGTATAGTGCGCCGAAGGGCGGGACCGGCAAGACCACCAGCTGCAAGAACACCGCCGTCGCCGCGGCCAAGGACGGCATGCGGGTGGCGACGCTGGATTTCGATCCGCAGCGCACGCTGGGCCAGTGGCACGAGCTGCGCCGTCCGCACGATGTGGCGTCCATCGACCATTACGAAGGAACGCTGGACGACATCGAGGCGGCGCTGGCCCAAATCGATCCCGGCCGCTACGACGTTGTCTTCGTCGACACGCCGCCGTCGGTGGAGCTGTATCCGGAGGCGACCAAGATCCTGCTGCGTCGCGCCGACCTTGTGCTGGTGCCGACCGGGGTCGGCCGCTTCGACAAGATGAGCGTCATCCCCTGGATGGAGTTCCTGCGCGACTATGGCCGCCCCGCCGCCTTCCTGCTGAACCGGGTCAAGCGCCGGTCGGTCAGCCTGCGCGAAGCGAAGCTGGAGCTGGGCCGGGTCGGCCGGCTGGTGCCGCACGAGGTGCCGGACATCGAGGACATGCACCGGGTCGACGATGTCGGCTGCTCCATCGTCGATGTGGGTGCTGTCAACGGCGCCGACGAATGCCTTGGCGCCTGGTACTTCATCCGGCACGAGCTGGGGATCTGAACCCGGGGGATCTGATTATGGCCAATGTGAAGTCCTTCATGAAGAAGGTGGCGGAGCAGGGCAAGGCCGCTCCCCCGCCGGATGCCAAGCCAGAGGTAGCGTCTACGCCTGTGCGGTCAGGGGCCGCCGTGGCGCCGTCGAAGGCGGACCGCCGGGCGTCGGATATCAGCGACGCCATCGTGCCCTGCCACACCCGGCAGGAATTCGCCCAGGAAATCCGCTATCACTGGAACCGCAGCCGCAAGGAGTTCCTGTCGATCGGCCGGTATCTGAACCGCGCCAAGGAAATCCTGCCGCATGGCGACTTCGAGGCGATGATCGAAAGCGACATGCCGTTCTCGGTCGAGACCGCCTTCCGCTTCCGCGCGGTGGCGGAGGCGGTGGACACCGGCCGGCTGTCGCTGGACGTGCTGCCGGGGGCGGAAAGCGTCGCCTACCAGATCGTCACCATGACGCCGGACGAGCTGGAGCGCGCTAAGGCGCAGGGGCTGATCCGTCCCGATGTGACCCGCCGCCAACTGATCGACTTCAAGCGCTCGCTGCGCCCGCCGAAGGACGTGACGCCGAACGACCGGCGCCGGCAGCTGCTGGCCGACTATGCCCGGCTGCGCGTCCGCATGGCGGAAATCCGCGACGAGCTGCGCCGCGATCATGGCATCGACCCGGAGCATGACGATCATGGCCGGTCGGGCCGCACCGGCGTCACCATCGATGTCGAGGCGGAGGATATCGGGGCAGACGCCGAGGACCAAGGGCGGTAAAGCTGGCTGTCCCGGCTTTACCGCCTGTCAGTGGTTGTGCGAGGTGTGGGAGGCGGGGCTGTCGTCGCCGCGGCGCGACGGCGGGCTGCCGCCACCCAGCAGGTTGGTCAGCGACCGGAAATCCCGCTGGAAACTGCTGAAGAAATCGGCGTCGCCGCCGCGCGACGTCCGGGCGCGTGAACTGGCCAGGCTGTGGCTTTCCGGGCCGCCGACGCTGCGGCCGCTGCTGCGGATGCGGCGCTCCGGCGCCTTCGGCTTGCGCGCGGGCGTGAGCAGCGGCGGGGGAGGGGCTTCCGGCAGCGCTGCGGTTTCGGGGGCGCGAGCGAAGGCGTCGCCGCACAGCCCGCGGTCGGACGCCTGTTCCAGGCGGCCCGGATCGAGCCGCCAGCAGTCGAAGGCGCCGGTCTGCGGCTTCGACGGTGCGGGGGCGGGCAGGGGAGCGGCGGACTGCTGGTATGCCTCCTGGGCCTCCGGTGCCGACAGCAGCGGTTCCGCCGTGGCCGGGCCTGCGGCAGGCATGACGAGCAGGGCCGCAAGTGCCGCCACCATCACCGATCCGCTGACCCCCGCCGTCCGGCCTTCGCCCGGCATTCCGTATCCTCTTGCTGGTCGCATCGCCGTCGCTCAACAGATAAACGCAATGGAGTGCCAATTCGTCCGCGCGAAATGGGGGCGCTGCCCCGGAAGATGCGGTACCCCTTCGGATCAGGCTCTTTCGGCCATCCACCAATGTTTGGGGGGAAGGGGAGTGCGGCCCGGCGGGTGATGGTGTCGCAGGGGCGGGTTGGCACTCTTGTCAGGCGGGCGGCTTGATGGGAGAGTCCGGCCCCTCATCCACCTTGCAAGAACGGACGGCGCGCCGGCGGACATGGCCGATTTCAACTGGAACGACCTGCGCTTTTTCCTGGCGGTGGCCCGGGCCGGCACGCTGACCACGGCGGCCCAGCGGCTGCGCGCCGACCACACCACGGTCAGCCGCCGCATCACCGCGCTGGAGGAGGCGCTGCGCGTCACCCTGTTCGAGCGCCGGCCCAGCGGCTTTACCCTGACGCCGCAGGGCGAGCGGCTGAAACAGACGGCGGAGGTGATGGAGAGTGCGGCCCTGCTGGCCCAGGGCATGGTGGCGGACGGCGATCTGGCTCTGGCCGGTGCGGTCAGGATCGGGGCGCCGGACGGCTTCGGCAGCTGTTTCCTGGCGCCGCGGATCGGCGCCTTGTGCGAACGCCATCCGGAGCTGGAGGTGCAGCTGGTCGCCATGCCGCGTGTCTTCAGCCTGTCGAAGCGCGAGGCCGACATCGCCATCAGCCTGTCGTGCCCGCAGGAAGGGCGGCTGTTCGCACGGAAGCTGACCGATTACCGGCTGGGGCTGTACGGCACCGCCGCCTATCTGGGGTCACGGCAGGAAATCCGCAGCCGCGGCGACCTGCGCGGCCATTCCTTCGTCGGCTATATCGACGACCTGATCTTCGCCCCGGAACTGGACTATGTCGAGACGATGGGGGAGGTGGCGCCGCGCATCAAGAGCAGCAGCCTCGTCGCCCAGCTGAAGGCGACGCTGGCCGGGGCCGGCCTGTGCATGCTGCCGGCCTTCATCGCCGCCGGCGAGCCGGATCTGGTGCCGGTGCTGCCGGAAGAGGTGACGATCACCCGGTCCTTCTGGCTGATCGTTCACGAGGATCTGCGCTCGCTGGCGCGGATTTCGATGACCGCCGACTACATCGCCGATCTGGTGCGGCGGGAGCAGGCGCTGTTCCTGCCCCCGCCGGCCACAGTCTGATTTACCGCAGCCTGATTTACCCCTCGCCGCGCAGCATGCGGATGATGCCGGAGAAGTCGGCGCCGCCTTCTCCTTGCGCGTTCATCAGCGCGTAGAGCTGCGCCGCCGCGGCCCCCAGCGGGGTGGGAGCACCGGCGCCCTGTGCCGCTTCCTGGGCCAGCTTCAGGTCCTTCAGCATCAGCGCCGCCGCGAAACCGGGCTGGTAGTCGCGGTTGGCCGGGCTGGCGGGGACCGGGCCGGGAACCGGGCAATAGCTGGTCAGCGACCAGCACTGGCCCGACGAGGTCGACGACACGTCGTACAGCGCCTGATGCGACAGGCCGAGCTTCTCCGCCAGCACGAAGGCCTCGCAGACGCCGATCATCGAGATGCCGAGGATCATGTTGTTGCAGATCTTCGCCGCCTGGCCGGCCCCGGCACCGCCGCAATGGACGATCTTCTTGCCCATGGCCTCCAGGATCGGGCGGGCGCGCTCGAAGGCGTCCGTCTCGCCGCCGGCCATGAAGGTCAGGGTGCCGGCGGCGGCACCGCCGACGCCGCCCGACACCGGCGCGTCGAGCGAGGCGGCGCCCGTGCCGGCGGCCAGCGCATGCGCCTTGCGGGCGGAGTCCACGTCGATGGTGGAGCAGTCGATCAGCAGCGTGCCCGGCCGGGCCACCGGGGCGATGTCGCCATAGACGCCCAGCACATGCTTGCCGCCCGGCAGCATGGTGATGACCACCTCGGCCGCCGCCGCGATGGCGGTGGGGGACTCGCCGATGGTGACGCCGGCCGCCTTGGCCGCCTCGATGGCCGCGGGCACGAGGTCGTAGCCCACCACCTGATGCCCCGCCTTCACGAGGTTCGCGGCCATCGGGCCGCCCATGTTGCCCAATCCGATGAAACCGATCACCGCCATCGTCGCGTCTCCCGTTGCTTTGGTTTTTTGGGTTTGGTTTTTGTGGTTCGCTTTTACGCCATCCGCCCGATCTCGCTGCGCGAGACGATCAGGCGCATGATCTCGTTGGTGCCTTCCAGGATCTGGTGGACCCGCAGGTCGCGCACGATCTTCTCCACGCCATAGTCCGCCAGATAGCCGTAGCCGCCGAACAGCTGGAGCGCGTTGTTCGCCACCTCGAAGCCGGTGTCGGTGGCGAAGCGCTTCGCCATCGCACACAGGCGTGTGGCGTCCTGGCTCTTCGCATCCAGCGCCGAGGCGGCGCGGTGGACGAAGGTGCGGGCGGCCTCAAGCTCCGTCGCCATGTCGGCGATGCGGAACTGGAGCGCCTGGAAGCGGTCGAGCGTCTGGCCGAAGGCCTTGCGCTCGCTCATGTAGGTCAGCGCCTTGTCCAGTGCCGCCTGCGCACCGCCGATGGAGCAGGCGGCGATGTTGATGCGGCCGCCGTCCAGCCCCTTCATGGCGAACTTGAAGCCCATCCCCTCCTGCCCCAGCAGGGCAGAGGCGGGGATGCGGGCGTCCTCCAGGATGACGGCACGGGTCGGCTGGGCGTTCCAGCCCATCTTGTGCTCGTTGGCGCCGAAGGAGAGGCCGGGGGTGTCCGCAGGCACCAGGAAGGCGCTGATGCCGCCGGGGCCGTCCTCGCCGGTGCGGGCCATGAGGAGGTAGAGTTCGGAGCTGCCGGCGCCGGAAATGAACTGCTTGGCGCCGTTGAGGACGTAACTGTCGCCGTCGCGCACGGCCTTCGTCCGCAGCGCCGCGGCGTCGGAGCCGGCATTGGCCTCGGTCAGGCAATAGCTGGCGAGCCAGTCCATGCGGGAGAGCTTCGGCAGCCAATGGGCCTTCTGCTCGTCGCTGCCGAAATTGTCCACCATCCCCGCCACCATGTTGTGGATGGAGATGTAGGAGGCGATGGTCGGGCAGCCCTGGCTCAGCGCCTCGAAGATCACCACGGCGTCGAAGCGGCTCAGCGCCGAGCCGCCATGCTCCTCCGACACATAGATGCCGCCCATGCCGAGTTCGCCGGCGGCGCGCAGGGTGTCGATGGGGAAATGCTTCTTCTGGTCCCACTCGACGGCATTGGGCGCCAGCTCGTCGCGGGCGAAGGACAACGCCATGTCGCGGATGGCGACCTGGTCTTCGGTCAGTTCAAAGGACATGCGTCACCTCGTGCAACCCCCCTCCCGCCAGAGGCGGGAGGGGGAATGTTACGCCCATCACTCCATGGTCGGGATGACGAAGCTGGCGCCTTCCTTGACGCCCGAGGGCCAGCGGGAGGTGACGGTCTTGGTCTTGGTGTAGAAGCGCACCGCGTCGGGGCCGTGCTGGTTCAGGTCGCCGAAGCCCGAGCGCTTCCAGCCGCCGAAGGTGTAGTAGGCGAGCGGAACCGGGATCGGAACGTTGATGCCGACCATGCCGACATCGACGCGGGATGCGAAGTCGCGGGCGGCGTCGCCGTCGCGGGTGAAGATCGCCACGCCGTTGCCGTACTCATGGTCGTTCGGCAGGGCCAGCGCTTCCTCGTAGGAGTCGGCGCGGACGACGGAGAGGACCGGGCCGAAGATCTCCTCCTTGTAGATGCGCATGTCCGGCTTCACCTCGTCGAACAGGCAGCCGCCCATGTAGAAGCCGTTCTCGTAGCCCTGCATCTTGAACTCGCGGCCATCGACCGCCAGCTTGGCGCCTTCCTTGACGCCGAGATCGACGTAGGACTTCACCCGCTCCAGATGCTCGGCCGTCACCAGCGGGCCGAAATCGGCGCTGCTGTCGGTCGACGGGCCGACCTTCAGGCCTTCCACCCGCGGGATCAGGCGGTCCATCAGGGCGTCGGCGGTCTTCTTACCGACCGGCACGACGACGGAGATCGCCATGCAGCGCTCGCCCGCCGCACCGAAGCCGGCGCCGATCAGCGCGTCGGTCGCCTGGTCGAGGTCGGCGTCCGGCATCACCAGCGCGTGGTTCTTGGCGCCGCCGAAGCACTGCACGCGCTTACCGGCCGCACAGCCGCGGTTGTAGATGTATTCGGCGATCGGGGTGGAGCCGACGAAGCCCACCGCCTTGATGTCACGGTCGTCGAGGATGGCGTCCACCGCCACCTTGTCGCCATGGACGACGTTGAGGATGCCCGCCGGCAGGCCGGCTTCCAGCATCAGCTCGGCCAGCTTGACCGGCACGCCCGGCGTGCGCTCCGACGGCTTCAGGATGAAGGCGTTGCCGCAGGCGATTGCCGGGGCGAACTTCCACATCGGGATCATGGCGGGGAAGTTGAACGGCGTGATGCCGGCGACGACGCCGAGCGGCTGGCGCATCGAATAGATGTCGATGCCGGGGCCGGCGCCGTCGGTGAACTCACCCTTCAGCAGATGCGGGATGCCGCAGGCGAACTCCACCACCTCAAGCCCGCGCTGGATGTCGCCCTTGGCGTCGACGATGGTCTTGCCATGCTCCAGCGACAGCAGCAGCGCCAGCTCGTCGTAATCGCGCTGGACGAGGTCGAGGAAGCGCATCAGCACGCGGGCGCGGCGCTGCGGGTTGGTGGCGGCCCAGCCGCGCTGCGCCTGCTTGGCGTTCTCGACCGCGGCGCGCATCTCCTCGACGCTCGCCAGCGGCACGCGGGCGCGCACCTCGCCGGTCATCGGGGAGTAGACGTCGGCGAACCGGCCGGACGTGCCGGAAACCAGCTTGCCGCCGATCAGGTGCTGAAGTTCGGTGGTCATCCTATTGTCCTCCCTCGGGATTGTTTGTCACCATGTGTACCCGGGCGGCCCTTTGGGGCGACCCGAAACTTTGCGCATCGGTTGTGCAGGAATGCAGCAAGGGGTGTGCAGGACGGCCGGGCGTGGCTGGTTCCGCGCTCGGCCACCCTGTCCCCAAAGGTGTGTGGAGAGTTGAAACCCCACCGCTTATAGTGCGCCCGCGCAGTCCGGACCGGAATTCGATCCGGGCCGTGCGGGGATTGCCGCAGAAACGGCGAAGCGGAATGGACATGACCAGCCACGAAGACGTCTTCGACACGCCGGAGACACGGCAGCCGACCATCCTGTCGGTCTACAACCAGAAGGGCGGCGTCGGCAAAACGACCACGTCGGTGAACCTCGCGCTCGCGCTGGCGGCGCTGGGCAAGAGCGTCGTGCTGATCGATTTCGACCCGCAGAGCAGCGCCACCAGCAACTTCCTGCTGCGCGACAAGGCCAAGGTCGGCATCAACGACCTGCTGCGCAAGGAAACCTTCGTCGAGGATGCCATCACCCCGACCGCCTTCGACGGGCTGTCGATGATCGTCGGCGCGCGCAAGCTGTACTCGCTGGAGCATGCGCTGGACAGCCGCGGCGGCTCGCAGCGGGGCTTGCGCAAGGCGCTGCATTTCTCGCGCAACCCGCCGGACTATGTCGTCATCGACTGCCCGCCGGCGCTGGGCCATCTGGCGGCCGGTGCCTTGGCGGCGTCGGACCGGCTGATCGTGCCGGTGTTTCCGGGGCGCTATGCGCTGGACGGGCTGCGCCGCACCTTGCAGGTGGTGGAGCATATCCAGAACGGGCTGAACCCCAGCCTGACGCTGGCCGGCATCCTGATGCTGTCGATCACCAACGACGAGGTCGGGCGCGAATCGCTGACGCAGCTGCGCAACGAGTTCCCCGACCAGATGTTCCGCACCGCCTTCCCCTATGACGTGGATGTGGTGAAGGCGACATACCGCCGTATGCCGGCGGCGATCTTCACGCCGGAAGGACGGACGACCAGCCGCTTCGCAGCCCTGGCCTGGGAGATCGTCCATGGCCGTGGCACCACGCCCGACGACGCCCAGCTGAAGCCGGCGCTGGAGCGCATCCGCGGGTGGCACGAGGCGACCGACACCTCCTACAGCGCGCGGCGCGCCTCCTCCATCGACGAGGGCGACGAGCCCGGCGGCAGTGCTGGCAACGGCGGGCGGCAGGCGGAGCGTGCGCAGTCCGCCGGCCGCGGCGGGATGGGGCTGGCGTTTGTGGGACTGGTGGTCGGGCTGGTGGCCGGCTTCGTGCTGGGGGCTGTCGCGGGCCAGCCGATCCTGGGCAGGCTGCTCGGGCTGGGGGGGTGAGCCGTTTCCTGTTCCGGGGCGGGCGGCTCCGGTCCGGTGGGCTGCTGCCTGCGCAAGGGTATCCGCAGCCATGCGGCAATCGTGGGGCGTTTGGCGGCGGGACGGCTTGGTTGAGGCTGGGGCTGACCTAAATCTCCCCGATCCGCGGCAGGGGTAGGCAAACACATTACCCCCTGCCGCCACCGACACGATCGAGACGGGAATTCCTAATGTCCGCTCTGTTCACGCCCTTCACGCTGAAGGACGTCACCCTGCGCAACCGCATCGCGGTTCCGCCGATGTGCCAGTACAGCGCCGTTGACGGCGTCGTCAACGACTGGCATCTCGCCCATTATCCCGGCCTTGCCCGTGGCGGCGCCGGTCTGGTGATCGTCGAGGCGACGGCGGTGTCGCCGGAGGGCCGCATCACGCCGGGCTGCACCGGGCTGTGGACTGACGCCCAGGCGGAGGGGATGGCGCGCATCGCCGCCTCCATCGCCGCCGCCGGTGCCGTTCCCGGCATCCAGATCGGCCATGCCGGCCGCAAGGCCAGCGCCAACCGCCCGTGGGAAGGCGACGACCACATCGCCGAGGGCGATCCGCGCGGCTGGGACACCCTCTCGCCGTCGGCGGTGCCCTTCGGCCATCATCTGCCGAAGGTGCCCAAGGCGATGACGCTGGACGACATCGCCCGCGTCCGCGCCGATTTCGTCGCCGCCGCCGTGCGCGCCCGCGATGCCGGCTTCAAGTGGCTGGAGCTGCATTTCGCCCACGGCTATCTCGGCCAGAGCTTCTTCTCGGTCCATGCCAACACGCGCACCGACCAGTATGGCGGCGACCTTGCCGGGCGCAGCCGCTTCCTGCTGGAGACGCTGGCGGCGGTTCGCGAGGTGTGGCCGGAAAACCTGCCGCTGACCGCCCGCTTCGGCGTGATCGAGTATGACGGGCGCGACGAGCAGACGCTGGCCGAATCGATCGAACTGGCCCGCAACTTCCGCGCCGGCGGGCTCGACCTGCTGAGCGTCAGCGTCGGCTTCTCCACCCCCGACGCCCATGTTCCGTGGGGGCCGGCCTTCCTGGCGCCGGTCGCCGAGCGGGTGCGGCGCGAGGCGGAGCTGCCGGTGGCGGCGGCCTGGGGCATCGATGCGCCGAAGATCGCCGACCGCACCGTCGCCGACGGGCAGCTCGATCTGGTGATGGTCGGCCGCGCCCATCTCGCCAACCCGCATTATCCCTACCGCGCCGCCAAGGAGCTGGGCGTCGAGCGCCCGTCCTGGGTGCTGCCGGCGCCCTACGCCCACTGGCTGGAGCGGTATCGGGCGACCGACACCGTCACGGCGGACTGACGCCAAGCGGCTCCGGGGGGGGCGGCTTCGGAGTGTGAACGCATAATCACCCTCTCCCGGGGCGGGAGAGGGTGATTATCGCCACCTGCGATGCTCGGTGAATGTTCGGTGAAGATTTGGTGACGGCGGCAACCGTCCCGTGTTCGGCGGGTTAAGCGATGGCCGTGCCGCGGACCGCATCCGGACGGTTCCGGCGCCGCGACCCGACCCTCTCGAACAGCGAGCACGACCATGTCGGACACCACACTGCCGTCTGGCGCTTCGCCGCCGGTTCGCGGTCCCAATCTCCACCAGAAGCCGCACTCCGCCCTGCCGGTGGCGTTCCTCGTCGTGCTGGCCGCCGGTCTCGGCTATGCGGTCCATGGCTTCGTCACCGACCTGCAACGGGTGGACCAGCCGCCGCTGGCGACGGGGGCCTTCCTGCTTCTCGGTCTGGCGCTGCTGATCGCGCTGGGCTTCGAGTTCGTCAACGGCTTCCACGACACCGCCAATGCGGTGGCGACCGTCATCTACACCCACAGCATGCCGCCGGTGCTGGCGGTGCTGTGGTCCGGCGCCTTCAACTTCCTGGGCGTGCTGCTGTCGTCGGGGGCGGTGGCCTACAGCGTCATCACCCTGCTGCCGGTGGAGCTGATCCTTCAGGTCGGCAGCAGCGCCGGCTATGCCATGATCTTCGCCCTGCTGATCGCCGCCATCATCTGGAACCTGGGAACCTGGGCGCTCGGGCTGCCCAACAGCTCGTCCCATGCCCTGATCGGCTCGGTCATCGGGGTCGGCCTCGCCAACCAGCTGATGGCGCCGGACGGGCAGGCGACCTCGGGCGTCGAATGGGGGCAGGCCTTCGGCGTTCTCCAGGCCCTGCTGTTCAGCCCGGTGATGGGCTTCGTGCTGGCCGCCATGCTGCTGCTGGTGCTGAAGCGCGCGGTGAGGAACCGGCGCCTGTTCGAGCCGGCCGACCCCAGCCGCCCGCCGCCGCTGTGGATCCGCGGGCTGCTGATCCTGACCTGCACCGCCGTGTCCTTCGCCCATGGCGGCAACGACGGCCAGAAGGGCATGGGGCTGATCATGCTGATCCTGATCGGCGCGGTGCCCACCGCCTATGCGCTGAACCGCACCATGCCCGACAGCACCACCCCAGCCTTCATCGAGACCACCCGCCGGGCCGAAGCGGTCCTGCGCTCGCATGCCGACGGGCGGCAGCCGGCGTCGGCGGAGGAGGCGAGGCGGATGGTCGGCGACGCGCTGCGGACCAAGGAGCTGAACCGGCCGGAGGTCTATGGCGCGCTGGCCGTGCTGTCCGCCGACATCGCCCAGGGCGTGCAGAGCTATGGCGCCATCAAGCATGTGCCGGCGGAAGCGACGTCGAACATGCGCAACGACATGTATCTGGCCGCCGATGCGGTCCGCCTGCTGCCGAAGGCCGGTGCCAGCCTGCCCGATGACGAGGCGAAGACGCTGAAATCCTATCAGGAGGCGCTGAACGCCGGCACCCGCTTCATTCCCGACTGGGTGAAGTTCTCGGTGGCGGTGGCGCTCGGGCTCGGCACCATGGTCGGCTGGCGCCGCATCGTCGTCACCGTCGGCGAGCGGATCGGCAAGCAGCATCTGGCCTATGCCCAGGGCGCCTCGGCGGAGATCGTCGCCGCCGGCACCATCGGGCTGGCGGAGATCTACGGCCTGCCGGTGTCGACCACCCACATCCTGTCGAGCGGCGTCGCCGGCACCATGGCGGCGAACGGGTCCGGCCTGCAATGGAGCACGGTGCGCAACATGGCGATGGCCTGGGTGCTGACCCTGCCGGCCGCCATCATGCTGGCCGGCCTGCTGTACTACCTGCTGCGCCACCTGTTCTGAGCCCTGGCCGGCGCGGGTCCCGCCGGCCTCCCCACCGGACTCAGGGCGCCGTGGGGCCGGCGGGGGCGGCGGGCTGAACAAGGCTGAGGCCCAACCGGCCGCGGGCGAAATTCAGGTAGCTGACGGCCTGCGCCTGATCGCCCCGGCTCCAATACCATTCGGCGGCGGACAGGGTGGTGCTGATGGTGCCGACCTCCGACGTCGAGGGAACCTTGCCCCGGGCCTCCTTGAGCAGCAGGGGAAAGCGTTGGGCGAGGTCGGTGGCAGCCGGCTGGGCCGCGGCGGCGGTGGACAGGACGATGCCGGCGGCGACCAGGGCCGGGAAGAGCGTGTTCATGGCGTGTCCTCGATCTTGAGCAACCTGTACCGCCGCTTCGCCGTCAACCGTCGGCCGGCGAAGAGGGGGCGGTCGGAAAAAGACTCTCAGAATCTCTGTTACGCTTCGGCGAACCGACCACTGCTCCGGAAGGACTAAAAGGGGAGGCAAAAGGAGGGGCGGCCCCCAGGGTTTCCCCGCAGGCCGCTTTCTCCCGGCCGCTCCCCTCTGCGCTCAGCCGGCTTCGGCTGCGGAGGAGGCGCTCCACAGGTTGATGCCGGCGTCGGCGACGGCGTGGCTGTCGATCTCGGCCAGTTCCTCCGGGCTGAAGGACAGGCTGTTCAGCGCGTCGAGCGAGTTGTCGAGCTGCTCGACGTTCCGTGCGCCGATCAGGGCGGAGGTCACGCGCGGGTCGCGCAGGACCCAGGCGATGGCCATCTGCGCCAGCGTCTGGCCGCGCCGCTTGGCGATGGCATCGAGCGCGCGGATGCGCTCCAGATTCTCCGGCGACAGGAAGTTGGCGCGCAGGCTGCCGCCCTTGGCGGCGCGGGCATCGGCAGGCTGGCCACCGAGGTACTTGCTGGTCAGCATGCCCTGGGCCATCGGCGAGAAGGCGATGCAGCCCATGCCGAGATCCTCCAGCGTGTCGAGCAGGCCGCCTTCAACCCAGCGGTTCAGCATCGAGTAGGAGGGCTGGTGGATCAGGCAGGGGGTGCCCAGCTGCTTCAGGATGCCCGCCGCCCGCCGCGTCATCTCCGGCGAGTAGGAGGAGATGCCGACATAGAGCGCCTTGCCCTGGCGGACGATGTGGTCGAGCGCCCCCATCGTCTCCTCCAGCGGGGTGCGGGGATCGACGCGGTGCGAATAGAAGATGTCGACGTAATCCAGGCCCATCCGCGTCAGGCTCTGGTCCAGGCTGGAGACCAGATATTTGCGCGAACCCCAGTTGCCGTAGGGGCCGGGCCACATCTCGTAGCCGGCCTTGGTCGAGATCACCATCTCGTCGCGGTAGGGCCGGAAATCGGTGGCGAGGATGCGGCCGAAATTCTCCTCCGCCGAGCCCGGCGGCGGGCCGTAATTGTTGGCGAGGTCGAAATGGGTGACGCCGCGGTCGAAGGCCCGGCGCAGCACGGCGCGCCCGGTGGCGAACACGTCGGTGCCGCCGAAATTCTGCCAGAGCCCCAGCGAAATGGCCGGCAGGTCGAGCCCGCTGCGGCCGGTGCGGCGGTAGCTCATGCTCCCATAGCGCTGATCGGCGGCGAGGTAGGGCGGCTGCATGGCGAACTCCCGTTGTGATTCTTGGTGATATATCAGCATAGGGCGGCGGTGCGTCGGTGCGCAATGGCCCCGCCGGCCATATCACTCCCGGCGTTTGGCCCCGGGTGGCGAGGCGCAGACCTTGCGCACGCAGCCGCGCAGCCAGCGGTGGGCCGGGTCGGCGTCGAGGCGGGGGTGCCAGATCAGGGAGACGGTCACTTCCGGGGCGGGGAAGGGCAGGGCGAAGCCGTGGAGACCGGCGCGCAGCCCCTCGGTGTGCCGTTCGGGGACGCTGACGATCAGGTCGGTGCCGCGCACCAGCGCCAGCGCCGCGGCGAAGCCGCCGACCGTCGCGACCACGTCGCGCCGGAGTCCGAGCCGGTCCAGCGCCTCATCCACCAGCCCGCGGTCGTCGCCCCGCCGCGACACCAGCACATGGCGGCCGGCGGCGAAGCGCTCGGCGGTGATCCCGCCCGCGGCCAGCGGATGGCCGGGGCGGACGACGCCGATGAAGCGGTCGTGGAACAGGGCCTGGGTGCGCAGTTCCGGCCCGCTGCCGGCGGAAACCACGCCGGTCTCCAGATCGACCGAGCCGTCGCGGAGCGGGCCGCTGTCCTTGTCCGGCTTGGCCAGAAAGCGGATGCGGACGCCGGGCGCCTCGGCGGCGACCAGGGTGAGCAGGGCCGCGCCATAGCTTTCGACGAAACCGTCGCTGGTCCGCAGGGTGAAGGTGCGGGCCAGCCGGCCGACGTCGAGAGTTTCGGCCGGGCGCAGCGCCGCCTCCGCCTCCTGCACCAGCAGGCGCACGCGGTCGCGCAGGTCGAGCGCGCGGGGCGTGGGGACGAGGCCGCGCCCGGCCCGGACCAGCAGCGGGTCGCCGGTCGCCGCGCGCAGCCGCGCCAGCGCCCGGCTCATCGCCGACGGGCTGAGCCGAAGCCGGCGCGCCGCACCGGCGACGCTGCCCTCCGCCAGCAGGGCGTCCAGGGTGACGAGCATGTTGAGGTCGGGTGCGGTCATGCGCCGGAGCGTAGCACGGGCCGACCGCCGCCGCTGCCGGGACAGCAGCTGGAACATGGCGTCCGATGCACGAATACAGTGCGGATGCTGCGCGTTCCGCCATGCCACCCCGCGCCCTAGCCTGGATGCCTGTCATTCGGGAAGGAGAGGCGTCATGAGGGAAGCGGTTGCGGAGCAGGCCGCGGAGGCGGCGGGCGGACCGGCGCGAGGGCTGGTCGCGCAAGGGGGATTGGCGGGGCTGGCGCTGGCGATGCTGCTATCGTCGCTCGGCATCAGCATCGCCAATGTCGGGTTGCCGGCGCTGGCGCGGGCGTTCGACGTGCCGTTCCGCGAGGTCCAATGGGTGGTGCTGGCCTATCTGCTGGCGATCACCACGCTGATCGTCGGGGTCGGGCGGCTGGGCGACATCGTCGGGCGGCGGCGCCTGCTGCTGGCCGGGATCGCCCTGTTCACGGCGGGCTCCGCCGCCTCCGCCGCCGCGTCCGGCCTGTGGATGCTGGTCGCGGCCCGGGCGGTGCAGGGGCTGGGGGCCGCCGCGATGATGGCGCTCGCCACCGCCTTCGTCGGCGATGCGGTGCCGAAGGAGCGGATCGGCCGGGCGATGGGGCTGATGGGAACGACATCGGCGGTCGGCACCGCGCTCGGCCCGACGCTGGGCGGCCTGCTGATCGCGGCCTTCGGCTGGCCGGCGATCTTCCTGGTCACCGTGCCGCCGGGCGTCGCGGCCTTCCTGCTGGTGCGGCGCTGCCTGCCGGCCGACCGGAGGGAAATCCGGTTGGAGACCCGGTTGGAGACGGGGCGTGGAGCGGGGCGGGGGAGCTTCGATTTTCCTGGCACGCTGATCCTGGCCCTGACGCTGGGGACCTACGCGCTGGCGATGACCGGCGGGCGCGGCGGCTTCGGCTGGTCCGAGGTGACGCTTCTGCTGGCGGCGGTGGCCGGGTTCCGGCTGTTCCTGGCGGTGGAGGCGCGGACGGCGTCGCCGCTGCTGCGGCTGGAGATGCTGCGCGACCGGACGCTGTGTGGGCGCCTGGCGATGAGCCTGCTGGTGGCGACGGTGCTGATGGCGACGCTGGTGGTGGGGCCGTTCCACCTCGCCCATGCCCTGGGGCTGGAGACCGGCATGGTCGGACTTGCCATGTCGGCCGGTCCGCTGGTGGCGGCGCTGACCGGCGTGCCGGCCGGACGGGTCGTCGACCGCTTCGGCGCGGCGCGCATGACCATCCTGGGGCTGAGCGCCACGACGGGCGGCTGCGTGCTGCTGGTGCTGCTGCCGGCGACGTTGGGCGTGGCCGGCTATGTCGGGCCGCTGGTCGTCGTCACCGCCGGCTATGCGCTGTTCCAGACCGCCAACAACACGGCGGTGATGGCGGATGTGGAGAAGGACCGCCGCGGCGTGGTGTCGGGTGTGCTGAACCTGTCGCGCAATCTGGGGCTGGTCACCGGCGCCTCGGTGATGGGCATGGTGTTCACGCTGGGGGTGGGAATGGAGGTGGCCGTGGCGGCGCCGGACGCCGTCGCCGCGGGAACCCGGACGACCTTCGCCGTCGCGGCCGGGCTGATCGCCGTGGCGCTCCTCCTGGCGGTCCGGACGGCGGGGCGGCGGTGACGGCGGGGCCGAGCACACCGCGATTGCGCTCCGGCCATCGGGTGCCGGTCATCTGGTATCGGTCATGTGGCATCGGCCAGCCATGAAATCCACAAAGGCGCGGACGCGGGCGGGCAGCGGGCCTGGACCTCCGAGATAGACGGCGTGGATGTCCTCGCTGCCGCCGGGGTTCATGTGGTCCAGCACCGGCACAAGCGCACCGGCGGCGATGTCGGTCTCCACCTGGAAGCGGGCCAGACGCGCCAGCCCGACGCCGCCCAGCGCGAGCAGGCGCGCGGCGTCCCCGTCGCTCGCCCGTGCGGCGATGGGCGGCATATGCTCCCCGATCTCTTCGTCGCTTGCAGTCCTGAAAGGCCAGCCGCCGATGGCGCGCGGGAAGGTCCAGCCGATTCCCCTGTGGCGGGCAAGCTCGTCCGGGTGCCTCGGCGTCCCATGCCGCTCCAGATAGGCGGGGGAGGCGACCACGACCATGCGGGTGCTGCCCAGCTTGCGGATCATCAGGCTTGAATCGCGCAGCGGGCCGGTCCGGATCGCGACATCGGCCCGCTCCTCCATCAGGTCGACCACCGCGTCCGACAGCACAAGGTCGATGGTGACGCCGGGATGGGCGGCCAGGAATTCGGGCACCAGCGGGATCAGGTGGCGCATGCCGAAGGGGACATTGCTGTTGACGCGCAGATGTCCACGCGGCGCCGCACCGGCCGAGGCCTCCCGCTCGGCCTCCTCCATCTCTCCCAGGATCCGCACCGCGCGGGCGTGGAAGGCCTGGCCTTCCGGCGTCAGGCTGAGCCGTCGCGTCGACCGGTGGAGCAGCCGCGTGCCCAGCCGTGTCTCCAGCCGCGTGATCAGCTTGCTCACGCCCGATGGCGTGAGGCCGCAGGCACGGGCCGCCGCGGTGAACCCGCCGAGATCGACGACCCGCGCGAAGACCTCCATCTCGGCCGCCCGGTTGACATCCATCCGCGTCACGACGATGACCCCGCGTCACAAGTCCTGGGACTGGCGGCAGCCTAATTCACAGCTGCTCCGTCGGCTATATCGTTGGCAGGCGGCCGCTTCCATCGCCCACCATCATCGGCGCGACCGCGACAGTCTCGATCAGGGAAGGACAGGACATGGAGTACCGGACACTCGGTGCCTCGGGCCTCAAGGTGCCCGCGCTCAGCTTTGGGACCGGCACCTTCGGCGGCAAGGGACCGCTGTTCTCGGCCTGGGGGAACAGCGATGTTGGGGATGCCCGGCGGCTGATCGACATCTGCCTCGACGCCGGCGTCACGCTCTTCGACACCGCCGACGTCTATTCGGACGGCGGCTCGGAAGAGGTGCTCGGCGCCGCCATCCGCGGGCGGCGCGACAAGGCGCTGATCTCGACCAAGACCGGGTTGCCGATGGGCGACGGGCCGAACGATGCCGGTCTTTCCCGTCACCGGCTGATCGGCGCGGTGGAGGCGGCGCTCCGGCGGCTCGGGACGGATTACATCGACCTGCTCCAGCTGCACGCCTTCGATGCCTTCACGCCGGTGGAGGAGGTGCTGCACACGCTGGACACGCTCGTCCGCGCCGGGAAGGTGCGTTACATCGGCGCCTCGAACTTCGCGGGCTGGCAGCTGATGAAGTCGCTCGCCGTCGCCGACCGCCATGGCTGGCCGCGCCATGTCGTGCATCAGGTCTATTATTCGCTGACCGGGCGCGACTATGAATGGGAGCTGATGCCGCTCGGCCTCGACCAGAGGGTCGGCGCGCTGGTCTGGAGCCCGCTCGGCTGGGGCAGGCTGACCGGCAAGAATCCGCCGTGGCCAGCCGATCCCGCAGGGCAGCCGCCTGCACGACACCGCCCAGTGGGGGCCGCCCGTCGACGAGGAGCGGCTTTACCGCATCGTCGATGCGCTCGACGCCGTGGCGGCCGAGACCGGGCGCAGCGTTCCCCAGGTCGCCATCGCCTGGCTGCTGGCACGGCCGACCGTCTCCTCGGTGATCGTCGGCGCACGCAACGAGGCGCAGCTGCGGGACAATCTGGGGGCCGTCGGCTGGACGCTCGAACCGGGGCAGATCGCCCGTCTCGACGCGGCCAGCGACGTGATGCCCGCCTACCCCTATTACCCGTACCGCACGCAGGAGGGCTTCGCCCGGCTCAATCCGATGCCCGTCTGAGGAGTGCCGGTCTGAGGAGTGCGGGTCTTGCCGCCCCGGCGCCATAAACCGAACGGCGCGGTCTTGTAGGGCCAGGACGACGGGCCCAGCTGTGAAGCGCCCGAACCCGCGATAAAAGGACCAAGGCCCTCGTCATGATCGATCCGGACCTGCTCCGCCCCGGCCGCCAACCCCCTTCGAGCTGCCAGACGACGCGGGCGCCGACATGACGGGGCTTCCGGATTTCGCGGCCCTGGATCTCACGGCCTATGGAACCGCGCTCGCGGGCTTCATCGAGACGCACGCGGACTGGGCGGAGATCATCATCTTCCTGATGGCCTTCGCGGAGGGGCTGACGCTCGTCGGGCTTCTTATCCCCGGCGTCGTCATGCTGACCGCGAGCGGCGCGCTTGTCGCCGCGGGCGTTCTCGATTTCTGGTCGGTCTATCTGGCGATCGCGGGCGGCGCCATCCTGGGGGACGCCACCTCCTACTGGCTGGGCCGGCACTATGGCGAGCGCATGTTCCGGCTCTGGCCGCTCAGCCGGCATCCCGAACTGCGCGGCCGTGGCGAAGCCTTCTTTCTCCGGCATGGCAGCAAGAGCGTCTTCCTGGCGCGCTTCATCGGCCCGCTGCGTGCGGTGGTGCCGACGACGGCCGGCATGATGGCGATGCCCCATCGGAAGTTCCAGGCGTTCAACGTCCTGTCGGCCGTGATCTGGGCGCCGCTGCTGATGTCGCCGGGCCATCTCGCCTGGACCGGTTACGACCGGAGCGGCGTGGGCGACCGCTCCGCACCGGCCGCCGACGGCGGCATGGCGCAAGGGGCGGCCAAATCCTGCGTGCCCGCTCCGCCCGTCGAGGGCGCG
This sequence comes from Azospirillum sp. UENF 112521, assembly GCF_058780665.1. NCBI lineage: Bacteria > Pseudomonadati > Pseudomonadota > Alphaproteobacteria > Rhodospirillales > Azospirillaceae > Azospirillum > Azospirillum sp. UENF 112521. The sequence continues at coordinate 238,885 of NZ_JBSNCI010000009.1, forward strand.
CCGGAAAGAACGGGCTGCTAGCTGCTTGGCAGGTGCTGACTGTTCGGAGTGACAACTCATTTCGGGGCGGCAGATTGTACCCCTTGTGCCGATGAACGCTCCGCCGCCCTGCCCAGCCGTCCGGCCCACGGCGGTGGAGGCGTTCAAAATTCAGGCGTTTCCTCTGTCCTGCCCCGTTGCCTGACGGTCTCCGTCCTTGTTCCATTGTCCCCGCGACGCGGGCCATGCCGGCCTGTGGCCGAAAAGATACATCCGACATCGGAAATGTAATGGTGACAATGTTCCGTTTGACCCCGCCGATTTCGTCTCCATAATCCTGATTGTCTCGATTGTTCGAGCGTTGTGCGCCAGATTATGGAGGATCCGATGCGCCACACCGATGTGACCCGCAGTTCCGGCCTTTACACGGCAGCCACGGGCGCCGTCCCGGCCGCCGACCGTGTCACCGTTGTTGCCCGTCGTCCTCTCTGGCGGTTGCTCGACCTGTTGTTTTCCGTGATGGAACGGCGCAAACAACGTCATGCACTCATGGGGCTCGACGACCATCTGCTGAAGGACATCGGCGTCAGCCGGTCCGAGGCGGAGCAGGAGGTGTCGAAGCCGTTCTGGCGGGGATGAGACGATGGCCGACCGATCCATTCAGGGACAATCCGTTCAAATCGACTATGCGGTCGAACCGGAGCTGAGCGCCGACGCGTTCATCGACGTTCTGGAACGCTCCGGGCTGGCGGAACGCCGGCCCGTGGGCGACCGTCCCCGGGTGGAGGCGATGCTGCGCAACGCCGGCCTGATCGTCACCGCGCGGGCGGATGGAAAGCTGGTCGGCGTCGCCCGCTCGATCACCGACTTCGTCTATTGCTGCTACCTGTCCGACCTCGCCGTCGACCGTGCCCTTCAGGGGCACGGCATCGGCAAGGAGCTGATGCGCCGCACCCGCGACGCGATGGGGCCGGGCACCATGTGCCTGCTGCTGTCCGCGCCCAAGGCCATCAGCTTCTACGAGCAGGCCGGGCTGAAGCGGCACGAGCAGGCCTTCCTGTTCACCGATCTGGAATAAGCCCCGGACCAAGACACCGGGGAGGGGGAGCACCGCCGCCATGCCCGACACGATCACCAGCACCGTGGCCGATACGACTGGCCTCGCCATCTCCTACGCCGACGTGGCGGGGGCGGCGGAGCGGATTGCCGGCGTCGCCCACCGCACGCCGGTGCTGACCAGCCGCACCGCCGACACGCTGACCGGCGGCGAACTGCTGTTCAAGTGCGAGAATTTCCAGCGCACCGGCGCCTTCAAGATCCGTGGCGCCTACAATGCGGTGTCGCGCTTCACCCCGGTGCAGCGCGCGCTGGGCGTCGTCGCCTATTCGTCGGGCAACCATGCCCAGGCGCTGGCGCTGGCGGCGTCGATGCTGAAGGTGAAGTCCACCATCGTCATGCCTGAGGACGCCCCGGCGGCCAAGCTGGCGGCGACGCGCGGCTATGGCGCCGACGTGGTGCTGTACGACCGCTATGCCGAGCCGCCGGACGCTGCCGTCGCCCGCGTGCTGGAGGAGCGGGGCGGCGTGCTGATCCCGCCCTTCGACCATCCGCATGTGATGGCCGGCCAGGGCACGGTCGCCAAGGAGCTGATCGAGGAGGCGGGGCAGACGGGCGGGCCGCTCGACCTGCTGGTGGTGCCGACCGGCGGCGGCGGGCTGCTGTCCGGCTGCGTCATCGCCGCCAAGACGCTGAACCCCGGCTGCCGCGTCGTCGGGGTCGAGCCGGAGGCCGGCAACGACGCGCAGCAGAGCCTGCGCAGCGGCGCCATCGTCCGCATCGACGCGCCCAAGACCATCGCCGACGGCGCCCAGAGCCGCGCGGTCGGCCAGCTGACCTTCCCGGTGATCCAGCGGCTGGTCGACGACATCGTGACCGTCACCGACGGCGAACTGGTCGAGTCCATGCGCTTCTTCGCCAGCCGGATGAAGATGATGGTCGAGCCGACCGGCTGCCTCGCCGCCGCCGCGGTGATGTCCGGCAAGTTCGACGTGCGCGGCAAGCGCGTCGGCATCGTCGTCACCGGCGGAAACGTCGACCTCGCTCGCTTCGCCTCGCTGGTTCAGGCGGGCTGACCGTCCTTTTTTGAGGTGCGATAAGCCCCTCTCCCCCCGGGGAGAGGGGATTCTGAATCCCCCAAGACGTAAGGGATACCCATCCATGACCGGGAAAGCCATGCGCCTGCCCATTTATCAGGTCGATGCCTTCACCGACCGCGTCTTCGCCGGCAACCCGGCGGCGGTCGTGCCGCTCGAGTCCTGGCTGCCCGACGCGCAGCTCCAGGCCATCGCGGCAGAGAACAATCTGGCGGAGACCGCCTTCTTCATCCGCAGCGGCACAGAGTTCGAGCTGCGCTGGTTCACCCCGGCGGTGGAGGTCGAGCTGTGCGGCCATGCCACGCTGGCGACCGCCTTCGTCATCTCCACCATCCTGGAGCCGGGCCGCGCGCGCATGGACTTCGCCACCCGGCAGGCCGGCACGCTGACGGTCACCCGCGACGGCGACCGCTACACGCTGGACTTCCCCAACCGCCCGCCCCAGCCGGCGGAAACCCCCGACCCCAATCTGCTGGCGGCGCTGGGCGGACCGGCGCCGGCCGCGATCCTGAGCGGGCGCGACTATCTGGTGGTCTACGACTCGGCAGAGGCGGTGCGGGCGCTGGCGCCGGACATGGCGCTGCTGTCGACGCTGGACATCTGGGCGGTCTGCGTCACCGCCCCCGGCGATGAGGAGGTCGATTTCGTGTCGCGCCTGTTCGCCCCGGCCCAGGGCATTCCGGAGGATCCGGTCACCGGCTCCACCCACTGCATGCTGACCCCCTATTGGGCGGAGCGGCTGGGCAAGACCGTGCTGAAGGCCCGTCAGGTCTCGGCCCGCGGCGGCGAGCTGCTGTGCGAACTGGCCGGCGACCGGGTGAGGATCGGCGGGCAGGCGGTGCTGTATCTCGAAGGCTCGATCCTGGTGTGAGGTTGCGATGACTGTCCAGTTCAACCGTGTGGCCCCGATCCTGCCGGTGCGCGATGTGCGTGCCGCACTCGCCCATTATTGGAGTCTCGGCTTCACGGTGACCGCCTATGACGAGGCCGCCGCGGATCCGGTCTATGGGTTCCTCGATTGGGGCGGGGTGGGGCTGCATCTGACCCGCGTTCCCGACCTCGATCCGGAACGCTCGGTCGTCGCCTGCTACCTCTATGTCAGCGACGCTGACGCCCTGCACGCGGCCTGGACGGCGGCGAAGGCGGCCGGCCGGCTGACGGCGGTGTCCGACACGCCCTATGGCCTGCGCGAGTTCGCCCACATCGATCCCGACGGCAACCTGCTGCGGGTCGGTTCGGAAGCGGGGAGGGGCGTCGATGGCTGACGATACGGTCCTGCTGTTCTCCTACGGCACCCTGCAACAGGAGAACGTGCAGCTGGCGTCCTTCGGCCGGCTGCTCACCGGCCGGGCGGACGCCATGCCGGGCTATCGCTGCGACATGCTGGAGATCACCGATCCCGAGGTGATCCGCACCAGCGGCAAGCGTTTCCATCCCGTGGTCAGCGAAAGCGGCGATCCGGCCGACGAGGTCGCCGGGACTCTGTTCGAGCTTACCCCGGAAGAGCTGGCCGCCGCCAATTCCTACGAGGTCGCGGATTACAGGCGGGTCATGGTCCGGCTGCGGTCGGGGGCCGATGCCTGGGTCTATGTGAAGGCGTGAGACGCCCCAGCGGGATTGGCCAGCGGGATTGGCCAGCGGGATTGGATTGAAGAAGAAACGATGATCGACGGAACGCAAGGGTACGGCGACAACGCGCCGGCACTGGCCGAACAGTATGAGAGCATCACCTTCGACGATGTCCACCACGGGGTGATGCATCTCTTTCCGTCCCCGCCCGCGCGGGTCCTCGATGTCGGGGCGGGGTCGGGTCGCGACGCCGCGGCGCTCGCCGCAATCGGCCACACGGTTGTCGCGGTGGAACCGACCGACGCGCTGAGACAGGAGGGAATGCGGCTTCATGGTGGAAAACCCATCGACTGGGTCGCCGACCATCTTCCCGATCTCTCGCAGCTTCATCGTCGGAAGGATCGCTTCGACCTGATTCTCCTGACGGCCGTGTGGATGCACCTGGACGGTCACGAGCGGCGGACGGCCATGAAATCCCTGGCCGGACTTCTCGGTGCGAAGGGCCGGATCAGCATGTCGCTGCGTCATGGCCCGGTTCCCCAAGGGCGCAGGATGTTCGACGTCTCGGCGGATGAAACGATTGAACTCGCAGGCCTGCACGGGCTGGCCGCGGTCCAGGTTGCAGAGCGGAACGATATGTTGGGGCGACCGGACGTCCGTTGGAGCTTTGTCGTGCTTGAGGCGCGGACGTGAGGCTGGCCTTGGCAAGCGCCGCCGCCGTCACATGATTTTCTCGAAGCGGAACATCTCGCCGCCGCCGGGCAGGCCGGACGGGCCCGGCCAATGCGGGTCGGGGTGGTGGGCGCCGAAGAACTCGACGATCCGGAAGCCGCACTTGTTCACATAGAAGTGGATGTTGCGCTTCTCGAAATAGGGCGTGTGGGTCTGCCAGACCTGCGTCCGGGGATAGCGCCGCTCGATTGCCGTCCAGGCCTTGAAGCCCACTCCCCGGCCATGCTGCGCCGGGGACAGGAAGAAGAGGTCCAGCGAGTTGTGCTGCGTCGCCTCGTCGATCACGACGACGGCGCCGCCGACCCGCTCCTCACCGCACAGGATATGCAGAAGCTCGGTGCCCGGCGCGCCCATCGACAAGTCGAGATCGCTGCCGCGTGGGATCGAATCGTCGGGAAGGCATCCGAACGCCTCGATGACGGCGACCGCGAAGGACGCCTCCATGTCGGCCTTGAAGGCCGGCAGATCGCGTGGTTCGACGACCGCGAGCGTGACCTGAATATCCTGCATGTCCGATCTCTCGAAGCGCCTGCGGTGCCGGCCCGCCTTACGCCTCGGTCTCCATCTTCTGCTCCACCGCGGCGGCCTTGATCGCCTTTTGCAGCTTCTCGAAGGCGCGGACCTCGATCTGGCGGACGCGCTCGCGGCTGATGCCGTATTTCTGCGACAGGTCCTCCAGCGTCGTCGGCGCCTCGCGCAGGCGGCGCTCGGTCAGGATGTCGCGTTCGCGGTCGTTCAGCGCGGTCATCGCATTCGCCAGCAGCTTGCGGCGCTTGCCCAGCTCCTCGCGGTCGGCGATGGTGATCTCCTGGCTGGCGCTCTCGTCCACCAGGAAATCCTGCCATTCGCCCTCGCTCTCCGCCCGCAGGGGCGCGTTCAGCGAATGGTCGGGGCTGGCCAGCCGCCGGTTCATGTTGACGACGTCCTGTTCCGGCACGTCCAGCTTGGTGGCGATGGCCTGGACCTGCTCGGGCGACAGGTCGCCCTCCTCGATGGCCTGCATCTGGCCCTTCAGCCGGCGCAGGTTGAAGAATAGCTTCTTCTGCGCGGCGGTGGTGCCCATCTTCACCAGCGACCAGCTGTGCAGGATGTATTCCTGGATCGCCGCGCGAATCCACCACATGGCGTAGGTCGCCAAGCGGAAGCCGCGGTCGGGATCGAAGCGCTTCACCGCCTGCATCATGCCGACATTGCCCTCGGAGATCAGCTCCGACAAAGGCAGGCCGTAGCCGCGGTAGCCCATGGCGATCTTGGCCACCAGCCGCAGGTGGCTGGTGACGAGCTGGTGGGCGGCGCCGGAATCCTCATGCTGCTGCCAGCTCTTGGCGAGCATGTATTCCCGCTCCGGCTCCAACATCGGGAACTTGCGGATCTCCTGGAGATAGCGGGACAGATTGCTCTCGGACCCGATCGCCGGAAGGGTGGATGCCGTCGCCATGGTAAAACCCCTCTCCTGACAGCCGGCGTTCCCATCCGAAGGATTTCAGGGGCCGCCGCCGTTCTTCAGCGCGGGTTCCATAGGCCCCTCGCAATGAGCGGGCGAAGGAACCTCGCCATTGACGCCGAGTCTAACCAAGAAAGATTTCCCGGTGTACCGTTTTAAGCCGACTCCAGGGTGACAATTAGTTCATGAATATCCGCCGGAATTGAGGAGCGGAATGCCACAATTTCGCCACTAACCGGATGACGGAAGGTCAGGGCCGCGGCGTGCAGCGCCTGACGCGGAAACCCAACAAGGCTGGACCGCACCGGTTCCGGCAGCAGCGAGGCGAATTTGCCGCCCGGCCGCCCCGACCGCCCGCGGCCATAGAGCGGATCGCCGACCAGCGGATGGCCGATGTGGGTCAGGTGGACGCGGATCTGGTGGGTGCGCCCGGTCTCCAGCACGCATTCGACCAGCGAGGCGGCCATGCCGAAGCTCTTGACCACCCGGTACTTGGTGCCGGCCGGCTTCCCGCCGCCGGTGACCACCGCCATCTTCTTGCGGTCGGCGCTGCTGCGGCCGATGTTGCCCTCGATCCGGCCGTGGGTCGGGTTGGGCACGCCCCAGACCAGCGCCAGATAGGTGCGGCTGAGCGTGCGGTCGGCGAACTGGTCCGACAGGCCATGGTGGGCGCGGTCGTTCTTGGCGACCACCATCAGGCCGCTGGTGTCCTTGTCCAGCCGGTGGACGATGCCGGGCCGCCGCACCCCGCCGATGCCGGACAGGCTGTCGCCGCAATGGGCCAGCAGGGCGTTGACCAGCGTGCCGTCGGGGTTGCCGGCGGCGGGATGGACCACGAGGCCGGCCGGCTTGTCGACCACCAGCACGTCGGCATCCTCATAGACCACGTCGAGCGGGATGTCCTGCGCCAGCGGTTCGGCCGCATGCGAGCCCGGAACCTGCACCTCGAAGGTCTGGCCGGGTTTGACCCTCAGGGACGCGTCCGTTATCGTCCGGCCGTCGCTGCGCACGCAGCCCTGTTCCAGCAGGGCCTGCACGCGCGACCGCGACAGGTCCGGCAGGCCCGCCGCCAATGCCTTGTCCAGCCGCTGGCCCGCCGCCTCGTCGGGGATGGTGTGGGCGAGCAGCTGGGGAGCGGCGTCGGCAGGGGAGCCGGCGTCGTCGTCCGCATCGAGGAAATCGTCGGGCAGATCGTCCGGCATCTGGTCGTCAGGCATATCGGCTGGCATCGGCTTCGCGTATCGCGTCCTGTTTCAATCGTCCGGGAGTGGACCCCAAACCGTGCAGATCCTCAAGGTACTCGTCGTCATCATGGGCGTTCTCATCCTCGCTGGCTTCACCTTTCTGGGGGTGGAGCTGTACAAGCGGATGTCGGATCCCACCCGCGCCTCCCTGACGGCCACCGCCCCGGCGCCGGTTCCGGCCGAACGCCCGGCCGAGGTGACGCTGGACGTTCCGGCCGGCGCCCGCATCGGCGAGATGCTGGTGGCCGGCAACCGCGTGCTGTTCAAGGTGACCCTGCCGCAGGGGCCGGACCGCCTGTATCTGATCGACCCGCGCAACGGCGCCGTCACCGCGACGGTGACCGCCGGCAAGTGACCGTTTCCCCCTATCCGGACACAGATGATGCATGATTTCCGCAGCGACAACGTCGCCGGTGCCGCCCCACAGGTGATGACGGCGCTGGCCGCCGCGTCCTCCGGCACCGCCTCGCCCTATGGCAACGATCCCTGGACCGCGCGGGTGACCGAGCGGCTGTGCGCGATCTTCGAGACCGAGGTCGCCGTCTTCCCGGTCGCCACCGGCACGGCCGCCAACTCGCTGGCGCTGTCGGCGCTGGTGCCGCCCTACGGCGCGGTGCTGTGCCATGACGAGGCGCACATCACCATCGACGAATGCGGCGCGCCGGAGTTCTTCACCGGCGGCGCCAAGCTGGTGCCGCTGGCCGGCGCGCATGGCAAGCTGACGCCGGACATCGTGTCTCGCCACATCGCCAAGGCCGGCGTCGGCGTCGTCCACCGCGTCCAGCCCGCCGCCCTCAGCCTGACCCAGGCGACCGAGGCCGGCACCGTCTATACCCCGGCGGAGGTCGAGGCGCTGGTCGAGGTCGCCCATGCCAACGGCATGGCCGTGCATATGGACGGCGCCCGCTTCGCCAACGCCATCGCCCGGCTCGGCTGCAAGCCGGCCGAGGTGACGTGGCGGGCCGGGGTCGACGTGCTGACGCTGGGCGGCACCAAGGGCGGCTGCCTCGCCGCCGAGGCGGTGGTGTTCTTCAACCCGGCGATGGCCGAGGATTTCGGCTTCGGCCGCAAGCGCGGCGGCCATCTGGTGTCGAAGATGCGCTTCCTGTCGGCGCAGCTCGACGCCTGGCTGGAGGACGGGCTGTGGCTGCGTCTGGCGGCGCATGCCAACGCCATGGCCGACCGTCTGGCCGAAGGGCTGACGGCGCTGCCCGGCGTCGAGCTGGCCCATCCGGTGGAGGCGAACGAGCTGTTCGTCCGCCTGCCGGCGGTTTATGCCGAGGCGCTGGAGGCGGCGGGCTATGGCTTCTACCGCTGGGACGACGGCACGGCGCGGTTCGTGACGGCCTTCGACACGCCGGCGGCTGTCGTGGACGGATTGCTGGGTATTTTGCGCAGCCTGTAAGAAAAGGCTTGATCGGTGGGCCGGGCTTCGTTAGAAACCCGCCCACGCCGATGACGTCCCCATCGTCTAGAGGCCTAGGACACCGCCCTCTCACGGCGGTAACAGGGGTTCGACTCCCCTTGGGGACGCCAACCTTCCAAGGTTGGATCGCGCGGCCGGTGGCAGCCTCCACCGCCGCGACAAGCATCGGGACCAGACGTCCCCATCGTCTAGAGGCCTAGGACACCGCCCTCTCACGGCGGTAACAGGGGTTCGACTCCCCTTGGGGACGCCATCCACGCGCTGGATGAGTTTTTGAGCGCGGGCTTGAAGGTACAACGTCCCCGTCGTCTAGAGGCCTAGGACACCGCCCTTTCACGGCGGCGACACGGGTTCGACTCCCGTCGGGGACGCCACTTTTCCTGCAGTTGCCGCTTTTGATGAATTTTTCTGATTGGCTCAGGCGCGTGTGATACACATGCCTGACACTTTGTGCTGCGCACTTGATTGCTTCGCTTGTAGGTTTGACGCTTTGATCAAACTGAAGTGAGAGGCCAATGCGGACCCTCTACATTGATCACAGTGTGGTCTCGCACGAATCTTTGTGGCAAGACATCCACGAATCGGTTTCCGCTGGAACAGTCCGGTTGGCTCTGTCGATGTGGAATCTTGTGGAAATTGGACGAGCGAATGATCATTCCCAGAGATTACGTAGATTAAAATTTTTGAATGAAAATAAGCCATTTTGGATTATAGAAAGAAGAGACATCCAAAAGCAGGAAGTTAAGCGGTTTATTTGGGAAAATTATTATAATATACAATCGTATGCCGTAATTTCAATTGTCCCATATCTATCTATGGCTGTGTCAATCGTTCCGGGGTGTCTGCCTCAAATTGGGTTAACGCCGGAAAAGTTTATAGAGAGTATAGATTTCGCTGATCTTAATCATTACAGGCATTTCTCTCCAGACGCATTGCGCACGATACAAAATTTTGATTTTTCTGCCATAAAAGCAAAAGAGAAAGAAGTTTTCAGGGTTTGGATTTCTCTGTCGCTACCAGATGTATCCCCTGAAAATCGTATCTTTACGAAGTTAGAAAAGGAAGATTTATTGGAATTCTGCGTAAGAAATAAAGATAAATTCTTCAATGAGTGCCCATCATTTTTGATTGAGCATAACCTAACCATTGCCAGAACAAAAAATAAGAAGAGAAATCCTCAAGCGTCAGATGGTGAGGATTTGCAACATGCTGTCGTGGCACTATCCTATTGCGATCTCTTTTACTCAATGGATGGCTTCCTTGTGCAGTGTGCGCAAGCTGCTGTTCAGAAGAGCAAGAGCCGTGCTCGAGTATGTGGAAGCCGAGAGGAATTCATCAAATACATCAAATATGATGCTATCATTTCAACACCCCCGTCTGATACAGCGTCACCCTGATCCCCCCGTTCGACACCGACACCCCGCCTTCCTGGAACGGCAGTTCCGTCGCCTTCGCCAGGGCGGCTTCGTTGGTGACGATGCCCACGCGCCAGCCGGCGAAGCGGGTTTTCAGCGTCTGGCCCATGGCGTGGTAGAGCGGGATCAGGGACTTGCCCTCGCCGATGCGGGCGCCGTAGGGCGGGTTGACGATGACGAGGCCGGGCGGACCCTCCGGCGGGGTCAGGTCGCTGATGGCGTGGTGGGCGAAGTCGGTCCAGGCGCCGACGCCGGCCCGCTCCGCATTGGCGCGGCTCATCGTGACGGCGCCGGCGTCGCGGTCGCTGCCGTAGAAGCGCACGGCCGGCGGCGTGACCGTGGCATTGCCGCGCAGGTCCTGCCAGCGGGCGGGGTCGAACGTGGCGAGCTGCTCGAAGGCGAAGGAGCGGGAGCGGCCGGGCTTCAGGCCGGCGGCGATCTCGGCCGCCTCGATGACGAAGGTGCCGGAGCCGCACATCGGATCCACCACAGGCATCGGCTCGCGCCCGTCATAGCCGCACTGGCGCAGGAACAGGGATGCCAGCGTCTCGCGCATCGGCGCCTTGTTGACCGCCTCCTTGTGGCCGCGCTTGTGCAGCGACTCGCCGGAGCTGTCGACGCTGATGGTGCAGAGGTCGTCGTCGATCCGTGCCTTGATCTGGACGGCTCGGGTGTCGTCTTCCGGAGCGTCCCCGGAGTTCTTTTCGGCGGACTTTCCGGTCTTCTTGGGCGCCGCCTTGACGATGGGGGCGCCGAGTTCCTCGGCGATGGCGCGCTCGATGCGCTGGGCGGCGGCGCCGGCATGGTAGATGCGCGACGCCTTGCAGGAGGCCTCGACCCGCACCGGCACGTCGGCGCGCAGGATCTCGGCCCAGGGAACGCGGCGGGCGCGCTTGTCCAACTGGGCCAGATGCAGGGCGCGGAAGCTGGCGATGCGCGCCAAAACGCGGGTGGCGCCGCGCAGCTCCAGATTGGCGCGCCAGACCTCCGGCCAGCCGCCGGTGACCGTCACCCCGCCCTTAACCATGGTGGGGTCGGTGAAGCCGCGGTCGCTGGCCTCCGCGCACAGCACGGGTTCCAGGCCGGGGGCGGCCACCAGGAAAATCTCGAAAGGCTGGGCGGGGCTGGTCGGGTCGGTGTTCATGCGCCTACATAGCCCGAAGGGCCGGCTTCCATCGACAGGATTCTCGCAAAACAGCCGGATGTCGCCGGCGCGAAGGCCCGGCTGTTGACGCCGGACTGCCGGCCCCTATGATCGGATTGGAACACGAACAATCAAGCCGGCTTGCGATTCCGAACATGGACCGGGCCGGGCAGCAGGGGAAGGACGCGCGTCATGACCGCCACTGAGATCGACACCTGGCCCGCCGACCTGCTGGCGCAGGAGTTCCGGGATAAGCGGGTCCTGGTCACCGGCAGCAGCCGCGGCATCGGTGCTGCGGTGGCGGCGGCCTTCGCCCAGCTCGGCGCCCGCGTCGCCATCCATGGCCGCGACCTTGCGGCGGTGGACGCGGTGGCGGCCGGGATGGGAGACGGCGTGATCGGGCTGGCCGGCGACTTCGCCGACAAGGGGCAGACCCGCGCGGTGGTGGAGCAGGCAATCGACCGGCTGGGCGGGCTGGACGTGCTGGTCAACAATGCCGGCACCATGCTGGGCCGGGTGGCGCTGGCCGACATCGACGACGGCTTCCTGCAGGAGCAGTTCGACCTGAACGCCGCCTCGGCGGTTGTCGCCAGCCGCAGCGCCCTGCCGGCGCTGATCGCGTCCAGGGGGGCCATCGTCAACACCGGCTCCATCTCCGGCCGCACCGGGGGCAGCGCCGGCTCGTCGCTCTACAGCGCCGCCAAGGCCTTCCAGGCCAGCCTCGCCCGCTCGCTGGCGACGGAACTGGCACCGCACGGCATCCGCGTCAACGCGGTGTCGCCCGGCACCATCGACACCGACTTCCACCAGCGCTACTCGACCGCCGACAAGCTGGCGCAGACCGCGGCGCGCATTCCGCTGAAACGGCTGGGGAGGGCGGAGGACTGCGTCGGCGCCTACCTGTTTCTCGCGTCGAACCGGCTGGCTGGATACATCACCGGCCAGACGATAGAGGTGAACGGCGGTCAGTATTATAACTAATGGGCGTATTTCCGCAATTGCGAAGGTCGAGCTTTGGCAAAATGCAAAGCAATCTCAATGATTTTGGCAAATTGCGAAGGATGAGACCGGCTTTCATTGGAGAAACGGCGATTTCGCAGGATAAAAAAACATCGCGGCGTTAAGGGAGCCTTGGCATTGTTCTTGTAGGGTACCTCGTCGACAACCGGCCGTCCGAAAGATCGGAGATCGCCCGTAGCCGGATCGGAAACAGCCGGATCAGAAGACGAGGGTCCCAGTGATGAACGCCGCCAGCCCCAACCAGATGACCGCAGCCCGGCCGACCAAGGCCGGTCCCTTCGCCAACCTGCGCACGGCGACCAAGATCTACACCGGCTTCGGCGTCACGCTGGCGCTTCTGGTCGGGCTGGGGGCGGTATCCTGGAGCGGCTTGCGGTCCAGCGACGATGCGCTCCGCCGCTATGCGGCGCAATCGCACGTCGCGATGGCGGTGGCCGAGGCCGACACCAACATCTCCGATGCGCTGGGGGCGGCGGAGGAGTTCGTCTCCAGCGGCTCCGGCGATGTGGCCAACCGTTTCCGCGGCGAAATGGACAAGTTCCGCCGGAAGCTGGAGGACGCCACGGCGCGGATGACCGATGCGGGCGACCGTCAGGCGGCGCAGGAGATCGCCGGCCTGCACCAGACGCTGACCGTCGGGTTCGACCGGCTGGTCGCCGCGAGGACCGAGCGCGACTCCATCGTCGCGTCGGTGGTGAACACGCTGGGCGCCGACATCCGCCGCACGCTGAGCGACACCGTCAAGGCGGAGAAGGACGGCGGCGACCTGGACCGCACGGTGCGGGCGGCTGACGTCAGCGAACAGTTCCTGCTGGTCCGCGTGCTGGTCGCCCGCTTCGTCGCGGAAACCAAGGCGGAGGATCTGGCCCGGATCCGCAAGGATCTGGGCGACCTGACGGCGAAGGCGAACGGCTTGCGCGACGGCATCGCCGACGGCCCGGTCAAGGCCAAGCTGTCGGACGCGGTGGCCAAGCTGCCGGCCTATGGCGCCGGCATCGACCGCATCGCCGTGCTGAGCGACCAGCTGAAGTCGCTGAACACTGAAACGTTGGGCAATGCCGGCAAGCAGATCAACGACAAGATCGGCCTGATCCGCGACCATTCCACCAGCTTCCTGTCGCAGCTGGAGGTCACCGCCGCCGCCGAGGTGTCGGCGGCGGAAGCGCGCGGCACCGCCGTGACGGTGGTCGCCGTCCTGCTCGGCCTGCTGCTGGCCTGGGCGATCTCGCGGGCGATCACCAGGCCGCTCGGCAACATCACGCGGGAAATGGGCCGGCTGGCCGAGGGCGACCTGACGGTGACCGTCAGCGACGACGACCGCCGCGACGAGATCGGTGCGCTGGCCCGCGCGCTCCAGATCTTCAAGACGAACGCGCTGGAGATGGAGCGGATGCGCAGGGCGCAGGAGGAGAGCGAGCGGCAGGCCGCCGCCCAGCGCCGCCAGACGATGATGCAGATGGCCGACACCTTCGAGCGGACGGTGAAGGGCATCGTCGACACCGTCGCCAACGCCGCCACCGGCATGCGCGATGCCGCGACGGAGCTGACCGCCACCGCGCATGAGGCGAGCGAGCGGTCGCTGCTCGTCGCCTCGGCCTCCGAGCAGGCGTCCGCCAACGTCCAGACCGTCGCCACCGCGACGGAGGAACTGTCGGCCTCGATCTCCGAGATCGGCCAGCAGGTGGAGAACTCGACCCGCATCGCCACCCAGGCGGTGGCCGACGCCACCGGCGCCGACCGCACCATGCGCGATCTGGTCACCGCCGCCGAGCAGATCGGTGCCGTGGTCGAGCTGATCAGCGGCATCGCAGCGCAAACCAACCTGCTGGCGCTGAACGCCACCATCGAGGCGGCGCGGGCCGGCGAGGCCGGCAAGGGCTTCGCCGTGGTGGCGAGCGAGGTGAAGGCGCTGGCCAACCAGACCGCCAAGGCCACCGACGAGATCCAGGCCAAGGTGCAGGAAATCCAGCAGACCACCGGCGGCGCCCAGAGGGCCATCGGCAGCATCGGCAAGACCATCGGCCACATGAGCGAGATCACCACCGCCATCGCCGCCGCCATCGAGGAACAGGCCGCCGCCACTCGCGAGATCGCCTCCAGCGTCACCCAGGCCGCCCAGGGCACCGAGGAGGTGTCGAGCAACATCGCCGGCGTCAGCACGGCGGTGCACGAGACCGGCGACGCTGCCGGCCGCGTCCACGGCACCTCGCAGGAGCTGGCCGTCGAGGCCGAGCGCCTGCGCAAGGAGGTCGGCACCTTCATCGCGACGGTGCGGGCGGCGTAGGGCTACGGCCGATGCGGGCCGGGGCCGTGCTCCGCGGGGAGGAAGACCGGCACCACCGCTTCGACCCGCCCGGCGACCCGGGTGCGGTGGATGGGGATGCCGTAGAGCCGGGCGAGGTTGGCTTCGGTCATCACGGCGTCCGCCGGACCCTGGAGATGCTCCTCCACCCCCATCATCAGCAGCGCCTCGTCGGCGACGCACAGCGCATGCTGGGGCAGATGGGTGCTGAACAGGATGGCGTGGCGCCCGTCGCGGCGCAGCCGCTCGATGACCTTCAGCAGCAGAGCCTGGTTGGCGAGGTCGAGCGCCGAGGCCGGCTCGTCGAGGATCAGCAGGTCGGCCCCCGTCACCAGGGCGCGGGCCAGCATGACGATCTGCCGTTCGCCGCCCGACAGGCGGCTGAACGGACGCTCGGCGAAGCGCAGGCCGTCGACCTGGGCCAGCGCCTCCTCCGCCGCGCGGTAGTCGGCGCGGCCGGGCGCGCCGAACAGGCCGATGCGCCGCGCCCGCCCCATCACCACCACGTCGAGGCAGCGGTAGGGCACCGTGTCGCCGATCGACTGCGAGACGTAGCCGATGGCGGCCGGCGCCTGGCGGCGGCCCTCGGCCAGCGGCAGCAGCCCGGCGAGCGCGCGGATCAGCGTGGTCTTGCCGCGGCCGTTGGGGCCGAGCACGGCGAGGCAGCGGCCGGCCGACAGGGCGAGGCCGAGATGGCGGAAGATCCACCGCTCGCCGCGCCGCACCCCGGCATCCTCCAGTCGGATCTCCAGCCTGCTCATTCGCCCATCTCCTGCTTCTGCCGGCGCCGCAGCAGCAGCGCGAAGATCGGCGCGCCGACGATGGCGGTCAGCACGCCGAGCGGGATTTCCGCCGTGGTCGCGGTGCGGGCGATGGTGTCGATCAGCAGCAGATAGGCCGCGCCCATCAGCGCCGAGGCCGGGATCAGGATGCGGTGGTCGGACCCGACCAGCAGCCGGGCGAAATGCGGGACCACCAGCCCGACCCAGCCGATCACGCCGGAGAAGGCCACCACCGTCGCCTCGACCAGCGCCACCGCGGCGAAGATCAGCCAGCGGTCGCGCTCCACCCGCACGCCCAGCATGCGGGCGTCGTCCTCGCCCAGCGACAGCAGGTTGATGCGGAAGCGCATCGCCCAGATCGCCAGCAGCCCGGCCAGGATCACCGGCACCGCCAGCAGGGTCTGGCGCCAGCCCGACGCGGCGAAGCTGCCCATCAGCCAGAAGACGATGGCCGGCAGCGAGCTGTCGGGGTCGGCGACGAACTGCGCCATCGACACCAGCGCGCTGAACAGCGCCGAGACCACGACGCCGGTCAGCACGACGGTGACGACGCCGCTGCGCCCGTCGATGCGGGCGAGCAGCCCGACCAGCAGCAGGGCGGCACAGCCGGCGACGAAGGACAGCCCGACCAGCGCCGCCCCCGACAGGCCGAGCAGGATCGCCACCGCCCCGCCGAGCGAGGCGCCCGACGACACGCCGAGGATGTGCGGCGACACCAGCGGATTGCGGAAGACGCCCTGCAGGGCGGCGCCGCACAGCGCCAGCCCGGCGCCGCAGGCCGCCGCCATCAGCACGCGCGGCAGGCGGACGAGCAGCACGATGCGCTCCTGGAGCGAACTCCAGTCCGACTCCAATCCACCGGGCAGCAGTTGCGCCGCGACGATGCGCAGCGCGGTGACCGGCGGGATGGAGAGGCGGCCGGCGCACAGCGCCACCAGCATCATCGCCAGCAGCCCGACCGCCATCGCCGCCAGCAGCCAAGGGCGGCCGGGCAGGGAGGCGGCAGCGGTGCCGGAAACGGCATCAGGGGCCGACGATGCGGTCATAGTTCAGCGCCCCCCGGTTGACGTCGGCCAGCAGCAGCCGGTCGATCTCGGCGTCGGTCGGCTCAAGGCCATAGACCAGCCCGATGCCGCGCCGCACCTCGGCCCGCAGGTCGTAGCCGTTGGCGTCCGGGTGGAACAGCTTGGCCAGCCACAGCCAGAACAGCGGGTTCTCGGCGTTCGGCGGCTCCCAGCGGAAGGCGCCGACCGGCACCTTGTAGACCCGGCCCGCCTTCGCCGCGGCGGTGCCGGAGAGCAGCGGGTCGTTGCGGATGTCGGCCGGCTGCAAATCGCGGTCGGCGCTGTTCAGCAGGATCACCTCCGGGTCCCAGATCATGATCTGCTCGGCGGTGACGGTGATCGAGCCGCTGCGCTCGGCGGCGAGGTTGCGGCCGCCGGCCGCGGCGATGGCGAAATCGGTCGGCGTCCCCTTCCCGGTCACCACCAGATGGCCGGCGAGCCTGGAGAGGAAAAGCACCGTCGGTGTCTTGACGGCAGTCAGGGCCGTGGCCGTGGCCGGGGCGGGGCGGCGGATGCGCGCCAGCACCTCGTCCCGCCAGCCGATCAGGGCCCCGGCCCGTTCGGGATGCCCGGTGAGGTCTGCCATCAGCCGGATGTTGCGGCGGGTGGTCTCCTCATCGCCATAGACGACCAGCGCGGTCTTCAACCCGGCCTCGGCCAGCGGCGACACCACCTGCGCCCCCAGCTCGCCCCGTTGCAGGACGAGGTCGGGTTCCAGGGCGGCGATGGCCTCGACATTCGGCATGAAGGCCGACTTGCCGGCGCTGAGCAGCGAGGCGGGAAGCCGGTTCAGCCGCGGAAACAGCCGGCCGAGCAGGCCGCCCTTCGCCACCTCGCCCACCGTCTGGTGCATGCCGACCAGACGGTCGGCCGAACGGTCGGCGGCGATCACCGTCGGGGCGGAGGGGGCGGGAAGCGCCACGATCCGCTCCGCCGGCTTCGGCAGGACAATTTCGTTGCCGGCGAGATCGGTCGTGCGGATCTCCGCCGCCCCACTCTCCGCCGCTCTGGCCAGACCGGGCGACAGCACCAGCAATAAAACGGCGGTGGCCAGGGAGAATGGCGGGATGACGCGCATCAGAAGCTGACCCGGGTCTGGAACACCGCCTGCAACGGCTCGCCGATGGCGACGCCGAGATTGTTGACCGCCGAGGTGTAGTAGGTCTTGTCGAAGATGTTCTTGACGTTGACCTGGAAGCTGACCGGCGTGCCGTGGACGTCGGTGTCGTAGGCGGCGAAGGCGTCGGCGACGACGTAGGAGGGCAGGTAGAAGCTGTTGGCGGCATCGCCGGCGCGCTTGCCGGCATAGCGGGCGCCGCCGCCGACACGGAGCGCATTGCTGCCCAGCACCGGGCCGAGGTCGTGGGTGACGAAGAGCGAGGCGGTGCTGCGGGCGACGTTGGCCAGCCGGTTGCCCCGGTAGAGCGGATCCTTTGTCACCTGGGCGTCGAGCAGGCTGTAGCTGCCGATGACGCTCCAGCCCGGCGCCACCTCGCCGGCGACATCCAACTCGAAGCCGCGCGAGCGCACGGCACCGGCGGTGCGGTTGACGGTGAGGCCGTTGACCACCTCCGAATAGAGCACGTTGCGCTTGCGCAGGTCGAACAATGCTGCGGTGGCGGTCAGGCCGCGGGCGAGCTCGACCTTGGCGCCGACCTCGTAGGCATCGCCCTCCTCCGGCGGTAGGGCGCCGAGATAGCTGGAGATCGAGGAGTTCGGGCGGAAGCTCTGGCTCCAGCTGGCATAGACCGACGCATCGGGCGTCACCTTGTAGACGACGCCGGCCCGGGGCACGAGCTTGCCGTCCTGCACGTCGGTGTTGGCGCGGAAGGGCCGCCCGCGGCCGGCATACTGGTCGTAATACTGGTAGCGCAGGCCGCCCAGCACGATCCAGCGGTCGCCAAGCTCGATCGAATCCTGGGCATAGACCGAGGAGGTTTCCAGCCGTTCGGTTCTGGTCGCTGTCGGTCGCCACCACGTTGCGGCTGGTGGGCAAGCGGCCATAGACCGGCCGGTAGATGTTGAAGGCGGCGGAGGTCGGGCCGCGGATCAGGTCGGTGCGCAGCGTGTCGCTGTAATCGTAAGAGGCGCCGAACAGCAGCTGATGGCGCAGGCCGGCGAACGTCACCTTGCCGTTGAGGTCGGCGCGGACGGCATGGACGTCGACGTTGGAATCCTGCGTGGCGTCGGCGCGCCGGGTCAGCACCCCGGTGCGGGCGTTGTAGGCGGTGACGCGCGCCTGATCGTCCTTGTACCAGTTGTGGCTGTAGGCGTAGTTGGCGCTGACGGTCCAGTCGGAGTCGATCTTGTGGCTGATGCCGATGCGGGCGAGATGGGTGAAGCCGCTGGTGACGTTGTAGGGTTCGTCGAAGCGTTCCCGCTTCGACACCGGCACCGCCTTGCCGGTCGCGGTGTCGAAGATGGTGCCGCGGTCGAACGGCACCTGATAGCGGGTGTATTCGTAGCCGAGCGTGACCGTGGTGTCGTCGCCGTACCAGGCGAGCGACGGGGCGACGGTCTTCTGCCGGACGCGGCCGAAATTGCGCCAGTAGGCGGTGTCCTGGATGTCGCCGACGAAGCGGTAGGCGAGGTTGGAGCCGGCGGTCAGCGGCCCGGTGACGTCGAGCTGTCCGCCGCCGCCGCCGAAGCTGCTGCCCCAGGCCTGGGCCTCGCCGCGCCGGGTCAGTTCGGGGGCCTTGCTGACGACGTTCACCAGCCCGCCGGGGTCGAGGATGCCGTAGAGCATCGAGGCCGGCCCCTTCAGGACCTCGACGCGGTCGGCCCCGGCGGTGAAGCTGCGCGGCATCGCCGTCCGCAGGCCGTCGCGCATGGTCGAGCCGTCGCGGTTGTCGCCGAAGCCGCGCTTCATGAAGGCGTCCTGGGTGCCGCCCAGCGTGTTGCCCTGGGTGACGCCGCTGACGTTCGCCAGCGCCTCGTCCAGCGTGCGGGCGGCCTGGTCCTTGAGGACGGGGGCCGCCACCACGCTGACCGCCTGCGGCACGTCGAGCAGCGGCGTGTCGGTTCCGGTGGCGATCGACGTGCGCTTGGGCTGGTAGCCGTCGGTGGCGGCGCCCTTGCCGATCAAGGTGATCGGGGCGAGTTCCAGGACCGGTCCGGTCGTTCCGGGGGTGCTGTCTTCGGCCCGGGCCGTCGCGGCGCTCGTGGAGGCAATGGCTGCGCAAGCAATGCCTGCGATTAGTTTCAAGGACTCCACGCGACGACCTTCCCCGGCTTTGTCGATCCGACGGAAACCGGGGAACGCGGCCCGGCGGCTTGGCGGCGGGTGTGCTCCGGGATTTCCTTCGAATGCGAATAAACCAAATGGGTAGTCGATGCAAATAATTATCAATAGCGTTGTTTGGGCGCCCAGCGGAGTGTTGAGTGTTCGACAAGGGCTTGATTGCGCGGTCAGCCCAGCGTCTCGCGGACCCACGCCACCAGTGCCGGCAGCGGCATGGCGCCGGCGGTGCGGGCGATCTCGCGGCCGTGCCGGACCAGGATCAGGGACGGGATGCTGCGGATGGCGAAGCGGGCGGCGAGGTCCGGCGAGGCCTCGGTGTCGATCTTGGCGAGGCGGATTTGCGGTTCGAGCTGGGCCGCGGCCTGGGCGAAGGCAGGGGCCATCGCGCGGCAGGGGCCGCACCAGTCGGCCCAGAAATCGATCAGCAGGGGCAGATCGCCACGCTCGGCATGGGCGGCGAAGCGGCGGGCGTCGAGCGCCACCGGCTTGCCCTCGAACAGCGCCTTGCCGCAGCGGCCGCATTTGCCGCCGCCGAGCCGGGCGGGAGGCACGCGGTTCAGCGTGTCGCAGTGCGGGCAGGCGACGTGAAGGCTGTCGGCGCCGGATTGGGCGCCTGTGGAAGAACTGGCGGTGGGCGGCATGGCGGGGCTCCTTCCCCTGGCAGCGTGTCCACCGTCGATGTATGGGGGCGGGGCCGCCCGCTCAAGATCCCCTCCGGGCGCGCGCGCCTACTCCTGACGGCCCATCAGGCCTTCCAGCTTTGCGAAATCCACATATTGCGCCGGCCGGTCCTTCAACAGGTCCGGGGACGCCAGGGCATTCTCCCGCGCGCATTCGGCGACGTAGCGGGCCAAGAGGTCGCGCATGACCTCGGCCAAAGGCGTCTGCCGCTGGCGTGCGTAATTCTTGGCGACATCTTTGATTCTGCGGTCAACGCGCAAAGAGATCGTCGCCTTCTTTGGATGAAATGGATCTCCGATCATGACGATCCCCCATCGATCTTGCCAATCTACATGAATTGGCCTCGTCATTTGGATATGCCGGATCGGTGGTGGATACAAGGATCCATGGGAAGGCGGGCGATAAAACTTGGGGATGATAGAATGTGAATTTGTGTGGATAAAATTTCTGCCGGTTTTCTTCTCCACAGAATCTGTGGATAGATGTGTGCGCAAACTCCGAACAGAATCTTCCGCATCCTTCCGGCGGGCGCATCCGGCCTGTGGATGAGTGGGTTTGCCTATTTTTTGGGCGTGTCAGGGGCGCCAGCGGTTCCCCATCCTCCGACCATCCGCAGCCGTCCGGCAGGCGAGAGGTCGGGCAGCACGAGCAGCACGGTCTGCTCGGTCAATTCGCCGATCAGGCGGCGCTTGGCGCGGGCTGCGGCGATCGCGGCGTTCAGGGACTCGAAATCCACAGGCTCCGCCTGAAGCAGGGCGCGCACCCGTTGCCCCTCCTGGCGATAATCCTCGGTCAGCGTGTCATAGCGCGGGCGCAGCGGCTCGAAAATGGCGCGCAGGCGGGCGGCGTCGGCGTCGGACATGCCCGCAGCCACATGCTCGACGAAGCGGTCGGGCATCGGCCGGTAGGGCGGGGGCGCCGGCTTGCGGGTGGTGCCGACCAGCATGGCGGCCAGAAACAGGTTCAGCGCCAGCGACAGCAGCGCCAGCCGGCGCAGGCTCATCCCCTGCCGGAGGCGGGTCAGGAGGGAGGGCTGCGGGCGACCGGGGGCAACGAGGCCGTTCATCGGGACTCTCCGTCGAACAGGGTGACGACCTCGTCGTTCAGCAGGGCCAGCTCCTGGCTGCGCGGCGCTGACGGGAGCGGGCTGGCGAGATGGCCGGCGAACCAGCCCCCGGTCAGCCAGCCAAGCGCCAGCAGGGCGACGCAGAAGCCGGCCACCCTCCGCCGCGGCATCCGGCCGAGCAGCAGCATGACCACGCCCTCCTGCGGCACGGCCCGCGCCGCGGCGCCGACGGCGGACAGCAGGCGGGCGACGCGGGCGTCCTCTACCGGCGCTGCGGGGGCCGCCAGCAGCCGGTCGAAGGCGGCGGCGTCCTCCTGGGCGGCGCGCAGGGCGGGGGAGCGGGCCAGCGCCGCTTCGGCCTCCGCCCGCAACTCCGCCGGCCAGCGCTGCGGCGAGGCGCCGTAATCGTCGAGGTGGCGGAGGAAGTCTTCGTCGGTCATGGCATCCTCCTTCATGCTGGATCGTCGGGGCCGAGCGCCGTCTTCAGCGCGGCCCGGGCGCGGGCCAGCAGCGAGGCGAAGGCGCTTTCGCCCATGGTCAGGATCTCGGCGGCCTGACGCAGGCTGAGCCCCTCCTGGTGGAACAGCACGACGGCGGCGCGCTGGCGGTCGGGCAGGGCCGCCAGCGCCCGGTTGACCCGCTCGGCGGTCTGGCGCTCGGCGATGCGGGTCAGCGCGTCGGGGGTCTGGTCGGGCAGGTCGCCGGCATCCTCCAGCGGCGACCAGCCGGGACGGCGGCCGCGGTCGATGGCGAGGTTCATCACGATGCGGTAGAGCCAGGTGGTGAAGGCGGCGCGCGCCCCGTCCCAGCGCCCGGCATGCTGCCAGACCCGCAGGAAGGCCTCCTGCGCGATCTCGTCGGCGTCGGACGGGTTGCCGGTCATCCGCTGGGCCAGCGCCACCGCGCGGCGCATGTGGCGGGCGGCCAGACGGTCGAAGGCGGCGGCGTCGCCGCCGGCCACGCGGCCCATCAGTTCGTCGTCCGTGTCGCTCGCCTCGACCACCGGGGCTCCGCTCCTGCCGTGGGCGAGAACTATGCCCAAGAGGGTGGTGAGGCGCCAGGGGCGTGATCTCTCCCTCTCCCCCCCGGGGAGAGGGGCGGGGTGAGGGGGATGCACAGGGTGGATTTTCGGGTAAGGGCCGCCGCGCGACCCCCTCACCCTAACCCTCTCCCCGGGGGGAGAGGGGATCTTGCGGGTGCAATGAAGACGTTGATTGTCAAGAGCACCTCCATCCTCGCCCCCCTATTCCGCGGGGGCGGCGATGGCGTGGCGGCGGTTGCGCCGCAGGGCCAGCCGTTCCAGCGTCAGATAGACCACCGGCGTCGTGTAGAGCGTCAGCATCTGGCTGACCAGAAGCCCGCCGATGATGGCGATGCCGAGCGGGCGGCGGATTCTCGCCGCCGGTCCCGAAGTCGAAGGCGAGCGGAACCGCACCCAGCAGTGCTGCCATCGTCGTCATCATGATCGGGCGGAAGCGGACCAGCCCAGCCTCGCGGATCGCCTCCAGCGGCGTAAGGCCGCGCTCGCGCTCCGCCTCCAGGGCGAAGTCGATCATCATGATGGCGTTCTTCTTGACGATGCCGATCAGCAGGATGATGCCGATCAGGGCCACGATCGACAGGTCGTAGCCGGTCAGGATCAGCGCGATCAGTGCCCCCAGACCGGCCGACGGCAGGGTCGACAGGATGGTCAGCGGGTGGATCAGGCTTTCGTAGAGGACGCCCAGCACGATGTAGATGGTGATCAGCGCCGCCAGGATCAGCAGCGGCTGGCTGGAGGAGGATTGCTGGAAGGCGCGCGCGTCGCCCTGGAAGCCGGCGCGGATGCTGGCCGGCATGCCGATGTCCTCCGCCGCCCGCTGGATCAGCTCGGTCGCCTGGGACAGCGAGACGCCGGGGGCGAGGTCGAAGGTCAGGTTGGCGACCGGGAAGCCGCTCTGGTGCTGGATGCTGGCGGCCTGGTTGCCGATGACGACGCGCGACACCGCCGACAGCGGAACCATGCCGCTGCGGCCGCTCACATAGATGCGCTTGAGGTCGTCGGGGCCGAGCGCTTCGGACGGCTCGACCTCCAGCACCACCTTGTGCTGGTTCTGCGCCAGATACATGGTCGAGACCTGCCGCTGGCCGAAGGCGTCGTAGAGCGTCGACTCCAAAGCGCTCAAGGACACGCCGAGCCGGGTGGCGGCGTCGCGGTCGACGATGACGTTGGCCTGGATGCCGCCGTTCTGGCGGTCGTTGGCGACGTCGACCAGCTCCGGCAGGGTGCGCATCTTGTCGACCAGCTTGGGCGCCCACTCGTTCAGCGCAGCGATGTCGGAATCCTGCAGGCTGTAGCGGTACTGGCTGCGGCCCTGGAAACCGCCGACGCGGATGTCCTGCACCGGCGTCAGGTAGAGCTGCACCCCCGGCACCCGGCCGGCGCGCTGGCGCAGCCGCTGGGTGACGGTGGCGAGGTCGTCGCGCTCCGCCTTCGGTTTCAGGGCGATGAAGATCTGGCCGGAATAGGTGCCGCCGGGACCGCCGCCGCCGACGGTGCCGCCGACGCTCTCCACCGCCGGGTCTCCGGCCACCGCGTCCTGCAAGGCCCGCTGGCGCGTCACCATGGCGCGGAAGGAGATGTCCGGCGGCGGGTCGCTGAAGCCGATCAGCAGGCCGGTGTCCTGCTGCGGCACGAAGCCCTTCGGCACCTGCCCGTAGAGCCAGACGCTGACGCCGATGATGGCGAAGGTCGCCGCCAGCATGGTGCGGCGGTGGGCCAGCACCCAGTCCAGCCCGCCGGCATAGAGACCGAACAGCCGGTCGCCGGCCCAGGAAAGCGCGCGGGCAAGGCGTCCGGGGGGGCCGCGCTCGGCCTCCGGCTGCAGCAGATGGGCGCACATCATCGGGGTCAGGGTCAGCGACACCACCGCCGAGACGGCGATGGCGACCGACAGCACCACGGCGAACTCGCGGAACAGCCGGCCCTGGATGCCGCCCATGAACAGGATGGGGATGAAGACGGCGATCAGCGACAGGCTGATCGACACCACGGTGAAGGCGACCTGCCGGGCGCCCTTCACCGCCGCCTCGAAGGGCTTGGTGCCCTTTTCGATGTGGCGGACGATGTTCTCGATGACGACGATGGCGTCGTCCACCACGAAGCCGACCGAGATGGTCAGCGCCATCAGTGAGAAATTGTCCAGGCTGTAGCCGACGATCCACATCACGCCGCAGGTGCCGGCCAGCGACAGCGGCACCGAGGCCGCCGGGATCACCGTCGCCCACAGTCGGCGCAGGAACAGCGCCATCACCATCACCACCAGCGCCACCGTGACCGCCAGCGTCTTCTGCACGTCGTCGATGGAGGCGCGGATGGTCGGCGTGCGGTCGGTGCGCACCGACAGGCTGACCCCCGGCGGCATCCAGCCGCGCAGGGTCGGCAGCTCCGCCCGGATGCGGTCGACCGTCTCGACCACGTTGGAGCCCGGCTGTTTCTGGATGTTGATCAGGATGGCGCGGTGGCCGTCCTGCCACGCCGCGGTGCGGCTGTTCTCCGGCGCCTCGATCACGTCGGCGAGGTCGCCGAGCCGGATGGTCGCGCCGTTCTTTTCGGTCACGATCAGCCGGCGGTAGGATTCTGCGCCGAACAGCTGGTCGCTGGCGCCGATGGACCAGGACTCGTGCGTGCCGTCGAAGCTGCCCTTGGCGCCGTTGGCATTCGCCTGGGAGATGACGGTGCGGATCGACTCCAGGCTGACGCCCATGTTGGCGGCGGCGGCGGCGTTGACCCGCACCCGCACCGCCGTCTTCTCCGCCCCGTTGATGGAGACCTGGGCCACCCCCTCGATCTGGCTCAGCCGCTGGCCGATGATGCTGTCGGCGAGGTTGTAGAGGTCCGCCGGGGCCAGCGTGGTCGAGGTCATGGCGAGCGTCATAACCGGCGCGTCGGCCGGGTTGATGCGCCGCATCTTGGGCGGGCTCGGCAGGTCGGCCGGCAGGTCGCCGCCGGCGGCGTTGATGGCGGCCTGCACGTCGCGCGACGCCGCCTCGACATTGCGGTTCAGGTCGAACTGCACGACGACGGTGGTGCTGCCGAGCTTGCTGTTGGAGGTCATCTCCGACACGCCGGCGATGCGGGAGAGCCGGCGTTCCAGCGGCGTGGCGACGGAGGCCGCCATCGTCTCCGGGCTGGCGCCGGGCAGCGACGCGGTGACGATGATGGTGGGGAATTCCACCTGCGGCAGCGGCGCCACCGGCAGGAAGCGGTAGGCCACCGCCCCCAGGATCATCAGCCCGACCATCAGCAGCGACGTGCCGACCGGCCGCCGGATGAACAGGGCGGAAAGCGAGGCGGCCGAAGCCAGGGGATTGAGGTTGAGGGAGGCCATGGCCGGCTACTCCGCCGCCGCCCGGCCGGCGGAGGCGTCGTTGCCCGGCTCGGCCGTTTCCTTCCGCCGCCAGGGCCGCAGCCAGCGGCCGAGCCGGCTGCCGAGACGGTCCATATAGAGATAGACCACCGGCGTGGTGTAGAGCGTCAGCACCTGGCTGAACAGCAGCCCGCCGACGATGGCGATGCCCATCGGCCGGCGCAGCTCCGAGCCGGTGCCGTTCTCCAGCGCCAGCGGCAGGGCGCCGAGCAGGGCCGCCATGGTGGTCATCATGATCGGGCGGAAGCGCAGGAGCGACGCCTCGTAGATCGAGCGTTCCGGCGCCATGCCCTGGTTGCGCTCCGCCTCCAGGGCGAAGTCGATCATCATGATGGCGTTCTTCTTGACGATGCCGATCAGCAGCACGATGCCGACCAGCGCGATCAGCGACAGGTCGTGGCCGGTCGCCATCAGCGCCAGAAGCGCGCCGATGCCGGCGGACGGCAGGGTCGACAGGATGGTGATCGGGTGGATCGTGCTCTCGTACAGCACGCCCAGCACGATATAGACCGCGACCACCGCCGCCAGGATCAGCCAGGGCTGGGTGTCGAGCGAGGCGCGGAATTCGGCCGCCGTGCCGGCGAAGCGGGCGGTGGCGGTGTCGGGCATGCCGATGCTGTCGCGCGCCTGCTGGATCGCCGCCACCGCCGCCCCCAGCGAGACGCCGTGCGCCACGTTGAAGGACAGGGTGACCGACGGGAACTGGCCCTGGTGGGTGATGACCAGGGGGGCGGTCTTGCGCTCCACCGACACGATGGCGTTCAGCGGCACGACGGTGCCGCCGCTGGCCTTCACATAGATCTTCGACAGCGACGACGGGTCCATCTGGAAGGACGGCTCGACCTCCAGGATCACGCGGTACTGGTTGGTCTGGGTGTAGATGGTCGAGACCTGACGCTGGCCGAAGGCGTCGTAGAGCGTGTCGTCGATGGCCTGGGGCAGGACGTGCAGGCGGCTGGCGGCGTCGCGGTCGATGGTGAGATAGACCTGCAGGCCGTCCGGCTGCTGGTCGGTCGCCACGTCGGTCAGTTCCGGACGGGCGCGCAGGGATTCCAGCAGGCGCGGGGTCCAGCTTTCCAGCTCGCGCGGGTCGGCGTCCTGCAACACGTACTGGTATTGCGTGCGGCTGACGCGGCTGTCGATCTGCACGTCCTGCACCGCCTGCATGAACAGCGAGACGCCCTTCAGGTCGCCGGTGGCGGCGCGCAGGCGGGCGATGATCTCCTCCGCCGAGGATCTTCGCTGGTCGCGCGGCTTCAGCGCGATGGTCAGGTTGCCGGTGTTGGTGGTGGCGTTCACCGTGCCGGTGCCGACGAAGCTCGCCACCCCCGCCACGTCGGGGTCGCGCCGCACGATGTCGGCGACCTCGCGCTGGCGCTCCGCCATCGCCTTGACCGAGATCGAGGGGGCGGCGTCGGTCACGCCGATGATGACGCCGGTGTCCTGCTGCGGCAGGAAGCCCTTGGGCACCACGTCGTAGAGATAGAGCGTGGCGGCCAGCGTGGCGATGGTGAAGACCAGGGTCGCCGGCTGGTGGCGCAGCACGAAGCGCAGCGAGGCGGCATAGCCGTTCAGCAGCGCGTCGAAGCCGCGTTCGGTCCAGCGGAACAGGCCGTTGGGCTTGGTCTCGGTCTCCGCTTTCAGCAGGCGGGCGCACATCATCGGCGTCAGCGTCAGCGAGATCACCGCCGACACCAGAACGGCGATGGACAGCGTGATGGCGAACTCGCGGAACAGCCGGCCGACCACGCCGCCCATGAACAGCAGCGGGATGAACACCGCGATCAGCGACAGGGTCAGCGACACGACGGTGAAGCCGATCTGGCGGGCGCCTTTGAGGGCGGCCGGCAACGGCTTCTCGCCCTTCTCGATGTAGCGGACGATGTTCTCGATCATCACGATGGCGTCGTCGACGACGAAGCCGGACGCGATGGTCAGCGCCATCAGCGACAGGTTGTCGAGGCTGAAGCCGCACAGCGCCATGATGCCGAAGGTGCCGATCAGCGACAGCGGCAGCGCCGCCGCCGGGATCACCGTCGCCCACGCCTTGCGCAGGAACAGGAAGATCACCAGCACCACCAGCCCGGCGGTCAGCACCAGCGTCTTCTGCACGTCCACCACCGAGGCGCGGATGGTCTCGGTCCGGTCGGTCAGCACCGCCATATGGATCTGCGGCGGCAGGCTGGCCTGGAGCGACGGCAGCAGCTTGTGGATGCGGTCCACCGTGTCGATGATGTTGGCGCCGGGCTGGCGCAGCACGTTCAGCAGCACCGCGGGCTTGCCGTCATGCCAAGCGGCCAGCCGGGTGTTCTCCACCGAATCGACCACGGTGCCGATGTCGGTCAGCCGCACCGGGCCGCCGTTCTTGTAGGCGACGATGATCGGGCGGTAGGCGGCGGCATTCTCGATCTGGTCGTTGACGCCGATGGACCAGGACTGGCGCGGGCCGTCGAAGCTGCCCTTCGGCGCGTTGACGTTGGCCTGGGTGATGGTGGTCCGCACATCCTCCAGGGTCAGGCCGAGACCGGCGACGGCGGCCGGGTTGACCTGCACGCGGACGGCGGGGCGCAGGCCCCCTTCGATCCCGACATAGCCGACGCCGTCGACCTGGGACAGCTTCTGCGCCAGCAGCGTGTCGGCGGCGTCGCTGACGGTTTCCAGCCGCAGGCTGTCCGAACTCAGCGCCAGCACCATCACCGGCGTGTCGGCCGGGTTGACCTTGTCGTAGACCGGCGGATTCGGCAGGCCCTTGGGCAGCGTGCCCGACGCGGCGCTGATCGCCGACTGCACATCCTGAGAGGCGGCGTCGATGTCGCGGGTCAGGTCGAATTGCAGGGTGATGACCGACAGCCCGAAGGAGCTGGTCGACACCATCGACGAGATGCCGGCGATCTGGCCGAGTTGGCGTTCCAGCGGGGCGGTGACCGAGGAGGCCATCACGTCGGGGGCGGCACCCGGCAGCTGGGTGGTGACGCGCACCGTCGGGAAATCGACCGTCGGCAGCGAGGAGATCGGCAGGGTGCTGTAGCCCAGCAGGCCCAGCAGCACCACCGCCAGCATCAGCAGGCCGGTGGCGACCGGCCGCAGGATGAAGGGGGCGGAGATGTTCATGAGGGCTGCCGTCCCTCACGCGGGGCGCCGGGGCCGGGGCCCGGAGTTGGAGCGCCGCCGTTGTTTTCGCGTTGCTGCTGCCGTTCGCGCCGCCGTTCCTCGCGTGCGGCAGGGTCCTGCTGCTGGTTGGGCGTCCTGCCGGCGGGAGCGGCTTCCGGTGCGGCAGCAGGAGCGGTGCCGGCAGGGGCCGCCCCAACCGGCGCAGCTGACGCGATGGGCTCGACGATGCGGATCTTGGAGCCGGGCTGCAGACGGTACTGGCCGTCCACCACCACCCGCTCGCCGGGGGTCAGCCCCTCGTCGATGATGGCCTTGGTCTCCTCCTGGCGGGCGACCTTGATCGGGCGCTGCTCCACCGTCAGGTCGTCCTTGATGACGTAGGCGTAGGTGCCCTGGGGGCCGCGCTGCACCACGGTCGAGGGCACGGTGGTGGCGCCGCGGCGGACGGTGGAGAGCAGGCGGACATTGACGAACTGGCCCGGCCACAGCTTCTGCGGGTCGTTGGGCATCTCGGCCTTCAGGCGGATGGTGCCGGTGCCGGTGTCGATCAGATTGTCCACCACCGACAGCTTGCCGGTGTCGAGCACGCGGCGGCCTTCGCGGTCCTGCGCCTCCACCTTGACCACGCCTTGCGCCTGGGCGGCGAGCACGGCCTGCAGCTGCTTTTCCGGCAGGGTGAAGAGGACGGCGATGGGCTGGATTTGCGTGATGGTGGCGATGCCGTTCTGGTCGCTGGCCCGCACCACATTGCCCTGGTCGACGTTGCGCAGGCCGATGCGGCCGCTGAGCGGGGCGGTGACGGTGGTGTAGTTCAGCTGGACCTGCACCGCATCGATGGCCGCCTCGTCGGCGCGGATCTGCGCCTCGTACTGGGCGACCAGCGCGCGCTGGGTGTCGACCGTCTGGCGCGAGGCGAATTCCTTCAGGCCCATGTTGCGTTCCAGGTCGCGCCGCGCGTTGGCGAGCTGCGCCTCGTCCTGCGCCTTCTTCGCCTGGGCCTGGGCCAACTGGGCCTGGAGCGGACGGGAATCGATGGTCGCCAGCAGGTCGCCGGCCTTGACCAGCTGCCCTTCCTGAAGCGAGACGCGCTGAAGCTCGCCATCGACGCGGGCGCGCACGGTGACGGTGTTGAAGGCCTGGACCGTGCCGATGCCGTCGAACCAGATCGGCACGTCCTCGCGCGCCACGGTGCCGGCCTGGACCGCCACCACGCTGTTGCGTGGGCCGCCTGGACCGCCGCCTGGACCGCCGCCGGGAGGACCGCCCGGCTGAGTGGCCGCCGGCGGGGACAGCTTCTGCTGAACCGCGTAGCCGACGCCGCCGACCAGTCCGGCAAGAACAACGCCGGTGACCACCGGCTTCCAACGAATCGTCATGACCTGTTCCGACGCTTGTCCCGACATCCGACCGGGGGGCGCTTGCCGCCGCTCCGGTCTTTCTGTCCATCCCTGATACGGGGCGGCGGGGCGGATTCGTCGGGGGGCGCCGAAGATTTTTTCGGGGGTCCTCGGCGCTCTCTCCAGGGCGGGGGAGGGGTTGAATGCGATTGTCGCGTCACATACGCGGATAGGTATTGAAGATAAGAATCATTTGCATTATGAGGGCCAATAACTGCGAATGATTCTTATTCGTGTCGGGGGCAATCATCGTGAAGAGACGAGTGGACGGCGGTCGGGTGTCGCGGGGGGCGGCGTTCGGCGCCATGGTGCTGGGCGGGCTGATGGTGCCGGCGGCCCAAGTGGCAATGACCCAGGTGGCGATGGCGCAAAGTGCCGGCGGGCAAGGGGCCGACGGTGCCGCGGTGCAGATGCCGGCGGTGACGGTGACCGGGCAGGGCGAAACGGCGCTGTCGCCGGTGACCGGCTATGTCGCCAACCAGCAGGCGACCGGCACCAAGACCGACACGCCGCTGATCGAGACGCCGCAATCGATCTCCGTCATTCCGGCCGACCAGATCCGCGACCAGAACGCGCAGACGCTGAACCAGATCGTGCGCTACACCTCCGGCGTGACGGCGGAGACCCGCGGCGCCGTGGCGACCCGCTACGACCAGCTGAAGATCCGCGGCTTCGACGCCGACACCTACCTGAACGGGCTGAAGCTCCAGTCGCTCTACTACGCTGCATCGCAGGTCGACCCCTATCTGCTGGAGCGGGCGGAGGTGCTGAAGGGCCCGACCTCCGTGCTGTACGGGCAGGCGCAGGCCGGCGGCCTGATCAATCAGGTTTCCAAGCGCCCGACCGCCACCGCGTTGAACGAGGTCGGGGTCGAATACGGCACCGACAACCATTGGCGCGGCACCGCCGACTTCTCCGGCCCCATCGACAAGGACGGCAAGTTCCTCTACCGGCTGACCGCCGTCGGCCTCAGCGAGGACGGCCAGATGCGGATGACGGAGAACGAGCGCATCGCCGTCGCCCCGTCCTTCACCTGGAAGCCGGACGCCGAGACCAGCCTGACCCTGCTGGGCTTCTACCAGCATGACCCGAAGGGCAATTCCTATGGCGGCATCCCGCCGCAGGGCACGGTGCTGGCGAACCCGCTGGGCAGGATCCCGGTCGATTTCTATGACGGCGACCCGAATTACGAGACGTTCGACCGCCGTCAGGTCTCGGTCGGCTATGCCTTCGACAAGAAGCTGGGCGACGCCTGGACCGTGCGGCTGAACGGGCGCTGGCTGAACGCCAAGGTCGCCTACGACAGCCTGTACGCCAACGGCCTCGACACCGACAACCGCAGCCTCTTCCGCGGCGTCGCCACCTCGCGGGAGGAGATGAACGCCTACGCCTTCGACAACCAGATCGAAGGGCGCTTCTCCACCGGCCCGGTCTCCCACACGCTGCTGGCCGGCGTCGACCACCAGCGGCTGGACGGCCATTACACCGCCGGCTTCGGGATGGCGCCGTCCATCGACGTGTTCAACCCGGTCTACGGCATCGCCGTCACCCCGCCGGCGGTCTATCGCACCGACATCGACGGGCGCCAGACCGGCGTCTATCTCCAGGACCAGATGAAGCTGGGCGGCTTCATCCTGACGGTCGCCGGCCGCCGCGACTGGTCGAAGACCACCTCGACCACCGCGTCGGGCAGCAGCACCCAGTCCGATCAGGCCTGGACCGGCCGCGCCGGCCTGACCTACGTCTTCGACAACGGCATCGCCCCCTATGTCAGCTATGCCGAATCCTTCACGCCCAGCAGCGGCGTCGCTTTTGGCGGCAAGCCCTTCAAGCCGGAGGAGGGGACCCAGTACGAGGTCGGCGTCAAGTACCAGCCGCCGGGCCTGAACAGCCTGTTCACCGTCTCGGCTTTCGACCTGACCCGCAGCAACCTGCTGACCAGCGACCCCGCCCATCCCGGCTTCTCCATCCAGAGCGGCGAGGCACGGTCGCGCGGCGTCGAGCTGGAGGCCAAGGTCGGCGTCACCAAGGAGCTGGAGCTGATCGGTGCCTACACCTACCTCGACACCAAATACACCAAGGACAATGACGGGCTGCAGGGCAAGCGCCTGGCCGCGGTGCCGCGCCATCAGGCCTCTGCCTGGGCGATGTACCACATGCCGGAGGGCACGCCGCTGACCGGCCTCGGCGTCGGCACCGGCCTGCGCTACACCGGCAGCACGGCCAACACGGCCAATACCTTCAAGGTGCCGTCCTTCACCCTGGTCGACGCCACGGTGTCCTACGACCTGGGCGCGCTGTCGTCCAAGCTCCAGGGGGCGGAGGTCACCGTCAACGGCAAGAACCTGTTCGACAAGGAGTATGTCGCCTCCTGCTATTACGGCGACTGGTGCGCCTACGGCTATCGGCGGACGGTGACCGCCGGCCTGCGCTATCGCTGGTAAATCCCGTGCCGTCCCTTCCCCATTGCCAAAGGAAGCCGTCATGACGCCTGCGAGCCTGCGGGGCTGGCGCCTCGTCCACCGCTGGACCAGCCTGATCTGTTCGGCCAACCTGCTGATCCTGTGCGTGACCGGGCTGATCCTGGTGTTCCACCACGAGATCCAGCATCTGATGGGGGAGGATCTCGACAGCAGCTACACCGAGGGGCAGGCCCGCCTGCCGCTCCAGTCGCTGGTCGACATCGCGCAGAAGGCCGACCCGGCCCTGGTGCCCAAGCTGCTGTCCTTCGATCCGGAAGACAAGGCGGTCAACTACATCTATCTGGGCAAGCCGGAGGAGCGCGGATTCGACCTGGGGCGCTGGGTGGTGCTGAACGGCTTCACCGGGGCCAACCAGATGCTGAAGCAGCCGGAGGAGACGCTGGTCGGCTTCCTCTTGAAGCTGCATGTCGACCTGTTCACCGGCTTCGCCGGCCAGATGTTCGTCGGGGTGATGGGGCTGCTGTTCGTGGTCAGCACGGTCAGCGGGCTGGTGGTCTACGGCCCGTTCATGAAGAAGCTGGCCTTCGGCATCCTGCGCTTCGGCCGGGGAACCCGCATCGGCAACATCGACCTGCACAACCTGTTCGGCGTGGCGACTCTGGTCTGGGCCTTCGTCGTCGGGCTGACCGGCGCCATCCTGTCCTTCTCGCCGCTGATCACCGGCTATTGGCAGAAGACCGAGCTGGCGGCGATGACCGCCCGCCATCCCGAGCCGATGACCGGGCCGGCAGTGCCCATCGACCAAGTGGCCGCGGCCGGGCTGGCCGCCTTCCCCGGCAAGGATCTGGCCTTCATCGCCTATCCCGGCAACGAATATGCCGGCAGCCGGCATTTCAGCGTGATCGTGCGCGGCCACACCGAACTGACGCAGCGGCTGCTCAGCGTAGCCCTGGTCGATGCCGAAACCGGCGTGGTCGCCGAGGCGGCCGGCACGCCCTGGTACATGACGGTGCTGATGCTGTCGGGGCCGTTCCATTTCGGCGATTACGGCGGGCTGCCGTTGCAGATCATCTGGGCGCTGTTCACCATCGTCACCGGCGTGGTGACGGTGACCGGCTTCGTCGTCTGGCTGAAACGGCCGCGGGCGCGGTCGACATCCGACAGGACTGCATCGGGCGCCAAGCTGGGGAGCAAGGCATGAGAGGGGGCATGAGCGGGGTTTGGCGCATCCCGGCCGCGCTGGCCGGGCTGTCCGTCGTCGGGCTGGCTGCCGCCATCCTGGGCGACGGCATCTGGGACTGGCTGTGCTGGGCGACCCTGTCGGTGCCGCTGGCCGTCTGCGCCGTCAAGCTGTGGCGGCAATGGCCGGGGCGGTCGGCAAGCCTCTGAAGCGAGCCGCAAGCCCGTCTCCCGTCACGATGGCTGGCGATCTGGTTCGGACACGCTCCTCATCATGTCGATGAAGCCCGACGGCGCGTCGTCGCCAAGGCAAAGCTCCAGCATCCGATTGGCGTCCACGGCTTCCAGGGCGGCGCGGGCGAACATCGGCTCCTCATAGGCGGCAAGCGCCGCTTCGACATCCCCGGGATGCCGAACCAGGGCGCCGGCCAGTTCGGCACCGTCCAGCATCGCCAGATTGGCGCCTTCGCCAGACGGCGGCATCAGGTGCGCGGCATCTCCCAGCAGCGTCACGCCGGGAACCCGCTGCCATCGGTGTCCGGTGGGAAGCGTGTGGACCATGCGGGGAACCGGCGGCGTGTCGCTCCCGGTGATGAGGGCGGTCAACTCCGGCGCCCAGCCGTCGAACTCCGCCACGACAAGACCCTTCGCCGCCGGATCGCCGAAGTCGATCCCGGCGAACCAGTCCGCCGGCCGCTTCAACTCGACATAGACATGCAGCACGTCTCCGGCCTCCCGATGGGCGAAGATGGCTCTGCCCGGCGCCAGGGCGAACATCGCTCCGGCGCCGACCGCCGCCGCGGATCGGGAATGCCGGCTGTCCACATCGTGCAGGTATGTCTCGATGAACGTCGCGCCGGCATAACGGGGCGTGGCATCGGACAGCAGGGGCCGCACCCGGGACCATGCGCCGTCCGCCCCGACGAGAAGACCGGCGGTGGCACGGCTTCCATCCGCGAACAGGACCTCGTGCCGCCCGTCGCCGAGGGGTGAGGCGCTGGCGAGTTTCCTGCCCCACCGCACCGTGCCCTCCGGCAGGGAGTCGAGGAGCAGCCTGCGCAGATCGCCGCGCAGGACTTCGGGACGCCGGTTCTGTCCGTCGTCGGGAAGGTCGAGGAGCACGCTGCCGGTGCGGTCCAGCACGCGCGTCGCCTCTGCGCCCTGGTGGATGATCGACCGGAACGCCTCGGTGAGGCCGGCGGCTGCGAGCGCAAGCTGGCCGTTGTGGTCGTGGATGTCGAGCTGGCCGCCCTGGGTCCGGCTGTCGGCGCCCGGCTCCGCCTCGTAGACGATTGAGGAGATGCCATGGACATGGAGGACGCGGGCCAGCGTCAGTCCACCCAATCCCGCACCGATGATGACGACAGCTTGCTCCACTGCGCTCTCTCCCTGCTCTGGAACGGCGTTCCATTACTATTCATTGGAACGTTGTTCCAGACATGTCAAGGTGAGACATGGATCCAAGACCCAAGACTCCCGAGCGGCGGGAGGATGCGCTTTCCAAGGAGCGGATCGTTGCGTCCGCCATCGAGCTTCTCGATGGGGAGGGGGAGCGCGCCCTGACCTTCCGCGCGCTGGCGAACCGGCTGTCGACCGGAAGCGGGGCGATCTACTGGCATATCCCGGACAAGGACGCACTGCTCTCTGCGGCAACCGAGGCTGTGCTGTCCCATGCGCTGGCCGGAATCGCGGGCGGATCCGATCCGGCGGACGCCCTGCGCGCCATCGCCTTGGGCGTCTTCGACGCCATCGAGGCGCATCCATGGGTGGGCACCCAGCTCGCCAGGGAACCGTGGCAGCCGGCCATGGTGGAGGTTTTCGAGCGCAGTGCCGCGCAGTTCGATCTGCTGGGCGTTCCGCGCGGGGCGCTTTTCCACTGCGTGTCGGCGTTCGTCCAGTATCTGCTGGGTACCGCTGCGCAGACCGCGGCCGCCGCGCGCCACAAGTTCCACGCGTCGGAGCGGCCGGCCGTCCTGGCTGCAATCGTCGAGCGCTGGACCCGGCGCGATCCCGCGGAATACCCGTTCGTTCACCTGCTGGCGGAGCAGGTGCGGACGCATGACGAGCGGGAGGCGTTCCTCGCGGGTCTCGACCTGATCCTGGCGGGGGCGAAACCCGCACGGTAGCGGCGTGAAGTCAAAACTGGAGCGGCGGCGAGGCGGTGTCTTGCCGTCCCCGCCGCCGCTCGATTTTACCGACGGATCTTTACTTCATCGACGGGAAGGCGAACTGGGCGCCTTCGCGGACGCCGCCGGTCGGCCAGCGCTGGGTCACGGTCTTGCGGCGGGTGTAGAAGCGCACGCCGTCCGGACCGTAGGCCGACAGGTCGCCGAACAGCGACCGCTTCCAGCCGCCAAAGCTGTGATAGGCGACCGGAACCGGCAGCGGCACGTTGATGCCGACCATGCCGACCTTGATCATGTCGCTGAAATAACGGGCGGCCTCGCCGTCGCGGGTGAACAGGCAGGTGCCGTTGCCGTATTCGTGGGCGTCGATCAGGTCCATGCCCTCCTGCATCGTCTTGACGCGGACGAGGCAGAGCACCGGGCCGAAGATCTCCTCCCGGTAGATGGTCATGTCCGGGGTGACGCGGTCGAACAGGCAGCCGCCCAGGAAATTGCCGTTCTCATGGCCGGGCACCACCAGCCCGCGGCCGTCCACCGCTAGCTCGGCCCCCTCGGCGACGCCCTGGTCGACGTAGGCCTTCACCTTCTCGTAATGGGCGCGGGTGACCAGCGGCCCCATCTCGCAGCCGGCGGACGTGCCGGCGCCGACCTTGAGGTCGCGCAGCGCCACCGACAGCTTGTCCTTGAGCCGGTCGGCCACCTCGTCGCCCACCGCCACCACGACGGAGATCGCCATGCAGCGCTCGCCGCAGGAGCCGTAGGCCGCCCCCATCAGCGCGCTGACCGCATTGTCGAGGTCGGCGTCCGGCATGACGATGGCGTGGTTCTTGGCGCCGCCCAGCGCCTGCACCCGCTTTCCATGGGCGGTGGCGGTCGCATAGACATATTCGGCGATGGGGGTGGATCCGACGAAGCTGACGCCCTGCACCCGCGGGTCGGTCAGCAGCGTGTCCACCGCCTCCTTGTCGCCGTTGACGACGTTCAGCACGCCCGGCGGCAGTCCGGCCTCTTCGGCCAGCTGGGCGACATAGAGGGCGGCACTCGGGTCGCGCTCCGACGGCTTGAGGATGAAGGTGTTCCCGCAGGCGATGGCGATCGGGTACATCCACAGCGGGACCATCGCCGGGAAGTTGAAGGGGGTGATGCCGGCGACGACGCCCAGCGGCTGGAATTCCGACCAGCTGTCGATGCTGGGGCCGACATTCTTGGAGAACTCGCCCTTCAGCAGCTCCGGCACGCCGCAGGCATATTCGACATTCTCGATGCCGCGGGTCAGCTCGCCGAAGGCGTCGTCCAGCACCTTGCCGTGCTCCGCCGTGATCAGGGCGCAGACGCGCTGCGCATTTTCCTCCAGCAGCTGCTTGAAGCGGAACATGACACGGGCGCGCTTGGCCGGCGGCGTGGCGCGCCAGCCCGGGAAGGCGGCCTCGGCGGCGGCTATCGCCTCCTCGACCGTCTTGCGGCTGGCGAGCGCCACCTGACCGGCGATCTCGCCGGTGGCGGGATTGACGATGTCGGCGGTGCGGCTGTCGGCCGGGGCGTCGGTCTTGCCGCCGATCAGGTGCGGAACGATGGGCATTGGGCTTTTCCCGGAATGTCGCGTGTGGAGGTTCTTACGCCGTGGCCCTTACGCGGTCGCCTGGATCGCGTCGGCGACGACGTTGAACAGGCGGTCGAGGTCCTCGCGCTCGCTGATGAAATGCGGGCCGAACTGGAGAGTGTCGCCGCCGTAGCGCACGTAGTAGCCGGCGTCCCAGCACTTCATGGCGATCTCGTAGGGCCGCCGCGCCGGCTCGCCCGGAAGCGCCGCGATGGTGACGGCGCCGGCAAGGCCGCAGTTGCGGATGTCGGCGACGTTCTTCAGCCCCTTCAGCCCGTGGATCAGATCCTCGAAATGCGGCATCAGCGCCGCCGCCTTGTCGGCCAGCTTCTCGCGCTCGAACAGGTCGAGGGCGGCGAGACCGGCGGCGCAGGCGACCGGGTGGGCGGAGTAGGTGTAGCCGTGCGGGAACTCCACCAGATACTCAGGCCCGCCATTGTCCATGAAGGTCTGGTAGATCTCGCGGCTGGCGACCACCGCACCCATCGGCACGGCACCGTTGGTCAGACCCTTGGCGACGTTCATGATGTCGGGGACCACGCCGAAATAATCGGCGCCGAAGGCGGTGCCCATGCGGCCGAAGCCGGTGATGACCTCGTCGAAGATCAGCAGGATGCCGTGCTTGGTGCAGATCTCGCGCAGGCGCTGGAGATAGCCCTTGGGCGGCGGCAGCACGCCGGCCGACCCGGCCATCGGCTCCACCACCACCGCGGCGATGTTGGAGGCGTCGTGCAGAGCCACCAGATCCTCCAGCGCGTCGGCCAGATGGGCGCCCTCGTCCGGCATGCCCTTGGTGAACAGGTTCTGCGGCAGCAGGGTGTGCGGCAAATGGTCGGCATCGACGCCGGTGCCGAACAGCTTGCGGTTGCCGACGATGCCGCCCAGGCTGGTGCCGCCGAAATTGACGCCGTGATAGCCCTTCACCCGGCCGATCAGCTTGGTCTTGGCCGGCTGGCCCTTCATCCGCCAATAGGCCCGCGCCATCTTCAGCGAGGTGTCGGCGGCCTCCGAGCCGGAATTGACGAAGAAGACATGGTCCAGCCCGGCCGGCGTCATCGAGGCCAGCTTGTGCGCCAGCTTGAAGGCGGCGGTGTGGCCGTGCTGGAAGGCCGGGCTGTAGTCGAGCGTGGCGATCTGCTGCGCCACCGCGTCGGCGATCTCGCGGCGGCAATGGCCGGCGCCGCTGCACCACAGGCCGGACAGGCTGTCATAGATCTTGCGGCCCTGCGCGTCCCAGTACCAGGCGCCCTCCGCCTTCGTCATGATGCGCGGGTTCTTCTTGAACTCGCGGTTGGCGGTGAAGGGCATCCAGTGCGCGTCAAGCTCCTCGCGCGTCAGTCCGGCAGCCGTGCCGAGGGCGTGGGCGTCGGCGTGGGCATGATCGTGGTCGAGGGGGGCCATCCGCTGTTCTCCCGGTTTGGTTTGGGGGGCGCATATGTCAGGGCTGCTGTCTGTGGTCAGTGTGAGCGGTTCCCGGTTGCCATCAAATCCAAAGTGGAAGAACTTCACGTAAGCATCCGCTTAACTTTCCCGCTCAACGATCCCAGGCGACAGCATGAGCAAGCCGGCCCGGTCGATGGCCCCGATCAGCGACGCCGACATCCGGCTGCTGCGCGTGTTCCGGACGGTGGTGGAGTGCGGCGGCTTCTCCGCCGCCGAGGTGGAGCTGAACATCAGCCGCGCCGCGATCAGCCAGCACATGGCCGATCTGGAGCGCAGGCTCGGCCTGACGCTGTGCTGGCGCGGGCGGGCGGGCTTCCGGCTGACGGAGGAGGGGCGGCTGGCCTATGAGGCGAGCTTGCGCCTTCTGGCCAGCACCGAGAGCTTCCGCAGCGAGATCAACACGGTCCATCGCCGGCTGCGTGGCGAATTGAACATCGGCATCACCGACAACCTCGTCACCATGCCGCAGATGCGGGTGACCCACGCGCTGCGCGGCCTGAAGCAGCTGGCGCCGGAGGTCCGCGTCAACATCCGCATGATCCCGCCCAACGAGATCGAGCGCGGCGTGCTGGACGGGCAGCTGCATGTCGGCGTCGTCCCGGTGCGGCGCGGATTGCCGGGGCTGGCCGGCCTGCCGCTCTATAGTGAGGAATCGCTGCTCTATTGCGGCGACGGCCATCCGCTGTTCGACAGACCCGATGGTGCAGTGACGCGGGAGGATGTCGAGGCGGCCGACGCGGTGGCGCCGACCCAGGCGCAGCTTCCGCACGAGCTGAACAACACCGCGACCGCCACCGACCGCGAGGGGGTGGCGTTCCTGATCCTGACCGGATGCTATGTCGGCTTCCTGCCCATCCATTACGCGCGGCAATGGGTCGAGCGCGGCATGATGCGGGCGCTGCTGCCCGGCACCTACCGCCATGCGCTGGAGTTCCAGATGGTGACCAAGAAGGGGGCCCAGCCCAATCTGGTGCTGGACCGCTTCCTGGAAGTCCTGCGCGGCAGCGGGAATGGAGGG
Organism: Azospirillum sp. UENF 112521; assembly: GCF_058780665.1. Lineage (NCBI taxonomy): Bacteria > Pseudomonadati > Pseudomonadota > Alphaproteobacteria > Rhodospirillales > Azospirillaceae > Azospirillum > Azospirillum sp. UENF 112521. The sequence goes on from NZ_JBSNCI010000009.1 coordinate 278,853, forward strand.
GGCGTCTAGCTCTCCAGGCGCCGTCCGGCTGCGGGCTTGGCGTCCGGCATGTCCTCGCCCAGCGCGTGCAGGACGGCGCCGGCGGCCAGGGTGCGCTCCTCCTCGCCGATCTGCATCGTCACCGGGTCGCCGGTGGCGCTGGTAGCCGTCGCTTCGCCGGCGAAGCGGACCGTCACCTCGCGATTGGCGAAGCGGATGCCCTCGCGGCGGAACAGGGCGTTGAGTTCCTGATAGACCCGCTTGCGGATCTCCCACTGGTCGCCGGGCCGGGTCATGAACTTGACGCGGAGGATCATCGCGGAGTCCTCCATCTGGATGACGCCCTGCGATTTCAGCGGCTGGAGGAACTTCGGCCCCAGATCGGGATCGTCGAGCAGCATCTGGCCCAGCTGCTTGATGTGCTTGCGCACCTTCTCGACGTCGGTGTCGTAGGTGATGCGCAGCGGCAGCTTCATGATCACCCAGTCGCGCGAGTAGTTGGTCAGCTGGTGGATCTCGCCGAAGGGGACGGTGTGCAGCGGGCCGCGATGGTGGCGCAGCTGCATCGAGCGCACCGAGATCTTCTCCACCGTGCCGCGGATGGCGCCGATCTCGATGTATTCGCCCTTGCGGAAGGCGTCGTCGATCAGGAAGAAGGCGCCGGAGAAGATGTCGCGGATCAGCGTCTGCGCGCCGAAGCCGATGGCGATGCCGGCCACGCCCGCCCCGGCGAACAGCGGCGCGATGTTGACGCCGAGATCCATCAGGACGCTGAGCAGGATGGCGCCGACGATGGACAGCAGGATGAAGTTGCGCACCAGCGGCAGCAGCGTCGCCAGCCGGCTGGCCGAGCCGTGGCCGCTTCCCTCGTCGCCGGGAATGGCGCCGGGGGTCGGCCCCTCCTCGGCGATGCGGCGGTCGATCCAGATGCGGACGCCGTGATAGGCGACGTAGCCGATCAGGCAGACCGTCATGATGCTGATGAGCTTGTCCGCCGCATCGCCGTGCATGCGCGGGACGTTCCACACCGACAGGGTCACCGCCACCCCGGCGGCGGCGGCGAGGATGCCCGCCACCCGCCGGGCCAGCGCCTCGTAGCTGTCGATGGCCGCCGGCCGGGGAGTGTCGGGGAGCAGGCCGTCGCCGTCCGGCGCACTCTCCCGGCCTTCCTCCAGCGGCCGCCACAGGGTGCGGCGATGGTGGAACAGCCATTCGGTGGCATAGGTGACGGTGGCATAGACGGCGAGGATCGCCGCGGCGACGGCATAGGCGCCGAGCAGCAGCGGCAGCTCGGTCGGCCAGCCCAGGATCAGGCGGTTGACCAGCGTCGCCAGGGCATAGGCGAAATAGACCAGGACCGCCGGAAACCACAGGCGCAGGGTCAGCCGTTCCAGCGGCGCCACCGTCGCCGCCGGACGCCCGGCCAGGAAGGCGCGCTCGACCGTCTGGCGGTTGGCATAGAGTGCGCCGACCGTCGCCAGCACGGTGAGCAGCCCGAACAGCGCGACCAGCACCGCGTGCGGGTCGTAGGGCATGCCGAGCGCCTCCAGCCAGATGGTGCCGATCATCAGGGCGACGCCCACGGCACCGCTGGCGGTCAGGTCGCGCCGCAGCCGGCGCACCGCCGGGGCCACGCCGGCATCCGCAGACGCGCCGGGCGGCATCACCAGCCGCCAGAACAGGGCGATGGCCCAGACCAGCAGATAGCCGGCCCCGGCGAGGATGACCGTCTTCTCGGTCATCGGCGTCGGTTCCGGCACCAGTGCGGTGGCGAGCCCGAAGGCGATCAGCGTGGCGAAGAGCATGCCGACCAGCGTCAGCAGCGCATGCGCCACCAGACGGGGAAAGCGGGCGGCCAGGATGGAGCCGCCCGGTCTCGGTTCGGCCGGGGGCGGCAGCAGGCGGCGGGCGACCGGCCGCTGATAGACCAGATGCTGGACGCCATGGCCGGCCGCCATCAGGGCGAAGGTCAGGGCGATGACCTGCAGGAAATAGTCGAGCCTGCCGGTCGGGCTCTGGGTCTTCAGGGTGGCGACGATGGCCGACGGGATGGCGGGCGTGGCGCGCAGCCGCCGGGCGAGCTTGCCGCGGAACCCCGCCATGCGGTCGCGCCCTTCGCTGAGCATCAGCATCATCATGCCGTCAGCCGCGCTGGCGGCTGCGGAGGGCGGGGCGGGTGTGGCAGTGGCGGGAGCAGGTGGGGCGGGCGGAGGAGCGGTGGTTTGGGCGGGGGGCGGCGCTGCGGTCTGGGCCGACGCCTCGGCGAACGCCAGGCCCAGCGACAGCAGCCCCAGCAGCAAAATCAGCGTCGCCGCCCTGAGCCGGACCGGCCAGCGGAGACGCAAGGAAAAGGCACGGGCGAGGAGCGGAGGGGTCGGCATGGCCTTGCGTCGCGAAGCGTGGCGGTCGATCCGATGAGAGTAGCGTAGATCGCGCGGCCGGGAAGGGGTTCCTAAGGCTCCGCCGCAGCAATTGCGACGGGGCGGGGCGGACCTCAGCTGACCAGCCCGGCGGCCAGATTGACGCCCAGCGCCAGCACCGCGGTGTTGAACAGGAAGGACAGGGCACCGTGCATCAGCACCAGACGGCGCATGCCGGCGGCGCGGGTGGTCACGTCGGACACCTGTGCTGTCATGCCGACGGTGAAGCTGAAGTAAAGGAATTCCAGGTAATCCGGCGCGTCGTTGCCGGGAAAATCCAGGCTGCGCTCCTGGCCCGACTGCCCACCCAGCCAATAATCGTGGGCGTAATGCTGGGCGAAGAAGACATGCAGGAAGCCCCAGGACAGCAGGACCGTCACCCCCGACAGCACCGCCGCCATCCCCTCGTGCGGGGAGCCCTTGGCCGACACCAGCTCCGCCACGATGGCGACCAGCGCCGCGAGCGAGGCCAGCACCGCACCGGCCAGCACCCCCCATTTGCCGGGGTCGAGCAGCTTGGCCCGCCGGCGCATGGAAGCCACCGTGGCCCGGCTCATCAGGATGCCGGCGAGCAGGATGTAGGCGGCGACCCCGCAATCCCAGCCGGTCAGCACCGCGGTGGTGGGGCGCAGCCAGACGGCGGCGAGGCCCCCGGCCAGCAATGCTACGGCCAGCGCCCCGCTCAGCGACGGGCGGTTGCGCAGATGGGTCAGGCTGCCGCGCATCTCGTCTCCAACCGATTGGCGTGCGGCGATGCGCACGCCCGTTCAGTTGGAGGCGGGATAGAGCGGAAGCAAGGTCTGCTGGCGGCGCTGATAGCGTACCAATTCCAGCGCAGTCAGCGGCTGCGCCCCGGCCGCCCGGCAGGCGTCCGCCACCTCGAACATCAACGCCTGCTGGTGGAACAGGGTGGCATAGGCGTCGCCGAGTTTGAACTCCGGGTCCCACATGTGGATGGCCTCGGCCCCGGCGCCGTTCACCTCGATGATGCGGAAATCCTCGCCCACCGCCAGCCGCTCCACCGAGGCGAAGCGCACGTCGAAGCGGCCGAAATGGAAGCCCGGCATCTGGTCGGCGATCTCGTCGAAGCGCGCGGTCAGCGTCGCGGTGACATGGCCGCAGGCATCCTTGTAGAGGCCGCCGACCCGGCTGCTGCCGACCAGCGACAGCCGCACCGTGCGCCCGGCCTCCGGCACCTCGTCCAGCCGGTCGGCCAGCGCCTCGTGGTGCAGGTCGGCCTTCCAGGAGGCGCGCGGATCGGCGGCGATCAGCTTGCGCAGGGTGGAGCGGCCGTCGCCGACCACATGCGGGTAATAGCGGAAGGTCATGGAGAAGATGCGCCCGTGCCGCTCCCCCGGCTTGCGGACGTAGAAGATGCCGGCCTCGCCGGCGTAAGCCACATGCTCCTGCAGGATCAGCTTAACGTCGGCCGGGAAGCCGCGCAGATAGGTGCAGAGATCGGCGGCGTCGCGCACCAGCCGCACGCCGATGCCGCGCCAGCCGATGTCCGGCTTGGCGACCAGCGGGAAGGACAGGCCGGCACCGGACGCCAGCGACTCGAGCTGCGCCGGGGTCAGCGACGGGCGGTTGACCAGGGCGACGGATTTCGCCGCCCACCGGCGCGCCTCCGGCCCGATCAGGTCCATGCAGGCGATCTTCGACTCGCCGAGCAGCCCGCCCGCCTCGATCGACGGGTTGGCGGCGGTCGGCAGCGACAGGCTGCGGTAGCGGACGCCGAGCGCCAGCCACTGCGCCACCAGCGGGATGTAGAACAGCAGCGGCGGAATGCGCTCCGCCCAGCCGATGGTGGGGGCACCGGCCGGCACCACCGGCAGGCCGGGCAGGGCGATGGCGCGCGGGGTCGGGCTGCCGTGCAGCGCGTCGCGCAGGGCCTTGGGCAGCAGCGGCTCCAGCACCGCCCGGATGCGGGCGAACAGCGCGCGGACGACGGCCTGCGCCCGCTTGGTGCGCAGGACCATCAGCAGGGCGGCGCAGCCGATGCCGATCACCTGCACCTGGATCGCCGCCGCTTCGAGCGACGAGGTCATCAGGGTCAGCAGCAGCCCGACATGCACCCCGGCGGTCGCCAGCGTGATGGCGATGAAGCGCAGGAACGGCACCCGCATCACCCCGCAGGCGAAGTAGGTCGGGAACAAGACGCCGGGAACCAGCCGGCAAGTCACCAAGGTCGGCAACAGGTTCCGCTGCAAGGCTCCGCGGCAGCGTTCAAGCATAGGACCTTCGGTCCGCCGCCTAATCCAACTGATCCGCAGGGACAATAGTCCAAGGACATAAATGAACAAATCGCCGATAACAATCCCACACAGCAGGGTGATGGCGGTCACGCCGATGCTGACGGTGCCGACGCTGACGAGGCTCGCTCCAACCGCAATTGCAACGTCTTCGTGCAGAAGCGTAAGCAAAGCAAGGCCCAGCAACAGGGGAAAACCGGCGAAAGCGGTTATTGGTTGCAATGCAGCAAACACGTGCGGTCTGTCCGTTGGGTAGGGGGCGGTTACGGTGCCGTCGGCAAAATTGCATAGGAAATGGTAAGCTTCACGTTAAAACTTTTATGGAACCGTGCGGCATAGCGACTGTTTCTTTTGAGCCATATAGAAACGGTATGGCTATGATAGAAAATATGTGTTTGCAGCTATGGCGTCGGCGCGGCAGAGTGCGTTTCAATCGATGGCCGAACCGCCATGTGACATGACCAGGAGACGCACCGTGCAGAGCATCCAGTGGGACGACGCCTTCCTCCTTGAAGCCCAGCTGACCGAGGATGAGAAGCTGGTGCGCGACAGCGCCCGCGCCTACTGCCAGGACCGGTTGCAGCCCCGTGTCATCTCCGCCTTCCGCGAGGAGCGGTTCGACCGCGAGATCATGACCGAGATGGGCGAGCTGGGCCTGCTGGGGCCCACCATCCCGGAGGAGTATGGCGGGCCGGGCGTCAGCCATGTCGCCTACGGCCTGGTCGCCCGCGAGGTCGAGCGGGTGGACAGCGGCTACCGCTCCGCCATGTCGGTGCAGTCCTCGCTGGTCATGCACCCGATCTATTCCTACGGCAGTGAGGAGCAGAAGAAGAAGTGGCTGCCGCGTCTGGCCACCGGCGAGCTGATCGGCTGCTTCGGCCTGACCGAGCCGGATCACGGCTCCGATCCCGGCGGCATGAAGACCCGCGCCACCAAGGTCGACGGCGGCTATCTGCTGTCGGGCTCCAAGATGTGGATCACCAACTCCCCCATCGCCGACCTCGCCGTCGTCTGGGCGAAGTCGGACGCCCATGACAACAAGATCAAGGGCTTCGTGGTCGAGCGCGGGACCAAGGGCTTCTCCACCCCGAAGATCGAGGGCAAGCTGTCGCTGCGCTCGTCGGTCACCGGCGAGATCGTGCTGGACGAGGCCTTCGTCCCCGACGAGAACCTGCTGCCCAACGTGTCGGGCCTGGGCGGTCCGTTCGGCTGCCTGAACAAGGCGCGCTACGGCATTGCCTGGGGCGTGCTGGGGGCCGCCGAGTTCTGCTGGCACGCCGCCCGCCAATACACGCTGGACCGCAAGCAGTTCGGCCGTCCGCTGGCCCAGACCCAACTGGTCCAGAAGAAGCTGGCCGACATGATGACGGAGATCACGCTGGGCCTCCAGGCCTGCCTGCGCGTCGGCCGCATGATGGACGACGGCAGCTGGTCGCCGGAAGCGATCTCGCTGATCAAGCGCAACAACTGCGGCAAGGCGCTCGACATCGCCCGCGTCGCCCGCGACATGCATGGCGGCAACGGCATCTCCGAGGAATTCCAGGTCATCCGCCACATGGTGAACCTGGAGACGGTGAACACCTACGAAGGCACCCACGACGTCCATGCCCTGATCCTGGGCCGGGCGCAGACGGGCCTGCAGGCGTTCTTCTGAGCGGAAAGTCCATCCCCTTTCCCGCCTCTCGTGCCAACGCATGCGTTGCCGGCGGCATCGGGCGGATCGCAAGTCCGCCCGGTGCCGGGGAAGGGAGGGAAGCCACCGCGGTGCGGCAGATGTGCGGGGACGTTGCGGGAATCGGTGTGGTTGCGGATTCCTGGAGCAAACCCCTGTTCTCGGCCGATACCGGCTTCCTTCATCCCGAGGCGGGAATTTTTCCATTGTACGCCGGGGCTCCATGGGACTGAGCGGGGGGACTGGTCGGGGATCTGGGTAGGGCTTGGCTGCTCCGCTGTTAAAGCTACTTCGGAATTGGGAGGATTGTCTCCTCATTAGATAGACAATGATCCCCGTTTTCCTCCGCCGGTGCCTGTCGAGGCTGAGATATCCTTTCGAACTCGGCGCATGCCGGTTTGGGAGGAATTTCCATGGCGACCTGGACTCCTGATCCCAGTTTCTACCCCTCGCCACGCATGGCGATGCAGGCCGCTCCGGAACGGCTGGCCTATGTGGCGATGCTGAATGTCGAAGGGGGGCCGGATGCGCTGGGGGTGGTCGATGTCGATCCCTCCTCGGCCAGCTATGGCCGGCTCCTTCGGCGGGTCGACATGCCGAATGTCGGCGACGAGTTGCACCATTTCGGCTGGAACGCCTGCAGTTCCGCCCTGTGCCCCTACGCTCCGCATCCGCATGTAGAGCGGCGATACCTGATCGTGCCCGGGCTGCGGTCATCGCGCATCCACATCCTGGACACCAAGCCCGATCCCGCCGACCCCAAAATCGTCAAGATCATCGAGCCGGAGGAACTCGCGGCGCGCGCCAATTATTCCCGCCCGCACACGATGCATTGCGGACCGGAAGGCATCTATGTCAGCGCGCTCGGCAACGGAAAGGGCGACGGCGGCGGGCCGGGGGGCGTCTTCCTGATGGACCACGAAACCTTCGAGGTGCTCGGCCAGTGGGAGATCGACCGCGGTCCGCAGTTCCTGGCCTACGATGTCTGGTGGCATCTCGGCCAGGACACGCTGATCACCAGCGAATGGGGCACGCCCGACATGATCGAGGACGGGCTGAACCCCGAACTGCTGCTCGGCGCGAAATACGGCCATCAGGTCCATTTCTGGGATCTGCGCAAGCGCCGGCACCGGCAGACCATCGATCTGGGGCCGGAATACCAGCTGGCGCTGGAACTGCGGCCGGCCCACGACCCGACCAAGGCCCATGGGTTCATGAATGCCGTGGTCAACCTGTCGGACCTGTCCTCGTCGATCTGGCTGTGGCATCGCGAGGATGACGGCAGCAGGTCTGGCCGGTGGGCCATGCGGAAGGTGATCGACATCCCGGCCGAACCGGCCGACCCGGATCTGCTGCCGCCGCTGCTCAAGGGCTTCAAGGCGGTGCCGCCGCTCGTCACCGACATCGATCTCTCGCTGGACGACCGCTGGCTCTACGTGTCCTGCTGGGGCACGGGGGAAATGCGGCGGTACGACGTGTCAGATCCGTTCCAGCCCCGGCTGACCGGCTCGGTGCGGTTGGGCGGGATCGTCGGGCGCAGCCGCCATCCCGGCGGCGATGCCGATGGTGGCGCCCTCAACGGTGCCCTCGGCGGCGCCCTCAACGGCGGCCCGCAGATGGTCGAGGTCAGCCGCGACGGCAAGCGGGTCTACTTCACCAACTCGCTGTACCGGAGCTGGGACGACCAGTTCTACCCGGACGGCATCAAGAGCTGGATGGTCAAGCTCGATGCCGACCCGGATGGCGGCCTGACCATCGACGAGCGGTTCTTCCTGCGCTTCGACGACGAATTCCGCGGTCACCAGATCCGGCTGGAAGGCGGCGACGCCTCTTCGGATTCCTACTGCTACCCATGACCGCCATCCGGGGGGCACCTCTCCATGGATGACCCGTGGCAATGGCTGGCGCTGGCCGGGCTCGGCGCCTTCCATGGAGTGAACCCGGCGATGGGATGGCTCTTCGCCGTGGCTCTCGGCCTTCAGGAGGGGCGGCGGGGCGCCGTCATCAGGGCGCTGCCTCCCATCGCGCTCGGCCATGCCCTGTCGGTGCTGGTGGTGGTGGCGGGATTCGCCATCCTGCAGCTGGTCGTCACGACGGCCCCGCTGAGGCTGGTCACGCCCGCCCTCCTGATCGGTTTCGGCCTCTACCGGCTCGTGCGCGGATACCGTCACCGGCTGCGGGTCGGCATGCGCACCGGCTTTGCCGGGCTGACGCTCTGGTCCTTTCTGATGGCGTCCGCCCACGGGGCCGGGCTGATGATCCTGCCCCTGCTGCTGGGCATGCTGGCGCCGGCGCAGCTGATGGCGCTGTCCCTGTGCGGACCGGGGGCGGGGATGACCGGCCCGGTCGCCGCACTGGGATCGGCTGCGGCCGGGCTGGCGGTGGTTCTGGTGCATATGGCGGCGATGCTGGCGGTGATCGCCGTCATCGGGCTGGCGGTTTTCGAAACCGTCGGCCTCGGCATTCTGCGCCGCGGCTGGGTCAATTTCGACCTGCTGTGGGCGGGCGCCCTGATCGGCACCGGAGCGGGGTTCCTGCTGCTCGGGTGAGGTCCGCCGTCGGGGAACTTATGCCGCCCTAATCTCCCCGTTCGCCTGCTGGCGCACTTCGGTCAGGAAGCGCTCCACCTCGGCCGCCAGGGCGCGGGTCTGGCCGGACAGGCCGCGGGCGGCGTCCTGCACGCCGAGCGCGGTGCTGCCGGCGCTCTCCGCCGTCCGGGCCAGGGCTGCGATGGTGGCCGAGACGTCCTGGGTGCCGAGGGCTGCCATCTCCACCGCCCGCGCGATCTCCTGGGTGGCGGCGTTCTGTTCCTGCACCGACTGGGTGATGGTGCCGGAAATGCCGTCGATCTCGGTGATGGTCGAGCCGATGGCGCCGATGGCGTCGGCGGCCTCGCGGGTCACCGACTGCATGGCGTTGACCTGGGCGGCGATCTCGTCGGTGGCCTTGGCGGTCTGGTCGGCCAGCCCCTTCACCTCGGTCGCCACCACGGCGAAGCCCTTGCCGGCCTCGCCCGCCCGCGCCGCCTCGATGGTGGCGTTCAGCGCCAGCAGGTTGGTCTGCTTGGCGATGGCATGGATCAGCCCGACCACCTGGCCGATGCGCTCGGCGTTGGCGATCAGGCCCTGGACGGTGGCGTTGGTGCGGTCGGTGTGGGACACCGCCTCGCCGGCGATGCGGGCGGAATGGCCGACCTGATCGGAAATGCCGCCGATGGAGCTGGCGAGTTCGGTCGCCGCCGCCGCGGCGGAGCGGACGTTGGACTGGATGTCGTCGGATTCGCGGGCGACATTGCGGGTCTGGCTCGACGCCTCGCCCACCACCGTCGCCATGCGGTCGGCGCTGTCGGCCATGCCGGCGGCCGACTCGGCGATGCCCTCGACCAGCCGCTTCACCGTGCCCTGGAAGCGGTCGGCGAGGTCGAGCAAGGCGGCGCGCTTGGCCTGCTCGGCCTTGGCGTCGGCTTCGGCCTGGGCGGCGTGCATGCGTTCAATGGCGCGGGCGTTGTCGCGGAAGACGGTGACCGAGCCGGCCATGGCGCCGATCTCGTCGGAGCGGCCGTTGCCGGGCACCTCGACCGCGGTGTCGCCGTCGGCGAGCTTCGCCATCGCCGCCGACATCGCACGCAGCGGGCGGATGACGATGCGGCCGAGCAGGAGGTTCAGCAGGGCGATCTGCACCACCAGCGCGATCAGGCAGATGGCGATCTGGTTGCGCATCTGGGTGGCGATGGCGTCGATCTGCTGGTCCAGGCTCCAGGCGATCTGGAGGGCGCCGACCAGCCGGTTGCTCTTGCCGGTCACCACCGGCACCGTCACCACGATGTGGCCGTTGGCGGAGCGGGTCTGCGCCCCCTTGCCGGCCAGCACCGCCTCGACCAGGTCCTGGTCGGGCTTCAGCTCGTATTTTGCAAATCGCTCGTTGGAGAAGTCGGCGAGCGTGCCGGCGGATGTCACCGCCCGCAGCGAGGCGAGCTGCACCTCGTTGCTGCCGGCCAGCGGCATGAACTCCGTCTCGATGGAGGCGCCGTCGCCGGCGACGAAGCTGGTCTTGGTGGCGTTTGCCAGCATGTCCGTCTTGACGCGGGCGTCGTGCGTGGCGAGCCGCACCGCGTCGTCATACTGCATCTTGGCCTGAAGCCCCATGATGACGATGAAGCCGCCGACGATGGCGGCGACGAAGGCCGCCGTCACCTTCCGCCCCACGCTCCAGAACCGTCGCGGCCGGGATGCGGCCGCCTTGTCCACTGCCATGCTCTTGCCCCTTCCCGTGCCGCCTCCGCTTCCTGCCCGGCCGCCAACCATGAGGATATGGCACAGGGCACGGCGAAGCACCGCCGGCAAGGCCGGCGTCCGCCACAGAAGCGTCAACGAATTGCAAAATTTAAATGATATTGTAACAGCACATCATGGTCTGCACCATGATCTTCCTCTCTGACTTTCGGAAGATTGCCAGTTGTCACAGCAATCCCAAAGTCTCGGTCCAGCTTGGACAAAGTGAAGGCGCCGCCGTCGCTTGGACAAAGCGGCGCCTTTTCGTGCCGGGAATTTCAAAAATCCGGCTTCAGTTCTTTTCAGATGTGTTTTTCCGGAACCGCTTCAGCCGCGGGCCGGGGTGCGCTCCCGCCAGCCGAAGGGACCGGCAGTCTCGTACAACCAAGGATACTGGTTGACCATGCGGCGCGCGATGGCGATGCGGTGTGCGGTGAGCGTGATCAGCCCGATCACTGCTGTGTGGACGATGAAGCCCCACAGCGACAAGAGCTGCTCGCCGAACAGGCCCCAGGCCAGGAAGCGGTCGCCCACCCCCAGCAGCAGCGAGTAGGCCAGCACGCTGGAGACCGGCTTCCACCCCTCTGCCAGCGTCTGCCCGGTCAGCACGCCGCAGCCGCCGAACACCAGCACCGTCAGGAACACGAAGACCGGAACGGAGGAGCCAAGGATCGTTTCCATCTCAGTGTCCCCCTTCCAGATAGGCCGCGCGAACCTCCGGGTCGGCCAGGAGCTGCGCCCCGGTCCCCGTCATCGTGATCTTCCCCGTCACCATCACATAGGCCCGGTGCGCCAGCTTCAGCGCGTGGAAGGCGTTCTGCTCGACCATGAACACCGTCATCTTCTGTTCCCGGTTGATCTCTTGGATCACCTGGAAAATCTGCTTCACGATCAGCGGCGCCAGCCCCAAGCTGGGCTCGTCCAGCAGCAGAAGCCGCGGCTGGCTCATCAGCGCCCGCCCGATCGCCAGCATCTGCTGCTCGCCGCCCGACATCGTCCCGGCGCGCTGGTTGATGCGCTCCTTCAGCCGCGGGAACAGCGTCAGCACCCGCTCAAGCTCGCGCTCGAAGCTGCCGGGCTGCGCCACGATGGAGCCCATCTGCAGGTTTTCCAGCACCGTCATCCGCGGGAAGATGCGCCGGCCTTCCGGGCTTTGCGCGATGCCGCGCCGCACGATCTCGTGGGTGGGCAGGTCGGTGATGTCCTCGCCCTCGAAGAACACCCGGCCCTGGCGCGCCCGCGGGCTGCCGCAGATCGTCATCAGCAGCGTCGACTTGCCGGCCCCGTTGGCGCCGATCAGCGAGACGATCTCGCCGGCGCCGATCTCGATGTCGATGCCCTTCAGCGCCTCGATGGCGCCGTAGAAGGTGTGGACGCCCGATACCTTCAGCATGGTTCAGGCTCCCTTCTGGCCGGCGGTGGGCGCGATGTGCAGGTCGGCGGCGACCTCCGGCGGCAGCGCCTCGTCCTCGTCCTCGCCCAGATAGGCGCGGATCACCGCCGGGTCGTTCTTCACATGCTCCGGAGTGCCGTCGGAAATCTTCCGGCCATAGTCCAGCACCACCACATGGTCGGAAATGCGCATCACCACGCTCATGTCATGCTCGATCAGCAGCACGCCCGTGCGGTGACCCTGCGGGGTCTGCACGTCGCGGATGAAGGTCAGGATCTCGGCCAGCTCCCCCGACTCGCGCGGGTTCAGGCCGGCCGCCGGCTCGTCCAGGCACAGCAGCACCGGCTCGGTGCACATGGCGCGCGCGATCTCCAGCCGGCGCTGGGCGCCGTAGGGCAAATTGCCGGCTTCCCAGTCGGCGAACTCGGTCAGCCGCACCCGGTCCAGCCAGTATTTCGCCAGCTCCACCGCCTCATGCTCGGCCTTGCGGAAGCCGGGCAGGCCCAACAGGCCGGCGATGGCGAAGCCGGACGCCCGCATCAGCTTGTTGTGCTGGGCGACGATCAGGTTCTCCAGAACGCTCATGCCGCTGAACAGCCGGATGTTCTGGAAGGTGCGCGCCACGCCCGCCAGCTGGGCGATGCGGTAGCCCGGCATCCGCTCCAGCAGGAACTCCTTGCCGGCGGGATGGCGCAGCGTCAGCCGCCCCACGGTCGGCGTGTAGAAGCCGGTGACGCAGTTGAACAGCGTCGTCTTGCCCGCACCATTGGGGCCGATCAGCGCGGTGATCTCGCCCGCCCGCGCCTCGAACGACACGTCGTTGTTCGCCACCAGACCGCCGAAGCGCATGGTCAGGTGTTCGACCGACAGAAGCGGCTTTTCAGTCATGACGGCGCTCATTTCGCGGCTCCCGCGGCGGGCTTTTTGCCGCCATGCAGGAGGATGGTCGGGTCACGATGGGCCAGCAGGCCGCGCGGACGCCACAGCATGATCACCACCATGCCGGCACCAAACGCCAGCATGCGGTAGTCGGCCAGCTCGCGGAACGCTTCCGGCAGGCCGATCACCAGCAGGGTGGCGACCACCACGCCGATCTGGCTGCCCATGCCGCCCAGCACCACGATGGCCAGGATGATCGCCGACTCGATGAAGGTGAAGCTCTCCGGGCTGATGAAGCCCTGGCGCGTGGCGAAGAAGGAGCCGGCGAAGCCGCCGAACATCGCCGCGATGGCGAAGGCCGCCAGCTTCATGTTGGTGCGGTTGATGCCCAAGGACGCACAGGCGATGTCGTCCTCGCGCAGCGCTTCCCAGGCCCGGCCCAGCGGCAGCTTGCGCACCCTGAGCGTGAACAGGTTCACCACCAGGGCCAAAGCCAGGATGAGGTAGTAGAGGAAGACGATGCGGTGGAGCGGCGAGAACTCCAGCCCGAACAGCTCGTGGAAGGCGGCCATGCCCTCGGCCGGGGTGCGGGAGAAGTCGGCGATGCCGAAGAAGCTCGGCCGCGGGATGCCGGAGATGCCGTTCGGGCCGCCGGTGAACTGGTACCAGTTGACCAGGATGATGCGGATGATCTCGCCGAAGCCCAAGGTCACGATGGCGAAATAGTCGCCGCGCAGCCGCAGGACGGGGAAGCCGAGCAGCACGCCGGAACAGGCGGCGAGCAGCCCCGCCAGCGGCAGGCAGAGCCAGAAGCTGAGTCCGAAATAATGGGCGAGCAGCGCGTAGCTGTAGGCGCCGACGGCGTAGAAGGCGACATAGCCGAGGTCGAGCAGGCCGGCCAGACCGACCACGATGTTCAGGCCCCAGCCCAGCATGATGTAGGTCAGCAGCAGGATGCCGATGTCCAGCAGCATGCGGTCGGCCAGCGGCGTCATCGGCAGGATGGCGGCGAAGACGACGGCGACCGGGCCGATGTATTTGCTGGCATGCTGCACCTTGGCGGCGAATCGATCCATGCGCTTGTCGCGGTCGGCTTGGCTGAGCTTGGAGCGGCCGGTGGCGACGGTCATGGCGGCGCGGATGGCGATGACGCCGCCGCCCAGCACCAGCACCAGGCGCAGCACCTGGGTCGGCATCGGCAGCACCAGCCCGATGCCGGCGCAGACCAGCGCCAGGATCAGCACCGGCAGCGCCATGCCCTGGCGGATCAGCCCGAGCCCGAGCCGGCCGAGGAAGACGAGGACCAGCGAGGCGATGACTTCTTCCGGCCGGGCTTCGATGCCGAGCCCGGTGGGGCGGTCGACGGTGCGCAAGCCCACCAGCGGCACGGTCAGCAGCAGGGCCACGAAGGCGGCGAGGCCGGCGTCCTTGACGGTGGCGGCCCAGTCGACGCCGCGCGCGGCGCCGCGTCCGGCGGAGAGGGTGTTGGAGTGCGTGGTCATGGCGCTTACACCTTCTCGATCTCGGGCCGGCCGAGCAGGCCGGTGGGCCGGAAGATCAGGACGAGGACGAGGATGGAGAAGGTTGCGACGTCCTTCCATTCGGAGCCGACATAGCCGGACCAGAAGGCTTCGATCAGGCCGATGACCACGCCGCCGAGCATGGCGCCGGGCAGCGAGCCGACCCCGCCGAGCACGGCGGCGGTGAAGCTTTTCACGCCGGCCAGGAAGCCGATGTAGAAGTCGATGACGCCATAGATCAGCAGCACCATCATGCCGGCGACGGCGGCGAGTGCGGCCCCCATGACGAAGGTCAGCGAGATGACGCGGTCGACGTTGACGCCGAGCAGCCCGGCCATCTTCTTGTCCTGCTCGCAGGCGCGCTGGGCACGGCCGAGCGAGGTGCGGTTGATCAGCATGGTGAAGCCGACCATGAGGACCAGCGTGATGATGATGGTGGCGAGCCGGACGTAGCTGACAGAGACGGCGCCGTCCATCAGGGTGAGGTTGCCGGGCAGGATGGGCTGCAGCGGCTTGGAGCGGGCGCCCTGGAGGATCTGGATGTAGTTCTGCAGGAAGATCGACATGCCGATGGCGGAGATCAGCGGCGCCAAGCGCGGCGAGGAGCGCAGCGGCCGGTAGGCGATGCGCTCGACCGTCCAGCCATAGACGCTGGTGAACAGCATGGAGGCGAGCAGCATGATCAGCAGCGCCAGCGGCACCCAGGTGATGCCGAGCGCGCCGATGGCCAGGAAGGTGATCAGCGCCACGAAGGAGCCGATCATGTAAATCTCGCCATGGGCGAAGTTGATCATGCCGATGATGCCGTACACCATCGTGTAACCGATTGCGATCAGGCCGTAGATCGCACCGAGCGACAAGCCGTTGATCAATTGCTGAAGAAAATATTCCATCAGGCAGGCTTCTCCCACTCTCCCAGATCAACGAATAGGCAGGCACGCGAAAAAGAGTGAGCCGTGTGCGGCAGCGGAGTTCCGATCCGGATGAACGGGGGAGAACATCCAGGACCGAGGCAGGGGACGCTTGGAACCCCGCCGCCGCACCCGGTTCTTGCCGAAGCCCCGCCGGATGCGGGATCCGGCGGGGCTTCGGGCGAATTCGTTACAGGGGACCGCTGCGGGCCGGCATGCGCGGAGCCGGGACAAGGCCGGCCTTCACCAGGACGGGCATCCAGGCGGGCATCTTCCGGATATGCGACGAGGTCGCGGGGGTGCGGTCATGCACCCGAGCGGCATTCCGTCGTTCGACCATGGTCAACAGCTCCCACTTGCGCGGCACGGGCTTGCAGCCGTGGCGTCCCCACCGGCATCGCTGCCGGACATCCTGCTTGTGAATCGCGGGCCAGTTCGGACGGAGTGACCGTCCGGACAGCACCAGTCGGCGAAAGGCGCCGCGCCTTACCCTGTTCAAAACTGTTCTTGGTCTTTGGCCCCGGCACTTAAGCGCCGGTTGCATATGTTACCCTTTTTCTTGTGACAGACAGGTAATGCAACTTGATCCGTAGGCGCAACACTCTCTTTCCAAGGGTTGAAAAAAACAACAATCGTTCCGACGCGTCGCGATTTTTCCGTTCAAAATTTCCAGTCCTACGGTTTCCGAGAAATATCGTTCAGTTTATTGTCAACAGCTGTTCACATCATCCGCCGACCGTTTCGCGCGGGTCGGTGAAGGGCTGTCCGAGCGCCTCCGCCACCGCCGGATAGGTCAGCCGGCCGCCCTGGACATTCAGCCCGGCCAGCAGGTGCGGATCCTCGGCCAGCGCCCGTTTCCAGCCCTTGCCGGCCAGCGCCTGGACGAAGGGCAGGGTGGCATGGTTCAGCGCCTCGGTGCTGGTGCGGGCGACGGCACCCGGCATGTTGGCGACGCAATAATGCACGACGCCGTCCACCACATAAGTCGGGTCGGAGTGGGTGGTGGCGTGGCTGGTCTCGAAACAGCCGCCCTGGTCGATGGCGACATCCACCAGGACCGACCCGCGGCGCATGCCGGCCAGCTGGTCGCGGCGCACCAGTTTCGGCGCCGCCGCCCCCGGCACCAGCACGGCGCCGACCACCAGATCGGCATCGGCGACCAGCCGGTCGAGGGTGTCGGCGGAGGCATAGACGGTCTTCAGCCGCGGCCCGAACAGATCGTCGAGCTGGGCCAGCCGCGGCATGGAGCGGTCGGCGATGGTCACGTCGGCGCCCAGCCCCATCGCCATGCGGGCGGCGTTGGCGCCGACCACGCCGCCACCGATGACCAGCACCTTGCCGGGCAGCACGCCGGGCACGCCGCCCAGCAGGATGCCGGAGCCGCCGTTGCTCTTCTGCAAGGCGACGGCGCCGACCTGGATCGCCATGCGGCCGGCGATCTCCGACATCGGCGCCAGCAGAGGCAGGCGGCCGGCGCGGTCGGTGACGGTTTCATAGGCGATGGCGGTGCAGCCGCTCTCCATCAGCAGCCGGGCCTGTTCGGGATCGGGGGCGAGGTGCAGGTAGGTGAAGAGCACCTGATCCGGGCGCAGCCTGCGACATTCCGCCGGCTGCGGCTCCTTGACCTTCACGATAAGCTCGGCCTTCGCAAAGACCTCCTCGGCGGTTTCGGCGATCTCGGCCCCCGCCGCGCGGTAGGCCTCGTCGGAAAAGCCGATCTCGGCGCCGGCGCCGCTCTGCACCAGCAGGGAATGGCCGTCCGCCGCCAGTTCGCGGATCGATGCCGGCGTCAGCCCGACGCGGTATTCGTGGTTCTTGATTTCCTTGGGAACGCCGATGCGCGTGACCATGCGAGATCTCCCCGATCCGAACGCCCGTTTCAATCAATCCGGCCGATCGAATCCGGCAGAACCATTGGTATCCCAGGAAACCATCGGTGGGGCAGATTGTCTCAGCGATGTCACTATACGGCCGGCGAAGCGGGTGAATCTCTGCAAAGCCTTGCATGAATCCCCCATAGTGTGGTGGAGCTTCCGCACGATCCGCCACGTCTTCGAATAAAGTTGCATGCACGCCCTGGACGCCCTGGACCACAAGATCCTGCGCCTTCTCCGCAAGGACGGCCGGATGAGCAACGCCAAGCTGGCGGCGGAGGTCGGGCTGTCTCCCTCGGCCTGCCTGCGCCGCCTGCACATGCTGGAGCATTCCGGCGTCATCCGCGGCTATACCGCCATCATCGAGACGGCGGACGAGGAGCGGTCGGTGACCGTCATCGTCCAGATCACGCTGGAACGGCAGACCGACGAGTATCTGCGCCGTTTCGACGCCGCCGTCCGCCGCTGTCCGGAGGTGCGGGAGTGCTATCTGCTGTCCGGCAGTTCCGATTACCTGCTGCGGGTGGTGGCGCAGAATCCCAGCGATTACGACCGCATCTATAAGGACTCGCTGTCGCGCCTCCCCGGCGTGGTGCGCATCCAGTCGAGCTTCGCCATCCGCAGCATCGTGCGCCCCGGCAACCTGCCGGCGCTGGAGGACCGGGCGGACTGACCGTCGAGGGAACGTCTCCCTGGGGGGTACGTTCGCCCAGGACCGGCCTGCCTCAGGGAGTGGGGGCCCATGCCACCGTCGTGATCGTGTAATCCTTGAATTCCGGCGCGAACCTGTCCAAGTTCGGGGAACCATGACACTGCCGCCCCGCCATATCCGTAACCTCCTGCGTGCAGGCCGCGTTCACGCAGGCTCGCCCGCCCCGGATTTGGTCGCCTGAGGCAAGGCTCCCGGACCGTCCGGGGCCAACATCGTCTCCGAATCCAAAAGAGCCGCTCGAACCGCATCCCTGCGGTCGCGGGTTTATCACATGCAACCGCTGCATGACCGATGAGGCGTCCACCGGGGGGCGTCGCCCGGCAGTCGGTTGAGCATGCCGAGAAAAGCGAAGGAAGACCTCGATGCGTCCCGCAGACCAGTTTCCGCCCATCGTGCTGACCGCCACCGACCATGACCGCCTCTCGGCTCTGGTGGAGGCCGTTTCCGAGAGGTTGCCCGATGTGTACGCGTACCTCACGGTCGAACTGGAGCGCGCTGCGGTGATCGATGCCGGCGAACTCGTGGCGACGGTGGTCACGATGGGCGCGCGCGTGGCGTTCCGGGACGAGGTAACCGGACAGGAGCGCACTGTCACCCTGGTCTATCCGGGTGACGCCGACCTCGCGGCCGGTCGGGTGTCGGTGCTGACCCCCATTGGCGCGGCCCTCATCGGCGTCGCGGAAGGACAGTCGATCACATGGTACACGCGTGAGGGCGAGGCGAAGACCCTTACCGTTTTGGCCGTCGAGCCTCCCGGTGCGGACGGAGGCGCCGTCGCCGCGTGATCCGCGGTCGGAAGAGCGACTGCACGCAAGACGCTTCACAACCGCTTCGTCGGCTGGGCGGCCATGGGTAATACAGCCCTGTGCCAAGGCCGCCGATCTTTCATGCTGCCTCTCACCCGAACAGGTCCAATTCCGGGTCGGAGCCGGTTACAGCGCCTGTTCGAGGATCGCCCGTTCCAGGATCGCCCTGGCCGGTGCGTATTTCTCGGCAACCATCCGCGGCCCGGCGGCGATGGCGGCGACGCGGGCGGGATCGCTGTTGTCCAGATTGTCGGCCAGCTTGACGCGGATCGCCGTGAGGTTGCCGCTCGCGGCGATCCGCCCGATCCAGTCGAGATAGCTTCCTTCGGGGTTCAGGTTCCGGCTGACCAGTTGGATGGCGGCGATGGCCTCCTCCTCGACGCCAGCCGCCCGGAGATCGTCGGCGGTGGCGCCGGCATCCTCGATGGCGTCATGGAGCAGGGCGGCCTGGAACTGGGCCTTGGTGGCGTCGGGGAACCGCTCCATCAGGCGGTGGGCGACCCGTTCCAGATGCCTCCAATAGGGGGCGCCGGCCTTGTCGACCTGACCCTTGTGGAGGGTCCTGGCGAATTCCAGCGTGTCCCGGAACCAAGCCTCATTCTGCACTGTGCTTTCTCCTTTCCACGTCTTTGCGCCGCGCTATCGACGTTCTGACCCCGCGGTTCACCCGAACAGGTCGAGTTCCGGGTCCGGCGCGGTTTCCGGGTGGGTCAGGTCGGTGCAGCCGATGCCGATCAGGCGGAAGGCGCGGCCGTCGACCTCGCGCTCCAGCAGGGCGAGGCCGGCCGCCAGGATCGCGTCCGCCGAGCGGGTCGGCTCGACCCGGCGGGACCGGGTCAACTGCTGGAAATCCTTGGTCTTCAGCTTCAGCACCACGCTGCGGCCGAGCAGCCCCTCGCGCTCCAGCCGGCGGGCGACCTTGTCGGCCAGCGGGCGCAGCTCCTGCGCCAGGGCGGGCAGGGTGGTGACGTCCCAGTCGAAGGTTTCCTCCGACGAGATGCTCTTGCTCGGCGACTCGGGGTGCACCCGGCGGGAATCCTCGCCGCGGGCGTAGCTGTAGAGCACCCGGCCCATGGCGCCGTAGCGCTTGACCAGCCAATGCTCATCCCTGTCCTGAAGATCGCCGACGCGGGTGATGCCGTCGGCGAACAGCTTGCGCTCCAAGGCCGGGCCGACGCCCCACAGGATGGTCACCCGCTTGGGCGCCAGGAAGGCCGCCGCCTCCGCCCGGCCGAGTGCGGAGAAGCCGCGCGGCTTGTCGAGATCCGAGGCGATCTTCGCCAGCAGCTTGTTGTAACTGAGGCCGATGGAGGCGGTGATGCGCAGTTCCCGCTCGAAGCGGCGGACGATCTCAACCAGCGCCTGGGCCGGGCTGATGCTGAGGCGGTCTTCCACGCCGGTCAGGTCGAGATAGGCCTCGTCGATGCTGATCGGCTCGACCAGCGGGGTGAAGGCCTCCATGATCTCGCGGGCCCGATGGCCGACTTCCTTATATTTGGCGATGTTGGGGCGGATGATGGTGGCGTCGGGGCAGCGGTCCAGCGCCTCGCGGATCGTCATGGCCGAGCGCACGCCCGATATCCGGGCGACATAGCAGCAGGCGGCGACCACCCCGCGATGGTCGTCGCCGCCGACGATCACCGGGCGGCTGGCCAGCTCCGGCCGGTCGCGCTTCTCCACCGTGGCATAGAAGCTGTCGCAGTCGATGTGGCCGATATGCAGGCTGTGCAGCTCGGCATGGCGGAACAGCCGCCGGCTGCCGCATTTCGGGCAGCGCGTCAAGTCACCCGATCCTGCGCCCGATCCTGCGCCGGGGAGGGCGGCGGCGCAGTCGCGGCAGACGCTGTGCAGGGCGGTGATCATGATGACGGCAGCTTAGCAAAGCGGCGGAGCAAGCGCCAGCTTATGCGTACAAAGGAAGAACGGAATGCGAGGTCAGCGCAACGGCGACTTCGCCCGGTCGGTGGCGGCGATGCGGGACGCGATGCCCTGCAAGCCACTCAGAAGCAGCTTCGCCATAGCCCAGTGATAGAGGGCCGATCCCACCAGGACCGTCAGCATGGCGCCCCACCCGCCGATCCAGCCGGCGAGCATGGCCGCGACGAGGGAGGCGGCGGCCGAGACGACCAATGCCACCAGAATCGTCAGGCCATTGGCTCCGTTGATCCGGCCGAGGATCGCGGCCCGCTCCATCGCCGCGGCGCCGAGCAGGACGACCAGCGACAGGGTCAGCGAAATGCTCAGCAGCAGAACCATGGAGGCACTCGGGAGTGTGGTCGTGGGAGAAGCGGGCGTTAGCGCAGCACGTCGCCGCCCACCGCCAGCCGGCCGGCAACGACGGCGGCCTGGGTGCGGCTGACCACGTTCAGCTTGCGCAGGATGCTGGAGACGTGGACCTTCACCGTCTGCTCCGACACGTTCAGTTCGCCGGCGATCTGCTTGTTCAGCTTGCCGTCGACGATCATCGTCAGGATGCGCAGCTGCTGCGGCGACAGCGAGGCGAAGCGGCGGGCGGAGTCTGCCTCGTCGGCTTCCGATGACACCGCCGACAGCGGCGGCGCCCAGGTCTCGCCGGACAGGATGGCGCGGATGGCGTCGGCCATCGCCGGCATCGACAGCGACTTCGGGATGTAGCCCGAGGCGCCATAGGCCAGCGCCCGGCGGATGGTGTCGGGATCCTGCAAGGCCGACAGGATGGCGACCGGCACGGTCGGGTGGTGGGCCAGCATCAGGAACAGGCCGGCGAAACCGTGGGTGCCGGGCATGTTCAGGTCGAGCAGGACGAGGTCGATCCCGTCCGGCTGCGCTCCCACCGCGGTCATCACCGAGTTGAGGTCCGGGCATTCGATCACCCGCACCTCCGGCATCGCCCGGCCCAGCGCGTCGCGCAGCGCCGCCTGCACCAGCGGATGGTCGTCGCCGATGACGATTGTCGTCTGTCCGGCTGTCGTTTGCGCGGCCGCCGTTTGTTCAGCCGCCGTTTGTCCAGCCGTTGCCGATGCGCCTGCTGCGCTGTCCTCGCCCATGGCTTCCGCACTCCCCCCATTTGCGGCCGCCCGGCTTTTGTCCGGTTCCAGCCTTAACGCTCGGCCACGGCCGCCGTCTGCAAGGCCGCCCCGTTCAGGAAGCGGCGCAGCGACGCCGGCTTCACCGGTTTGTAGAGCACCCCGCAGCCGCAACGCTCCGCTTCCGCCCGCACCGCTTCGGAGCGGTCGGCGGTCAGCAGCAGCCCCTTGACCGGGCGGTCCCACAATTCCCGCAACCGCTCCAGAACCGCAAGCCCCGTCTGCCCGTCGCCGACGTGATAATCGACACAGACCACATCGGGAAGCGCCCCGTCGAAGGGGGCGAGTGCCGCCAGGGCGCCTTCGACGTCCGATGCCGTCGCCACCCGGCAGCCCCATTGGCCGAGCAGCGCACGCAAGCCGGCCAGGATCGGCTCCTCATTGTCGATGCACAGGACCAGAAGCCCGGCCGACAGGGCGGCAGGCGTGGAGACCGGTCGGGTGACCGGGGTGGCGCGCGACTGCTCCATCGGCACCTCCACCGCGAAGCCGGTGCCGCGCCCGACGGTGGAGCGCAGGGTGACGGGATGGTCGAGCAGCCGGGCGATGCGGTCGACGATGGCGAGGCCGAGGCCCAATCCCTTATCGGCCGGATTGCCGCCGCCGTTTTCGCCTCCCAGCCGGCGGAACTCCTCGAACACCTCGTGGCGCTTGGCCTCGGGGATGCCGGGGCCGGTGTCCCAAACCTCGATGCGCAGGCGATCACCGTGAATGGGGTCGCGGCGGCGCCGGCAGCCGAGCAGGACGCGGCCCTTCGGCGTGTAGCGGATGGCGTTGGACAGGAAATTCTGCAACACCCGGCGCAGAAGCTGCGGGTCGGAGCGCACCACCGCACCGCAGCCCACCACCTTCAAGGTCAGGCCGCGTTCCTGCGCCAGGGCGGAGAATTCCACCCCCAGCCCGCCCAGCAGCTCGTCGATGGCGAAGCTGCGCATCTTCACCCGGACATTGCCGGCGTCGAGCGACGAGATGTCGAGCAGTCCGCCCAGCAGCATCTCGGTCGAGCGGAGCGAGGCGGCGGCGTTGTCGATCATGCCGCATTCCGACTCCCGCTGGCCGGGCGTCGGCAGCGGTCCCCGCATGCTCTCCTCCAGCGCCGAGACGAACAGGCGGGCGGCGTTCAGCGGTTGCAGCAGGTCGTGGCTGGCGGCGGCGAGGAAGCGGGTCTTGCTGGCGTTGGCCGCCTCGGCCTCCGCCTTCGCCTGTTGCAGCGCGTCGGTGCGCTCCTGCACGCGGTGCTCCAGGCTCTCGTTGGCCTCGCGCAGGGCCTCGGCGGCGCGGTAGCGCTCGGTCACGTCGGTGTAGGTCGAGACATAGCCGCCTTCCGGCAGCGGGTTGGCGACGATCTCCAGCACCGTGCCGTCGGGGCGGCGCCGCTCGTAGCGGTAGGGCCATTGCTGGTTGGCGGTGTCGCGGTTGGTCAGCAGCGCCGTCATGTCGCGGGCGCTGTATTCGCCGCGGCGCTCGTTGAAGCGGATCAGGTCGGCGAAGGGCACGCCAACCCGCACCATGTCGGCCGGCAGGTCGAGCAGTTCCAGATAGCGGTGGTTCCAGGCGGCGATGCGGTGGTCGGCATCGATCACGCAGATGCCCTGGCCGATGTTCTCCAGCGTCGCCTGGAGCAGCTTGCGGTTGAAGCGCAGCGCCTCCGACGCCTCGTCCAGCATCGCCATGGCGTCGCCGCGCGACAGCGAGCGGCCTTGCAGAGAGGCGGCCATCACCACCCGCGCCGACGCCGCCCCGATGGCGCCGGCGATCAGCGTCTCGGTGAAGCGGACGGCGTCGAGGTCGGCGGGGCCGGTCTCGCCCTTGCGTCCGGCGGCATAAGCATCGAAGGCGGCGTTGCCGCGCTCCGCCCCGACGAAACGGATGGCGAGCGCCCGCAGGTCGGCCAGCCTGGCCAGCGCCTGCGGCGTGTCGTCCTCGTCGCGGTCGGCGGTCGCGGTGGTGTAGAAGACGGCCTGGGTGCGCTCCACGGCACTGGGGCGGGCCAGCAGCGAGCCGGCGACGAAGGCGATCAGGTTGGCGAGCAGGCTCCACAGGCTGGCGTGCGAGATGGGGTCCAGCCCCTCGATCCCGAACAGGGCCTGCGGGCGCAGCCAGCCGATGCCCCAGGGGCCGTGATCGAGGAAGGCGTCCGGCACCGGCACGATGCGCGCCATCGACGGCACCAGCAGCGTGTAGACCCACAGCAGGAAGCCGGCACCGAGCCCGGCCAGAGCCCCCACCCGGTTGGCCCGCCGCCAGTACAGCCCGCCGAAGAAGGCCGGGCCGAACTGCGCCACCGCGACGAAGGACAGGAGGCCGATGACGGTCAGCGGGTAGTCGCGGTCGACCAGCCGGTGCATGACATAGGCCAGCAGCAGGATGCCCACCACCGACAGCCGCCGCACCAGCAGCAGCGTGCCGACCATGTCGCGCCGGCCGACGCGGGCGGCGAAGTGCTTGCGGCTGAGCAGCAGCGGCATCACCACGTCGTTGCACAGCATGGTGCTGAGCGACACCGCGGCGACGATGACCATGCCGGTCGCCGCCGACAGGCCGCCGATGAAGGACAGCAGGCTGAAGCCGCTGGCCCCCGCCGCGATGGGCAGGGTGATCATGAAGGTGTCGGGGTTGATGCCGTCGCTTCCGCTGTCGGGCCCGAAGGTGATGAGGCCGGCCACCGCGATGGGGATCATCAGGGCGCTCAGCGCCACCAGATAGGAGGGGTACATCCAGGCGGCGGCGCGCAGATGGCGGGGATTGTCGTTCTCCACCGTCATCACATGGTACATCTGCGGCAGGCAGAGGAAGGCGATGATCGAGATCGACGTGTTCGACCACCAGGTCGGGTCGGTGAAGTCGGGCGACAGCAGCGGCTCCGCCTGCGGCCGGGCGATCAGGTCGGTGTAGCCGTCGAACATCCCCCAGACGATGAAGGCGGCCACCGCCAGGAAGACGGTCAGCTTCACCAGGCTCTCAAACGCGATGGCCAGCATCAGGCCGCGGTGATGCTCGCTGGCGTTGATGTGGCGGACGCCGAACAGGATGGTGAAGACCGCCATCGACAGCGCCACCGCGAAGGCGGTGTCGCCCCAGACCGGCGGCGGCAGGGCGGCCGGGGCGGCCAGCGACGGGGCCGTCAGCACGTCGAAGCTGGCGGCAACCGCCTTCAGCTGCAAGGCGATGTAGGGCAGCACGCCGACCAGCGCCGTCAGCGTCACCAGCGCCGCCACCGCCTGGCTCTTGCCGTAGCGGGCGCCGATGAAGTCGGCGATGGAGGTGACGTTCTGCGCCTTGGTGATGGCGATGGTCTTGGTCAGCACCGGGCGGGCCGCCAGCAGCAGGATCATCGGCGCCAGATAGATCGGCAGGAAATCGAAGCCGCTGGCCGAGGCCCGGCCGACCGAGCCGTAGAAGCTCCAACTGGTGTTGTAGATGCACAGCGTCAGCGCGAAGAGGATGCCGGTCGCCCGCGGCGAGGCCGACAGCAGCGCGCCCCCGGCGGTGCGCCGGTCGCCCCACCAGGCGATGGCGAACAGAACCCCCAGATAGGCCGCCGAAACGGCCAGCACCAGCCAACTCTGCACGACCGACGGACCTCTTTGGGGTGGGAAGGGGAGCTGTGCGACGACCCTATCGCAATGCTGCCGCCGCCAACAACGGGCGGGCTCGGAATTGCTCAAGAACTGTGCAGGGCTGAACGAAGGTAGGGGCGCAAATGGTTTGCCGGTCGAACTATTCTGCACCTGCCGGACGCCGCCGTCCCGGTCGCCGCTGGTGTGACGGCCGGCGTTCCCGCCCCGGTCCCGGGCATCAGTCCAAGGGTCCGGGGACCGCCGAAGCGGCCGTTTCCGTCTCCTCCCTCGGACGGGGACGGCCGCTTCCGCGCCTGCCGTCCGGCCCCGCCGGCCGTGGGACAAACGGGGGTCCCTGTCGGTTTACTGCGTCGTCATCGCTGGGAAAGCGTCGCGAACGGCCCAATCTATGGCAAGATGGTCCATCGTAAGGGAGCCCGGCCGTCGGTGCCGGCCCCGGTGCGTGGCCTGAAACGGAAGACGGACGCCCAAGAGAATGCTGATCGACGCCTATTTGGGGTTCCGGGTCGGGGACGTGGTCCTGGACCGTGCGGAGCTTGCGGCCGGCACCGCCACCATCAAGGAAATCCACGTCGTTCCCTGTGACTGGGCGCATGGCCTGACCGGCATCGCCGTGATGGAGAACGGCGCCGAGCGTTTCATCGTCCAGCTGAAGAAGGTGCGCCCCACCGAGGAAGAGGTCGAGACCGAAAGCAACGTCCGGCCGCTGCGCCACCGCGCGCGCTGAACCCTGTTTCCAACACGGCAAGGCCCGCCGCCCCGGATCGGAGCGGCGGGCCTTTGCTTTTCCAGCGGGAGCGGTGCCCGCCGGGCCGTCAGTGACGGGGCTTCAGTGACGAAGCTGGACGCGCCCGCCGTTCCTGCGCGCGTCATCGACGCTGGCGATGGCGGGCAGGCCGCGCAGGAAGGCGGCGCCGGTGTCGGTCGCCTCGAACAGGACATGGCCCTGGCGGTCCTGGCCGCGGAAACGGGCCTCGGTCGCCATGCCGGCATTGCGGACGGCGGCCGACAGGTCGGACACGGCCTTCCAGATGCGGGCACGATGCTCGGCGGCGCTGGAGCAGCCGGTCGCATCCGCGACGGCCAGCGTTACGGTAAAGGAATGAAGCTCGATCGCCATGGTGGCACCACGGAACTTGGAGTGCGGGGTTCGGTAAACCCGGATCGTTCCGGCCATCGGCCGGATACGGCGCCGGCCCTTGGGATCGAGAAACTCAGTCGTAACGGGGAAGCTTCGACAGGACAATGTCGCTGATGAGGCCGCGGAGCTGGCTGACCGGGAGCTGTTCGACCGGAATGCTGACCGCGCGGGCGTAGGTCTCGCAGACGTGCCAGGCGTGGTCGGGTTCGACCAGGATGTGCCGGGCGAGATCGTGTTCGTCGGCGTTCGCCCGTCCGGGGAGCGCCTTTTCACAGGCCAGAGCGGTTTGCACCATATCGCTGGCCAGATTGTGCAGGTTCATGGATGGCACCTTCCCATGCTCGGGAAATCGTTGGGGGCACAAACAAACTAGACCTTCGTTCCGGATTCCACAATGGTGCCTATGACGTTCGGCTGTGACAATTCGACGATGGAGCCACAACCGGCGCCTGGGCGATGCCGCCGCGGACCGGCCGATACCGGGACCAACATAGGTTGCGGCGAATTATTCCGCCTGTGACCGTTTCGCGGGTCTGACGCGGCAAATTTCGGCCGGCTCCGCCGCCACTGCGCTCTTGCGTCGGACGGGCTTTTGCCTATCGGCGTTCCGGTCCACCGCCAATGGCATTGCGCATGCCAGCCGGCTGTGGATTGATGAGTGGGTCACTACCCATATTGGAGACAGCACCATGTCCGCCGACCTGTGGCTCGCCTTCGCAGCCGCCTCCGCCATCATGCTGATGATTCCGGGGCCGACGGTGCTGATCGTGGTGTCCTATGCCCTGGGCCATGGGCGGAAATCGGCCATGGCGACGGTGGCCGGGGTGGCGCTGGGCGACTTCACGGCGATGACCGCCTCCATGCTGGGGCTGGGGGTGCTGCTGTCGACCTCGGCGGCGCTGTTCACCCTGCTGAAATGGGCGGGTGCCGCCTATCTGCTCTATCTCGGCATCAAGCTGTGGCGGGCGCCGGTCGGCAACGCCGAGGCCGCGGCCGACGACCGGGATGTCCGGCCCTGGCGCATGATGCTGCACACCTATGCCGTCACCGCGCTGAACCCCAAGAGCATCGTCTTCTTCGTCGCCTTCCTGCCGCAGTTCCTCGACACCGGCAGCCCGCTGGCCGGGCAGATGGTGGTGATGGAGGCGACCTTCCTGGTGCTGGCGACGCTGAACGCCGCCGGCTATGCCCTGCTGGCCTCGGCGGCGCGGCGCGCGGTCAGGACGCCGTCGGTACAGCGGACGGTCAACCGGGTCGGCGGCTCGCTGCTGATGGGCGCCGGGCTGCTGACCGTGGCCTGGAAGCGCACGGCCTGAGCCGATTCATTGACAACTCATCATAACTTCACCGAAAATTGTCTGCGAATGAGGTGGTGCACGCGCCGGTAACTTTCTTGACGCTGGCGAAAGCGAATCGATCCGCGGGGGCGGTGATGGTCGACGGGGGCAAAGGGGCCGACAGGGCGGACATTCTCCGGCGGGACTCCGCCGCGGATGTCCTGGAATTCGCCGCCGAAGCGGAGGAATCCGCCGACGGCGGGCGGCGCAATCCGCCCTGGCTGATCCTGATCGTCGACGACGACCACGAGGTCCATGCCATCACCCGCGTCGTGCTGGGCGAGATGATGTTCGAGGAGCGGCCGGTCCGCTTCCTGTCCGCCTACACCGCAAGGCAGGCGCGGTCGCTGCTGGCGGAGCATCCGGGCATCGCCGCCATCCTGCTGGATGTGGTGATGGAGACCGACGATGCCGGGCTGAAGCTGGTCCGCCACATCCGCGAGGAGATGGGCAACCGGCAGATCCGCATCATCCTGCGCACCGGCCAGCCGGGGCAGGCGCCCGAACGGCAGGTGATCGCCGCCTACGACATCAACGACTACAAGGCGAAGAGCGAGCTGACGGCGCAGAAGCTCTACACCGCCGCGGTCGCGGCACTGCGCTCCTACCAGCACATCGCCACCATCGAGCATGGCCGCCAGGGGCTGGAGCGGGTGATGGAGGCGGCCGACCATCTGGCCGGGCTGCGCTCGCGCCCGCAATTCCTGGCCGGGCTGGTCGGGCGGGCGGCGGCGCTGGCGGGCGGCGCCCAGTCCGCCCTGCTGTGCGCCGCCGGGGAGGATGGGCGACCGTCCATCGTCGCGGAGGCCGGGCTGCCGGCAGACGACCTGCCGCCGGAGGCGGCCGCCACCGTGCTGGCGGCGCTGGCCGACGGGCAGACGCGCTGGAGCGCCTGCTGCGGAGTCGCCGTGCTGCGCGGCCGCGATGCGCCGCCGCTGGCGCTCTGCCTGCTGGGCGGTCCCTTCGCCGCGGGCGACCGGCCGCTGGTGGAGCTGCTCTGCACCAAGGCGGCGGTCGGGCTGGACAATCTGCGGCTTTACGAGCGGCTGAACCAGGCGCAGATCGCCACCGTCCATGCGCTGGGCAAGCTGGCCGAATACAAGGACGAGGTCACCGGCGACCATGTGAAGCGGCTGGGCCGCTGGGCCACCGCCATCGCCCGCGAACTCCACGCCCGCAATGTTTTCGCGCACGAGCTGGACGACTGGTTCTGCGACACCATCGGGCTGGCCAGCGTGCTGCACGATGTCGGCAAGGTCGGCATCCCCGACGCCATCCTGCGCAAGCCGGGCCGGCTGGACGAGGCGGAGATGGCGGTGATGCGCGAGCATGCCGCCATCGGCGGCAGCATCCTGCGCGATGCCTGCGGCGGCGACCGCCACGGCTACCTGTCGATGGGCGCGGAGATCGCCGAGAGCCATCACGAGAAGTTCGACGGCAGCGGCTATCCGAAGGGGCTGGCCGGCGACGCCATCCCGCTGGCCGGCCGCATCGTCGCCGTCGCCGACGTGTTCGACGCCCTGCTGCATCGCCGCCCCTACAAGAAGGCGTGGGACATCGGCGAGGTGCTGGACCTGCTGCGGGCGGAGGCCGGCAGCCATTTCGACCCGCGGGTGGTCGAGGCCTTCCTGGCGGTGCTGGAGCGCGACGGGGCGGGGGTGTAGGACCCGCCGCCCCACCTGCTTTTCAAGCCCCAGCTTTCAGGGGCCGGTTTTCAGACGCCCAGCACGTCGCGCATGCTGTAGAGGCCCGGCGTCTTGTCCTGCGCCCACAGGGCGGCGCGGACGGCGCCCTTGGCGTAGATGCCGCGGCCCGACGCCTTGTGGGTCAGCTCGACCCGCTCGCCCTCGCTGGCGAAGAACACGGTGTGGTCGCCGATCACGTCGCCGCCGCGCAGCGTGGCGAAGCCGATCTCGCCGCGTGGACGGGCGCCGGTGTGGCCGTCGCGCACCTTCTGCCAGACATCCTCCAGCGCCACCCCGCGCCCGGCCGCCGCGGCACGGCCGAGACCGAGCGCGGTGCCTGACGGCGCATCGACCTTGCGGCGGTGGTGCATCTCCAGGATGTCGATGTCGTAGTCGTCGTCCAGCGCGTGGGCGACCTGCTCCACCAGAGCCAGCAGCAGATTGACGCCCAGCGACATGTTGGGCGACTGGACGATGGCGGTGTGGGTGGCCGCGGCGGCGATGGCCGCCTGCTGCGACGGGTTGAGGCCGGTGGTGCCGACGACCAGCACGGTCTCCGACTGGGCGGCGAGTGCGGCGTGCCGTTCCGTCGAGTCCGGGCTGGTGAAGTCGATCACCGCGTCGGCCTCGGCGAAGAGGGCGACCGGGTCGTCGATGGCGGTCACGCCCAGCGGGTCGATCCCGGACAGGATGCCCAGAATCCTTGCCCAGCGCCGGGCCGCCCAGCCGCTCGGTCCCGCCGGCCAGCGTGCAGCCCGCAGTCGCCGCGATCTCGCGCACCAGCATCTGGCCCATGCGCCCCGCGCACCCGACGACACCGATCTTCATGACGCCCATCCTCTGTTCGACTCTTCCGGCCGGAGTTTCCCGCCCTCCCAGCGGTTTAGCACAGGCCCGGCCGTGGCTTAAGCGCCAAGGCAGCCGCGCAGCGATGCGGCGAGGTTGCGCAGCAGGGTGGGGTAGAGCGCCTCGCCCTCCGGCAGGTCGGCGCCTTCGGGGTCGAGCACGCCGGTCTTCGCCTTGGTTCCCTCGACCACCGTGCGGACCAGCGTCGGCTCGAACTGCGGTTCGGCGAAGACGCAGGCGGCGTTCAGCCCGGCGATCTTGGCGCGGATCGCCGACAGCCGCTTGGCCGACGGGCGGCGGTCCGGGCTGACGGTGATGGAGCCGACCGCCGACAGGTCATAGCGCGCCTCGAAATACTGGTAGGCGTCGTGGAAGACGACGAAGGGCTTGTCCTTCAGCGGCGCCAGCGTGGCCTTCAGTTCCGCATCCAGCGCGTCGATGGCCTGGAGCGTGCGGTCGGCGTTGGTGCGGTAGGCCTCCGCATCGGCCGGATCCCTGGCGGCCAGCGCGTCCGCCGTCGCGGTGACGATGGCGCGGGCGTTGGCGGGATCGAGCCAGATGTGGCTGTTCAGCTCGTCATGGTCGTCGTCATGGTCGGCAGCGTGATCGTGGTCCTTGTGATCATGATCCTTATGGCCGTGCCCCTCATGGCCGCCCTCATGTCCATGGTCGTGCGCCTCCCAGGCACCGCCTTCGCGCGTCTGCAGCAGGGTCAGGCCCTTCTGCTCCATCAGGGTCAGTCTCGTCGCCTTCGGCGCGTTGGCCTTCAGCGGCTTTTCCAGGAACCCTTCCAGCTCGGGGCCGACCCAGACCACCAGATCGGCGGCCGACAGCGCCTTCGCGTCCGATGGCTTCATCGTGTAGCTGTGCGGCGAGGCGCCGCCGCGGACCAGCAGGACCGGCTCGCCCACCCCATGCATGACCGAGGCGACCAGGGAATGGATCGGCTTGATCGACACCACCACCTTCGGTGCCTCGGCCCGGGCCGGCAGGGCGCCAGTGGCGATGGCGGTGACGGCAAGAGCGCCCAGGGTGCCGGTCAGAAGGCTGGACAGGGCAAATCGACGCATGGGAGGGATCCTCTAGACTTGCTGGACAGGCTTCCGGTTTCAGCGCATAGGGAAACCGGCTTCACTTTGGTGTCACGTTATAACGTAACATGTCAACACCCCAACCAAACCGGGATGGCTCCGCCCTCTTCGCCGGCCCGCTCGCCTGGACCGAGGATTTGACCGTCCGTTTCGGCCGCCGCACCGTGCTGGACCGCGTCAACATCGCCGTCCAGCCGGGCGAAGTGGTGACGCTGATCGGCCCGAACGGTGCCGGCAAGACGACGCTGGTGCGCGCCGTGCTGGGGCTGACGGCGCCCGATGGCGGTCGGGTGCTGCGGCGGCCCAACCTGCGCATCGGCTACATGCCGCAACGGCTGTCGGTGGACCAAACGTTGCCGCTGACCGTGCGCCGGTTCCTGGCGCTGTGGCGGCCGGTGACCGCCGATCAGGTGGCGGCGGCGCTGGAGGAGGCCGGGGTGACGCGGCTCGCCGACTCGGCGGTGCAGACGATTTCCGGCGGCGAGATGCAGCGGGTGCTGCTGGCCCGCGCCCTGCTGGGCGAGCCGGACCTGCTGGTGCTCGACGAGCCCGACCAAGCGGTGGACGTGCATGGGCAGGCGGAGCTGTTCAACCGCATCGCCCAGGTGCGGCAGCGGCGCGGCTGCGGCGTGCTGCTGGTCAGCCACGACCTGCACACGGTGATGGCGCGCACCGACCGGGTGATCTGCCTGAACGCCCATGTCTGCTGTTCCGGCCGGCCGGAGGATGTCAGCCGGCACCCGGAATATCACGCCCTGTTCGGCGGCCATGCCCGCGACCTTGCCGTCTATGTCCACCACCACGACCATGCCCATGCCGAGGACGGCAAGGTCGTGCACGACCATGACGGGGACTGCTGCCATGGATGAGTTCGTGATCCGCGCCCTGCTGGCCGGCGGCGGCATCGCCCTGCTGGCCGGGCCGCTGGGCTCCTTCGTGGTGTGGCGGCGCATGGCCTATTTCGGCGACACGCTGTCACATTCCGCCCTGCTGGGTGTGACGCTGGGCTTCCTGCTCGGCGTCAACCCGATGATCGGCGTGATGGTGGTCTGCGTGTCGCTGGCGCTGGCGCTGGTGGCGTTGCAGCGGCGGCGCCATCTCGCCGCCGACACGCTGCTGGGCATCCTGTCGCATGGCTCGCTGTCGCTGGGGCTGGTGGCGCTGGCCTTCCTGGAGACCTTGCGCGTCGATCTGATGGCCTACCTGTTCGGCGACATCCTGTCGGTGACCGACGGCGACCTGATGGCGATCTATGGTGGCGGCGCGGTGGCGCTGACCGGTCTGGCGCTGCTGTGGCGCCGGCTGCTGGCGGTGACGGTGGACGAGGATCTGGCGCGGGTCGAGGGCATGCCGGTCGACGCCCTGCGGCTGGCCTTCATGCTGCTGATCGCGCTGGTGATCGCCATCGCCATGAAGATCGTCGGCATCCTGTTGATCACGTCGCTGCTGATCATCCCGGCGGCGGCGGCCCGCCGCTTCGCCCGCACGCCGGAAGGCATGGCAGCGCTGGCCTCCGTCCTGGGCATCCTGGCGGTGATCGCCGGGATCCTGGCCTCGCTGAACTGGGATCTGCCGGGGGGGCCGAGCGTGGTGGTGGCTGCCGCCGCGCTGTTCCTGTTGGGATCGCTGGTGCCGCTGCGGCGCTGATCGAAAGCACGGCGCGCGACAGCGCTGCCTGCAACCGGAAAAAGAACACGTTCGCGTGGGTTTCCCGTTTGCGGAAGTGACCGCCTGGGCCATAGTCCGCCGGCGGACGCGATGGCGGGAGGGCCGCCATCGCCGCCGTACCAACGGAGGGCTGGAGGATGGAGAAAATCCTCACTCTCCTGATCCTGGTGCTGGAGATCGTCAAGCGGCTGCTTGACCTTCTGACGCACTAAGATCGGGCGGGCGGGCCGGGGAATAGGAGTCCCCGGCCCACCTACCCCCGATATTGGTGCTGCACCCGCCCGCTGTCAACGGGGTGCCAGGAAACACTCATTCGTCGATGTTGCGGGCCAGGACTTCGCGCTTGCCGGAGTGGTTGGGCTTGCTGACCACCCCTTCGGTCTCCATCCGCTCGATCAGACGGGCGGCGGAGTTGTAGCCGATACGCAGCTGGCGCTGGATGAAGCTGGTCGAGGCCTTGCGCTCGCGGCAGACCACCGCCACCGCCTTGTCGTAGAGGTCGTCCCCCGATCCGCCGCCGGTGCCGGGCAGGGCATCGTCGTCGAAGGACTGCTCGCCCTCCTCGTCCTCCAGGATGGCGTCGACATAATTCGGCTCGCCCTGGGCCTTGAGGAACCTGACGATCTGTTCGACCTCGTGGTCGGAGACGAAGGGGCCGTGGACGCGGGTGATGCGGCCGCCGCCGGCCATGTAGAGCATGTCGCCTTGGCCCAGCAACTGCTCGGCCCCCTGTTCGCCGAGGATGGTGCGGCTGTCGATCTTGCTGGTGACCTGGAAGCTGATGCGGGTCGGGAAGTTGGCCTTGATGGTGCCGGTGATGACATCGACCGACGGGCGCTGCGTCGCCATGATCAGGTGGATGCCGGCGGCACGCGCCATCTGGGCCAGACGCTGGATCGCCGCCTCGATGTCCTTGCCGGCCACGAGCATCAGGTCGGCCATCTCGTCGACGATGACCACGATGTAGGGCAGCTCGGTCAGGTCGAGCGGCTGCTCCTCGAACAGCGGCTTGCCGGTGTCGGGGTCGAAGCCGGTCTGGATGCGGCGGGTCAGCGACTCGCCGCCCTCGCGCGCCTCGCGCAGGCGGGCGTTGTAGCCCTCGATGTTGCGCACGCCGAGCTTGGACATGTTGCGGTAGCGGTCCTCCATCTCCCGCACCGTCCATTTCAACGCGACCACCGCCTTCTTGGGATCGGTGACGACCGGCGTCAGCAGATGGGGGATGCCTTCATAGACCGACAGTTCCAGCATCTTGGGGTCGATCATGATGAAGCGGCAGCGCTCCGGCGGCAGCCGGTAGAGCAGCGACAGGATCATCGTGTTGATCGCCACCGATTTGCCCGAGCCGGTGGTGCCGGCGACCAGCAGATGGGGGAAGCGGGCGAGGTCGGCGACCACCGGCTGGCCGCCGATGTCCTTGCCGAGCGCCAGCGCCAGCTTGCCGCCATGCTTGTCGAAGCCTTCCGCCGCCATCAGTTCGCGCAGCAGAACGGTCTCCCGCTTGGCGTTGGGCAGCTCGACGCCGATGACGTTGCGGCCGGGGACCACGGCGACGCGGACCGACACGGCGCTCATCGAACGGGCGATGTCGTCGGCGAGGCCGATGACGCGGGAGGACTTGGTGCCGGGGGCCGGTTCCAGCTCGTACAGGGTGACGACCGGGCCGGGATGGACCTTCTGGATCTCGCCGCGCACGCCGAAATCGCCCAGCACGCCTTCCAACTGGCTGGCATTGCGCTGAAGCGCCGCCTCGTCCAACTGCTCGCCGCGGATGCCGGTGGGCGGCACCTGCAGCAGGTCGAGCGGCGGCAGCTCGTAGCCCGGAGGTCCCTCCTCCTCGCCCAGTGGCAGGCGGGGCTGGCGCGGGTCCGATTTGTCGCCTTTGGTCTCCGGTGCTGCGGATTTGGGCGGGGTGACGATGGGAACGCTGCGGGCCGGCTTGTCGGCTCCGCCCAGGGCGGTTGTGCCGGGGGCGGCAGCCGGGCCTGCCGCTGGTCCGGCCGTCAGCGTAACCCGGCTGGCATCGAGGCCGGCGGGGGGAGGCTGGGGCACCCGGACGGCTTCGTCGAAGCGCGGGATGTCGTGTTTGCCGCCGCGCAGCGAGGCGTCCACGGCGACCGAGGCCGCCTGCGCGGCATTGCGGCCGTGGCGGCGCAGGGAGTCCACGCCGTTGCGGGTGCCCTGGCGGATCAGGTGGACGCCGTTGACCATGCCACGGCCGAGCGCGCGGAAGCTGGCAATCCACTCGCCGATCGACAGGCCGGCCGCCAGGAACAGCACCAGCCCGCCGCCCACCGCGGCGGCCGTCGCCACCATCGGCTCGGGCCCGAACAGGTTGGCGACCCCGCGCAACAGCACCTGCCCGATGCTGCCGCCCGGAAGGGGGGCGAGCGGATCGGTGGAGGCGTCGGTCAGGCCGGCCAGCGCCATCGCCACCAGGAACACGCCCCACAGCGCCAGGACGGTGCGGAACAGCGGGTTGCCGAGCTTGCGCTGGGCGCCGAGCCGCCAGCCCCAGAACATCGGCACCAGCGCGATGACGAAGGCGGCCCAGCCCAGCGACTGGATCAGCAGGTCGGCGGCATAGGCGCCGGGGATGCCGAACAGGTTGTGGGCGCCACCCGCCGTGGCCGGGACCGAGTTCAGCGAGGCGTCATGCGGGTCGTAGCTGCCCAGCAGCACCATCAGCAGCAGGCCGAACAGGCCCAGCACGAAGCCCATCGCCTCGCGCGCACGGGCGACGACGAAGGCGCGCATGGCGGGCGAGAAGAAGGGCGGCTTTTCCTGCCGGCTGCGGCCGGAGCGGATGCGGTCCTTTCCCGGCTCCTTCGCGGCCTCGCGGGGCGCTCCCTTGCGCGGGCTGGGGGCGGGCCGTCCCAGGCTGGGCCGGGGGCGCGCGGAGGAGGGGCCGGCGGGTCGGGCCATGGGACGGAAACCTCGTGCTGTAGAAACCGAAAAAGGGGCTGGCCGGAACCGGGTGCCGGAACCGCTCAGCCGAGAATGCGGACGATGGAGGCGCAGGCCTGGGCGACGGTGTCGGTGTCCTGCACCAGGGCGACGCGGATGAAGGCCTCGCCGGGGTTCGGCTCGCCGGGATTGTTGCGAGACAGGTAGGCGCCGGGCAGGACGCGGACCGCACCCTCCGCCCACAGCCGCTTGGCGGCCTCCTCGCCGTTGCCGACCTCCAGCCAGAGGAAGAAGCCGCCGGCCGGACGGCTATAGCCGTAGCGGCCGCCCAGCTCCGCCTCCGCCGCCGCGAACTTGGCGCGGTAGGCGGCGCGGTTCTCCTCGACATGCGCCTCGTCGCGCCACAGCGCGGTGCTGGCGGCCAGGATCGGCAGCGGCATGCCGGCACAGCCGTAGCTGCGCAGGCGGGAGAAGCGGCCGATCAGCGCCGGGTCGCCGGCGACGAAGCCGGAGCGCAGGCCGGCAGCACTCGACCGCTTGGACAGGGAATGGAAGACCAGCAGGTTGGACCAGGGCTTGCCGTCCGCGTAGGGCAGGCCGGCCGCGACCTGGAGCGCGCCAGCCGGCGGGGCGTCCAGCCAGATCTCGGCATAGCATTCGTCGACCGCCAGCACGAAGCCGTACTGCCGCGCCAGCCCGATGGCCTTGGCGAGATAGGCCGGCGTCGCCGCCGCTCCCTGCGGGTTGGCGGGGGTGCAGAGGTAGAAGAGCGCCGTGCGCTCCAGCAGCTCCGGCGTCAGGGCGTCGAGGTCGGGCAGGAAGCCGGTCTCGCGCGTCGCCGACAGGAACACCGGCTCCGCCCCCGCCATCACGGCCGCCCCCTCATAGGGCGCGTAGAACGGGTTGGGCATCAGAACCGCCGGCTGGCGCCCGGCCTTCCGCGTCGGCACCGCCAGCAGGGCCAGCATGAACAGCGCCTCGCGCGTGCCGGACAGCGGCAGGATGGAGCTGTCGGCCTGCAGCAGCCCGGCCGGCAGGTCGTAGCGGCGGGTCAGCCAGTCGCCGGTCGCGGCGCGGAACTCCGGCGTGCCGCCGACCGGCGGATACTTGTTCCAGCCGGATGCGCTGGCGCGCAGCGTTTCCTCGATGATGGCGGGCGGGGTGTGCTGCGGCTCGCCCACCGTCAGCAGGACGGGAGCGACGTTGGCGCGCGGGGTGATCGGCGCCAGCAGATTGGCCAGACGGGTGAAGGGATAGTCGGTCAGCAGGTCGAGCCGGTCGTTGCCGATCGCCTCGGTGAAGACGGCACCGCTGTTGACGCTGAAATCCGCAGAAACCATGGCGACCGCAACCCTCTTCGCAACCCCGGATGCCGCACCCCGGCCCGGGGAGGCGGCCATGTCTTCGATTGAGGGACCGATCCTATCGGCGGGGCACGGGGGGCACAAGCGCCCAGAACCTTTGGCCGCGGCGGGTGGCCGAACGGTCACAGCGGACGGAAGACAGTGTCCTTACGGGTCGCTTCGCTATTTCATCCGGGCGATATTGACGGCCCTGTTTCATCCGGGTAAAATATGTCCCTCACCAACGGAGTTCCGACCATGTCCGTCACCGCCGAAACCCTCTGTACCGCCTTCCGGGGCGAGCGCCGCCTTGCCGCCGGGGATGCGCTGAGCGTCGCGCGGGCGGTGCGGACGACACTGGACGCGGAGCCGGATGGGCCGCCGGTGCTGGTGTTCGACGACGCCACCGGCAAGGTGGTCGACCTCGACCTGCGGGGAAGCGATGACGAGCTTGCGTGGCGTCTCTCGCCGCCGCCGTTACCGCGGGGGCCGGGACGGCCGAAGCTGGGGGTGGTCGCGCGGGAGGTGACGCTGCTGCCGCGCCATTGGGAATGGCTGAGCGCCCAGCCGGGCGGCGCATCGGTGGCGCTGCGCAAGCTGGTGGACGAGGCGCGCAAGGGCGGCGAGGCGAAGGACCGGGTGCGCCGGGCGCAGGAAAACGCCTACCGCGTCATGCTGGAGCTGGCCGGCGACCGGCCGGGTTATGAGGAGGCGGTGCGGGCGCTCTATGCCGCGGACCGCGCGCGGTTCGAGGCGCTGACGGCGGAGTGGCCGGCCGACGTGCGCGGTTACGCCGGTGCGATGGCGGCGGACGCCTTCGGCGAGTGAGGATGGCGACTGGGGATAAAGGACCGGCTGAGGATTGAGGTCAGGCGCGCGGGACGCGCGCCCGCCGGGTCCGTTCCCGCCGGAAGGAGCGGACCCCGAGGTTCGGCAGCCTTACAGCGCCTCGGCGTTGGTCTCGCCGGTGCGGATGCGCACAGCCTGGGCGATCTCCAGCACGAAGATCTTGCCGTCGCCGATGCGGCCGGTGTTGGCGGCCTTCTGGATCGCCTCGACAACCTGCTCGTACTGGTCGTCGGACACGGCGACCTCGACCTTCACCTTGGGCAGGAAGCTCACGGAATATTCGGCGCCGCGGTAGATTTCCGTCTGGCCCTTCTGGCGGCCGAAGCCCTTGACCTCGCTGACGGTCAGGCCCTGGATCCCGAGCGACGTCAGCGCCTCGCGCACTTCGTCGAGCTTGAACGGCTTGATGATGGCCATAACCAGTTTCATGTGGCTTCCCCTTAAAGCGTTGTTCCGGCCGCGTGCAAGGCTGTGGCAGCCCGGTTGCGGTTCCGGTCCGGCCCGACACCGTACCGTTCCCCCGCCGTTGGCCCAAGCCTGTTCGCGTCGACCGCAAAAATCAACGATTACAAGAATCGTGCCGGTTGAAATGCGCTGCAACGATGGGAATATGCCTGTTGATTGGGCGCCCAAAAAGGCGGCATCTGCCTAAAATCCATTCAGCGACAATCTGTCCGGCGATCTGGCCGGGCCGGCTGGGGACTGGACACTGGACAGGACGCCGCAGTGCGACAATTGTCTGGTCGCGGCGTTGCCGGCAAGGCTCAGGGGCAAGGCTCGGGCCCGGCCGGCGACCGGCACAGGCATTCTAAGGCGAGAAGGCAGCGAGCATCATGGCCGTACCGGGCACCGAATCGGGCAACGCGACCGTTCCCCCGCAGGGCGGAGACATCACCACGGAGGTCGTGGTGCTGGGCGGCGGCCTGGCCGGGCTGACCATGGCGGCGGCGCTGGCCAACGCCGGCGTGCCGGTGGTCTGCATCGACCAGGACAGCCCGGAGCGCATGGGCGAACGGGATTTCGACATCCGCACCACGGCGATCTCCTACGCCTCCAAGATGGTGCTGGATGCGGCGGGCGTGTGGCACCACATGGCCGACAAGGCCGGCCCGATGCTGGACATCCGCATCGCCGACCAGTTCTCGCCGCTGTTCATCCATTACGACCACACCGAGCTGGCGGTGGAGGGCAAGCACCAGCCCTTCGGCTGGATCCTGGACAACAAGGACATCCGCCGCGCCCTGTTCACCCGCGCCGACGAGCTGCCGGGGCTGGTCCATCTGGCGCCGGCCAAGGCGGTGACGGTGGAGCGGACGCGGTCGGGCGTCTCGGTCCGGCTTGCGGACGGGCGGACCGTGCGCGGCCGGCTGCTGGTCGGCGCCGACGGGCGGCGGTCGATGGCGCGCGACAGCGCCGGGATCAGGGTGCGGCGCTGGTCCTACGACCAGAGCGCCATCATCTGCACGATCCGCCACACCGAGCCGAACAAGGGCGTCGCGGTCGAGCATTTCCTGCCCAACGGCCCCTTCGCCGTCCTGCCGATGACGGACAACCGCTGTTCCATCGTGTGGAGCGAGAAGACCTCGCTGGTCGACACCTATCTGAAGCTGCCCGACGACCAGTTCGTCGACGAGCTGCAACGGCGCTCCGGCGGCTATCTCGGCGAGATCACGCTCTTGACCAAGCGCGAGGCCTGGCCGCTGTCGGTCCTGCTGGCCGACCGCTTCATCGCCGACCGGCTGGCCCTGGTGGGGGAGGCGGCGCATGCCATCCACCCCATCGCCGGCCAGGGGCTCAATCTCGGCATGCGCGACGTCGCGGCGCTGGCCGAGGTGGTGGTCGATGCCTATCGCCTGGGGCTGGATGTCGGCGGGCCGGAGGTGCTGGCGCGCTTCCAGCGCTGGCGCCGCTTCGACACCGTGCTGCTGGCGGCGGTGTGCGACGGGCTGGTCCATCTGTTCTCCAACAGCATCCCGCCGGTGAAGCTGGCGCGCGACCTGGGCATGGCGGTGATCAACCGGCTGCCGCCGGTCAAGCGCTTCT
Source organism: Azospirillum sp. UENF 112521 (assembly GCF_058780665.1). NCBI lineage: Bacteria > Pseudomonadati > Pseudomonadota > Alphaproteobacteria > Rhodospirillales > Azospirillaceae > Azospirillum > Azospirillum sp. UENF 112521. Next base: position 319,098 of record NZ_JBSNCI010000009.1, read on the forward strand.
TCATGAAGCACGCCATGGGCGTGGTCGGCGACCTGCCGCGGATGATCAAGGGCCAGCCTCTTTAAGCAGCCATTAAGAGCCGGCACCGGTAATCCTTGGCAGCGGGGGGCGGACGCCTTATGTCCGCCATACCGGCCGGGTAAGGAGCCGGGCTCCGAACGACCGAGGATGAAGACCGTGCTTCGCCGCCTTTCCGCCGCCCTGCTGTCCGCCGCCCTCATTGCCCCGCTGCCGGCCGTCTTCGCCCCGCCCGCCGTCGCTGCGCCTGCCACGCCCGTCTCGCTGACGGCGCAGGACCAGGCGGTCGTCGCCAAGGTGGAGGAGTATCTGAACGGCATCACCACCCTGCAATCGAAGTTCCTGCAGGTGGCGCCGAACGGACGGCAGGCGACCGGTACCTTCTCCCTGTGGCGGCCCGGCAAGATGCGGCTGGAATATGACCGGCCGCTGAAGGACTTCATCGTCGCCGACGGCAGCTTCGTCTTCTATTGGGACGGCGAGATGCGCCAGCAGTCGAGCGCCCCCATCGGCTCGACGCTGGCCGACTTCATCCTGCGCAAGAACATCCGCCTGTCGGGCGACGTCACCGTCACCGACGTGTTCCAGGCCCCCGGCGTGATCGAGGTCAGCCTGCTGGAGACCAAGGACGCCGGCAAGGGCACCCTGACCCTGGTGTTCGAGGACCGGCCCTTCCAGCTGCGCAAGTGGCGGGTGCTGGACGCCCAGGGCCTGACCACCGAGGTGGCTCTGCTGAACCCGCGGACCGACGTCACCTTCGACCGCGAGATGTTCTATTTCAAGGAGCCGGCGCGCGGGTCGGACTTCGGCCGCAACAACTGAGCGGCCAAGGGCGGGCGGGCAACGAAACCCTTCGCCTCCTGTTGTCATTGCACGGGATGACAGCGGGAGGCTTTCCATGTCCCACGACCATGTGGACCGGCCCGGGCCCCATCCGCAGCCCGGACCGGCGGGCCGTCTGCGCAGAATGAACAGGGTGCTGGCGCGCAACTGGTGGGCGCTGGCCCTGCGCGGGGCGGCGGCGATCCTGCTGGGGGTGCTGGCCCTGCTGATGCCGGGGGTGACGGTGGCGACGCTGGCGCTGACCTTCTCGGCCTACCTGCTGCTCGACGGGGTCTTCGCCATCCTGGCCGGCCTGCGCGCCTCCCGCCACCATGAACGCTCGCTGCCCTTTATCCTGGAGGGGGCGGTCAGCCTGATCGCCGGCATCGTCGCCGCGCTGTGGCCGGCCGCCAGCCTGTTCGCGCTGGTGTTCCTGATCGCCGCCTGGTCGGTCGTCACCGGCCTTGCCGAGGTGATGGGCGCCTGGCGGATGGAGCGCACCCACGGCAAATGGGCCTGGGGCGTGGCCGGGGCGCTGTCGATCCTGTTCGGGCTCAGCATGTGGATCCTGCCGGCGCTGGGCCTGCTGGCGCTCGCCTGGGGTGTCGCGGCCTATCTGATCGCCTTCGGCATGCTGGCGCTGGTGACGGCCGTCCGGCTGCGGCACTGCCATCGCGGGAACGGCGCCCCGGGCAACGGGGGAATGACGGCGACGGTATGAGCCGTGCCATCGCGGATGGCTGCTGCTATGAAGCCGCTCCCCCAACAGATCAGTCGCGATCTGGCGCACCGAGTGGGAAATAGGACCGATAAGGGCGCCCCTCGTCGACGGCACGCGCGATGGACGGCCGCGCCAGCAGGCGTGAGCGATAGTCCCGCAGCCGGGGAAAGCCGGGGCCGATCCGGTGAACCCAATCGGCATAGAAAAGCGAGGGGGCCGCGGCGCAGTCGGCCATGGTGAAGCCGTCGCCTGCCGCCCAGCGTCTGCCCGACAGCCTTTCCTCCAGCCAGGCATAGGCCGTATCGAGGGCCTGGCGGGTTTTCTCCTTCACCTCGTCCAGCCGCGTCGCGTCCGGTCGTATCGACTCGAACACCGGCGCCTGCATGGGCGTCATGATGTAGTTGTCGAAGAACCGATCCATCAGCCGGACCTCCAAGGCGGCGTCACCGTCGTCGGGCAGCCACCGGATCGGTCCGGCATGATGGCGATCCAGATGCTCGATGATGATGCTGGATTCCACGACCGTGCGGCCGTCGTCCGCCAGCACCGGAAAGCGCCCGAGTGGCCAGAGCGCCGCACGCTCCGCCGCTGCGCCGGGTTCCTCCAAATTCCGGTAGGTGAAGGGAATGTCGTTCTCCCAGAGTGCGATCAGCACCTTTTGGGAATACGAGGAGAAGGGATGCGCGTAGAGCGTCAGCGACATCGGGGCACCTCCAACTGCTTGCGATATGCAAGCAGTTGAAAGCTACCGCGACCGATCCTAATTTGCAAGCGGAAGGAGACCGGTCTTGCAGGATGCACATCGGTCGGGATGCCCGATCAACCTGACGCTGGAGGTCCTGGGCGACCGCTGGAGCCTGATCGTCATCCGCGACATCATTTTCGGCGACCGGCGGCGGTATCGCGAACTCCTGACCCGCTCGGAGGAGGGCATCGCGTCCAATGTTCTGGCGGACCGGCTCAAGCGGCTTCTCGCCGCGGGCCTGCTGACCAAGGCCGATGACCCGCGTCACCGGCAAAGCGTGATCTACAGCCTGACCGAGCCGGCGATCCAACTCGTTCCGTTGCTGGCTCAAATGGGCGCATGGGGGCGGCGGCACGCGCCTGCGTCCAGAGAGCTGTCGATTCGTGCGCAGCTTCTCGAAGAGGGTGGTCCTCCCTTGTGGGAGGAGTTGATGGATGAACTGCGCGTGCGTCACCTGAATGCCGAGGCGTGCGGCCTGTCGGTCTCGGACTCCGTTCTGCAGAGACTGAACGCGGCCTACGAAGCAATCCGGCAAGCGCCGAACTGACGGGCTTATCGCCGAGGTCACGACGCCCTCTTCCAACCCGTTCCGCGCGGGATGGGGCGGCTTTTGCTTGGCACATTCCCGTCTTATCGTAAGCCTATCGTACAATTTCCTACACAAATAGTCTCTGGCAGCCTGAAATCCGGCACAATGTTTGCTGCGTTGCGGCAAAACGGCTGCGAGGGGCTGTGTCATGACGCCGCACCGACCGACTCTTGGGCAAACTGCCGGCCAGCCCGGCGGGAGCCGCACAGGAACTGTGCAACACAACATCCTGGCCGCTGCGGCCTGCGGGGTGTCGGACTTCATCGCCGCCCAGGGCGGCTGCCCCGATCAGGTGTTCCACCGGGCAGGCGTGGAGGAGCGCGCGCTCGGCCAGCCGACGCTGGCGCTCGACCTCCGCGCCTATGTGGCGATGATGGAGGTGGCGGCGGCGGAGACAGGCAACGACAATTTCGGCCTGATGTTCGGCCGCCAGTTCCAGCCGGAGATGCTGGGGCTGATCGGCTCCATCGCGCTGGCCGCCCCGACTCTGGGGGCCGCACTCGACCATCTGGCCCGGCTGTTCCCCTTCCACCAGCAGGCGACCGAGACGCGCTTCGTCCGCGAGGGCGAGCTGCTGCGGCTGGAATACCGCATCCTCGACGGCTGCATCGTCGAGCGGCGGCAGGATGCCGAGCTGACCATGGGCATGTTCGCCAATGTGGTGCGCGCCTGCCTTGGGCCTGACTGGATGCCGGAGGAGGTGCATTTCGAGCATCCCAAGCCGGAGGGCTGGCGCCAGCACGAGTCGCTGTTCGACGCGCCCGCCCATTTCGGCCAGCGCACCAACGCCATCCTGCTGCGCGACCGCCAGCTCGACCGCCGCATGCCCGGCGGCGACATGGCGCGGCTGACCGGGCTGTGCGGCACGCTGATCGACATCGCCCGCGGCACCGGTACGCCGCCGCTGCTCGACCGCGTGAAGGCGGAGGTGCGGGCGCGGCTGCCGGAAGGCCCGACCTACGTCGAGGACATCGCCGACCGGCTGGGCATCGCCCGCTGGACCCTGCAACGCCGGCTGGCCGACGAGGGGCTGAGCTTCTCCGATCTGGTCGAGGGGGTGCGGCGCGATCTGGCGGCGGTCTATATCCGCCAGCGCCATGTCCCGGTCGCCGACATCGGCGCGCTGCTGGGCTATTCGGAGGTCAGCGCCTTCAGCCGCGCCTTCCGCCGCTGGTTCGGCATGTCGCCGGCGAAGATGCGGGGTTAGCGACCCGCACATCCGAGGGTCCGTTGCCTGTTCCAAACAGCGGCATCGGTTCGGCGACAGCCACCGCCTGGTTGTGTTCACCGGACCGATGAATGCCGGGCGCGCAATAATTGCGTGTCTTCTATAATGTTATTACGCTATTTGGTATTACCGACAAGGGTGAGGGGGCTTCTGCCGCCAGCCACGGCGATTCGGCACCGATCATCCGGCAAAAAATGATGCTGGGGAAAAACAATGATATCGCAAAGACTTCGTGCGTCATTCCTGGCGTTAGGCACGCTGCTGTTGCTCAGCGCCTGCGCCAGCCCGCATATGCGGGATGCTTCGGAACCCGTCGCGGCCGTCAAACCCGCTGAAAATGCAGCAACGCTTGTCCTGATGCGCCCATCGATGTTCGGCGGCGCCATCCAGTCGTCGGTCTACGACATAACGTCGGGCAAGTCCGAATTCATCGGCATCGTGTCCGCTGGGAAGAAACTTGCCTATGGAACGCCCGCCGGCAAGCGTCGCCTGATGGTGGTCGGGGAGTCGGCCGATTTCATGGATGCGGATTTTGCGACGGATCAAATTTACTACGCCCGCATTGCTCCACGCTTCGGAATGTGGAAAGCGCGCTTTTCTCTGGAGCCGGTTCCCGCCTCCTCGGCTGACCTGGAGAGCGATTTGAAGACTTGCACCTGGGTGGAAAACACCCCCGCTTCGCATGATTGGGCGCGCACGAACATGCAAAGCGTGGAGATGAAGAAGGCAGAGTATTTGCCAGACTGGGAGAAGGGCTCGGACAAGCCCTTCATCGCCCAGGATACCGGCAGGAAGGCTCAGCCATAGCCGGAGGTCATCAAAACGGGCGTCGTCGCCGGTGACGGGTGTTCGCCCGCACTGTCGCGGATCGCGGGCGGCGCCCGGTATTGCAGGAAATCCCCCTCGGCCGGAACAGGCCGGGGCAGGGGACCCGGAAGGATCAGATGCCGACCTCGACCGCAGCGTTGACGACATAGATCTGCTCGTTGCGGTCGTTCTTGTCGGCCAGGAAGATGCCGCTCGGCGCCAGCATGCCGCCGCTGGTGACGTGGATGCTGACCACGCCATAGGGGAAGACGGCCTTCACCGCCTCATGGTCCAGCCGGTCGGCATCGGCCGGCACGGCGAGGTGGACGCGCACCTGCATTTTGCCGGTGTCGCCGTCCACCAAGGCCCGCATGCCCGGCATCGAGTTGCGCTCTATGGCGTTGCGCACGGCACGGACGGCGGCCTTGGTCACGTCCTGGCCGTGCAGATCCACCCCCATGCCGAGTTCCACGAACATCACCTGTTTCATCGCGCCCCTCTTCATCGCGTTGGGCCTTCCTGTCGGTTTCGGATGACGGGGATGATGGCGCGGACCCGCTGCGAGGGCCAGGGGGCGGCGGCGGATTTTCGGGGGGTGGAAGGCGCCGCTCACTCCATCGGCAGCCCGACGTAATTCTCCGCCAGCGCCGTCATGGCGGCGCGGGAATGGACGAGATAGTCCAGCTCGGCCAGATGCACCCGCTGCTCGAAGGGGGACTCCGTCTCGTTCCGGTGCAGCATGGTGGTCATGTACCAGGAGAAGCGCTCCGCCTTCCAGATGCGGCGCAGGCAGGTGGCGCTGTAGGCGTCCAGCGCCTCGGTGGTACCGGACTTGTAGTAGGCGGTCAGGGCGCGCGACAGCACCAGCACATCGGCGACGGCCAGGTTCAGTCCCTTGGCGCCGGTCGGCGGCACGATGTGGGCGGCATCGCCGGCGATGAACAGGCGGCCATGCTGCATCGGGTCGCAGACGAAGCTGCGCATGGCGATGATGCCCTTCTGGAAGATCGGCCCCTCGGTCAGGGTCCAGCCGTTGTCGTCCTCCAGCCGGCGGTGCAGTTCGGACCAGATGCGGTCGTCCGACCAGTTGGCGATGTCGTCCCTGGGATCGACCTGGATGTAGAGCCGCTGCACCTCCGGCGAGCGGGTGCTGAGCAGGGCGAAGCCGCGCTCGTGGTTGGCGTAGATCAGTTCGGGGTGCGACGGCGGGGCCTCGGTCAGGATGCCGAGCCAGCCGAAGGGATAGACCATCTGGTATTCGCTGCGGGTGGCGGCGGGGATCGCCTGCCGGCTCGGCCCGTGGAAACCGTCGCAGCCGGCGACGAAGTCGCAGCGCAGTTCCTCCACCGGCCCGTCCGGGCTGCGGCGGAAACGGACGCACGGCGCCTTGCTGTCCAGTTCGAGGAACTCCACGTCGGACACGCCAAACAGGATGGTGCCGCCATCCTCCAGCCGGGCGGAGACGAGGTCGCGGATCACCTCATGCTGGGCATAGACGGTGACGCGCTTGCCGCCGGTCAGCTCCGCCATGTCGATGTGGTGGCTTTGGCGGTCGAAGCGCAGCGTGATGCCGGAATGGAAATGGGCCTCCCGCATCATGCGCCCGCCCAAGCCCATGTCGTTCATCAGGTCGACCACCCACTGTTCCAGCACGCCGGCGCGGATGGTGCCCTCGATCTCCTCGCGGCTGCGGTGTTCGAGGATGATCGACTCGATGCCCTGGCGGTGGAGGAGGTGGGACAGGAACAGGCCGGCCGGGCCGGCGCCGATGATGGCGACCTGGGTTCGGGCGATTGGGGTTCGGGCGATTGGGGTTCGGGTCGATTTGGTGGGGTGCATGTCTCTCGCCCTCCTTGGGGACCAGGGGCAGGCGTGATTCTGCGAATTGTTTATCACGCCAATCATTGGTGTTCATGCTATTCCCGGGCAGGAGGGCCGGACATAGACGAACCGGCGAAAGGCTTGTACTTTTCAACGCCTGCCCGACGGAGCCCCGTGCGATGTCCGCCCATCTCGCTCCCAGCGCCGAACCCATTCCCCGCTATTGGCTGTATGGCGAACCGCCGGCTGTGCCGGAGCTGCGCTTCGTCCATATCGAGACGATTCCGGAGCGGATGCGCTTGTACAATTGGGAGGTCCGTCCGCATCGCCACGATGGGCTGAGCCATGCCCTGCTGGTCGGGGAGGGCGGCGGGCGGCTGACCGCGGACGGGGTGGAGGTGGCGTTCCGCGCCCCGGCGCTGATCGTCGTGCCGGCACAGGTGGTGCACGGTTTCCGCTTCGATCCCGGCACCGACGGGCATGTGCTGACCATGTCGGAGGGGTTCCTGGCCGGGGTGCTGGCGGCTGCACCGGAGGTGGAGCTGCGCGATGCCCCGGCCCTGCCGCAAGCCTGGAACCTCGAGGCCGGGTCGGATGGGGCGGCGGCGCTGGACCGCTGCTTCGCCGAGATCAGGCGGGAGTTCCGCGCCCACCATGTCGGCCGGGCCAGCGCCATCGCGGCGCAGGTGATGCTGCTGCTGGTCGCCGTAGCACGACTGGCGGCCGACCGGCGGCGGGACAGTGCCGACCGCGACGGGCAGGGGGTGTCGCCCGACCTCAGGCTGCTCGCCCGGCTGCGGCCGATGGTCGACGAGCGGTTCAGCCAGCATTGGCCGGTGGAGCGCTATGCCGCGGCGCTGGGCGTCACGCCGGGCCGGCTGAACGCCGCCTGCCGCCGGGTCACCGGCCTGTCCACCCTGCAGCTGGTGCATGCCCGGCTGATGCTGGAGGCGCGGCGCTCGCTGATCTACACCAGCCATGGCATGGCGGAGATCGGCTATGCCCTGGGGTTCGAGGATCCGGCCTATTTCTCCCGCTTCTTCACCAAGCGCGAGGGGCGGTCGCCGCAAGCCTTCCGCCGGGCGCATGGGGATGGCGGAACGGGAGGCAGCGTTGACGGGAACGGCCTTGACCGGACCGGGGGCGTCTCACCACAGTAACAGCCTTGCGTCCCATGGCGGGGATGCGGACCGATTCAATGCTTGGGCCCGGTTTGCGGGAAAGGGTGGTGGCGATGGACAGCCTGGACGTCACGATGCGCGAGCCGGCCGAAACGGTCGAACAGTCGCTGTGGCGCCGCCTGCGCGCCGACGCCGTCCGGGTGGCGGAGGAGGAGAGCGGGCTCGCCCCCTTCCTCTATGACGCGGTGCTGGCGCGCGACGGTTTCGGCCCGGCGCTGGCCGCCCTGCTGGTGCGCAAGCTGGCCGACCGCGCCATGCCGGAGGACCGGCTGGCCGCCGTGGTGCGCGACGCGATCGAGACCGACCCGGCCATCGTCGAGGCCGCCGCCGCCGACCTTGCCGCCATCCTGGCGCGCGACCCCGCCGCCGACGGCTGCCTGACGCCTTTCCTTTATTTCAAGGGCTACCATGCCCTGCAATGGCACCGCGTCGCCCACTGGCTGTGGCGGGGCGGCCGCCACGACCTTGCCCATTTCCTGCAAAGCCGGGTGTCGGAAGCCTTCGCCGTCGACATCCACCCGGCGGTGCCGGTCGGACGCGGCGTGTTCATCGACCATGGCACCGGCGTGGTGATCGGCGAGACGGCGGTGATCGGCAACGACGTGTCGATCCTGCAGAACGTCACGCTGGGCGGCACCGGCAAGGAGCATGGCGACCGCCACCCGAAGGTGCGCGACGGCGTGCTGCTGTCGGCCGGGGCCAAGGTGCTGGGCAACATCACCATCGGCGCCCATGCCAAGGTCGGCGCCGGCAGCGTCGTGCTGAAGGACGTTCCCGGCTGCGCCACCGTCGCCGGCGTGCCGGCCAAGGTGGTTGGCTGGTGCCGCGACGAGCCAGCGCCGGCGCTCACCATGGACCAGAGCCTGCAGCAGGGCGATTACAGCATCTGAGCAGCCGCGTCCGCGGCGCTGACCCTCCGCAATCACCGGAAATCCGCGGTCATTGTGCCCATATGGGCCGTGCCTATATGGAAAGCGGGCGGGAAGCCCGGAGCTGAGGGCAGGGCGCGAGGGCCGTGAGGGTGTTGCTGGCATTTCTGTTGACGCTGGTCCTGCTGCTGGCCGGGCCGGTGTTCCTGCTCGCCTCCGGCGCGGTGCCGACCGCCGTGGATTGGAGCCGCATCGACCGCAGCCCGGTCGGCCTCGCCCCCGATGCGGCGACGACGCCGGAGGCGGTGGTCCAGGTCTATGCCGCCCGCGTGCTGTCCTGGCGCGGCGCCTTCGGCGTGCATCCCTGGTTCGCCGTGAAGCCGGCCGGCGCCCGCAGCTACACGGTCTACGAGGTGATCGGCTGGCGCGCCTACCGTGGCCTGTCGGTGGTGTCCGTCAGCAACCGCGATCCCGACGGCCGCTGGTTCGGCGCCCAGCCGGCCCTGCTGGCGGAGTTGCGTGGCCCCGCCGCCGAAGCCGCCATTCCCAAGATCGCCAAGGCCGCCGCCGGCTATCCCTATGCCGGCGAGTACCGCGTCTGGCCCGGCCCCAACAGCAACACCTTCGCCGCCTGGGTCGCCCGTGCCGTGCCGGAGCTGCGGCTCGACCTGCCATCGACCGCGCTGGGCAAGGATTATCTCGGCCGCGGCCTGTTCGCGTGGGCGCCGAGCGGCACCGGCTGGCAGATCAGCCTGTTCGGCGTCGCCGGCCTGCTGCTGGCTCTGGAGGAGGGGGTGGAGCTGAATGTGCTGGGGCTGACCATCGGCATCGACCCGCTGGACCTTGCAGTGAAACTGCCGGGAATCGGACGGGTGGGATGGTTCGGGTCGGGGACCGTCGATGCGACGCAGGGTAAGTCCTGACTTGCGCCCGGCCATAAGGACCGCGCCCGCCGGTTGAGGGTGAGCGCGAAGCCCAAGGGAATTAGGGGGCCTTAGAGAAAGGAGCCCATGATTGAGCGGAGAAATAGGCGTCGGCAAAGCCGGTGCAGGAGGAAAATCGAGGCGGTAGTAAATCGAATCGAATAATTCCAATATTCTGCACGTAAATCTCTTTTGGATTTATGAAACGATGTTTATGGCGTGCCAGAAGCATGTGCCTGTTGCGGTGCTCGACCTCCTGAAAGAGGCGTTTCTTGTTCGGATCGGTATAAAGATCCTTGCTTCCGCCGCCAAAACGACTGAAATGGGGTATGCTGGTGAACGCCACTTTCAGCCCATGCGCGTTTGCCCGCATACAGTAATCGAGATCGTCATAAAGAAGAGGGGCAAAGCCCTCATCAAGAAGGCCGACCATATCCAATGCTCGTCGAGATAGGATCAGAGGCGAACGAATCACCATAGGGCATAATGTAACCATGGACTCGAACCGATTGTCCGAAGGCAATCGGAACCGTTTGGCGATGGTGTGAAGATAAATATAATGGTCGCCGTCGATTACCGGCGGGTCTGGAATATTGTCTAATGCTTCGATCTTGTTCGGTATCTGCCAGGAACTTTGTGGAGGGTTTTCAGAGCTTACGCAACGCACACCAATCTGTCCGACTCCACGACCGCTCAGAATGTCGATCCCATTGCTCTCCATGAAGTCGACACAGACATCAAGCCAGTCGGCTGCCAATATAAAGTCGTCATCCTGCACGATGGCGACCCAGTCTCCGGTCGCGGCAGCGATTCCGGCGTTGTTTGCACGAACCTCCCAGATGTCGTTGGTGACGATCAACCGGTCTGCATAGCATCCCAAAATCGCTTGAGTGCCATCAGTGCTTCCATCGTCGACCGCCACCAGTTCCGCGTCACGAGCGGATCGGCGAAGTTGATCGAGAAAAACATCAAGATAATGAGCTTTGTTGTGAACACTAAGAACGATGCTGGACTTCATGAGGATTTCCAGGAACAGGTCAATCGCGCTTATAGAAACAAAGCGGCATCCCAACAATAGGATAGGATCTGCGCTGTTGCAAACAGCCAGCGCAAGCCGCATCCCTGTCGGGCAAGCCCGTCGTCAAGCCGGCCGATCCGTCCCCGCTTTCGGCCGCGCCAACACTCCAATCACTGAACGGTCCAGCTTCGGCGTTCCAGATCGAGGAAACAGCGGTGATCAGAAGAGGCGTAGCCCTTCACCATGCCTGCCGCATGCTCGCAGGGCCGTGTCCAGCCCAGGCTACGCGTTCCGAAGTTCGTGGCCGGTACGCCAAAAACGGCGAAGAGCCTTTTCAGGCTCGCCTGCACCAACCAACCCGCTGAATTTAAAAGAAGGGAGGGTGGTGCCCAGGGACGGAGTCGAACCGCCGACACGGGGATTTTCAGTCCCCTGCTCTACCAACTGAGCTACCTGGGCATCTCGGCGCCGCTTGGTGGGTGACCGTTTCGGTCGGTGCGGCGCGTCGTGTGGGGCGCTTTTTAGAGAGGTTCGGACGGGCTGTCCAGAGGAAAATTCAAAAAATTTTCGACCCCGCTCACAGCCCCTCGTCGGGGTCGGATCCGCCGGGCACATCGGCGGTTTCCGGGCCTTCGATGCGGTAGACTCCGCCCAGCCAGCGCGACAGGTCGATGTCGGCGCAGCGCTTGGAACAGAAGGGGCGGGTGGCCGGCTCGGTGGGGCGGCCGCAGATCGGGCAGTTGGTGCCCGCCTTGGTGCCCGCCTGGGCCTGGGGCTGCGCATGGGGCTGGGAGCGCTGCGGTGCGCCGGGGGAGCGGGAGTCGGTCAAGGGAAGGCCTCCGTAACGAACTTAAGCAGTCAGGGCCGCAGCAGGGCCGCCAGCGGCGTGCCGCGGCGGGCCCGGGTCAGTTCGACCAGACCCAGTTTGGACATGCCATAAACTTGGGTCTGCACCGGGTCGCTTTCCACCGCCTGCGACAGTGCGGCCAGCACACGCTCGGCATCGCCGCGGCTGCGCATGTTGACGAAATCCACCACCACGATGCCGCCGACATTGCGCAGGCGAAGCTGGCGCGCGATCTCCGCCGCGGCGTCGAGGTTGACGTCCAGGGGGTTGCCGCGCTCCCCGGCATTCACGTCGACCACCGTCAGCGCCTCCGTCCGCTCGATCACCAGCGAACCGCCGAGCGGCAGCGGCACCCGGACGTCGAGCAACTCGGCAATCGCAGAGTCGAGGTCGCGCAGGTCGAACAGGCGTTGGGCGTCGGTGTGGCCGCCGAGGCGCGGCAGCAGGTCGGGGGCGTGGTGCCCGCACCAGTCGCGCAAGGCCGACAGCAGCGGCCCATCGCCGATCCTGATCCCGCCAGCGGGCGGCGGGTCGTCGACCAGGATGGCGGCCGGGGCGGCCGCCCCTTGCTCGATCAGGGCGCGGGTGGGGGCGTCGGGGCCGGGATGCAGCAGGCGCGGGGCGGAGCCGGCGCGGGCATCGTCGCGGATGGCGCGCCATTGCAGGTGCAGCGCCTCCAATTCGGCGGCCAGCAGATCGTCGGATACCTGGGCGGCGCCGGCGCGCACGATCCAGCCGGCGCCGGTGGCGAGCTGTTCGATGCGGCGGGCCAGTGCCGTCCGTTCCGGACCGGAGCCGAGGCGCTTCGACACCGCGATGTCACGGCCGAGCGGGGCATGCACCAGGAACCGGCCGGGCAGGGTGATGTCCATCGTCAGCGATGGACCCTTGGCCCCGGCGGCGTCGGCCTTCACCTGCACCAGCACCGGCTGGCCGGTGCGCAGCAGCGCGCCGATGGGGGCCGGCTTGGCGCCCGGCCGATTGGCGCGCGGTTGTGGGGAATCGTCGTCGAGGACGGGACGGCGCACGTCGGCCGCCGGCAGCAGGCCGGACAGGCTGTTCCCGAGATCGACGAAGGCGCCGTTCAGGCCGGTGGCGATGCGCTCGACCCGGCCGAGGATGATGGCGCCGAGCAGCGACGGGCGGCCGGCATGGTCGATGTGCAGGTCGGTCAGGCGGCCGTCGGTCAGCACCGCCGCCCGCGTCAGCGGGCCGTCGCGGTCGACCAGCAGCTCAAGCCTGCTCATCGGTCGGATGGGGGATCGGGGGGTGCGGGAAGCCGGCGCCGTGCAGCATGCCGGCGACCTCGTGCAGCGACAGCCCGACGACGTTGCTGTAGGAACCGCCGATCCAGCGCACCAACGCCCCCGCCCGGCCCTGGATGGCATAGCCGCCGGCCTTGCCCTTCCATTCGCCGGACGCGATGTAGGCGTCGGCTTCCGACCGGTCGAGCACCTTGAAGGTGACGTCGGTGCGGACCAGCCGGTCGATCCGGCGGTGACCGTCTCCGTCGGGCACCAGCAGCACGATGCCGCCGATCACCCGGTGCCGCCGGCCGGACAGCAGGGACAGGCAGCGTCGTGCCTCCTCCTCCCGTTCGGCCTTGGGCAGGATGCGGCGGCCACAGGCGACCACGGTGTCGGCAGCGAGAATCCACGAGTCGGGATGGCGCGCGGCGACGCACGACGCCTTCTCCGCCGCCAGACGTAGGGCGTGCTGGGGCGGGAGTTCGTCGCGCAGCGGCGTTTCGTCGAGATCGGCGGGATCGACCGCGTCGGGCACGATGCCGATCTGGCGCAGCAGGTCGAGCCGGCGGGGCGAGGCCGAAGCCAGCACCAGCCGGGGCGCCTTGGACGGGATCGTCACGGGGAACCGCGATGCAGCAAGGATGCTACTTGAACCGGAAGGTGATGCGGCCCTTGGTCAGGTCGTACGGCGTCATTTCCACATTGACGCGGTCGCCCGCCAGGACGCGAATCCGGTTCTTACGCATCTTGCCGGAGGTGTGCGCCAGAACCTCGTGATCGTTGTCGAGCTTCACCCGGAACATCGCGTTCGGAAGCAATTCGACGACGGTCCCGGAAAACTCGATCAGATCTTCCTTTGCCATAGGCCCTTATGTCCGTCCTAATAGTTTCGCGGCAATAACTGACCTTCCAAGGCCGCCGGGTCAAGGGGGATTCCCACCTCCGATGCGTTCGGCCGCAGCCATTCGCGCGGGGCAGCCCCGCGTTGCGTGCCGGAAATACCCCTCAACCCGCGTCCCGTCAGACCGACTGGTAGGGGTTGAGTGGCGATGCACCGCCTTCTTCCAGGCGGCGCGGCTGGTCCATCGCCTTGCCGATCGCCGCGAACATCTCGCGCTGGTCGATCTCCATGCGGCGGGTCAGGCGGCCGACGGTTTCCGCCGCACTGAGCGCACGGCCGCTGGATCTGTCGTGGAACAGGTTGTGATTCGCCTTCGCAGCACTGGGCAACAGGTCGGCGGCGACCGCGCCCGGTGTCGATTCGGCGGCTCGGATCAGCTTCGCCGCCCCGCCGGAGCCCAGAACATAGGCCATGCGGCTTTCCGATTCGCTGGCCGGGCGGCCCAGCCGCTTCTCCAGCGCCTCGCGCCCCTCGGCCAGATAGCGGGCGGCCATGCCGGCCGACAGGTCGACGTCGTGGCGAAGCTCCAGGATCTGGCGGCGGATCGCCGGATCCTTGACGCTGGACACCCCGTTGCGGACCTGGATGTGCGAGGCCAGCTCGCCCTGGCCATAGGCGGCGCCATGGCGGCGGAACAGGTCGAGCCAGGTCGATTCGAGGAACTGGAACGGGCCGGCGGCCGAGCTGCGGCTGTTCTTCGCCGCACTGTCCAGCCCGCTCTCCTGGGTCGCCTGGGCGAGGATGGCGGTGAAGCTGTGGCCCGACAGGCCGGCGACCTGCTGCGAGGCGACCAGCACCCGCGTGGCGGTCGGATCCTCGGCCGCAACGGCCTTCACCGCCTCCGCCACCTTGGCGGAGCTTGGGGCCGGTGAAGTCTGCGCCGGTGCCGCCGGCTTCAGACCGGGCAGGGGCGCGCGCGGCGCTGCGGTCTCCGCGGACGTGGAGTCGGAGGCCATCAGGACCGGCGCTTCGGGCTTTGCGGCGGGAACCGGCACTGTGCTGCCGTCGGCGAGGCGGATGGGGGTGACCGGCTTGGCCGCGGGCAGGGGAACCTGGGTCCCGTCGCCCAGCAGGATCGGGGCCGGCGGCTTTGAAGTCGGCAGGGGGGCGGCCGGCAATGGCGGGGTCTTCTGACCGTTCGCCGGCCGGCCGACCGGCACGGTCCCGGCGCCTGTCCGGGTGGACTGGACCAGCGTGTCGCGGAAGGACGGCTCGCCGACGCTGCCGTCGGTGAGCGCGGGGGAGGCGTCGGGCTTGCGCTCCGGAACGGGGGCGAGAGGGGGCTGCGCAACCTTCATGGCACACACTTCGCTACGGACCGGCCGAGCCTGCCGGGAGAAAGCCCCGTCTTTCCATGCCCCACGAGCGTGGGCATGGCCGGACGGATGCAGGCACTATAGCACCGACTCGTCAGCGATGTGCGATCAACTGTGGGCGCGGGGCGTCGTCCCCGGCCTCATCCCCGCCGGGGAACGGATGGCCGGCCAGCGGATCATCAGGCAGCGGATCGTCGGGCAGCGGATCATCGGGATGCGCGACGCGCGCCCAGCGGCCGATGGCGGCCAGCAGCTTGGATTTTTCCAGCGGTTTGGCCAGATGGGCGTTCATGCCGGCCTGCAGGCAGCGTTCGACCTCGATCTGCATCACGCCGGCGGTCAGGGCGAGAATCGGGATGCGGCTCACCGGGCCGGGCAGGGCGCGGATGCGACGGGTGGCCTCCAGCCCGTCCATCACCGGCATCTGCACGTCCATCAGCACGAGGTCGTAAGGCTGCTCCTGCACCGTGGCCACCGCGGCGGCGCCGTCGTCCACCGCGTCGACCCGATGGCCGGCCCTGGTCAGCATGGTCACCGCCAGATCGCGGTTCATCGCCAGATCCTCCGCCAGCAGGATGCGGGCGCTGGCGACGCCGGACTCGAGAGGGGACAGGATGGCGCTGTCGGGCTGGATCGCGGCGCTGCCGGCGGGCAGCAGAGGCAGCGAGAACCAGAAGGTGCTGCCGGTGCCGAGCTGGCTTTCCATGCCGATCTCCCCGCCCATCAGCTCCACCAGCCGGCGGCAGATCGCCAGCCCCAGCCCGGTGCCGCCGCGCCCGCGCTCCAGCTGGGTGAAGCGCTGGAACAGGTCGCGCTGCCGTTCGGGGGCGATGCCGATCCCGCTGTCGGTGACGGTGAAGGTGCAGATGCGGCCGCCGCCCTTGCTGCCGTCCTCGATCGCCTTCACCGTCAGGCGGACCGAACCGCGGTCGGTGAACTTCACCGCGTTGCTCAGCAGGTTCAGCAGGAGCTGGCGCAGCCGGTCGGGGTCGCCCATGACGAAGCCGCGGGCGGTGGCCGAGATGCCGGTCTGCAGCTCCAGCCCCTTCTGTTCCGCGGCCAGCCGGACGATGGCGACGCAGCGGTCGGCCAGATCGTCCAGCCGGAAGGGCACGCTGACCAGGTCGAGCCGCCCCGCCTCCAGCTTCGACAGGTCGAGCACGTCGTTGATGACGGTCAGCAGCGACCGTCCGGCATCCCGCACCTGCGAGGCGTAGCGCCGCTGTTCGGCGGTCAGCGGGGTTTCCAGCAGCATTTCCGCGAACCCGATCACGCCGTTCATCGGCGTGCGGATCTCGTGGCTCATGGTGGCGAGGAATTCCTCCTTGGCGCGGCTGCCGGCCCGCGCCTCCTCCATGGCGGAGCGCAGCTCCTGCTCGCGCTGCTTCAGGCGGCGCGACATGTTGTTGAAGGCATGGGAGACGACGCGGAATTCGTGGGGGGCGCGGTCCGCCTCGATCACGGTGCCGCCGCCGCCGTCGCCGATGCGGGTGGCCGCGGTGCCGAGTTCCCACACCCAGCGCAGGACCGAGGCGCGCAGCAGCACCCAAAGGGCGGTGACGCTGACCAGCGCCGCGATGGCGAGCAGGCCCAGGCTCTGCCACAGGTCGCGCCGGGCCTCCGCCAGGATCGGCCCGGTCGGCATGCCGACGGCGAAGACGGTGTCGGTCTCGTCCGAATGGCGGAAGGCCCACAGCCGGCCACGGCCGTCGGCGCTTTCCGCATCCAGCGTGCCGTCCTTCTCCTTCAGCATCTGCCGGATATGCGGCATGTTGCCGATGTTGCGGTTCAGCCAGCCCTCAGGATCGGGCTGGCGGGCGACGATCACGCCGTGGCGGTCCAGCACCATGACGCGGGCGTCCGGCTGCTTCATCACCTTCACCAGATCGGTCAGCCAGGTGAGGTCGACCGCCACGCCCATGACGCGGACGATCCGCCCATCCTCGATGATCGGGCTGGCGACGATGATCAGCGGCTTCAGCGAGCGCTTGCCGATGATGAAATCGCTGACCACCCAGCTTCTGGTGTCCAGCACGCGCTGGAAATATTCGCGTTCCCGCAGGGTGATGCCGGCACCGGGGCCGGTGGTGTCGCAGATGATGTTGCCGTCGGCGTCGGTCAGCCAGACGCCGGTGGTCCAGCGGTGCTGGCGCGGCATCGGCGCCAGGGTGGCGACGCAGGCGTCGGTGTGGTCCATCGTCGCGTTGCGGATGGCGGGCACCAGCGACAGCACGCCAAGCAGGTTGCGCGCCTCGCCGATCAGGTCGTGCTGGCGCTCCACCCCGTCGTCGGCCAGATGCTGCACCAGCTCTCGCGCCGCGTCGATGTGGTCGTCGAGCTGCTGGTCGGCGAGATAGAGCGTCCCCCCAGCGGCAGCGCCAGCGAGGCCAGCACCACGCCCATCAGGCGGGCGCGCAGGCTGCGCGGGCTGAAGGCGCGGAGCAGGCGGTGCATCGGACCTGCGGGCATGGATGACGGCTCTCCGCGGGAATGTTCGTCTACGCCCCCCGAGCCTAAGGCGGCTCAGGGTGCGTTGCGATGACACAGCTCAATAGCACTGGCGGGGACGCGAAGTGAACACGGAGCCGCGCAAAAAGTTGCAGAATACCAATTTTATTACCGACCATGCCGTGTGGTGGGCGATTAGACGGGGCGATTAGACGGGGTGACCGTCAGACGGTCGGCCCGCGGGACAGCGGGAAGCGCTGCTTCATCTTGGCCATCAGGCCGTCGCGGACCTGGCGGTAGGCTTCCAGCATGGCGTCGCGGGTGCCGTCGACCAGGGTGGGGTCGAAGGTGTTCCAGAACTCCACGTCGCAAGCCATGGTGCGCGTCATCTCGATGGCGCGGTGCTGTGCCTCCGGCGACAGCGAGACGATCAGGTCGAAGTTGGTGTCCTCCAGATCCTCGAAGGTGCGGCAGCGGTGCTTGGACAGGTCGATGCCGATCTCCTCCATCACCGCGACGGCGAAGGGATCGACCTCGTCGCCCTCGCGGACGCCGACGGAATCCACATAGACCCGCGTGCCGTGGTAATGGCGCATCATCGCCGCCGCCATCGGCGAACGGATCATGTTGTAGGTACAGGCGAACAATACGCTCGTGACCGGCAGAGGGGTGAGGACCGGGGTCGCCGCCATGGCCTTGCCCGGTCCGTCAGCCGCGAATGTGCAGGACGCAGATCAGCGTGAACAGCCGGCGCGCGGTCTGCAGGTCCATCTCCACCTTGCCGGCCAGCCGTTCGCGCAGCATCTCGGACCCCTCGTTGTGCAGGCCGCGGCGGCCCATGTCGATGGCTTCGATCTGCGACGGCGTCGACCGCTTGATGGCGGCGTAATAGCTCTCGCAGATCAGGAAATAGTCGCGGACGATCGACCGGAAGCCGGTGATCGGCAGCATCAGCCGGTCGAGTTCGCTGTTGTCCTCGCGCCGGACGTCGAAGACCAGCCGGTTGTCCTCGATCGACAGATGCAGGTGGTACGGCCCGTCCTCCGCGAACTCGCAGGGGCAGAACTCGTTGTCCTCCAGCAGGTCGAAGATGGCGACGGCGCGCTCATGCTCGACCTCCGGCTTGTGGCGGACGACACTCCGCTCGTCGAGCGTCACATGGGTGATGCGCCGCTTGCTTTTCGTCGTCACGCCCCGCCTCCCCCGCAGTCTTCAGTCTTTGTAGAACTTATTCTTTATAGTTTGGCAGCCGCTGGGCGACGGAGCGCGCATGCGCCTCCAGCCCCTCGGCCATCGCCAGCGTCACCGCCGCCGGGCCGATGGCCCGCAGGCTGTCGGCGTCGCAGGCGACGAAGGTCGTCCGCTTCATGAAGTCCAGCACGTTGAGGCCGGAGGAGAAGCGGGCGCTGCGCGCCGTCGGCAGCACATGGTTGGGACCGGCGACATAGTCGCCGATGGCCTCCGGCGTGTAGCGGCCGAGGAAGATGGCGCCGGCATTGCGGACCTTCGCCGCCAGCGCGTCCGGATCCTCGACGGCCAGCTCCAGATGCTCCGGCGCCAGCCGGTCGACCAGGGCGGGGGCATCGGCCATCAGGTCGCCGACCAGCACGATGGCGCCATGCTCGCGCCAGCTTTCGCCGGCGATTGCCGTGCGCGGCAGGGTCTCCAGATGCCTGTCCACCGCCGCGGCCACCGCGTCGGCGAAGGCGGCATCGTCGGTGATCAGGATCGACTGGGCCGAGGTGTCGTGCTCGGCCTGCGACAGCAAATCCATGGCGATCCAGGCCGGATCGTTGTGGCCGTCGGCGACCACCAGGATCTCCGACGGGCCGGCGATGCTGTCGATGCCGACGAGGCCGTAGACCTGCCGCTTGGCGGCGGCGACGAAGGCGTTGCCGGGGCCGACGATCTTGTCGACCGGCCGGATCGTCGCCGTGCCGTGGGCCAGCGCCGCGACCGCCTGGGCACCGCCGATGCGGTAGATCTCGTCGATGCCGCAGCGCTTGGCGGCGGCCAGCACCAGCGGGTTGATCGCCCCGTCCGGCGTCGGCACCACCATGACGACGCGCTCGACGCCCGCCACCTTGGCCGGCAGCGCGTTCATCAGCACCGAGGACGGGTAGGAGGCGGTGCCGCCCGGCACATAGAGGCCGACGGCGCCGACCGCCGTCCAGCGCGCACCCAGCCGCACGCCGGCGGCGTCGCGGTAGTCGGTGACCTCCGGGATCTGGCGGCGGTGGAAATCCTCGATCCGCTGGGCGGCGAGGTCGAGCGCCTCCAGCGTCTCGGCCGAGCATTTGGCCGTGGCCGCGTCGATCTCGTCCCGGCCGATGCGCAGGGTGTCGGCGGTCAGGGTCTGGCGGTCCCAGCGGGCGGTGTAGTCGATCAGCGCCGCGTCGCCGCGGCTGCGGACCTGCTCGATGACGCCCGCGACCAGCGTCTGGACATCCTCGCTGGCCTCGCGCTTGGCGTGCAGCAGCGCCTCGAAGCCGGCGGCGAAGTCCGCGTCGCGAATATCAAGCCTGACGGGCATTCACCGCCTCCCGGAACTTGTCGATCCACTGAGAAATCTCGGCCGTCCGCGTCTTGAAGGCGGCGCGGTTGACGATCAGGCGCGAGGTGACGTCGGCGATATGCTCCACCTCCACCAGCCCGTTGGCCTGCAGGGTCGAGCCGGTGGAGACCAGATCGACGATGCGGCGGCAGAGGCCCAGCGTCGGCGCCAGCTCCATGGCACCGTTCAGCTTGACGCATTCGGCCTGGACGCCGCGCGCGGCGAAGTGACGCTTGGTCACCTCCGGGTATTTGGTGGCGACCCGCACATGGCTCCAGCGCGACGGATCGTCGCTCTCCAGCATCTCCGCCGGTTCGGCGACCGACAGCCGGCAGGCGCCGATGCCGAGGTCGAGCGGGGCGTAGATCTCCGGATAGTCGAACTCCATCAGCACGTCATTGCCCGCCACGCCCAGATGGGCGGCGCCGAAGGCGACGAAGGTCGCCACGTCGAAGGAGCGGACGCGGATGATGCTGAGGTTCGGCACGTTGGTGGCGAAGCGCAGAAGCCGGCTCTTGTCGTCGTCGAAGGCCGGCTCCGGATGGATGCCGGCATGGGACAGCAGCGGGCGCAGCTCCTTCAGGATGCGGCCCTTGGGCAGGGCCAGCACCAGCTGGTCGTCGACAGGAACCTCGGCGGCCGGCAAGCCCAGGGCGCTGGTATCGGCGGACAAAACACTCTCCTCGCATCGCTCGCCGGGGCGGTGTGGGGGCCCCGGATGAACCATCGCCGCGATAGATAGCACATTCCGGGCGCCCGTCACCTGTCGCTGTCGCGACCGCGAGATTTAACGGGAAAAATATGCTCAATGAGGAATTTCACACAAACCGCAAAAATGGGTTTGACCAAACTCCATCAAAAGGGTAGATAAAAATCCATGGACGCCCCGCCGGGCATCCCGCGGCAATTTGACTTCTGCAGCTTGCGCCGCGTCACCAAACGCTAAAGCGCCACGATACCGGTCGTGGACCTCTTCAAGAAGGAGAGACCGGAATGACATCGCGAGTTTCCGCTCCCCCATCCGCGCTTCGGACCGCTTTTCCGGCCTGCATGATGCGCTCGGGCCTGTGTTGCCGCTGACATCGCGGCCCCAAGACACAGCGCCCATTCCGCACATCCGCCGATCCTGACCATCAGGTCCCGAACGCATCTGCGCCGCCGCCCCGCCATGACGAGGGCCGCCCGCGCGCCCAATCCCATCTGGGGGGAGCAGTCCGCCATGTCCCACGCCAACGCCTACGCCATCGAAGTCCAGGGCCGCTCCGCCGGCATCGTCGTCGCCGAACGCGGCGGCTTCACCTTCTTCGTGTCCGATTGGGCTTTCCGCGATCTCGACCGCCGTGTCTTCCGCAATGTCGGACAGGCCCAGCGCGCCGCCCACCAGCATTGCAGCCGGCTGCCCGACACCCGCCGCCGCTGAACCCCGATAAAAGCCCGCTGCCAAGAAACCCGCTCCAATAGCCCGCTGCTGAAAATCCTGAGGAAAGACCCGATGAAGCGTATCCTGATGTCGGTGGCCGTCGCCGCCGGCCTGCTGACCGCCGCGACCTCCGCTTTCGCCGCTCCGCTGAAGCTGGGCGTGTCGGCCGGCCCCTATGGCGAGATCCTGGAATTCACCGCCAAGCTGGCCGCCAAGGAGGGCATCGAGGCGCAGGTGATCGAGTTCACCGATTGGAACATGCCCAACGCGGCGCTCCAGGCCGGCGACATCGACGCCAACAACTTCCAGCACCAGCCCTTCCTCGACAATCAGGTCAAGCAGCGCGGCTACGACATCGTCTCCGTCGCCAAGAGCGTCGTGGTGCCGATGGGCGTCTACAGCAGCAAGGTGAAGGCGCTGGCCGACCTGAAGCCGGGCGCGTCGGTGTCGATCCCCAACGATCCCACCAACGGCGCCCGCGCCCTGTTCCTGCTGGCCAAGGCCGGCGTGATCGGGCTGAAGGAGGGCGCCGGCCTCAACACCACCATCGCCGACGTGGTGAACCCGAAGGGCATCAAGCTGGTGGAACTGGACGCCGCCCAGCTGCCGCGCTCGCTCGACGACGTGGATGCGTCGGTCATCACCCTCAACTATGCCGTGCTGGCCGGGCTGGAGCCGAAGAAGGCCCTGGTGCTGGAGGATGACCAGTCCAAGTGGAACCTGGTGTGGGCGGTCCGCAAGGATCGCATAGAAGACCCGACGATCAAGCGCTTCATTGCGCTGTATCGTTCGCCCGAAGTGCGGCAGTTTATCGAAACGCGCTTCAACGGTTCCATCATTCCGACGTGGTGAGGGAGGCTGGGGGACGCTGGACGTCCCCTTTTGCCGATTAAAAGATGATAACGCTAACAAACATTCACAAGACTTACGCGGCGCGCGGCGGTGGGGCTCCGGTCCATGCGCTGACCGACATCGACCTGTCCATCGAACGCGGCGAGGTCTTCGGGATCATCGGCCGGTCCGGCGCCGGCAAATCCACGCTGCTGCGCACGGTCAATCTGCTGGAAAGCCCGAGTTCGGGCAGCGTCACGGTGGACGGGGTGGAGATGACCGCCCTGTCGGCGGCGGAGCTGCGCAAGGCCCGCCATTCCATCGGCATGATCTTCCAGCACTTCAACCTGCTGTCCTCGCGCACCGTCTTCGACAATGTGGCGCTGCCGCTGGAACTGGCCGGTACCCCGAAGGCGGAGATCCGCCGGACGGTGGAGCCGCTGCTCGACCTCGTCGGGCTGGCCGACAAGCGCGACCGCTACCCGGCGGAGCTGTCGGGCGGGCAGAAACAGCGCGTCGGCATCGCCCGCGCGCTGGCCAGTAAGCCGAAGGTGCTGCTGTCGGACGAGGCGACCTCCGCACTCGACCCGGAGACGACGACGCAGATCCTGCATCTGCTGGGCGACATCAACCGGCGGCTCGGCCTGACCATCGTGCTGATCACCCACGAGATCGCGGTGATCAAGGAGATCTGCCACAAGGTGGCGGTGATGGAGAATGGCCGGGTGATCGAGCAGGGGCCGGTCTTCGACATCTTCGCCCACCCCAACCACCCGACCACCCGCAGCTTCGTCGATCCCGTCATCAACCGCGGCATCCCCGACAGCCTGCGCGACCGGCTGTCGCCCCAGCCCGGTTTGGGGAGCAACCCGGTGCTGCGCATCACCTTCACCGGCGCGAAGGCGACCACCCCGGTCATCAGCGCCATCAGCCGCCAGCTGAACCTGGACCTGAACATCTGGCACGGCCAGATCGACGAGATCCAGGGCGCGCCGTTCGGCACGCTGGTGGTGGAGGCGCTGGGCGATCAGGCCAAGGTCGATGCCGCCATCGCGCTGGTGAAAGAGAACAATCTGGGTGTCGAGGTGTTGGGCCATGCTCTCCCCGCAAATCATTGACCTGCTGATCAAGGGGCTGATCGACACGCTGCACATGGTGGCGGTGTCGGGCGCCATCGGGACGCTGATCGGCCTGCCCATCGGCGTGATGCTGGCCGTCACCGGCCGAGGCGAGCTGTTGCAGAATTTCGCCTTCAACAAGGTGATGGGGGCGGTGGTCAACATGACCCGCTCCACCCCCTTCATCATCCTGGTGGTGGCGATCATCCCCTTCACCCGGCTGATCGCCGGCACCTCCATCGGCACCAACGCCGCCATCGTGCCGCTGACCGTCGCCGCCGCCCCCTTCATCGCCCGCGTGGTGGAGAATGCGGTGCGCGAGGTCGACCGCGGGCTGGTCGAGGCGGCGCAGGCGATGGGGGCCACGCCGTTCCAGATCATCCGCAAGGTCCTGCTGCCGGAAGCCCTGCCGGGCATCGTCGCCGGCCTGACCCTGTCGGCGGTCAGCCTGGTCGGCTATTCCGCCATGGTCGGTGCGGTCGGCGGCGGCGGCCTGGGCGATCTCGGCATTCGCTACGGCTATCAACGCTTCCTGCCGGAGGTGATGCTGGCGGTGGTGATCGTACTGATCGTGCTGGTGCAGATCGTCCAGTCGACGGGCGACCTGATCGCCCGCCGCGTCAACAAACGCAATCTGAAGTCCTGACCCCCCAAAAGACCTGACTCAAGAAACCGAGGAGTGTTCGAGATGCTGCGCTTCCGTTCGCTGGCTTCGCTGCTGGCCGGTGCCGCCACCATGGCCATCGCGCTTGGTGCTTCCGCCGAGACCATCAAGGTCGGCGTCACCGCCGGTCCGCATGCCCAGATCCTGGAAGCGGTGAAGCCCATCGCCGCCAAGGACGGGCTGGACATCCAGATCCTGGAATTCACCGACTACGTCATCCCGAACCAGGCGCTGGCCGGCGGCGATCTCGACGCCAACAGCTTCCAGCACCAGCCCTATCTGGACAACCAGGTGAAGGACCGCGGCTTCGATCTGGTCAGCGTCGGCAAGACGGTGGTCTATCCCATCGGCATCTATTCCAAGAAGGTGAAGAGCCTGGAAGAGCTGCCGACGGGTGCCAAGTTCGCCATTCCCAACGACCCGACCAACGGCGGCCGCGTCCTGCTGCTGCTCCAGGCCAAGGGCCTGATCAAGCTGAAGGACGGCGGCACCCTGAAGGCCTCGCCCATCGACATCGTCGAGAACCCGAAGAAGCTGGAGATCGTCGAGCTGGACGCCGCCCAGCTGCCGCGCTCGCTGGACGACGTGACTGCCGCCGCGATCAACACCAACTTCGCGCTGGAGGCCGGCATCGACCCGGTCAAGGACGCCATCGCCCGCGAGGCGGCCGACAGCCCCTATGCCAACGTCATCGCCGTCCGCAAGGCCGACAAGGACAAGCCCTGGGTCGCCAAGCTGGTGAAGTCCTACAACAGCCCCGAGGTGAAGGAGTTCATCCTCACCAAGTTCAAGAACGCCGTGGTTCCGGCATTCTGAGTCAGCGCGTTCTGAGACCGATGAGGGCACGCCCGGCGGCGCTGAGCGCGTCGCCGAGCGTCCCGCCCGGTTCCGGGCAGACCAGCCGCATCGACGGATACCAGGGCCGGCAGCCGGTGCCGAGCGCCGTCCAGTCCCCCGCCGGCCCGATCCGCCAGACCGGCACGCCCAGCGCGCCGGCCATCTCCGCCACCGAAGTTCCGGCGGAGATCACCAGATCCAGCGCCGCGGTCAGGGCCGCCGCACCATCCAGATCGTTTTTGAGGTCGAGCGGTGGGCGGTGGATCGCGATGCCGAAACGCCGTTCGGCGTCGGCGAGTTCGGCCTCGCACTCGTCATATTGCAGGCTGATCAGCCGCAGGCCGGGCAGGGTGAGAATCGGCGCCCAGTCGGTCAGCGGGGCGTAATTGGCGTCGCGCGCGGCACCGCGCATGCCGCTGCGCCAGCAGATACCGACGGTGAGGCTGGAGCCGGCCCCCCCAACCACTCCCGCCACCGCTCCACCGCCGCCTCGTCGGCGCGCAGCCATCCGCCACGCTTCGCAAAGCCGGCCAGCCCCCAGCCCAGCCGCAACGGCAGCGACCCGGCCGGGATGTGACAGTCGGCATCCGCCGGATCCGCGGTCGCGGCGCGCACCGTCGCCTGTGGGAAGGAGCGCGCGAACAGCGCCACCAGCCGCGGCTCGCATTCCACGATGATCCGGCCCGCGGCTGCGGCTGCGCGTGCGATCAGACCGGGGTAGCAGGCGCTGTGCATCAGCTCGTCGCCGACTCCCTGCTCGCGCCAGACCAGCAGCGTCCGTACCGCCAGGTCGCCGCCGTCCCAGGCGGGAATGCGGAAGCGGCGGTCGGGCAAGGCCTGTCCGGCGGCGAAGCGGGCCTCCAACCCGGTCCAACCGGTGTCTAGTTCCCCACGTGCCAGCGCCGCATAGCCGCGGTTGAAGGCGGCGAGCGTCAGGGTCGGGTCGTCCTCCACCGCCTGCCGGTAGGCAGCATCGGCCTCGACCGGACGGCCGGCGGCGTGCAGGGCGTTGCCCTGGTTGTAGCGCCATTCCGCCCGCTTGGGCTCCAGCGCCAGGGCGCGGCCCCAGCCCTTCAGCGCGGCATCGGGCCGGCCCTGCCGCTGGCGCAGATCGGCCAGCCCGGCCCAGCCGGCGCCGGTTCCGGGCGCAAACAGGATCACCCGCCACCAGGCCAGCCCGGCAGCATTGCCGTCGCCCGCCCGCTCCAGTGCCAACGCGAGGTTGCCCAGCGTGGCGAGATCGCCGTGGTGGCCCTGGAGCGCCAGACGCAGATGGGCGACCGCCTCCGCCGGCCGGTCGAGCGCCAGGGCCGCCAGCCCCAGGTTGCTGATCGCCGCCGGGTCGCCGGGTCGCAGGCGCAAGGCCCGGCCGGCGGTGCGCTCCGCCTCGGCGGCATGGTCGGGGTCGCGCAGGGCCTCGGCCGACAGGGCGGTCCAGCCCTCCGCGACAGCGGGGTCGAGGGCGAGCGCCCGCATGAAGAAGGGCCGGCCTTCCCCGCCCATCGCCTGCCGCGCCAGCCCGGCATTGATCCACAGCCCGGCATGGACGGGGGCGAGGCGCCGTGCCGCGTCGGTCGCCTCTGCCGCTTCGGCCGCCGCGCCGCGGGACAGCCGCAGGGCGCCGAGATTGCCGAGCGCCTCGACATCCTCGGGCGCCAGCGCCGCGGCGGCCTGCCAATCGGCCTCGGCGTCGGCGAGCGCGCCCATCTCCTGCCGGGCCAGGGCGCGGCGCTTGTGGCGGTCGGCGCTCGGCTCCGCCGCGATGGCGCGGGTCAGCAGGGTGTCGGCGATGTCGGGGCGGCCGGCCTGCTGGCCGAGCAGCGCGTAGCCTTCCAGCGCCGCCGGCACCTCGCCGCCCTGGTCGAGGATGCGCTGATAGGCCTTTTCCGCGTCCGGCCAGCGGCCCGACCCGTGCAGGTCGCGCGCTTCGGCCAGCCACTCCTCGATTGGCAGAGCTGAGGGCGGAGCAGGGGCCAAGCGGCGCAATTCCGCCGCCATGCGCGCCAGCACGTCCGGCAACCCCTCGCCGGGGCGGGTGCTCCACAGCCGCATCGACGGGAACCAGGGGCGCACCCCGGTGCCGAGCGCCGTCCAGTCGCCGGCCGGGCCGAAGCGCCAGACCGGCACCCCGAGTGCGCCCGCCATCTCGCCGACGGAACTCGCCACCGTCACCACGAGGTCGAGGCCGGCGATCAGTGCCGCCACGCCTTCCAGATCGTTCTTCAGATCGGTGCCGGGCCAGCGCTGGACCGTCACGCCGAGTTGCCCTTCGACAGCGGCGATCTCCGCCTCGCGCCCGTCATATTGCAGGGTGACTGGGATCAGGCCGGGCAGGGTCAGCAGCGGCGCCCAGTCGGCGAGCGTGGTGTAGGAGGCCTTGCGCTCCCCCAGCATATTCTGGCTGCCCCAGCAGAGGCCGACGCGCAGCCCCGGCTCCAGCGCCGCCAGCCGGTCGCGCCACTCCGCCAGCCGCAGCGGGTCGGGCGCCAGCCAGGAGGGCCGGGCGGGAAAGTCGGCGAGGCCGGGGCGCAGCAGCCGGGGCAGCGATCCCATCGGCAGATGCGCGCCGGCGTCGGCGGGGGCGGGATCCGCCGTCTGCGCCCGTACGGTGACGCCGGGAAGGGCGCGGCCGACCAGCCCGGTCAGGCGGGCATCGACCTCGACGACCAGCGTTTCCGGGCCGAGCCGCTCCGCAAGGTCGGGCAGGGCGGTGCCGAACATCAGCTCGTCGCCCAACCCCTGTTCGCGCCAGACCAGCAGGCGCGCCCCCGGAGTTCCGTCCCAGGCCGGCAGGGAAAAGCTGCGCCCGGCCGACACGCGGCGGGAGACGAAGCGCGCCTCGTACTCCTCCCAGCCTCCGGTCAGCCGGCCGCGCCCGAGCAGCCGCAGGGCGAGGTTCCAGCGGGCCAGCGCAAAGCCGGGCGCCTGGATCAGCGCCTGGGCGTAGAGCGCCTCCGCCTCGTCGCCGCGGCCCTGGGCCTCGCGCAGCAGGGCGAGGTTCACCATGGCTTCGGCATCGCCGGGGGCGAGCCGCAGGGCCTCCAGATGCGCCGCCTCGGCCTCATTGGTGCGGCCGGTCTCCTTCAGCACGACGCCGAGGTTGGTCAGGGCGGTGGCATGGCCGGGGTCGAGCCGCAGGGCATGGCGCAGCGCCGTTTCGGCCTCGGCATAGTCATCCTGCTCCCGCAGCAGCGTGCCGAGATTGGCCCAGGCCTCGGCATAGCCGGCATTCAGGTCCAGCGCGCGGCGGTAATGGACGGCGGCCTCCGCCAGCCGGCCCTGCTCCTGGAGCGCGCTGCCCAGGCTGTTGTGCGCCTCCGCATAGGGTTCGCGGAGCGCGAGCGCCCGGCGGTATTCCGCCTCCGCCTCCGCCAGCCGGCCCAGCGCGTGCAGCGCGAGGCCGAGGTTGGCGTGCTGTTCGGCGACGCCGGGGCGGTGCAGGACGGCCTGCCCGATCAGGCGGACGGCGTCGGCATCCAGCCCGCGCTGGTGGTGCAGCACGCCGATCAGGTGCAGTGCGTCAGCGTTCCGCCCGTCGGCGGCCAGCATGGCGCGATAGGCGCGCTCCGCCCCGTCCAGGTCGCCGGCGCGGTGATGGGCCAGCGCCTCGCGCAGGAGGGCGGCCAATCGGGCCGGGAGTTTGGAGGCGGCGGAAGGCGGCATTGGGCGTCGGCCGGATCGGAGAAAACGTGTCGTTTCGATAGCATGAGTCGGCGGGATGGCGCGCAGGCAAAATCCCAAGAACATTTAAGGGGACTGGCGCGGCACATTTCATTCTGTATACTTGCGCTCAATTCGGTCCAGGCTAGGCTTCCTTGGCCAATATCCATCCAAAAGGCGTATATCTTGAGTAAGACTGCAATCATTGTCGATGACAGCAAGCTTTCGCGCATGCATGTGCGGGCCATGGTCTTGCGCAACAAGCCGGACTGGACGGTGGTCGAGGCTGCGAACGGCGGCGAACTCTTCACGACGTTGCAGGACACGCCGGTCGATGTTGCCATCATCGACTACAACATGCCCGGCGACAACGGCGTGGAGACCGCGGCCAAGCTGCGCCAGAGCCATCCGGGCATCCACATCGCCATCATCACCGCCAATGCCCAGGACGCGGTGGTGTCCGGCATCCGCGGCGTCGGCGCCGCCTTCATGCCCAAGCCGCTGGAGGAGGAGCAGGTCGTCCGCTTCCTGAACTCCACCGCCCTGCCGCCACGCCGCCCGACACAGCCGCAGCAGGAGTGACCGCATTCCCATGCTGAGCGATCTGGAGCGCGACGCCCTGGCCGAACTGGGCAACATCGGCATCGGCCGGGCATCGACGGCGCTCGGCCGCATGCTGGGCGGGCTGGTGACCCTGTCGGTCCCGACGGTGGACATGGTGCCGCCGGACACGGTGGCCGAGCTGCTGGACCGGGCGCTGACGCCGCCGCTGGTGGGCATCTCGGAAACGCTGGGCGGGCTGTTCGCCGGCTGCGCCCTGCTGGTCTTCCCCCAGGCGGGCAGCATTGCCCTGGTGCGCGCCGCCCTGCCGCCCGAAATCCCCGCCGAGGAGGTGCCGGAGCTGGAGGACGAGGTGCTGTCGGAGTTGGGCAACGTCGTCCTGAACAGCGCGCTGGCGCTGGTCGCCAACCTGCTGGGCGAACCGGTCGACACCGGTCTGCCGGCGGTGTTCCGCGGCAATGCGGCGGAGGTGTTGCGGGGCTGTGCGGGAACGGCTCCGACGGCGGAGGGAGCCGCGGTGCTGTTCCACATTGATCTGCGCACCAGCCTGCCGGGCGGCGAAGGCGTCGTGGTCGGCGGGCGGGTGGTCCTGCTGCTCGACGCCGGCTCGGCCGGCGCGCTCCAGGCGACGCTCGGCCGCTACATCGGCCGGCTCGTGGCGTAACGGAAACAAGAACAACCGGCCGGTCGGACAGGCGGGTAAGGAAGACGGGTAAGGACCATGGCACTCATCAAGAAGACCAAGATCGATACGGCGCGCACCGCCCGGACCAGGTCCGGCGCCGACGACGAGGGTCCGGACCGGTCCGCCGCCGCTGTCGAGTCCGCGCCGGCCGCCTCGGCAGCCGCCCCCCCGATGGCCGCCGCCACGGGTGCGCCGCAGCGCCGCCGGGCGCGCGCCGATTCGCGCCGCCGACAGGCCGCCACCGGCATCGCCGCCGCCTCGACCGAACTGGCCAGCGGCATCACCCAGGCGGCGTCGGCGGCGGAGGAACTGCGCCGGGCGATGGAGCAGATCGCCGCCGGAGCCGAGGAGTCGGCCGGCGCCACCCAGCAGTCGCAGCGCATGATCGGCCGCGCGTCGGAACTGCTGACCCGCTCGCGCAGCACGGCGGAGCAGGCGGTGCTGCGGGTCGAGGCGTTGCAGGCGACGCTGAAGGACGTCAGCGGCCAGATCCTGTCCTCCATCGAGGGCATCGTCCGCGCCGCCGAACGGCAGGAAGCATCGGTGAGTCTGGTCCGCGACCTGGAAGCCCAGGCCCGCGAGATCGGCACCATTGTGCAGAGCGTCGCCGCCATCGCCGACCAGACCAATCTGCTGGCGCTGAACGCCGCCATCGAGGCAGCCCGCGCCGGGGAGGCCGGCAAGGGCTTCGCCGTCGTCGCCGACGAGGTGCAGGCGCTGGCCGAACGGTCGGAGCGCAGCGCCAACGACATCCAGTCGATGGTCGGGGAAATCCAGGATGCGGTGGCCGCCATCGCCGCCGGCATCGTCGCCTCGTCGGACGCGGCCAAGGCGGAAGTGGAGCGCGGCCGCAGGATCGTCGAGCAGCTGGAAGGCGTGCGGTCGGACATGTCGACCCTGGTCCAGGGCGCGCAGGAGACGATCCGCGCCGCGGTCGAGGCCGATCAGGCGGCGCGCGAGGCCCTGCGCGGGGCCGAGACCATCGCCGCCAGCGCCGAGGAACAGTCCGCCGCCGCCGAGGAGGCGCTGCGGACCGCGGGCGAGCAGGCGGTGGCCCTGGCCCAGAGCCAGCGCGCCGCCGGCCAGCTGTCCGAGGTGGCCGAGGATCTGGAGGGCACCGCAGACCTCGCCGCCACCGCCGACGAGCTGGCGTCGGCCGCCGAGGAGCTGTCGGCCGCCATCGAGGAGATCAACCGCGGGGCGGCCCAGATCATGACCGCCATCGGCCAGATCTCCGGCGGGGCGCAGTCGCAGAGTGCCGCCACCCACCAGCTTGCCTCCGCCATCGCGGAAATCGACGCGGCGGCGACGCTGGCCGCCGGCCGGGCCGGCAAGTCGGTGGAACGCTGCACCGCGATGGAAGGGCTGCTGGGCGAGACGCGGGACACCATCGGCCGGCTTGCCGACGGCATGCTGGAGGCGGTGGAGTCTTCCCGCCGGGCCGGGGACCGGCTGGACGCGCTGGACCGGATCGGCCGGCGCATCGACAAGGTGGTGGACGCCATCGCCACCGTCGCCATCCAGACCGGCATGCTGGCGGTCAGCGGCTCCATCGAGGCGGCGCGGGCGGGCGAGTTCGGCCGCGGCTTCACCGTGGTCAGCGGCGACATCCGCAAGCTGGCCGGCGACAGCGCCGACAGTGCGGAGCGGGTGAAGGACATCGTCCGCGACATCCAGGACCAGATGCTGCGGGTGCGCCGCGACGTGGAGGAGGGGTCGGCCACCGCGGTGACGGAGATCGCGCGGCACCGCGCCTTCGGCGTCACCCTGACCGCCAGCGCGCAGGAGCTGCGGGTGGTCACCGCCGGCAGCCGCGAAATCCTGGAGGCCGCCACCGAGACGACCATGGCGCTCCGCGAGACCCGCGTCGGGGTGGAGCAGGTGGCCACCGCCGCCGCCGCCGCGAACCTCGCCGGCACCGAAGCGGCCAAGGCGGCGCGCGAGCAGGCGAAGGGTGCCGAGGAACTGGCGTCGGCGATCGAGGAGATCGCGGCGATGGCCGACAGCCTGCTGGGCGCGGTTTGACCGCCGTGGCCGGGCGCGCGCCAGGGGAGACGGACGGGGAGACGGGCGGCGCTCTCGACTTCGTCACGGTGACGGTCGCCGACCTGCGCCTTGCCCTGCCGCTGCCGGCGGTCCGCGCGGTGATCCGGTTGCCGGAGCTGGTGCGCATCCCGCTGGGGCCGCCCAGCCTGGACGGGCTGGCGCACTGGCATGGCGACGCGGTGCCGGTGCTGGACCTCGCCACGGCGTTGGGCAGGCCGGGCGGCGCGGAGCCGACGCGGGAGACGCGGGTGGTGCTGGTCGGGCATCGCAGCCAGATGGGCGGCCAGACGACGGTGGGGCTGCGGGTGGATGCGATGGCCGGCATCCTGCGCAGCAATCCCGACCGCATCGATCCGGTGACGCAGGAGGAGGGCGGGCTCGACCCCGCCCTGCTGGACGGCCTGCTGCGTGACGGCCCGGCGACCATCCTGAAGCTGGATGCGCTGATCGACAGCCAGTTCGGCGATCCGGCGGAGACGGAGCGGACGGACCGGGGCTCAGCCTCCGCGGCGGCCGGCTTCGGTCCCGTGCCGGCCGGGGGAAGTGGTGCCGCGGGCGGTATCAAGGGCACTGTCGACCGGCAGGCCCTGCTGGTCTTCGAGGTGTCGGGACAGGAATTCGCCCTGCCGGTGGATCGGGTGCGCGAGGTTTTGCCGGCCCCGCGCGAGGTCACGCGCATGGCGCGGTCCAGGGCGCACCTGCTGGGCGTGATGGCGGTGCGCGACCGGCTGCTGCCGCTGGTGGGCCTGCGCGCCCTGTTCGGGCTGGAGGCTGGCGAAGGGCAGGACTCCAGTGGATTGGCGGCCGGGCGCCGCGTCGTCGTGGTGCGCTCCGGCAATGGGCAGGCGCCGGTCGGCGTGCTGGTGGACGAGGTGCGCGAGATCCTGCGGCTCGACCCGGCGCTGATCGACCCGGTGCCGCCGCTGCTCGCCCGCGAGCCGGAATTCGAGGATCTGGACGGCATCGCCAGAGCGGATGGCGGGGCTGGCGGCGTGTCCGGTGGTGGGCAGCGGCTGGTGTCGGTGCTGTCGGCGGAGCGGCTGTTCCGCCATGGCGCCGCATTCGGGACAGGGGCGGGCGCTGCGGAGGCGGACGGGGAAGGGGACGGGATGGAACCGGCGCAGCCTGCGGATGGCTCCAACGGGATCGGCGGTGCGGGGGAACGCTTCGTCGTCTTCCGCCTTGCCGGGGCGGAATATGGCCTGCCGGTCTCCGCCGTGCGCGAGGTGTTGCGCCGGCCCGACAGCATCACGCCATTGCCCAATGCGCCCGACTTCGTCGCTGGCGTGCTGACCCTGCGCGGCGAGGTGCTGCCGCTGATCGACCAGCGCCGGCTGCTGGCGCTGCCGGCCGCCGACAGCAAGAGCGGACCAGCCGGGCTGGAGCGCGGGCGGGTGGTGGTGGTCGGGCGCGACGGGCTGCTGGTCGGGCTGCTGGTCGACGGGCTGTCCGGCCTGCTGACCGTCCCGGCGGATCGGATCGGTCCGGCCCCGGCGGTGTCGGCGGCGCAGCGCCGGCTGATCCGCCGGGTGGCGACGCTGGATGCGGCAGGGGATATGGCCGGGGATGTGGCCGGTGCCGCCCGCCTGATCCTGCTGATGGAGGCGGACAGCCTGCTCGACATGGACCGACTGGCGGAGCTGCCCGTTACCCCGCGGTGACGGACGGATGGGGGGCGGCGTGCTGACGGTTCTGGTGGTGGACGATTCCGCGCTGATGCGCCGGCGCATCGCGGATCTGCTGGTCGAGGCCGGTTTCCGGGTGGAGACCGCGGCGACGGGAGAGGAGGCGCTGGCGCGCCTGCCGGAGGTCGATCCGGATGTGGTGACGCTGGACATCACCATGCCCGGCATGGACGGGCTGACCTGCCTTGCCCGCATCATGGTGGAGCACCCCAAGCCGGTCGTCATGGTCTCCGCCCTCACCGGGGCGGGGGCGGGCGAGACGCTGGAGGCGCTGCGGCTGGGGGCGGTGGAGGCGGTGCAGAAGCCGGCCGCCGGCTCCATCGGCCGCATCGGCGAGGAGCTGGTGGAGACGGTGCGCGCCGCCGCATCCTCCCGCCCGCGCCGGGTGCATGGTCTGCGCGAACGGCTGCGGCTGGCCCGCGCCCGCATCGCGGGTGAGGATTTCGTGGCGCCCGCACCGCCGGCGGCGCCCTCCGTGGCGGTGGATGGCGAGGTCGAGGGCGTGGTGCTGGTCGGCGTGTCCACCGGCGGGCCCAGCACGCTGGAGGACATCCTGCCGCTGCTGCCGGCCGGCTTCCCCTGGCCGGTGGTGGTGGCGCAGCATATGCCGGCCGCCTTCACCGCGACGCTGGCGCGGCGACTGGACGAGATGTGCGCGCTGAGCGTGGTGGAGGTGGAGCGGGCGACGGTGCTGGAGCCGGGCACGATCTGCATCGCCCGCGGCGGTGCCGACGTGGAGCTGGCGCGGCGGGGCGGACGCTTGCAGGCGGTCTGCGTGCCGTCCTCGCCCGACCGGCCCTGGCACCCCAACGCCGACCGGCTGGTGACCAGCGCCATGCGGCTGCTGCCGCCGGAGCGGCTGGTCGGCGTGCTGCTGACCGGCATGGGCAATGACGGGGCGGCGTCCATGGCCGAGCTTCATGCCCGCGGCGGCCGCACCATCGCGGAATCGGAGGACAGCGCGGTGGTCTTCGGCATGCCGCAGGATCTCATCCGGCGCGGCGGTGCCGGCGTCGTGCTGCCGTCGGACCGGATCGCCGGCCAACTGACCCGCTGGCTGTCGCCCGCCGCGCGGCGGACCGAAAGGACTAGGGAGTGACGCCATGGGACTTGTGAAGAAGAAGGCCGCTCCGGAGGTCTCCCCGGCCGCCGCCGGGGGGGTGCGCGATCCGCTGGCCGCGCTGGAGGATGCCGACGCCGCGGTCCGCCGCGATGCCGCCCACGGGCTGGGCCACAGCCCGCCGCCGGGTGCCGAAGCGGCGCTCGCCCGCCGGCTTCAGGCGGAGGGCGACGCCGGCGTGCGCGAGGCCATCCTGACGGCGCTTGCCCGCATCGCCACGCCTGCGGCGGCGGCGGTCCTCGTCCCCTTCCTCGACCGCGAGGATGCGGCCTTGCGCAACGCGGCGCTGGAAAGCCTGCAGCAGATGCCGGCGGAGGTCGCCGCCCCGGCGCTGCTGCCGCTGCTCGACCATGCCGACACCGATCTGCGCATCTTCGCGGTGCAGGGGTTGGGAAGCCTCGTCCATCCGGACCGCGCCGACTGGCTGGCACGGGTGATGGAGCGCGATCGCGACGTGAATGTCGGCCTCGCCGCGGTGGAGGCGCTGGCCGAGGCCGGCAGCCCGGAAGCGCTGTCCAACCTGGAGACCCTGGCCCGCCGCTTCCCCGACGACGCCTTCGTCGCCTTCGCCGTCGATGCCGCGCGTTCGAGCTTCGGCGGACGGTGAACGGAGTGAGCGAAACCGACCCGCAAGGCCTGTCGCCGGAGGATTATGCGACCCTGTGCGGCTTCCTGCGGGACCGCACCGGCCTGTCCTTCACCGAGGCCAAGCGCTATTTCGTCGACCGCCGCGTCGCCGCCCGCATGCAGGCGGTCGGGGCGACGGATTTGCGCGCCTACATGAACCTGCTGCGCTTCCAGGCGTCGGGGGAGGAGCTTCAGCGGCTCGTCAACCTGATGACGGTGAACGAGACCTATTTCTTCCGCGAAAAATACCAGTTCGACTGCCTGGTGAATTCCGCCCTCGACGAGCTGGTGCGCGGGCGGCCGAAGGGGTCGCGGCTGCGCATCTGGTCGGCCGGCTGCGCCACCGGGGAGGAGCCCTATTCCATCGCCATCATGCTGCTGGAGAACTGGAGCCGGGTGGACGATTACGAGATCGAGCTGCTGGCGTCCGACATCGACAGTGCGGTGCTGGAGCGCGCGCGCGAAGGCATCTATGACGAGCGCGCCCTGCAAGGGCTGCCGGCGCATCTGCGCGCCAAATATTTCCAGCCCCTGCGCGGGGCGGCCGACGATTGGGGACCGCGCTGGCAGATCGTCGAGGATTTGCGGGACTCGGTCGATTTCTCGCTGGTCAACCTCGCCGACCCGCAGCAGGTCCGCGGTTTCCGCGGGATCGACGTGATCTTTTGCCGCAACCTGCTGATCTATTTCGACGATCTTGGCCGACGGGAGACCGCGAGCATGTTCCACGATGCCCTGGCGCCGGGCGGCTTCGTCTGTCTCGGCCATTCGGAAAGCATGAGCCGCATGTCCTCGCTGTTCGTGCCGCGCCGGTTCCCCGACGCCATCCTTTACCAGAAGCCGGTCGACGGGGGTGCCGCATGAGCGCGAACCATACCGGCGGGCCGCGCGTCCTGGTGGTGGACGACGCCGTGACCGTGCGCGCCTTCAGCCGCCGCGTGCTGGAGGGCGCCGGCTTCGTGGTGGACGAGGCGGTGAACGGCATCGAGGGGCTGGAGCGCGCCATGGCCGTCGTGCCCGACCTGGTGATCGTCGACGTCAACATGCGCAAGATGGACGGCTACACCATGCTGCGCGTCCTGCGCCGCGATCCGGCGCTGCGCGACGTGCCGGCCATCATGATCAGCACCGAATCGAAGGACAGCGACCGCGAACAGGCCCTGTTGGCCGGTGCCAACTGGTACATCGTCAAGCCGCCGCGGCCGGAGGTGCTGGTGGAAGCGGCGCGGCTGCTGACAGGGCAACCTCTCACCACGGAGGGCGTGCCATGAGCGAGCTGTTCGACCAGTTCGTCGTCGAGGCGCAGGAGCTGCTGGAGACGGCCGGCGGCGCGCTTCTGGCACTGGAGCGCGATCCCGCCGACCGCGCGTCGGTGGACGAGCTGTTCCGCGCCTTCCACACGCTGAAGGGGGCGAGCGGCCTGTTCGACATGGCGCCCTTCACCCGGCTGGTCCATGTCGGGGAGGACACGCTGTCGCTGCTGCGCGACGGCCGGCGCGGCATGACGCCGGAGCTGGCCGACCGGCTGTTCCGCGCGCTCGACCAGTGCGCCCGCTGGGTGGCGGCGCTGGAGGACACCGGCGCCCTGCCCGCCGACGCGGCGCAGGCATCGGAGACGCTGGTCCGCGGGCTGTCCGGGGTGTCTGCGGAGGGGGCGGCCGGTGGCGGCGAGGCCGCCGGGGAGACGGACGCCTTCCCCTGGGTGGCGGCGCTGGCCGGCGAGGACCGGGAGGCGGTTGGGGTGGCCGGCGGCGTGCTGACCGCCATCGACTACAGGCCCGATCCGGACTGCTTCTTCACCGGCGACGATCCGCTGGCCCTGTTCCGGCGGGTCCCCGACCTGCGGTGGCTCCGGATCGAGCCGGCCGAGCCGCTGCCGCCCCTGGCGCAGTTGGACCCCTACCGCTGCCTGCTGCGCTTCCGCGCGCTGAGCGGGGCCGGGGTGGAGGCGGTGGCGCCGGCCTTCCGCAGCGTTCCCGATCAGGTGCGGATCGGCAGCGTCACACTGATGCCTGCTGCGGCGCCCCCCGCGGCACCGCCCTCCGCCAAGCCGATCACCATGGCGCCGCCGGGCTCGCTGGCGGCGGCGATGCTGGAGGAGCAGGCGCGCATTCTCGATCTGCCCGGCAGCGCTGCCGAACGCCAATCCCGCAACGCCGCGGTGACGCGTGCGGTCACCGCGATCCTGACCGCGCTGGGCCGGTCGGCCGACCGGGCCGTCGTGGCGGCGGCCTGCGTCGATTCCAGGACGTTGCGCCGCTTCCTGGCCGACGGGCCTCCGGAAAAGGACCCTGCGGAAA
This sequence comes from Azospirillum sp. UENF 112521, assembly GCF_058780665.1. NCBI lineage: Bacteria > Pseudomonadati > Pseudomonadota > Alphaproteobacteria > Rhodospirillales > Azospirillaceae > Azospirillum > Azospirillum sp. UENF 112521. Next base: position 356,707 of record NZ_JBSNCI010000009.1, read on the forward strand.
AACCCGCCGCTGCCGAGGCGCGGCCCGCCTCCCCGCGCCGTGCCCTGCGGGTGGAGCCGGAGCGGATGGACGCGCTGATGGCGCTGGTCGGCGAGCTGTCGGTGGTGAAGGGGCAGTTGGAACCGCTGGTCCGTCGCGTCGGGGACGGCGAGCTGACGCGCGACATGAAGGCCTTCTCCGCCCGGCTGGACAGCCTGGTCGGCGACCTGCGCCATGCGGCGCTGCGCCTGCGGCTGCTGCCGCTTGCCCGCGTGTTCGATCCGCTGCCCCGGCTGGTGCGCGACACCGCCCGCCGGCTGGACAAGACGGTCGAGCTGGTGCTGGACGGGGCGGAGACGGAGGCCGACAAGGACATCCTCGACGTGCTGGGCGAGCCGTTGCTGCATCTGGTGCGCAACGCAATCGACCACGGCATCGAAGCGCCGGAGCGCCGGGCCGCGTCGGGCAAGCCACCGGGCGGCACCTTGCGGGTCCATGCCTTCCAGGACAAGGGCGGGGTGGTGGTGGAGGTGTCGGACGACGGCGCCGGCATCGACCCGGCGGCGATGCGCAAGGCCGCCGTCGCCAAGGGGTTGCTCGCCCCGGATGCCGCCGCGGCGCTCGGCGACGACGAGGCCGTGCGGCTGGTCTTCGCCCCCGGCTTCAGCACCGCCGGCAGCGTATCCGACCTGTCGGGCCGCGGGGTCGGCATGGATGCGGTGCGTGCGGCGGTGGAACGGGCCGGCGGCCGGGTGGAGATCGCCTCGACCCCCGGCAGCGGCACGCGGGTGCGGCTGTCGCTGCCGCTGACGCTCAGCATCACCCGGGTTGTGGTGGTGGAGGCGGCGGGATCCTTCTACGGCATCCCGGTGGCGGTGGTCGGCGGCGTCCAGCGGGTGCCGCGTGCCGAGATCCGCGGGGTGAAGCGGGCGGAAAGCGTCGTGCTGCGCGACCGGGTGGTGCCGCTGGTCCGCCTGCGACGCCTGCTGGGCCAGCCCCCCGATGACGGGCACGGGCATGGGGGCGGGCGGGAGGGCAGGGCCGACTGCGTCGTGCTCGCCGAACTGGGCGACGGGCCGGTCGCCGTGGCGGTGGACGATGTCGGCGAGCGTGCCGACGTGGTGCTGCGTCCGATGAGCGGGGTTCTGCGGGGCTTACGCGGCTATGCCGGCACGGCGGTGCTGGGCGACGGCCGGCTGATCCTGGTGCTCGATCTGCGGGAGCTGTTGTGATGCCGATCCGTTATGACGCCGACCTCGCCCGCTTCGAGGCCGCCTGCACCGTCGAGGACGCCCTGCCGCTTGCCGAATGGCTGGAGGCGACGGCGGCGCCGCGCGTCGATCTGTCGGCTTGCACCGATCTGCACACCGCACTGCTGCAACTTTTGCTGGCGGCGCGGCCGACGATGACAGCGGGGCCGGAGGACGCGTTTCTGGCGCGCGTTATCTCCCTCCCTGCCACCGGTCCCTGAACACCAGTTCCTCCAAGGGCAGGCGCTTGCGCCAGCCCTTGGTTTCCAACTCCGGCGTCGCTTCGAAATGGGTGACGTGGCCGAGGCAGAGATAGGCGATCGGCACGATCCGCTCCGGGATGCCGAGCGCTTCCCTCAGCGCCTCCTCGTGCAAAATGCTGACCCAGCCGACCCCGAGCCCTTCCGCCCTCGCGGCCAGCCACAGGTTCTGCACGGCGCAGACGCAGCTGTAGAGGTCCATCGCCGGCATGTGGGTGCGGCCCAGCACCACCGGGCCGGAGCGCTCGCGGTCGCAAGTGATGCACAGGTTCACCGGTGCCTCGCGGATGCCCTCCAGCTTCAGGCGGCTGTAGAGGCTGCGTCGCTCGCCGTCGAACATCGCCTCCGCCTCTTCGTTGGCGCTGGCGAAGTCGGCGTGGATGCGGGATTTCACCTGCGGATCGGTGATGACGATGAAGTTCCAGGGCTGCATGAAGCCGACCGACGGCGCATGGTGGGCGGCCAGCAGGATGCGGGTCAGCACCTCGTCCGGGACCGGGTCGGGGCGGAACTGGCCGCGCACGTCGCGGCGTGAGAAGATCGCCTTGTAGAGCGCGTCGCGCTCCTCCGCGGTGAAATCCTCCTCCATCGTCACCCCCGCGCGATCAGATGGACGAAGGAGCCCAACGCCCGCCCGCGCCGGCTGCCGAGCGCGCCCAGGTCGCTGCCGTCCGCCGCCGTCGCGGCGAGCAGCGGCGCGTCGTCGCCGCGGGACAGGGTGGAGGCGTAATGGAACTCATGCCCCATCAGCAGCGATCCTGCCTCTCCCAGCGGTCCGTCGGCCAGCAGCGACGCCCGGCGATAGCCCAGATGCAGCCGCCGCTTGGCGAAGGAGGTGCGCACCCCCAGCAGCCCGGTCATCTTGTGGGTGACGCCATCGGCATCCTCCAGCGTTTCGCCCATCACCATGTAGCCGCCGCATTCGCCATAGACCGGCACCCGCTCCGCTGCCGCGCGCAGGCCGTCGCGGAAGATGGTGTTGGCGGCGAGGCGGCCGGCATGCAGCTCCGGATAGCCGCCGGGCAGATAGACGGCGTCCGCGTCCGGCGGCGGCGCCTCATCGGCCAGCGGCGAGAAGAAGAGCAGTTCCGCGCCCGCCGCCTGCCAGCCGGCGGTCAGGTGGGGATAGACGAAGGTGAAAGCGGCATCCCGCGCGATGGCGATGCGCTGGCCCGGCGGCGGCAGGGCAGGGGCATCGCTGCCGCGCCCGGCTATGGACGGCTTGGCGAGCGCAACGACACGGTCGATGTCGACATGCTCGGCGATGAAGCGGCCGAGTGCCTCCAACCGGTCGGACAGCCCCTCCGTCTCGTCAGCCTGGACGAGCCCGAGATGGCGCTCGGGCAGGCTGAGATCCGGCGCGCGCGGCAGGGAGCCCAGGACCGGGATGCCCAGCGCCTCGACGGCGCCGCCGGCCAGTGCTGTGTGGCGCGGACTGCCGACATTGTTCAGCACGACGCCGCCGATGGTCACGTCGTCGCGGTAGGTGGCGAAGCCCTTGACCAAGGCGGCGGCCGACTGCGACTGGCCTTTGGCGTTCACCACCAGCAGCACCGGCCAGCCGGTGCGCGCTGCGATCTCCGCCGTCGAGCCGGTGCCGGTGGCCCCGACGCCGGCAACGCCGTCGAACAGGCCCATCAGCGCTTCGCAGACCAGCAGATCGGCGCCCTCGGCGGCACGGGCGGCCAGCCCGTCCAGCAAATCCGGCCCCATCGCCCAGCTGTCGAGATTGACGCTGGGCCGGCCGGTGGCGGCGCGGTGGAAGGCCGGGTCGATGTAGTCCGGCCCCGACTTCACCGCCCCCACCGCCACGCCGCGGGCGCGGAGCGCCGCCAGCAGGCCGAGTGTCAACGTCGTCTTGCCGGTGCCCGAGGCCGGTGCCGCGATGATCAGGCCATTAGCCATGGTGCAGCGCCGTCTGGGCCGGCAGCCAGTCCAGCGCCGGGTGCAGCCGTACCACCTCGCCGATCACGATGATGGCCGGCGGCTCCAGCCCGCTCGCCGCCAGATCGGCGACGCAGGTGCCGAGGCTGGTGACGAGGCTCTTCTGGTTGGCGGTCGTCGCCTCCGTCACCACGCCGACGGGGGTGTCGGCGGACAGGCCGCCGGCCATCAGCTCCGCCGCGATGGTCGGCAGCGCCTTCCACCCCATATAGAGGATCAGCGGCGCCTTGGTGGCGGCCAGCGCCCGCCAATCCGGCCCGCCGCCCAGCGAATGGCCGGTCGCCAGGATCACCGCCTGGTTGGTGTCGCGGTGGGTCGCCGGGATGCCGGCATAGGCCGGGCCGGCGATGCCCGACGTGATGCCGGGGACGATGCGGAAGGGGATGCGCTCAGCCGCCAGCGCCTGCGCCTCCTCGCCGCCGCGGCCGAAGACGAAGGGGTCGCCGCCTTTCAGCCGCAGGACGCGGTGCCCCTCCTTCGCCAGCTCGATCAGGCGGTTGGTGATGTCGTCCTGATGGGCGGAGGGCCGGCCGCCGCGCTTTCCGGCGAACTCCAGCCTTGCCGATGGGCTGGCGAGCGCCATGATCCGTTCGTTGACGAGCGCGTCATGGACGATGACATCGGCTTGCCTTAGACCTTGCAGGGCCAGCAGGGTCAACAGGCCGGGGTCGCCGGGGCCGGAGCCGGCCAGCCAGACGCTGCCGGGGGCGAAGGGAACCAGGACGCTTTCGGGAATGGACGACTCAAACGACATGAACGCGGACTCAGGGTCGGAGAAGACGGAAGGCGGTGCGGAGGATGCTACACCCTTGCGCCGCGGCTGGACGACGGGAACCTGCGCCACCGCCGCGGCGCGGGCGGCGGCGGATGCCCTGTTCGGCGGGGAGTTCCCCGACCCGGTGACGGTGACCCTGCCCGGCGGCCAGGCCCCGGCCTTCGCCCTGGCCGTGACCGAACGGGGGGAGGGGACGGACGGCTCCCCGGGCGAACCCTGGGCCATGGCCGGCATAATCAAGGATGCCGGCGACGATCCCGACGTGACCCATGGCGCGCTGGTGCGGGCGCGGGTGTGGCGCGGTGCGCCCTGCAGCGGCGTGACTTTCCGCGCCGGTCCCGGCGTCGGCACCGTGACCTTGCCCGGCCTGCCGCTGCCGGTCGGCGAGCCGGCGATCAACCCGGTGCCGCGCCGCATGATCGCTCAGGCGGTGGGGGAGGCGGCGGGCGCCGCCGGCCAGCCGGCCGATCTGGTGGTCGAGGTCGGGGTGGAGAATGGCGAGCAGCTTGCCAAGCGCACCATGAACGGGCGGCTCGGCATTCTCGGCGGGCTGTCGATCCTGGGAACCACGGGGATCGTCGTGCCCTATTCCTGCGCGGCATGGATCGCCTCGATTCAGCGCGGCGTCGATGTGGCGCGGGCGGCCGGGCTGCCCCATGTCGCGGCCTGCACCGGCGACCTGTCGGAAAAGGCGGTGGTGGCGCGCTATGGCCTGCCGGAGCAGGCTCTGCTCGACATGGGCGATTTCGTCGGCGGCACGCTGAAGTATCTGCGCCGGCACCCGATTCCGCGCCTGACGCTGTGCGGCGGCTTCGCCAAGTTCGGCAAGCTGGCGCGCGGGCTGATGGATTTGCACAGCAAGCGCCATGCTGTCGATTTCGACTGGCTGGCCGACCGGCTGGCGGATCTTGGAGCCGGGCCGGAGCTGGTCGCGCAGGCGCGCGGCGCCAACACCGCGGCGCAGGTGCTGGGCATGGCGGACGCCGCCGGTCTGCCGCTGGCCGACCATGTGGCCGAGCTGGCGCGCCGCGCCGCGCAGGAGGTGCTGGAGGATGCGCCGGTCGCGGTCGAGGTGCTGGTCACCGACCGCCAGGGGCGCATCGTCGGCGAGGCTCACTCCCCCAACTCCTGGCCCAACTCCTGGCCCAGCCCCCGATAGCGCCTCACATGGCTACCGTCATAGAGCGCGCTGCAGCGGAACTCCTCATGGCCCAGCGCCGGGCCGACCAGGATCAGCGCGGTGCGTTCCATCGGTGAGGCGGCGACCTGGGCGGCGATGTCGGCCAGCGTGCCGCGCAGCACCCGCTCGTCCGGCCAGGTGGCGCGGTAGACCACCGCCGCCGGGCAGTCGGCGCCGTAGAGCGGGGTCAGCCGCTCCACCACCCGGTCGATGACGTGGATCGACAGGTGGACCGCCAGCGTGGCGCCTGAGGCGCCCAGCACCTCCAGCGTCTCGTTCGCCGGCATCGCCGAGGCGCGGCCCTCGGTGCGGGTCAGGATCAGTGTTTGGCTGACCTCCGGCAGGGTCAGCTCCCGCCCCAGCGCGGCCGATGCGGCGGCGAAGGCCGGCACGCCGGGGGTGATGCTGTAGGGGATGCCCAGCTCCCGCAGCGCGCGGGTCTGCTCGCCCAAGGCGCTGTAGACCGACAGGTCGCCGGAATGCAGCCGTGCCACATCCTGGCCGGCGGCATGGGCGGCCTGGAACTCGGCGACGATCTCTTCCAGCGTCAAGGGCGCGGTGTCGATGATGCGCGCATCGGCCGGTGCGTGGGCAATGATCTCCTTCGGGACCAGGGAGCCGGCATAGAGGCAGACCGGGCAGCGGGCGATCAGGTCGCGGCCGCGGAGCGTCAGCAGGTCGGGAGCGCCCGGTCCGGCACCGATGAAATGGACGGTCATGAACGGGTCTCCGACAGGACGATGGCAGGCAGGGCGAGCGCCACGGTGGCGCGGGGGGTGGAGCGGCGCGGCAGCAGCAGGCGCGATCCCGGCCCGGCGGCGGCCAGTGCCGCGGCTTCTGCCACCGAGGCCAGCCCGACCGCGGCCAGCACGGTGGAGGAGCGGGTGTGGACACGGTCCTGTGCCGCCAGCATCGCGTCCTCCTCGATGAAGCGCAGCGGCAGGCCGAGCGCGCGGGCGGCTTCGGCCAACCCTGCCTCGTCGGCCTTCATCGCCGGGGCTGCCAGCGCCGCCAACTGGCGCGCGGCATCGGGCAGCGCCGCTTCGTCGAAGGCGTCGGCGACCAGAGTGGCGATCTCCTCCCAACCGCAGCCGCGGCGGCAGCCCAGCCCGACAAAGACGGGACCGAACAGCAGGGCGTCGGGAGTCAGGCGGTCCATGTGTCCTCCCGGTACGGCTTTTCTGCGCAAGGTTTTTCTGCACAAGGCTTTTCGGCCCGCCACAGCGTCACCGGCATCGATGCGCGCCAGCCGCGGAAGCCGCCGACCGCCGAGGCGCGGGCCACCGAAATCTGGGTCAGCTCGCCGCCCAGCCGTTTGTGGGCGTCGAACAGCACGGCCTCGCTTTCCAGCGTCACTGCATTGGCGGCGATCCGGCCGCCGGAGGGCAGGGCGTCCCAGCAGGCGGCCAGCAGGCCATCCGCGGTCAGCCCGCCGCCGATGAAGATGGCGTCCGGCCGCTCCAGACCCTCCAGTGTAGCCGGGGCCTTGCCGCGTGCCAGCGTCAGGCCGGGCACGCCGAAGGTGGCGGCGTTGGTCAGGATGCGGGCAATCCGCTCCGGGTGGTGTTCGACGGCGATGGCTCGGTTGGCCGGGTCGCGCAGCATCCATTCGATGCCGATCGAGCCCGACCCGGCGCCAACGTCCCACAGCAGTTCCCCGCGGCGGGGCGCGAGGAAGGACAGGGTGACGGCGCGCACCTCGCGCTTGGTGATCTGGCCGTCATGCTCGAACCAGTCGTCGGGCAGGCCGGGGGCCAGCGGCAGGATGCGGGCATCGGGGGCGGCGACGCAGTCGAGCGCGATGGTGTTGAGATCGGCGGTGCGCTCGGCGGTCCAGCCGTCGGCGGTGGCCTCCAGCCGGGCCTCGCGCGGGCCGCCCATCGCCTCCAGAACCATCAGGCGCGAGGCGCCGAAGCCGCGGGCGCGCAGCAGGGCGGCCAGCTTCGCCGGGGTCGTTCCGTCCCAGGAAAGAAGCAGCAGCTTGGCGTTGGGTTGCAGATGCGGAACGACCTGCTCCAGCGGGCGGCCGTGAACGGTCAGGCAGCGGCAGTCCTGCAAGGGCCAGCCCAGCCGGGATGCGGCGAGGCTGAAGGCGGAGGCCGCCGGAATCAACGTCATTTCCGCAGCCGGAACGAGTCGCGACAGGGTGGCGCCGACGCCGTACCAGGACGGATCGCCGCTCGCCAGCACGCAGACCCGCTGGCCGCGCATGCTGAGCAGGCCAGGGAAGGCATCGGTCATCGGCGACGGCCAGGCCAGCCGTTCCTGTCCCGCAACGACCGGCACGAGATCGAGGTGACGACTGCCGCCATGGAGGATGGCCGCACTCTCCACCGCGGCGCGGGCGGCGGGCGACAAACCGTCCCAGCCATCCTCGCCGATGCCGACGATGGTGAGCCAGCGGGTCGTTCCCATGCTATCCATGGCGCCGATCCTGACGGGTGGGGAGGGGGAGATGGTCAAGGCGCTGACGGTCAAAATACTGATCCTGGGCGGCACGACGGAGGCGACGGCGCTGGCCAAACGGCTGGCCGGCCATCCGCGCATCGACGCCTGCGTCTCGCTGGCCGGTCGCACGAAGAACCCGGTGCTGCCGCCGCTGCCGACCCGCATCGGCGGCTTCGGCGGGGTGGAGGGGCTGGCCGGTTATCTGCGCGCCGAGGGCATAGAGGCTGTGATCGACGCGACCCACCCTTTCGCGGCGCAGATCTCCGCCAATGCCGCCGTGGCCTGCGCGCGGGCCGGCGTGCCGCTGCGCCTCCTGACCCGTCCGGCCTGGGTAACGGGGCCGGGCGACCGCTGGATCGGCGTGACGGACATGGCGGCCGCGGCGCTGGCTTTGCGCGGCCTGGGCGACACCGTGTTCCTGACCATCGGCCGGCAGGAGGTCGCGGCCTTCGAGGCAATGCCGGACAAGCGCTACCTGATCCGTGCCGTCGACCCGCCCGATCCGATGCCGGCCCTGCCGCGCATGAGCCTGATCCTCGACCGCGGGCCGTTCACCGTCGAGAGCGAACTGGCGCTGATGCGGGGGGAGGGGGTGGAGGTGGTCGTCAGCAAGAACAGCGGCGGACGCGCCACCGACTCCAAGCTGGAGGCCGCGCGCCGGCTCGGCCTGCCGGTGGTGATGGTGGAGCGGCCGGCCGGAAACGGTGTCGCCGAGCTGCACGACGTGGAGGACGCTGTGGGGTGGCTGGAGGGGATGTGAGGCGAGGATTTTCGGGAAATCATGCCGCGCGTCCCCCTCACCCAGCCCTCTCCCCGGGGGAGAGAGGGTTACTCGCGGCGGGTAGGTCGCGGGCATCCCTGCCCGCAATGCCGTCACGCCCATCCTCACCCCCGGTAATGCCGGGGGGTGTAGACCCAGCGCCCACCATCCGCACGCGCCACGAACCGCGTGTGCGAGGCACCGATGATGACCAGCGTGCGCATGTCGGCCTGCTCGGCCCGCACCTCGCCCAGCGTCGTCACCGTCAGCTCCTCGTCGGGGCGGCCGACGGCGCGGCCCAGCACGATGGGCGTCTCTGGCGCGCGGATGTCGCGCAGGGCGTCGAAGGCGGCGCCCAGCTGCCAGGGCCGGGCCTTGGAGATCGGGTTGTAGAGCGCGATGACGAAATCCGCCTCCGCCGCCAGACGCAGGCGCCGCAGCACCACCTCCCACGGCTTCAGATTGTCGGACAGCGAGATGGCGCAGAAATCATGGCCGAGCGGCGCGCCGGCCCGCGCCGCGGCGGCCTGCATGGCGGAAACGCCGGGATCGACCGAGAGAGGCACCGCGCGCCACGCCTCGGGAGCGTCGGGATCGTCCAGCGCCTCGAAGATGGCGGCGGCCATGGCGAAGATGCCGGGATCGCCGCCCGACACCACCGCCACCCGCCGGCCCTGCGCCGCCAGATCGAGCGCGAAGCGGGCGCGGTCCAGCTCCACCCGGTTGTCGGAGGCGTGGCGCACCTGATCGCCCGGCGGCACGCGATCGACATAAGGGAAATAGCCGACAAGGTCGGTCGCCTCGGCCAGATCGCGCCGGGCTTCCGGCGTCAGCCAGTCATCGGGGCCCGGACCCAGTCCAACAACTTTCAACCAGCCATTGTTCACCGGGCCGCTCATCCGCGCTTGCCCTCGCCCGGAATGACGATCTGGGAGAAGTAGGGGGCGACGTCCGGCGCCTCCAGGAAGGGCATGAAGCGCTGTTCGTCCATGCTGGCGCGCTCGACATACCAGGCCCGCTCGGCCAGTCCGGCGGCGGCGATGGCGCGGCGGACCTTGGGCAGGTTCTGGCCCAGCTTCATCACCACGCAGGCATCGGCGGCGGTGAGCGCGCGGACCAGCGCCGCCTCGTCCAGCGTGCCGGGGATCACCGACAGCACGTCGTCGCGCAGCATCAGCGGGCGCGGCAGCAGCGAGGCGCTGCACACCATGCTGGTGACGCCGGGAACCACCTCCGCCTTGAAACGGCCGGACAGCCGCAGGAACAGGTGCATGAAGGAGCCGTAGAAGAACGGGTCTCCCTCGTTCAGCGCTGCGACCGAACGGCCGGCGGCGAGATGCTCGGCGATGCGCTCGGCGGACTCATCGAAGAAGGCTTCGATCTGGCGACCGTAGTCCGGGTGGGTCGGCGGCAGCTCCACCGTCACCGGATAGACCATCGGCAATTCGATCTGGTCGGGCCTGATCGCCTGATCGGCGATGCGGCGGGCCTGGCCACGGGTGCCGCGCTTGCAGAAATAGGCGACGACCGGGCAGGCGCCGATGGTGCGCACCGCCTTCAAGGTCATCAGCTCCGGGTCGCCGGGACCGACGCCGACACCGAACAGGGTGCCCGGAAGGAGATTGGGGAAGAAGATATCGTCGCTCATTCGACGTCGCTCGCCAGCGCGTTGACGGCGGCGGCGGCCATGGCACTGCCGCCGCGCCGGCCGCGGATCGCCAGATAAGGCACGCCGAAGGGGTTTTCCGCCAGCGCCTCCTTGCTTTCCATCGCCCCGACGAAGCCGACGGGAAATCCGAGGATCGCCGCCGGTTTCGGCGCGCCGGCCGCCAGCATCTCCAGCAGGTAGAACAGGGCGGTCGGCGCATTGCCGATGGCGACGACCGATCCGCCGAGCCGGTCGCCCCACAGGTCGAGTGCCGCGGCGGAGCGGGTATTGCCGATGGTCTTCGCCAGATCGGGCACGGCGGCGTCGCGGAGCGTACAGACCACGGCGTTGCCGGCCGGCAGGCGGGCGCGGGTCACGCCATGGGCGACCATTTCGCTGTCGCAGAGGATGGGGGCGCCGGCGCGCAGGGCGGCACGGGTGGCACTGCCGACATCGGTGGAGAACAGCAGGTCCTGGGCCGCATCGACCATGCCGCAGGCGTGGATGACGCGCACCGCGACCGGCTTGAGGTCGTCGGGAATGGCGGTCAGGTCGGCCTCCGCCCGGATGGTGGCGAAGGACTGGCGGTAGATGGCCGCTCCGTCGCGGATATAGTCATAGAGCGGCTCAGGCACCGGTGGACTCCTCGGTCAACGAGATCCGCGACGCGGGCCACGGCGTCGGCGGGGGACAGGCCGGTGTACGGGGAAGCGTCACCGGCTTTTGCGTTCAGGGCGACGTCATACACCCCGTCGCGGGCGGTCAGGGTGACATCGGCGATGGCGGGATGGGCGCAGCCCTTGGCGCAGCCCGACACATGCACCATTCGCACGGGGTCCAGCAAGGGGCCTGCGCGCTCGGCGATGGCGAGCGCCGCCGCATGTGTGTCGGTGGTGCCGACATCGCAGCCGCCAGCCCCGCTGCAAGCGGTCAGCTTCAGCCGGCGGTCGGTGTGGGACAGGATGGCGCCGTGGGTGTGGGCGACGGCTTCGGCGTCCTTGGAGGGGGCGACGAGGATGAGAGCGCGCCAGGGGGTGATGCGGATCTCGGCGCAGGCGGAGGCGAGGGCGGCGAGGGTGGTGGCGGTGAGGCGGCCGAAGGGGAAGGCGGTGGTGAGGAAGGATGGCGCCTCCCCAACGCGGGATTCCTTCTCCTCCCTGGGGAGAAGGTTAGGATGAGGGGGTTCGGCATCGCCGAAGACATCCATGAGGTGCGTCCCCCTCACCTTGATCCTCTCCCCGGGGGGAGAGGAGAAATCAGGCGGGAGAGGCGTTTGCCGATTTCATCAGTGCCAATCGCCGCGACCAGACCCGCCATGCGGCGTGGCGGCTCCGGCAGTGTCGCGCGCAACTCGAGAAAGGCACGCCCGAGCACCGACGCCACATCCGCAACGTCGTCCGCCCGGCAAAGCCCCAGCGGCGCCGCCTTCGCCAGCGTCCCGCCCAAGGACACCCGGAACCGTTCGCCATCCACCGCGTCGAAGCGTACGTCCGTGCTGCTGTCCGCCAGATGGCCGATGCCGCCGCCGCAAACCAGCCAGCCGAACTTCGGCGGCAGGCGGTGCAGAGCGGCATCCTCCGCCAGCCGGGCATCCAGCGTACGCGCCGCCGCCCATACGTCCATCGCCGCTGTGGGATCCAGTCCGGCGGTGGGGGAGCACAGCACGTTGCGGACCGCTTCGCTCGCCGCATCGCCGGAGACGTGTCCCATGCCGCGCAGGGTGTCGGTCACCGGCTCCAGCCCATCGGCGGCGATGCCGCGCAGTTGCAGGTTGCCCCGCTGGCTGAGGTCGATCAGACCGTTGCCGTAACGACTTCCCAACTCCGCGATCTGGCGGGCATGATCGGCCGGCAGCACGCCGGCCGGAACGCGGACGCGCAGCAGCAGCCCGTCGCCGACCTGCATCGGCGCCAGCACGCCGGGGCAGGCGCCGCGGCGCCGCGGCTGGATGGTGGCAGGGTTCGTCATGCGGCGCTCTCCCGGAGGCGCTGCAGATCCTCCGCGGTGGAGTTGCGGCGGGGATGCCACAGGCCGCGGTCGAGCGCCTCGCTCATGCGCGCCAGAATGTGCCGGGCAGCGGCAGGGTTGTCCTGTGACAGGAAGTCCCACACCTGCGAATCCTCGACGTACGCGTCGAACAGCTGGTCGAAATGGGCGGGACGTACGGCATCGGTGGTGGCGGCGAAGGCGAACAGGGTATCGACGCTCGCCGCCAGTTCCGCGGCGCCGCGATAGCCATGGCGCATCATGCCCTGGATCCAGCGCGGGTTGGCCGCCCGGCCGCGCAGGGTGCGGGCGATCTCCTCCGCCAGGGTACGGATGGCGAGCCTGTCCGGATCGGCGCTGTCGAGATGGTAGAGCGCCGGCTCGGAGTCCTCCAGCGCGGCCGCGGCGGCGAAGCCGCCCTCGAACTGCATGAAACCGTCGGTGGACAGCACGTCGTGCTCGCGCTGGTCCTGATGGTGGACCAGGGCGTCGGCACCGCCAACCCGGCGGCGGAACAAGGCCGGCAGCGGAACCCCCTCCAGCCCGGCGCCATAGGCGTGGCAGCCGCCCTCCAGATAGGCGGCGCCGAAATCGGCCCGCGCGGTCCAGTCGCCGCGCGCGATCATGCCGGACAGCGCCGTGCCGTAGATGCCGGGAGCGGCACCGAAGATGCGGGCGGTGGCCCAGCGGCGGGCGTCCTCCGCGGCCGTGCCGGCGCTGGCGAGGCGCTGTTCCTCGGCTCTGGCGGTGGCGGCCAGCGGGTTGGTGTCGTCGGGTTCGTCCAGCCCGGCGACGGCGCGCACCGCCTGATCGAACAGGGCGATCTGCTGCGGGAAGACATCGCGGAACAGGCCGGAGATGCGCAGCGTCACATCGACCCGCGGTCGGCCCAGCACGCCGGCCGGCATGATCTCGTAGCCGGTGACGCGGCCGGAGCCGTTCTCCCAAATCGGGCGGACGCCGAGCAGGGCCAGCGCCTGGGCCAGCTCGTCGCCGCCGGTGCGCATGGCGGGCGTGCCCCAGCAATCGACCACCAGCCGGCGCGGCCAGTCGCCATGGTCCTGAAGATAGCGGGTGATCAGCGCATCCGCCGCCTGCCAGCCGAGAGTCCAGGCGGTCGGCGTCGGCACCCCGCGCGGGTCGAGCGCATAGAGGTTGCGGCCGGTCGGCAGCGTGTCCGCCCGCCCGCGCGCCGGCGATCCGCCGGGCCCGGGGCGGACGAAGCGGCCGTCCAGCCCGTCGAGCAGAGCCCGCATCTCCGCCTCGCCGCAGGCATCGACCGCCGTGGCGACCATGGCCGGATCGGCGCTCCGTGCGACAGCGGCGGTCAGCCGGTCGCGGCGCTCGCCGGCCGGGCTGTGGCCGAAGACATGCAGGCCGTCGCGGATCTGCAGTTCCTTGATGTCGCAGAGATGGGCGTCCAGCCGCGACAGGATGGCGTCGGGATCGTCGTCGGGCCGCAAATTGCAATCGGCGGCGATGCCGGATTTCCAGGCGAGGTCGAGAATGGTCTCGCGCAGCATGCCCAGCCGCCGCGGGTCGAGGCCGGTCGCCTGCGAATATTCGTCGATGGCGGTTTCCAGCGCGGCGAGGTCGCCGTAGAGGCCGGATTCCACCGGCGGCGGAGTCAAATGGCCGATCAGCACGGCGCCCAGCCGGCGGCGGGCCTGCACCCCCTCGCCGGGGTTGTTGACGATGAAGGGATAGAGGGTCGGCAGGGCGCCGCCGACGATTTCCGGCCAGCACTCTGCCGACAGCGCCACCGCCTTGCCGGGCAGCCACTCCAGCGTGCCATGGGCGCCGATCTGCACCAGCGCATCGATGCCGACGGCATGGCGCAGCCACAAATGGAAGGCGAGATAGCCGTGGCTGGGCGGGGTGTCGGGGTCGTGATGCTGGGCGGTGGTCAGGGGCCCGTGGCCGCGGCTGGGCTGCACCGCCACCACGGCATTGCCGCAGGGCAGGGTGCGGAAGGCGAAGGCGCCGTCGCGGCAGGCCGGGTCGGCGGCGGGCTCGCCCCAGGTCTCGGCAATGCGGGCGCGCAAGCTCGGCGGGGCCAAGCGCAGATAGTCGGCGAGCGGCAGGGTCGCGGTGGGTGGGCCGGTGAGGGACTCCATCAGCGTGGCGGCGCTGTCCGGAATGGCGGACAGTCCGTATCCCTCGGCGGACAGGCGCTGGAGCATCGCCACGGTGCTGGCCGGGCTGTCGAGGCCGACGGCATGGCCGATGCCGCCGCCGGGGCCGGGATAGTCGGACAGCACCAGCGCGACCCGCCGCTCCGCCCGTGGGGTGCGGAACAGGCGGACCCAACTGGCCGCGAGGTCGGCGGTGAAGGCGACGCGGTCGGGGATCGGCCGCAGGGCCGGTGCGGCGAATTGCAGATCGGGGTCGGGATCCCCCGCTGTCTTGAAGGCGATGGCGCGGGCGATGATGCGGCCGTCCATCTCCGGCAGCACGACGTTCATCGCGAGGTCGGACGGCGCCAGCCCGCGCGAGGACGCCTGCCAGCCGGCTTCCGGCGTGGTGGCGAGAATGGCTTGCAGCACCGGCGTGCCGTTGGCCTCCAGCGGCGAACCGTCCTCGCGCGCCGCCGAGAAGGCGGTGGTGTTGACGACGACGGCGGCGTTCTGCGCAATCAGGCTGGCCCGCATCCAGGCGGCGCAGTCCGGTTCCTTCAGGCTGGCGACGAACAGCGGCCGGGGGGCGAGGCCGCGGGCGGCCAGCGTGTCGCACAGGGCATGGACCGGGGCGAGGTCGCCGGCCAGCAGATGGGAGCGGTAGAACACCACCGCCGCGACCGGGGAGTCGGCAGCCAGGGGGGCGGCTGCGGGGCCGGTCCAACCGTCGTATGCGCCAAAGCGCGGGACGGGAGCCGAGTCTTCGTGGGGCAGCGGCGTGCCGGCCAGCGTCGCGGCGCAGGCCAGCAGATGGGTCATGTTGGCCGGGCCGCCCTCGGTGAAGTAGCGCCACAGCCGGTCGGCGGTGTCCGGCGGAACGGTGCCGTAGGCGGCCAGGTTTGGGTCGGGCTGCGCCTCTCCGGACAGGACGGCGAGCGGGATGCCGCGCTCGCGGCAGAGGGCGGACAGGCGGTCGAGACCATAGCGCCAGTAACCGCTGCCGCCCAGCAGGCGCAGAACCACCAGCTTGGCCTTGGCGACGACGGTGTCGGCGTAGAGATCGACCGACAGCGGATGGCCGAGCCGGTTGAGGTTGGCGAGGCGGAGGCTGGGCAGCCACTCGCGGCCCGCCCGCCATGCGGCGGCGAGCGCGGTCAGGTCGCTGTCGGAAAAGGACAGCATGACGAGGTCGGCCGGCGTCTGCCCCAGGTCTTCCGCCTGGGGGCCGGCGTCCAGTTCGTCCTGGCGGGCGGCAAGCAGGTGCATGGTTTGATGTCCAGGGGCGACTGCCCCCTCCCCCCTCGGAAACGGCGAAGGTCAAGGAGGGGGCGGACGCCGCACTACTCTAACTCTTAACCGGCAATCGCCCGTGTCACCGCATCGCGGTCCAGCCCGGTCTCCCCAATCACCACCAGACGGCTGCGGCGCTCCTCGCCCGGCTTCCACAGGCGGTCGTAATGGGTCTGGATGCGGGTGCCCACACCCTGGACCAGCAGGCGCATCGGCTTGGCCGGCACGTCGATGAAGCCCTTCAGGCGCAGAACGCCATGCAGGCCGGCGACCTTTTCCAGCGTCATCGCCAGGGCGGCCGGATCGGGCTGCGCCGGCAGCTCCACCACGAAGCTGGTGAAGTCGTCGTGGTCGTGGCCCTCTTCGTCGTCATGGTGGCTGGGACGGTTGGCGAGATCGTCTTCCACCGCCGCACCGACACCGAGCAGGACCAGCGGATCGACCGCGCCCTGGGAGGCGCGGACCAGCTTGGCGTCGCGGCCGACCGTGTGCGCGAGGGCGCCGCGGATCAGGTCCTCGACGCGGGCGAGATCGCCGTCGGCCAGCAGGTCGGTCTTGTTGACGACGATCAGGTCGGCGCAGAGCAGCTGGTCCTCGAACACCTCCTCGATCGGCGTCTCGTGATCGACGGTGCCGGCGGCGTCGCGCTGGGCCTCCAGCGCCGCGGGATCGGGGGCGAAGCGGCCCTCCGCGGCGGCGGCGGCGTCCACCACGGCGATCACGCCGTCGACGGTGACGCGGGTCTTGATCGCCGGCCAGTGGAAGGCCTGGACCAGCGGCTTGGGCAAAGCGAGGCCGCTGGTCTCGATCACGATGTGCTCGGGCGGCTCCGGCCGGGCCAGCAGCTTCTCGATGGCCGGGACGAAATCGTCGGCGACGGTGCAGCACAGGCAGCCGTTCGCCAGCTCGATCACGTCGTCTTCGGTGCAGGTCGGGTTGCCGCAGGCGCGCAGGATGTCGCCGTCGATGCCGACATCGCCGAACTCGTTGATGATCAGCGCCAGCCGGCGGCCGTCGGCCTTTTCCAGCAGGCCGCGGATCAGCGTGGTTTTGCCGGCGCCGAGGAAGCCGGTGATGACGGTCGCAGGAACCTTGCCGGCGGCCGTTTTCGCAAGAGCGGACATGAACTTCGCCTCCTTAACGCGCGCCGGGCTGAACCCGCAGGGCCGGGTGCCGTTCGGCCGGTTCGACCACGCCGCTCATCAGCCAGCCGCAGACGGAGCCCAGGATCGCCCAGAACAGGGCGGCGGAGCCCAGCGAGGCGGCGACGAAGCGGGCGGCCAGTTCCGGGGGAACGGCACCCTCGGCGCTTTCCGGATGGGGGGCACCGATCAGATGGGGCAGCGCTGCGGCCAGAACGGCGACGGCGATGACCAGACGGTTGCGGGCGAAGGCGAGGGCGGCGATGCCGACGCCGGCCCCGGCCGCGGCGGACAGCCACCAGAGCTGACGCAGCTCCAGCTCGGCCCCGGCCATGCCCGGCAGTTCCGGGGCCAGACCGAAGGACGGGGCCAGCGACACGGCGACGAAGCCGCCCATGCCCCAGACCAGCCCGCGGCGGGCATCAACCGGCCGTCCGGCCAGCAGGATCGCCGCCCCCAGCAGCAGCGCATAGGCGACGCCGGCGATCAGGTTGGCGGCGATGGTCAGGCCGATGCGCTGCATCGCCTCGTCCAGCGTGACCGGCACACCTTCGCCGACCTCGCGCACGGGGCCATGCTGGTGGCCTTCGGCCTGGCTGGCGGCCGGAGCCGCATTCGGGGCTGGCGCGGTTGCGGGAGGCGGGGTCACCACCTCGTATTTCTCGGCTTCGAGGATCAGCGGGACGGTCGTCGCCTGCTGAACGACGGAAGCGGCCGTGCCGGAGAGCACGCCCGCGACCAAAGCGGCTGTGAACAGCCGCCGGATCAGTTCCATGACCCGCTGCTTAGTGGCAGGGGAACGCGAAGGAGTGACGGGCGTCGTGCGCCGCATCGTGGATCTGCTGCGGCTGGGCGAAGCCGACGCCATACAGCAGGAAGCTGCCGAGCAGGATCGCGGCGAAGGCGGCGACCGCGGTCTGGGCGGCGCTGCGGGTCGCGGTGCTGGCGGCGTTCATCGAACGGGCGGTCATCGAAAACATCCTTGTTCTCCCGCCACACCCGGCGGGGTTGGAAAAGGTTCTGTGTGTCCGCCGGCAGGTTTCCTGGCTCGCGGGTCGTCGCATCGCCGTCCGCCTTCCCGGCCGCGGAGGGCCAGTGGCATGATGGACGGGACGCTCGCCGCTCACAGTTGCGGGGGCAGCCACGGCTTTGGCGCTTCCGGGAAACCCGGGAAGGTCCGTACCGCATTCCCTATTATCCCCGCCGCCCGTCAGGACGGGCAGGGCACCGTCGGACGGCCACCATCGCAGTGCCGAGCCCGTTTGGCAAGCCCGCAATAAGGCGTCTGCCACACGGACGATCTTGCATGCCGACACTTTGGATGCTGTCATGTTTTGTGGACAGAGTGTCCAGGGATCCGACACTTTCCGACGCAGGGGTGTCGGTCAGAGGGAGGACACCGAACCGAAACCCGCGGAGAAACAAAGGGGCCGGCGGCCCGGCCGAAGCGACCCCGTATCTGGCACGCTTCGTGCGTACAACAATCGGTGAAACGTCCCGCCGCACGGCGGCCGCCGGGCATATGCCCGGGACATAAGGACGAACGGGAGGAGAATTCGCGACCGATGAACGCCGCACCGAACGACGACATCATCCTGGAAGCGCGCAACCTGACAAAGGAGTTCAAGGGGTTCGTGGCGGTTCGCGACGTGAACCTGCAGGTTCGCCGCGGCACCATCCACGCGCTGATCGGCCCGAACGGCGCCGGCAAGAGCACGGTGTTCAACCTGCTGACCAAGTTCCTCACCCCCACCCGCGGCCAGATCCTCTACAAGGGCCGCGACATCACCCGCACCAAGCCGGCCGACATCGCCCTGATGGGTCTGGTCCGCTCCTTCCAGATCTCGGCCGTCTTCCCGCATCTCAGCGTGCTGGAGAATGTCCGGGTGGCACTCCAGCGCCCGCTCGGCACCAGCTTCCATTTCTGGAAGTCCGAATCCTCGCTCTACGACCTGCACAACCGGGCGCTGGAGCTGATCGAGGCGGTGAACCTCACCCCCTGGGCCGGCCATCTGGCGGCCGAGCTGCCCTATGGCCGCAAGCGCGCCCTGGAGATCGCCACCACGCTGGCGCTCGACCCGGAGGTGATGCTGCTCGACGAGCCGCTGGCCGGCATGGGCCATGAGGACATCGAGGGCACTGCCGCCCTGATCAAGCGCGTCGCCGCCGACCGCACCGTTCTGATGGTGGAGCACAATCTGTCGGTCGTTGCCCACCTGTCGGACACCATCACCGTTCTGCGCCGCGGCGAGATCCTGGCGGAGGGGCCCTACGAGGTCGTCTCGAAGAACCCGCAGGTGATGGAAGCATATATGGGCACGGGGGGGACCGGACATGCCTGACGGGATGAACACCAAGACCGCCATGCTGGAGATCGCCGACCTGCACGGCTTCTACGGCGAGAGCCATGTGCTGCACGGCGTCAGCCTGGAGGTGCGGCAAGGCGAGGTGGTGACGCTGCTGGGCCGCAACGGCGCCGGCAAGACCTCGACCATGCGCGCCATCATGGGCATCATGGGCAAGCGCACCGGCTCGATCCGCTTCCAGGGCACCGAGCTGATCGGCATGGCCCAGCACAAAATCCCGCGGCTCGGCATCGGCTATGTGCCGGAGGAGCGCGGCATCTTCTCCAGCCTCAGCGTCGACGAGAACCTGACGCTGCCGCCGGTGGTCAAGGAGGGCGGGATGACGGTCCCGCAGATCCATGAGCTGTTCCCCAACCTGAAGGGCCGCGGCTCGACCCAGGGGACGCGCCTGTCGGGCGGCGAGCAGCAGATGCTGGCGATTGCCCGCATCCTGCGCACCGGCGCCACCCTGATCCTGCTGGACGAGCCGACCGAGGGCCTGGCCCCGGTCATCATCGAGCAGATCGGTGTCGCGGTGCGGGCGCTCAAGGCACGCGGTTTCACCATCGTGCTGGTCGAGCAGAACTTCCGCTTCGCCGCCACCATCGCCGACCGCCATTACGTGATGGAGGAAGGCCATGTGGTCGACATGATCCCCAACGACCAGCTCCACGCCAACATGGACAAGCTGCACACCTATCTCGGCGTGTAGGCGCTCCAGCCCCGACATCACCGGCGCGAACGCCGCCCCGACCCCATCGAAGGGCAGGGCGGCGAACCGCCGGTTCCATGCCCGATTGCCTGCTCCAGGCACGGCAGAGGGACCCGCGACGGGACCCGGCCGACAACAAAAACCAAGAGGGAGAGACCTTCTGATGCGCACGCTTCTTCTCGCCGGCACCGCCCTGCTGACGCTCGCCGGGACAGTCGTTCCGGCTGCCGCCCAGGTGTCGGACAACGTCATCCGCATCGGCGTGCTGAACGACCGTTCCGGCATCTACGCCGATCTGGCCGGCGAAGGCTCCGCCATCGCCGCGCGGATGGCGGCGGAGGAGTTCGGCAACAAGGTCGCCGGCGCGCCCGTCGAGATCGTCGTCGCCGATCACCAGAACAAGGCCGACATCGCCGCGTCGAAGGCGCGCGAGTGGGTCGACACCGGCGGCGTCGACGTCATCGCCGACGTGCCGAACTCCGCCGCCGCCCTGGCGGTGCAGGGCATCACCAAGGACAAGAAGCGCATCTTCCTGATGTCCGGTCCGGGCGCCACCGCGCTGAGCGGTGCGCAGTGCAGCCCCTACGGCTTCCAGTGGACCTACGACAACTACGCCATGGCCGCCGGCACCGGCCGAGCCCTCTATGAGCAGGGCAAGAAGAAGTGGTTCTTCGTGACCGCCGACTATGCCTTCGGCCAGTCGCTGGAAGAGGAGACCACCAAGATGGTGAAGTCGCTCGGCGGCACCATCTCCGGCTCGGTGCGCCATCCGCTCGGCACCTCGGACTTCTCGTCCTTCCTGTTGCAGGCGCAAGGGTCCGGCGCCGACGTCATCGGTCTGGCGAATGCCGGCGGCGACACCGTCAACGCGGTCAAGCAGGCCGCGGAGTTCGGCATCACCCAGTCGGGCCAGAGCCTGGCCGGCCTGCTGATGTTCATCTCCGACGTGCATGCGCTGGGCCTGCAATCGGCGCAGGGGCTGATGCTGACCACTGGCTTCTACTGGGACGCGGACGAGCAGACCCGCGAGTGGTCGAAAAAGTTCGAAGCCAAGGCCGGCAAGAAGCCGACCATGGTGCAGGCCGGCGTCTATTCGGCGGTGAAGCACTACCTGAAGGCGGTCGAGGCGGCGAAGACCGACGATGCCGACAAGGTCGCCGCCACGATGCGCGAACTGCCGGTCGAGGACATGTTCGCCAAGAAGGGCAAGATCGCCGCCAACGGCCGCATGTTCCACGACATGTATCTGGCCCAGGTGAAGACCCCCGCCGAGTCGAAGGGGGCCTGGGACTATTACAAGATCGTCAAGACCATCCCGGCCGACACCGCCTTCATGGACCCCAAGCAGAGCGGCTGTACGCTGGTGAAGTGAGGGGCGGTGAAGTGAGGCGTTGAGCCGTCCTCCGGTCCCGCCCGCCCGTTGGCGGGGCCGGAGGACGGCAATCGACGACCATCCAATCCAAAACAAGAACAACAACCACGAACCGGGAGAGACGCGGAGATGTTCAGCCTGCTGGGTGTTCCGCCCCAAGTGTTGTTCGGGCAGCTTCTGCTCGGACTGATCAATGGTTCCTTCTATGCGCTGCTCAGCCTTGGGCTGGCGGTGATCTTCGGCATGTTGAACGTCATCAACTTCGCCCATGGCGCGCTCTACATGGTCGGCGCCTTCGTGGCGTGGCTGCTGCTGACCTATGCCGGGATCGGCTACTGGGGGGCGCTTGTCGTGGCGCCGCTGGTGGTCGGGCTGCTCGGCATCGTGCTGGAAAAGTCGATGCTGTCGCGGCTCTACAAGCTCGACCACCTCTATGGCCTGCTGCTCACCTTCGGTCTGGCGCTGATCCTGGAGGGGGCGTTCCGCCACCAGTACGGCGTGTCGGGCCAGCCCTATCCGATTCCCGACGCGCTGAAGGGCGGGCAGAATCTGGGCTTCATGTTCCTGCCCAACTACCGCGCCTGGGTCGTCGTCGCCTCCCTCACCGTCTGCTTCGGCACCTGGTTCGCCATCGAGCGGACGAAGCTGGGGGCCTATCTGCGCGCGGCGACGGAGAACCCGACGCTGGTGCAGGCCTTCGGCATCAACGTGCCGGTGATGGTGTCGCTGACCTACGGCTTCGGCGTGGCGCTGGCCGGGCTGGCCGGCGTGCTGGCCGCACCCATCTATCAGGTGTCGCCGCTGATGGGGACCAACCTGATCATCATCGTCTTCGCCGTTGTGGTGATCGGCGGCATGGGCTCGATCCTGGGCGCCATCGTCACCGGCCTGGGGCTGGGGCTGCTGGAGGGGCTGACCAAGGTCTTCTACCCGGAAGCCTCCAACATCGTCGTGTTCGTCGTGATGGCGATCGTTCTTCTCATCAAGCCCGCGGGCCTCTTCGGACGGGAGCGCTGATCCATGAGCGTCGCCAGCAATTCCACCCCTGTCGCCCTGCGCGGCCCCGCCCGCGGCGCCGGAACGGCGATCATCGCCGCCGTCCTGCTGCTGGTCGCCGTCGTAGCCCCCTTCGTGCTCTATCCCGTCTTCCTGATGAAGGTGCTGTGCTTCGCGCTGTTCGCCTGCGCCTTCAACCTGCTGATCGGCTTCGCCGGCTTGCTGAGCTTCGGCCATGCCGCCTTCTTCGGCGGGGCGGCCTACATCGCCGCCCACACGGTGAAGGTCTGGGGCTGGGCGCCGGAGTTCGGGCTGATCGCCGCCACCGCGGTGGCCGGGCTGATGGGGCTGGTCTTCGGCCTGATCGCCATCCGCCGCCAGGGCATCTATTTCGCCATGATCACGCTGGCGCTGAGCCAGATGGTGTTCTTCCTGGCGCTCCAGCTTCCCTTCACCCACGGCGAGGACGGCATCCAGGGCGTGCCGCGCGGCACCCTGTTCGGGCTGTTCGACCTCAGCCAGCCGCTGACCATGTACTACACCGTGCTGGCGATCTTCGTCGCCGGCTTCGCCCTGATCTGGCGCACGGTGCATTCGCCCTTCGGCCAGGTGTTGAAGGCGATCCGCGAGAACGAGCCGCGCGCGGTGTCGCTCGGCTACCGCACCGACCGCTACAAGCTGGTGGCCTTCGTGCTGTCGGCCTCGCTGGCAGGGCTTGCCGGCGGCACCAAGGCTTTGGTGTTCCAGCTCGCCAGCCTGACCGACGTGACGTGGCAGATGTCGGGCGAGGTGGTGCTGATGACGCTGCTGGGCGGCATGGGCACGCTGTTCGGACCGGTGGTGGGTGCCGGGCTGGTGGTGACGCTGGAAAGCTACCTCGCCTCCACCAGCCTGCCGGTGCCGGTGGTGATCGGCTGCATCTTCGTCGTCTGCGTGCTGGTCTTCCGCCGCGGCATCGTCGGCGAGCTGCTGGCCCGCCTGCCGAAGCGGGGGCACTGACCCCGCGGGCCGTTTCCGCGGAACTCCTGACAGAACTCCCCCAGGGGGGACCGAAAGGTCCCCCTCTTTTCCTCATCCCCTCACCCGACTCTCACGCGCGTGAGTTGAAAATCCGGAAATCGCGAAGGGGTATGGCGGAGGATGTAGAGAACAGGTCCGGGTTGCCTTTTTAAAAAGCGCGCCCGCGAGGCGTTCCATAAAGGTCTGGTCTGATGAACGGGTGCGGATGACCGCGCGCACCCGCCCGATCCTGTGCGCCTTCCCTTTAATCCGACGGATGGGCTACTATGTTGACCTCTGATATTGTTGGCAAATTGCGCTGCAACGCAGCAGACCCCAAAGCGGGCATCGCAAGGGGCCTCGACACCGGGACGACGAAGATCGGTCCCGTTTGGGAGGGTGACGTGGGCGACACCGTGGATTTCGAAGCGCTGCGCCAGCGGGCGGTCCACTCCCTGTTCGAGCATCTGGAATCCATGTGCGTCGGCGCCGTCGCCGTCGATCACGCCGGCCGCATCGCCTGGATGGACGAGAAGTACAAGGCGCTGCTGGGCGTTCCCGGCGATCCGCGCGGTCGGCAGGTGGAGGACGTCATCCCCAACAGCCAGCTGCGCCGGGTGATCGACAGCGGCCAGCCGCAGCCGCTGGACATCATGGAGTTCGACGACCGGTCCTTCGTGGTGACGCGGATGCCGCTGTTCGGCACCGACGGCTCGATCATCGGCGCCATCGGCTTCGTGCTGTTCGACCGCGCCGAATATCTCCGCCCGCTGGTCCGCAAATACGAGAAGATGCAGGAGGAGTTGGCCCGCACCCAGCAGGAGCTGGCGCATGAACGCCGCGCCAAATACTCCTTCTCGCAGTTCCTGGGCGCCAGCGAATCGATCCGTGAGATCAAGCGGCTGGGCCGCCGCGCCGCCCAGATGGATTCGACCGTCCTGTTGCTGGGCGAGACCGGGACCGGCAAGGAGCTGCTGGCCCAGGCCATCCATTCGGCCAGCCCGCGGGCGTCCAAGCCCTTCGTCGGAGTCAATGTCGCCGCCATTCCGGAAACCCTGCTGGAGGCGGAGTTCTTCGGCGTCGCCCCCGGCGCCTTCACCGGCGCCGACCGCCGTCACCGCGACGGCAAGTTCCAGCTCGCCAACGGCGGCACCCTGTTCCTCGACGAGATCGGCGACATGCCGCTGCCGGTGCAGGCCAAGCTTCTGCGCGTGTTGCAGGAGCGGGAGATCGAGCCGCTCGGCTCCAACAAGGTGGTGCGGGTCGATGTGCGCATCATCGCCGCCACCAGCCGCGACCTGCATGCCCTGGTGCGCGAGAAGCAGTTCCGCGCCGACCTCTATTACCGGCTGAACGTGGTGCCGATCACCCTGCCGCCCCTGCGCGACCGGCCGGAAGACATCGAGAGCATCGCCGACCGCATCCTGGAACAGCTGGCGATCCAGCAGGGCACGCCGCCGCGCGAACTGCTGGAATCGGCGGTGCAGGTGCTGCGCGACTATGACTGGCCCGGCAATGTGCGCGAGCTTTACAACACGCTGGAGCGGGTGGTGGCGCTGACCGACGCGCCGATCCTGACGGCACCGCACATCCGCAGCGTGCTGCCCGGCCAGCATCCGGCCGGCGCGTCGGCCCTGCCGCTGGCGGCCGGAGCGCGGCCGTTGCAGGAGGTTCTGCACGCCGCCGAGCGCCACGCCATCGCCGCGGCGCTGGAGGAGGCCAACGGGGTCAAGGCGCGGGCGGCGAAGCTGCTGGGCATTTCGCGCGCGTCGCTGTACGAACGCATGGTGACGCTGGGGCTGGGGGCGACCCAGTAGCGCAGGCACAGGCGGGGCACAGTAAATTTCGTACTGCGGAATGCTGTTTCATTGACGTGCTGTCTAGCGGCTGGCAGGATCGTCCCGCAAAGGTTTGCGGGAGGGTTCGGGCATGCGCAGGCGGGAAGAGGCTCTGGTCGCCGACGATCTGGCGGAAGACGAGAAGGATCCGCGCTTCGTCACGGCACTCGCCCGCGGACTGGAACTGCTGCGCGCCTTCCGCCGCAACGAATCGATGCTCGGCAACCTGGAGCTGGCGCAGCGCACCGGCCTGCCCAAGCCGACGGTGTCGCGGCTGACCTACACGCTGGCCAAGCTGGGATACCTCTCCTACGACCACACCACCGGCAAGTACCGGCTCGGCACCTCGGTGCTGGCGCTGGGATATGCCAGCCTGTCGGGCATGGGCATCCGGCAGGTCGCCCGCCCGCTGATGCAGGAACTGGCCGACGAGACCGGGCTGGCGGTGGCGCTGGGCGGGCGCGACCGGCTGAGCATGATCTATCTGGAATGCTGCAAGGCCAACGGCCCGATCACCCTGTCGCTGGATGTCGGCTCCCACATCAAGCTGTCGACCACCGGCATGGGCCGCGCCTATCTGGCTGCCTTGCCGGAGGCGGAACGCGCGCCCTTGATGGCGAAGCTGGAAGAGCATGAGGGGGAGCGCTGGCCGCAGATCCGCGACGGCATCCTCCAGGCCGTCGAGGATTACCGGACGCGCGGCTATTGCCGCTCCATCGGTGCCTGGAAGTCGGAGGTCCATGCCGTCGGCGTCCCGTTCGTGCCGCGCGACGGCTCGCAGGTGCTGGCCTTCAACTGCGGCGGACCGGCCTTCATGGTCGATCTGAAGAGGCTGGAGGAGGAGTTCGCACCGCGGTTGGTGGCGATGGTCCGACGGATCGACGCGACCCTGTTCAACGGGTGATGGGCCAGGGGGAGCGACCCGGACGCCGCTGCCCATCCCGCGCCAATCGGTTTTTCCTATCGGGGTATCCTGAAAAATCGATTGGACTGATCAGGTGTTTATAGCCATTCTTTGAATCGTTCCAGACAGGCTTCCCGATCCGGTTTGTCCTGTTCAGGCCGGTCCTCCATTCGGTGCCAGGGGTGGCCGGCCCCCCGGAAGGGCGGGGATTTCGGGGATGTGCGGGCACGTTCAATCCAACGCCCCGCCGTCTCCGCCCTTCCGGGATCTGGTCCCGCGGTTCCGGCCTGCTGTTAAGCCTTTTGTTGGCCCGTCAGGCCGCCCTGACCCGCGACAGGAAGCCGTCCACCTCATCGCGCAGGCGCCCCGCCT
Source organism: Azospirillum sp. UENF 112521 (assembly GCF_058780665.1). Classification (NCBI taxonomy): domain Bacteria; kingdom Pseudomonadati; phylum Pseudomonadota; class Alphaproteobacteria; order Rhodospirillales; family Azospirillaceae; genus Azospirillum; species Azospirillum sp. UENF 112521. The sequence goes on from NZ_JBSNCI010000009.1 coordinate 383,024, forward strand.
CCTGCGACAGCAGCGAGGCGGCGGACAGCACCTCGTTCGACGAGGTGCCGGCCTCGTCGGCGGCCTTGCTGACGCCGGCGATGCTGGAGGAGACCTCCTGGGTTCCCTCTGCCGCCTGCTGGACGTTGCGGCCGATCTCGCCGGTGGCGGCAGTCTGCTCCTCGACCGCCGCGGCGATGCTGTTGGAGATCTCGTTCACCTGGGTGATGGTGCGGCCGATGTTGCGGATGGCGGTGACGGCGCCGCCGGTCTGGGTCTGGATTTCCGCGATCTGGGTGGAGATGTCCTCGGTCGCCTTGGCGGTCTGGTTGGCGAGCTGCTTCACCTCGCTGGCGACCACGGCGAAGCCTTTCCCCGCCTCGCCGGCCCGCGCCGCCTCGATGGTGGCGTTGAGTGCCAGCAGGTTGGTCTGGCTGGCGATGTTCTGGATCAGGCTGACCACGTCGCCGATCCGCTGGGCCGCCACGGCCAGCCCTTCGACCGTGCCGTTGGTGCGCTCGGCCTCGCTCACCGCCTGGCCGGAGATGGTGGCGGACTCGGCCACCTGCCGGCTGATCTCGCCGATGGAACTGCTGAGTTCTTCCGAGGCCGCCGCCACCGTCTGCACGTTGGCCGAAGCCTGTTCGGTCGCGGCGGCTACCGCCGTCGACTGGCGGGCCGTCTCCTCGGCGACCGCCGACATGGTCCGCGCGGTGGACTGGAGCTGCGCCGCGGCGCTGGAGACCGCCTCGACGACGGTGCCGATGCTCGTCTCGAACTCGTCCGCCAGGCCGAGCATGGCCTGCCTGCGCTCCGACGCCGCCCTGGCCTCGGCCTGCTTCGCCTCCTCTTCCAACTCGCGGCTGCGGATCAGGTTGGCTTTGAAGACGCTGGCGGTTTCGGCGATCTCCCCAACCTCGTCGCGGCGGCCCGTTCCGGCGATCTCGACCGTCAGGTTGCCGTCGGCCAGCCCGCGCAGCGACGAGACGATGGACTTGATCGGCCCGACGATGCCCTTCTGCGAGACCAGCAGGCCGAGCAGAAGCCCCGCCACGGTTCCGACGCCGGCGAGGACGAACATCCAGGTCAGCTTCAAGGCCGCCATCGCCTCGGCCGCTCGCGCCAGTTCGGTCGAGTCCTTCTCGGTGAAATCGAGGAAGGCCGTGATGTCGCTGCGCAGGCTCCGGATATCGGCACGGCTCGCCTCCACGGCGATTTTCATCGTCCGCTGCCCATCGGTCAGCGTGGACGAGCCCTGGAGCTTGCGCGCCGCATCGAGGGACGCCACCAGCTTCTCGTAATAGGCGGGAAGCTGGCGTTCGATCTTCAGCAGGATGGCCACCTGCTCCCCTTCGACCGTGCCCTTGAGCCGTGTGATGGCGTCGGCAATCGCCTTGCGGCGTTCCCCGATGGCGGTCGAGACGGTGCCGACCTCGCCCGGATCGATCGCGAGGCTGTATTCGTCGCGGTTGATTTCGGCGAGCAGGCGGTTGAGGCGGGAACTGAGACGCACCTCCGTCGTCGCTTCGTCAAGGTCCGTGATCGCAGATCCAAGGGATTGCAATCCAATTGCGCCGAAACCGGCAATGGTCATGCTCACCACGGACAGCATGCCGACGATCAGCATGATCTTCATCGAGATTTTAAGATTGCCCAAAGACATCCCTTAATACCCCCTCAAGTTGCGAGTTTTATTTACAAGTTTACATGTTATTTTTATTAGAAATTCATTATGTGCATTGTATAATCTTAAAATTGCTTTACACGGCGTCGCAAAATACAACCTATGAAGAAAGTCGTATTCTTGGAATGATTTTAAAGTATCTGTGGTCGGGGTGATGTTCTGCCATTGGGCGAACCCGATCTTCCGTCGTTTGCGCCTTTGCGGTCGGGAACTCTTCATGACGGCGGGCCGTTTTCGGAATGCGGCTGGATTCCGGCAGGGGAGAAGAGTCTTGGCAGGCGGCTTGACGGACTGGCTGGTGCAGGTGATGCACAACCTCCACTATGTCGGAATTTTCTTTCTGGTGGCATTGGCGCGGGTCTTCCCGCCGATCCCCGCCGAGTCGGTGATCCCGCTGGCCGGGATCGGGGCGGCGACCGGCGAGTTCACGCTGGTCGGGGTCGCCATCGCCGGCGGGCTCGGTTCGCTGGCCGGACAGCTGGTGTGGTTCCTGCCGAGCCGGCTGATGGGCCGCGACCGGCTGGAGGCGTTCTTGAAGAAGTACGGCCCCTGGCTGACCATCAATCCGAAGAAGGTGCGGCAGAGCACCGACTGGTTCGCCAAGCGCGGCGGGCTGGCGGTGCTGTTCTCGCAACCGGTGCCGGGGGTGCGGACTTTGATCTCGATCCCGGCCGGCGCCTGCAAGATGTCGATCCTGAACTATTCGCTGGCGTCCGGCATCGGGTCGGTGCTGTGGACGCTGCTGCTGGCCTGGACCGGCTACATGCTGTCCACCTGGCCCTTCGCGCACCGGCTGGTCGGCTATTTCACCGTCGGGCTGCTGGTGGTGCTGGTCGGCCTCTATCTCTGGCGGCTGTCCAAACACCTGCATCTGCTGCGCAAGGGCGGCACGGCCGCGGAGGCGCCGGGCATCACGCCGTCGGCAGGCTGCTGAGAGGCAGTCGCTGCCCGGGGATCAGGCCGTCGCCATCCCGACGATGCCGGTGGCGGCCATGCCCAGCGCCCACAGGCCGAACAGGCCCAGCGCCACGCCGGTGCAGTGGTTCAGCATGGTCAGCCCGCGGTCGGAGATGCGGTGGCGAACGGCGGCCACCCCCATCGACAGCGTTATCCACCACAGCGACGAGCCGATGAAGACACCCAGCACCAGGGTCGAGGCTTCCAGCCGGTCCAGCGTGCCGCCCAGTCCGAAGCCGGCGAAGATGGCGATGAAGGCCATGATGGTCGCCGGGTTGGTCAGGGTCAGCGACAGGCCGGTCATGAAGCCGGCCAGCCAGGATTTGCTGTCGGGGGCGGAGGCCGCCTCGCGCTCGTCGGCGTCGGGATGCTGGCGGAAGGTGCGGACCGCCACCACCAGCAGGAAGATGCCGCCGATCAGCTGGAAGGCGATCTCGTGCCCGCGCAGGAAGCTGAGCGCCGCCGACACGCCGAAGGCGGCGATGGCGCCATAGAAGGTGTCGGCCACCGCGGCGCCGAATCCGGTGAAGAAGCCCATCAGGGGGCCGTGCTGGAGGGTGCGGCGGATGCACAGCAGACCGATCGGCCCGACGGGTGCGGCGATGGCGAATCCAAGAGCGATTCCCTGCAAGAGCACCCAGACTTCGTTCACCGAGCGTCGCCCCCATTTTCTTGTGGCCAGGTTCAGATGGCCGTGTCCATCGCCAGTTCGTCGCAATGACTGTCGGCGGGGGTGATAAACGCCCCCGTCCCTGGCGTCAACCGGGGGAGACCCGATTCGCTCCGTTGCATCGTCCGCTTTCCCTGTTGTGTGAAATCATGGCGCGGTTATCCTTTGGGTCAAGTTTCCGCAGTCGGGAGTGGGTGGGACATGAAGACGCGTATTCTTGCAGCCATGCTGGCGGTGACCGCGGCCGGAGCGGGAGTCGGCGCTCCGGCGCTGGCCGACGACTTCTCGCCGGCCGTGGTGTTCGACCAGGGCGGCAAGTTCGACAAGTCCTTCAACGAGGCCGCCTATAACGGCGCCGAGCGGTTCAAGAAGGAAACCGGCACCGCCTACCGCGAGTTCGAGATCACCAACGAGGGCCAGCGCGAGCAGGCCATGCGCACGCTGGTCCGCCGCGGCGCCTCGGTCATCGTCGCCGTCGGCTTCTCGCAGACCGCGGCGGTGGACAAGGTGGCGAAGGAATCGCCCAACACCAAGTTCTGCCTGATCGACGACAAGCTGGACGCCCCCAACGTCCAGTCGGTGACCTTCAAGGAGGAGGAGGGATCCTTCCTGGTCGGCATGGCGGCGGCGCTGGCGTCGAAGACTGCCAAGGTCGGCTTCATCGGCGGCATGGACATCCCGCTGATCCGCAACTTCCTGACCGGCTACGAGCAGGGCGTGAAGCATGTCGCCGCCGCCGACGAGGTGTTCGTTAACATGACCGGCACCACGCCTGCCGCCTGGAACGACCCCGGCCGCGGGGCGGAGCTGGCCAAGAGCCAGTTCGGCCGCGGCGCCGACGTGGTTTTCGCCGCGGCGGGCGCCACCGGTCTCGGCGTGCTGCAGGCGGCGGCCGATGCCGGCAAGCTGTCCATCGGCGTCGACAGCAACCAGAACCATGTCCATCCCGGCAAGGTCCTGACCTCGATGGTCAAGCGGGTGGACGTCGTCGTCTATGACTGCATGAAGTCGGCGAAGGACGGCAGCTGGAAGGCCGGGCACCGCGTCGTCGGTCTGAAGGAGGACGGCGTCGGCTATGCGCTGGACGACAACAACCGCAAGCTGATCACGCCGGAGATGGAAGCGAAGCTGGAAGAGGCGAAGAAGCAGATCATCGCGGGCTCGCTGGCGGTCAAGCCGTACCAGCCGTAAGCGGACCCTTCATGACGCAGGCAAACGCGCCGGCCATCCGGTCGGAAGTCGCCCTGGAAACGGTGGCGATCAACAAGTGGTTCGGCACCAACCATGCCAACCGCGACGTGTCGCTGTCGGTCCCGGCCGGCACCATCCATGGGGTGATCGGCGAGAATGGCGCCGGCAAGTCGACGATCATGAGCATCGTCTACGGCTATCTGCGCGCCGACAGTGGGGAAATCCGGGTGAACGGCAATCCCGCCGCCATCCGCACCCCGCGCGACGCCCTGGCTGCCGGCATCGGCATGGTCCACCAGCACTTCATGCTGGTGGACCCCTTCAGCGTGCTGGAGAATGTGCTGCTGGGGGCGGAGGGCGGCGTCACGCTGGCGGGCGGCCTTGCCCGGGCCAGGACCGAACTGACCCGGCTGGCCCGCGACTATGGGCTGGAGGTCGATCTCGACAGCCCGGTCGGCGACCTGCCGGTCGGCGCCCAGCAGCGGGTCGAGATCCTGAAGGCGCTCTATCGCGGCGCCGACATCCTGATCCTCGACGAGCCGACCGGCGTGCTGACCCCGCAGGAGGCCGACCATCTGTTCCGCATCCTGCGGGCGCTGCGCCAGCAGGGCAAGACGGTCGTCATCATCACCCACAAGCTCCGCGAGATCATGGAGCTGACCGACAATGTCACGGTGATGCGGCGCGGGCAGGTGGTCGCCAACGTCGCCACCTGCGACACCAGCCGGGAGCAGCTGGCCGAGCTGATGGTCGGCCGCAAGGTTCTGCTGCGGGTCGACAAGACGCCGGCCAAACCGGGTGCGGAGGTTCTGCGGGTCGAGGGCTTGCGGGTGCGCGATCCCTCCGGCGTCGAGCGGGTGAAGGGCGTCGGCCTGTCGGTGCGGGCCGGCGAGATCGTCGGCATCGCCGGCGTGTCCGGCAACGGCCAGTCCGAACTGTTGGAGGCGCTGGCCGGCATGCGGCCCATCGCCGGCGGCTCCGTGCACCTGCGCGGGGAGGAGCTGGCCGGCCGGCCCGACCGCTTCAACGCCCGCGCGCTGCGCGGGCTGGGCGTCGGGCATGTGCCGGAGGACCGGCAGAAGGTCGGGCTGGTCACCAGCTTTTCGGCGGAGGAATGCTCGATCCTGGGATTTCAGGACGATCCGGCCTGGAACGGCCGGGTGCTGCTCGACCGCGACGCGGTGGCGGAAAGCTGCGCCCGCCGGATGGAGGAATACGACACCCGCCCGCGCGACGGGTCGCTGGCGGCGGCCAACTTCTCCGGCGGCAACCAGCAGAAGATCGTGCTGGCCCGCGAGATCGAGCGGAACCCCGACCTGCTGCTGGTCGGCCAGCCCACCCGCGGCGTCGACATCGGCGCCATCGAGTTCATCCACCGCCGGCTGGTCGCCCTGCGCGACCAGGGCAAGGCGATCCTGCTGGTCTCGGTCGAACTCGACGAAATCCGGGCGCTCGCCGACCGCATCGTCGTGATGTTCGACGGCCACATCGTCGGCGAGGTGATGCCGGACCGGGCGGACGAGAAGACGCTGGGGCTGATGATGGCGGGCGGGTGAGGGGGGCGCTCCTCACCAGGGAACCGTTTGCCCCCGATAGTCGAGATACTCCAGACCGGGCCTGTCCTGCTTGGCGAGAAGGACATCGACCAGCTTCGGAATGCTGTCCTCGATGGACAGCGGCGCATCGGCGCCGCCGAGCGCGGTGCGGATCCAGCCCGGCGCCATCACCGCCAGGGGGCGGGCGGCGCCGGGCTGACGCGCCGCGAAGCTGCGCATGAACATGTTCAGCGCCGCCTTGCTGCCGCGATAAAGCTCGCGCTGGCCGGACAGGTTGTTGGCGATGCTTCCCTGACCGGAGGACATCACGCCGATCAGCCCGGTGGCGGTGACGTTGCGCTCCAGGCCTTCGATGACTCGCATGGGCCCTAGGGCGTTGGTGGTCATGACGTGGATGAACTCGTCGGTGGAAACCTCGCCGATGGTCTGCGTTGGGTCGCGGTTGGAGGTTCCGGCATTGACGAACAGCATGTCGAACGTCCGGTCCGCCAACCTGTCGCGGAGCGCGGCCAGCTGGTCGGGCGCGCAGATGTCGAGGCTTTCGATCTCGACTTGCCCGGGATGGGCGTCGGCCAGATCGTGCAGCTCGGTGCGATTGGGACCGCGCACCGTGCCGAGGACGCTCCAGCCCTTCTTCAGGAATTCGGCGGCCATGGCATGGCCGAGGCCGCGCGACGCGCCGACCAGCAGAATGCTGCGATGGGTGTCGGTGGGGAGATGCTGCATGGGATCGTGGCTCCTGCTGTCGCTGTCCATGCTCCATATGTCCGGGGCCCTGGCTTTGCGCCAGACGCACAGGATGCAAAGATCGATTGCGTCCGGCGCTATGCATGGGAAGAGCGGCGGGCTATCCTGCGCCGATGCAGGCCATCGATCTGAACCTTCTCCTGCCGCTGGATGCGCTGCTCACCGAACGCAGCGTGACGGGTGCCGCCCGCCGTCTGGGCCTGAGCCCGTCCGCCATGAGCCGGACGCTTGCACGCCTGCGCCGGGTGACGGGCGATCCGCTGCTGGTCCAGGCCGGCCGCGGCCTTGTCCCGACGCCCTATGCCGAGGAGATTGCCGGCCACGTCCATGCACTCTGCCGCGACGTGCAGGCTGTCCTTCAGCCTGCGGCCGGGCGGCTGGACCTCGCGTCGCTCCATCGCACCTTCACCATCCGGGCCGGCGAGGGGTTCGTGGAACTGATGGCTGCGGCGGTGATGGCTGCGGTGGCGGACGCGGCACCGCATGTCCGCCTGCGGTTCGTGCCGAAGCCCGACAAGGAGGCGGAGCCGCTGCGGGACGGGCGGGTCGACCTGGAGATCGGCGTGCTCGGCACCTCGGCGCCGGAGTTGCTGACGCAGCTTCTGTTTCGTGACAGGCTGGTCTGCGTCGCCCGCAGAGGGCATCCGCTGCTGGCGGACGGCGTGGTGACGGCGGACCGCTATGCCGCCTGCGGCCATGTCGCCGCGTCGCGCCGGGGCGAGTTCCATGGACCGGTCGACGACGCTCTGGCGGAGCTGGGCCTCAGCCGCCGCGTGCCGCTGGTCGTCCCGCGCTACCCCGACGCGATGCGGGTCGCCGCCGGGTCGGACCTGATCGCGGCGGTCCCGCGCTCCTGCCTGGGCAACGGGCTGACGGGCGGGTATCCCGGCGGTCAGGGGTTGGACAGCTTTGAACTGCCGGTGCGGACGGCGGATTTCGCCATCTCCGCCATCTGGCATCCGCGCCTCCAGGCCGACCCGGCCCACCGCTGGCTCCGCGAGACCATCGCCGCGGTGTGCCGGCGGGCCTATCCGTGAGGACGGCCCGCGGCCCGTGCTCTCCGACCGGTTACTTCGCGAACAGCTTCGACATGTCGGCGAAGGCCTTGAATTCCAGCGCGTTGCCGGCGGGATCGAGGAAGAACATGGTGGACTGTTCGCCGACCTGACCCTTGAAGCGGGTGTAGGGCTCGATCACGAACTTGACGCCGGCGGCCTTCAGCTTCTCGGCGAAGGCGTCCCAGTCGGCGGGTTGCAGCACGACGCCGAAATGCGGGACCGGCACGTCGTGGCCGTCCACCGGGTTGTGGTGGGCTGGGGCGGCGCCGGGGTCGCGCGGCTTCAGGTGGGCGACGATCTGGTGGCCGAACAGGTCGAAGTCGATCCACTCGTCGCTGCTGCGTCCCTCCGGGCAGCCCAGGACGGTGCCGTAGAAATGGCGGGCGGCGGCCAGATCGTCGACCGGGAAGGCGATGTGGAAGGGCGTCAGCGTCGTCATCGGAGGGTTGGCCTTTCAGGACCGGGTGGCGGTGAGCTGCCTGGGTGGCTGCCAAGGGCGGTTGCCAGTAGCGGCTGTTGGTGCCCCCAGCAGAGCGTATCCCCGCACACTTGACAAACGAGTTCTCAGGCAGAGATTTATGAGTTCAACTCATGATTCGGATTGCCCATGCCCGACCGCGCTTCCGGACGCCATTTGCCGTCGCTCAATGCCGTTCGCAGCTTCGTCGCGGTGGCCCGCCATCTCAGCTTCACCCGGGCGGCGGACGAGCTGGCGGTGACCCAGGGCGCGGTCAGCCGCATGATGCAGACCCTCCAGGCCGATCTGGGGGTCGAGCTGATCCGCCGTGTCGGCCGCGGCATCGAGCTGACGCCGACCGGGGCGGCCTTCTATGGCGAGGCGTCGGCGGCGCTCGACCGCATCGCCGCGGCGGCGCGGGCGGCCCGCGCGCAGGAGGGCGGGGTGCTGCGGGTCAGCGCGCTGCCGACCCTGACGCAGCGCTGGCTGATCCCGCGGCTGAAGGGCTTCCAGGCGGAGAACCCCGACATCCAGGTCGAGGTCAGCGTCGGCGAGCACCGTGTCGATTTCGCCAAGGAGCGCATCGACGTCGCCATCCGCTATGGCGTGGAGGAATGGCCAGGAGCCGAGATCGCGACCCTGATGCCGGAGACGATGGGCGTCTTCTGCGCGCCGTCGCTGCTGGAGCAGGGGCCGCCGTTGAGCCATCCCGCCGATCTGGCGCAGCACCGGCTGTTGCAGCACACCACCCGGCCCGATTCCTGGCGCGTCTATCTCGCCGCCTTCGGCCTGCCGCTGCCCGAGGCGGCGCTGTCGCTGGCCTTCGAGCATTTCTTCATGATCATCGAAGCGGCGTCGGCGGGCATGGGGGTGGCCCTGCTGCCGGTCTTCCTGGTCGGGGACGATGTAGCGTCGGGGCGGCTGGTCCAGCCCTTCACCGAGACGCTGCGGCCGCGCGGCCGCTACCTGATCGCCCACGCGCCGGGCGCCGAGCGGGCGCGCCGGGTGCGCCGCTTCAAAGAGTGGCTGCTGACCGAGGTGGCGTAGAGTGCGATTGCTTCAGACGGTATCGTCTGAAGCGTGAACCGGACGGAAAACCGAAAAACTGGCGTCCGGCTATTCCAGCGTGCCGGCCGCCTCATGCCGGTCCTCGCCGGTCGCCAGCAGGGTATCCACGGCGATGCGCAGGCCGGCGACAACCTGCTCGACCGCCATCGACGGGGCTCCCGGGTGGCGAACCGCCTGCTCCGGCGCGAGCGGGATGTGCAGGAAGCCGACGCGCAAGCTCGGCCGCCGCACCGCCCGCAGGTGGCAGGCGCCATAGAACAAGTGGTTGCAGACGAAGCTGCCGGCGCTGTGCGACAGGGCGGCGGGGATGCCGGCCTCGCGCAGGGCGGCGGCGATGGCTTTGACCGGCAGGCTGGTGAAATAGGCCGCTGGGCCGCCCGCCGCGACCGGCGCATCGACCGGCCGATTGCCGGCATTGTCGGGGATGCGGGCGTCGTCGAGGTTGACCGCCACCCGCTCCAGCGAAAGCTCCGCCCGGCTCTGTGCCTGCCCGACGGCGAGCAGGGCCACCGGGTCGGTTTCCGCCACCGCGCGGTCCAGCGCGTCGAGCGCCGCGCCGAACACGCAGGGCATCAGCCGGGCGGCGACACGGTGGCCGCGGCACTCCCAGCCGTCCAACTGCCGCACCGCCTGCCAGGACGGGTTGACGGGCTCGCCGCCGAACGGCTTGAAGCCGGTGAGCAGAACGGTGGGCAGGACGGTCGGCATCGCAGAGTCCTTACGAAATTTCATCGTGCTCAAGCCGGACCGCGATGATGGCGGGGGAGCCGCGCCGCGCGCAACAGCTCTTCGCGCACCCGCGCCACCACCGGCGCCCAATCGCCGGGGCGCTGCTGGCGGAACAGGCGGAGCGTCGGGTACCAGGGGCTGTCATCGCGGTCGAGCAGCCAGCGCCAGCAGCCGCTGAAGCGCGACAGCACCCACACCGGCACGCCCAGCGCCCCGGCGAGATGGACGACGGCGGTGTCCACCCCGATCACGAGGTCGAGCTGCCGGACGATGGCCGCGGTGTCGGCGAAGTCGGTGACGCCGGACATCGGGTCGAAGAGCGTGGGCCCGTCCAGCTGAGCCGCCGCCGGTCCCTTTTGCAGGCTGACCCAGGACACGCCCGGCATCGTCAGCAGCGGCGCAAGCTGCGCAAGGGTAACGCTGCGGCGGGCGGCGGTCCGGCTGGCGGCGGCATGGCCCAGCCGCGGGTCGCCGGCCCAGACCAGCCCGACCCGCAAATCCTCCGTCTCCGGCAGGGCTCCTATCCAATGCCGGACGGCATCCGGCGGGGGCGTGAGATAGGGCACCTCCGCCGGAATGCGGTCGGGCGGCACCGCCAGCCGCTGCATCAGCGACAGCAGCGGCACCCAGAGATCGTAGGCGTTGGGAGCGGGCAGGGCGGCGGTCACCGCATCGACGCCCTCCATGCCGGCCAGCAGCCGGACCAGCGGCGCCCTGCATTGCAGGACGATCCGCCGCGCGCCGCGCGCCTTCACCAGCGGGATCAGGCGGATGAAGTGCAGTGTGTCGCCGAAGCCCTGTTCCTCCACCACCAGCAGGGTCTTGCCGGCGATGTCCTGGCCCACCCATTCGGGGTTGGCCCATTTGGGGTTGGTGCAGGCAGGCTTGGTCAGCGCCAGTTCCCGTGCCTGCCAGCGCGCCTCGTATGCCTGCCAGCCTTCCGCGAAGAGCCCATGCTGGAGCAGCGCCTCGGCCAGATTGTAGCGCACGCTCGGCATTGCCGGGGCGAGGGCAGCCGCACGGCGCAGCAGGGCCAGCGCGCCGCGATGGTCGCCGCAATCCTGCCCGGCATGGGCCATCGCCAGATAGGGGGTGTAGAGGCCGGGGGCCAGCGCGATGGCCCGGCGGCAGGCGTCGATGGCGGCCAGTGGATGGTCGGCCTCCTGCAGGATCGCGCCGAGGTTGGCATAGGCCTCGGCCATGTCGGGGCGGCGGACCAGCGCCTCGATGCAGGACGACACCGCCTCGTCCGCCCGGCCGAGCCGGCGCAGGGCCGCGCCGCGGTTGACATAGGCTTGCGCCGCCTGCGCGGAAGGCAGACGCGGGTCGCCCAGCAGCCGGTCATAGACCGCCAGCGCCTGCGCCCAGCATCCGGCCCGGTGCAGGCGCAGCGCCATGCCGAAACCGGTTTCGACGCCGGATCGGGCGGCACTCATCGGCGCGGAACGCCGAGAGCCCCCAGGAGATGCGGCGGGATGCTGCCATGGTCGGCGATGACGTTGGCGTCGTCCGCCGACAGGCCGAGATGGATCAGGCGGTTGATGACCTGCCAGCGGCCGATCCTGTTGCTCTCATACAGGGCCAGCGCGTCCTTGATGACCTCGATCGCCGAGGTCCGGGGGATGGATGTCCGGGGGATGGTTTTCGACGAATTGGTTTTCGACATGGGCCGCCTCCACGAGGCCGGCGGAAACCGCCGGCGCTGATGGAGGGGTTACACGGCGCAGCCCGCTGAAGCTGGCGCGGAATCCGCAAGCCGATGTCAGACCGGGCCCAGGATCAGGCCGCGACGGCCGCCGCCAGGACACGGGTCTGGCGGGCGACCTTCTCAAAGGCCTTTTCCTCGATCTGGCGGATGCGCTCGCGGCTGACGCCGTAGCGGACCGACAAATCCTCCAGGGTCAGCGGGCTGTCGGACAGACGGCGGCTGGTCAGGATGTCGCGCTCGCGGTCGTTCAGCACGGCCATCGCCTCGTGCAGCAGGGCGCTGCGCTGGCGGGCCTCGCCGCGTTCGACCAGCGATTCCTCCACCGACGGACGCTCGTCGGCCAGCAGATCCTGCCATTCGCCCGAATCGCCGTCGGCGCTCATCGGCGCGTTCAGCGAGGCCACCGGCCCCGACATGCGGCGGTTCATGGCGACCACGTCCTCTTCCGGCACGGAAAGGTCGGTGGCGATGCTGGTGACGCTGTCGGGCTGCAGGTCGCCGCTGCCATATTCGCCCAGCTTCCGCTTCAGGCGGCCCAGGCTGAAGAACAGCTTCTTCTGCGCGGCGGTGGTGCCGATCTTCACGAGGCTCCAGGACCGCAGGATGTAATCCTGGATCGAAGCCTTGATCCACCACATCGCGTAGGTGGACAGGCGGAAGCCGCGTTCGGGCTCGAATTTCTTGACGGCGGTCATCAGGCCGAGATTGCCCTCGGCGATCAGGTCGGACAGCGGCAGGCCGTAGCCGCGGTAACCGCCGGCGATCTTGACGACGAGACGGAGGTGGCTGGTGACCAGCTTGTGCGCCGCATCGACATCGCCATGCTCGGTCCAGGCCTTGGCCAGCATGTATTCGTCCTCGGCCGTCAGGACCGGGTAACGGTGCGTGTCGTTGATGTAGCGGGACAGCGATTCGCCGGAATCGGGCGAACGGAGGGCGATGGCGGTGCTCATGTCACATCCTCGTGCAAAGCGATATGACGGGTTCAGGACCCCCTATCGGCGGGCCCAGGCCTCTCCGGCGGAGCAGGCAGGCATATAGTACAAAACTGGTGCTGTAAGTCAAGCGCGGCGGTCGGGTATAGGAGGCTCAGGGGGCCGGCGGCAGGTTCCGGCGGTACTGGCCCGGCGTGACGCCGAAGGCGCGCCGGAAACAGCGGCCGAGATGGCTTTGATCGGAAAAGCCGGCTTCGGCCGCCACGGCGGCGACCGGGTCTCCGGCGCGCAGCAGGCGCCGCGCCTCGTTCAATCGTTCGGACAGCCGGAAGAGCTGCGGCGCGACACCATGCTGCCTGCGGAACCTGCGCGAGAAACCTTCGCGGCTCATCCCGGCGAGGCGGGCGCCCTCGCCGACCGTTTCCCAGGAGGGAGTCATCGCCTCCACCCGTTGCGCCGGCATGCCGGCCTCGCACCGGTGAGTCCCGATCATCGCCGCCAGATCGGGCCAGTCGATGCTCCCCTGCCGCCACCGCAGGGCCATCCCGGCAAACAGGGCGGCGGCGTCGCAGGCCGCGGGCGGGGTGTAGATGTTGATGCAGAAGACATCGGCCGGTTCGGAAAGCGAGCTGTGCGGCGTTCCGGCCGGAATTCTCACCCCCCGGCCCGGTGCGACATCGACCGGCATGTCCCCGATCAGGAAGCGCCGGCGGCCCGACAGGACGAAGGTCAGCTGGTCCTCGTCATGGAAATGCACCGGCAGCGAGACGTCCTGTCCGCACACGACGCCGAGTTCGACGATGTCGCGGCTGAGCGGCCGCCAATAGTTCCAGGCACCGCCTTTGCCCATGCCGCCGTTGCCCATGTCGCTGGGAAGCTGAAACGATGCCGTCATGACGAACCACCCCGCTTCCGGCCGTAGCCCTTTCGGAAAATCGACGGTCGCGCAACCATAATCAAACTCCGGTTGCATGGGCAAGGCCGCGGCCCGGTCACATGCGTTCCAGACGGCGGAGGTCATGCGCTGCTATCCATCCTCCGGGACGCGCCGCATGGAAAACCCTCCATGCCGGCCGGCATGTTTTCGGGGAGTACGGCATGACCGCCGCCTTGTCCGCCTTTTCCTATCTTCTCGTCGTCGGCGCCGGCGTGAGCGTCGCTTTGCAGCAGGTGCTGAACGCAAACCTGCGGGCCGAGCTCGGGTCGCCCTGGTGGGCGGGCTTCGTCAGCTACCTCGTCGGCATGCTGGCGATGCTGGCGGTGGCGCTGACATCCTCCGGCCCCCGGCTCACCGACCAGCTGGCCGGACCGACGTCGTGGCTGTCCTGGACGGGGGGTCTTTTCGGCGCGCTGTTCATCGGGACCGCCATCCTGATGGTTCCCCGCCTCGGTGCCGCGACCGTGCTCGCTTTGATCGTCGTCGGCCAGATGCTCGGCTCGCTTGCCTTCGACCATTTCGGCCTGTTCGGGCTTCCCCACCATCCGGTGAGCCTCACCCGGCTGGCCGGTGCGGCGTCCCTGCTGCTGGGCGTCGTCCTGATCCGCGCCTGACACCGGGAGGCCATGGTGAAGCTGGTCATCATATCCGACATCCACGGCAACCACGACGCCTTGCGCGCCCTGCCCGAGGCGTATGACGAACTCTGGGTGCTGGGCGACCTCGTCAATTACGGGCCGCAACCGAACGAGGTGGTCACCGACATCATGGAGAAGGCGTCGCTGGCGATCCAGGGAAACCACGACCATGCGGTGGCGCACGGCGACAACTCGCGCTGGAGCGCGCGCTATCGGCCGTTGGCCGAAGCGACCAGACGCTACACGTCCTCCGCCCTCGGCGACGCGCAGAAGGCCTATCTGCGCGGGCTTCCGCAGCAGGCGCAGGCCGAGCGCGACGGCCTCCGGTTCCACCTGACGCACGCGATGCCGTCGGATCCGCTCTATGGCCGGCACCCCGGCGATGCCGCCGGGTGGGAAAGGGAACTTGACGGAGTGCGGGCCGATGTCCTCGTCGTCGGGCATACCCATGTGCCGATGCTGCGCAGGATCGGCGACAGGGTGGTGCTCAATCCGGGAAGCCTCGGCCAGCCCCGCAACGGCACGACGCTGGCAAGCTACGCCGTCTGCGAGGACGGTCGTTTCGCACTCAAATCCTTTCGCTATCCGGTCCAGGCGACGATTGCGAAGCTCAAAAGCCTTGGCTTTCCGCATCCTGTCGAACGCGAACTGGTCGCCATTCTCGAAACCGGTTCGGTCTGATCGGACGCGGTCGCCCTCCGACGCTAATTCTGTTGCCCGGCGGGGGAGGGGCGCTTACGGTCGCATGTCGCCCCACATATGGTCTTTCCCCACCGGTCCCCCTGCCCAGATGCCGCGTCCCGTGATCCGCCGCCTGATCGATGCCGTGCCGACCGCCGTCCTGCCGATGCTGGCGGGGGTCGGGCTGTCGGCGCTGGTGGCGCCGCAGCCGGATGCCGCCATGGCGCTGCTGCGCGGGCTGGTGGTGACGCTTCTGCTGACGCTGCCGTCGCTGGCGGTCGGAACCGCGCTGGGCACGCTCGCCGGATCCTGGGCCGCGGTCGCGCCGCGGTCGGCCGGCGGGCTGGTCGGCCGGCTGCTGTCCGGCGCCGGGCCGCTGCTGCCGGGCTTCCTGCTGGCTGCGGCTGCGGCTCTGGCTGTGCGGGCCGGGGCGTCGGCGGCGCCGCTGGGCTGGACCGCCCTGTCGATTCCCGCCGCCTGCCAGGCCGCCCGGCTGGCGCGCCCGGCGATGGGCCGCGCCCTGGGCTCGGGGCCGGAGGGTGGGGCGGTGCGGATGGCCCGCGGGCTGGGGCTGGATGAGCGCACCGTGCTGCGCCACCACGCCCTGCCGCAGGCGGTCGCCCCGGTGATGGGAGGCTTGCGCGCTGCTGTGCTGGCGGCGATGGTCGGTGCGGTGGCGCTGGAAAGCCTGCTGGACCTGCCGGGGGCGGGGGCGCTGATGGTCGATGCCGCCCGCGCCGGATCGGCCGCCGGGGCGGTGCCGGTCCTGGTGGCGCTGGGCGGGCTGACCGCCCTGCTGAACGCGCTGGGCCTCGGGGTGCGCGACTGGATCGACCCGGCCAACCACAGCTCCACGCCCTACGACGGGGCGTGACCGAAAAAGGACGCCGATGGCCGAGTACGACCAACCGCCGCTTTCCCATCCGGTTCCGCCGGACACCCCGCGTGCCGGCTTTGCCCGCGGGCTGTCGGGTGCCGCCATCCTCGCCGCCCTGGCGCTCGCCTGCGCCGCAGCACCGCTGATGGCCGACGGCAGCGCTGTGCACCGGCTGGACGCCGACCCGGTCGCCGCGGCGCTGCTCGACGGGCGGGGCAGCCTGTCCTTCGCGCTGCTCGCCGCGGTGCTGGGCGGGCTGCTGGGCATCGGCTGGGCGCTGCTGGCCGGGATGCTCGGCACGCTGACCGGCAGCCGGGCTGAGCGGCGCACCATCGCCGCCGCCCAGCGGATGGCCGGCTGGCCGCTCGCCCTGCTGGTTCCGCTTGCCGGCGGGCTGATGGGACCGGTCTGGCTGCTGGCGCTGGTCACCGCGCTGACGGCAGCCCCCGCGGTCGCGGCGCTCGCCCATGCCGAGCTGTCGGGCCTGATGCGGGCGGAGTTCCTGACCGCCGCCCGCGCCGCCGGCCTGGCGGAAGGCGAGGTTGTGCGCCGGCACCTGATCCCCAACCTGACACGCCCGCTGCTGGCCGCCGGGGTGCTGGCCCTGCCGCGGGTCCTGGCGGCGGAGAGTTTCGCCAGCCTGCTCGGCCTCGGCCTGCCGCCGGCCCTGGGCAGCTGGGGCGCTTCGGTCGGGCTGGCGGCACGGCTGGGCGACCCGGTGGCCTTCGTCCCGCCGGCCCTGCTGCTGGCGCTCGCCCTCTGGGCCGCCTGCGCCATCGCCGACGGCATGGCGGCCGGACACCGCAAGCCATGACCGATGCATCCGTCCTTGGGGCCACGAAGCCCGCGCCGGTCGAAACCGAGGCGCTGACCCTCATGCTGGGTGACCGCGTCCTGCTCGACCGCGCCACCCTGCGGGTGGAGCGCGGGCAGGTTCTGGCCATCACCGGCGGCGCCGGCAGCGGCAAGACCGCCCTGCTGGGGGCGCTCGCCGGCCGGTTGCCGGCCGGTGTCGACATGGCGGGGAGCGCCCGCATCGACGGGCATCTGCTGATCGCCCAGGGCGGCCGGCTGGCGCCGCGCCGGCCGCTGGCCCTGCAGGTGGCGGAGGTGGTCGGCCACCATCTGGGGCTCGACCTGCGGTCGTCGCTGCGCCGCATGGCCGACGGGCTGGACCGCATGGGCGTTCCCGCCGCAGCCCGGCGTTTCGACCTGCCGCCGGAACAGCTGCCGGAACAGCTGCGCTGGGCCTGCCTGTTCGCCATGGCGGTGGCGGTGGGGCCGGCGGTGCTGCTGGCCGACGCGCCGGCCGCCGGGCTGGACCCGACGGTGCGGCTGCGGCTTCTCCATCGGTTGGCCGACTGGGCGCGGGCCGACGGGGTGGCGCTGGTCCTGGCCGGACGGCCGGAGGACGGGCTGGCCGGTCCGGCCGACCGGGTGCTGGCGCTGCGCCGCGCCCGTCTGCTGCCGCCCAGCCCGGCAAGAACCGAACCGCTGGCGCCGCTGGAGCAGCCAGGAGCCGCCCGCCTGCATGCCCGCGGTGTCGGCATGTCCTATCCGCTCGCCCCCGGCCCGCGGGGGGAGGCGCGGTCGCTGGCGGTGCTGCACGGCATCGACCTGGATGTGCGCACGGGCGAGACGCTGGCCCTGCTGGGCGAGACCGGCAGCGCCAAGGCGACGCTCGCCCGCTCGCTGCTGTGCCTGCCGCCGCCGACGGCGGGTGCGGTGGTGTGGATGGGCCGCGACCTGATGGCGGCCTCCGCGCCGCCGGCTGCGGCTGACGGCAGGGGCGACGACCCCGACCGCGGTGGATTGCGCCGTGCCCGGCGCGACCTGCAACCGCTGTTCCCCGACCCGGCCGCCTCCTTCGACCCGGCGATGACGCTCGGCGCCCAGTTCGGCCTCGTGCTGGAGAGCCTGCGTCCGGACATCGCCGCCGACCGCCGCGACCACCGCATCGACGAGGCGCTGGAGGAGGCCGGCCTGCGTCCGGAAGCGGCGCTCCGCTGGCCGTCGGCGCTGAGCGTCGCGGAGGCCGCCCATGCCGGCCTTGCCCGCGCCATCCTGTCGGAGCCGCGCGTGCTGATCGCCGACGAGCCGGCATCCAGCCTGTCGGCGGAGGAGCGCGAAACCTTCCTCGACACGCTGATGGCGGTGCGCGACCGCCGCCGGCTGTCGCTGGTCCTGGCGACCGAGCGGTATGACGAAGGGCTGCGCGATGCCCATCGCGGTATCGTGATGCTGGCCGGGCGCGTGGTGGAGAGTGCGGACGCCGGAACGCTGCGGACGGCGCCGCTGCACCCCTACAGCCGGGCGATGCTGGCGGCAGCGCAGGGCGAACGCCCGGCGCTGGAGGGCGATGCGCCGTCGGCCTTCGCCCAGCCGGCCGGCTGTCCGCTGCGCCGCCGCTGCCCGCTGGCGCGGGAGTTCTGCGCCCAGGCCGTTCCGACGCTGGAGGAGGTGGCGCCCGGCCACCATATGGCCTGCCATTACTGGGACACGCCGACGGACGGGTGAGCGGGATCGACTCAACGACTGGCTGTTTTCATGCCATTGTGTTATCCTTTCAGGACGCAAGTTTCCTCATCCTGAACGCCTGCCGCCGGGGAGCCGATGCCGTCCCTGTCCATCGCCATGCCCGATCTGAACCGTCTGCCGGCACTGGAGCTGCTGGCCGGGCTCGCCACGCCGCTGTGGCTGGCGCGGGCGGAGGATGGCGGCGTGGTCTGGCTGAACGGAACCGCCCACGCGCTGCTCGACCCGGATGCGGCGGGCGGCAGCCTGCGGATCGAGCCGGCCGGACCCGGAACGACGGCCACCGAGGCAGCGGTGACCATCCGCGGAGCCGGCGGCCCGCCGCTCGCGCTGACTGCCCGCATCGTGCCTGTGCCGGACTGCGACCTGATCCTGCTGGAGGGGGCGGTCGACAGTGCCGGCCTGAAGGCCCAGGCGCTGGAACTGGCCGCGGCCAACCGCCGCAAGTCCGAATATGTCCATCACCTGAGCCACGAGCTGCGCACGCCGCTGACCGCCGTCATCGGCTTCGCCGAGATGCTGCGCGACCGGCTGCTGGGACCGCCCGACAGCCCGCGCTATGGCGAGGCGGCGGCCCAGATCGTCGCCGCCGGCGACTATATGCTGGAGTTGATCAACAACCTGCTCGACCTTGCCCGCATCGAGGCCGGCCGGCTGGACCTGCATGAGGAGGAGTGCCCGCCGGCCCTGATCGTCGACGTCACCCTGTCGATGATGGCGGGCCGGGCGGAGCGGTCGGGCGTGACCCTGTCCGCCTGCCTGCCGGCCGATCTGCCGCTGCTGCGGGCCGATCCGTCGCTGGTCCGGCAGATGCTGACCAATCTCGTCGGCAACGCGCTGAAATTCACCGCTGCCGGGGGCCATGTGACGGTGTCGGCGGAGCATGAGGCGGATGGCGGTCTGGTCCTGACGGTCGCCGACGACGGCCGCGGCATGCCGCCCGACCGCATTCCGCAGGCGCTGACCGCCTTTGCACAGCTCCACGACCCTGCCCATGATCCGATGACGGTGGCCCAGCATGGGTCCGGCCTCGGCCTGCCGCTGACCGCCGCCCTGGTGGAGCTGCATGGCGGCAGCATCGCCGTCGACAGCGCACCGGGGCACGGCACGACGGTGCGGCTGCGCTTTCCGCCGGAGCGGGTG
Organism: Azospirillum sp. UENF 112521; assembly: GCF_058780665.1. Lineage (NCBI taxonomy): Bacteria > Pseudomonadati > Pseudomonadota > Alphaproteobacteria > Rhodospirillales > Azospirillaceae > Azospirillum > Azospirillum sp. UENF 112521. The sequence goes on from NZ_JBSNCI010000009.1 coordinate 402,574, forward strand.
GTGGGGTAGGCGGAGTCGGCTTCAGTATGCCTGAGCCTCGCCCAACACCCCCGCCAAGGCCGGCGCCAGATCGCCGGCGCCGACCACGGTCACCCGCTCCAGCCCCAGCCAGCCGGCAAGCCGGCGCAGTTCCGCCGCCAGGGCCGGGGCGACGGCATCGGCCTGGGCATGCGGTTCGCCGTGGGCGGCCTGGACCAGCAGGGTGCCGGCCTTGCGGTCGGATTTCAGGTCGACACGGGCGGCGATGCGCTCGTCCATCAGGAAGGGCAGGACGTAATAGCCATGCTCGCGCTTGTGGGCGGGGGTGTAGATCTCCAGCCGGATGCGGGCGCCGAACAGCCGTTCGGTGCGCTGCCGCTCCCAGATCAGCGAATCGAAGGGGGAGAGCAGGGCGCGGGACGCCGCCTTGCGCGGGATGCGCAGGTCGGGGGTGACGTAGGCGATGCGGTCCCAGCCCTCCACCGTCACCGGCAGCAACTCGCCGCCCTCCACCAGTTCGGCGATGCGCAGGCGGGCGTCGGCGACGTCCAGACGGTGGTAATCGCGCAGGTCGCGCTCGGTCGCCACGCCATGGGCGCGGGCGGCGATGCGCAGCAGGGCGCGCTGGGCCTCCGCCTCCTCCGGGGTGGGGGTGTCGAGCACGGCGGCGGGCAGCACCCGCTCCGGCAGGTCGTAGAGCCGCTCGAACCCGCGCCGGCCGGCGGTGGTGACGAGGCCGGCCCAGAACAGGTACTCCAGCGCCCGCTTGCCGTCGCTCCACCCCCACCAGCCGCCGGCGCCGCGCCCGGCCTCGCTGAGTTCGGACGCTCCCATCGGCCCGCGTGACGCCACCTCCGCCAGAACCTTATCGATGTAGGGACGGCGTTCGACGGCGAAGCGCGCCAGTTCGCCATAGGTCCCCTCGCCGCGTTCGGCCCGCGCCATGCGCCAGCGGAACAGCGGCTGCTGCTCCACCGGGATCAGGGAGGCCTCGTGGCCCCAATATTCGAACAGCGCCCGCCGCCTGCCGCCATAGGCCAGCCGGTCGAGCAGAGCCGCCTCGTAGGGACCGAGCCGCGAGAAGAGCGGCAGGTAATGGGAACGGACCAGCACATTGACGGAATCGATCTGCACCAGCCCCAGCCGCCCGATCAGGCGCCGGGCATGACGGGCTTCGACCGTGTCGACGTCGGCGGCATCGGTGGCGACGGCGGGGCTGTTGGGGAAACCCTGGGCGGCGATGGCGACGCGGCGCGCCTCGCGCAGGGACAGGCTGTCTGGACGGGGCATGGGTACGGAGGGAGGTTGGATGGGACGCCAGCTTGAGAATGCGTTTGATTTTCGTCAAGGCGGCGTGACGGCACGGGGCGCAGGCTGACGGTCATCCTGCATTGCAGCACCCGTCCTGCGGAGTTCCTGTCCATGTCCTCCCCCAGTCTTGCCGGCCGTGACGACGGCCCCGCCATCCCGATCCTGTTCCAGTATGGCTTCCGTTTCTTCTTCCTGTTCAGCGGTGTGGCCGCTGTCGGGCTGCTGGCCGCCTGGCTGGGCGTGCTGGTGACCGGCGAATGGCCGGAGCATGCGGCGGGCGCCAGCGCCTGGCATGCGCATGAGATGCTGTTCGGCATGGTGGTGGCCGCCATCGCCGGCTTCCTGCTGACCGCGGTGCCGAGCTGGACGGGGACCAGGGCGGTCTCCGGCGCGCCGCTGATGGCGCTCGCAGCACTGTGGATCGCCGGCCGCGTCGCCGTGTTCCCCTGGACCGGCATGCCGGAACCGGTGGCGGCGGTGATCGATGTCGCCTTCCTGCCGGGACTCGGCATCGCGCTCGCCCGGCCGCTGGTGAAGGCGGGCAAGTGGCGGAACAGCGCCTTCCTGATCCTGATCGGATTGCTGACCGCCGCCAACCTGCTGATCCATCTGGACTGGCTGGAGATGCTGGACGGCGGGGCTGATGCCGGCTTTGCGCTGGGGCTCGGCATCGTCCTGATGATGGTGACGGTGATCGGCGGGCGCATCCTGCCGGCCTTCACCCGCAACGGGCTCGGCAAGGACGGCCTCGGCGTGCGGTCCTGGCCGATGGTGGAGCGGCCGACGCTGGTTCTGACGCTGGCGCTGATCCCGGCGACGATGCTGGCCCCGGAGTCGGCGGTCACCGGATCGATCGCGCTTGCCGCCGCGGTGGCCCATGCCATGCGGCTGGCCGGTTGGCAGGGCTGGAAGGCTTGGCGCTCGCCGATCCTGTGGATCCTGCATGTCGGCTATCTTTGGGTGCCGGTGGCGCTGACCTTGCGTGGGCTGCATGCCCTGGCCGGGCTGCCCGCTGCTTCGGGAACCCATGCGATGACGGTCGGTGCCTTCGCCACGCTGATCCTGGCGGTGATGAGCCGCGCCTCGCTCGGCCACACCGGACGGCCGCTGACGGTGTCGCGGGCGACGGTCGCCGCCTATGTGTTGCTGACGCTCGCCGCGGCCGGCCGCACCGCCTCGCCGCTGCTGCCGGTGGACTGGGTGTGGGGGGCGCTGCAATGGTCGGGCTATGCCTGGGTCGCCGCCTTCGCCCTCTACCTCGTCGCCTATGCCCCGGTCCTGCTGGCGCCGCGGGCCGATGGGCGGCCGGGCTGACGGGCTTAGCAGGACGGACAAGGTGCAGTGGGGCGGGGCGTTACGCCCCGCCGCGGAAATAGCGGTCGATGGCGTCGGTCATCTCGACCTCGCGGAAGGGCTTGGTCAGGACCGGGCGGGCCTGATGGCTCTTCGGCAGGCCGGCGGCGCCATGGCCGGTGGTGAAGACGAAGGGGATGCCCTTGGCGCCCAGAGCGTCGGCGACGCTATCGACGCGCTCACCGCGCAGGGTGACGTCCAGCAGGGCGGCGTCGATGCCGCCCTCGGCGATCAGGTCCAGCGCCTCCGCCACCGTGCCGGCGGGGCCGACGACGACGACATTCTGGACTTCCAGCGAATCCTCGATGGCCATGGCCACCAGCGGTTCGTCTTCGACGAGCAGGATGCGCAAGGGCTTGGATCGGTCGGCTTCCATGGACAGGCGGCTCGCTGCTGGTCAAAGCGGTGGTCGGCGGACAGATGGGGGTCGCAATCCCATCCGGCAACCGGCGTGAGCTTTTCCGTTCAGCCGTCCGCTTGTCCACCCCGACCTTGGTCATCGCCCATTGGGCCATCCGCAAGCTCGGGCTGGACTATCACCCCAGATCATCAAGTGCCTGTTGGAGGGAGGGGTAGAGCGCCTCGACCAGCGATCCGTCCGGCCTAACCGGCGATGGCAGCACGTCCGCCCCTTGCAGCGCGCGGGCCAGGGGCAGGCCGCCGACCTCGACGAAGCCGCCGCGCTCGCCATACTGGCCGACGATCCAGTCCTTGAGCGCCGGGTCGCCGTCCAGCGCGTTGTTGTGCGAAATCATCGCATGGGTGCCGTCGTCGGACCGGCGATACCAGGCATGGCTGCCGTCGCCCAAATCCATCGGCGTGAAGCCGGCCGCGGTCATCGCCTGGCGAACCGCCGGCCGCACCCGGTCAATCCTCACCCCGGACCGCGTGCCGGTCCATTGGTCGAGATCGTCCGCAAGCTCGCTCATGGTGCCTCTCTGGTCGTTGTCCTGATGGATCAACGCTTCAGGGAAGCTTTTGTGCCGCGACCACCTGTCCGAATGTGGAAGCCGCCATTGCCTGATGGGTGCTGTCCAACCGTCGGCTTATCCGTTCAGACGTTCATGGGCGTGCGTGCGGCCAATGCTGCGAGCGAGCGGTCGAGCAGCTCGTAGAGACGCCCTTCCTGTTCCAGAACCGCGGCGGCGGGGGCGTGTTCCAACTCCTTCGCCAACAGGCCGAGGGCGGCGGCGCCGAGATTGAGCGAGGTGCCCTTCAGCGTGTGGGCGGTGCGGTTGTGCGGCTCTCCGGCGCGTGCCTGGGCGACTAGGCCGTCGATGGTCTTGCGGCCATTCTCGGTGAAGCCGGCGATGGAGGCGGCCCAGTCGTCGGCCGTCAGCACCTCCAGCAGCAGCGATACCTGTTCTTCGTCCAGCAGGTCGGCGTCCGGGATAGCGGTCATGTCAGCCTTCTGAGACGGGGATTCGGGAGCGGCCTGTTCCGGGGTGGGGGGCGGGCTGTTCCCGCCATTGCCCTTGCCCAGCACCGAAGCCATTTCGGCGAAGAGCAGGGCGGGACGCAAGGGCTTGGTGACGAAGCCGTTCATTCCGGCCGACAGGCATTCCGGCCGCGAGCTGCCCGACGCATGGGCGGTCAGCGCCAGGATCGGCACGCTGCCCCTGTCTCCGGGGAGGTCGCGCACGCGGCGGGTGGCGGTCAGCCCGTCCATGCCCGGCATCTGGATGTCCATCAGCACGAGGTCGAAGGGCTGGTCGCGGACCATGCGCACCGCCTCGCCGCCGCTGGCGGCCAGCGCCACGCTGTGGCCGGCGCGTTCCAGGATGCCGCGGACGATGTCGCGGTTCACCTCGATGTCGTCGACCGCCAGCACGCGCAGCGGCGGCAAGGCGGCGACGCGCGCGGCCTCGCCCAGGCTGGTTCCGTGGCCGGCATCGACGCGGCGCAGCGCCGACGGATCGCCGGGACCGGCGACGATGGTGAAGCGGAAGACGCTGCCGCGGCCGGGAGCGGTGTCGACGGCGATGCTGCCGCCCATCAGCAGGCAGAGGTCGCGGCAGATCGCCAGCCCCAGCCCGGTGCCGCCATAGCGCCGGGTGATCGAGCTGTCGGCCTGGGTGAAGCGGTCGAACAGGGTCGGCACCGAGTCGGGCGCGATGCCGATGCCGGTGTCCTCCACCTCGAACTCCAGCAGGAAGGAGTCCGGGCGGCCCTGGGGAGCGGACTCGGCAGGGTCGCGATCCAGCCGGCGCACCCGCACGGCGATGTGGCCGTCTTCGGTGAATTTCACCGCGTTGCCGACCAGATTGAACAGGATCTGGCGCAGCCGGGCCGGGTCGGTGACGATCACCTCCGGCACCGACGGCATAAGCCGGGCCGACAGGTCCAGCCGCTTGTCGGTGGCATTGGGGCGCAGCACCTCCAGCACGCCGTCGATCAGCTGGGGCAGGGCGCAGTCGGCCTCCTCCAGGTCGATGCGCCGGGCCTCCAGCTTCGACAGGTCCAGGATGTCGTCCAACAGCCGCAGCAGCGTTTCGGCCGACCGGCGGGCGACGTCGGCCAGCCGCTTCTCCTTCGCCGGCAGCGAGGCATCGGCCAGCAGGGTCAGGTTGCCCAGCACGCCGTTCATCGGGGTGCGCAGCTCGTGGCTGACGGTCGCCAGGAATTCGGTCTTCGACCGGCTGGCGGCTTCCGCCTTCTCCTTGGCCTGGAGCAGCTGTTCGGCGGCGCGCCGCGGCTCGGTCACGTCGATGCACAGCCACAGCTTGCCGATGGCGGTCCCGGCAGCATTGCGCACCGGCACATTGTGCCAGCTGACGATGCGCCCGTCGGTCAGCGTCATCTCGCGCCGCTCGTCGCCGTCCACCGCCGACAGCAGCGTGTGGTCGGTGTCGCTGGGGGCGTTGCCGGCATTGGCAAGCGTCTCGTCCAGCCGGTGGCCGACCGGCGCCCCGGCAATGGCGAACAGGGCGGAGAAGGCCGGGTTGGCATAGGCGATGCGCCCGTCGGCGCCGACGAACAGCACGCCGAAATCCATTGCCGACAGCAGGGCCGACAGGCGGGCGCGTTCCTGCTCCATGTCGCGGGCGAGCGCCTCCTGCTCGTCCAGGGCCACGGTCAGCTGGTCGACGCGCTCCTTGATGGCGTGGGACATGGTGTTGAAGGCGGCCCCCAGCCGGCCGATGTCGTCGTCGCCTTCCGCCAGTGCCGGCGGGCTGTAATCGCCGGCCGCCACCCGTTCGCTGGCCCGCGCCAGCGCCGCCAGATGGCGGGTCAGCCACAGGCCGAGCAGGGTCAGCAGCCCGGCCGACAGCAGGATCTCCGACAGGGCGATGGCGATGCCCTGGGTCAGCAGGTCGCGGCGGGCCTGGACGATGTGGGCCAGCTCCAGGCCGAACTGCACCGTGCCCAGCTTCTGGCCGGCCAGCGACACCGGCACCGTCACGTCGTAGCGGGCGACGCCGTCCTTGGCGTCCAGCGTCAGCGTCGGGTCGGGAGCGGGCAGGCTGCGGTCCTGCGGCCAGCCGCTGGTCGCCACCAGCTTGCCCTTGCTGTCGGCGACGGCGAGATAGAGCACGCCGCCGGTGGAGCGGCTTTCGTCCAGCACCGCCTGCAGGGTCGCATAGTCGCGCTGGGCCAGCGGCGCCACCAGGGCGGCGTTCAGCACCGGCGCCACCTGTTCGGCATGCAGCTTGGCCTGTTCGGCGAGGCTGCCGTAGAGCAGGCGCACGCTGTTGGCGACCAGCAGGGTCAGCATGATCGCCTCGACCGCCATGGCGGCGGCCAGCATGCGCCCGCGCAGCGTCTTCCAGGGCGCCAGACGGGACAGGATCATTTCCCGGCCTTCAGGACGCTCCGGACCTCGTCGGCCAGCGGCTCCATCGCCTCCAGCTCCTCGTCGGTGACCGGGCGGTAGCCGCCCAGTTGGTTGGCGTCGAAATAGGTCCGGCCCTCCGCGGTTTCGCCGAAGGCGAACAGCGCCTTGCGCAGCGGCTCGGCCAGGGTGGCCTGCTTGCCGTTCAGCATATAGACGCGCCCGGCCATCGACCGGCTTTCGGCGACGGTGGACAGCTGGGCCTGCACCTCCGGCGCCAGCTTGGCGCGGTTGGCCAGCGACATGAAGCCGGCCGACGCGTCGCCGGCCAGGATCAGCTGGGCCACGCTGTCGGCGGCGCTGACATAGCGGAGCTGGATGTTGGGCAGCTTCTGCTCGGCCAGCCAGTGCTGGCCCCACAGGGTGACCAGCGACGATGGGCTGAGCCCCAGCACGGTGGTGCCGGCCAGCGACTGGACCGTCCGGTAGGGACCCTTGGCCGCCGTCACCAGCACGGCGCGGAAGTCCGATTTGTAGGTCAGCAGCGGCAGGTAGCCGGCATCCTTGCGCAGCATCTCCGCCTGATGGCCGGTGGTCACGGCGATGTCGTAGTCCTGCTCGACCGCGCGGCGGGCGAAGGCGGTGAAGTCGGGCGCCGTCACGATCTCCACCGGCCGGCCCAGCGCCGCCTCCACCGCGCGGCGGACGGGCTGGTACTGTTCGATGATGACGCGGGCGCTGGTGTGCGGGGCGATGCCGATGCGGAACGCCTGCTCCTCTGCCAGAGCCGGAAACGGAGCGGTGGCCGCCAGGCCGCACAGCACGGCGGAACAGAGCGCGGCGAGGCGGACGAACGGTCGCTTGGTCATGGCTTTCGGCTCCCTACGGACTGCAGGTTTGAAATGCCGGCGCTTGGACGGACAGCATTCGTGACGGCGGCGGCCCGAGCGGTGGTCTAGGACGAAAGATATAACATTCGATAAATGCCGCAGGTAGGGGCAAGAGCGCACAGGGTGGCCTTTGCCGGGCATGAACCGGCCAACACCCACTGCTGGCGGCGCTCCTTGGACCTTTGACCGTCACACCCCGCATCATTCCGGCGGAGGTGCGCAACTTCGGAACGGCGGCCGGACAGGATTCTGCACGAAGCCAAGAAAGATCACGCTTTGGTTGCGGACCGGTCCGCTATGTGTCGGAGAGCCCGCATCAACCCCCGCACAGCCACCGAGGACCCCGCCCGTGCCGGAACGAGCCCAGGACCCGCAGTCCGCCATCTGCCGCGCCATCCGCCTCCTGCGCAGTCACAGCCGCGGCTGCGACAGCGTCGAGACCCGGCGCCTGCTGATCCACACGGAACGCTGGATGATCTGGATGCTCCGCCGCGAGGAGGGCGAGGATTTGCCGGTGCCGGCGGAGCTGGCGGGGTGAGAGGCCCCGAAAGAAAGCTCCGAACGAAAACAGGCCCCTCCCGGTTGGGAGGGGCCTGTTTCGTCGAAGGATGCCCGACGGCGCGTCAGGTCGTGCTGCGCAGCTGCTCCGCCCGGTTGGAGCGGGAGGCGGCGTAGTGGTCCTTGGCCAGCAGGGTGTAGACGGCCGGCAGGACGAACAGGGTGAACAGCGTGCCGATCAGCATGCCCGACACGATGACCAGACCGATGGAGAAGCGGCTGGCCGCACCGGCACCCGCCGCGGTCAGCAGCGGCAGCAGGCCGACCACCATCGCCGCGGTGGTCATCAGGATCGGGCGCAGGCGGACGCGGGCGGCATGCTCGATGGCGGTGCGGCGGTCGACGCCCTCGTTGAGCTGCATCTCGCGGGCGAACTCCACCAGCAGGATGCCGTGCTTGGAGATCAGGCCGATCAAGGTCACCAGACCGACCTGGGTGTAGATGTTCATGGTGGCGACGCCGAAGAACAGCGGCAGCAGCGCGCCGCAGATCGACATCGGCACCGACACCAGGATGACCAGCGGGTCGCGCAGCGATTCGAACTGCGCGGCCAGCACCAGATAGATCACGATCAGCGCGAAGGCGAAGGTGACCATCAGCTGGCTGCCCTCCGTCACGAACTGGCGCGATTCCGACAGGTAGGCGTGGTTGAAGCCGGCCGGCAGCTGGGTGCGCGCCTGCTCCTCCAGGAACTCGACGACCTGACCCATCGAGACGCCCGGCATCGGCACGGCGGAGAAGGTGGCCGAGGGCAGCTGGTTGTACTTGTTCAGCGCGTTGGGCTCCACCGCGGTTTCCACCGACACCACGGTCGACAACGGGATCTGGGCGCCCGAACCGGAGGTGACGTAGTAGTTAGTCAGAGACTCAGGAGTCAGGCGCTCGGCCCGCGGCACCTGGGGAATGACCTCGTAGGAGCGGCCGTTCAGGTTGAAGCGGTTGACGTAGTTGCCGCCGACCAGCACCGACAGCGTGCTCGACACCGACTGCATGGTCAGCCCGAGATCGGCGGCCTTGGCGCGGTCGATCTTCAGCCGGACGACCGGGCTGTCATATTGCAGGTCGCTGTCGGTGACGATGAACATGCCGCTCTTGGTGGCGGCGTCCTTGATCCGCTCGATGGCGTCGAAGATGGTGCGGTAGTCGCCGGGGCTGGAGATCACCATCTGCACCGGCAGGCCGCCGGTCGAGCCGGGCAGGGCCGGCGGCGACACCAGGAACACGTTGATGCCCGTCACCTTGCCCAACTCGGCCTGGGCCAGCGGCTGCAGCTCCTTGGCCGACCGCTTGCGCTCGCCCCACGGCTTCAGGATCATGCCGGCGAAGCCCTGGTTGAGGGTGGGCAGGCCGGTCAGGATGAAGCGGGTGTCGGTCTCCGGGAAGGCGGCGAAGGTCTCGTCGATCTGCTTGCCGAAGCTGTCGATGTAGTCGAGGTTGGCGTATTGCGGCCCCTTGGAGATGCCGAACAGGATGCCCTGGTCCTCTTCCGGCGCCAGTTCCGACATGGTGTTGGCGAACAGGTAGCCGACCGACAGCAGGATGCCGACCGCGAACAGCAGGGTCGCGGCGCGATAGTCGAGCATGCCGTGCAGCCGCCGCTCGTACCAGCCCGCCAGCCGTTCGAACTGGCGGTCGAGGAAGGCGGCGAAGCGGCCCGGCTCCCCCTCCTTCAGAATGACGGAGCACATCATCGGCGACAGGGTCAGCGCCACCACACCCGACACGATCACCGACGCGGCCAGCGTGAAGGCGAATTCGCGGAACAGCGCGCCGGTCAGGCCGCCGAGCAGGCCGATGGGGGCGTAGACCGCCGCCAGCGTGATGGTCATCGAGATGACCGGCCCGATGATCTCGCGGGCGCCGATCAGCGACGCGGCGACCTTCGACTTGCCGTGCTCGATATGCCGGTGGATGTTCTCCACCACCACGATGGCGTCGTCGACCACGAGGCCGATGGCGAGCACCATCGCCAGCAGCGTCAGCAGGTTCAGCGAGAATCCCAAAGCCAGCATGAAGGTGGCCGCACCGACGATGGACAGCGGAATCGTCACCACCGGGATCAGAACCGAGCGCAGGCTGCCGAGGAACAGGAAGATGACGACGATGACGATGGCGACCGCCTCCAGCAGCGTCTTCACCACCTCGTCGATGGAGGCCTGGATGAAGCGGGTGCTGTCGTAGACGATCTCCATGTTCATGTTGGGCGGCAGGTTGCGCCGCAGCTCCGGCTCCATCTTGCGGATGTCGGCGACGATGTTCAGCGGGTTGCCGGTGGGGGTGCTGTCGATGCCGATGAAGATCGCCTGCTGCCCGTTCATCGCCACGCTGGCGTCGAAGCTCTTGGAGCTGAGTTCGACCGTGGCGATGTCGCGCATGCGCACCAGCGCCCCGTCCTTGGCCTTCACCACCATGTCGCGGAACTGCTCAACGTCGGTCAGGCCGGTGTTGGCGGTGACGTTGGAGATGACGAAGACGCCCTTGGTCTGGCCGGGAGCCGACTGGTAGTTGTTGGCGGCCACCGCCGCCGAGACGTCGGCCGGCGAGATGTTGCGCGCCGCCATCTTGACCGGGTCGAGCCACAGCCGCATGGCGAAGGTCTGGCCGCCCAGAATCTGGGCGCGGGCGACGCCCTCCACCGTGGACAGCACCGGCTGCACCACGCGCGTCAGGTAGTCGGAGATCGCCGCTCCCGACAATTCGGGGCTGGAGAAGCCCATATAGAGGATCGAGGTGGTCTCGCCGGTCGATTTCAGGATGACCGGGTCGTTGGCCTCGCGTGGCAGCTGGTATTTGACCTGCTGCACCTTTGCCATCACGTCGGTCATCGCGACGTTGGGGTCGAAGTTCAGCCGGACATAGGCGGTGACGACGCTCTGCCCCTGGGTGGAGGAGGAGGTCAGATAGTCGAGGCCCTCGGCCGAGGAGACCGCCTGTTCGATCGGCGTGGCGATGAAGCCCTGCATCAGCTCCGGCGAGGCGCCGGGATAGCTGGTGGTCACGGTGATGACCGTGTTCTGCAACTGCGGATACTGCCGGATCGGCAGCTCCAGCAGCGCGCGGGCCCCGACCAGCAGGATCAGCAGGCTGACCACGAGCGACAGGACCGGCCGGCGGATGAAGATATCGGTGAAACTGCCCATGGCGTCGGCCTCAGTTCTGCGGCAGGGTCTGCGGCGGGGTCAGCGGATTCTTCTCCGCCGGGACCACGGCCGCGCCGTTGGCGAGCTTCAGCTGGCCCGACACCACGACGCGGTCGCCGGGGTTGATGCCGCTGCGGATCTCCACGCGGTTGGCGAGGCGGTCGCCGACCTTGACCGGCTTGCGCTCCACCACCAGCTGCTCCTTGCCGTCCTGGGTCTTCTGCGATTGGGCGACGAAGACCGAATCGCCGTAGACCGTGTAGTCGACCGCGGTTTCCGGAACGGTCAGCGTGTTGGGCTGCGGCGGCAGGACGACGCGGACATTGGCGAACATGCCCGGCCGCAGCTGGCGCTCCCGGTTGTCCATGGTGGCCTGCACCTTGACGGCCCGGGTGTCGGCGCTGACCTGCGGCTCGATGGTGGTGATCTTCGCCTCGAAATCGCGGCCCGGCAGGGCGTCGACGTTGATCAGCACGCCCTGGCCGACCGACAGCTTGGTGAAGCTCTGCTCCGGCAGGGTGAAGTTGATGTAGAGCTGCGACAGGTCGGTCAGCGTCACGATGGTGGCGCCGGGATTGACGTAGTCGCCGACATTGACCTGCCGGATGCCCAGCTCGCCGTCGAACGGCGCCTTGATCAGCTTCTGGCCGATCAGCGCGCTGGTGCGCTTCATGTTGGCGTTGGTCTCGTCGAGCTGCGCCTGATACTGGTCGACGTTGCTCTGGGGCGTCGCCTGGCTGCGGCGCAGGTCGCGGTAGCGCTCCAGGTTCAGCTCGGCCAGACGCGCCTGGGCGCGCTGGGCCAGCAGGTCGGCCTGCTCGGTGGCGTCGTTCAACTGCACCAGCGGGTCGCCGGCCTTGACGCGGGCGCCCGATTCGAAGGGGATGCGGTCGATGCGGCCGGCGACTTCGGGGGCTACCGTCACCTGACGCGCCGCCTGGAGCGTGCCGATGGCGGTCAGGTATTTCGGGATGGTCTGCACCGTCGCCTCGGCCAGCGCCACCGGGGTGGGCGGCGGCTTGTTGTTGGCGAAGAAGTCGGCGATGGCCTTGGCGCGGAAGCTGTTGAAGCCGTACAGCCCCGCACCCAGCAGTCCCAGGATCACCAGCGTGATGACGATGCGCACGGTCAGCCGCCCGCGCGTCACCGGCTTGCGCGGCGGCGAGGTGGGGGAGGCGCCCCGCGACCCGGCTCGGACGCCGGGTGGCCGAATGACGTCTCGGTCTTTGGCGAATGGTCCAGGGTCACGATCGGCTACTCCGGTCTCTCGGGTGTGGGTTCGTCATTCTCGGCTGCGCCATTCATGGGCTTGGCTGCGCCATTTGCGGGCTTGGCTGCGCCATGTGGCGGCGGCTCCGGCGGCGGCTGGGAAGGCACGAAGGGAAAGCGTCCGCCGCTTTCATGCGCGGCGATGGCGGTGTCACGCAGGCCGAGCCCGCGCAGGATGAACCAGATCGTCTGGCGCGCAAGGTCGGGACGGCCGCAGGGATAGGGTACGATGGCCCCGCCGGACAGGCAGACGGTCGCCATCATCTCGCAAAGATGCTCGGCGAGCCAGAATCCGTTCTCCGCATCGACCGGACCCGGCAGCAGGTCGCCGGCGGCGGTCGCGGCCTCGATGGAGGCGGCGAAGCAGGGCAGGAAGCGGCTGCGGATGCCCTCGAAAACCTGCCGCATGAACTCGCCGTCTTCGAGCAGGCTGATGATCGACAGGCGATGGCGGGCGCGTTCGTCGGGATCGGCCGGCAGCTCGATCACGAAGTAGTTCACCATCCCCTGGATCATCTGCACCAGCGTGCTGGTGCTGGGCGGCAACGCCACCAGCCGTTCATATTCCGGATCGCCGTCGATGCAGCTGAGGAAGATCGACTCGTAGAGCGAGGCCTTGGACGGAAAATGCTTGAAGATCAGCGCCTCCGACACGCCGGCGGCCTGCGCGATCTCCTTGGTGGTGGTCGCGGCGAAGCCCTTGCGTGCGAACAGCGGCAAGGCGGCGTCGAGGATCGCCCGCTTGCGGGCGTGGCTGTCGAGGCGCGGGGCCATCAGAAGGGGGCCATCGGAGGGTGCCGGGTCAGTCGCTTGTGATAAGTGAGTGCTTACTCACCTTGCCGGCGGAGATATAGCTTGGGTGCGGCATCCTGTCCATGGGGTTTGGATGGATGGCCGAGGGTCTCCTGCCCGGCCCCTGACAGGAGCGGTCTGCGGCGGTCAGAGCGGTTGCAGCGGCATCGTCAGCGTCACCCGGGTGCCGGCATGCTGACGGTCATGATGCAGCAGCGCCCCCAGGCTGGCCGCCATCGCCTGGACGATGCGGGTGCCGAGGCCGGTTCCCTGGGGGGCATCGTCGCCGGAGAAGCCGACTCCGTCATCCTCGACGCTCACCGACAGCTGCCCTTCGGCAGCCGTCGCCCGCACGCGGATGCTGCCGGCCCGGCCGTCGGGATAGGCGTATTTGCAGGCGTTCGTGACCAGTTCGGTCACGATGACCGCCAGGGACACGGCCTTGTCGGTCGGCACGGAGACCTCGTCGGCGACGACGACGAAGCTGTCCGGGCGCTGGGACGCCATGGCGGTGTGCATTTCGGCGAGCAGCGTTTCCAGATAGGCGTCGAAGCGGACGGAGCGGACGTCGTCGGAGGTGTAGAGGCTTCGGTGGATGCCGGCGATCGCGGTGATGCGCAGCTGGGTCTCGTCCAGGGCGGTGCGGGCCATGGAATCGGACAGGCTTGACCGCTGCATCCGCACGAAGGCCGCCACCAGGGCCAGACTGTTGGCGACCCGGTGGTTGACCTCCCGCAGCAGCAGCTCCGCCCGGTCCCGTGCGGCGCGCATCTCCCGGTCCGCGCGCTCCCGTTCCCGGCGCAGAATGGCCTTTTCGAGCGCCTGCTCGATGGCCGCCGCCAGCAGATCGAAGAATCCCTCGCCGGTCTCCTTGGGAACATAGTCGTCAGCACCGGCCTTCAGCGCCGCGACGGCCACCCGCGTGTCGCCGGCACCGGTGACATAGATGACCGGCGGGGCATTCTCGCGCGCCAGCAGGGCGGGCAGTATGTCCAACCCGGTCGCTCCCGGCATCTCGTGGTCCAGCCCGACCACCGCGATGCCGCCCTGTTCAAGCCGCTCCAACCCGTCCCGGCCATCCTTCGCCCACTCCACCGCGTAGCCGCGCCGTTCGAGTTTCCGCTGCACCAGCCGGGCCAGGGCAACGTCGTCGTCGATGTAGAGGATGCGTATGGCCGGGTCGGTCATGCCTCCGCCTCGGGAACCTGGATGACGGAGAAGAACAGACCGAGCTGCCGGATCGCGGTGGCGAAGCTTTCGTAGTTCACCGGCTTGGTGATGTAGACGTTGGCGCCGATGTCGTAGCAGCGCTGGATTTCCTGCCGGTCGTCGGTGGTGGTCAGCACCACGACGGGGAAGCGCTTGGTGTGGGGGTTCGCCTTGAGCCTGGACAGGATATCGACCCCGGTCATGTCCGGCAGGTTCAGATCCAGCAGGATCAGAAGCGCCCGGCCCATGCTGGCCTGTCCGCTTCCGTCCGGACCGAACAGGTAATCGAGGGCGCTGGTGCCGTCGGTGAAGGGCACGATCTCGTTGGTGACGCCGGCCCGCCGGATGTTCTTCTCGATCAGGCGGGCATGTCCCTCGTCGTCCTCGATCATGACGATGCAGACCGATTGAGGGTCACGATTCATGAGCGGGCTTCTCCGGGGACAGGGCAAGAACTTTCGGAAGGCTTATGCGAAAGATACTGCCCTGTCCAGGAACGGAATCGACAGTGACATCGCCTTGCAGGCGCCGGACGAGCGTGCGGACATAGGCGAGGCCGATTCCCTCTCCCGGACGGTCCTGCACGCCGGACCGGCGGAACAGCTCGAAGATGCGTTCGTGATCCTGCGGTGCAATTCCGCGGCCGTTGTCCGCGACCTCGAAGATCAGCGAATCCGCTTCCGACCGTCCGCGGATGGCGATCCGGCCGGGCCGGGCGGGGTCGAGATATTTGATCGCATTGTCCAGCAGGTTCCCGAACACCTGCTCCAGGGCGAGCCGGTCGGAGACGAGCGACGGCAGCGGGCCGGCGATGTCGACGGCACAGCCCAGTTCGCCGGCCCGGTGGCGGTTGCTGGCGGCCACGGCTTCCACAAGAGCCTGCATGGAGACGGGTTCGGGGTTCAGCGTCCGGCTGCCCTGGCGCGACAAGGCGAGGATGGCGTTGATCAGACGATCCATCTTCGTCGTCGACGTGCGGATGAAGCCGATGGCCTCCGGCATGTCCTCGGCGACCGCCCGCCGCGCCTCCGCCGCCGTGGCGTCGTCGCCATCCGCCGGTCGGCGATCGAGATCGGCGGTTACGCTGGCCAGCCCCGCTTCGAGCTCGCTGGTGAAGCCCATCACGTTGACCAGCGGCGCGCGCAGATCGTGGCTGACGATGTAGGCGAAGCGCTGGATCTCGCCGTTGGCCCGCTGCAACTCCATGGTGCGGTCCGACACGCGCTGCTCCAGGGAATCGTTGAGGGCCTGGATCGCACGCTGCGCCTGCATGAGGGCGCGCGTGTAGCCGACCGCAATCCACACGGCACCGCCGACGACCAGCAGGATGAACAGGCCGCCCAGGATCGCCACCCATCCCGATGTCCTGGCCTGCCCGGTCAGGGCGCGGAGCTGGGTGTCGAGCTGCGCATCGGCGGGGGTGATCAGGTCGGCGAGCGAGCGCCGGGCATCGTCCATCAGCCTCATGCCGCGCCCGGTCTGCACGATGGCTAGGGAGTTGTCCCGGCGTCCGGCCTCCATCAGGGCGATGGTCTCCGCCAACTCCTGCCGCTTGGCCGCAGCCAGATCGACGAGATGGTCGAGGATGCGCAGCTCGCCGGCATCGCCGTCGGCCAGCTCGCGCAGCCGGGCGATGGTGGCGTCCACCGCCGCGACGGCCGTCTCGTAGGGCTTGAGATACTGGCGGTCCTCGGTCAGCAGGTAGCCGCGCTGTCCGATCTCGGCATCCTGCAACTGGCTGAGCAGGGTCCCGGCGGCGACGCGCAGGGACGATATCCGGCTGACCGAGCGGGAATATTGCTGAGTGCTGTCTGCCAGCCACCCCGACATCACGATAATCGCCAGCAGCGCGAAGGCGGCGGCGAGCAGCATCAGAAGGGCACGGCGGGTGACTGTGCTGCCGGACGTGGGCATCGCGGAGAGCCGTGCGGTACGAGGAAGAATTAGTTCCTCTACCAATTCGCAGGAGGGTTGGCAATCGATTGACGGCTCGGGTCTTTCGGCGGCCGGGGATTTGCCGTCATGGATCGATCCAGATCGGCAGGATCGATGCGACCAGGAGAAGCGCCAGCGCGATGTTGAGTGCTCTCCAGTGCCGGTCCCGGGTCAGGACGCGCCGGAGCAGCCGGCCGCCCAGGCACCAGACCGACAGCGATATCGACGCGAAGCATCCGAAGGCAATTCCGAGAATAACGGCAACTTCGGCCGGACCGTCGCCAATCGACGAGAAGGATGCGGCGGCTCCGGTGGTCATCGCCCAGCCCTTCGGATTGTACAGGACAAGCCAGGCACCGCCCGCGATGCTCGCCGGCTTGGCAACCGATCCGGTCGTCTTCGGAGCACCCGTCCGTGACAGCTGAAAAGCCAGCCAGAGAAGATAAGCCGTTCCCGCGATCTTGACCGCCGTCTGTATCGCCGGCACGGCAACGAATATACCCTCGATCCCGGCCGCGGCGGCGGCGGCCATGCCGGCGAGGCCGAGCGATATTCCGGCGATCAACGGAAGCGATCCCCGATAGCCGAAATTCATGCCCGATGCGGTGGCAAGCGTCGTGGCCCCGCCGGGAGACATCGTTGCCGCCAGCACGAAAAGCGCGAAACCGCTCAAGGTTTGCATCTCCTCCACCCCCCGACCCGATGACCTGAGGTCTGGTTAGAGCGGTCGGAGGAATTAAGGAATGGAATAATCTTAATCTTTCACATTACGTATCCTAATGGAGCGGATGGCTGAGGGCGTCGCCATGATCGTGACTGCCGCGGCCGCACTCCTTCGGCAGCGAGCTTGAAACCGCAGTTCCATCTTTCGTCATTTTTTGAAGCTGTTGGGACGGACGAATGGTTTTCCGCAGCTGCACACTGGCCTTACAGTCAAGCCATCGACCTGACCGGAAGGAGCGTGCGCGCGATGGAGCCCATCCTGTGGGAATGGATCAACGCCCTGGCGCGGTGGCTGCACGTCATCACCGCCATCGCCTGGATCGGATCGTCCTTCTACTTCATCCATCTCGACGCCTCGCTGCGCAAGCGCACCGGGGCGCCGGCCGGGACGGCGGGCGACGCCTGGCAGATCCATGGCGGCGGCTTCTACCACATGACCAAATACATGGTCGCCCCGCCGCAGCTGCCGGAGGAGCTGACCTGGTTCAAGTGGGAATCCTACGCGACGTGGCTCAGCGGCTTCTTCCTGATGTGCGTGCTGTATTACCGCGGCGCCGACCTGTTTTTGATCGACCAGGACGTGCTGGCGCTCAGCCACTGGCAGGCGGTGGCGATCAGCGTCGGCGCGCTGGTGGCGGGCTGGGTCGCCTATGACCTGATGTGCAAGTCGCCGCTTGGCCGCAACGACGGGGCGTTGGCTGTCGCCGGATTCGTCATGCTGGTGGCGACCGCCTGGGGCATGACGAAGATCTTCAGCGGGCGCGGCGCCATGCTGCAGGTCGGCGCCCTGATGGCGACGATGATGGCCTGCAACGTCTTCATGCTGATCATCCCCAACCAGCGCAAGACGGTGGCCGCCATGCTGCGCGGCGAGACGCCGGATCCGTCGCTGGGCAAAAAGGCCAAGCAGCGCTCGCTGCACAACAATTACCTGACCCTGCCGGTCGTCTTCCTGATGCTGTCCAACCATTACCCGCTGGTCAGCTCCACCCGCTACAACTGGGTGATGGTGGCGCTGGTCCTGGTGGTCGGCACGGCGATCCGCCATTTCTTCAACAGCCGCCATGCCGGCAAGCCGACGCCCTGGTGGACCTGGGGGGTGGCCGCCGCCGGCATGCTGGGCTGCATCTGGCTCAGCACCCTGGGGCCGGCGACCGCCGATACGGCGGCTGCGGCGCCGGTGAAGGTCGGCTTCAATCAGGTGGAGGAGATCGTCGCCACCCGCTGCAGCATGTGTCATGCCGCCCAGCCGGTGTGGGAGGGCATCGCCACCCCGCCGCGCGGCGTCGTGCTGGAGGGCGACGGCATCCGCCGCCATGCCGAGCAGATCCGCCTGCAAGCCGGCTACAGCAGCGCCATGCCCCCCGCCAACATCACCGGAATCACCCCGCAGGAGCGGGCGGTGTTGGCGGCGTGGTCCGGGGACATTAAGTAACCCTCCCTCACAGCACTCCATCGAACCGGACCCCCATGCCCGACCAGTTTATCGCCGCCCCCGTTTCCGCCGCCGTCCGCGGGCGCCTGCTCAGCTTCAACCGCGCACCCGCCGGACCGGGGGACCTCGATTGCCTGACCTATCGTGAGGACGGGCTGCTGCTGGTCGGGGCGGACGGGCGGATTCTGGAGGCCGGTGACTGGGCCGACCTGCGTGGCCGGGTTCCGGACGGGGTGGCGGTCGACGACCACAGCGGCAAGTTGGTGCTGCCGGGCTTCATCGACACCCACATCCATTTCCCGCAGACCCAGGTCATCGCCTCCTACGGCGCCCAGCTGCTCGACTGGCTGGAAAAATACACCTTCATCGAGGAGCAGCGCTTCGCCGACCCGGTCCATGCCGCCGCCAACGCCGCCTTCTTCATGGACGAGCTGCTGCGCAACGGCACGACCACGGCTGTGGTCTACGGCTCGGTCCACCCGCAGTCGGTCGACGCCCTATTCGCCGAGGCCGAGGCGCGCGGCGCCGGGCTGATCGCCGGCAAGGTGATGATGGACCGCCATGCGCCCGCCGCCCTGACCGATACGGCCGAGAGCAGCTATCGCGACGGCAAGGATCTGATCGGCCGCTGGCACGGGACCGGGCGGCAGCGCTACGCCGTGACTCCGCGCTTCGCCATCACCTCGACCGAGGCGCAGCTGGAGGCCGCCGGCGCGCTGCTGCGCGAGCATCCCGGCGTCCACATGCAGACCCATTTGTCGGAGAACACCGACGAGATCGCCGAGGTGGGGCGGCTGTTCCCAGGTGCCCGCGACTACACCGACGTCTATGACCGCTTCGGGCTGCTGGGGCCGACCTCGCTGTTCGGCCACTGCATCCATCTGTCGGAAGCGGAGATGGCCCGGCTGTCGGAGAGCGGCTCGGTCGCCGTTTTCTGCCCGACCAGCAACCTGTTCATCGGCAGCGGCCTGTTCGACCTCGACGCCCTGTCGAAGCCGGAGCGGCCGGTGCGCACCGCCATCGCCACCGATGTCGGCGGCGGCACCAGCTATTCCATGCTGCGCACCGCGGCGGAGGCCTACAAGGTGCTGCAACTGCGGCGGCAGAACCTGCCGGCGCTCGCCGCCTTGCACTGGATGACCCGCGGCAATGCCGAAGCCTTGGGCATGGCCGGCGAGATCGGCAGCCTGGAGCCCGGCCGCTGGGCCGACCTCGTCGTGCTCGATCCCGCCGCGACGCCGGCTATGCGACATCGCATGAAGGCGGTGGACTGCGATCTGGAGGAGGAGCTGTTCATCCAAGTGACGCTGGGCGACGACCGTTCGGTGGCCGCCACCTATCTACGCGGCCGCAATTCGCACCTGCGGCAAACCGGCGCTTGACCCAAGCCCCTAGTCCCTGTAGGACTTCCGCCGTCATTGGGGAGTAGCCACCCGCCGGCAGCGATCCGGTGGGGTTCGCGTCAACAGACTTGGATGGTTTCGGCCTCCGGCCGTTACCGCCATGGCGCGCACGGCGACCAAAGGGTCGACCCGGCGAGACCAGTGGATCGGACATCTCCGCGGCCAGCCGGAGTCCGTCCGATTCCACTGTGTTGTCTGGCCCGGGAATAGCCATGATCGCCACGTCCCTCGCGCTCGCCTTCAGCCTTTCGATGGACAGCTTCGCCGCCGCTCTCGGCCGCGGGGCCTGTTCGCGCCGTGCCGGTTTGCCGGAAGCGGTGCGGGTGGGAGCCGCCTTCGGCGTCTGCCAGTTCGCCATGCCGCTGGTCGGCTGGGGCATCGGCATCGCTTTCGCCAGCCTGGTGGAGTCGGTTGATCACTGGATCGCCTTCGGCCTGCTGCTGGCGGTCGGCGGTGCGATGCTGCGCAACGCCATCATGGACGGCGAGGATGAGGGCGAGGAGGATTGCGGCCCGGTGCGCAGCGTGCGCGCCGAATGGCTGGCCCTGCTGACCACCGCCGTCGCCACCAGCATCGACGCCGCCGCCGTGGGGGCGGGCTTGGCGCTGGTCGATGTCGACATGGTGACGACCTCGGCGCTGATCGGCGTGGTGACCTTCGCCGTCGCCTTCGGCGGCGTGCTGATCGGCAAGGCCGCCGGCAACCATCTGGGGCGCTGGGCGGAAATGGCCGGCGGCGTGGTGCTGATCGGGCTGGGCGCGAAGATCCTGCTCGAGCACACGATGGGGTAAGCGCTGCACCGAACGGCGGGAGAGGCACCGAAAATGCCGAAACTCCCGCCGCCTTGCCGGCCTACCAGCGCGCCTCGTCCGTGCCGAGCGGTCCGGCCGGCCGTTCCCAGCGGACCGGCGATCCTTCGACCGTCACGGCGGGCTTCAGGCGCAGGGCCGGTCCCCAGGCCGTATTTTCCGGATCGTTCGTGAAATCCTCCATGCCGAGGGGCGGCATGGTCGGGCCGCCGTCAGAGGACGGCAGTTCGGTGAGCAGCGTCCCGACCCTGGCCAGGGATGTGCGCCAGCTCGATCCCCGCCCGTCCGCGAGCCGGCGGGTCAGGCCGCGCACCGCAGCGGTGGCGAGAAGATAGCCGGCGGCATGGTCGAGCGCCTGGACCGGCAAGGGCCTGGGCCGGTTGCCGCCCTCGCGGCGCATCCCTTCGGCGGCGATCCCGCCGCTCATCTGCACCAGACTGTCGAAGCCCCGGCGGCTCCTCCAGGGGCCGGTCCAGCCATAGGCATCCAGCGACACATCGATCAGGCCGGGGCGGATGCGCTGCCGGGTTTGAAGGTCGAGCCCCAGCCGGTCGAGGGCATCGGCACGATAGCCGTGCACCAGCAGGTCGGCCTGGCACAGCAATTCCGCGAACCGTGCCCGCTGGCCGGGGTCGCGCAGGTCGAAGCGGGCGCGGCGCTTGCCGAGCGTCATCTCGGGCAGAAGGGCAGGTTCGTCCCACCAAGGCGGGTCGATCCGCAGCACCTCGGCGCCGAAACCGGCAAGGAACCGCGTGGCGGCCGGTCCGGCGAGGACGCGGGTCAGGTCCAGAACCTTCACGCCTGCCAGGGGACGCTCCGGCCGGGCAGGGGGCCGGGCAGGAGTATGGACGGCGTCGGCCGGCTCCTGTGCCTCGACCCACAGCAGCGGTTCCCGGGCGACCGCCTGTCCTTGCGGATGGCTTCGCCAGGATGTGAGATCGCGCATCGTCGCGGCGCACCCGCCTTCGCCGACGACTGCGCTTTCCAACCCGTCGGCGTCCCAGCGGCGGACGGCGGCGGCCACCGCATCGCGGTCGGGCGGTGCGCCGAGACAGCGAAGGGCTGCATCGCGGTGGTGCACGGCGTTGGTGTGAAGGCGGATCCAGCCATCCCTGGCCTCGTAGTCGCCGGCGATCGGGTCCCAGGCGGGTGGCAGGCTCCAGCCCAACGGCTTTACGGAGGTGCCGAACCACAGGGAGGCCAGACGCTGGTCGACCGTCACGGACGGGTTGTGGCCGAAGGCTGCTTCCTTGAATTCGGCGACGGCCAGACCGGCCGCGGCCGTTGCGGCGGTGGCCAGCGCACTGACCGCGAAGACGGAGGGAAGAGTCCCTTCGCCACGAAGCACGACCGAGCCAACCAGCCGGTCGTCGCCGCCGGCGGCCCGCCAGATTTCGGCAAGGGCCGTGCGTTGCGGGGAACCGGAGTCCCCGTTCATCAGCGCCATGATTTTCTCCATCGGAAGAGCGGGTTCCAGGCCGCTCCGGCTTCACTCCATCGCGGGCCAGCTATATCGTCAATCTTGATTGTTTCGATCAATGTGACGGGTGGGCACCATGACGGGCGCGCTGACGGTCTATCTGTCCGCCGAAGAGGCGGCGAAACGGTTGGGAGTGTCCCGCCAGACCCTCTACGCCTATGTCAGCCGCGGCCTGTTGCAGGCCCATCCCGCGGCGGACCCGCGGCAAAGCCGTTATCTGGCCGATGAGGTCGAACGGCTGGGGGTGGAGCGCAAACGCGGCCGGCGGCCGAAGGAGGTCGCCAAATCAACACTGGATTGGGGAGCGCCGGTCCTGGAATCGGCGATCACGCTGATCCGGCACGGGCGGCTCTATTACCGCGGACAGGACGCCGTGCGTCTGGCCGCCACGGCGACTTTGGAGGAGACCGCGGCGCTGTTCTGGGCCTGCGCGGTGGAAACCGCCTTCCCGCCGGAACCGCCGGTCGCCCTTCCCGGCTATGACGCCCTGCTGCCTCATTGCGCGGCGAGTTCGCCGGCGGAGGCCTTGCCCGCCCTGCTGCTGGCGGCATCGGCCGACGAGGCGACGGCGTCCTGGCGGCCGACCGATGGGCGGTTCTTCGAAAATTGCGGCAACCTGCTGCGCCTGCTCTTCGCGGCAGCCCTGCGCGGCCGGCCGAGTGCTGCACCGCTGCACTGCCAGTTGGCCACCGCATGGGGGCTCGACGAGGCGGGGGCCGATCTCCTCCGCATGGCGCTGGTGCTGTGTGCCGATCATGAGCTGAACGCCTCCAGTTTCACGGCGCGCTGCATCGCCTCGACCGGGGCAAGTCTGCGGGCGGCGGCCGTTGGCGGACTCTGCGCCTTATCCGGCCACCGGCATGGTTCGACCACCACGCGGATCGAGCATTTCTGGGCGGGGCTGACGGAACGGGAGACCGTGGCAACCCAGATCGAACGGCGGCTGGCTGCGGGAGAGAGGATTCCGGGTTTCGGACATCCGCTCTATCCCAGCGGCGATGTCCGCGCCAAGGCGCTGCTGGCCCGGCTTCTCCCGGACTTCCCGGTGGCGGCGGACCTGCTGGGCGCCACCGAAGGGCTGACCGGTCAGGCGCCGTCGATCGACATCGCCCTGGTGGTCCTGCGGCGGCATCTCGGGTTGCCTGAGGGAGCGGCCTTCACGCTGTTCGCCCTCGGCCGCGCCGCCGGCTGGATCGCCCAGGCGATGGAGCAGCGGGCCACGGACCATCTGATCCGTCCCCGCGCCATCTACACGGGGGTGCGACCTGACGAGGCCGGCGGCGATGTCGTGGCGGATGAGTCCTGAGCCGGCTATCCCGCCAGCGTCATGCCCATTTCCCAGAAATCCGCTTCCAGCCGGGACGCCTGCCGGAAGATGGTCAGCAGCCGGGGAAAGCGCGCCTCGGTCATGCCGTCGGCGGCCAGCCGGTCCAAATTCTCCCGCGCCGCCCGCGCCACCTCCTGATAGGCCTCGCCGGCATATTCGGCGATCCAGACGCGGTAGGGGTTGGTCTCAATCAGCGCACCCGGCAATGCCGCCAGCCGGCGGCCGATCTCGGCATAGCCGATGATGCAGGGGCTGAGTGCCACATGCAGGTCCAGCAGGTCGCCGCGCAAGCCGGTTTCCAGCACATAGCGGGTGTAGGCCATCGTCGCCTTGGACTCCGCCGCCTGCTCCAGTTCGGCGGCCGGCAGGCCCCAGCCGGCGCACAGGCCGACATGCAGGTCCATCTCCATGTCGAGGATCGCCTTCAGCCCGTTCAGCGAAGCCCGCATCTCGCGCAGGTCGCGGCCCTTGTAGATGGCGAGCGCATAGGCGCGGGCGAAATGGATCAGGAACAGGTAATCCTGCACCAGATAATGGCGGAAGCACTCCTGCGGCAGCGTGCCGTCGCCCATCCCGCGCACGAAGGCATGGTCGACATAGGCCGTCCAGTCCGGCTGCGCCCCGGCGACGAGCCGGTCGAACAGGTCGGGGGTGGCAGGGCCGGCGGCGGTGGGCGGGGTCATGGCGGCGGTCTCCGGTGCGGCTGACGACGTGGGGCCGACACTTTAGCCGCTATTCTCCCGTTTGCAGCAAGGCACCGCGCACCCGCGCCCGATGGAAGGCGTAGAGGAACACGGCGATGCCGCCCGCCATGTAGACCGCGTTCAGCCCGACCGCCCAGGCCAGATGGTCCCAGCGCAGCGTGCCGTCGAACACCAGCGCCCGCATGCCCTCGAACACATGGGCGGACGGCAGGGCGAGTGCCACCGGCTGGAGCCAGGCCGGCAGGACAGACACCGGGTAATAGACCGCGCTGACCGGGGCCAGCATGAAGACGACGATCCAGGCCAGCCCTTCCGCCCCCATGCCATAGCGCAGGATCAGCGCCACGATCAGCAGCCCCAGCGACCAACCCAGCACGATCAGGTTGGCGAAGAAGGCGGCGAGCGGCAGGCCGAGCGCGAAGACCGAATAGCCGAAGAAGGGGATCGCCAGCCCCGCCGCCGGCAGCACGCCGATCAGGGTGCGCAGCAGGCTCATGGTCATCAACGCCGTCACCCACTCGCCGGGGCGGAGCGGACTGACGAACAGATGGCCGAGGTTGCGCGACCACATTTCCTCAAGGAAGGAGATGGAGACGCCGAGCTGGCCGCGGAACAGCACGTCCCACAGCAGAACCGCGCTGACCAGCACGCCGGCGCCCTGCGCCACCCAGCCGCTGCCGCCGCCGCTGGATGAGGCCATGAACTGGTTGATGTAGCCCCACAGGATCATCTGCATGGTCGGCCAGTAGGCCAGTTCCAGGATGCGCGGCCAGGACCCGCGCAGCAGGTACCAGTAGCGCAGCACCATGGCGCCGACCCGGCGCAGCGAGAAGTCCGCGCGCGGAATCACCAAGTCATTCGGCGGCATCGGCGGTCTCCCCGGTCGGGATGCGGTCGTCGGAGGCGCGGGCGATGTCGAGGAAAACCTCCTCCAGCGTCTGGCGGCCATAGCGGGCGAGCAGCGCCGACGGCGCGCCGCGGTCGACGATCCGCCCCTGCCGCATCATCAGCACGCTGTCGCACAGCCGTTCCACCTCCAGCATGTTGTGGGAGGCCAGCAGGATGGCGGCGCCGGTGCGCAGCCGGTAGCGTTCGAGATATGTGCGGATCCAGTCGGCGGTGTCGGGATCGAGCGACGCCGTCGGTTCGTCCAGCAGCAGAAGCTCCGGGTCGTTCAGCAAGGCCTTGGCCAGCGCCACGCGGGTTTTCTGCCCTGCCGACAGTCCGCCCGACGGCCGATCCAGAAAACGCGACAGGTCAAGATGCTCGGCCAATTCTTGGACGCGCTTTTTGACGCATGTCAAACCGTAGAGGTGGGCATAGACGGTAAGGTTCTCCCGCACCGTCAGCCGATGGGGCAGCTCGACGTAGGGGGAGGAGAAGTTCATGCGCGGAAGCACGGCATGCCGATGGCGAGCCATGTCGACGCCCAGGATCTCCACTGTCCCGGCCGTCGGCAGCAACAGCCCCAGCAGCATCGAGATGGTCGTCGTCTTGCCCGCGCCGTTGCCGCCGAGAAGGCCGGTGACGCTGCCGCGCGGCACGGTGAAGCCGATGGCGTCGACCGCCGTGACGTCCCGCCCGTCCGGGGTGGGGAAGCGCTTGGTCAGCCCCTCCGCCCGGATGGCGGGGGCAATGGCCTGGGCAATGGCGGGGGTGGCCGGCTGCTGCTGTGGGATGGGTCGTTCGGTCATGGGCACAGAATATGGCGGCACGCGCCGCAACCGCCAGGGGCATGCGGCCCAGGGACAGGGATTGCGACAAGCATCGGGACAAGGATCATGGTGACGCTCGCCAGCGCGCTGACCGCACCGCTCCCGGCCTCCCCGGCGCCGCCGCACTGGGCGCAGCCCGACGGCCGCATCACCCTGCGCACGCTGATCCTGATCCGCTGGGTCGCGGTGCTCGGGCAGTTGGCCGCGGTGACCTTCGTCAATCTCGGGCTGGGTTTCCCGCTGCCGCTGGGGCCGGTGCTGGCCGCCATCAGCGCGTCGGCCCTGCTGAACGTGGTGGCGATGACCCAGCGCGGCGGCCGGCTGCGGCTGGCCGACCGCGACGCGGCGCTGTATCTCAGCTACGACATGCTGCAGCTGACGCTGCTGCTCTATCTCACCGGCGGGTTGAGCAACCCCTTCGCCATCCTGCTGCTGGCGCCGATGACCGTGGGTGCGGCCATCCTGTCGCGCTACAGCACGGTGCTGCTGACCGGGCTGAACCTTATCTGCCTGACGGCACTTGCCCTCTGGCACTTCCCGCTGCCGTGGGAGGAGCCGGTGCGCTCGATGGCGCCGCTCTATGCCTTTGGCGTCTGGCTGTCGCTGACGGTGTCGTCGGTCTTCATCGCCGGCTACGTCTTCCGCGTCGCCGCGGAGGCGCGGCGCTTCGCCGACGCGCTCGCCGCCTCGCAGGTGGCGCTTGCCCGCGAACAGCGGCTGGGCGCGCTCGGCGCGCTCGCCGCCGCCGCCGCGCACGAGCTGGGCTCGCCGCTCGGCACCATCGCCGTGGTGGCGAAGGAGCTGGCGCGCGACCTGCCGCCGGACAGCCCCTATGGCGAGGATGTCGAGCTTCTGCAAAGCCAGGTGATGCGCTGCCGCGAGATCCTGGCCGATCTGGCGCGCAAGCCGGAGGCCGATGGCGGCGACCCGTTCGAACGGCTGCCGCTGACCGCGCTGATCGAGGCCGCCGCCGCCCCGCACCGTCTCGGCCACATCGACTTCGCCGTGGAACCGCACCCGGTCGGCGAGGCGGAGGAGCCCTTCCTGCGCCGCAGCCCGGAGATCATCCACGGCATCGGCAACTTCATCCAGAACGCCCACCAGTTCGCCCGCCACAAGGTGACGGTCGCCGCCGCCTGGGACGGCTGCTCCGTCACCATCACGGTGATGGACGACGGCCCGGGCTTCCCGTCCCATCTGCTGGGCCGCATCGGCGAGCCGTACCTGTCGGTGCGCGGCGAGCGCTCCGGCCCCAAGGGGCAGGCGGGCGGCGGGCATATGGGCCTCGGCATTTTCATCGCGCAGACGCTGCTGGAGAAGACCGGCGCGACCGTGCGCTATACAAACAATCCGCCGGACGGCACGCCGCCCGCTGATCAGGTCGCCGGCGGGCACTCCAATCAGGGCGGAACCGGCGCGCGGATTTCCGTGCGCTGGAAGACCATCAACGCCAAGAAATGAGGTTTCACGGTGGACACCCTCAAAACATCCGATGACCTGCTGTCGGGCGATGCCGTCAAACTGACCTTCACTGGCGACGTCACCCGCAGCCTCCTGATCGTCGACGACGACGCCCCCTTCCGCACGCGGCTGGCCCGCGCCATGGAGAAGCGCGGCTTCAACGTCGTCGCGGTCGACAGCGTCCAGCTCGGCATCGAGGTGGCGCAGGAATCGGCCCCCGCCTTCGCGGTGGTCGACCTGCGTCTGGGCGACGGCAACGGGCTGGACGTGGTATCCGCCCTGCGCGATGCCCGTCCCGACGCCCGTGTCGTCATGCTGACCGGCTACGGCAACATCGCCACCGCCGTCGCCGCGGTGAAGGCCGGCGCCGTCGATTACCTGCCGAAGCCGGCCGACGCCGACGCGGTGGAATCAGCATTGCTGGCCGACGGCCGCCCGCTGCCCCAGCCGCCGGAAAACCCGATGTCGGCCGACCGCGTCCGCTGGGAACACATCCAGCGCGTCTTCGAACAGTGCGACCGCAACGTGTCGGAAACGGCGCGCCGCCTGAAGATGCACCGCCGCACGCTCCAGCGAATCTTGAACAAGCACGCGCCCCGCGCCTGAGCCGGCACGGTTCAGGTCGAACATGCGAACGGCCCGCCCCGGATCGGGAGCGGGCCGTTCGCATGTCGGGTAGCGGTGCTTGCCGTTCTTGCCGTTCGTGTTGGAGGCATGGGGAGAGATCGCCCCGGCTATCCTCGACAGGCTTGTTGGGCAGTGCCATCTTCAAGATGCACAGGAGAGACAAAGCCATGCCCGGGATCGACTTCAGTCATCTTTCGCCGCAGGAGCGCCTGAAGCTGGCGGAGGAATTGCTGGATAGCCTCAAAGACGCCGACATTCCGCTGACGGCAGGCATGAGGGCCGAACTCGACCGGCGCAACTCCAGCTTCTCCGAGACCAGCGCACATGCGGTTCCATGGGAGACGGTGCGCGCCAGAGTGAGGCAGCGCGACGCGTGAGCCTCCCGGTTTTTCTTTCTGCCCGAAGCGGAGACGGACCTGCGTGACGCCCAGGCTTGGTACGACAGCCGCGCCTTCGGTCTGGGCGACCGCTTCTTTGCCGCAGTCGACGGCAGTGATGCGGATCGGGCAGAGCCCGTTTCAGTTCCCGTTGGTTCATACCAACTCCCGCCGGGCCTTGGTCCGCCGTTTCCCCTATGCGCTTTATTTCCGCGTGGAAGCGGCTGCCGTCTTCATGATTGCCTGTGCCCATACCAGCCGTGATCCGTCACGCTGGCAAAGCCGGGCATAGCGTCCGGCAAGCGGCTTGTCGGTGATCGGGACGCGATGGACCGCCCCGTCGCCAGCCGGGCGTCAATTGCGCATCGGCTGGGCAGAGCCGTCTTCAAGAAATTCGATCATGCGCCGTTCGACCCGGAGCAGCACCTCCCGGGCAGGGAGATTGTGGCACTCACGGCTATGGTCGCGGATCAGCCTGATCGCGCTGACGGTAGCGGATTCCTGACGGTATGGCATGACGCAGTCTCCGTCCAAAAGACATAGGAACCCTATACCTTTTATAGTATCCATTACATCATAAAAATGCGTGTGCAGAACAATTTGCCGCAAGTCGGAATCGGGAATTCGGTCTGTCCTGTGCCGGCGGTCCGGCACAGGACATCGCGGCCCGGCGCCCGGTTTCCGGCATTATCCGCCTTTGGGCCTCACCCTCTAAAATCGTCGGGAAAGTGTGACAACGGCAGCCGGAACGGCGCGGAACTGTTCCGGCGCGGAACGTCGCCGTGTGTCCGGCGTTGCCGGGATGGGTCCTCGCAACCGGTCACAGCGTCGTCAGCACCAGGAAAAATCACGGGTTTGCCCGCAGGCCGGCCGGTGCGATCGAACGTCTGGCAACCTGTCCTTCCGGGTAACCCCCATTATCCCCCGACCTGCATCGACGGTTCATACTGCACTGCAACAGGGTCAGGAAGGCTACCCACTGCGCGCCCATTGCTCGCCGCATGCACTGGATGGCCGATGCAACGGCTGGACTAACACTGCGTTTCAGCCAATCGGACGAACCGCCGAGCCTGCCCACCGGACAGCATCCGCTGCCCGGAAGGAAGGATCGGGCAAACGGATGGTCCTATGGCCGCGCTTTCTGGTCGTTACGCGAGGAGGACCCTTTGGCCACCCAGGAACTTCAGGAACATCCCCGACGCAACACCCCTGAGTCTCGGCGGGGCCCCGGGTCCATGTCGCCCGGCATTTCGTACGATCTGTCGGCCAGCGCCGCCAGCGCGGTGCGCCGGACCACGGGGTTGTTGCGCCGGCACAAGCTGCTGATCGGTACGGTTATCGTGGTCGGCACCGGGTTGGCGGCCCTGGTCGCCTTCCGGATGACGCCGCTCTACACCGCCGAAACGCTCATCATGGTGGAGCACCGCAAGAACACCGTCCTCAACTTCGAGGGGGTGGTGTCCGACATGACCCCCGACATCAGCGCGCTGCAGAGCGAGGTCGCGATCCTGAAGTCGCCGGCCTTCGCCGAAAAGGTGGTGGCGAAGCTCAAGCTGATGAACGATCCGGAGTTCAATGCCTCGCTGCGTCCGCCGCCCCCCGGATGGGTGTCCGCTCTGAACCCGCGCAACTGGATCCCCGACAGCTGGAAGGCGTCCAGCGGCGTGCCGCTGTCGCCGGAGGAGATCGAGCGCAACCACCTGACCTCCGTGGTCAATGCCGTGCTCGACAACACGTCGGTGCGTCCGCAGGGGCGCTCCTATGTCATCGCCGTCAGCTTCGACAGCGAGGATCCGCGCAAATCGTCGCTGATCGCCAACACCATGGCCGACCTCTATCTGGTCGACCAGCTCGACGAGAAGTTCAAGGCGTCCAAGCGCGCCACCCAATGGCTGGAGGAACGGCTGACCGACCTGCGCCGGGAAGCGCAGACCAGCGGCGACGCGGTGGAGAAGTACCGGACCCAGCATGGCCTGACCACCTCGTCCAACAACGAGAGCACGGTGGTCGGCCAGCAGCTGAGCCAGCTGAACGCCGACTATATCCTGGCCCGCACCAAGCGGCAGGAGGCGGAGACCAAGCTGCGCGACGTCACCGCCATGGCGAATTCGCCGCGCGGCGCCTCGGCGGTCGGCGATGTCATGGGCTCGCCGCTGATCCAAGCCCTGCGCGAGCGCGAGGTCGATCTGCAGCGCCAGATCGCCGACGCCACCAACCGCTATGGTAGCAAGCACCCGATGCTGCAGGCGCTGCAGAGCCAGCTGCGCGACCTGCAAGGCCAGATCAAGTCCGATGTCGGCAAGATCGTCTCCAACCTCAGCAACGAGGTGGAGTTGGCGAAGGGCCGCGAGCAGGGGCTGAAGGCCAGCCTGGACCAGGCCGAGGCCAAGCAGAACGAGCAGCAGCAGGCGACCGTCGGCCTGCGCACGCTGGAGCGCGACGCCACCACCGCCCAGTCGATGTACGAGGCGCTGCTGACCCGCTCGCAGCAGATCGCGACGCAGAACGACATGCGCCAGCCCGACGCCCGCATCGTGTCGGAGGCCTCGATCCCGCTCGACCCGTCGCAGCCGAACCGCAAGCTGATCCTGCTGCTGGCGCTGGTGGCGTCGGGCACGCTGGGCGTGCTGCTGGCCATGCTGCGCGAACGGGCCGAGAGCGGCTTCCGCAGCCCGCACCAGTTCGAGACGGCAACCGGCGTCCGCAGCCTCGGCATCGTGCCGCGCATCCCGCGTTTCGGCGGCTCGCCGGCCGCCTATGTGGTGGACAAGCCGATCTCCGCCTTCGCGGAATCGATGCAGAACCTGCGCACCTCGCTGCTGCTCGCCAATCCGGACGGGCGGCACCGGGTGATCCTGTTCAGCTCCTCCGTCCCCGGCGAGGGCAAGAGCTCCGTCGCCGCCGCCTTCGCCCGCACCTGCGCCAACGCCGGCCAGCGGACGATCCTGGTCGACTGCGACCTGCGGCGGAAGAGCCTGCACGAGATGCTGGGCATGCCCAACAACCGCGGTCTGGCCGAGGTGCTGGCCGGCACCGCGACGCTGGAGGAGGTGATCCAGGTCGACCCGCGCACCGGCCTGCACGTCATCCCCGCCGGTCATGGCCGCACGCTGCCGCAGGACACGCTGGGCTCGTCCGGCATGCATCAGCTGCTGTCGCGTCTGTCGGTCAACTACGACCGCATCGTGCTGGATTCGCCGCCAGTGCTGGCGGTGTCGGAGGGCAAGCTGCTGGCGGCGCTCGCCGACCAGACCGTCTTCATCGTCCGCTGGGGCATGACCAAGCGCGGCACCGCGATGGCCGGGCTCAAGGAGGTGAT
This sequence comes from Azospirillum sp. UENF 112521, assembly GCF_058780665.1. Taxonomy (NCBI): domain Bacteria; kingdom Pseudomonadati; phylum Pseudomonadota; class Alphaproteobacteria; order Rhodospirillales; family Azospirillaceae; genus Azospirillum; species Azospirillum sp. UENF 112521. The sequence goes on from NZ_JBSNCI010000009.1 coordinate 434,162, forward strand.
CGAGGCCGGCGGCGAGGTGGTCGGCGTCCTGTTCAGTCAGGTCGATACCCGGCGCCATGCCCAGTACGAGTTCCCCGACAGCGGGCGCTACCATGGCTACCGCCGCTACTACGCGAACTGACGACAAGGCTCCTCGGCCGGCCGAAAGCCGGCCGAGGATCTTTTGCGCAGTCCGTCACGATGTCTTCAACCACCGAAGAGCCCATGAATGTCCGCTGGACACCGCATCTTCCGGAACATCCGCGCCCTTGCCGCCGCGAAAGCGGCGACGATGGCGAGCGGGCTGGTCACCGCGGCCTGGACTGCGCGGGTTCTGGGACCGGACAGTTTCGGCGTGCTGGGCTTCGGCACCTCGCTGATGGCCTATGCGGCGCTGTTCGTGAACATGGGCCTGTCCACCTACGCCATCCGTGAGATCGCGAGAAACCGCGAGCAGGACGACCACCGCGAGCGGGCGGCCGAACTGTCGGAACATGTGCTGACCCTGCGCACCGTGCTGGCCCTGGTGGTCGGCGTTCTCTATGCGGCCTTCGTCCTCTCGCTGGACAAACCGATGGAGGTGAAGGCGGTTCTTCTGGTGCAGGCGGTGCAGTTGCTGGGGAACGCTCTGGTCCTCGACTTTGTTTACCAGGCGACCGAGAAGATGGGGGTGATCGCCACGCGCGAGATAGGCACCTCCATCGGCTCGATGCTTCTCGTCTTCCTGCTGGTGCGTGGGCCTGAGGACGCCATCACCGCAGCCGCCATCACCGGCGGTTCCATCACCGTCAACGCGCTGGTGATGATCGGCCGCTTCCGCCGTGACTTCGGCCACCTGCGCCCGCGGGTCGACCTGAAGGTGTGGCGCGAGATCCTGACGGCGGCGACGCCGATGGCGGTCGGCGTCTTCGCCTGGGCGATCTTCACCCATCTGGACGTCGTGATGCTGGGCTTCCTGGCCCCGCATATGGAGGTCGGCTGGTACAGCGCGGCGGTGAAGATCCAGACCCTGGCCAATCTGGTCGGCAACATCGTGATGAACGCCTTCCTGCCGCAGCTGGCCGCCGCCTATGGCGAGCTCGGGCCGATGCGCGACCGGATGCGGGCCTATGCCGGCGTCATGCTGGCGGTCGGCGGGCTGGTCATCGCTGGGGGCTTCGCCCTGGCGCCGTCCATCCTCGGCACGCTGTTCGGCGACGCCTACGCCCCGGCGACGCTGGCGCTGCGCCTGCTGATGCTGGCCTCAGCGGTGGTCTACGCCAACATGATCCTGGGCAACCCGCTGCTCGTCTGGCACCGCCAGACCGGCTACATGGTCGCGATGCTGTCGGGCGGTGCGCTGAACGCCCTGCTGAACATCTGGTGGATCCCCCGCTACGGCATCGAGGGCGCCGCGATGGCGACCTTCACCGCGGAACTGGCCGCCACCGTCGCCATCGCCTGGATCCACCGGCAGACGGTCGGGGAGCTGTATGGCGGGATCGCCGCGCGGGCCCTGCTGTGCGCCGGTGCGTCCATCGCCGCGGCGCTCGCGCTCGACAGTTTCGCCGCCCCGCTGTTCGACCGGATGCCGGCGCTGGTGCATTTCGTCGCCGGCAGCGTGGCGATGGTCGCGGTCTATGCGGCGATGGCCGTGCTGACCGGACTGGTCCACCTGAAACGGTTGCGGCGGCTGACCAGCGCCACGGCCTGAGAGGGGCGGGCCGTGGCTGGATGGATGGTTCAACCCTCAATTCTGCAAGGCCGGGTCGAAGGATACCGGCAGCAGGAACGGAATGCACCTATTGCACCACTTTCGAACGTCTCTGTTGGTGCCTCCAAGCATTCATTTGGCCGCGACGGGGGTTAGTACCATTAATACGGCGGAGATCTGCAATCATGGTCTTTTCATCGGACGGTGATTTCTGAAACACTTCGCGCTGCACAACGCCGGTAACGAGGTACTTCATCGTCACGGCGAAGTCACAACAAGAAAACAATTTCGAATTTCGAGGTTTCTCCGTCTGCATGCTTGGCAACAGGGCATGGCACGCGGGGCGTCTCCAAACTCTCGGCAACCCGCCGCCGGTGGCGGGGCCTCAGCAAACGGCAGGAGCGACGATGCTTCCCAAGACTTTTTCCGATCGTAACGTCTGCGTCCTCGGGCTCGGCTATGTCGGCCTGACGCTGGCGGTCGCGATGGCGGACGCCGGCTTCCAGGTGCACGGGGTCGAGGTGCGGCAGGACGTGCTCGACAAGCTCGGCCAGGGCAACCCGCACTTCCATGAGCCGGGCCTGACGGAGAAGCTGCGCCACGTCATCGCACGCGGCCGGCTGACCTTCAGCCGCAGCCAGGAGGATTGCAGCAAGGCCAGCGTCTTCATCATCACGGTCGGCACGCCGCTCAGCAAGGACGGCCGGGTCCGCACCGACATGATCGAGGCGGCGACCCGTCAGGTCGCCGGCAGCCTGCATGACGGCGACCTGGTCATCCTGCGCTCCACCGTGAAGCTGGGCACCACCCGCAACGTCGTGGCGCCGATCCTGCGTGCCACCGGCAAGAAGTTCGACATCGCCTTCTGCCCGGAGCGCACCCTGGAGGGCCAGGCGCTGCTGGAGCTGAACCAGCTGCCGCAGATCATCGGGGCGGAGAGCCTGGACGTCGCCACCCGTGCGGCGCAGATCTTCGGCTTCCTGACGCCGACCACCGTCAAGGTCTCCACCCTGGAGACGGCGGAGCTGATCAAGCTGGTCGACAACACCTACCGCGACGTCACCTTCGCCTTCTCCAACGAGATCGCCAAGCTGTGCAACGCCATGGAGATCTCGGCGGTCGAGGTGGCGCGCGCCGGCAAGCTGGGCTATCCGCGCACCAACCTGCCGCTGCCCGGCCCGGTCGGCGGTCCCTGCCTGGAGAAGGATCCCCATATCCTGATCGAGGCGGCGCGCGAGGTCGGCGTGGAGATGGCGATCACCGCCGCCGGCCGTCTGGTCAACGAAAGCCAGCCGGTCGAGGTCGCCGACTTCCTCGGCAAGCTCGCCAACTCGATGCAGGGCTTCCCGGAGGTGCCGACCATCAGCCTGATGGGCCTCGCCTTCAAGGGCCGTCCGGCGACCGACGATCTGCGCGGCACGATGGCCAAGCCGGTGCTGGAGGAGCTGCGCCAGCGCTTCCCGACCGCCCGCCTGCGCGGCTTCGACGCCGTGGTGCGCCCCGACGACATCCGCTCCTTCGGGCTGGAGCCGGCGGCCAACATGGCCGAGGCGGTGTCCGGCGCCAATCTGGCGGTGATCCTCAACAACCACCCGGTCTTCACCTCCATGCCGCTGCCGGATCTGGCGCATCGGATGGACCGTCCGGGCGTGATCTACGATTTCTGGAACAACTTCAACAGCCGCGATGTCGACCTGCCGGACGGCACCGCCTACGTGGCTCTCGGCAGCCATGGCGCCGCCCGCTACGCGCATGTGGCCTGACGCTATCCGGGCCTGCCACGGGCTGGCCGCAGAAGGAATTTGACTGACATGAAACACTATCTCGTCACCGGCGGCAGCGGCTTCATCGGCGCCGCCCTGGTCCACCGTCTGGTCCGTGATGGCCACCGCGTCCGCGTTCTGGACGACAATTCGCGCGGGCATACCGGACGGCTGGCCGGCGTGCTCGACGACGTGGAGTTCGTCCAGGGCGACATCCGCGACGCCGACGCCGTGCGCGGTGCGGTGCGGGGTGTCGACGGCGTGCTGCATCTGGCCGCCGTCAACGGGACCAAGCATTTCTACGAGAAGCCCGAAGTGGTGCTGGATGTCGGCGTGCGCGGCATGCTGAACGTGCTCGACGCCTGCCGCGCCGACGGCGTGGGCGATCTGGTCGTCGCCTCCTCCTCGGAGGCCTACCAGACCCCGCCGATGGTGCCGACGCCGGAGGACGTGCCGCTGGTGGTGCCGGACGTGCTGAACGCCCGCTACAGCTACGGCGGCTCCAAGCTGATCTCGGAGCTGCTGGCCGTCAACTGGGGCCGCAGCGGCTTCGACCGCGTGGCGATCTTCCGTCCGCACAACGTCTACGGCGCCGACATGGGCTGGGAGCATGTGGTGCCGGAATTCTCCCGCCGCGCGGTGGAGGCCATCGCCGGCCATCCAAACGGCACGGTGCCCTTCAAGATCCAGGGCGACGGCCGCCAGACCCGCGCCTTCGTCCACATCGACGACGCCATCGACGGCATCGTGACGGTGGTCGACAAGGGCGAGCATCTCGGCATCTACCATGTCGGCAACCCGGAGGAGGTCACCATCGCCGACCTCGCCCGCCAGACGGTCGCCTGCCTCGGCCGCGAGGCCCAGGTGATGCCCGGCCCGGCCGCCCCCGGCGGCACCGACCGCCGCAGCCCCGACATCGCCAAGCTGACCGCGCTGGGCTTCACCCCGCGCATCCCGCTCTCCGCCGGCCTGCCCGGCGTGGTCGAGTGGTATGCCGAGCGCGCGCGTGCGGACCTGGGGCGCATGGGGCAAGCGGCGGAGTAGGGCGTCATCAGGGGGGGCGTGACCGGCGGTCGCGCTCCCACCCGTCGTCCCTGCGAACGCGGACTCCCGCCTTCGCGGGGAGGACGGCCGATGAGGCATTCGTTCGCACAAGATCTTAAGGAGACGGCCCGCATGGACCGCAACAGCCGCATCTTCGTCGCCGGACACCGGGGACTCGTCGGATCCGCCATTCTGCGGCGGCTGACCGAAGCCGGACACACCGACCTCGTGATCCGCGACCGCTCGCAGCTCGACCTGACCGATCAGGCGGCGGTGCGCGCCTTCTTCGACCGCGAGGGCATCGAACAGGTGATCCTGGCCGCGGCGAAGGTGGGCGGCATCCTTGCCAACGACCGCTTCGGCGGCGACTTCATCCGCGACAACCTGCTGATCCAGAACAACGTCATCGACGCCGCCTGGCGCGCCGGCGTGAAAAAGCTGCTGTTCCTGGGATCCTCCTGCCTCTATCCCAAGCATGCCGAGCAGCCGATCAAGGAAGAGGCGCTGCTGACCGGCGAGATGGAGCCGAGTAACAAGCCCTACGCCGTCGCCAAGATCGCCGGCATCACCATGTGCCAGGCCTACCGGCGCCAGTACGGCTTCAACGCCATCTGCGCGATGCCGTCCAACCTGTACGGCCCCGGCGACCATTTCGAGCCCGAGACCTCGCATGCGCTGCCGGGCATGATCCGGCGCTTCCACGACGCCAAGGTGGCGGGCGACCGGACAGTCACCCTGTGGGGCACCGGCACGCCGCGGCGCGAGTTCCTCTATGTCGACGACATGGCGGATGCCTGCATCCATCTGATGGACCATTACGACAGCGGGGAGATCATCAATGTCGGCCCCGGTGAGGACATCGCCATCGCCGAGCTTGCCGCGTCGATCCGTGACACCGTCGGCTACACCGGCACGCTGACCCACGACCTGAGCAAGCCCGACGGCCACCCGCGCAAGCTGATGGACGTGTCGCGCCTGTTCGCCACCGGCTGGCGCCCGAAGGTGTCGCTGGAGGAGGGGCTGCGCCGCACATACGACTGGTTCCTGGAGAATGCCGCTCCGGACCGTCGCCAAGCCCCCAAGCAGGCAGCGGAGTAAAGCCCGATGCCGGACGATTCCATCCATCTGCGGCCGCCGGTCTTCGACCGGCCGGCTTCCAAGGCTTCAGCGGGCACGCCTTCCCTGACGGAGGTGCCCGTGCCGGAAGAACTGCTGCTCGTGGCGCAGAGCTATTGGCCGGAACCGGCCGGCAGCGCGCCGATGATGACCGACCTCGCCACCGCCTTCGCGGCGGCCGGGGCCGAGACAACGGTGCTGACCGCGCGTCCCAACTATCCCGGCAACAAGGTCTATGACGGCTACGCCGACGGGGCGCAGGACAGCAGGACGGTGGACGGGGTGCTGATCGAGCGCCTGCACACCATCCCGCCGGCCGGCGGCGGCATGAAGGCCCGGCTGATCCACGAGGGCGTGCTGCATGCCGGCTTCGCCGCCGCCCGCGCCCGCGGCCGGGTCGGACGCCACGCCGCCGTGCTGTCGCTCTGCCCGTCGATCCTGTCGGTGGCCATCGCCAACCGCTTCAAGGCGCCGGGCGGCCGCCACGTCGCCATCGTCCACGACATCCAGTCCGGCCTCGCCGGTGCCCTGGGCATGGGCGGCAAGGCGGCGGTCAAGGCGATCCGCGCCATGGAGCGCGCGGCGCTGAACCGCGCCGACGCCATCGTCGTCCTGTCGGAGCCGATGCGCGGCGTGCTGGAGGAGCTGGGCGTCACCCGGCCGATCCATGTGATCCCGCCCCATGTCGATGCCGACGCGGTCCACCCGCTGCCGCGCCCCGACCAGCCGCCGACGGCGCTCTACAGCGGCGCCTTCGCCCGCAAGCAGGGGCTGGAGCAGGTGCTGGACATGGCGGGCCATCTGGCCGAGCTGATGCCGCAGGCCCGCATCAAGATGCGCGGCCAGGGCGGGCTGGAGGAGGAGCTGAAGGGCCGCGCCCGCGCCATGGGGCTCGGCAACGTGATCTTCCAGCCGCTGGCGCCGAAGGACCAGCTGAACGAGGCGATGGCGGAGGGCGATGTCCATCTCGTGCCGCAGCGGCCCGAGGGTGCGGCCTTCGCCATGCCCGGCAAGGCGGTGACCATCCTCGCCGCCGGGCGGCCCTTCGTCAGCACCTGCCTGCCGGGGTCGGCGCTCGCCACGCTGGAGGCCCAGGTCGGCGCCTTCCTGTGCACCCCGCCGGAGGAGCCGCGCGCGATGGCCGAGGCGGTGGCCGCCCTGTTGTCGGACCCCGCCCGCGCCACCGCCATGGGCCGCCGCGGCCGCGCCTGGGTGGAGGCGAACGCCACGCGCGCCGTGGCGCTCGACCGCTACGCCCGCCTTCTGTTGGGAGAGGCAGCATGAAGAAGCCCGCGCTGGTCTTCAGTTGGGAGATGTTCGGCCCCTACCACATGGACCGGCTGGAAGCGGTCGGCCGCCGGCTGGGTCACGTCTATGACGTGATCGGGCTGGAGGTCGGGTCGAAGTCGCACACCTATGCCTGGGATTCGACCGGGACCGGGCAGAATTTCCGCAAGATCACCCTGTTCCCCGGACAGTCGAAGGCCGATCTGTCGAAGGCGGCAGTCTACCGCGCCCTGCTGCGCGAATGCCGCAACGCCGACGCGCGCTATGTCTTCCTCTGCCATTACGAGGATCCGGACGTCTTCGCGCTCGCCCTGACCATGCGGCTGATGGGCCGCAAGGTCATCAACATGAACGCGTCCAAATACGACGACAAGCCGCGCATCCTGTGGCGCGAAATGGTCAAGAGCGTCTTCTACTCCCCCTATCAGGCGGGGATCGGCGGCAGTCACCGCACGGTGGATTACTTCCGTCTGCTGGGACTCCCGAAGGACCGGCTCTACATCGGGTACGACACGCTGTCGCTGGACCGCATCCGCCGCCTGTCCGGGATGGAACCGGCCCCTGGGGGAGTACCCTTCGCCGACCGCCACTTCACCATCATCGCGCGCTTCGTCCCGAAGAAGAACTTGTTCCGGGCGGTCGAAGCCTATGACATTTACCGGCGGCTCGCCGGTCCCGCCGCCCGGCCGCTCCACCTTTGCGGCTCCGGTCCGCTGGAGGCGGAGCTGCGGGCAGAGGTCACGCGGCGCGGGCTGGACGGGTCGATCGTCTTCCGCGGCTTCCTCCAGGAGAAGGGGATCGCCGAGACGCTGGGGTCCACGCTCTGCCTGCTTCTGCCGTCGCTGGAGGAGCAGTTCGGTCTGGTGGTGAACGAGGCCCTCGCCATGGGCGTTCCGACCATCCTGTCCGACCAGTGCGGGGCGCGCGACGTGCTGATCCGCAGCGGGTTGAACGGCCACATCGTGGAGCCGGACAACCCGGAGGGGCTGGCGCGCTACATGCTGTCGGTCGCGGCCGACGAGGACGAGTGGCGCCGCCTGAGCCTGAACGGGCGGCCCTTCCAGGCGTTGGCCGACGCCAGCTTCTTCGCCCTGTCGGTGGAGAAGGCCGTGGTGGCGCTGGGCGGCCCGAAGGCGGAGCGCAGCGCGGACACGGACTATGTGTCCGACTATTCCGCCGACCCGGAGGGTGGCCAGCATGGCCGGTCGACCGGAGCGGCACTGACCGGGAGTTGACGATGGAACGGAACGCGCGCACCCATGTGGTCGTCTCCGGGCGCCTGCCGCCGCCGGTGGATGGGATGAGCCGGGTGACGGCCCTGGTGCTGGAGCGTCTGCAGGACCGCATGCGGGGGCGCGGCCGCGTGGAGGTCGCCGACCTGTCGCCCGGCTGGAACGGCGGCGGCGCCGTCTACCATCTGCGCAAGATGACGCGGGTGTTCGGCACCATGGGCCGGCTCGCCGCCGGGCTGCGGAAGCCCGACCGCCGTTTCTACATGCCGGTGGATTCCGGCTGGGGCGCGCTCTACACCGCGGCGCTCGCCGGGACCGCCCGGCTGTTCGGTTACGAGCGGGTGCTGCATCATCACTCCTTCGCCACCATCTCCAAGCCGACCTGGCGGATGCGGCTGCTGACCCGCGTCGCCGGCACCGATTGCACCCATGTGCTGCTGTGCCCGGCGATGCAGATGCGCTTCCAGTCGATCTATCCGGCGGCGCGCACCTGCATGACCATGTCGAACGCCATCTTCTCGGTTCCCGGCGCCATTCCGCGTCCGCGGCGCGACGGTCCCCTGCGCATCGGCCATCTGTCGAACCTGTGCAGCGAGAAGGGGCTGGACACGCTGTTCGCCCTGCTGCGCGCCCTCCAGCTCGAGGGGGTGGACGCCAGGCTTGTGCTGGCCGGTCCGGGACTGAAGCCGAAGGACAATGCGATGATCGCCGCCGGGGTGATGGCCTTCGACGGGTCGGTGGAGTATCACGGCCCGGTCCATGGCGAGGCCAAGGAGGCCTTCTACCGCGACATCGACGTCTTCGTCTTCCCGACCCGCTACCGCAACGAGGCGCAGCCGCTGGTGCTGTTCGAGGCGATGGCCGCCGGCGTGCCGGTGCTGGCCTATGAGCGCGGTTGCATCGGCTCCGACATTCCGGCCGATGGGCTGGTGCCGCAGAACGCCGACTTCGTGAAGGCGGCCGTCCCGATCCTGTCGGCCTGGGCCGACGACCGCGAGGCGCTCGCCTCCGCCTCGGCACAGACGCTGACCCGTGCGCGCGTCGCCTTCGAGACCAGCCGCAGCGGCCTGGACCTGCTGCTCGACCGCATCGCCGGCCCGCACCCGGCCGCCGCAGCCGCAGCCGTGCCGGCCAAGCGCCGCGTGGCGGGGTAGGGGAGAAGCCAGGGGCGGCTTTACGCCCCGCCTCCCAGCGGCAGCGCCGTCTCGAACTTGATTTCCTTCAGAGCGAAGTTGGAGCGGATGCGGACCTGGAAGGGCAACTGGAAGACGAACTCCTCCAGAAAGCGGTTGTAGTCGGCGATGGCCCGCACCGCGACCCGCAGCAGATAGTCGGCGTCGCCCGACACCGCATAGCATTCCAGAACCTCCGGCCGCTTGCGCACCGCGTCGATGAAGATGGCGGCGGTCTCGGCGGAATGGCGGTCCAACGTCACATGGGCGAAGACGCATTCGCCGACCGACGCCGCCTTCGGATCGACCAGCGCCGTGTAGCGGCGGATCACCCCGGTTTCCTCCAGCGACTTCAGGCGGCGCCAGCAGGACGAGGGCGAGGTGCCGACCCGGTCGGCAAGCTCCTGCACGGTCAGGCGCGAATCCTCCTGCAAGGCGATCAGGATTTTGATGTCGATTTCCGATAGCGCAGCGGGCAACGGCAAGAATCTCCGATGTCGGGCAGTATGCCGGAAAGTCCTGCCAAAATCATAGGTATGCCCGCCTCACTTTGAAAGCTCTTTCCACGGATGGTCCGGCATACTGATCGCAGGACAATCCAAGGGAGGGGCGATCATGGCCGACATGTGGGAAAACCCGATGAAGACCGACGGATTCGAGTTCATCGAATTCACGGCGCCGGACACCGTGGCGCTGGGCCGCCTGTTCGAGCAGCTGGGCTTCACGGCAATCGCCCGCCACCGGTCGAAGGACGTCACGCTCTACCGCCAGGGCGACGTGAACTTCATCGTCAATGCCGAGCCGTCGGGCTTCCCGCGCAACTTCGCCGCCCAGCACGGCCCGTCGATCTGCGCCATCGCCTTCCGCGTCGGCGACGCTGCCTTCGCCTACCGCCGCGCGCTGGAGCTTGGCGCCTGGGGTGTCGAGACCCGCGTCGGTGCGATGGAACTGAACATTCCCGCCATCAAGGGCATCGGCGATTCGCTGATCTATCTCGTCGACCGCTATGCCGACCGCGGCAGCATCTATGAGGTCGATTTCGTGCCGCTGCCGGGGGTGGACCAGCATCCCCAGGGCGCCGGCCTGACCTACATCGACCATCTGACCCACAACGTCCACACCGGGCGGATGGAGGAATGGGCCGAGTTCTACACCCGCCTGTTCGGCTTCCGCGAGGTCCGCTACTTCGACATCGAGGGCAAGCTGACCGGACTGCGGTCGAAGGCGATGACCAGCCCCTGCGGCAAGATCCGCATCCCGATCAACGAGTCCGCCGACACCAAGTCGCAGATCGTCGAGTATCTGCGCGACTACAAGGGTGAAGGCATCCAGCATGTGGCGCTCGGCACCAACGACATCGTCCGCACCGTGGAGACGATGCGCGGCATGGGCACCCCGTTCCAGGACACGCCCGACACCTATTACGAGTGCGTCGATACCCGTGTGCCGGGCCACAACCAGGATCTGAAGCGCCTCCAGGCCAACCGCATCCTGGTCGACGGTGCGCCGACCGAGGGCCAGGGCCTGCTGTTGCAGATCTTCACCAAGACCGTCATCGGCCCGATCTTCTTCGAGATCATCCAGCGCATCGGCAACGAGGGCTTCGGCGAGGGCAACTTCAAGGCGCTGTTCGAATCCATCGAACTCGACCAGATCCGCCGCGGCGTGCTGAGCGAGAACGCGGCCTGATCCTCAGCCAATTACACAGGCAGGGTTCCGAACGCTGCCCGGTCGCAAGGCCGGGCAGCTTTCATGCGTCTGGAACAGCGGGTTCGAGACAAATATTTCCATAATTCCGCTTATGTGTTTTTCTGTCCTCACGAAAGGTTGCCCCTCCCTCACTCTGGATGGGTATGGGCGTCGAAGCGCTCGCGGTCGCTCTTGTCGCTCATGAAGATGGCGAAGGGACGCAGGGCGTCGGCGTGGTTCAGGGTGATGGCGATCAGCACCGCCATCGGAGCGGCCAGCAGCGCGCCGGCCGCTCCCCACAGCCAGCTCCACAGCAGAAGCGCGATCATCACCACCAGGGGCGAGATGGCCAGCTGCTTGCCCTGCATATGGGGAGCCACGAAGTTGCCCATCACCTGTTCAATCACCAGCAGACCGCCGGCGACCGCCATCGCCGTGCCGGCATCTTGTGTCGCCAATACCAGAAGCACGGGCAAGGCGCCGGCCACCACCGATCCCACCACCGGCACATAGTTCAGCAGAAAGGCGAGAAAGCCCCAAAGCAGAACCAGATCCACCCCGAACAGCGACAGCCAGCCGATATAGAGCGCGCCGGTGATCAGCCCCAGCACGCTGCTGACCACCAGATAGCGGCGGAACTGCTGGGCGATGGCGGTTACAGCCTCCACCGCCATGCGGCAGCGCTCACGGCCGAGCGTCATGACGATCTTCTCGCGCCAGACCGGTGCCTCCAACTGCATCAGCAGAGACAGGAAGACGGTCATCACCAGGATCGACACCGTCTGTCCGGCAGAGGACAGGGCGGCCTTGGCGAAGCCGGTGATCGGATCGACCGGCACCTCACCGCCCTGCCCGGTCCCTTGCGCCGCCCCTTGTCCTGCCTGGGCCGTCAGGTCGGCCTTGGCGCCCTGGAGCCAGCCGTTCACCTTGGCCCACAGCTTTCCCAGCGCGTCGGCATAGTGCGGGAAATCCTCGGCCACCCGCTGCGCCACCAGGGCCATCGAACCGAAGAAAGCGGCGAGGATGGCCAGGATCAGCAGCATCGATGCGGCCAGCCCCAGCCAGGACAGTCGGCGCGGCACGCGGTCGCACACCCAGCGGGCGACCGGGGCCACCGCAACGGCGACGAAAAAGGCCGACACCAGCGGGATCAGGATGGAGGATGCTGCCTGCAACACCCACAGCGACGCTGCCCCGGCAATGATGCCCAGCAGCCAGAGCGCCAGCTTGACGCGGTCGATGCGTCCACCATCGGCGGCCCTGCCCTCCCCATTGCCGCCCAGTCCACCGTCCATGCCGTCCGCCCCCCTGCCGATGCGCCACATGGTGGCTCAAGCTAGACGCGGAAACAGGGTGTCCGGTTCCATTCTTTCAGCGCGATATCCTGACAACGCATGCAACCGGGGTTCGCAAGTCGGAACGCTCAAAAACGATAAACCGCATTCATTGATAAGGCTTCCATCAAATAGAGGCGGTCGAGTCCCAGGTAACCGGGCAAAAATTGCCGATCAATTTCTGCCAGACAGCCAAGGTGGCCTGAGTTTCATTTTTCTCTGATTCTCATAAAAAACAATCGTCCGCTTTTTGTCTCATTCATGCCACGGGAAACGCCCTCATTCATAATTTCCTAACCATAAGTGTTAGTACCCGATTAAGGCTAACAGACGAGCCTTTGGAACGAAGCGATACCCATAAAGCGGAGTTCCAAAATGGCTACCACCAACACCGACGGCACGATCCAGGTCACCTTTGCGGTCAATGCCTGGGGCGCGGCAGCCGGCGGAAAATGGCCGCATTTTCAACTGCTTCTGGATGGCAAGAGCATCGGTGAGGCCACCGTTTCCTCCGCCACCCAATCCCGCTACGTCTTCACCGCGACCGTGCCGGCCGACAAGGCGCATGCGCTGCAGCTGATCTACGACAACGACGATACGGTTAACGGCGAGGACCGCAACCTGTTCGTCAAGTCGTTCGAGGTGAACGGCAAGACCATCCTGTCGATCGATCCCTCGGTCAAGTACGACACCGGCAAGATCGACGGGCTGAACGTCATCGCCGGCCAGACCGAGATGTATTGGCCGGGCGCGCTGAACGTGCCGCTGCCCGCCACCCTGTTCCCGTCCGCCGCTGTGCCGGACGCCGAAACGGCCGCCACCATGACCACGACGATCAAGGTCAGCGCCTATGGCGCCAGCGCCGCCGGTCAGGCCCCGCATTTCAAGCTGCTGGTCGACGATCAGGTGGTCGGCGATGCCTGGGTCAGCGCCACCTCGCCCACCGACTACACCTTCACCGCCAAGGTGGACCCGAACGAAGCCCACAAGATCCAGAATCTGGTACGACAACGACGCCACGGTGAACGGCGTCGACCGCAACCTGTTCGTCAAGTCGATCAACATCGACGGCAAGACCATCGCCTCGACCTCCGACATGGCCTCCTACGACAAGGGGGCGGTCGACGGCAAGTTCGTCGTCGCCGGCCAGGAAGGCCTCTATTGGGGCGGCGCCCTCACCTTCGGCGTGCCGGAGGAGTATTTCGGCGGCGCCTATGTCCCGCCGCCCCCGCCGCCGCCGAGCAAGGCGGTGGACATCGTCGTCAACGCCTACGGCACCTCGGCCGGCGGGCAGGCCGCGCATTTCAAGCTGCTGGTCGACGGGCAGGTGATCGGCGACGCCAAGGCCGCGGCGACCACCACCGGCTACAAGTTCACCGCCAACGTCGACCCGACCAAGGCCCACACGGTCCAGGTCTGGTACGACAACGATGCGACCGTGAACGGCGTCGACCGCAACCTGTTCGTCAAGTCGGTCGTCATCAACGGCAACACCGTCGCCGCCACCGACAGCATCGTCACCTATGACAAGGGTGTCGTCGACGGCAAGGACGTGGTCAAGGGCCAGGAAGGCCTCTACTGGGGCGGCGCCCTGAACGTCAAGGCCGGGGCCGACCTGTTCAGCAACACCCCCGCCACCCAGACGCCGGTGCCGACCGCCCCGACCAAGCCCGCCTTCTACGTCGCCGCCAACGGCAAGGACACCTGGTCCGGCAAGCTGTCCGCCCCCAACGCCGACGGCACCGACGGTCCCTTCGCCAGCCTGGAGAAGGCGCAGGCCGCCATGCGGGCCAACCCGGCCATCGACACCACCTATGTCCGCGAGGGCACCTATCACCTGACCAAGACGCTGGAGCTGACCTCGCTCGACAACGGCCACAGCTTCCAGAACTATCCCGGCGAAAAGCCGGTGCTGAGCGGCGGCGAGGTGGTGAAAAGCTTCACCAGCGAGGGCAACGGCCTCTATTCGGCCAAGCTCGGCACCGCCAGCAACCTCGACCTGATCGTCGGCGACGTCCGCCAGCATCTGGCCGAGAAGTTCGCCTACGACGCCGCCGACGTCACCAGCGGCTGGCACTTCGCCGACGCCGCCTCGGGCGGGCCCAGCGGCTGGTCGATCCGCTCGCACGGCACCGACGTGACCGCCGCCGACATCCAGCCGGGCACGCTCATCCAGATCATGGATGCCGAGCGGCTGGGCGACACGCTGGGCACCATCGCCAGCTTCAACGCCTCCACCCGCACCATCACGCTGAAGAACGGCGCCTCCCTGCCCTTCGCGGAAGGCACCACCTACAAGCTGCTGAACAATGCCGCCTATGTCGATCAGGCCGGCGAGTTCGCCTGGCGGACGTCGGACGGCAAGCTGCTCTACAAGGCCGCCAGCTCCGGCTTCGTCTCCAGCGGCGTCGAGGTGCCGCGGCTGGACACGCTGATCAAGCTGAACGGCGCCAGCAACGTCACCATCGACGGGCTGACCTTCAAGAACACCACCACCGGCGGCGACGCCCTGCTGCTGACGAAGTCGAGCGGCAACCACATCAGCGACAACAGCTTCCTGAACGTCGGCACCGCGATCAAGCTGACCGCCGCCTCGTCCAACAACGACATCGCCCACAACACGCTGAACCATCTGGCCGAAAACGGCATCGAGATGGACGGCCGCAGCAACGGCAACAGCATCTACGGCAACAGCATCAGCAACATCGGCGAAGTGCGCAAGGCGGTGTCCGGCATCATCGGCACCGGCGTGGACAACAACCTGATCTCCAACAACGACATCGACCACAGCGCCCGCTACGGCATCTCGTTCAAGGATTACGGCGGCACCACCAACACGGTGAACCACAACAACATCATCCAGTACAACAACATCTCCTACACCGGGCTGGAGACCGCCGACGGGGGCGCCATCGAGATCCTTGGCCGGTCCAGCGCCGACACCGGCATGATCATCCAGGGCAACCGGATCGAGCATGCCAATGGCCTCGCCACCAGCAACCAGGACACTTGGATGTTCGGCCAGAAGGGCTTCGGCATCTATCTGGACGACATGGCCGGCGGCATCACCGTCAAGGACAACTTCATCAAGGACGCCGACTGGGCTTCGGTGCAGATCCATGGCGGCGACAACAACGTGGTGACCAACAACTTCTCGGTCATCGCCAGCAACAAGGAAGACTTCATCCGCATCGAATGGCAGCCGGTGCACGGCACGGCCGGCGACCCGCACAACAACACGATCACCAAGAACGTGGTGATGGGGACCCTGCCGCTGGACGACTACATCGAGCTGCTGAGCGCCAACGACTTCGTCATCGACAACAACCTTGTCTTCAACGTGCCGAAGTACGGCGATCACGACGTGATCGGCAAGCCGATGTTCGCCAACGCCTATTGGGGCGACTATTCGCTGCTGCCGACCTCGCCCGCCTTCGCGATGGGTATCCACGACCTCGCCTGGGCCAAGATGGGCGTCGACGGCGTCGCCGCGGTGGGCCTGGAGCATTTCTGGGACGGCGTCTGATCGCCCGATCCTGAAGCCGGTCATAGGGGGCCGGCGCATCGGGGGTACGCCCTCGACGTGCCGGCCCCGGCGGTGGGCGGAGCCTGTTTTGCTCGAGGTCGAGCGACGGAGGCTTCGCCCACATGCGTTTCGGAAATCCCTTCAGAAAAGACCACAGGCGCCCGGCACAAGCGCAATCGGCGCAGCCTTGCCCCCGGCTTGGCGTTCGCGCCGCAGCGCACCATATCCAGACCGCGCTCCGCTGCGGACAGGCCCAAGCTGTACCGATCGGGGTGCATTCCCATTCCAGACCGGACGGACCGAGACAGTTTCCGATGACGCAAGCGACGTGGACGGCAGGACGGACCGCAGGAGCCGTGGCGATGACCCTGGGGGCCTGCCTGCTGCTGTGGGCTGCCTGTGCGGCAGGGCCGGCCTCGGCCCAACAGGACGACAAGAAGCCCAAATTCGGCCCGGACGCCGTGCCGATCACCCGCTCGGTCGATTTCGTCCGCACCACGCCCGCACCGGATTACTGGGCGCTCAGCCCCTATTACGTGCCGCAGACGACCGGCGCCTCCTGCTCGGTGGCGAGCGTGACCATGATGCTGAACGCGCTGCGCGGGTTGCCCGGGCTGGCGTCGGAACGGCTGGTCACCGCCAAGCAGCTGCTCGACCGGCTGGACGACGATCATTGGCGCGACGCCACCGCCGACGATGGCGAGGGCATCTCCTTCGGCGAGCTGATCACCTATGTCCGCCGCAGCCTGAGCGCCTACGGCATCGACGCCGAGGTGGAGGTCTGGCGCCCGCGCGACACCTCGCCCGCCACGCTGGCGGAGCTGCGCCGCATCCTGTCGGACAATGAGCGCAGCGCCGACGACATCATCCTGCTGGCCTTCGACCAGGGCACCCTGACCGGCGACATCGGCCTTGGCCACATCGCACCGCTCGGCGCCTATGACGCGGCGAACAAGCGCGCGCTGGTAATGGACCCCGACCGCGCCTGGTACGTCCCCTACTGGACCAGCGACGCCCGGCTGCTGGAGGCGATGCTGAAGCCCGACCGCGCCGACCCCGAGGGCAGCGGACTGATCCGCGTCCGCAGCCGCCGGGTCTCCGGCTGAGCGTCCTTTACTTCACTTCCTGACTGGTCAGGTCGGAGGGGTTCTGCGACCGGGTCGGCTCGTTCGGCTGGTCCGGTTCGCTCGCCCATTGGTTCGGGCGCGGCACCGGGTTGCCGTTGAGGTCAGGCGGCGCCCGGCGCACGTCGGCGAGCGCCTGCTGCAACTCCTGGCTGCCCGTGGCGGCGGAGCTGGACGGGTTCGGCGGCTTGGTGCCCTGAGCGGTCGGGTGCGGATCCTGGCTCTGCTGAACCTTGCCGTCGCGGGCGAGCGCGTCGCCGGCAGACTCCTTCGATCCGGACTCGACCGGAGCGGCGGCCGGCTGCTGGCTCTGCGGCTGATCCGCCTGCTGTGCGGCGGCACCGACCAGCGGCAGGCCGGACAGGAGCCCCGACAGCAGCAGGGCGGCGGCGAATTTGCGCATGGCGCATCCTTCCATTGGAGAATCGGCCGGCGGGCCTTTCGGGGAAAGCCGTTGGAGTCCAATGCGCAACGGCACCAAATGGCCGGCCGCGCGTTGTACCGGGGACAGAGTCCGGCTTTCAGGCCGTCCGGTCCCAGCCCATCAGGAACACCGACAATGCCCAGCGAGTTCCCGTCCTCCGCCGCCCCCTCCTCCACTGCCGCCGCTTCCGCCAACGTCACCGCTCCCGCCTCGCTCCAGGACCGCGCCGAACGGCGCAGCGTCGGCGTGGTGGTGGAGCGACGGCGCGTCGACAATCCGTGGATCGAGGCGCGCTGGCAGCCGGTGATGCTGGTCCCGGCCGACCCCACCCTGCCCGACTGGAGCGTGCTGGCCGAAGGACCCGACTGGACACGCCATTACGCCGGCACCGCCGAGATCGCCCTGTTCCCGACCGAGGCGGAGAACTACAAGCACAACCTCGACGGCGGCACCCCCAGTGCCTACGTCATCCTGCGGCCGGGCGGTCCGGCACCGGGGATGCAGTTGCTGGCGGTCACCGCCGACCCCGGCGAGATCGATGCCCACGCCGAAGCCGGCGACGACGTGATCGAGGCGCTGCCGCTGCCGATCCCGCTGGTGCTGTGGATGGACGGCTTCGTCGCCCGCCACTTCGTCGAGCGCCCTTTCCACAAGCGCAAGCGCGACCGTGCCGACCCGGAAGCCCTGGCGCGGCACCGCAAGCCCGGATTGCCGCCGCATGGCTGAGCACGGGGAGGAAGGTTTCCTCGGCCGCTGGTCGCGGCTGAAGCGCGAGGTTCAGGTCGAGGAGCCGGCGGCACCGCCGCAGGAAGCCCTGCTGCCCGAGGCCGTGCCGCCTGAACCGTCGCCTGGAGAGACCGGCGAGGAGGTGGCGGACCTGCCTGCGCTGGACAGCCTTGACGCAGGCAGCGACTACACCGGCTTTCTTCGCCGCGAGGTGCCGGCGGATTTGCGGCGTGAAGCCCTACGACGGGCCTGGACGAGCGACCCGGTCATCGCCGGCTTCCGCGGCTTCGCCGAATATGACTGGGACTACAACGCGCCGGGCTATGGCGCCCTGCGCCCCACCGACGACATCGCCCGCCTGCTGAACGCGGTGCTGCCCGACGAGAAACGGGAGGAGGACGAGGCGGTTGTTAAGGACGAGGCGGAAGTGGCCGGGCTGTCGCCGGAGACTGCGGAGCCAGCCACCGCGCTCCCTCCCCAACCCTCCCCCGCGATGCGGGAGAGGGGGGTGAGTGCGGAACCAGAGGAGGCCCCTCTCCCGCCGAAGGCGGCAGAGGGTTAGGAGCCTCAGATACACCGCCCGCCATCGACCTCCAGGCACACACCGGTCAGGAAGTTCCCCTCGTCGGAGCAGAGATACAGCGCCGCGTTGGCGATGTCGGCCGGGGTGGACAGACGTCCCAGCGGGATGCTGCTGCGGAACTGCTCGCGGCGTTCGGGCGTGTCCTGGCCCATGAAGCGGTGGAGCATGCCGGTCTCGCCCGCCACCGGTGCGATGGCGCAGACGCGCACATTGTCGGCCGCCAGTTCCGCCGCCATCGATTTGGTGAGCGTGATGACCGCCCCCTTGGAGCCGTTGTACCAGGTCAGGTTCGGCCGTGGCCGCAGCCCGGCGGTCGAGGCGATGTTCAGGATCACGCCGCCGCCATGGGCGCGGAACACCGGCACGGCGTGGATGGCGCTGTGGTAGATCGACTTCACGTTGACGGCATAGATGCGGTCGAAGGTGGCCTCGTCCACGTCCAGCATCGAGCCGTAGCGGTGGGTGTAGCCGGCATTGTTGACCAGGATGTCGAGCCGCCCGAACTCGCCCAGCGCCGCCGAGACGATGGCCTCGTAATCCTCCCCGACCGCGACGTCGGCGCGGACGGCGAGTGCGGTCTCTCCCAGGCTGTCGGCGACGCGGCCGGCGGCGGCCTCGTCCAGGTCGGCGACGATGACGCGGGCCCCTTCGGCGGCGAAGCGTCGGGCGATGCCCTCGCCGAAGCCCGATCCCCCGCCGGTGACGACGGCGACCTTGTCAGACAAACGCATGAGCGGTTCCTCCCCGGCAATTCTCGATCCGAGATGCGCACGGCCGTTGCGGCGCGCGGACTCCGTTCAACAGGGAACCGGCGCCATCGGCCGCATCGTGAACACGGCGAAGATCGTGAACACGGCGAAGAATGCATGATAGCGCGAAGCTGCCCTGTGGGGCAGTCGCCATCATCCGCTACATCGTTTTGGAGAGATGGAGGAGAGAATGGCGCGAGTGACGGGACTTGAACCCGCGGCCTCCGGCGTGACAGGCCGGCGCTCTAACCAACTGAGCTACACCCGCGCTATGGCTCCCGGTGCTGGACTCGAACCAGCGACAAGCGGATTAACAGTCCGCTGCTCTACCAACTGAGCTAACCGGGAACGGAGGCCCGCCTTATATGGCCGCTGGCGAAAGCTGGCAAGCGGAAAAATGCAAAGCTCTTCATTTTTCCGGAAAAAGGCGGTTTCCGCGCCCTCCGCCTGTGACATTCCAGCCGCGCCGCAGCCATGGGTTGCCGGCGCACAGGCTCGCCCTTGACAGTCCGGAGCATCTCAGGCTTTTTCTCGCCTCCTCTCCCCACCATTGCCGCAGGCCCCGATGTCCGAGGTCGTCCCCTTCGCCGCCGCCCGCGAGGCGCTGCTCGCGCGCCTGACCGAACAGCTGCCGCCCTCGTCGGAATGGGCGGGCCGGCTGATGCTGATGCCGGAGGGGCGCCGGGTGGAGCCGATGCCGGCGGCCGACGCGGTGGAGTCGCTGCGCGCCTTCCGCGCCGGGCTGGGCGAGGCGGTCGGCGCCGCCGCCTGCTCGGTCGGCGGGGTGTGGGTCGGGCGGGAGGATTGCCTGGACTGGGACGGGCTGCTGGCGCCGCTGGCGGTCGCCGCCGCCTATGTGGTCGGCCGCACCCAGTCCGCCGGCGGTTTCGCCGCGGAACTGTTCCGCTGCAAGGACGCGCTGGCCGGTTGGGGGGTGCGCGGCCTGCGCGGCGAACCGGCGGTGGCGCGTGCCGCCGGCTATGCCGTGGTGTCGGTCAGCCGCCGCCCGGACGACAACGAGATCGTGCTGGACCGGGTGATGGACACCTTCGCCTTCGTCATGCGCAGCCTTGGCGAGCCGACGGTAGCCGCAGCCGACATGGACCGCCGGCTGGTCAAGCGGGCGGTGCCGTTGCGGCGATAAGAAATTTTGCGTTAAGACAGAGTTCGGTGAGTGCTGAATCCGCCCTCACGCTTGCGCGCCCTTATCCGCGGGCGCGCTCGATCTCGACGCCGACGCTGGCGGCGTCGGGGAACACGTCCAGCTTTTCCACCCGGACCTTGGCCACCGTCACCCGCGCGTCGGCGAGGCAGCGCTCGGCGATGCGTTCGGCCAGCGTTTCCACCAGCGTGACGTGGCCCTGGGTGACCACGCCCTTGACGATGGTCGCCATGTCCTCGCCGGTAACGCCGGGGGCGATCACGTCGAGGTCAAGGTTCAGGCGGATGCGCTGGGGCTTCAGCCGCTCGTGGGCATAGACGCCGATCAGCGCATCCATCACCAGATCGCGCACGAAACAACGGGTGGACAGCGTCGCCGGGGCCGAACGCGGCACCGGGGCGGTGACGGTGGCGAAGAGCTTGTTCATGGCCGACAGCCCTAACACGGCAACGCCACCGCTGCCAAGCAACCGTCCCCGCTAGCGCCTATGCCGGACGGACAGGTCTGGGATGGACTCAGTGCATTTCCGAGCGGATGCGCTCGCGCAGCACGTCGATCGGGCGCAGATCCTCGCCCTCTTCGTAATGCCAGAAGGTCCAGCCGTTGCAGGCCGGCAGGCCGGCCATCGCCGCCCCCACCTGATGGATCGAGCCGCGATGGTCGCCGCGCGGGCCGGAGCCGATCAGTGTGCCGTCGGCGCGCACGCGGGCGGCGACGCGGCGGCGGTGGTCGAACAGGGTCGAGCCGGGGCGCAGCAGCCCGCGCTCCACCACCCAGCCGAAGGGAATGCGCGGTGCGGCGCGCTTCGGCGGGGTGTCGAGGATCGCCGCCTCCGGTGCCTCCTCCACCGCGTCGATGCGGGCCTGGGCCGCCTTGACGTAGGTGTCGTCGCGCTCCAGCCCGATCCACTTGCGGCCCAGCCGCTTGGCGACGGCCCCGGTGGTGCCGGTGCCGAAGAAGGGATCCAGCACAACGTCGCCGGGACGCGACGAGGACAGGATCACCCGGTACAGCAGCGATTCTGGCTTCTGCGTCGGGTGGGTCTTCTTGCCGTCCTCGTCGCGCAGCCGTTCGCCGCCGTTGCAGATCGGCAGCAGCCAGTCGCTGCGCATCTGAAGATCCTCGTTGAGGCTCTTCATCGCGTCGTAATTGAAGCGGTAGCGCGCATCCTTGTCGCGGGCCGCCCAGATCATCGTCTCGTGGGCGTTGGCGAAACGGGTTCCCCGGAAGTTCGGCATCGGATTGGTCTTGCGCCAGACGATGTCGTTCAGAATCCAGAATCCCAGATTCTGCAGCGTGGCGCCGACCCGGAAGATGTTGTGATAGCTGCCGATCACCCACAGCGAGCCTTCCGGCTTCAGGATGCGGCGGGCGGCCGCCATCCAGTCCTGGGTGAAGCGGTCATAGGCCTCGAAATCGTCGAACTTGTCCCACTCGTCATCCACCCCGGCGACGCGGGTGTGGTTCGGCCGCAGCAACTCACCCCCCAACTGCAAGTTGTAGGGCGGATCGGCGAAGATGAGATCGACCGAAGCGGGCGGCAGATCGTTCATGAGAGCGATGCAATCGCCGACCAGGATACGGTTTTCAGGGAGCATTTCACGACCGGCAAAGAACTGGGACTCGGCCGGACAATGAGTCTCGACCGAGTCGCCGTCAACAGCTTTCTTTGCCAAGTGACGACGGCTCAGCCGCTCAGTGCCCTTTGGCGTTTCACTGGTGCAAAACTGACTCGGTGATGCGGCGTGACACCGTGGCGGGTCAGCGCGTCCAGATGCTCCGGTGTCGGATAGCCGGCGTTTCGGTCCCATCCATAGTGTGGATACTGGACCGACAACCGCAACATCTCGCTGTCGCGCGCCACTTTGGCGAGAATAGAGGCGGCGGCGATGGACTGGCTGCGGCTGTCGCCCTTGACGACCGCCACCCGCTCGCACGCGATGTCGGGGGTGAATTTGCCGTCGATCAGCGCCGCGTCGGGGGCCGGGCCGGGCAGCGCCAGATAGGCCCGCTTCATCGCCAGCAGCGTCGCCTTGTGGATGTTGAGTTCGTCGATCTCGGCGGCCGACGCCTCGGCGATGGCGAAGGCCAGCGCATGCGCGCGGATCGCCGGTTCGATCTCCTCGCGCAGGCGCCGGTTGACCGCCTTGCTGTCGTCGATCAGGGCGGCGATCTCCGGCGGCAGCCCTTCGGGCGGCAGCACCACGGCGGCGGCGACCACCGGGCCGCAGAGCGGGCCGCGCCCGACCTCGTCGATGCCGCAGACGCGGCGTCCGGGACCGAAGCCGGCCTCCAGCGACAGGTCCGGGCGTTGCCGGGGGATGGCGGCTTTGCGGGGCGCTTTGGCAGGCATGGGAGCGGGCAGCCTTCCGGGCAGCAGTTGAACGTCGGTTGGAATGGGGCCGCTTGATAGCGGCGGCGGAGTCCGCGCGCAAGGCCACCGCCGATCGTGCCGCAGATTGCGGCCTTTTGCGCCAACCAGCCTCTTGAGAAGCGGCGCACGGCTGCGCTATGGATGCGCCCCGCGAAGCCGGACAGCATCCATCACCCGCCCCGCCATCACCCGAGAGCAGGCCATGACCGACACGACCCAGACCGCCGCCGAATGCCCCTGCCGTTCCGGCAAGCCGCTGGACGCCTGCTGCGGACCCTATCTGGCCGGCATGCCCGCCCCGACGGCCGAGGCGCTGATGCGGTCGCGCTATTCCGCCTTCGCCACCGGCAACATCGACTATCTGCACGACACGCTGCTGCCCAGCACCCGCGACGACTTCAACCGTGAAGAGATCGAGACCTGGGCCAAGAACAGCGTGTGGACCGGCGTGGAGATCCGTTCGACCGAGGACGGCCAGCCCGGCGACAGCGAGGGGATCGTCGAGTTCGTCGCCCGTTTCAGCATGAACGGCAAGCCGATGACCCACCACGAGACCAGCCGCTTCACCCATACGGACGGCCGCTGGTACTATGTGGACGGTCAGCTGGGCGCCCGTCCGCGCAGCGGCCCCAAGGTCGGCCGCAACGACCCCTGCCCCTGCGGCAGCGGCAAGAAATACAAGAAGTGCCACGGCGCCTGACCGGTTCGGCTCTTGAGTCGCGGCTGAATCGTCACGCTGCATCTGCACAAAAAACCGCCGAAGCGCCCCGCCCCGCCTGCCCGTCAGGCGGCGGCGGAGTTTTTGTTGTGCGCGGATGGTGAAAATGCGCAATCCCGATTGAATTATGGGTCGGAACCGATCATCCTTCGCCTGCCCTGTTCCGGGTGTCCCTTCTTTGGTTTTTGCCGGGATGGGGTTTAACACGACAGATGAGACGATAACTGATGTTCGACCGTCCGCAGCGCTCTTCCTTCCGCGCTCCTGAAATCACCCAGCGCGACATCCGCGCCACCGTCAAGTGGTTCAACGCCACCAAGGGCTTCGGCTTCGTCACCCCCGACGATGGGTCGCCCGACGCTTTCCTGCACTCCACGGTTCTGCAGTTCTGCGGACACGACAGCCTGCCCGAAGGCGCCACCATCACCTGTGACCTGTCGCGCGGCCCGAAGGGCCCGCAGGTCGCCACCATCCACGCGGTCGACACCTCGACCGCCGCTCCGAGCCGTCCGTCGCGCGCCCCGCGCGAGCGTGACAGCTGGGGCAACGACGGCGGCTACGGCGGCGGCAACAGCTACGGCGGCGGCAGCCGCGGCGGTTACGACAGCTACGGCGATTCGGACGGCGGCGAAGTCGTCGACGGCACGGTGAAGTGGTTCAACGTGTCGAAGGGCTTCGGCTTCATCGCCCCGTCGACCGGCGGCAAGGACATCTTCGTGCACATCCGTGCGCTGGAGCGGTCGGGCATCAACGGCCTGGACGACGGTGCGCAGGTCCGCGTCACCATCCGCCAGGGCGCCAAGGGTCCCGAGGCTCAGCGCGTCGAGATGGCCTGATCTCTCATCGGTCGTTGTGATGTGAAAAAGCCCCCGCTCCACCGGAGCGGGGGCTTTTTCATTGATGCCGTTCAAGAAAGTTGGCTGCTCACTCCAGATGGTCCAGCGGCAGCCGGGTCTCGAACTTCACCTCCTTCAGGGTGACGCTCGATTTGACGTGCGACACCGCGGGGATGGAGAAGATGCGCTCGCTGAGGAAGCGGCCGTAATCCTCGGTGGTCGGCACGACGATGCGCAGCAGATAGTCGGCGTCGCCGGTGACCGCGAAACATTCCAGCACCTCCGGCATGCCGGCGATGGCGGTCTCGAACTGGTCGACCGCATTCTCCTTGTGGCGCTCCAGCGTGACATGGGCGAAGACGCATTCGCCGAGCCCCAGCTTGCGCGGGTCGAGCTGCACCGTGTAGCGGCGGATGACGCCAATCTCCTCCATCGACCGCACCCGGCGCCAGCAGGGGGAGGCCGACAGCCCGACCGTGTCGCCCAGTTCCTGCATGGTCAGGCGGGCATTCTCCTGCAGGGCCGCCAGGATCCCCTTCTCATGCCGGTCGAGCTTGATCGCCGCCATTGGCACTTTCTCCGTCCATCCAATCGTTGCATCTGCAAACATAAGCAGGGCCGGCGGCCGGTGCGAGCCCTTCCATGCAACCAATCCCCCCGTCGCGGTGTTGCTCCGGCGGTGGGTGGCGGGTCGGCAGGCGCGAGGAGAAGACCGTGTTCGATTGGATTGTCGGTATGGTGGAGCAGACGGGCTATCTCGGCGTCGCTCTGCTGATGTTCGCGGAGAACCTGTTTCCCCCCATTCCATCGGAGCTGATCCTGCCGCTGGCCGGCTTCACCGCCGCAAGGGGCGACCTTGGCCTGCCGATGATCATCGTTTCGGGCACCGTGGGTGCGGTGCTGGGGGCGCTGTTCTGGTATGGGATCGGCCGCTGGGTCGGCAGCCGCCGGCTGAAACAGTGGGCGGCACGCCATGGCCGCTGGCTGACCATCGCACCGGAGGAGGTGGACGAGGCCGCCGCCCATTTCCGCGAGCATGGCGGCCGGGCGGTGCTGATCGGCCGGATGATCCCGGCGGTGCGCACGCTGATCTCCATCCCCGCCGGGGTGTCAAACATGGCGCTGATGCCGTTCCTGCTCTACACCACGCTGGGCACCGCGATCTGGACGACCTTCCTGGCGAGCGCCGGCTATCTGCTGGAGGACCGCTACCAGCAGATCGCCAACTGGGTGAACCCTGTGTCCAACATCGTCGCCGCCGGGATCGCCCTCTGGTACGTCTACCGCGTCGCCACCTTCGGCCGGCGGTCGGCCCGCCAGCCGGCGGAATAACGGCCAAGCCCTTTTCCGCATTGAGGAAAAGCGCCACGCCCCCTCTGGACGGTCCGGCTTTCGCCATGCTCTGACTGGCGGGTCCGACCGCCTGTGGGAGCCTTTCCATGAGTTCCAATCCGACCATCATCCTCGTCCATGGCGCCTTCGCCGACGGTTCCTCCTGGGGCCGGGTGATCGCCCGCTTGCAGGCGGAAGGCTTCGCGGCGGTCGCGGTGCAGAACCCGCTGGTTTCGCTCGACGACGATGTCGCCCATGTCCAGCGCGCCATCGACCGGACCAAGGGGCCGGTGGTGCTGGTCGGCCATTCCTGGGGCGGGGCGGTCATCACCCAGATCGGCGAGCAGGAGCGGGTGAAGTCCCTCGTCTATGTCGCCGCCTTCGCTCCCGACGTCGGGCAATCGCCGAACGACACGCTGAAGCCCTTCCCGCCGTCGGCCGGCCTGTCGGGCGTGTCGGTGGACAAAGGCCGCTTCCTGACCCTGACGCCGGAGGGCATGGCCCGCAACTTCGCCCAGGATCTGCCGGCGGAGGAGGTCGCCCTGCTGGCCGCCACCCAGGGGCCGGTCGCGGCGGCCTGCTTCGCCAGCAAGGTCGGTGCCGCCGCCTGGAAGACAAAGCCCGCCTGGTATGTCGTCGCCAGCCAGGACCGCATGCTGCCGCCGGACTTCCTGCGTGCCACCGCGTCGCGCATCGGCGCCCGGACGGTCGAGGTCGAAAGCGGCCATGCCCCCCACCTGTCGCGCCCCGATGCGGTGGCGGCGGTGATCGTCGAAGCGGCCCGCGGAACTTAAACGCCCTTCCGCACCGCCCCCGGCGTGGTGCCGCGCCGCCGCCGCAGGCTGCGGGTCAGGGCGCTCTGGTCGGAGAAACCGACCGCCAAAGCCACCTCCGCCAGCGCCAGGCGGCCATCCCGCAGCAGCGCCTCCGCCCGGTCCAGCCGCAATTCGGCCAGCAGGCGGGCCGGTGTGCTGCCGGTGCGGGCACGGAAGCGTTCATAGAACCGGCTGGGCGCCAGACCGGCCGCCTCGGCCAGCTCCGCCACCGTCAACGGCTCGCCGCAGCGCTCCGCCATCAGGGCCAGGGCGCGGTCGATGGGATCCCTTGTCGATACGGAGGGCGGCGGCTGGCGCGCCTCCAGGGCGCGCAGCAGCAGCCCCGCCGAGTGATGGGCCAGCACCGGGTCGAGCGGACGGTCGGCCGCCTCCGCCGCGAGATAGCGCACCAGACCATCCAGCGCCCCGTCGATGGCGAAGAAGGCATTGCAGGCGCGCACCGCCGCCTCCGGCACCAGCCCGGCGGCCGGTACATCCAGCACGACGAAGCGGTTGGCGCCGCCGCTGCGGAAGCTGTGCGGCACGCCGTCGGCCACCAGCACCCCGCGCCCGTCTCCCACCCGGCCGCAGGCGCCGCCGACCTCCATGTCGAGGGTGCCGGCGATGGGCAGCACGATCTGGTGATGGTCATGCGCGTGCCGCCGTTCATGCCCGTCGTAACTGCGGGTGCTGACGGTCGGCCGATGCGGGGACGCCACGCCGGCGGACTCCTGGAATCGGTTCGAGAGACCGATGGTACGCCCTCGACCATTCCGCCGGCAACCGCCCCGTTGCCGGACGATGCTTGCCAAATACCGATTTGCGAAACTGTGTTTCGGCAAATATCCATACAATCGAACGAAGTCTCTGGTCGCATTCCGAACGGATATGGCGATATTCGCCCACCCATTCACTTCTCCGTGACCTGATATTCCGGACGAACGGTTGCGGTATCGGACAGCCCGTCCTTATGAGTATTTTCAAATAAGAAAAACGAACACCAAGGCACGTATCGTTCGTCATTCGACAAAAAACACTCATAAAAGGAACGCCCGATGTACCGAGATCGCATCCGCCTGAAATCCTTGTGGGGCAAGGTGGTGCCGGCGGAGGAAGCCGCTTTCCTTATCAAGGACGGCATGACCGTGGGCATGAGCGGCTTCACCCGTGCCGGCGACGCCAAGGCGGTGCCGCTGGCGCTGGCCGAGCGCGCCGCGTCGGAGAAGCTGAAGATCACGCTGATGACCGGCGCCTCGCTGGGCAACGACGTGGACCGGATCCTGACGGAGGCGGGGGTGCTGTCGCGCCGCCTGCCCTTCCAGGCCGACCCGGTGCTGCGCAAGGCGATCAACCGCGGCGAGGTGATGTTCGTCGACCAGCATCTGTCGGAAACGGTGGAACTGCTGCGCTCGCGCCAGATGGGGCCGGTCGATGTCGCGGTGATCGAGGCCTGTGCCATCACCGACACCGGCGGGATCGTGCCGACCACCTCCATCGGCAATTCGGCGACCTTCGCCATCCTGGCCGAAAAGATCATCATCGAGCTGAACCTGACCCAGCCGCTGGATCTGGAGGGGATGCACGACGTCTATATCCCGACGCGCCGCCCCTTCCGCGAACCGATCCCGGTGGTGACGGCGGAAAGCCGGGCCGGCCTGCCCTACATACCCATCGATCCGTCGAAGATCGCCGCCATCGTGGTGACGCGCAAGCAGGACAGCTCCGCCAGCATCCTGCCGCCCGATGACGAGACCAACGCCATCGCCGGCCACCTGATCGAGTTCTTCGGCCGCGAGGTGAAACAGGGCCGGCTCGGCCGGTCGCTGGCGCCGCTCCAGGCCGGCATCGGCACCATCGCCAACGCGGTGCTGCACGGGCTGATCGACGGGCCGTTCCACGATCTGACCATGTACAGCGAAGTGCTGCAGGACAGCACCTTCGAGCTGTTCGACGCCGGCAAGTTGAATTTCGCGTCCGGATCCTCGATCACGCTCAGCGCCGGGAAGTACGCCGAGGTGCTGCCGAAGATCGGCTCCTACAAGGGCCGGCTGCTGCTGCGCCCGCAGGAGATCTCCAACCATCCCGAGGTGATCCGCCGCCTGGGCGTCATCGGCATCAACACGGCGCTGGAGTGCGACATCCACGGCAACGTCAACTCCACCCACGTCAACGGCACACAGATGATGAACGGCATCGGCGGCTCCGGCGACTTCGCCCGCAACAGCCACCTCGCCATCTTCGTCACCAAGTCGCTGGCCAAGGGCGGCGCCATCTCCAGCATCGTGCCGATGGTCACCCATGTCGACCACAACGAGCATGACGTCGATGTGCTGGTGACGGAGGTCGGGCTGGCCGACCTGCGCGGTCTGGCGCCGCGCGAGCGGGCGGAGACCATCATCCGCAACTGCGTCCATCCCAGCTACCGCGAACTGGCGGCCGACTATCACCGCCGGGCGCTTCAGCGCGGCGGCCACACCCCGCACCTGCTGGAGGAAGCCTTCGCTTGGCACAGCCGCTTCCAGCAGACCGGCAGCATGATCCCGGCGCCGCTGGCGGCCGAATAGGCTCCCTCAAAAACGGGCGGGCCGCGGAATGCCGCGGCCCGTTCCCGTTGCCCATATGCTGTCAGACGTGCTGCCCGCCATTGCGTTCCAAGTAGAGAAGCAGAGCGGGGTAATAGTGCTTGCGCTCGGACGAAATCTTCTCGCAGAAACGGCGTGCAGCTCCGCTCTTGAGCCAGTCCTCAAGCTGGCCGTTCTGCCGTTTTTCCGCGACGATGGCATCGATCGCGTCCAAAATCTTGTGAATCACCTCAGGCCTCGTCTTATGAAGATCGGAGCGGCGTCTTCGTCGCTCTCACAATCCTATATGCGCTCGCCTGACGGTGAAGGGCCCTGCATTCTGGGAATGGCTGCGTGTTGCAATGCACAAAACGAATGGCTTCACGCCCTCTCCCGCTCCTCCTCAGGCGGGCGGAGCGCCTGTCCGGTCGGGCAGAGCCGCAACAGCACGCAGCGGTCGCAAGCCGGTGCCTGATAATAGCAACAGCGCTGGCCGTGCAGCATCATGACCTCATGGTTGTCATAGACCTGCTGGGCGTCCCACCCCTCCGGCAGTTGCGCCGACAGCACGGCGTGGGACGGGCCGACGGCGAGAGTGGCGGGGATCAGGCCGGTGCGCACGGCGACGCGGTGATGGTGGCTGTCCACCGGCAACGCGGCCTGCCGCAAAGTGGAGAAGCTTAGCACCGCGGCACTGGTCTTCGGTCCGACACCCGGCAACTCCTCCAGCCACGCACGGGCGTCGGGCACCGGCATGCCGGACAACAGGTCGAGCGACAGGCTGCCGACCCGCTCGGTGATGCGGCGCAGGATGGCCTGGATGCGCGGCGCCTTCTGCTCCGGCCAGGTGACGCCGGCGATGGTCGCCTCCACTTCGGCAACCGGCGCGTCGCGCACCGACTGCCAATCCGGCCAGCGCCGCCGCAGCGCCTTGAAGGCGGCGCCCGAGGCCGCATTGCGGGTGCGGTGCGACAGCAGCGACGACACCAGCTCGCTGAGCGGGTCGAGGCTGTGGAAATAGGCGACCGGGCAGCCGTAGACGGTGCACAGCAGCCGGTGGATTTCGAGCGCCTTGTCGCGCAACGCAGCGGGGTCGGTCATGAAAACCGACAACAGCCGAACCGGCAAGGCGTTACCGGTAAATCATCAGGCTCTCTTCGCCGCCCGCCCCTACCCCACCAGCCCCGACATCACCGCGCGCAGCTGCGCCGGCTTTACCGGCTTGTTCAGCACGAGGCAGCCGGCCGCCTTGGCCTCGTCCGCCAGTTCCGGAGTGCGGTTGGCGGTGACGATCACGGCGGGCAGGATGCGGCCGCAGGCGGCGCGCAGCCGCGCCACCTCGTCCACCCCCAGCACGCCGTCGTCGAGGTGATAGTCGGCGATCAGCAGATCCGGCGGCTGCGGCATGCCGGACAGCAGCGCCAGAGCCTCGTCGCCATTGGTGGCCGACACCACGTCGCAGGCCCAGCCGCGCAGCAGCGCTTCCATCCCCGCCACCACCGCCGGCTCGTTGTCCAGCACCAGCACCGAGGTGCCGGCCAGCCGGTTGGTCATCGGCCGGGCGGCGATGCTGGCCGGGCGGACGGCGCGGCGCTCGGTCCCGCGCGGCACGGTGACGGCGAAGACGGAGCCCCGGCCCGGCTCCGACCGCACGGTGATCGGGTGGTCCAGCATGCGGGCGACGCGGTCGACGATGGCGAGCCCCAGCCCCATGCCGCGGTCGCGCCCCTTGGTGACCGGAGTGTCGAGACGGCGGAATTCCTGGAAAATCTCGGCGATCTTGTCGCGCGGGATGCCGGGGCCGTTGTCCCACACCTCGATGCGGATGCCGCCGTCGCCGGTGCGGCGGCAGCCGACCACCACCCGGCCGCCCTGGACGTAGCGCAGCGCGTTGGACAGGAAATTCTGCACGATCCGGCGCAACAGCCGCATGTCGCTGCGCACCACCGCCCCCGACCCCACCACCTTCAAATCGATGCCGCGCTCCGCCGCCACCGCGGCATATTCGGTGGCGAGCGGCGCCAGGATGCCGCGCAGCGGAAAGTCGGTCACCTCCGGCGTCACCGCCCCGGCATCGAGCTTGGAGATATCGAGCAAAGCCGACAGCAGATCCTCCACCGATGTCAGCGCCGCATCGACGTTCTCCACCAGCTCCGCATTGGCGTCGGGCTGCTCCAGATCGGCGAGCGCCGAGACGAACAGGCGGGCGGCGTTCAGCGGCTGCAACAGATCGTGGCTGGCGGCGGCGATGAAGCGTGTCTTGGACAAATTGGCCTGATCGGCCTGGGACTTGGCCTGCTGCAGCTGGTCGTTCAACATCATCAGTGCGGATTTCTCCGCCTGTTCGGATTCGCGCCGCCGTTCCTCC
Source organism: Azospirillum sp. UENF 112521 (assembly GCF_058780665.1). Classification (NCBI taxonomy): domain Bacteria; kingdom Pseudomonadati; phylum Pseudomonadota; class Alphaproteobacteria; order Rhodospirillales; family Azospirillaceae; genus Azospirillum; species Azospirillum sp. UENF 112521. The sequence continues at coordinate 465,769 of NZ_JBSNCI010000009.1, forward strand.
TCGCGCTTGACGTCGGTGATGTCGGTGTAGACGCCGACGATGCCGCCGTCGCGCGTGCGCCGCTCGTTCACCTGGATCCAGCGGCCATCCGCCAGCCGGTTCAGGAAGACGCCCTTCAGGTCGTGGCGGTGCTCCATCCGTTCGCGCAGCCAGACGTCGGGCGGCGGCTCGGCGACGGCATCGGCGGCGGCGACCATCGCCACCAGATCGTTGAAGCGGATGCCGGCCTGGATGCGGCCCGCCACCGACGGCCAGTAGGACAGGTATTTGCGATTGCACAGCACCAGCCGGTCAGCGGAATCGAACAGGGCGAACCCCTCGTTCACCGACTCGATCGCCTCGAACAGGCGGGTGCGCATGGTGTCCGCCAGCTCCTTGGCGCGGGCGAGGTCGCGGTTGCTGTCCTCCAGCTTGTGCAGGGCGCGTTCCAGCTCCAGCGTGCGCTCGCGGATCTTCTGTTCCAGCACGATGGCGGTCTGGAACAGCGAGAAGGCGCCGCCCTGGAAATCCATCGACCGCTCGACGCGGTCCATCAGCACCTTGTTGATGCGCTGGAGCTTGGCGTTCTCCCGCTCCAGCTCGGCGATGCGGTCGGCGGGGTCGAGTGTCCAGTTGCGGGTCTGCATGCCGGCCATGGCTTAGCGCCCTCCGATGGCGACGCCCGTGAAGGTCTGGTTGACGTGCATGCCGTTGACCTGCTCGCCATAGGCGCAGAACCCGACGACGCGGTGACGGGCCAGCCGGTCGGACATCACGGCGTTCAGCTGCCGCTGCTCCATCTCCAGCCGGCGCAGGATGCAGTCGCAGCCGAGGATCAGGTCGGGGGCGCCGACCTCCGCCTCGATGCCCTCGATCAGCCCATCGAAATTGGCGACCGGATCGACCCCCTCCGCCACCGTCAGGACGATGCCCTCGTCGATGGCGCAGAAGAAGGTCAGGCTCTCGTCGTCGTTCACCTTCTGGATCGAGCGGACATGATACTGGCCGCCGACCCGCACCACGACCGGGTGGGAGGCGAAGATCATCGGGGTCAGCGGCTCCCCCTCCAGCCCGACCAGACGGGCATATTCGCGGCCTGCCGGCTCGGCATTGATCTCATGGACGATGCGGTGCTGCGGATCGGCGCCGGTGACCACCATCTTGCGGTCGGAGCTGACGAAATGCTGGGTGCGGAAGACGGTGAAGGGCCGCGTCGTGGTGAACAGCGCCACCACCGCGGCGTCTGCGTGGAAGGCGCCCTCGTGCAGGACGAAAGTGCGTTCGAAATGCAGGTCGTCGCCGGCCGAGGCGCCGAACAGCGGGATGTCGATCAGCGCGTTGTGCAGTGCGCTGACCACCGTCTCCTCGCTCATCGACAGCCCGTCGATCAGCAGCATGGCGAAGCTGCGGGCCTCCTCGCCCAGCGGCACCGGGCGGGTCCCCATCGCGCGGTCGCGGCGCGACAGCAGCGACCGCGCGATGGCGGTGCTGTCGGCGATCTCGAAGCGGTCGACATGGTCGACCAGCGCGGTGACGATGCAGAAATCCTCGGTCGGGAAGCCCACCGCCACCAGGGCGTTGGTGGTGTAGCCGCCGGGGCCGATCTCCCCCGCCGTGGTGCAGCCGATCACCGGCACCATGCCGAACTGCCCCGCCAGCGCGTCGGCCAGCGCCTCGCGGTCATAGCTTGGGGCGCAGAAGACGACCACCAGTTCCAAAGCCACCTCGCCCAGCCCGGCGCGCAGTTCCCGCGCCGCCTCGTCCGGGCGTTCGGCATGGGTGACGGCGCGCGGCATGCCGTCGCCGGAGGTCGGCCGTACCGGCCCCGTCACGGAAGTCTCTCCTGCGGACATGGCTTCCCCCTGCACCCCTCGCTCCGTCCGCGGATGCGATCCGGCAAGGGTACTCCAGGGATGGCGGCGGGCAAGACCAATCCGCGGACCGGTGAAGGAGGACATGATGCGGGGCGGCTCCTAAACAGTATCGGCCGGTTGCGGATCGGGCAGGCCGGCCAGCTCCCCGTCGGTGAACAGGCGGGCCCTGGCGATGAAGCGGACGCCGTCCGGCGCCTCGATCGAGAAGCCGCCGCCGCGCGCCTGGATAACGTCCAGGATGACCTGGGTGTTGCGCCACCATTGGAAGGTGTCGTCGGACATGCAGAAGGGCGCACCGGCGACCGTGCCGAGGCACAGGTCGCGACCGCCCATCCTGAACTCCCCCTTCGGCAGGCAGAGCGGCGCCGTACCGTCGCAGCAGCCGCCCGACAGGTGCAGCATCAGCGGCCCGTGCTTCGCGGCAAGCCGGTCCAGCAGGGCGACGGCCTCGGGCGTGGCGGTCACGCGGTCAGTCGGGGTTGGGGCGGTCATGGTGGTCCTTTATCACGAAACCACACGGAGAAAGAAAAAAGGCCGGGGGACACGCCCCCGGCCCAGGTTTGCCCGATAGGGAGGAGCAGGGCTCAGAAGAAGCCGAGCGCTTTCGGGCTGTAGCTGACCAGCAGGTTCTTGGTCTGCTGGTAGTGGTCGAGCATCATCTTGTGCGTCTCGCGGCCGATACCGGACTTCTTGTACCCACCGAAGGCGGCGTGCGCTGGGTACAGGTGGTAGCAGTTGGTCCAGACGCGGCCGGCCTGGATGCCGCGGCCCATGCGGAAGGCGCGGTTGCCGTCACGGCTCCACACGCCGGCGCCCAGGCCGAACTCGCTGTCGTTGGCGATGGCCAGCGCCTCTTCCTCGGTCTCGAAGGTCGTCACGGCGACGACCGGGCCGAAGATCTCCTCCTGGAAGATGCGCATCTTGTTGTGGCCTTCGAGGATGGTCGGCTGCACGTAGTAGCCGCCCTCCAGCTCGCCGCCCAGATGGGCGCGCTCGCCGCCGATCAGGACCTTGGCGCCCTCGGCCTTGCCGATCTCGATGTAGGAGAGGATCTTCTCAAGCTGCTCCTGCGACGCCTGGGCGCCGATCATGGTGCCGCCGTCCAGCGGGTGGCCTTGGGCGATCTTGGCGACGCGCTCGACCGCCAGCTTGATGAAACGGTCGTAGATCGACTTCTGGATCAGGACGCGGCTGGGGCAGGTGCAGACCTCGCCCTGGTTCAGCGCGAACATCGCGAAGCCTTCCAGCGCCTTGTCGAGGAACTCGTCGTCGGCGGCCATCACGTCTTCGAAGAAGATGTTCGGCGACTTGCCGCCCAGCTCGACGGTCGACGGGATGATGTTCTCCGACGCGTATTGCAGGATCAGGCGGCCGGTCGAGGTCTCGCCGGTGAAGGCGATCTTCGAGATGCGCTTGTTGGTGGCGAGCGGCTTGCCGGCCTCGATGCCGAAGCCGTTGACGATGTTCAGCACGCCGGGCGGCAGCAGGTCGCCGATGATCTCGGCCAGCACCATGATCGCCATCGGGGTCTGCTCGGCCGGCTTCAGCACGATGCAGTTGCCGGCGGCCAACGCCGGGGCCAGCTTCCAGGCGGCCATCAGCAGCGGGAAGTTCCAGGGAATGATCTGGCCGACGACGCCCAGCGGCTCATGGAAATGGTAGGCGTAGGTGGTGTGGTCGATCTCGGCGATCGAACCTTCCTGGGCGCGGATGCAGCCGGCATAGTAGCGGAAATGGTCGATGGCGAGCGGAACGTCGGCGGCGCGGGTCTCGCGGATCGGCTTGCCGTTGTCCAGCGTCTCGGCCAGCGCGATGACCTCCAGCCGCTCTTCCATGCGGTCGGCGATCTTCAGCAGGATGTTCGAGCGCTCGGTCGGCGAGGTGCGGCCCCAGGCATCCTTGGCGGCGTGGGCGGCGTCGAGCGCCAGCTCCACGTCGGCGGCTTGGGAACGGGCGATCTCGCACAGCGGCTTGCCGGTGATCGGGGTGAGATTGGTGAAGTATTGGCCATCCACCGGCGCAACCCACTGACCACCGATATAGTTGTCGTAGCGGGGGCGGAGCGCGATCTGCTTCTGGAGCGTGTCGAGAGCCTGGTGGAGCATTTGGGCCGTTCCTCTCAGTGTGGTGAACCGGTCAGGTCTCCGGTCCAGCGCGTTTGTCGAGGGCCATTCAGCCACTCTGAGAGGGAGGGGGTAAATTGTACTATGGAAGGAGACGGTCGGCGGGTGGGATTGTTCGTGTCCCACCCTATGAAAGCATCGGTGTGTCGCTTCACTCCGCCGGCTGGCGCCCCTCGACATAGCCCTTGCGCAGCTGCTCCTGATACCAGCGGCGGTGGTGCTCCATCGCCCAGTTCTCGTCCACCTCGCCGCAGCCCATGGCGTCGAAGGCGCCTTCCATGCCGATGGTGCCGATGTAGATGTGGCCGATCACCGCGGCGATCAGGCCCGCCGCCAGCAGGCCGTGGACGACGTGCATGATCTGCATGCCGCCGATCCCGGAAACGGCGAAGGGCACCATCATCAGATAGCCGGTGGCCGCCATGCCGATGCCGCCCAGCACGATGCTCCAGAACACCAGCTTCTGTCCGGCGTTGAAGCGCCCGGCTTCCGGATGCTGCCCACCGGCCTTGGAGAAGAGCCCGCCTGCCGTCCTGATCCAGGTCCAGTCGGCCTTTTCCGGAATGTTGTCGCGCAGCCACAGGCCCATGATCATCAGCAGCCCGACGACGAAGGGCACGCTGACGAAGTTGTGGATCGACTTGGCGTATTCCGCCAGCGGCGTGAAGGCTTGATGGCCGATCAGCGGGATCAGCAGCGGCCGGCCGAAGGTCAGGATCACCCCGGTCAACGCCATGAGCAGAAAGCTGACCGCCGTCGTCCAATGGGCGAAGCGGTCCAACCCGTTGAAGCGCAGGACCAGCCGCCCCGACTTGCCGCCATGGATGCGGATGGTGCCGCGATAGAGGAAGAAGATCGCCAGGACCGCCGTCATGCCAATGGCGAGCCCGGCGATCGCCAGCCGCAGCGTGTGGGTGCGCCACTCCCGCCATTCCCGCCCTTCCGGCTGGACCAGCACCGCCAGCTTTTCGTCCGGGATGCTGACGCGGCCGATCAGCTTGTCGTCCTGCGGGACGTAGAGCGGCACCTGCTCCTTGGTGGTCGGCGAGTTCTGGCCGGGCACCTGGGTGAGCTGCGCTTGTGCGAAAGTCGAAGCGGCCAAACTCTGAACGGCCAGCAGGGCGATCAGCAGCAGGGTGTGCAGGGGGAGTCTGGTGGGGCGCATGATGGTCTCCCGGAATGGACTTTACTTGCGGAGGCGCTCACGCCCCTCCCGTGCCAGGCCCGCCCGGTGCGAAGGGAGAGCCGCGGTCGTTGCGGCCATAGGCGGTCGACCAGCCCGGCGCGCCCGAGCCGTAGCCGCGGCGCAGCGAGCGCTCCTGATAGATGTCGGCCAGCACTGCCCCGTCGCCACCCATCAGCGCGCGGGTGGAGCACATCTCGGCGCAGAGCGGCAGCTTGCCCTCGGCCAGCCGGTTGGCGCCGTATTTCTGGTATTCCTCGACGCTGCCGTCCGGTTCGGGACCGCCGGCGCAGAAGGTGCACTTGTCCATCTTGCCGCGGCTGCCGAAGTCGGTGGTGCGCGGGTATTGCGGCGCCCCGAATGGGCAGGCGTAGAAGCAGTAGCCGCAGCCGATGCAGAGATCCTTGCTGTGCAGCACCACCCCATCCGCCGTTTGTAGGAAGCAGTCGACCGGGCAGACCGCGGCGCAGGGCGGGTCGTTGCAGTGCATGCAGGCCATGGAGATCGACCGCTCGCCCGGCTTGCCGTCGTTCAGCGTGACCAGCCGGCGGCGGTTGATGCCCCACGGCACCTCATGCTCGTTCTTGCAGGCGGTGACGCAGGCGTTGCATTCGATGCAGCGTTCGGCGTCGCACAGGAACTTCATCCGGGCCATTGTTCTGTTCAGCTCCCGTACGTCACGCCGGCTCGACCCGGCAAAGGGTGACCTTGGTTTCCTGCATGAAGGTGACGGGGTCGTAGCCGTAGGTCGTCACCCCGTTCACCGGCTCGCCCAGCACGATGGGGTCGGTGTCGGGCGGGTAGTTGCCGCGCAGACTGTCGCCCTGCCAGTAGCCGGAGAAGTGGAAGGGCATGAACACCGTGCCGCCGCCGACGCGGTCGGTCACCAGCGCCTTGACCTTGGCCTTGCTGCCGTCCTCCGGCCCATAGACCCAGACCCAGGCGCCGTCCCTGATGCCCAGCCGCTCGGCGTCCTTGGTGTTGATCTCCGCGAACATCGACTGCTGCAACTCGGCCAGCCACGGGTTGGACCGGGTCTCCTCGCCGCCGCCCTCATATTCGACCAGCCGGCCGGAGGTCAGCACCATGGGGAAGCGCTGGCGCAGGTCGCTGTCCGCCACCTTGAACTGGAGCGAGCGGGCAAGCTGGACCAGACGGAAGTCGCGCCGGTCCTCGATGGCCGGGAAAGCCTTCACCAGATCGGGGCGCGGGGAATAGATCGGCTCGCGGTGGACCGGCACCGGGTCGGGCAGGTTCCAGGCGACGGCGCGCGCCTTGGCGTTGCCGTGCGGCACGCAGCCATGCTTCAGCGCAACGCGGATGATGCCCATCGACAGATCGGTCTGCCAGCTGACATTGTCCACCTCGGCCCCGCCGCCGCCGCCGCCGCCGCCGCCGCCGATGGCCTGGATGACGCGCATCTCGTCCGGCGTCAAGTCCTTGTCCCAGCCCAGCTTCTTCAGCACGGCCATGGTGAATTCGGGATAGCCGTCCTCGATCTCCGACCCCTTGGAATAGGAGCCGTCGGCCAGCAGCGAGACGCCGTTGCGCTCCACCCCGAAGCGGGCGCGGAAGACGCCGCCGCCGTCCATCACATGCTTGGAGGTGTCGTAGAGCACGGCCGATCCCGGATGCCTGATCTCCGGATGGCCCCAGCTCGGCCAGGGCAGGCCGTAGTAATCGCCGGCGCAGGGGCCGGAGGCGGCCCGCATGGTGATCTTGTCGAAATCGGCCTGATGCTTCATGTGCATCTTCAGCCGTTCCGGCGACTGGCCGGTGGCGCCGATGGACAGGCAGCTTCGGTTCATCTCGCGCAGGATGTCCTCCGGCACCGGCCGGTCCTTCTCCACCGTGATGTGCTTGAACATCTCGTCGGCGAAGCCGAGCTTGCGCGCCAGCAGATAGATGATGGCGTAGTCGTCCTTCGACTCGAAGATCGGCTCCACCACCTTCTCGCCCCACTGCATCGAGCGGTTGGAGCAGGTGCGCGACCCGTCGGTTTCGAACTGGGTGCAGGCCGGCAGGATGTAGGTGCCGTTGCGCCGCTCTTTGATGGCGGCGAAGGTGGTCGGGTGCGGGTCGGCGATGACCAGAAGGCTGAGCTTCTCCAGCCCCTTCACCATCTCCGGCATGCGGGTGACGGTGTTGCCGCCATGGCCGAAGCACATCATGGCGCGGAGCGGGCTCGGCTGGTCGATCTCGCCGGGCTTCGCCAGCACGGCATCGAACCAGCGGGTGGTCGGGATGCCCTTGGCCTCCATCAGGTCCTTGGTGGCGAAGCGGCCCTTCAGATAGTCGTACTCGACGTCCCAGGCGCGGGCGAAATGCTTCCACGCCCCTTCCGCCAGCCCGTAATAGGCGGGCAGCGTGCTGACATCGAGGCCGAAGTCGGTGGCGCCCTGCACGTTGCAGTGGCCGCGGTAGATGTTGGCGCCGCCGCCGGCCACGCCGATGTTGCCCAGCGCCAGCTGCAAAATCGACAGGGCGCGGACGTTGGCGGTGCCGACCGTGTGCTGGGTGACGCCCATGCACCAGATCACCGTGCTGGGCTTGTTCTTCGCCAGCGCCTCCGCCACCCGGCGAAGCTGCGACCCGGGGGCGCCGGTCACCCGCTCCACCTCTTCCGGAGTCCATTTCTTCACCTCGGCGCGGATCTCGTCCATGCCGTAAACGCGCTGGCGGATGTACTCCTTGTCCTCCCAGCCGTTTTCGAAGATGTGCCACAGCAGGCCCCAGGCGACCGGGATGTCGGTGCCGGGGCGGATGCGGACATACTCGGTGGCATGGGCGGCGGTGCGGGTGAAGCGCGGGTCGATGACGATGAAGGGGGCGCGGTTGTGCTCCTTGCCGCGCAGCATGTGCTGCATCGACACCGGGTGCGCCTCGGCCGGGTTGCCGCCGACGATCACCAGTGCCTTGGAGTTCTGGATGTCGTTGTAGCTGTTGGTCATGGCGCCGTAGCCCCACGTGTTCGCCACGCCGGCGACCGTGGTGGAGTGGCAGATGCGCGCCTGATGATCGACGTTGTTGGTCCCCCAGAAGGCCGCCAGCTTGCGGTAGAGATAGGCGCCCTCGTTGGAGAACTTCGCCGAGCCGAGCCAGAACACCGCGTCCGGCCCGGATGCCTTGCGGATGTCCATCAGCTGGTTGCCGATCTCCTCGATCGCCTGGTCCCAGCCGATGCGCTGCCACACGCCGTCGACCAGCTTGAGCGGGTACTTGACGCGGCGGGTGCCCTTGGTCAGCTCGCGCACCGAAGCGCCCTTGGCACAGTGGGTGCCCTGGTTGATCGGGCTTTCCCAGCCCGGCTCCTGACCGACCCAGACGCCGTTCTGCACCTCGGCGATCACCGTGCAGCCGACCGAGCAGTGGGTGCAGACATTCTTGCGCGTCACCACCTCGACATTCGGCAGGATGGGGCCCGCCTCCGCCTTGCGGATCATGGCACCCGGCAGCGCGCTGACGGCGGCGATGCCGCCCGCGGCAAGGCCGGACCGGCGCAGGAAGCCACGGCGGCTGACGCCCGATTCCAGACTGTCGGCCAAGGCCGCGACCAGACCGGACCGCTTTGCGCCTGCCGCTTTCGCCGAGCTGCGTTTGACCAGCATGGACACCCTCCGGATCGCCCTTAGAGGCGGTTCAGCGCGTAGAAGCGCTTGACGTGTTCGGTTTCGCGGTAGCGGGCCTTCACCTGCTCCTGCGGCGATTCCATTGCCTGCGCCTCGTCGCCGACCGGCAGCACAGCCGCCGCCGCGGCGCCGGCGGCCCCCAGGCCCAGCGTCTTCAGGATGTCGCGGCGTTGCAGCGGATTGCGTGCGGGGGAATTGCACGACGGATCTTGCGGCGTCTTCATGCGTCGGCCCCTTCCAATTCGTCGATCTGTCTGCTCAGGGCCTCCTGCTCGATTTCCAGGAACAGGCGGCCGATGGTGCCGACCGGGCGGTAGAGGCCGGCCGCTTCCGCCGCCTCCAGATCCTGGAAGAAGCGCCCGGCCCAGGGCGTCAGGTGGCTGTCCAGCATGTGGCGCTGCACCGCCGGGTCGGCCCCCTCGCGGATCAGCACGGCCATCACGTCGCAGAGCGCGGCGATGTGGTCCTCCGGCTCCGACACGTCGGGTGCCCGCTCCAGCCCCAGGGCCTGGAGGTCGGCGCGCAGGGCCGACAGCGGCCGGTCGGTCAGGAAGCCGGTGCGGTAGTAGGAGGCATAGGGGACCAGCTCGCCCTGGACGACGCCGATGAACAGCGCGTTGAACTCCCGCTCCGCCGCCTGTGGTTCGGTGGCGCGGGCACGGGCGGCCAGATCGTCGAAGGCCCGGCCGAGCGGCGTCGCGTCGCCGGTGAGGCCGCCCAGCAGCGCCAGCAGGTCGGCGCCCGGCGGGGCGGCCAGCGTCAGCGCCAGCAGCCGGTAGACGTCGGCACGCAAGTCTTCCGCGCCGCTTTCCGGATCATGAACCGTCATCACACTCCCGCAAACCGCTCCGGAAACCCTGTGTGGGGCCATGGTCGGCCCGAGCCTGGTTAACGGCCGGCGCGGGCAAAAGTTGCCTTACCCGGTCGGGGCTACCCTGCCGGGGTCATCCGTTTTCCCCGTTGGCCGGATCACTTCCGCATGTTGCCGGCCTGCTGGGGGTCGATCTGCGGACGGCCGGAGAAGTTGCGGTGCGCAACCGACGCCTCCTCTCCCACCCGCGCTCCGCTCGACGCGAAGGTCTCGTCGGCGCTGCGGGCGAACAGGCTCGGAAGCACCGCCCAGGCGCCGCCCGCCAGGACAACGATGGCGCAGAGCGCAGCAAGGAAGGCTTTCATCGGCAAAACTCCAGACAGCGCTGACCGGGGGGACAGGCCACGCTGCCGGCCTTCCCCGCCACCGCACAACGCCGCTTGCGCCGGATTGTTTCCGCTCCGCCTTTTCTTCTTGATATGCTCGTATCGAGCACATATGGTTTTGCTCAGAACGAGCATAGAGCGGAGCCGTCCGATGCCCGAGGTCGCCGAACTCGCCTACACCCCTGCCGTCGCCGCGGCGACCGCGCCGATCTTTGAGCGCATGAAACGTGTCGTGCCGGCCATCGAATGGCCCTTCCACGCGCCGCTGGTCCACGCCATCAACGAGCTGAAGCGCGAGCGCAACGCCGTCATCCTGGCGCACAACTACCAGACGCCGGAGATCTTCCACGGCGTGGCCGACATCGTCGGCGACAGCCTGGCGCTGGCCGCCAAGGCGACCGAGACCGATGCCGACGTGATCGTGCTGGCCGGCGTGCATTTCATGGCGGAGACGGCGAAGCTGCTCAATCCGGCCAAGACGGTGCTGATCCCCAGCCGCAACGCCGGCTGCTCGCTGGCCGACAGCATCACCGCCGCCGACGTCCGCCTGCTGCGCGAGGCCCATCCCGGCGTGCCGGTGGTCGCCTACGTCAACACCTCGGCCGAGGTGAAGGCGGAGGTCGACATCTGCTGCACCTCGGGCAACGCGGTGGAGGTGGTGGAATCGCTGGGCGTCGACCGGGTGATCTTCCTGCCCGACGAATATCTGGCGAAATATGTCGCGACCCAGACCAAGGTGGAGATCATCGCCTGGAAGGGCCATTGCGAGGTGCACGAGCGCTTCACCGGCGCGGAGATCGGCGAGTTCCGCCGCCGCTTCGACCGGCTGACGGTGATCGCCCATCCCGAATGCCCGCCCGATGTGCTGGAGGCCGCCGATTTCGTCGGCTCCACCGCCCGCATGATCGACTTCGTCGGCACCGAGAAGCCGCCGCGGGTGCTGATGGTCACCGAATGCTCGATGAGCGACAACGTCGCCGCCGCCTCGCCCGAGACGGAGTTCGTGCGGCCCTGCAACCTGTGCCCGCACATGAAGACGGTGACGCTGTCGAGCATCCTCGACTCGTTGCGGACCCTGGAGCCGCGTGTCGAGATCCCGGACGCGCTGGCCACCCGCGCCCGCCGCTCGGTTGAGCGCATGCTGGCGGTGAAGCCGAAGTAACCCCCTCTCCCCCGCTCTCGCGCAAACGAAGTTTGCGCTGACGCGACAGGCGGACCTTTGGTCCGCCGAAAGCGGGGAGAGGGTCGGGGTGAGGGGGAACCGCTTCGAGGATCTCTTCGGCTTCGCCGAACCCCCTCATCCTAACCTTCTCCCCAGGGGGGAGAAGGGATCTGCTCGCGTTGTGTAGGAGTCCCCCCATGACCTCCAGCACGCCTTACGATGTCCGCGATGCCGATGTGATCGTCGTCGGCTCCGGCCTTGCCGGGATGACCGCGGCGCTGCAACTGGCGCCGCGCGCGGTCACCTTGATCACCAAGACCGCCGGCCTGCCCGGCGGCTCCAGCCTCTACGCCCAGGGCGGCATCGCCGCCGCCGTCGGTCCCGGCGACCGGCCGGAGGACCATGCCGCCGACACCGTCGCCGCCGGGGCCGGTCTGGTCGATGCGGCGATGGCGGCCCTGCTGACCCGCGAAGGCGCCGCCGAGGTCCGCCGCCTGCTGGAGGACGGCCTGCCCTTCGACCGTGCGCCCGACGGCTCGCCGCTGCTTGGCCGCGAAGCCGCGCATGGTGCAGCGCGCATCGTCCATGCCGGCGGCGACGCCACCGGCCGCACCCTGGTCACCACCCTGGCCGACCGCCTGCGCGCCACCCCGTCGGTGCGGGTGGAGACCGACGCCTTCGCCGTCGATCTCGTGCTGCGCAACGGCCGGGTCTGCGGTCTGCTGGCCTGTCATGGACAGGGCTGGGTGCTGCACCGGGCACCGCGCGTGATCCTGGCGACCGGCGGCATCGGCGCCGCCTTCGCCCGCACCACCAACCCGGCTGAGGCCACCGGCGACGGGCTGGCCATCGCCGCGCGGGCCGGTGCCACTCTCGCCGACCTGGAGTTCGTCCAGTTCCACCCGACGGCGCTGGCCGTCGATGCCGACCCGGTGCCGCTGCTGACCGAGGCGTTGCGCGGGGCGGGCGCCCTGCTGCTCGACCGCCAGGGCCACCGCTTCATGCTGGACGAGCATCCGTTGGCGGAACTGGCGCCACGCGACGTGGTCGCCCGCGCCATCGGCCGGCGCGTCGCGGCGGGGGAGCCGGTGTTCCTCGACCTGCGCCCGGCGCTGGCCGCCAAGCCCGGCGGCTTCCCCACCGTGCTGGCCCTCTGCGCCGAGCATGGGCTCGACCCCTTCGCGGAGCCGATGCCGGTGGCGCCCGCCGCCCACTACCATATGGGCGGGGTGGTCACCGACGCCGACGGGCGGACCAGCCTGGAGGGGCTGTGGGCCTGCGGCGAGGTCGCCTGCACCGGCGTCCACGGCGCCAACCGGCTGGCGAGCAATTCCCTGCTGGAGGCGCTGGTGTTCGGCACCCGCGTCGCCCGCGACGTGGCGGACCGCCCGCTGGCGCCGCTGCCGCCTTTCGCCCTGCCCCGTCCGCCGGCGGTCGCCGCCGATGTCGGCCATGCCCTGCTCGATGCCATCGGGGCGGAGGCGCGGACGGCGCTCTATGACGGGGCCGGGCTGGTGCGCAACGGGCTGGGGCTGCTGGCCGCCCGGCGCAAGCTCGATCGGCTGGCGGCGGCGCTCGACATGCTCCGCTGCGAAGACGGCGACACCCACGACACCGTCCAGGCTCCGCCGGACATCGTCCGGCACTGGGGCGAGGCCCGCAACCGGCTGCTGGTCGGCCGTCTGGTCGTCCATGCCGCCCTGGCGCGGGAGGAAAGCCGCGGTGCCCATTGCCGCAGCGACCATCCCCTGCCGAACCCCGCTTCCCTCTCCCGCACCCTAACCCTCAGCGACCTGGCCGGCGCCGCCGGCCCCCTGCCCGGAGACGCCGCATGCTGCATCCTCTGACCGTCGAGCCCATCGTCCGCGCCGCCCTGGCGGAGGATCTGGGCCGGGCCGGCGACATCACCACCGACAGCATCATCCCGGCCGACGCGGTGGCGACCGCCCGCATCGCCGCCCGCAAGGACGGCCGCGTCGCCGGGCTGGAGGCGGCGCTGATCGCCTTCCGCCTGCTCGACCCCGGCATGTCGGTGACGGTGGAGCGCGCGGACGGCGACGACGTGCTCTCCGGCGGCACCATCGCCACCCTGACCGGCAAGGCCCGCGCCCTGCTGACGGCGGAGCGCACGGCGTTGAACCTGATGGGCCGGCTGTCCGGCATCGCCACCGCCACCCGCGCCCTGGTGCGCGAGGTGGAGGGCACGCAAACGCGCATCGTCTGCACCCGCAAGACCACCCCGGGCCTGCGCGTTCTGGAGAAGCATGCGGTCAAGCTGGGCGGCGGCTTCAACCACCGTTTTGGGCTGGATGACGCCGTGCTGATCAAGGACAACCACATCGCCGTCGCCGGCGGCGTGCGCCCGGCGGTGGAGCGCGTCCGCGCCGCCATCGGCCACATGGTCAAGGTGGAGGTCGAGGTCGACACGCTCGATCAGCTGGACGAGCTGCTGGGCCTGCCGGTCGATGTCGTGCTGCTCGACAACATGGACCCGGACACGCTGCGCCGCGCGGTGCGGATGGTGGATGGCCGTTTGCTGACCGAGGCATCGGGCAACGTCACGCTCGCCACCGTGCGCGCCATCGCCGAGACCGGCGTCGACATGATCAGCTGCGGCTGGCTGACCCACAGCGCCCCGAACCTGGACCTGGGTCTGGACATGTGACGGCCGCCTGCCGGCACTCCTTCCTCGGAACCGGGGGAGGAATGCCGGTCATCCTGCCGCTATGCCGCCATCGTCTCGACCTTGCCGTCGAGATCCATGATCAGCAGTTCGACCTCCAGATCGGGATGGCGCTGTTTGGCAATCGTCCGGAGCTTCGTCAGATACTGGCCGTGCACGTCGCTTTCCCGGCGCGGGTCACCGGCCAGATCGAGGTTGAGGAACGCCTTGTACGCACCGCAATCGCGGTGATCCATGACGATCAGCCGCTTCACATGATGCAGGTCGCGGGCGATCTCCACCTCATCCCAGAAGGCTTCGCCCCAGGCCGGCTTCTTGTCGTTCAGCGCGCCCAGGCTGGCACCGGCCAGGACGATATGGTCGTATTTCTCCTTGAGACTGCGCCCTTCCATGTACTCGGCCACCCGCGCCATCAGCCGGTAGTCCATGCAGGTCAGCAGCAGCGTGTCGACCCCCCCGGCCTGCGCCGGGCGGCTCATCATCATCGGCGCCATCAGCGTCACGCCGGCGCCCAGCGTCGCCAGCTTCAGGAACCCGCGGCGCGAGCTGTGTTCGCCCTGGCAGCAGCCATGGTGATGACCGGTCGAGTGATCCATCTTGCCCTCCAACACGCCTCGAACCCATATCGAGGTTTCACGCGCAATGGTGGCAGCGGATTGTTAAAAATTTCAATATACGGCCTACCACCATATGGAAAAGCAATAAAAATTCACTCTTGCGACATTTTTGGACAACACTCTCCACAACCCGACTTCACTCCCTGCCGGAATGAAAACGGGCCGCCCGGCGAGGGGCGGCCCATTCCTGTGCATGGATTTTCCTGGTCGTCAGCGTTCGGCCGTCACCCGCCGCGCGTGCTGCTGGGCGCCGATGTTCCTGCCGACCCGACGGTGCTGGAGGCCGGCGGCGGCGACGCGCTCGCGCTGTGGTTGGGCGAACAGTCCGCGTTGGCGATCCCCGCCGTCAGGAGAGTGGCGAGACCGAACAAAGCGGCGACGACCGGACTGGCTCCATGAGACATTGGATCACCTCCTTTCTGAAACGTTGCGACCTCCAACAGATTGACACAGTAAAGCGCTCGGTCAATGGCCGAATCGACCATTGGCGATGCCGTCTCCCAATGGAACAGGTCCGGACCTTGAACCTGAGTGCAGTTATCTGGTTTCCAGCAGCCCGCTCATCGTCGCGAACAGTTCCGACTTCGCCTCGAAACCGACGCCGGGCAGATCGGGCAAGCGCACGCGGCCATCCTCGACTGCGATACCGTCGGCGAAACCGCAGAAGGGCTTGAAGACGTCCGGATAGGATTCGTTGCCGCCCAGATGCAGGCCGGCGGCGATGTTCAGCGACATCTGGTGCCCGCCATGCGGCACCACCCGACGGCTGGACCAGCCATTGTCTTTCAGCATGTCCAGCGTGCGCAGATACTCGACGAGTCCATAGCTCAAGGCACAGTCGAACTGCAGCCAGTCGCGGTCGGGCCGCATGCCGCCATGGCGGATCAGGTTGCGGGCATCCTGGTGGGAGAACAGGTTCTCGCCCGTCGCCATCGGCCGGTCGTAATGGTTGGCGAGTTCGGCCTGCAGCGCATAGTCCAGCGGATCTCCGGCCTCCTCGTACCAGAACAGGCCGTAGGGCTTCAGCGCCTCGGCGTATTTGATCGCGGTGGCGAGGTCGAAGCGGCCATTGGCATCGACGCACAGGTTCTCGCCCGACCCGACCACCTCCAGCACCGCGTCGATGCGGCGGAGATCCTCCTCCAGCGGGGCGCCGCCGATCTTCATCTTCACGACCTTGTAGCCGCGGTCGCGGTAGCTGCGCATCTCGTCCTGAAGCGCCGTCACATCCTTGCCTGGATAGTAATAGCCGCCCGCCGCGTAGACCCAGACGCTGTCGTCGGCCACCCCACCGCGGTAACGGTCGGCCAGCAGGCGGTAGAGCGGCACGCCGGCGATCTTCGCCACGGCATCCCACACCGCCATGTCGATGGTGCCGACGGCGACGGAGCGCTCGCCATGGCCGCCTGGCTTTTCGTTGGTCATCAGCCGTGCCCAGATGCGGAACGGGTCGAGGTTCTCGCCGGTGTCGTCCAGCAGGCTGTCGGGTGCGGCCGACATCAGCCGGGGGATGAAGCGCTCGCGCAGCAGCCCGCCCGCGGCATAACGGCCGTTCGAGTTGAAGCCGTAGCCGATCACCGGCTTGCCGTCGCGCACCACGTCGGTGACCACCGCGACGACGCTGCACGTCATCTGGCTGAAATCGATGAAGGCGTTGGCGATGTCGGACTTGATGCCGGCGGTCTGCTCGCGGATTTCGACGATGCGCATGGCGGTTCCCCTTGCAGCGTGGTGGCGCGTTTCGTGCCGGCACTGTAGGGATGTTGCGGGCCGCCGGGCCAATGCCAAGGTCGGAACGCATCATGCGGGTTCGGCATAAGGGCACCGGGCCGGCCCGGCAGACGTGACGAAGATTGGGCGATGGAACTCTCCTGGCTCGACGATTTCCTGGCGCTGGTGGATTGCGGCAACTTCTCCCGCGCCGCCGACATGCGCCGCCTGACCCAGCCGGCCTTCAGCCGCCGCATCCGCGCGTTGGAGGATTGGGCCGGCACCCCGCTGTTCGACCGCAGCGCCCAGCCGGTGACCCTGACGGAGGCTGGCCGCCGCTTCCGCCCCTTCGCCGACGAAACCGTGCGCCGCCTGCTGCAAGGCCGGGAAGAGGCCCGGCTCGCCGCCCAGTCGGAAGCGGCGACCCTGCGCTTCGCCGCCACCCATGCGCTGTCGCTGACCTTCTTCCCCTCCTGGCTGCGGGCGCTGGAGGCGCGGGCAAGGCTGGGCGCCATCACCCTGTCGTCCGACAGCATGGAGGCCTGCGAGCGGCTGATGCTGGCAGGCCAGGCGCAGTTCCTGCTCTGCCACGCCCATCCGGCGGCGGCCGGCCGGCTGGATGCGGAGTCCTTCCGCTCCGTCGTCGTCGGCGGCGACCGGCTGCTGGCGGTGACCGCCCCCGATCCCGGCGGCCGCCCACGCCATCTGCTGGCGGACGGCCAGGACACCGCGCTGCCGCATTTGTCCTACAGCCGCGAATCCGGCATGGGCCGCATTCTGGAGGCGGTGCGGGCGGCACATCCGCTGCCCAATGCGCTCGACACCGTCTTCACCTCCCACCTCGCTGCGGTCCTGCGCACGCTGGCGCGCGACGGGCGCGGCGTGGCCTGGCTGCCGGAAAGCCTGATCGCCGAGGATCTGGCACGCGGCTCCCTGGTGCGCGCCGGCGTGCCGGCCGGCGACGAACGCTGGACTGTGCCGGTGCAGATCCGGCTGGTCCGCCCGCGCGCGCGCCAGAGCAAGGCGGCCGAAAGCTTCTGGACGCTGGCGGTCGAAGCGGCGCTGTGGCGGAACGCCGAGTTGCCGCCGGAGCCCGCAGCGCAGGTTGCCGGAGCGGAAGCAACCGCCGAAAAACAGTTGTGACCCTTTGCCCGCAAGTCACTTTGATCGTTGACATTCCCGGAAAAGCTTCTCCACCGAAGCGATTTCGCTGGCGCTAACCCTTTCGATCAGGCAAAATTTGCCTAGTTGGGTTGAGAAGCGTCGCGTCAGCGACCGGAGGAACGATCATGGGCGTCAGCAGCATTGGCGGCATCGGCGGCTATCAGCAGCAGCCATACGTCACCCCGCTCAGCAGCGGCCCGGCCGCGGCGCAGCGGTCGACCTCGCCCGTCGAATCCGCACAGGAAGACCAGACCGAGCGCACCCGCCGCCAGCAGGAGGCGCAGACGGCCCAGAGCGGATCCAGCGGCGGCAACACCACCGCCACCCGCGGCCAGAACCTGAACATCACGGTCTGATCCATACCGGATCACACGACAGGTCCGGTGCGGCAGGGTCGGTCAAGGAGAGCATCGAGGGGCGGCGCCCGCCAAGGGGTTGTCCCAGGGGCAACGCCTGGAAAGCGGGCAAGAAGCGCAGGAGGCAGCGATGGAGATCCGTGGCGTTTCCAGCACGACGGCACTCCGCCCGACTGCTTTCCAGCCGACCGAAGCCGGCGCCGCTTCCCCGTCGACTCCAGTCCAGGGCTCCGGTAGCGGAACCTCTGGCGAAGCGGAGAAATCCTCCGGAGCCGGCTTCATCAGCCCGTTCATGCGCTACGACCAGGGCGCGCGGGTGGCCGTGCTGTATTTCCGTGACTTCGACACCGGCGAAACCCAGGACCAGATCCCGTCCCAGCGCGTGGTGGAGGAATACCGCCGCACCGCCAACCGCCTGTCCCAGGAGGACGAGCGGAAAGCCGCCGCGGCGAAGAGCGGCTCGGACGGATCGGCCGGCGGCGCGGGGACATCGTCCGGCAGCGGCTATGGCGCAGCGGCGAGCGGATTCGGATCAACCGGCACGACGGCCGGCACGGCGGCCAGTCCGTCGATCGGCGTGTCCTTCGCCAGTGCCCCCGGCAGCAGCGGAACGGCGGCAGGGTCAGCCACAGCAGAACCGACGACCGGCGGCGTCACACCGGCCGCGACGGGCGGATACGGCGGCGGGTCGCCGGGTGGACTGGTTTCGGTGACCGTCTGAAGGGCTTGACCGGGCAGCCTTGAACCGGGCAGCGCGTCCGATTGCCCTGCCCGCAAGCCTTACCCCCCGGTCGCCTCCTCCTCCTCCGCCTGCCGGCGCCGGAACCCCACCAGCGCGGTTTCGTCGAGCATCGCGGCCTCCTTGCGCTTCTGCTTGTCGCGTTCGCGCTTCAGCCGCTCTTCCTCGGCCAGTTCGTAGCGCTTCAATTCCTGGAAGGCTTCGGCCATCTCGTCGGTGGCGATGTTGATCTGCATCTCCACCTGTCCCAGCGATTCGCCCAGCTTGCGGCCGCGCTCCATCGCCGCCTGGGCGAAGTTGGAATAGGTGAAGGACACCGAAAAGTCGTCGCGCACAGTTTCCTGCTCGTGCACGATCTCCTGCTTCACCTTCTCGATCTCGTTGCGCAGCCGGTCGGCCAGCGTGTGGAGGTCCGCCAGGACGCGACGCTTCTCGTCCAGTTGCAGCTTTTGCAGGCGGATGATCGTCTTCAGGCTCATTGCGGCCACTGCACCCCAAAGATTTCAGCGAGCATGGCGTAGCTGGTCTCCAGATCGGTGGCCTCGCGCTTGCTCTGCTTCAAAAAGGCTTCCAATGCCGGCTGGAAGTGGATCGCCTCGTCCACCTGCGGGTCGGTGCCGCGGCGGTAGGCGCCCAGCCGGATCATCTCCGCCATGTTGTCGTAGGACGACAGCAGGCGCCGGGCATGGCCGACCAGCTCGTTCTCGTTCGCCGTGTTGCAGCCGGGCATGGTGCGCGACACGCTGCGCAGGATGTTGATGGCGGGATAGCGCCCGCGCTCGCCAATCTGGCGCTCCATCACGATGTGGCCGTCCAAGATGCCGCGCACGGCGTCGGCGATCGGCTCGTTGTGGTCGTCGCCGTCCACCAGCACGGTGAACAGGCCGGTGATGGTGCCCGATCCGACAACCCCCGGACCGGCGCGCTCGAGCAGGCGCGGCAGTTCGGCGAAGACGGTCGGCGGATAGCCCTTGGTCGTCGGCGGTTCGCCGGCCGACAGGCCGATCTCGCGCTGGGCCATGGCGAAGCGGGTGACGCTGTCCATCATGCACAGCACATCGCGGCCCTGGTCGCGGAAATGCTCGGCCACCGCCAGCGTCATGTAGGCGGCCTGCTTGCGCATCAGCGGCGCTTCGTCCGAGGTGGCGCAGACGACGACGCTGCGGGCCAGCCCCTCCTCGCCCAGATCCTCGGTGATGAATTCCTGCAATTCGCGGCCGCGCTCGCCGATCAGGCCGATCACCGCGACCTCCGCGGCGGAGAAGCGCGCCAGCATCGACATGACCGACGATTTGCCGACGCCCGATCCGGCGAAGATGCCCATGCGCTGGCCACGGCAGCAGGTGAGGAAGGCGTTGATGGCGCGGATGCCCAGATCCAGCTTCTCGCCTACGCGGGCCCGCGAATGGGCGTTGGGCGGCGTGTTGCGGATCGGCGTGCCCTGCGGCCCCTTGGGCAGCGGCCCCTTGCCGTCCACCGGCTCGCCAAGCGCGTTGACGACGCGGCCGAGCCAGGCATCCGTCGGATAGATCCGCGCCTGATCGCCCGCAACCAGCGCCCGGCAGCCCAGCCCCACCCCATCCAGCGCACCGAACGGCATGGCGAGCGCCCTGCCCTGGCGGAAGCCCACCACCTCGCACGGGACCTGACGGCGGTCGCGCGTCTCGACGATGCAGCGGCCGCCGACCGACAGTTCCTTCTCGATCCCGCCGACCTCGACCATCAGGCCGGATACGGCGGTGACGCGGCCGTACCGGCTGGAGTCCGGGATTTGGTCGATGTCGCGGATCAACTGATCGATATCGAACGTCATGGATCGGATACCGGCATTTCCAGGGCAGGCGGTCCCAAGACGGGAGGCGCCCCTATTAAGTGGTAGCTCAGTGGACGGAGGGGACGTTAACCACCATGATCGCATCTTGCGATGGAAGGATTAACGTTGTGTAAGCGCTTGGCACTGGCGTTAAGCTGAATCGTCTGTTAACTTGTGTAAACGGGATGGTTGAAATCGGTCATCAAGGATCGGGGGCCATGTCCGGGGTCGGGTAGCGAAAGCGCGCCATCAAACGTCGGGATATCGCCATGAGGGTTCTGCTGGTTGAAGACGATTCCTCCGTCGCCAAAAGCATCGAGCTGATGCTGAACACGGAAGGTTTCATCGTCGATTCTACCGACCTGGGTGAGGACGGACTCGAGATCGGCAAACTCTACGATTACGACATCATCATCCTCGATCTGATGCTGCCGGACATCGACGGTTACGAGGTTCTTCGCCGCCTGCGCGCCGCGCGCGTGACCACCCCGATCCTGATCCTGTCCGGCCTGACCGAAATGGACAACAAGATCAAGGGTCTGGGGTTCGGCGCCGACGACTACCTGACCAAGCCGTTCGACAAGCGCGAACTGATCGCCCGCATCCAGGCCATCGTCCGCCGGTCGAAGGGCCATTCCGACAGCATCATCCGCACCGGCCGCCTGACCGTCAATCTCGACACCCGCACGGTGGAGGTCGACCAGTCGCCGCTGCACCTGACCGGCAAGGAATACGGCATCCTGGAGCTGTTGAGCCTGCGCAAGGGCACGACGCTGACCAAGGAGATGTTCCTCAACCATCTCTATGGCGGGATGGACGAGCCGGAACTGAAGATCATCGACGTCTTCGTCTGCAAGCTGCGCAAGAAGCTGGCCGCCGCGACCCAGGGCGACAACTACATCGAAACGGTGTGGGGCCGCGGTTATGTGCTGCGCGACCCGCACGAGGAAATCGTCGAAGGCAATCCCCCGCCGCCGCCGCGCGTGCCGCAACAGCAGGCCGCCGGCTGACGCTTCACCGGTTCTCCTTTTTCTTTTGCCCACCCCTCCACGCCCGGCCGTCTTTCACCTTGAAAGCCGGACCGGGCGTTCCCATACTTGGTGGGTCATTCTGCTTCGGACTGCGGGGCTTTCAAAAGCCCCCACGCTCAGCCCCTCTTTTTTCGCCATCGCAAAATTCGATCGCGAGCACCTGGGGGCCGCCAATCCCACACCCAGTCTGATGCGCCGCACCGGTGGTGTGGCGCCCTTTGCGTTATGGGAGACAGACATGCCCGTCGGCACCGTCAAATGGTTCAACAGCACCAAGGGCTTCGGTTTCATTCAGCCGGAAAGCGGCGGCCCGGATGTGTTCGTTCACATCTCCGCTGTCGAACGCGCCGGGCTGCGCAGCCTGGTCGATGGCCAGAAGATTTCCTACGAGGAGCAGCGCGATCCGAAGCGTGGCAAGACCTCGGCGGAAAATCTGAAGGCGGTCTGACCGCCTGACCGCCGACCTGCGGAAAAAGGGGCATCGGGAAACCGGTGCCCTTTTTCCGTGTTGAACAAGTCCCTGTCGCCCAGATGCAGGGCTCTGCCCAGAGGAGATCCGCGATGGCTTTCAAACCGAATTACAACCAGCAGCGGGCCGAGCGCAACCGGGCCAAGGAACAGAGGAAGCAGGAAAAGCTTCAGCGTCGCGAGGAAGGCGTCGCCGCCCGCCGCGCCGGCGATCCGGACGGGACGGAGAGTCAGGACGATTCCCTGACGACCGACACCGATGCCGATGCCGAGACCAAAACCGACACCAACAATGCCTGAACGGACGGCCGCAGGCGCGGCCGACCGCGACCATACGGAGGACAGGCCATGGCCCGTCAGAAGAAACAGCCCGTCGACAACGCGTTTGCGCTTTTCGACGTGATTTACCAGGACGGTGCGCGCACCTCGAACCGCAAGGTGCCGACCGCCGACATCGATCAGTTCGACCGCGAGAATTCCATTCGCACCTTCCTCGAAGCGCAGGATCGCAAGATCGCCGAAATGTCCGGCAATCCGCGCGGCCCGATCAAGTCGATCACGCCGTCGGCCTGAGAGTTGGTGCATTTTCCGGCTGTCATCCCCGCGAAGGCGGGGATCCAGCCGTCCGAACGATCGAGTTGGAAGCCTGGATCCCCGCCTTCGCGGGGATGACGTCCGTCAGGACAAGGATCCCAGGATTTATGCCACCTTGGCGCCGGCGGCCGAGAAGCCGCCCAGGCTGTAGAGGCCGCGCTGGCCCTCCACCGGCTTGAACTTGTCGGTGATGCCCAGCACCGTTTCAGCACCGCCCAGATACAGAACGCCGTCCTGCGGCATCTGGCGGGAAATCGACTCCAGAACCTTCGCCTTGGTCGGCTGGTCAAAATAGATCAGCACGTTGCGGCAGAAGACGATGTCGAACTGTCCCAGCGCCGACAAATCGCCCAGCAGGTTCCATTCGCGGAACGACGCCATCTGGCGCAGCTGCTGGCTGATCTGCCACTTGTCGCCGTTCTGCTTGAAATGCTTCACCAGCATGGTGATCGGCAGGCCGCGCTGCACCTCGAACTGGGTGTAGATGCCGGCCTTCGCCCGCTCCACCATTTCCGCCGAGATGTCGGTGCCGACGATCTCGATGCGCCAGCCGGCCAGCTTCGCCGCCTCGTCGTTCAGGATCATCGACAGCGAATAGGCTTCCTGGCCCGACGAACAGGCGGCCGACCAGATGCGCAAGGACCGCTTGGCCGCCCGCGCCTCCATCAGCTTCGGAAGCACCAGCTGGCGGAACTGGTCGAAAGGCTTCTGGTCGCGGAAGAAGGACGACTCGTTGGTCGTCATCGCTTCCGTGATGTCACGCAGCAGCGCCTCGTCCTTGCGGGTGCGGACGGTGGTCGCCAGCTCCTCGAGGCCCTTCATGTTCCACTTGCGCGCCACCGGCATCAGCCGGGATTCGAGCAGGTACGCCTTGTCACGGGTGAGGACCAGGCCGGAACGCTGCTTGAGCAGCGTGGAGAACATGTCGAAATCTTCGACTCTCATGCTGCCCTCGAAGCGAGCTTGCGGATGTGGGGACCGATTTCCTTGAGCGGCAGGATGGCATTGCAGATGCCGGCTTGCGCCACGGCACCGGGCATGCCCCAGACCACGCTCGATGCCTCGTCCTGGGCGATCAGGGTGCCGCCGCCATTGACCACGTCGGTGCAGCCCTTCAACCCGTCCTGTCCCATGCCGGTCAGGATGCAGGCCAGGATCTTGCGGCCGCCGAAGGTCTTCAGGATCGACCGCATCATCGGGTCGACCGCCGGGCGGCAGAAATTCTCGGGCGGATCCTTGCTGAGGGCGATCACGTTGGCGCCGCCGCGCTGGGTCACCAGCATGTGGAAGTCGCCGGGCGCAATGTAGCAGCGGTTCTGCACGATCGGCTCGCCGTCCTTGGCCTCCCGCGCATCGATCCCGCATTGGCGGGTGATGTGCTCGGCCAGGATGGTGGTGAAGGTCGCCGGCATGTGCTGGGTGATCAGGATCGGCTGGCTGACGCCGGCCTTCAGGTGCGACAGCACCTCGAACAGCGCCTGCGGGCCGCCGGTGGAACTGCCGATGGCGATCACGTCCGGCTTGGTGGCGATGGTGCCGGCCGGAGTCGGCCGGGTGACGATCGGCCCGACCTCGCGCTTCAGCAGCCCCAGCGGAGCCGCCGGGGTCAGCGGCCGGATCTCGCCGCGCGAGCGCGATCCGGCGCGCCGGGCGGCTGCGCCCAGCGCCTTGACCTTGGCGACCAGCTCGCGCTTGAAGTCCTCCGCCCCGCCGATCTCGCGGGTGGAGGTCGGCTTCGGGATGTAATCGGCGGCACCCGCCGACAGGCAGCGGATCGACACGTCGGCCCCGCGCAGCGTCAGCGTGGAGGCCATGATGATCTTCACCTGCGGCGCAACCGCCAGCAGCTTCGGGATGGCGGTCAGCCCGTCCATCACCGGCATCTCGATGTCCAGCACGATGACATCGATGGAATTGCGCTGCAGCGAATTGACCGCCATCTGGCCGTCGCCGACGGAGGTGACGACGCGGATGTCCGGGTCCCCTTCCAGCGCGCGGGTCAGCAGGCCGCGGATGACGGCGGAGTCGTCCACCACCATGACCCGGACGGGATCCGGGTTGGCCGGTCGCGCGGTGGTGAGGGGACCTCTGCCAAAACTGTCCGACATAACGGCGATTCGCCTTTCAACTCGACTGGTTCAACGCTGGCTCTCCCGACATCCCGCCCGGGGTCACAGAAGGCCGACCTGCGCGAACTTGGTCTGGATGATGTCGCTGTCGAAGGGCTTCATGATGTACTCGTTGGCCCCGGCGGACAGCGCCTCCTGGATGTGGGCAAGGTCGTTCTCGGTCGTGCAGAACACCACCTTGGGCTGTTCGCCCCCGCTCATCTTGCGCAACCGGCGCAGGAACTCGATCCCGGTCATCACCGGCATGTTCCAGTCCAGCAGGATGGCGTCCGGCATCTGCGCCGCGCAGGCTTCCATCGCCTGCTTGCCGTCCTCCGCCTCCGAGCAGGCGAAATTCAGCTCTTCCAGGATCTTGCGCGCGACCTTGCGGACAACGCGGCTGTCATCGACCACCAGGCAGGATTTCATTGCGGCAGGGCCTCAGGTCATCTGTTCGTCGGCAAAAGCCGGCCGGCCGGTGCGGCACCCTCCCCCGGAGGGCAGGGCGCCGCAAACCGTCAAGCCGTCTCGATGGTTGTGAAGTTGAGCAGACGGGGCACGTCCAGCACAACCATCAACTGACCGTTCAGCCTATAAATTCCGGTCGATACCTCGCGCCAGCGCGGATCCAGGGTCGCCGGGTTGCGCTCGAAGTCCTCCTTGGTCAGGCTGAGCACCTCGCCGACCGAATCGACCATCAGGCTGTACAGTTCTCCGCGCAGGTCGACGACGATCGACATGCCGGGCTTGTCCTTCGGACGGCCGGTCAGGCCGAGCCGCAGGCGGACGTCGATGGCGGTGACGATGCGGCCGCGCAGGTTCAGCGATCCGGCGACCTCCGGCGGGGCCAGCGGGATGCGGGTGATCCGCTGATGGCCCAGCACGTCCTGCACCTGAAGGACCGGGATGCCGAACATCTGGTCGGCGATCGTCATGGTCACGAAGTCCTGGTTGCCGGAGACGACGAGATCGTCGCCCCGCGACTTGCGGACGGTGGACGGCAGCTTGGCGTTGCTCATGCGGCACCTTTCTGGTCGGTCAGCGTCTGCTGGAGCGCGAAGAGCAGCGCGTCACGGTCGAACTTGGCGACATAGTCGTTGAAACCGGCGATCCGGCCGCGGTCGAGATCGCGGGCGCTGGCGTGGCTGGACAGCGCCACCATCGGAACGCGCTGCCAGCGGCTGCCGTGGCGCACCGCCTCGGCGAAGTCGAAGCCGCTCATGCCCGGCATCTCGATGTCGGAGACGATGACGTCGAAGTCCTCGCCCGCCTCGCAGAGCGCCAGCGCGTCGCCGGCATTCTCCACCGCCGTCACGTCGTAGCCGGCGACCGACAGCAGCGGCGTCAGCAGGTTGCGGAAGAAGGGGCTGTCGTCCACCAGCAGCACGCGCTGCAGCTTCTCCTCCTCGAACCCCTCCTGGGTGGAGGAGCCGAACCAGTCCTTGTAGGCCTGGGTCAGGAAGAAGCCGGCGTCGATCACCTCGGTCGCCTTGCCGGCGATGATCGCCGACCCCATCAGGCCGGGACGCTCCGCGGCCAGCTGGACGTTCAGCTTCTCCTCCACGATGTCGACGATCTCGTCGACGATCAGGCCCATCGAGCGGTCGCCGTCGGCAAACACCAGCACCGGCTGGCGGCCTTCGTTGGCGACGACGAAGTTCGGGTCGATCGGGACCAGCGGCATCAGCTTGCCGCGGTACTGGACCACCGGCAGGCCGTTCGACAACTCGACCGTGGCGAGATCGACGTCCTCCAGGCGGGCGACCAGCGACAGCGGCACCGCCTTGGGCGCGCCCTCGCCGGCGCGGAACAGCAGGAGCGCCATCTTGTCCTCCTGGCGCTGGGTCTGGACCGCGGCAGCCTCCTTGCCGGCAGCCTCGCCCATCGCCATCTCGCCGGTGGCCGACGCTATGCCGTTGGGGTCCAGGATCATGATGACCGAGCCGTCGCCCAGGATCGTGTTGCCCGAGAACATCTCGATGTGGCGCAGGATCGGCGCAACCGGCTTCACCACGATTTCCTCGGTGTCGAACACGCGGTCGACCATGATGCCGAAGGTGTAGGTGCCGACCTGGGTGACGACGATGAAGGTCTCTTCCTCGGTCTTCTTGGCGCCCTCGCTGTCGTCCAGCCGCAGCAGCTGCTGGAGCGAGACCAGCGGCAGCAGGCGGTTGCGCAGGCGCAGGACCGGAGTGCCCTTCAGGCGCTCGATGGTGTGCTCGCTGTCGGCGGCGGCGCGCACCAGCTCGACCACGCTGATCTGCGGGATGGCGAAGCGCTCGCCGGCGCATTCCACGATCAGGGCCGAGACGATGGCCAGCGTCAGCGGGATCTTGATGACGAAGGTCGAGCCCTTGCCCTGGGCCGACTTGATCTCGATCGTACCGCCGATCTTCTCGATGTTGGTCTTCACCACGTCCATGCCGACGCCGCGGCCCGACACGTTGGTGACCTTGGCGGCGGTGGAGAAGCCCGGCTTCATGATGAACTGGATGATCTGCTGGTCGGTCATCGAGGCCAGCTCGCCTTCCGACGCCATCCCGTTCTGGATCGCCTTCTGCTTGATCCGGTCGATGGCAAGGCCCTTACCGTCGTCCTGGATCTCGATGATGATGTGGCCGCCCTCGTGATAGGCGTTCAGGGTGATGCGGCCGGTCTCCGTCTTGCCGGCCTTCACGCGCTCTGCCGGAATCTCCAGCCCATGGTCGGCGCTGTTGCGCACCATGTGGGTCAGCGGATCCTTGATCAGCTCCAGCACCTGGCGGTCCAGCTCGGTGTCGGCGCCGAGCATCTGGAGGTCGATCTTCTTGTTCAGTTCATGCGCCAGATCGCGCACCAGACGCGGCAGCTTGGCCCAGGCGTTGCCGATGGGCTGCATGCGCGTCTTCATGACGCCTTCCTGCAGCTCCGACGTCACATGGTTCAGGCGCTGCAGCGGTGCCGCGAACTCGCTCTCCTTCTGCGACCGCAGGATCTGGAGCAGCTGGTTGCGGGTCAGCACCAGCTCCGACACCATGGTCATCAGGTTTTCGAGCAGGTCGACGTTGACGCGGATGGTCTGGGCGGCGACCGCCGATTCCTTGGTCGCGGCCTCGGCGCCGGCATCGGCGGCACCGGCGTTGCCGCCGCCCGAAGCACCGGCCATCGGGGCGACCGGCGCCGGCACCTTGGCGGCGACCGGCTCGGCATCGGGCACGACGAGGTCGTGCGACTGGGCCGGCTCCTCGGCCGGCTCGGGCGCACGGGTGGCGACCGCGGTGCCGGCCGCTGGAGCGGGAATGTCGTTCGGGCCGGGCGTGGAGTTCCACAGCGCCTCAAGCTCGTCCATCGTCACCGGCCGGGATTCCGACGCGGCAACCGCAGGCGCGGTCGGCGGCGGGGGCGGCGGGGGAGCGGCGGCGGCCGGGGCGGGACCGCCCAGCTTGCCTTCGGCGCACAGGTTCAGCCGCTCGATCAGCGGCAGGTCGTCGCCGGGCGGTTCCGCCTCGGTCGCTTCCAGCACCGCCAGCAGGCTCTTGATGGTGTCCAGAGCCTGCAGGATCAGCGAAACGGCTTCCGGGTTGATCGTCAGTTCGCCATCGCGGAACTTGCCCAGCACGTTCTCCGACGCGTGCGCCACCTTTTCCAGGCGGGGCAGGCCGAGGAAGCCGCAGGTTCCCTTGATGGTGTGGACGAGCCGGAAGATGTTCGACAGCAGTTCCGGATTGTTGGGATTCTGCTCCAACCTGACCAGCTCGACGTCGAGCACCGAGAGGTTTTCGTTGGTCTCCGTCAGAAATTCGGACAGCAGATCATCCATGTCGCATTCCCCAGGCCCAATGTTTATGGTCCGCGCCGGCCTGCGGCTCGAACGGGCAGCATCGAAAGGCTGCCGGTTGCGCTCCAGTCCAGGTAGGGTGGGAGCCTGTCAAACACTGATTAAGAGAACCTTACCTCTTCCGATAGGGAGTCTTCCGGGAGCTGCTACCGGTAGGATCGGGGTTCCTTTGTCACAGCGTTCATTCTCACAGGGAGGATCGATGAGCGACGCCGAAATCGCCCAATCCGTGCGCGAAGCCGTGGAACGGCTCAACGCCGCGCTGGCGGAGGCCGCACGCCACAATCTGGCGATCACGCTGCGCACCACGGCCCACCAGACCACCGGCGGGGTGGAGCAGGTCGTGGTGGAGCCGCGGATTTTCAAACAGCTGTAGACGCGGCCGGAAGAGCGGCGGGACGCCTCACCACTCGGCGGTGAAGACCAGCCGCTCGCTGCTTTCGGTGGCGACGGCGATGCGGAAGCCGTCGCTTTCGGCCAGCCGGCCGGCCAGATAGGCGTGGATGGTGCGGGGAGTCAGCGCCCCGGCC
Organism: Azospirillum sp. UENF 112521; assembly: GCF_058780665.1. Classification (NCBI taxonomy): domain Bacteria; kingdom Pseudomonadati; phylum Pseudomonadota; class Alphaproteobacteria; order Rhodospirillales; family Azospirillaceae; genus Azospirillum; species Azospirillum sp. UENF 112521. Next base: position 494,546 of record NZ_JBSNCI010000009.1, read on the forward strand.
GTCGCCGTTCCGGCAAGCGCCGCCGCGGCCTCCGGGTTCAGGGTGCCCGGCCGGCCGGCGGCGGTCACGGTGATGCGGCCCGCCGTCTCATCGCCGTCGGCGGCGACGGAGACCAGCCCGCCATGGGTCAGCGCCTCGTCCGCCAGCATCACCAGATTCAGCACCAGCTTGACCACGCCGCGGCGCTGGGCGGTCATGTCGTGGGGCACCCGTTCCGGCCAGTCCAGCCGGGTGCGTCCGCCCTCGACATAGCCGGCGGCGGCGGCACGGGCGTCGCCGAAGCCCTTCTGGTCGCGCCCCGCCACCCCATAGGCCAGCCGGAACACCCGCAGCCGGCGGTCGGCCTGGCCGGAGGAATGGTCGATCAGCTTCACCGCCTCGCCCAGGAACCCGCCGATGGAACCGCCGCTGGCAGGCCCGCCATCCTCGTCCTCCTGCATCTCCTCGATCAGCTCCAGCCCGTTGCGGATGGCGCCGACCGGGCTGACCAGATCGTGGCAGAGCTTCGACGCCAGCAGTTCCAGAACGCGGATGTCGACGCTGACGGGGAGGGAGGACGATTCGGTCACGAGGCAGACTCCGGTAAAAAGGAACGGCGACGGCGCGGCGCTGGAGATTCTATACTGTCCCGGCCCCGCCGCACAGGCGGTCGCATTTCCTATGTACAATAGTTCGATGGATGGGACCCGACATGGACGATTCGCTGGTGCCCGGCGCCTGGGTGCGCCACCCGGACCAGCCCGACTGGGGGCTGGGGCAGGTGCAGTCGGCCATCCGCAACCGCATCACCGTCAATTTCGAGCATGCCGGCAAGGTGCTGATCGACAGCGACGTCATCTCGCTGACGCTGGTCGGTCCCGACGAGATCTGAGCGGTTTCGGCCGGGCCTCCGGCGTCCGGGAAAGCGCGGATTGCGCCGCCACGCCCGCTTTGCTTTTATGCGACCGACGTCGCGCATGTGTCAGGGAGTGATGGAATGAAGGCAATGATCCTCGGCTTCGCCGCCGCGGCGGTGATCGCGCTGGGCACGGCTGCGGTGCTGAACGCGATGGGGCACTCGACCGCGGAGCGCTATTCCAGCACTTCCGTTCGCCTTTGAGGGAACAGGAAACCCCTTAATTCTACGATAAGGCGACTTCCGGACATTCCCTGCACGGTGTAGGATCGGGTGATCCGTGACCGGACATGGCGGGCCGTCGCTTGATCTCGCGTCTCAAAGGGGGAATGGGCGCATTCGGTGTGGCGCTGATCCTGGGCCTCAACGCCCTGGTCGGCCACGACCTGCTGCACCAGCGCGACGAGACGCTGGCCCGGGCGCGGGAGGACAGCGCGGCGATGGCGCTGGTGCTGGAGCACCATGCCACCGACAGCCTGTCCGGCGTGGCGAAAATCCTGGCCGGAATCGTCGAGGTCCTGGCCGTGCGCGCCGACAGCTGGGAGCGCGGCGACGCCGATGTCTTCGCCCTGCTGCGCCGTCAGGCGACGCTTTCGCCGCTGATCCGCGCCGTCCTGGTGGTGTCGGCCGACGGCAAACTGATCCACGACACCCAGACGCTGGAGCCGGCCGGCATCGACCTGTCGGACCGCGATTACCTGATGGCGCACCGCGACAGGCTGGTTCCTGGCGGCGCCGATGCGGTCTTCGTCGGCAACCCGGTGCGCGGCCGCACCTCCAACACCTGGTTCATCAGCATGAGCCGGCGGCTGGAGGCGCCGGACGGCCGCTTCGCCGGGGTGGTGGTCGCGGTGATGGAGCCGATGGCCTTCCGCAGCTTCTACCAGACGCTTCCCCTGTCCGGCGACGCGGTGGTCACGCTCTATCACGCCGACGGGCCGGTGATCGCCCGCTTCCCCGACCACGACAGCCACATCGGCCTGTCCGCCCACCATCTGCCGCTGTTCACCACGCTGCTGAAGCAGGCGCGGGTGGGCACCGAACTGCTGGACAGCGCCAGCGACGGGCCGCGCCGCATCCTCAGCCATCGCGCGTCGGCCGAGATGCCGGTGGCGGTGACCGTCTCGTTGTCGCGCGACGCGGTGCTGGCGCACTGGTGGTCGAAGGCGATGACGCTGGCGGTGGCCGATCTTGCCGGGACGCTGGTGCTGGCGGCGATGACGCTCGCCCTGCTGCGCGAGGCGGGGCGGCGGGAACGGGCGATGGCCGATCTCCAGGACAGCGAGCGGGCGCTGCGCGACAGCCAGCAGCGGCTGATCCAGGACATCGCCGCCCGCCACCGGATCGAGGCCGAGCTGATCGCCGCCAAGCAGGTCTCCGACGCCGCCAACCGGGCCAAGACCCAGTTCCTGGCCAACATGAGCCACGAACTGCGCACCCCGCTGAACGCCGTCATCGGCTTCGCCGAGGCGCTGGAAAGCGGCATCTTCGGCCAGATGTCGGCCAAGCAGACCGAATATGTCGGCGACATCCGCAAGTCCGGCCAGCATCTGCTGAGCCTGATCAACGACATCCTCGACACCACCAAGATCGAATCGGGCAAATATGTGCTGCATCAGGAGGATCTGCCGGTCGACGATCTGATCGGCGACTGCCTGCGCCAGATGGGGCCGCTGGCGGTGGAAAAGGGCGTGACCCTCACGTCGGCGCTGCCCGCCTCCCTGCCCATCCTCTATGCCGATGCCCGTGCGGTGCGCCAGATCCTGCTGAACCTGCTGTCCAACGCGGTGAAGTTCACCCCGCCCGGCGGGCGGATCGTCGTCGAGGCCGACCGGGTGGCGCGCAGCCTGCGCCTGCGGGTCAGCGACACCGGCATCGGCATCCCCGCCATTGAACTGGACCAGGTGATGGAGCCCTTCCATCAGGTCGACAACTCCCACACCCGCCGCTATGCCGGAACCGGATTGGGGCTGCCGCTGGTCAAGTCGCTGGTCGAGTTGCAGGACGGCCGCTTCGTACTGTCGAGCGTGCTGGGCCGGGGCACCACCGCCACCGTGCTGTTCCCGCCCTCCCGGCTGCGCAACCGGTCGGAGCCCTTGCGGGCACTGAAGCGGACACAGCCCGCTCCGGTGTGAGGCGGGGTGCCCTTATCCCCGCCGCGACTTGGCCAGAATGACCAGGGCGATGCCGCCCAGCACGGCGACCGACGACAGCGCCAGGACCGGCGTGATCCGTTCCCCCAGCGCCAGCACCGCAACAAGCGCGGTGATGACCGGAACGCTCAGCTGGACGGACGCCGCGCGGGCGGCGGTCAGGGCCGGCAGCGCCGCATACCAGATGGAATAGCCGACACCCGACGCCAGCGCCCCCGATAGCACCGCATAGACCAGCCCGCCCTGGTCCCAGCGCAGGCCGCCGCCGGACAGCGGCCCCGCCAGCGCCGCCGCCAGCGCCAGAACCGCCGCCATCGGGACGGCGCGCAGGAAATTGCCGGCGGTGGTGGCGATGGGGTCGCGGCTGGCCCGTCCCAGCAGGGAATAGATCCCCCACGCCGCCCCGGCGGCCAGCATCAGCAGCGCCCCCAGCGGGTCCGGCGCCGACAGTCCGGGCGCCAGCAGCAGGGCCAGCCCGCCGAGCGCCAGCGCCAGCCCGCCCCATTGCAGCGGCACCAGCCGTTCGCCGCGATACAGCCCGGCCAGGATCATGGTGGCCTGCACCGCACCGAACAGCAGCAGCGCCCCGGTCCCCGCGGTCATGGTCAGATAGGCGAAGGAAAAGGCGGCGGCATAGGCCAGCAGCGCCGCCGCCCCGCCCCAGCTGCCGGCGCCCGCCTTCGCGTGCCCGGTGGCCCGGGCGATCAGCCACAGGCTGGCCGCACCGGAGGCGATGCGCACCAGGGTGAAGCCGGCCGGGTCGATGGCGGTCTGGGTCAGCGCCAGCCGGCACAGGATGGAGTTGGCGGCGAAGGCCAGCATCGCCAGCACGGTCAGCAGCGCCGCCCGCCCGGTCGTGGGCACCGCCGGAGCCGGAACGGCACCCGTCTTATCGCTTGCCACCACGATTGTTTCCTCTGCAACCAGCCCCGCCCAGCTAGCCGCAGAGCCATGGCCCTGTCAAACCCCCCGCGTCACCGGCCGTGTCCGACTTTGGTGGGACACCCTGGAGGTCACGACGAGGGGCCGTGCAGGGCGAACATCAGCAGGTAGGTGCGCTGAAGCGAACTGAAATTGTTGTCGGAGACCAGATAGACCAGCGTTTCCCCCGCCGGCCCCGGCCGGGTGGCGATGCCTTCGAAATTGTCGTTCACCAGCGGCGTCTCCAGACGCCCGAGTTCCTCGCCGTCCACCACCGCGCCGGCGGTCAACTGGCGCGCCGCCACCCGCACCAGCCGCGACGACCAGCCGCCCAGCAGCGACACCCGGCGTTCCAGCACCAGCACGCCGCCGTCCGGCAGCGGGGCGACGGAGGTCGGGCGGTAGCGCGGGGCCGTCCGGTAGGTGAAGGGCTGCCAGTCGGCGGCGCTCGCCGGCACGCCGTCCCTGGACGAGCCCATGCGGGTTATCCAGGCGCGGCGGTCCTGATGGCCGTCGTCCTTGCCCTCCTCGATGGTCAGCAGCCGGCCGTCGGGAAGCAGGGTCAGCGACTCCAGCCCGCCATTCTCCGGCGTGCTGTCCATGCCCGGCGGCATCGGAATCGGCGTGGGCGTGCCCGCCGGCCCCCGGACGCTGCCATCGCCGCCCTTGTAGCGCAGGATGCGGTGGTCCCGCTCCAGCGACACCAGCCAGCCGCCGTCGGGCAGCCGCGTCAAATCCTCGGCATCGGTGCGGCGCTTGCGATGGGAGATCCCCTCCTCGACCGGCAAGGGACGGGCATGGACCTCCGACAGGCCGGCGAGCCGGCCTTCGGCATCGGTCTGCAGCCGGCCGTCCACCACCAGCCCGGTGTCGCCGATGGCGACGAAGCGGTCGCCGGCCGGATCGATCCAAAGGCCGGACAGGCCGCCGACCCGCTCGCCCCCGGCGATGTCCAGACCGCCCAGAAAGCGCAGCGGCCCGACCGCGACCTTGTCCGGCCGTCCGCGGTCGAGCGGCACCGCGGAGGCGGTGACGGAAAGGGGGCCGGGGGTGGGGTCGGAGTCGCCGCCGGCACCGACCACGGCGGCGCAACCGCCGGACAGGGCGACCAGCAGCAGGCCCCAGGCCAAGCTTTTGCGTATCGTCATCGGGGCACTCTTGCCAGTGCAACCGAGGGATACAATATTTCTTTTGGCTTTCTTTCGGTCGCGGCGTCAGACATACGGCAGGATGCAGCGTGAGCGCTACGCCACCTCTCTCATAACGGCCCGGTCATATCGGCTAGGCGCGGCGGGTTACTCCCTCAGAACCGGTGGGGCCTGCCGGACAAGCGCTTAGATTGACGAATGTTTTCGACGATCCTTACCCGTGACGATCGAGCCGAGTCCGTCCCCATGCCGATGCTTCCGCGGTCGCAGACCGCCTATTCTCCTCCGGACCAGACCGGCGACGGCATCGCGTCAGGCGTGTCCGGCCTGTCTCCGGCCGACCGGCTGACGGCGCGCATCCAGGAGTTGGAAGCCGAGCTGCGGGAGTTGCAGCATCGTGCCAAGAACAGCCTGCAACTGGTCATCAGCCTGCTGAAGCTGCAGGCCGGACGCATCCGCGATCCCGACGCCCGTGCCGCCTACGAGCAGACCATGGTCCGCATCGAGGCGCTGGCGATCCTCTACCGCCAGCTGCACGAGAGCGGTGCCGGCACCCATGTCGATCTCGGCCGCTATGTCACGGCACTCTGCGAGGCGGTGCGGGAAGGCACGCCGGGCGCCCTGTCGCGCGTGCCGGTGACCGTCAATTCCGACCCGATCCAGATCGGCCTGTACGAGGCGATGCCGCTCGGCCTGATCATCGCGGAGCTGGTGACGAGCTGCCTGCACCATGCCTTCCCCGACGACGGCTGGATCCGCATCACCGTGCGCCAGCAGGGCGACAGCGGCCGCGCCCGCCTGACGGTGGAGGACAACGGCCGCGCCCTGCCCGCTGGTTTCGACACCACCGCCGAGGACGGGCTGATGCTGGCCGAAGCGCTGGCCGGCCAGCTCGGCGACACGCTGTCCACCGACAGCGACGCCGCCGGCACCACGGCCAGCGTCAGCTTCCCGGTTCAAGTGCTTCCCCTCTCCCCGGGGGAGAGGGGATTGCGTGCCCGTCACCGTCATGGTGCTCATGGGGATGCGCCGGTTCCGCCGCCGGCTCCAGCGTGCCGGCGAACCAGCCCTGGATCGCCCGCAGCGGGTCGGTTTCCGTCGTCGTCACCGGTTCGATGCCGCGGCGCTTCATGTGGGCGACGAAGCCGGCGCCCGACGATCCGGTGATGACCACCCGCACCGCATCGATGGGATGGGGCCGGCCGTCGCCGCAGAGGTGCAGCACCTCCTCCTCCCCCAGTTCGATCCGCCCGGCCTCCACCGGGGCGGTGCCGGCATCGGCCTCATAGACCAGGAAGCGGCGGGTGCGGCCGCCATGGGTGGCGATGGTGGCGAAATCCTTGGTGCCGATAGCGATCTTCATGCTCTGCGGTCCCCTCGAAGGCGGTGCCCGACGACGGCTCAACTCCTGCCACGCCCGGCACCCGCCCGCACTGAGCGAGGTCAATCGAGCGGCTCCGGGGCCCCGGAACGCCGCCGCCGGGGTCAATTTTTCGACCGTGGGCGTGGCCGGGGTGGCTGCAATTCCCATTGGCTTTCACCAAATGGCGAAGGGTGGGGAAGGATCGGCCTTCCCACATGTTATGACCCAGGACACCCACCCGATCGGACGCCATGTACGCCCACTCGCCCCAGCCGCTTCCGTCAGCCGGATCGACGCCCGACATCGCCGGATCGGCCGGTGTGCTGCGGCCGATCCTGCAACCGGGGCAGACCTGCTGGCGGGTGGAGGACACCGCAAGGCTTGGCGTGATCGTCGATGGAGAGGATTATTTCGCTCTGGCCAAGGCCGCCATGCGGCGCGCCCGGCGCAGCATCTACCTGACCGCCTGGGATTTCGACGCCCGCATCCGCCTGATGCCGCAGACCCGCCGGCCGCGCCGGCCCGACCGGCTGGGCACGCTGCTGAACTGGCTGGCGACCACCCGGCCCGACCTGCACATCCATGTGCTGAAGTGGGACTATGCCGAGCTGTTCGACCTCGCCCGCTGGTCGCACCCCTTCATGCTGCGCAACTGGCTGACCCACCGGCGCCTGCAATACCGGCTGGACAGCGACCACCCGACCGGCGCCTGCCATCACCAGAAGATGCTGGTGATCGACGACCGGGTCGCCTTCTGCGGCGGGCTGGACATCACCGCCAACCGCTGGGACACCCGCGCCCACCATGCCCATGACCCGCGGCGGCGCCAGCCCGACGGCAAGCCCTACGAGCCATTCCACGACGTGATGATGGCGGTGGACGGCGACGCCGCCCGCGCGCTGGGCGAGATGTTCCGCGACCGCTGGGCACGCGCCACCGGCGAGACGCTGAAGCCCCCCGCCCCTGCCCCCGGCCGGCCCGCCCGCCGCCATCCGCTGGCCGCCGATCCCTGGCCGCCGGGCTTCGAGCCGATGCTGCGCGGCGTGCGCGTCGGCATCGCCCGCACCGACCCCGCCTGCAACGGGCGCGACGAGATCCGCGAGGTCGAGGCGCTCTATCTGGCGGCCATCGCCGCGGCGCGCGACGTCATCTATCTGGAAAGCCAGTATTTCGCCTCCACCGCGGTGGCCGAGGCGCTGAAGGCCCGGCTGGCGGAGCCCGACGGCCCGGAGGTGATCGTCGTCAACCCGGTGCGCACCACAAGCTGGCTGGAGAACACCGTCATGCTCGGCGCCCGCGCCCGGCTGACCCAGGAATTGCGCGAGGCCGACCGCCATGGCCGCTTCCGCCTGTTCGCCGCGCTGACCGACGGCGGCGCCTGCATCACCGTCCATGCCAAGGTGATGGTGGTCGACGACCGGCTGCTGCGCATCGGCTCGGCCAACCTGAACAACCGCTCCATGGGGCTCGACACCGAGTGCGACCTGGCGCTGGAGGCCGGGCCGGGGCCGGAGCATGCCGACACCCGCCGCGCCATCCTGCACACCCGCGACGACCTGATCGCCGAGCATCTGGGCTCCACGGCGGCGGAGGTGGCGGCGGCGCACCGGCGGCTGGGCTCGCTCGCCGCGGCCATCGACCAGCTGCGCAAGCCGGTCGGCCGCACGCTGGAGCCGCTGCACGACCCCGAGCCGGACGGGCTGGCTGCCGCGGTGGCCGACGCCCGCGTCTTCGATCCCGAACACCCCGTCGGCGCGGTGGAGATCGTCCGCCGCGTGCTGCCGTCGCGCATCCCGCGCACGCGCCATTGGCTGACTCTGGCCGGCATATTGGCGCTGCTGGGGCTGTGGGGCATGTGGCGCTACACGGCGCTGCGGGACTGGGCAACGCTGGAGGCCGTGATGTCGGCCTTCCACAGCCTGGGCGACAGCCCGCTGGCGCCGCTGTGGCTGATGCTGGCCTATGTCGCCGGCGGCTACGTCATGTTCCCGCTGACGGTGATGATCGCCGCCACCGCCATCGTCATGGGGCCGTGGTGGGGCTTCCCCACCGCGATGGCCGGGGCGGTCGCCTCGGCGGCGGCGATGTTCTGGACCGGGCGGATTGCCGGGCGCGACCTGCTGGACCGCCATGGCGGCCCGCTGATCGCCCGCATCAACGGGAAGCTGGCCGACAGCGGCATCGCCGCGGTGGCCGGCGTGCGCGCCGTGCCGATTGCGCCCTACACCGTGGTCAATCTCGCCGCCGGCGCCTCGAAGCTGAGCTTCGGCGATTTCGTGATCGGCACAATGGTCGGTCTTGCACCCGGCATCCTTGCCTTCAATCTGCTCGGGCACCAGCTTGAGCGCACCATAACGAATCCCGGCGCCGCCGACTTCGCCCTGCTGGCGGGTATGGCGGCGCTGGCGATCGGGCTGGGCTGGCTGACCAGCCGGCTTCTCGGCCGCTCCGGCCGGGATCGGGCCGGCAAAACGCCGGGCCGGCAAGACGACAGGGCTGACGAAAGGCCAAAGGAAAGGAATTTGGAACCGTGATCCGTTTCAGCCGCGACCGTGTCCAGCGCATCGCCGCCGTGTTGCGCGCAGCCCGCTCCCGCCGCCCCCGCCGTGCCGACCGCCGCAGCCTCCCCGTTCCCGACGGCATGGCGGCGCTCAGCGTCGCCACCTGGAACATCCACAGCTGCGTCGGGCTCGATGCCCGCTTCGCCCCCGACCGCATCGCCCAGGTGATCCGCGACCTCGACGTCGATCTGATCGGCCTGCAGGAGGTCGGCTGGCACCACCGCGGCGAATCGGGCATGGACCAGTTCGCCTTCCTGGAGCGCAACACCGGGCTGAAAGCCTATGCCGGCCCGACCAAGCACAGCGAGCGCGCCCATTACGGCAACTGCCTGCTGACCCGCCTGCCGGTGCGGTCGATGGAGACGCTGGACCTGTCGGTCGGCAAGCGCGAGCCGCGCGGCGGCATCGACGCGGTGGTTGAGGTGCAGGGCCGCCCCGTGCGGGTGATCGTCGCCCATCTCGGCCTCGACCCCTGGGAACGGGCAAAGCAGGTCGGCGACATAGTGTCGCGGGTGGAGAGCCAGCCGGAGCTGCCGACCCTGTTCATGGGCGACCTCAACGAATGGACGCCCAGTTCCCCCCGGCTGCGCCAGCTGGCGTCCTCCTTCGCCGACGTCGCCAATCCGCGCAGCTTCCACGCCCGCATGCCGACCCTGCGGCTCGACCGCATCTATGTGACGGGCGGCCTGCAAATCCCCGCTTTCGAGGTGATCCGCACCGTCCTCACCCGTCGGGCATCGGACCATCTGCCGGTCCGCGCCGTGCTCGCCGTCCCCTGATCGTCGAAGGCCGCTCCAGAACGTCAGTATGACCAACGGAGTCACGCGCTTAGGTCATAGCGGGATTGTTGCAGTTGATAATTTTTTGTGCACCGCAATGTTCTTTGAACAACAGAGCTTTGCAAATGCGAAGAGGCTCTTGACCTATACGCGATCCCCGACGAAGGATATGGTTGGTCATACGATCAATGCGCTGATCGAAGGAACAACGAACCCTGGCCGCCCGGGGGTAGCCGTGACGTGAGGATCTGATTTGCTGTATCACCTGTACGACATGCAACACGCTGCCATGCGGCCGATGCGTTTCTGGGCCGAAGCCGCCCAGCAGACTTTCCAGAACCCGTTGATGCCCTTGTCCTACACCAAGCTGGGCCGGGCGGTCGCCGCCGGGGCCGAGCTGGTGGAGCGGACTACCCGCCGCTTCGGCAAGCCCGCCTTCGGTCTGCCGGAGACGGTGGTCGACGGGCAGACCGTTCCGGTCACCGAGCGGTTCGTCTGGCAGTCGCCCTTCTGCAAGCTGCTGAACTTCGCCAAGCCGGACGGCACGCCGCGCCAGCCGAAGGTGCTGCTGGTCGCCCCGATGTCGGGCCATCACGCCACGCTGCTGCGCGGCACGGTGGAAGCGCTGATGCGCGACCATGACGTCTACATCACCGACTGGATCGACGCGCGGCTGGTGCCGATGTCGGCCGGTCGCTTCGATCTGGACGACTACATCGACACGGTGGCGGAGCTGATCCGCTTCCTCGGCCCCAACACCCACGTCATCGCGGTGTGCCAGCCGGCGGTTCCGGTGATGGCGGCGGTGTCGCTGATGGCGGCGGCGGACGAGCCGGTGCAGGCGCGCAGCATGACCCTGATGGGCGGCCCCATCGATCCGATGGCCAACCCGACGGTGCCGGTCAAGCTGGCGATGGAACGCCCGCTGAAATGGTTCGAGCGCAGCGTGATCACCACGGTCCCGGTCTATTATCCGGGCGCCTTCCGCCGCGTCTATCCGGGCTTCATCCAGCTGTCGGGCTTCATGTCGATGAACCTCGACCGTCACATCAACGAGCATGTCGGGCTGTTCCGCCATCTCGTCCGCGGCGACGGCGATTCGGCCGAGCAGCATCGCCGCTTCTACGACGAATATCTGTCGGTGATGGATCTGTCGGCGGACTTCTACCTGCAGACCATCGAGACGGTGTTCCAGAAGCACGCCCTGCCCGAAGGCACCATGATGTCGCGCGGCCGCAAGGTGGAGCCGTCGGCGATCCGCAAGACCGCAGTGATGACGGTGGAAGGTGAGCTGGACGACATCTCCGCCCCCGGCCAGACCATCGCGGCGCAGCGCCTGTGCTCGTCGCTGCCGGACGAGATGCGCAAGACGCATTTCCAGAAGGGTGTCGGCCATTACGGCATCTTCAACGGCCGCCGCTGGCGCGAAGCCATCCTGCCGGAAATCCGCAGCTTCATCCAAAGCCACGACGGCGAGTGAAAACAGAAAAGGGGCGCCGAACACCGGCGCCCCTTTTCTGACGTCAACCAGTTGAAAGCTCTCAGTCAACCATGCTCCGCGCCTCGGTGAAGGCATCCATGTGCGTCAGCCCTGCGGCCCCGCCGGCCTTGACCCGCATGCCGGCGGTGGCGAGGTGGAACAGGTAGCCGAGAGCGAACAGCGCCACGAACAGCCCGAAGACCAGGGTGTTGTAGTAGACCATCGTCACCAGGGCCAGCACCGCCAGCACCAGCGAGATCGCCGGGAACACCGGATAGAAGGGCGCGCGGAACGGACGCTCCAGCGCCGGTTCGGTGGCGCGCAGCCGGAACAGCGCCGCCATGCTCATGATGTACATGACGATGGCGCCGAAGACCGACATGGTGACGATGTTGGCGGTCAGCGGCTGGCCGCCGATCTGGATCAGCTCGTCGGAATAGATGGCGGCGATGCCGATCACGCCGCCGGCCAGGATCGCCCAGTGCGGGGTCTTGCGCGTCGGGTGCAGGCGGGCCAGAACCGGCGGCAGGAAGCCGGCGCGGGACAGCGCGAAGATCTGGCGCGAATAGCCCATGATGATGCCGTGGAAGGAGGCGATCAGGCCGAACAGGCCGATCCAGACCAGCATGTGCAGCCAGCCGCTCGACTCACCGACCACCGCCTTCATCGCCTGCGGCAGCGGATCGTTGATGTTGGACAGCGCGTTCCAGTCGCCAACGCCGCCGGCGAAGATCATCGTACCGAAGGCTAGCACCACCAGCGTCAGGATGCCGCCGATATAGGCGCGCGGCACGGTGCGCTTCGGGTCCTTGGTCTCCTCCGCCGCCATGGCCGCCCCCTCGATGGCCAGGAAGAACCAGATGGCGAAGGGGATCGCGGCGAAGATGCCGCCCAGCGCGTCCTTGCTGAAGCTGGCCTGCCCCGCCCAGCCGTTGGCGGTGAAGTTGGCCCAGGAGAAGCCGGGATAGACGACGCCCATGAACACCACCAGCTCGATGATCGCCAGGATGGTGACGAACAGCTCGAAGGTGGCGGCGATGGAGACGCCGGCGATGTTCAGCCCCATGAACAGGATGTAGGCGCCGACCGCGGCGGTCTTCGGGTCGAGCCCGGGGAACTGCACGTTCAGATAGGCGCCGATGGCGAGTGCGATGGCCGGCGGGGCGAAGACGAACTCGATCAGGGTGGCGAAGCCGGCGACGAAGCCGCCCTTGGGCCCGAAGGCGCGGTAGCTGTAGGCGAAGGGACCGCCGGCATGGGGAATGGCGGTGGTCAGTTCGGTGAAGCTGAAGATGAAGGTGGTGTACATCGCCGCGATCAGGATCGTGGTGACGAGGAAGCCCAGCGTCCCCGCCGCCGCCCAGCCGTAGCTCCAGCCGAAATATTCGCCGGAAATCACCAGCCCGACGGCGATGCCCCAAAGATGGAGCCCGCTCAGGCTTTTGCTCAATTCAGGTTTCGTGTTCCCAGACATGTTGCCTCCTGCCCCTGTTCAAGGCTTTGGATTCAGTGGCGTTGATGCCGTTGGCGGCGCTCTCTCACGACCGGTCGGTCAGTTGGTTTTTCTCGTTGTCCGCACCGGCGAGCGACGGGGCGTCCTCCTTCAGGGCGACCCCCGTCAGTTTCAGCCGCGCCGCCTCGGTGGCGAGCCAGCACAGCTTGTCGGCGGCCGTCTGGATCGACAGGCCGTCGGAATGGATGTTCGATATGCAGTTCCGTTCGGAATCGGCGCGGCCGGGCCTGGGCTCCCAGGTCAGATAGACCCCCAGCGATTCCGCGGCCGACAGGCCGGGCCGCTCCCCCACCAGCAGCGCCACCAGCCGGGCGCCCATGGCAGCGGCCACCTCGTCGCCCAGCGCCACGCGGGCTTGCTCCGCCAGCACCACCGGGCCGATGCGCAGATGCCCCAGCCGCGCCATGCAGGCCTGGACCAGCGGCGCGGCGTTGATCTGCACCGCGGCGGCCGACAGCCCGTCGGCGATCACGAAGACCAGATCCCACTCCCCTGCCGGCAGCCCGGCGGCGCTGGCCGGGTCGAGCCGGCGGCCGAGGTCCGGGCGGCGCAGATAGGTCGGCCGGTCGGGCGCGGCGCTGTGGACGCGGATGGTCTCCAGCGGCGACAGGTCGGCGGCCAGACGGTCGAAATCGACCGCACTGTGGACAGCGTCGCGGGCACGGGCATGGGCCAGTTGGAACTCCAGCAGAGCCTTGGTCGGCAGGGCGTCGCCGCTGCGGCCGAGCGCGATGCGGGCACGGGTGGCGCTGCGGAAGCGCGCCCACGGATCCTGCGGTTTATCCTTGGGAGTGTCGCTCATCGGGCCGCACTCCCCAGCAGGGCGGAGACGACGAGGCTCTGGTCGGGCCAGGGCGGCAGGCGGCGCTGCTCGTCTAGCCAGCCGGCCTTGTCCAGCCACGCCTCGAACTCCGGGGCCGGCGGGCGTTTCAGCAGATGCCGCAGGCCGAGCACGTCGTGGTAGGACAGGCTCTGGTAATTCAGCATGATGTCGTCGGCGCCGGGCACCGCGATCAGGAAATTGACGCCCGCGGTCGCCAGCATCGTCATCAGGACGTCCATGTCGTCCTGGTCGGCCTCGGCATGGTTGGTGTAGCAGGCGTCGCAGCCCATCGGCACGCCGAGCAGCTTGGCGCAGAAATGGTCTTCCAGCCCGGCGCGGGTGATCTGCTTGGCGTCGTACAGATATTCGGGTCCGATGAAGCCGACCACCGTGTTGACCAGCAGCGGGTCGAAGGCGCGGGCGACGGCATAGGCGCGGGTCTCCACCGTCTGCTGGTCGACACCGAAATGGGCATCGGCCGACAGCGCCGATCCCTGGCCGGTCTCGAAATACATGACGTTGTCGCCGATGGTACCGCGCTTGAGCGATTTCGCCGCCTCCTGCGCCTCGGCCAGCAAGGACAGGGTGACGCCGAAGCCACGGTTGGCCTTCTCGGTGCCGGCGATGGACTGGAACACCAGATCGACCGGCGCCCCGCGCTCCATCGCCTGCATCGTCGTGGTGACATGGGCCAGCACGCAGGACTGCACAGGGATGTCGAAGCGGGTGCGGACGGCGTCCAGCATCTCCAGGAGAGCGATGCAGGCCGGGACATTGTCGGTCGCCGGGTTGATGCCGATCACCGCGTCGCCGATGCCGTAGAGCAGCCCGTCGAGTGTCGAGGCGGCGATGCCGGTCGGGTCGTCGGTCGGATGGTTGGGCTGCAGGCGGCTCGACAGCCGCCCCGGCAACCCGACCGTGGTGCGGAAGCGGGTGACGACCGAGCATTTGGCGGCGACGCAGACCAAGTCGTGGTTGCGCATCAGCTTGGATGCCGCCGCCACCATTTCCGGTGTCAAGCCGGGGGCGAGTGCGGCCAGCGCGGCGGTGTCGGCCTGGTAGGACAGCAGCCAGTCGCGGAACTGCCCGACCGTCATGTGCGCCACCGGCCGGAAGGCCTCGGCGTCATGGCGGTCGATGATCAGCCGCGTCACCTCGTCGGTCTCGTAGGGGACCAGCACCTCGGTCAGGAAGGTTTTCATCGGCAGGTTGGCCAGCACCATGCGCGCCGCCACCCGCCGTTCGTCGCTGTCGGCGGCGATGCCCGCCAGCTCGTCGCCCGACCGCCGCGGCGAGGCGCAGGCCATCACCGCCTTCAGATCGTCGAACCGATGGCGCTGCCGCCCCAGGTCGCACTGGTAACCAGCCATGCCGGCCTCCCGCCCGTCTCATCATGGACGCAAGAGTGGCACGGGTGCCGCGGTGGGCAGTTGACCGTAGAACACAAAATGCAGACTGGAGAGAGGAAGGCGCGATCAGGGGGAGTAGCTTGAACGGCAGCGTTCCGGCCCAGGTGTGGCCGTCGGCGGAGAAATCGGCTAGGCGGGCGAACCCGAAGCCCGGCCATGGCGTTCCTTCCGCACTGCAGCGCGCCGCCCATCACCGGACGCCGCGCGCCACGAGTGAAGGAGAATCCGATGCTGAGGCTTTTGCGCGCCGCCGCCCTGGTCCTGCCGCTGGTCGCCGTGGCCGCCTGCCACCAGGAAGGCCCGGCCGAGCGGGCCGGCAAGTCCCTCGACAATGCGGGCCAGAGCGTCAAGGACGCCATCGATCCGCCGGGCCCGGCGGAAAAGGCCGGCCGCGCCATCGACCGCACGGTCAACTGACGGCCGGACGGTGAACTGACCGCCTCTCGCCCGGTCAGTGGGCGGCGAAGTCCCGCCCTCGCCCCCGCCCGGTCGGCGGAACGCCCGACACCTCCAGCAGCAATTTGCTGAGGATGGCGTCGGCGAAGGCGTCGAAGTCGCGGGCGGGCACCAGGAAGGCGCCGGGGCCGCCGATGACATGCTCGCGGTAATAGGCTTCCAGATCGTTCGGCGCTGCCCCGCCCCAGGGGTTGGGGCGGTCGTTCAGGATCGGCAGGCCGTTGATGGTGATGCCGCGGGCGACCGCGGCGTCGCGCGCCTCCTCCACCGGACGGCCGCGGTTGTTCTCGCCGTCGCCCGAAATGTCGATGACCCGCCGCGTCCCCTCGAACCCGTTGTTGCCGAACAGCGGGACGGCGTAGTCGATGACCGCGCTGATCGAGGTCCACTGCTCCGTCATCATCGGCGCCTCCGCCACGCTGGCGGCGAAGCGTTCGATGCTGGCCGGATCGCTCAGTTCGGTCCAGCCGACGACGGTGTGCTGGTGGCTTTCCCCCGCCCATTCCACATAGGTGGCGCTGATCCGGCCGAAGGGGCCGCCGCGGATCGCCGCCTGCACCTTCGGGTTCAGCAGGGCCTGGACATAGCCGTTGCGCTGAAGCTTCGCCTCGTCCGGATCGACGCTGCCGGACACGTCGACCGCAAAGACCAGTTCCACGTCCACCGGCGTCTGCGCCACGGCCGGGACAACGAATGCGGGCAGGCATAAAAGGGCGAGGATCGGAAGACGGGCGACCGCAGGGGCGAAGGCGCGCGCCAAGACGTGGGCCAAGAGACGGTATGCACGCATACGCACCCTCCATCCAGCCACCGGTCCGGCCTGGGCGCCGGACGAAGGACTGAGGATTGGTGCGCGAACGTTCCCTGTCCATGCTTCACTGGTCTATTCCGATCCCGCCGGACGGCCAGTGCGGGGTACTCCACCGCCGGAAGTACAAGAATATGCAGGCGGACCGCGGGTAACGGGTGACAAAACCGATATTGCCTGCATAGGCTAGTCCTATCGGGGTACGCCGTCAGGCCGGCGCCATCCCGCGCCGCCACCCGCCCCGTTCAATCTCCGAAGCAGCCATCGACGTGCTCCCTGGTCGTTCGCTCCCCGCTCCCGCTGCGGCTTCACCGTCGCGATGGACCAGCCGGCTGCTGCTGTCCGTCTGCACCGTCCTCGCAACCGGATTTTCGGCTTCGGGCATAGCGCAGCCGGTGACGACGACCGCACCGATCACGGTGGCGGAGTTGCCGCCCACGCCCATCCATGCGGCGGAACTGATGGCGCCCGAGCGGCCCAGACCGCAGGGCCGGACCCAACCCGTCGCCGCCAAGCCGCCCGCCACGCCTTCCACTGCGCCGAACGCCGATCCGCAGACCGCAGAGGCGAGAGCCGCCGCCGCGAAAGCGGCAAGAGCCGCCAAAATGGCTGAAGCCAGGGCCGCCGACGAGCGGATCATGAGCAGCCGGGCCTCCGACAGCCGGCCGCCGGACGGGCAGACCGCCTGCGCCGACCATGAGCCGGCGAGCCAGCAAGTGCTCGACGCCCTGTTCGGCGGGGATGCGGCCTTCGCAGACCTGGCCCGCCGGTCGCCGGCCGAGGCGTTCCGCTGCTCCAGCCTGTTCCCCGGCGACGCGGCGCTGGCCGCCCTGCGCGACGCCGTTCCGCAGGCGCCTTTCGATGCGGTCGGAGCCGCCGATCAGCTGAGCACCCGTACCGGCGGGGAGGAGATCATCGCCCGCGCGCTCGACCTCGGGCTGCTGACCCGCTCGCTGGAGGGGGGCATGCCCTTCTACGAGACACGGCACGAGCTGCGCAAACGCCTGCCCAAGACGGATCTCCGGGCGCTGGAAATCCATGCGGCCAAGGCATTGGCGGCCTCGCTGGCGCGCGATCCGGCGGGGATGGCGCCGAAGATCGGCGCGCTGCTCGACGACATGGTCGACGATCCGCCGGCCGACCGCTTCCGCATCACGATGGCGATGTCGTCGGAGGATCTGCTCGGGCTGATCGCGCGGATCGGGCCGCAGCTCTACACCTCCTCGCTCGACGGGCTGGTCAACATCCTGCGGATCCAGGTGAAGCTGGAGAAGCGCAGTTTCCTCGCCCTCGCGCGCGAGGAGCGGACACGGCCATTGTGGGCGGAGTTCTTCGTCGCAACGGTCGCCGGCGGACGGGCGGCGAGCCTGTTCGGCACCAACCCGGCCATCGCGCGGGAGCTGATGCGCGAGAGCCTGCGGGCCCTGCTGCCGGCCGACGGGAAACCGCCGGCAATCGACACCGCGGTCGTGATCGGCGCCCTGGCCGACGCCATGGATCTTGACAGTCCCGCAATCCGCGCGGCGCTGGAAGACGAGCTGGCCGCCCGCTACCGCGCCGCCGGCGAACCGCCGGCAAAGACCGGACTACAGGACGTATCCATCCGGGGCGGGATCGGCGACACGCCGGCCCGGGGCATAATCGGGCTGGCGGGCAGCCTGCACGCGGCACGGCTGTCCGGCCGGGCGGCCACCCCGGCCTTCGAGGCGGAACGCTTCTCCCAGAACCATCCGCTGGCCGCCCTGCCGGTCCTGAGCGGACAGCGCCTGTTCCGCAACGGCATCAACGTGCAGCGGATGACCTTCTACGACGATCCCGACGGTCGGGCGTCCTTCCGCGGCTTCCTGCGCCAGCACCGCGCGCAGGGTTGGGCGCTGCACGCCCAGTCCGGCTTCGCCGTCGCCATCAGTCCCGAACGCCACGGGCGCCGGATCGTCATCGTCGCCGACATCCCCGGTGCCGGCGACGCCGGCCGAGCCGCCGCCTGGGACTGGATGGCGCGCGAGGGTCTGGCCCCGTCCATCGTCATCCATCGCGGCCACAGCTATCACGAGGACGCCACCATGACGGAGATCGCGCCGGGCACGGCGCTGGTCTTCTGGGGCTCCTGCGGCGGACACACGCGCCTGCGCTCGACCTTGGAACGCGCCCCCGATGCGCTGGTTCTGGCGACCCAGAACATCGGCGTGTCGACGGTCAACGAGGCCCTGCTGGGCATTATGGAGGAGCGGCTGCTGGCCGACGGCGCCATCGACTGGAACGCCGTGTGGAAGGAGGCGCGCGGGCGCATCCGCGACCGCCGCTTCGCCTCCTACAAGCGGCCCGACCAGGATTCGGCCAACCTCGCCTTCCGGGCCTGGCAGGTCCGGACGGCGGTGCACTGACCCGTTTCGGCCCGCATCGGAAAGCCGGTTCCGCAAGCATGGCTGTGTTTCGCCGCTGCCGCTTGCGGCGGAACCGGGTGCATGCTGCTGTGATGTGGCCGATTGTCGCTCCCCCCGGCATCCCTCCGGTATCGAGGTTTCCAGCCATGACTTGGCAAACGCTCGCCTTCTTCTTCGCCACCGCCTTCGTGATCTCCATGACGCCGGGCCCGAACATGCTGCTGGCGATGAGCCTCGGCCTTCGATTCGGCGCACGCCGCGCCGCCTGGGGCGGAGCCGGCATGTGCGCGGCACTGGCGGTGATGGCCGCGCTGTCGGCCTTCGGGCTGGGCGCCCTGCTCTCCACCTCCGTGCTCGCCTTCGAGATCGTGCGCTGGGCCGGCGTCGCTTATCTGACCTGGCTCGGGATCGCCGCATGGCGGGCGCCGGTCGAACAGCCGGGCGAGCGCGATGCCGCCGCCGCCGCGTCGGGGGAAGGGACGCCCGTGCGCCTGTTCCTGCGCGGCGCGCTGGTCGCCTTCAGCAACCCGAAGGCGCTGGTCTTCATGGGCGCGCTGTTCCCGCAATTCATCGACGCCGCCGCCCCACTGGCGCCGCAGCTGGTGGCGCTGGTCGCCACCATGGTGGTGATCGAGTTCGGCTGGATCATGGCCTATGCCACCGGCGGCGACCGTCTGGCGGCGAAACTCACCACGGTGTCCGCGGCCAGGTCGCTGAACCGCCTGACCGGCGGCCTGATGATCGGCGCCGGCGGCCTGCTGGCGCTCGCCCGTCGGGTCTGATCCGCCCTCGCCTCCCCACAAGACGTCGAAAAAGAAAAAGGGCCGCGCAATCGCGCGGCCCTGTAGTTTAGGGAGGAAACGCCCCGAGAATGGGCAAGGGCAGAATATGCTGCGGCGCACACGAACTGGTATTACCAATGCTGAATGGTAGCCATGCGCTGCGGGAATAGCCCTATGCAGCAATATGCATTGTCAGCAATAGAGCACAGCCTCGGTTACAAAAATTTCACAGATCCGCCGCGTCCCGGTCATCGCCCGCACCACTAATGCTACGGTTCGCCGTCCTCGCCGAAAGGTTTACCCCCGGCAGGGACGGCGGTGCGAAACACCCGGCCTTAGGAACGGTGCGATGGCGATCCCAGTCCTGCGCAGCCTGACGCTGAAGCAGGCGATTCACGCGGTCCTCGCCGCCTTCGTCATCGGTCTGACCATCACCGCGGCCGAATTTGCCTGGACCGCCACGCGCGAGCGGGCGACGGCGCTGGCGCAGGTCAAGGATGTGGTCGCGTTGGTCGAGGGGCCGGCCGCCAGCGCCGCTTGGCTGATCGACGCGGAGCTGGCAGGGCAGGTGTTGCAGGGGATGGTCCGCGCCAACGCCGCCTGGGCGGAGATCCGCCTGGGTGACGGCACCTTGCTGGCGCGCCGCGAACGCGCGCCCAAGCCGGCCAGCCTGCTGGAACGCGGGGCGACAGCCCTGCTGTTCGTCGACCGGCCGGTGGTGACGCACGAGCTGATGACCCCGCCGAACGGATCGGCGAGCGGACCGCGCGCCGCCGACGCCTCGCGGATCGGACAGCTGGTCGTCGGCATCGACACCGGACGGGCAGCCTCCGGCTTCCTCACCTATGTTTCCGCGGCGCTTGTGGCGGGGACCCTGCGCAACCTGCTGATCGGGCTGGCGATGGCGGTGGTGTTCCACCGGCTGCTGACCCGCCCGCTGTTGCAGATCGGCCGCGCGGTGGCGCGGATCGACCCGGAAAAGCCCTATGGCCAGCCGCTGGCCGTGCCGCGCGGCCACGCCGACGACGAGCTTGGCTTCGTCATCGCCCGCTTCAACCACACCCTCACCCTGCTGGAGCAAGAGCATGACGAGCTGCGGCGGCTGGCGACGCGCTGCCCGCTGACCGGGCTGGCGAACCGGGCGCTGCTGCTCGACCGGCTGGACCACGCCATCGAACTGGCGAACCGCGCGCGCGAACCGGATGCCGGCCGGCTGGCCGTGCTGTATGTCGACCTCGACCGCTTCAAGCGGGTGAACGACAGCCTGGGCCACGCCATCGGCGACCTGCTGCTCTGCCGGGTGGCGGACCGGCTGGGCGTCAGCGTGCGCCGCTGCGACACCGTCGGCCGGCTGGGCGGCGACGAGTTCCTGGTCGTGCTGGAGCGCGTCGCCGACCGGGACGAGGCGGCGATGGTCGCGCAACGGCTGCTCGACGGCCTGTCCTCCCTGCGCGAGGTGGGCGAGCACCGCGTCCATCTCACCGCCAGCATCGGCGTGGCCGTCCATCCGGAAGCGGGGAACGGAGGAGCGCCGGACGCCGCCGGCCTGATGCGGATGGCCGATTCCGCGATGCAGGCGGCGAAGGCCGCGGGCGGCGACCGTTTCGTCTTCTACACCCGCGAGATGACCGACCGGGCGGAGACCCGGCTGCGGCTGGAGTCCGGTCTGCGCGAGGCGGTGGCGGCGCGCGCCTTCGAGCTGGTCTACCAGCCGAAGATCGAGGCGGCGGGCGGCCGGCTAACCGGCTTCGAGGCGCTGATCCGCTGGCGGCACGAGGGGGCGGCGGTCTCGCCCGCCGATTTCATCCCGGTCGCCGAAGACACCGGCCTGATCATCGAGATCGGCCGCTGGGTGCTGGAGGAAGCCTGCCGCACCGCGACCCGCTGGGCGCTCGACCATGGCCCGGTGCCGGTGGCGGTCAACGTTTCCGCCCGCCAGCTTGCCGATCCCGGCTTCGCCCGGCTGGTCGAACAGGTGTTGCAGCGCCACGGCACGCCGCCCAACCTGCTGGAGCTGGAGATCACCGAGACCGTCATCATGAAGGACGTGCGCCACCATCTGCCGACGCTGAACCGGCTGCGGGCGTTGGGGGTGCGCATCGCCATCGACGATTTCGGCACCGGCTATTCCTCGCTGGCCTATCTGCGCCAGTTGCCGGTCGATGTGCTGAAGATCGACCGCAGCTTCGTCAACGACCTGCCGCATGCCCCCGACATCGCCTCCACCGTCATCGCGCTCGCCCAGCGGCTCCTGCTGTCCACCGTGGCGGAGGGGGTGGAGACCGCCGAGCAGCGCCATTGGCTGGCGGAGGCCGGCTGCGACTGCCTGCAAGGCTTCCTGATCTCGCGCCCGCTGGCGGCCGAGGCGGCCGAGGCGATGGTGATGACCGCATTCGCCCGGACCGAGCCGCTGCCGATGACGGCCTGAGACCGGAGTTTCTAAGGCCGGAGTTTCGGTCAATGCGCGGCGGAGGTCCGGTCAAGACAGCCCTCCGCCGGCCGGCTATGGTCGCCTCCCCAGGGCCAACCGACCGACAGGCATCATGACCGCCTCCAGCACCACCACCCTGCCCGACCGCCGCTCATCCAACCGCGCCACTTTGGTCGGCTTCATCGCCATCCTGCTGTGGGCGACGCTGGCCCCGCTGGCGACGCTGGCCGCCATGGTGCCGCCGTTCCAACTGGTGGCGACCTCCTTCCTGCTGGCCTTCCTGGTCGGCAGCGGCTGGACCGCGTCCCGCGGCGACAATCCCCTGCGCTATTTCCGCCAGCCGGTCGCGGCCTGGGCATTGGGGGTCGGCGGGCTGTTCGGATTCCATTTCCTCTATTTCATGGCCTTGCAGGCGGCCCCGCCGGTGGAGGCCAACCTGATCAACTATCTGTGGCCGCTGCTGATCGTGCTGTTCTCCGCCCTGCTGCCGGGCGAGCGGCTGCGGGTGTGGCATGTCGGCGGCGCCGTCGCCGGGCTGGCGGGTACGGCCCTGCTGATCGCGCGCGGAGGCCCCAGCAGCTCGGTGGGCGGATTTTCCATCGACCCGGCGCATCTGCCGGGCTATGCCGCGGCACTCGGCAGCGCCGTCACCTGGGCCGGCTATTCGGTGCTGCGCCGCCGGCTGGGCCAGATCGGCGAGGCGCCGACCGACGCTGTCAGCGCCTTCTGCCTCGTCACGGCGATCCTGTCGCTGCTCTGCCATCTGGCCCTGGAACGGACGGTGTGGCCGGACAGCGCCGCCGGCTGGGGCGCGATGCTTCTGCTGGGGTTGGGACCGGTGGGTGCGGCCTTCTTCGTCTGGGATTACGGCGTGCGCCATGGCGACATCCGGGCGCTGGGGGCGCTGTCCTATCTGGCGCCCCTGCTGTCGACCCTGCTGCTGGTCCTGTTCGGCCTCGCCCCCAATTCAGGCATCATCTGGGTGTCCTGCGCCCTGATCGCCGGCGGATCGCTGCTCGCCAGCAAGGACCTGCTGCGGGGGAAGGCTTAAGCCTCCACCCCCTGCGCGGCTGCCGCGACGTCGTGGCGGGCGCGGTCGGCGCTCGCCAGCCCGTTGAAGTACCAGTTCAGCGCCACCGCGGTCAGGGTGCCGAGCAGGATGCCGCTGTGCAGAAGCGGCGACAGGAAGGCCGGCATCTGCGAGAAGAACTTGTCGGACACCAGCGGGATCAGCCCGACGCCGACGCTGACCGCCACGACGATCAAATTCTCGCGCCGGCCGGCGAAATCGACCTGCGCCAGGATCTTCACGCCGGTCGCCGCCACCATGCCGAACATCACCAGCCCGGCCCCGCCCAGCACGAAGGCCGGCACCGACGCCACCACATGGGCAAGCTTCGGCAGCAGCCCAAGCAGCAGCAGGATCAGCCCGCCCGCAGCACACACCCAGCGGCTGCGCACGCCGGTCACTCCGACCAGCCCGACATTCTGCGAGAAGGAGGTGTAGGGGAAGGTGTTGAAGACGCCGCCGATCAGCGTGCCCAGCCCGTCGGTGCGCAGGCCGCGGACCAGATCCTCGCGGCTCACCGGGCGGCCGACCATGTCGCCGACGGCCAGGAACATGCCGGTCGACTCGATCATCACCACGATCATCACCAGCGACATGGTCAGGATGGCGACCGGATCGAACACCGGCATGCCGAACTGGAAGGGCTGGACCAACGCCACCCACGGCGCCTCCCCCAGCCCTTTGAAATCGACCATGCCCAGCACCATCGCCAGCACCATCCCGGCCACCAGACCCAGCAGCACCGCGACGTTGCGGACGAATCCGCGGCCATGCTTCATCAGCGCCAGGATCGTCAGCAGCACGAAGGCCGCCACGCCCAGGAAGGCCGGGTCGCCGAATCGCGGATTGCCAACCCCGCCGCCGGCCCAGCCGACACCCACCCGCATCAGCGAGACGCCGATGATGGCGATGACGCTGCCGGTCACCACCGGCGGGAACAGCGGCAGCAGCCGGCCGACCAGTGGGGCGGCCAGGATGGCGAAGATGCCCGACCCGATCACCGCGCCGTAGATGCCCAGCAGCCCGAGCGACGGGTTGGTCGCCATCGCCACCATCGGGCCGACGGCGGCGAAGGTGACGCCCATCATCACCGGCAGCCGGATGCCGAATCGCCAGACCCCCACCGCCTGGATCAGCGTGACCACGCCGCAGGCGAACAGGTCGGCGTTGATCAGCATGGCGATCTGGTCCTTCGGCAGCTTCAGGGCGCCGCCGACGATCAGCGGCACCGCGATGGCCCCCGCATACATCACCAGCACATGCTGCAGACCCAGCGCCAGCAGCCGCCAAGGCGCCAGAACCTCGTCGACGGGATGGACATCGGGGGTGGCGGCGCTTTTCATGGCGGAAGCCTCGCTCTGCAATCGGTCTGCTTCGTTCTGCATGGGGCGTGCCGCCCTGGCGGATGGCGGCTTCCGGCCGTATCCCCGCCCGCCGCTGCACAATGCCTGGGCAAATCCATGGCGCCGCTGCCCGCACAGGTGGCAAAAGCCGCGCGGTTTATTGCCGCGCCCGGCTGGAGACCCCGACGGGGGCTGCGTTATTCTTTAACGATCCGTGCGTACAGTCGCTGCCGCATACCCCTTTCGCGCAACCGAAGCCGAGCGTCGCGATGAGCAAGTCGATCGAGGGTGTATCCAACTGGATGCACATGTTCCGTTGGATCGTGAAGCTGATCCGCGACGAGTATGGGGTCGATGAGGCTCTGCTGACCCGCAATGCGACGCTGGAGACCGACATCCAGCTGTCCATCGACCAGGTCGAGCAGGTGCTGGAATACATCGCCGAGAGCTTCGCCATCCGCTTTCCCGACGGGACGCTGGACGAGCTGGTGAAGCTGGAGGAGCTCTGCCTGCTGGCAAGCTGGATCAAGGGCTATTACAAGCGCCCGGAATTCATCTCCGACGCCTTCGAGGCCCGCTGCCGCAGCATCAACCAGATCGCAGCCTGACGATGACCGACCGGACCTCCCCAACTCCGCCCACCCTGTACCCGCCGGGCTTCGTCTGGGGCGTTTCCACCTCCGCCTACCAGATCGAAGGAGCCGCTGCCGAGGAGGGGCGTGGCGCCAGCATTTGGGACGTGCGCTGCCGCACCCAGGGCGGGGTGGTGAACGGCGACACCGGCGATGTCGCCTGCGACCACTATCACCGCATGCCGGAGGATGTGGCCCTGATGAAGGGGCTGGGCGTCGACGCCTACCGCTTCTCCATCTCCTGGCCGCGGGTGATGCCGCGCGGCAAGGGGGCGGTGAACGGGGCGGGGCTGGACTTCTACGACCGGCTGATCGACCGGCTTCTGGAGTCGGGCATCGAGCCCTGGCTGTGCCTCTATCACTGGGATTTGCCGCAGGCCTTGCAGGATCTGGGCGGCTGGTCGTCGCGCGACTGCGCCGGCTGGTACGCCGACTACGCGGCACTCTGCGCCCGGCGCTACGGCGACCGGGTGAAGCGCTGGATCACCTTCAACGAATTCTCGGTCTTCACCCTGTTCGGCTATGCGATTCCCTGGGCGGCGCCGGGAATCGTCGACCGGACACAGCATCTGCGCGCCATCCACCATGTCAACCTCGCCCATGGCGCCGGGGTGGACGTGCTGCGCGACATGGTGCCGGGCGCCTCCATCGGCGCCATCCACAACCGGCAGGTCGTGATCCCGGAAACCGACACGCCGGAGAACCGCGCCGCCGCGGCATTGCTGGACGAGCATTGGAATCTGGCCTTCTGCGACCCGCAGATCCTGGGCCACTACCCGCCGCAGACCGCCGCCGCCATCGAGCCCCATGTCCGGCCCGGCGACATGGCGCGCATCGCCCGGCCGGTGGACTGGTTCGGGCTGAACCATTACGGCCCGATCTTCGCCAAGGCCGATCCGGCCCGCACCTGGGGCTATGGCTGGGGCGACGCGCCGGCCGACCAGCCGACCCACGGCGTCGGCTGGGCCATCTTCCCCGACGCCTTCCGGGACGAGCTGCTGACCATCCAGCGCCGCTACCGCCTGCCCATCGTGGTGACGGAGAACGGCTGCGGCGGCAGCGACACCGTCAGCCCGGACGGGGCCGTGCATGACCCGCACCGCATCAATTACCTGACCATCTACAACGCGGCGATGCGCGACGCGATGGCCCAGGGTGCCGACGTACGCGGCTATTTCGTCTGGTCGCTGCTGGACAATTTCGAGTGGGGCAGCGGCTACGGCCAACGCTTCGGCATCGTCCACGTCGATTTCCAGACCCTGGCCCGCACATGCAAGGACTCGGCGCGCTGGTATGCGGAGCTGATCCGGGCGGCGAAGTCCTAACGGCGCCACACCTCGGCACAGACGCCCTCCGCCCCGTCCGGCGCCTCCACCAGCGCCGCCGCGCCAAGCAGGAGCAGGCTGTGGCCGGCGGGAACCGTCAGCGCCTCCCCGTCCTCGGGCGTTACCGTCAGCATGCCGGCAAGGGCGTGGACCAGAATCACATCGGCTTCGGCCCGGTGCACATTGGCCCTTTGCGCGGCGGAGCCGGACAGCAGGGTCAACATGCCGGCCGCAGACGCCCGGTCGAGCATCAGGTTGACGTCGCGGATCGGACCGGCGGTCGGCTCGCACCACACCGGGGCCTCGCCGGGAAAGGCGAAGGCGGGGTCCAGGCGGCGGCGCTCGACCGGCGGGGCGCCATCGACCGACAGGCGCATGCCGTCGCCTTCCACCACGGCGATCAGACGATCATAACCGGAAAAGGCGGAAAAGGGACCGGGTTCGACCACGTCGGCGATGCTGACGCGCCAGACGAAACGGCCATCGGGGCGGCCATCGGCGGCCGCTTCCATCGCCAGCTCGGTGGTGACGCCGCCACCGTTCTTCCAGGGAACGCGGCGATGGTCGGCGGGGCTCAGGCGCGTGATGGACGGCAAAATCTTGGCTCCGGAACGGATCGGCTCCGCTCCGTCATAGCACAGTTCCGTCATGGCGCAGGGCCCAACGCCCAGCGTCACACGAACAGGCTGAAGCTGCCCATCAGTTTCTGGGTGCCGGTCTGTCCGGTGGGGATGGAGTTCATGCTGCTGATGGCCTGGTTCAGCCCGTCGAGCGTCGCCTGCTGCCCGGTGGTGAGCGACTGCCCGGTGTCACCCTTGGCCGGCTGCTTGGCGACCGTGTCGTAATCCTGGCTGTAATTCCCCATGACCAGCTGCATGGCGTAATTCTTCGGGTCCTTGTCCGACTGGCCCTTTTCGCGGCTCACGCGCAGGGTGTAGTCGCCCTTGTCGACCGTCAGGTTGCCGGCCTGCAACTGCTTGAAGGCCTTGTAATCGTCGCCGGCCTTCGGATCGCTGTCGGCCACCACGCGGCCGAGCCTGTTCATCACCTGGACGCGCAGGCCGTCGTCGCCGACCTGCCCCATGGTCATCTCGCCCTTCTGGACGACCTTGAACTTGTAGAAATCGACCTTGTCGTTCGGCGCCAGGGTGCTGGCGACGTTCAGGCGGGTGGTGTTCTTGGCAAGCACGCCGATGTCGGTGGCGCCAGCCGTGGTGGTCTGCGCCGACTTCTTGACCGTCTTGGAGTATTCCTTGACGTCGCCGACAGCCTGATTGCTCTGCGACTTCTTGATGGCCTCCACCGCGTTGTTGATCGACGCGTTGAGGCTGGAGACCATAGAGTTGACGCCTGAGAGAGCATCATCCGCCATGATTCGTCATCCTTCTTCCGATCCGACCATCGCGCCCATCCCGACACGGACGTCGGCGAGGACCTGCCAACAAGAGTGCGGCCGGCTGAGCCGCCACCCGGGCACGTCTGCCCAAAGGGAGTATACGACAACAGCCGGCCGAACATAGGTAGGATTCGTGATTTTTTGGTCGAAAGCTGGGATGCGGACCCTGCACGCCACGGTCGGCGGCCCGATCCGCATCAGGATCGCGGCTTTTCTCCGTTTGCCGTATGCGGCTCGGCCAGGGTGGCGGCCGCAGCGCCGATCAGGTTGGCCGGCGGCAGGACCGACTCGGAAGCGGCCGGGCCGGCGGCTTCGTCGGCGAGATGGCAATGGGGCGGCTGGGTGGGACCGGTGACGACATCGAAATCGAACATGACAACCTCTCTCGGCTTGTGATGAAGCCGCCCGGGTCGCCCGTGTTCGGATTTTTCAGGATGTGCAGCCCATCGAGGGCCGGGGATCACAAACACGAAAGCCGCCGCGGGTCGGTCCGGGCGGCTTCGGGAGTGAGCGACAGATGCGCGTTCCTAGGCCGCCGAACGAAACCAGCGGCCAAAATATCGGGAGCGTCCACAGGACGCGATGGCGAGCATCTGTTGCATAGCGGCGACCATAGCGCGCGGCCGCCGGCTTGCCAAGAGAGATTTGGCCAAGGGAACGCGTCCGCGGCTAGCTCGCCTTGCGCTCCCCCACCGTGTCGGCGACATAGGCGTCGCGCTGGCCCAGCGGCCGGGCCGGACGGCCGTCGCGGTCGGTGGTGTCGCGGGCGGTCTGGTGCTCGATCTCCGCGTTCAGCTCCGCCCCCAGCAGCACGACGTAGGATGTCAGGTTGAACCACAGCAGCAGGACCACAACGGCGCCGACCGAACCGTAGGTCTCGTTGTAGCTGCCGAAGTTCGACACATAGATGGAGAAACCGAGCGAGCCCAGCAGCCAGACGACCGTCGCCATCGCCGAACCCCAGCTGACCCAGCGCCATTTCGGCTCCCGCCGGTCGGGGGCGTAGCGGTAGAAGACGGCCAGCGCCAGCATGATCGTCACCGCCAGGATCGGCCAGCGTGCAAGGCTGGCGATCCAGCCGATGGGCGTGTCCTGTAGCCCGATGATGTTGATGGCGGCGGGGACGGCGATGATCATCGCCATGGCGAGGATGACGAACAGCAGCCCGGCCACCGTCAGCCCCATCGACAGCGCCGCCAGCATGAGGAAACCGCGCGTCTCCTTCTCGCCGTAGGCGATGTTCAGCGCCGACACCATCGAGTTGGTCCCGCGCGAGGCGCTCCACAGCGTCAGCATCAGGCCGAAGATCAGGCCGAAGCCCAGCCCCTGCGACGGTGCGGTCGCCACCTTGCGCGCCTGGTCGCTGACGATGCTGAGGGCTTCGGGCGGCAGCAGGCTGCCCAGCTGGTTCAGCTGGCTCTCGATCGTCGACGGGTCGGCGACGAGGCCATAGATCGACACCAGCGCCGCGATGGCCGGGAAGATGGCGAGCAGGGCGTAATAGGCGACGCCGGCGGCCAGCATCGACACATTGTCCTTGCTCTGCTCGTCCCACACCCGCAGCAGGATGTCCTTCCAGCCTTTCTTGGGAATCTCCGACGGGCTGTCCGCCGACCGGCCCCGGCCGTCGCCGGCATTGGCCCCGTCATTGGCGCCATGCCCGCCGCCATGCTGCCCACCGTGTTGCCGGTTCACCCGGTTGCGGTGCTCGTAATAATGTCGGCGGCTCAGCCCCAGCATCCTCCGCCCTCCTCAGGCCACGGCTTCGCGGAGCGCGCCGACCCGGTGCCGCGCCGTTTCCAGGGCGTGGAACTGGGCGCCGATTGCGACCTGGAGATGGTCGTCCGGCGCATCGCGCAGGGCGTCGCGGAACAGGGCCAGCGTGCCGTCGAGCCCGCCTTCCAGCCGGGCCAGCAGGTCGCCGCGGGCAGCCGGTCCGCCGGCCCCGGCGATCACGCTGCGGGCGCTGGCCTCAGCCAGCCCGTGCATCGGCGACCAGACGCGCCCACCGTCGCCGGCGGTCTCGATCCAGCCGCCGCCCTGCCGCAGTTCGGCATCGAGCGCCACGGCGCTGCGGTCGAGCTGGTCGGCCAGTTCCTGCAGGCGGCCGGACAGCGACGGGTCGGCGATGGTCATGTCGGCGCGGCGGAAGGCCTCGGCCCCGTCGCGGCAGGCGCCGGTCAGGTCGGTCAGCAGATGCCGGCTGCGCGGGTCGAGCTGCCGGCCATTGGGGGCGTAATCGTCGAATTCAGTGGTGGAGTCCGGCGTGCGGGCGACCGCCACGGCGAGCCAGAGGGCGCCGACGCCCATCAGCGCCACCGGAATCGGGTTGGCGCGCACGGCGCGGGCGATGCGGCCGGACAGTCCGTCGCCGCCGCCCTGGATCACGTCGCGCACCACCTGCACCACACCGCCGGACATCTGGCCGGGCGACAGGCGGAACTCGATCTCGTCGATCACAGAATCCATGCGGGCGCGGATCGACTGGATCTCGTGCTCGATCTCTTCCGGGCGGCGGCCCTGGGGCGCTGTCGTGTCGGGAGGAGCGGCGGACGGAATGGCGTCGTTCTGATGGGTCATGCCGGGCGTCTCCTGTGGGGGCTGCCGGCTTGCAACACCATCGAAGGCCGATTGTTCCGGTCCCGCCCGCCTCGCCCCCTGCGGGTCAACCCATAAGGTCAGCCGATAATCTGGGCGAAGGCCATCACCTCGATGCTGCCCTGCCAGATCATGCGGACGGCGACATAGACGATGACCAGCAGGCCCAGATAGGCGATCCAGTGGAAGCGGTTCAGCAGCCGCGCGATCACGCTGGCCGCCGCCCCCATCAGCGCCACCGACAGCAGAAGGCCGATGGCCAGCACCCAAAGATGCTCGCGCGCCGCACCTGCCACCGCCAGCACATTGTCGAGCGACATCGACACGTCGGCGACGATCACCTCCCAGACGGCGGTGCGCACCGACTTGCCGCCGCCGGCCGGGGCTGCGGTCCCGCCGTCGCCGGCTTCATCGCCGTCGGCGACCAGCGCCGCAGCCTGGGCCTCCTCGCGCTGGCTGCGCAGTTCGCGGAACAGCTTCCAGCACACCCACAGCAGCAGCAGACCGCCGGCCAGCGTCAGGCCGATGATGTCCATCACCTTCGTCGCCGCTAGCGCGAAGCCGATGCGCAGCACCACCGCGGCGGCGATGCCCCAGAAGATCACGCGGGCCCGCTTTTCCCGCGCCACCCCGGCGGCGGCCATGCCGACGACGATGGCGTTGTCCCCGGCCAGCACGAGGTCGATGAAGACCACCTGGCCAAGCGCGATCAGTTCGGGAATCAGCGAGTCCACGGGCGGTCCGTCGATTGTCGGTGGAGGGGAGGTGGGCGGGGACGATCCGCCCTATAGCGCGTGAACGCGCAGCGGCGCAACGCCGTCACCCGGCCGGGGTAGAAAATGTCGCGGGGCCCACAACGCCGAAGGGCCGGACGGTTTCCCGCCCGGCCCTTCCATCATCGATTGGCCATCTTGGGCGAACCGGTGGCGGCGCTCAGGCCAAGGCCACCAGGGCCACGCCACCGAGGCCGATGGCGGCACCCAGCCCGCGCAGGGCCAGCGCGGCCGTGCCGCCGCGGACGACGCCGCGCAGCGACAGGGCGGCGCCGACACCGGCGCCATGCAGGAGCGCGGTGGCCAGCGCGAAGCCCAGGCCGTAGAGCAGCGGCTGCGCCGCCTCCGGCATCTCGGCGCCATGGGCATGGCCGTGGAACAGGGCGAAGGCGGAGACCACGACCAGCGAGACCGGCAGCGACAGGCGCGACTGCGCGGCGATCAGGGCGCCTAGCGCGATCACCGACCCGGCGATCCCCAGCTCCACCGCCGGCAGCCCGATGCCGGTCATGCCCAGCAGGCCGCCGCCGATCATGGCGGTGACGAAGGCCGTCGGCAGCGCCCACAAGGCGGCACCGCCGCGCTGCGCCGCCCACAGCCCGACCGCCACCATTGCCAGCAGATGGTCCCAGCCGCCCACCGGATGCAGGAAGCCGTGGGCGAAACCGGCGTCATGGGCGCCGAAGGTGTGGGCGTCGGCGACCGCGGGCAGCACCAGCCCGGCCAGCAGGACGGCCGAGGCGAGAGGGAAACGTTTCATGGACCAGCATCCTCTGATGTCGTGTCGCGCCCATCGGATCATGCCGTCCCGGCTTTCCCGCCCGACGCAGGGGAAACCGGACGGTGTGGCGCGGTTGGGGCAAAGTGTAGCAGAAAGTGCCGGCCCGGCCATGGCCGAGACAGCGCTCCCACCTCGCCGGATCTACGTATTTTGACGCAGGTCAATGAGTTGCACCCCCGATCCGTCAGGATGCGATCCGTTAACCCCCGGCAGATGCCGCCCCAGGAACCTTCGATGTCCACCCCCACGCTTCCCGGAGAAGGTTCGGTGTCCGTCCGGCTGTGGCTGGACAACGGTCGGGAGGGCATGACCATCCGCCGGGCCGAGGTCGCCACCCGCCGCCCGCGCGCCGTCGCCGCCCTGGTCGGCCGCAGGGCGGAGGAGGCGGCGCGGCTGGCGCCCCTGCTGTTCAGCCTGTGCGGCAGCGCCCAGGGGCTGGCCGTCGCCCGCGCCTGCGAGGCGGCGCTGGGACAAGACGCAAGCGCCCATGACGCGGCGCGCGGCCTGCTGGCCGATGCGGAGGCGCTGGACAGCCATGGCTGGCAGGCGGTGGTCGAATGGCCGGCGCGCCTGGGCGTACCGCCGCGGCCGGCGGCCCTGCGCGAGCTTCGGAGCGCGGCGTCCGCCGTCCTGCCGGCGCTCTATCCGGCCAAGGATGGGCTGCGCCCCGGCGGCGGCATGCTGCGGCCGGACGTGGCGGCTCTGCGCGACGCGCTGGACCGGGTGGCCGGCTGGCTGGAGGCGACGGTCTTCGCCGGACCGCCACCGCGGGATGCCGACGAGCTGGCCGATTGGGCGGCGCGCGGCGGCACGGACG
Organism: Azospirillum sp. UENF 112521; assembly: GCF_058780665.1. Lineage (NCBI taxonomy): Bacteria > Pseudomonadati > Pseudomonadota > Alphaproteobacteria > Rhodospirillales > Azospirillaceae > Azospirillum > Azospirillum sp. UENF 112521. The sequence goes on from NZ_JBSNCI010000009.1 coordinate 527,186, forward strand.
CGGCACGGCTGGCCGCCCGGCTGCTGTCGCCGAATCTGGCCGGCTGGGGCGCCTGCGGCGTGCCGCTGCTCGGCGAACGGTCGCCCGGCTGGTTCGCGGCGGCGCTGGCCGGCGATCCGGGTTTCGCCACCACCCCCCGCCGCAACGGTGCCCCGGCCCTGACCGGCCCGCTGGAACGGCAGGCCGACCACCTGCTGGTCGCCTCGGTGACGGAGCGCTTCGGCGACGGGCTGGCCCGGCTGTTCGCGGCGCGGCTCGCCGATCTGGCGGAATTGCCGCGGCGGATGGAAAAGACCATAGCCGCGCTTCGGCCGGCCGATCCGGCCGCCACCGGCTCCTGCGGTCCGGGCGAGGGCTGCGGCGTGGCGGAGACCGCGCGCGGGCGGCTGGCACACTGGCTGCGGTTGGACGGGGACGGCCGCCTGGCCGATGCTCGCATGGTGGCGCCGACCGACTGGAATTTCGCCGCCGACGGCCCGCTGGCGCGCGGCCTCGCCGGAGCGGCGGTGCGCGACCGTGACGATGCGGTGGAGCGTGTGCGGCTGCTGGTCGCGATGCTGGATCCCTGCGTCGCCTGCGGCATAGACGTACACGAATGACGAGCGCTTGCCGAAGCCCGCAGGCAAGTCGATGATGGGCGGGCGTCTTGCGGATGGAAGAGTGGGAGAGGGCGTGATGTGCACGGTTTGCGGATGCGGCGAAGGCGAAACCCGGATCGACGGCAAGGCCGCCGATGCCGATCATGAGCACATCGGCCCCGACGGAAAGGTCTACCGCCACCGCCACGGCGACGCGCATCCCCATGCCCACCATCACCATGACGACACCCACGAGCATGTCGCCCCCGACGGCACGGTGTTCCGCCACAGCCATAACGATCATGGGCATGAGCACGGGCACGACCATGGGCATCACCACGACCATGGCCACGATCATGACCATGGCCACCATCATCACGCCGCCCATGACCATGCCCATGACCGGCACCGCCCCGACCGGCCGGACGCCATCGACGGCGGCGCGGCGCTGAACCAGCCGCGGCTGATCACCATCGAACGCGACATCCTGGCGAAGAACGACGGGCTAGCCGCCGTCAATCGCCGCCGCTTCGCCGAGCGCGGCGTGTTCGTGCTGAACCTGATGTCCAGCCCCGGCTCGGGCAAGACGACCCTGCTGACCCGCAGCCTGACCGATCTGAAGGGCCGGTTCCCCGTCGCGGTGATCGAGGGCGACCAGCAGACCAGCTTCGACGCCGACCGCATCCGCGCCACCGGCACTCCGGCGGTGCAGGTCAACACCGGCAAGGGCTGCCACCTCGACGCCTCGATGGTGGCGCAGGCTGCCGACAAGCTGGCGGCCGACGGCCAGTTCGCCGAGGATGGCGTGCTGTTCGTCGAGAATGTCGGCAATCTGGTCTGCCCCGCCGGCTTCGACCTGGGCGAGACCCACCGCGTCGTCGTGCTGTCGGTGACGGAGGGCGAGGACAAGCCTTTGAAATACCCGGACATGTTCGTCCGCGCCGACCTGCTGGTCGTCAACAAGATCGACCTGCTGCCCCATCTGACCTTCGATGTGGAGAGGATGATCGGCTATGCCCAGCGCCTCAACCCGTCGCTGGCGGTGATCCAGCTGTCGGCCACCACCGGCCAAGGGCTGGAGGACTGGTACGACTGGATCGCCGACGGGCTGGCCGAGGCCCGCGCGTCCCATACCGCCACCGCAGCCGTCTGACCGGGGGGATCGCCGCCATGTGCCTTGCCGTCCCAGCATTGGTCACCGCCCTGTTGCCCGACGACCGCGCCACCGTCAGCCTGGGCGGCGTCACCTCCACCTGCTCGCTGGAGCTGGTGGAGGGTGTCGCCGTCGGCGACTACGTGATCGTCCATGTCGGCTACGCCCTGTCCCGCCTGGACGCGGAGGAAGCCGAGCGAACGCTCGCTCTGTTGACCGAAGTCGCCCAGGTCGAAACTGAAGCCGCCGAAGCCTCGGCCTGACGCCCTGCCCTCCACACACCCGCCGACCACCCGGACCCCCGCCATGACCGACCGCCGCCTCTTCACCCGCAAGCTCGACATCGCCCGCGGAGCGGTGGACATGACCCACGGGTCGGGCGGCAAGGCGATGGCGCAGCTGGTGCGCGAGCTGTTCGCCGCCGCCTTCGCCAACCCGTATCTCGACCAGGGCAACGACCAGGCCGCCTTCGACGTGCCAGGCGGGCGCATGGTGATGACGACCGACGGCTTCGTCGTCTCGCCGCTGTTCTTTCCCGGCGGCGACATCGGCTCGCTGGCCGTCCATGGGACGGTCAACGACGTCGCCATGGCGGGTGCCGTGCCGCTGCACCTGACCGCCGGCTTCATCATAGAGGAGGGCTTCCCGCTCGCCGACCTGAAGCGGGTGGTCGACAGCATGGCCGCCGCCGCGCGCGAGGCCGGGGTCGCCATCGTGTCGGGCGACACCAAGGTGGTGGAGCGCGGCAAGGGCGACGGCCTCTTCATCACCACCACCGGCATCGGCATGGTGCCGCCCGGCGTCTCCCCCTCCGGTGACCGGGCGCGGCCCGGCGACGTCATCCTGGTCAGCGGCACCATGGGCGACCATGGCGTCGCCATCATGTCGACCCGCGACAATCTCGGCTTCGAGACGGCGATCCTGTCCGACAGCGCCGCGCTGAACGGGCTGGTCGCGGCGATGGTGGCGGCGGTGCCCGACCTGCATGTGCTGCGCGACCCGACCCGCGGCGGGCTGGCGACGACGCTGAACGAGATCGCCCACCAGTCCGGCGTCGGCATGCGGCTGCGCGAATCCGACATCCCGGTGCGGGCGCAGGTGACGGCGGCCTGCGAATTGTTGGGACTCGACCCGCTTTACGCCGCCAACGAGGGTAAGCTGATCGCGATCTGTGCCGAGGAGGAGTGCGACCGCCTGCTCTCCGTCATGCGCGATCACCCGCTGGGACGGGACGCCGCCTGCATCGGACGGGTGGTGGAAGACTCCCACCGCTTCGTTCAGATGGAGACCCGTTTCGGCGGCCGCCGGATCGTGGATTGGCTGACCGGAGAACAGCTTCCCCGTATCTGCTGATACGTACCGGCGGGCTAACCCGCTGTTTCCAAACAATCGGTCCCATTGGCGGGACCCCTTTCGCGCGCTGGCCGTTGCCTCTCTCGGATGGTCCTATGCTCTGACCAGAGACGTTCAGCGACGAGAGATTACAATGGCGTTGTCCAACATCGCTCTTTTGGGCGCTCCCCGTCTGGACCCCGGCCGGATGGCCGGGACCCGGTCGGCGATGCAGGCGATGGACCGGCTTCCCGGTTGCCCTCCCCTGCACCGGCACCGCATCAAGCGCGCCTTCGACATCGTCGGCGCGCTGGGGCTGCTTGCCGTTTTCGGACCGCTGATGCTGGTGTTGGCCTGGATGGTGGCGCGCGACGGCGGACCGGCGGTGTTCGGCCACCGGCGCGTCGGTGCCGACGGGCGTTCCTTCACCTGCCTGAAGTTCCGCTCCATGGTGGTCAATTCGGCCGAGGTGCTGGAACGGCTGCTCGCCACCGACGAGGAGGCGCGCGCCGAATGGCTGGCGACGCGCAAGCTGCGCAACGACCCGCGCATCACCCCGGTCGGCCGTTTCCTGCGCAAATCGAGCCTGGACGAGCTGCCGCAGCTGGTCAACGTGCTGCGCGGCGACATGAGCCTGGTCGGCCCCCGCCCGATCATCGACGACGAGGTGTCCTACTATCACGCCTGCTTCCCCTTCTACACCCGCTGCCGCCCCGGCCTGACCGGGCTGTGGCAGGTCAGCGGCCGCAGCGACGTCGATTACGTGCGCCGCGTCCAACTCGACACCGCCTATGTCGTCGGCTGGAACTTCTGGGCCGACATCGGCATCATGCTGCGCACCGTGCGCGTCGTGGTGAAGGGCAGCGGCGCCTACTGAGCGCCTCTCCCCAGGTCCTTTAGCGTCCCCACTCTCCGAAAGCACTCGTCCGTTCGCGCCGGTCGTGCGTCCCATCGGGGCGCGCGACATCGCTGTTTGTGCATCCTATGTCAGGACTCCGCTCCATCGTGCGGTTCGGCCGTTCCACCCCCGGCATGCCCTCTTGCCGAAATCGGGTGGACTTTGAGAATGGGCGAACGACGTGCTAGGGTCGGGGCAACCGGCGAAACCCTGGTATAGTGAACGATGCGTGCAAGACCGCCGGCCGGATCGGCCAGTCAAGAGGGTCCAAGGATGGCGAAGCTGCTGGCTGCCCTGCTGCTGATGATGGTGGCGATCGGGCCCGCCTGCGCCGTGGCGCCCACCAGCCGTGCCGACACCGTCGCGGCGCTCGACCGCTACCGCACGGACTTCGCGAAAATCCGCGGCTACGGCTCGCTGTCGACCGCCGACCGCAATTACGTCCTCTTCTCCGACGCCATGCGCCGCGTCCTGACGGAGCATGTGAAGCCCTTCGATCCGCAGGTGCTGATCGACAAGGCGGAAGACGGGCTGAAGAAGAAGAAGGCGGAGAATCCGAAGGCCAGCGACCGGCTGTTGACCGAGGCGGCGCTCGACAGCATGCTGGGCTCGCTCGATCCCTATTCAAGCTTCCTCGACGCCGAGCGCTACCGCTACCTGCGCGAACAGACGCAGGGCGAGTTCGGCGGGCTGGGCATCGAGGTGACGATGGACGAGGAAAGCGGCCTGATCAAAGTCGTCTCCCCCATCGACGGTTCGCCCGCCGCCCGTGCCGGCCTGCGCAGCGGCGACCTGATCGCCCGCATCGACGATGTGGCGGTGAAGGGGCTGAACCTGCACGACGCCGTCGCCCGCATGCGCGGGCCCGTCGGCAGCTCGGTTGCCCTGTCGATCCGCCGCCCGCCGGCGACCGACGCCAACACCCGCGTCTCGCTGACCCGCGCCATCGTCAAGATCCAGCCCGTCCGCTACCGGCTGGAGGGCAACGTCGCCTATGTCCGCATCGCCACCTTCAACCAGTCGACCTCCTCGGCGCTGGATGCGGCGATCGAGGACATGCGCCGGCAATCGAAGGGCCGGCTGACCGGCGCCGTCATCGACCTGCGCAACAACCCCGGCGGCCTGCTGGAGCAGGCGGTGCAGGTGGCCGACCGCTTCCTGGAGACGGTGGACATCGTGTCCGTCCGCGGCCGGGATCCCGAGGAATCCCGCACCTACCGCGGCACCGCCGGCGACCTGATGGCCGGGCTGCCGGTGGTGGTGCTGATCAACAGCGGCTCGGCCTCCGCGTCGGAAATCGTGGCCGGCGCCCTGCAGGACCATCACCGGGCGCTGCTGTTCGGCTCCCGCTCCTACGGCAAGGGCTCGGTGCAGACGATTTCCTCGCTCAGCGTCGACACCGGCATCCGGCTGACCACCGCCCGCTACTACCGCCCGTCGGGCGCGCTGGTGGACTGCTTCGGCGTCTCGCCGAACCTGGAGGTCAAGCCGACCCACGGCAGCACCGAGGAAACCCACCCCGACCCGGCGACCTGCGACCCCAACGCCCCGGTCCCGCCGAAGGCGCAGGTGTGGATGGCGCAGGACATGTGCCCCGACGTGATGGACAAGGCCCCCAAGCCCGACGACGACCGCCCGCTGGAATGCGCCGTCTCCGCCATCCGCAACCGCCTGACCGGCACGCTGGCCGGGGGAGAGTGAGGTAGGGTCTCCCTATCCCGCGAACCCCACATCGATCACCCTGGTCTCCACGGTCCAGCCGGTGCCATGCGCCGCGATGGCGGCGATGGTGCCGGGGAGCACCCGGCGGTCGAACAGGCTCCAGTCCGCCGGCAGGCCGACATCGCCGCGCAGATCCTCGCCGATCTCCAGCAGGGCCGGCGGCGCGTCCGGCCTCACCTCCACCGCGAACCGGTCGAGCGGCATCGACAACCCGACGCCGGCCGCCTTGATGAAGGCCTCCTTCCGCGTCCAGGCCAGCAGGAAGCCCTCGTCCCGCCGCTCCGGCCCCAGCCCTTGCAGCGCTGCGCGCTCGGTGACGTGGAAGAAGCGGTCGGCGATGCCGTCGGCGCTCTCGATCGGACGAAGCCGCTCGATGTCGACGCCGATCCGCCCCTCCGCCGCGACGGCGATGGCAAGGCTGTCCTCGCTGTCGCTGAGGTTGAAGGCCGGGCCGCCGGGCAGCGACGGCTTGCCGTGCGTCCCATAGTCGAAGACCAGCCCCGCCGGATCGCGGCCGGTGCAGCGCCCCAGCAGCAGCCGCAGCAGTCCGCGGCGCAGGATGAAGCGGTCGGTCAACCGCTCCATCAGGAAGCGGTCGGCGCGTTCCACCTCGTCGGCGGACAGCAGGGCGCGCATCGCCGCCTTCTGTCCGGACAGCCGGGTGAGATCGGCGAACCAGACGCGGACGACTCCGGGCGTCAGGACATAGTCGCCGGCAAGCTCAGGATCCGGCATTTCGATGGTCCCGTCATGCATCGGACAGCGATCCTCCCTCCTAAATTAGCGTCCTGGCTCCGGCAGGGGTTTCGGGTATCATGCGCGCCTCTCGCATCCGCCCCTGCATCCGGACCAGGATCCCATGGTTGACACCGCCCTGCTCGCCCCGCACCTGACCAACGTTCTTCGCGACGCCTTCATCCCGGAGCTGCCCAATCATTACCGCGGCAAGGTGCGTGAAAACTACGACCTTCCGGACGGCAGGCGCATCCTCATCACCACCGACCGTCTGTCGGCCTTCGACCGCGCCCTGACCGCCATCCCGTTCAAGGGGCAGGTGCTGACCCAGACCGCCCGCTTCTGGTTCGAGGCGACGAAGGACATCTGCGCCAACCATGTGCTGGAATACCCGGACCCCAACGTGGTGGTGGCGAAGCGGCTGACCATCATGCCGGTCGAGGTCGTGGTCCGCGACTATATGGCCGGCACCACCGGCACCTCGATCTGGTCGATGTACAAGCAGGGCCGGCGCGAGATGTACGGCCACATCTTCCCCGACGGGCTGCGCCAGAACCAGAAGCTCGGCACCCCGATCATCACGCCGACCACCAAGGCCTTCGACGCCGGCCATGACGAGGAGCTGACGGCGACCGAGATCGTCGAGCGCAACCTGCTGACCCGCGCCCAGTGGGACGAGGTGTCGGACAAGGCGCTGGCCCTGTTCGCCCGCGGCCAGAAGATGGCGGCCGAGCGCGGCCTGATCCTGGTCGACACCAAGTACGAGTTCGGCTTCGACGCCGACGGCAACATCCTGCTGGCCGACGAGATCCACACCCCCGACAGCTCGCGCTACTGGTTCGCCGGCAGCTATCAGGAGCGGTTCGAGGCCGGCGAGAAGCCGGAGAGCTTCGACAAGGACTTTGTCCGCAACTGGGTCGTCGCCCGCTGCGATCCCTACACCCAGGACGTTCCGGAGATCCCCGCCGACGTGGTTCTGGAGGCCGCCCGCGTCTACATCGAAGCCGGCGAGACCATCACCGGCCGCCCGTTCGAGGTGCCGGCGACCGCCGTCCCGGTGCTGGACCGCATCCGCGCCAATCTGGCGCCCTACTTCACCAAGTAAAGGGGGACGGGCTCCATGCGCATCGCCATCCTCGACGACTATCAGGAGGTCGCCCGCGACCTCGCCGACTGGTCGCAGCTTCCGGCGGGAAGCAGCCTGACGGTGTTCGAAAAGCCGCTCGGCGATGAGAACGCGGCGGCTGTGGCGCTGGAGCCCTTCGACGTTCTGGTGATCATGCGGGAACGCACGCCGTTCCCGGCCTCCCTGATCGGGCGGCTGCCGAACCTCAGGCTGCTGATCACCACCGGCGCCCGCAACAACGCCATCGACCTGAAGGCCTGCGCCGCCCGCGGCATCCCGGTCAGCGGCACCCGCATGGTCGGCGCGCCGACGGCGGAACTGACCTGGGGCCTGATCCTGGCGCTGGCCAAGCGCATCCCGGCCGAAGAGCAGGCGCTGCGCGAGGGCCGCTGGCAGACCGGCCTGACCAGCGATCTCGGCGGCAAGCGGCTGGGTCTGGTCGGGCTGGGCAAGCTCGGCAGCAAGGTCGCCAGGGTCGGCCAAGCCTTCGGCATGGAGGTGGTGGCCTGGAGCCCCAACCTGACCGACGAACGCGCCGCCGAGGCCGGGGTGACCCGTGTGGAGAAGCGCGCGCTGTTCGCCACCTCCGACGTGGTCAGCGTCCATCTGGTGCTGAGCGAGCGCACCCGCGGCGTGGTCGGGGCCGAAGAGATCGGCGCGATGAAGCCGACCGCGCTGTTCGTCAACACCTCGCGCGCCGGGCTGGTGGACGAGGTGGCGCTCACCCATGCGCTCCGCCATGGCCATATCGGCGGCGCTGGCATCGACGTTTTCCCCATCGAGCCTCTGCCGAAAGACAGCCTTTGGCTTGACCTTCCCAACACCGTGCTGACGCCCCATCTCGGCTACGTGACGCGGGAGAATTATGCGGTGTTCTACCGCGACGCCCTGGAGGACATCCTGGCCTGGACGGCCGGCTCACCGGTGCGGCTTCTCTCTCCCGCCTGAACGGCAACCGGGATGGAGGGTGCGGGTGAACCGGAACGAAGCGGTCGGAGGCGGCGGTAGAAACGGGTTCGGCAAAAACGGGTTCTGGGCGAATCTGAGCCGGCACCGGCTGGGCATGCTCGTCAGCCTCTCGGTGATCGCCGGCCTGCTGTTCGGCTTCGTCGAACTGGCCGGCGAGGTGATGGAGGGCGAAACCACCGCCTTCGACAAGCGCATCCTGATGGCGCTGCGCGATCCGCTGAACCCCGACCAGCCCGGCGGCCCCTGGTGGCTGGCCCGGGTGGCGCGCGATATCACCTCGCTCGGCAGCACCACCATCCTCGCCATCCTGACCGTCGCCACGCTGGGTTTCCTGCTGCTGCTGCACAAGCGGGCGGCGGCCCTGCTGGTCCTGGTGTCGGTCGGCGGCGGCGGAATGCTCAGCACCGTGCTGAAGATGCTGTTCGACCGCGCCCGCCCCGATCTGGTGCCGCATGGCGACGAGGTGATCTCCGCCAGCTTCCCCAGCGGCCATGCCATGCAGTCGGCCGTCGTCTACCTGACGCTGGGCGCCCTGCTGACCCAGTTCGTCGAGGGCCGGCGCACCAAGGCCTATCTGCTGACCTGGGCGATGGTGCTGACCCTCATCATCGGGTCGAGCCGCGTCTATCTCGGCGTCCACTGGCCGACCGACGTGCTGGCGGGCTGGAGCGTCGGCGCCGCCTGGGCGGCCTTCTGCTGGATGATCGCCGAGTGGCTCCAGCGACGCGGAGCGGTGGAGCAGGACCGGCCGGAAGCCACCGCCGGGCGCTGATCCGGGTGCGCCGCACAAAAGGTTAACAAGCGGGTTGAATAAGCTCGCTTGCCGACCGATAGTGTCGGCCCTAACCCTTTTGGATCGGGCCGCACCATGCCCCAGGGCACTCTCGACCGCGAAACCCTCGAAGCCGTCGGCGTCCTCGCCCGCGCGGTGGAGCGCGAGCGGGTGCCCGGCGTCCTGGAATGCCGCCTGCTCGCCAACGCCCTGAAGCGGACGCTGGACAGCGGCCGGGAGAACGAGCTGACCGAGGCGTCGCGCGTGTTCCGCACGCTCGACGCCGAGTTGCGCGACCGCATCGTCGCCCGCGCCCGGGTGGAGGCGCAGCAGGCCCGCGTCCAGGCGAAGACGGCGGAGACCGCAGGCATCGATACCAGCCGTGATGTGGTGACGCAGGAGATCCCGGCATTGCCGGCCCGGATCGTTGCCGAACCGAAGGGCCGCGCCGGCACCAACTTCCTGGCGGCCCTGAACGGCCTGCGCCCGGCCGCCACCGCCGGCAGCCGCGGTGCCGCACGCGACCGCCTGCGTGCCGCCGTCGACTCCCAACGGCGGGTGGGCAAGCGGATGGAACCGACTTTGGATTGAGGGGCGGGGTTGAAGGGCGGACGGGCGCCGTCAGCGGGCGCCCCTCCCCTTACTCCGCGGCCGCCAGCGCTGCCACGCGCTCGGCGTTCTTGGCCCGGCGGGCCTTGCGCTTCAGCCACCACATCAGCGTGCCGGTGACGGCGAACAGCGGCGGCAGGATGCCGGACAGGAAGACCGCCCATTTCCACAGCGGCCCCAGCCCCTCGCCGGCATGCAGCGGGCGCTGCCACGCGATGACCGTCTCGCCGGCACTGTAGCCTGCCGGGTCGCGGATCTCGGCCACCTGCGCGGTCCAGGGATCGACGAACACCGTGGCGATGGGGGCGCCATGGGCCTGCCCGACCGGGGCGAGACCGATCCGGTACGCCTGATCCGGCCGCGCCGGCGGCGAGACGGAGCGCAGGGCCGCTCCCGGCATCGCGTCCTGCGCCAGGGCGACCGCGCGGTCGACGTCGATGGGGGTGGCGCCCTTCACCGGCTGGACCGTCACCGCGGCACGCAGGTCGCGGGCCGGCAGAAACGACGACACGCCGGCCCCCAGCGTCTGCGGGAAGGCGAGATAGACGCCGGAGAAGCTGACGATCACAAAGACCAGCAGCGACCAGATGCCGACCGCGCCGTGCAGGTCGCGGTGCAGGCGGACGCCGCGGGCGCCGGACTTGACGGTGAAGGCGGCCTTCCAGCGGCCCGGCCGCGGCCACCACAGAACGAGGCCGCTGACGCCCAGCACCAGCATCGCCACGCCCAGCCAGCCGACCAGTTCGCGGCCGCTGCGGTCGCGGATCAGCAGGTTGCCGTGCAGCATGTGGACCGTGCGCAGGAAGCCGCCGGACGCCTGCGCCGGGTTGGAACCGCCGCTCACCGCCAGCGACATCGGATCGATGCTGAGCATGCCGACCGGTCCCCCCTGCGGCGCCGGAGCGCCCTGGGGAGTGCCTTGCGGAGCACCCTGCGGCCTCTCCCCGCCCCGTTCGCCGCCCCTGTCACCGCCGCGCGCGGCGACGAGACGCACCGTGGCCGGGCGGCCCGGCTCTTCGGGCAGGACCAGGAAGCCCGGTTGCGTCCCGGCCGGTGCCGCGGCGCGGGCGGCGGCCAGGATGGCGGACACCGGCTGCATCAGCCCGTCGGCCGGCGCCCCGGACACTTCGCGGGCCGGCACGTCGCCGGCCAGGCTGCGCAGCTCCTCGTCCACCACCAGGATGGAGCCGGTGATGCCGAGGACGACCAGCGGCAGGCAGAGGACCAGACCGACCCACAGATGGATGTTCTGAAGCGTGCGATACCACAGGCGCTGGCTGCGCGGCTTGCTGGCGTTGGCCATGGAATGGGCTCTGACGGGAGGAGGCGGTTGGACGGGCAGCGGGTCAGCGGATGAAGAACTGGACCGGAACCACCAGCTCGATGCGGTCCTTCGCCATCTCCTCCGGCGGGGCCGGCAGTGGGGAGGCGCGGCGGACCATCTCCACCGTCTCCTCGTCCAGCGAGCTGACGCCGGAACTGCGGTCGAGCTGGACCGACAGGACGTTGCCCTCGCGGTCGATGGTGAAGCGGACCTGGGCGACACCTTCCTGCCGGCGGGCCTGGGCGGCGCGCGGGTAGCGCTTGTGCCGCTCCAGATGGCTCAGCAGCCGGCCCTGCCAGCTCGGCACCGCCCGGCTGGGCGCGGCCGACGGCGCCGGGGCCGCCGGGGCGGGCGCCTGGGCCGGTGCAGGCGGTGCAGCCACCGGGGCGGGCTGCACCGGCTGGACGACCGGACGCGGCGGCTTCGGCTTCTCCGGCTTGGGTTTTTCCGGTTGGGGCTTGGGCGCCTCCTTCTTCACCTCGGGCTTGGGCTTCGGCGGGTCGGGCGGCGGCTTGGGCAGCAAGACCTCCGGCTCGACCACGGGGGGCGGCTCGGGCGGCGGGGGCGGTTCCTCGACGACCGGTTCGGGCTCGGGTTCGGGCGGCGGCGGTTCGATCACCGGCTCCGGCATCGGTTCCGGCAAGGGGATATCGATGGCCGGCGTCGGTTCCGGCGGGGCCACCGGCAGCGGGGCGAGTTCCAGCAGCACGGCCGGCGGTTCGGCGTCGGACGGCATGATCGGCACATGCCAGGCGACCATCGCCACACCGGCCGCGGCATGGACGCCCAGCGCAACCATCAGGCTGCCGCCCCAGCGGAAGGCTCCCCGCCCCGGCCGTTCCCCGTCGCCAGCGGACCAGTCGGCGGGACCATGGTCGAAGGCCGCACTCATGGCGTCGGCGCCGATTCCAGCCCGACGAGGCCGATCTTCAGGTAGCCGGCGCCGCGCAGGCTGTTCATCACCTCGGTCAGGGCGCCGTAATCGACGGTCTTGTCGGCACGCAGGAAGACGCGCTGCGTCTTGTCGCCGTTGGTGGCGGCGTCCAGCGCCGCACCCAGCGCTTCCTTCGTCGTCGCGGTTTCGCCCAGCGACAGCGTCTTGTCGGCCTGGATGGTCAGGAACAGCGGCTTGTCCGGCCGCGGCGTCGGTGTCGCGGTGGAAGCGGGCAGATCAACCGGCACATCCACCGTCGCCAGCGGTGCCGCGACCATGAAGATGATCAGCAGGACGAGGACGACGTCGATGAAGGGCGTGACGTTGATCTCATGGGTTTCGGTCAGATCGTCTTCGTTGCCGGAGCCGAGGCGCGCACCCATCGCCGTTACTCCGCCGCACGGGAATTGCCGTGGGCCGGAACGGCATGGCCCGCCACGGCGTGGCCCTGCACCGCATGGGAGCGCGGCAGGGCATGGCGGTCGATGTCGCGGCTCAGCAGGCGCAGCACGGCAGCCGACGCGTCGGTCAGCTGCGCCTTGTGCCCGCCGATGGCGCGGCTGCAGGCGTTGTAGACCACCACCGCCGGGATGGCGGCGACGAGGCCGATGGCGGTCGCCAGCAGCGCCTCGGCGATGCCCGGGGCGACGACGGCGAGGTTGGTGGTCTGCGCCTTGGAGATGCCGATGAAGCTGGTCATGATGCCCCACACCGTGCCGAACAGCCCGATGAAGGGGCCGGTCGAGCCGATGGTGGCGAGGATGCCGGTGCCGCGCGCCATGCGCCGGCCGGCCGCCGCCTCGATCCGCTCCAGCCGCGAGGCGGCGCGGTCCATCAGCCCGTCACGCGACGGCGCATCGGCCGACATGTGGGTCTCCGCCAGCACCGCGCGGACCAGCGCGCCGGCGGTGCCCTGGCTGAAGCCGACCCGCTCCGCCGCCTGCGACAGCGACCGCGCCTCCTCCAGCATCTCCAGCGCCGCCCGCGCCTTGCGCTTGGCCGAGGTGACTTCCGCGGTCTTGGCGATGGCGATGGTCCAGGTGACAACCGAGGCGAGCGCCAGACCGACCATCACCGCCTGCACCACCGGGCTGGCCGTCACGAACATGCCCCAGGGCGACAGGTCGTGCGGCAGCGACGCCAGCGCCGCCGCGGCGTCCGGCACGCCCTGCGCCGCTCCCTGGGCCGCCCCCTGAGTTACCGTTGATGCCGCCCCTTGCGCCACACCCTGAACCACCCCCGGCCCGACCGCCGGCACGGCGGCGGCGGGCGCGGCAGCCTCCTGCGCCCGGACGGCGCCGGCCATCAGCGCCCCGGCGCCGGCAAGGGCGGCGGCCAGGACAGGACGGTGGCGAAACGATGTCGGCATGGCGGTCCAACTCCCACTCGGCGCGTGCCCCGCACGCGCACTGCAAAAAACCCGATGGCGCTCCGGAGCAATGGACCCGAAGCAGATACCCCACCGCGGTTATAGTGCGAATGAGTCGCACTCGCACTGAAAATCGACCGCGCCCAGCGGGGATTCAGTCGTTTTTTGTGGGAATTCGCCATCGTCGGACCATGCTTTTGTTGGCCTGGCGAACCATTCCGAAGCCACTGATGGCGGCCGCGACCGCTGAGTGCGAATAAGTCTCACTACCATTGTTCCGACCCGCTGTCGCGAAGAATCTCGACGCACCGCAACCTTCCGGCGCTCCCGCCGGTTGAACCGCCCATGGAACAGCGCCAGGGAGACGGCCGATGACCCGGGTTTCGGTGGTGGAGGAGAGGGGCAGCTTCCGTCTGGTGGCCGGCGACGGCCGCTTCGCGGTGGTGGAGGCGCGGGCGGGACAGGTGTTCGGCCTGCCGGACGATTCCGGCGGCGGCCGCGACGGTGCCGCGGACACGCCCGACGGCATGGCCTCGGTCGCCCATTGGACCGGAGAGGAGGAGGCCCGCGCCCTGATGCGCGACCTGTCGGAGCGCGGCGACCGGCTGGCCCGCCAACTCCGGTGATCCAGCGCAGCCTTGGGTGCGTACCGCGACGGCTAAACCGCGCGGAGCGCACGCCATGGACGGTACGGGCAGTGACATGAGCAACGGCACGGACGGGAGTTCGCAGGGCGTCACCTGGATCACCGGGGCCGGCAGCGGCATCGGCCGCGCGCTGGCGATCCACCTCGCCAATGCCGGGGCGCGGGTGGCGCTGTCCGCCCGCACCGTCGAGGATTCTGACGACGGCCATCCAGATGGTCCCCGACCGGATGCGCATGTTCCCGCTGGACGTGACCGACCGCAAGGCGACCGCGGCCACCGTCGCCGCCATCGAAAGCTGGATGGGGCCCATCGACCGGGCGGTGCTGAATGCCGGCACCCACAGCCCGATGTCGCTGGAGGATTTCTCCGCCGACACCGCCCGCCGGTTGATGGAGGTCAACTATATGGGTGTCGTCCATGGGCTGGAGGCGCTGCTGCCGCGAATGCGGGCGCGTGGGCGCGGACAGCTGGCGGTGGTGGCCTCGGTCGCCGGCTACCGCGGCCTGCCGACGGCGGCGGCCTACGGCCCGACCAAGGCGGCGCTGATCAACCTGTGCGAATCGCTGAAGCCCGACTGCGACCGTGCCGGGATCAGGCTTCAGCTGATCTGCCCCGGCTTCGTCGACACGCCGCTGACCGCCCGCAACAGCTTCCGCATGCCGGACCTGATGCCGGTCGAGGATGCGGCACGGGAACTCGCCGACGGGTTGGATGGCGACCGGTTCGAGATCGCCTTTCCCCGTCGCTTCACCCGCAAGCTGAAGCTGGCGCGCTGCCTGCCCTATCGGCTTTACTTCCCCCTGGTGCGCAAGGCGACGGGAGCATGACGGACGACGCCAGAAGCCAGGGGCTGGACGCCTGGGCCGACTTCTTCGAGCATCTGAGCCTCGACACGCTCGACCGGCTTGCCGCGCTGACGGTGCCGGAGGTGCGGTTCCGCGATCCCTTCAACGACGCCCGCGGGCGCGATGCGGTGCGCGCGGTGCTGGTCCACACGCTGAACGGCTGCCGCGACCTGCGCTTCACCGTCACCCACCGGCTGTATGCCGCCGATCTGGCGATCCTGCGCTGGCGGTTCGAGGCGACGGTGACCGGCATCGGCCGCATGGACGTCATCGGCACCAGCGAGGTGCGGCAGGCCTCCGACGGTCGGGTGGCCGAGCACATCGACCATTGGGACTCCGGCGAGAATGTCTATCTGCGCCTGCCGCTGCTGGGCGCGCCGCTGCGCCTCATTCGGCAGCGGCTGGGGGGACGGAAGCCTGGCGCGTCTCCGCCGGACTGACGGCGCCGGGCCGCCCCAACCGGCCTTCCGGCAGGAAGAACAGGCTGACCGTGCCGATCCACAGGCCCCAGCGATAGACGTTCGCGCGGTTGATCAGCGCATCGCCCGGCTGCAGCCACATCCAGTCGTCGAAGCGCACGCGCCAGCGGTCGTTGCCAACCTTCAGCGCCATCTCGTAGGTCCAGTTCAGCGCATTGCCGGCCGACCGCCCCACCGCCGTACCGATCACGTCGTCGGCCAGCCCCTCGTAATGGCCCTCAGCCGTCCTGGCGATGCGCCAGACCCGGCGCTCGGTCTCGCCGTCGGCATAGAGGAAGCGTTCGTCCAGCACCAGTTCCCGCCCATCCCACTCCCCGTCGATGGCAACGGTGAAGCTGCGGCGCAGGGTGCCGAAGCGGTCCTCGAACACCCCCCAGGCATGGGTGCGACCGGCGAAATACTGCTCGATCCGCAGTTCGGGCACGTTGGCGGCGAAATCCTCGATCTTCATCGCAAGGGTCCCCCGCTCACGGCCTGCGGAAACGCCAGAGCCCGACATCGATGGTTCCGGCGCGGAACCCGGCCTCGCAATAGGCGAGGTAGTAATCCCACAGCCGGCGGAACCGTTCGTCGAAGCCCAGCGCCGCCACCTGCTGCCCGGCCTCCAGGAAGCGCCGCCGCCACTCCGCGCAGGTCCGGGCATAGGAATCGCCGAAGGTCTCGACATGCTCCACCACCAGCCCGGCCCGCGCCGCTTCGGCCCGCAGGGCCGACGGGCAGGGCAGCAGACCACCGGGGAAGATGTGGCGCTGGATGAAATCGCAGTTGCGGCGGTAGGACGGGAAACGCGCGTCGTCGATGGTGATCGCCTGAACCACCGCCGCTCCGCCGGACACCAGCCGGTCGCGCAGCGTGGCGAAGTAGCGCGGCCAATGCTCCTCCCCCACCGCCTCGATCATCTCGATGGAAACGATGCGGTCGAAGCCGCCACCGGCATCCCGGTAATCCATCAGCCGCAGATCGACCCGGTCCGCCAGCCCGGCGCCCTCCATGCGGCCGCGGGCGAAGGCGAGCTGCTCCGCCGACAGGGTCAAGCCGGTGACCGAGGCGCCGAAACGGCCGGCCAGATGCTCCGCCATGCCGCCCCAGCCGCAGCCGATCTCCAGCACCCGGTCGCCGGGACGCAGTTGCAACAGCTCGGCGACGCGGGCGATCTTGGCGTCCTGCGCGTCCTCCAGGCTCTGGCCCTCCCGCCCGTAGAGGGCGGAGGAGTAGGTCATGCCGGGGTCGAGCCACAGCCGGTAGAAGTCGTTGCCCAAATCGTAATGGAAGGCGATGTTGCGG
This sequence comes from Azospirillum sp. UENF 112521, assembly GCF_058780665.1. Taxonomy (NCBI): domain Bacteria; kingdom Pseudomonadati; phylum Pseudomonadota; class Alphaproteobacteria; order Rhodospirillales; family Azospirillaceae; genus Azospirillum; species Azospirillum sp. UENF 112521. Next base: position 543,962 of record NZ_JBSNCI010000009.1, read on the forward strand.
CGGCTGCCGCGGCGGGAATTGGCATGGCTGCGGTGGAAGAGGCGGTTGGCCAGCGCCGGCGCCAGGGTGCCCTTCAGCACATTTCTCTTTGACGCGCCGCCCAACTCCCCTTCGTTGCGGATCGCCAATTCGATCAGCGCCGGCAGGTCGCCGGTGCGCCACAGCCCGTCGCCGTAGGCCTCCGCCATGCCGATGCCGCCGCCCAGCAGCAGACGCCGCGCCGCCGTCCCATCCAGCAGGGTCAGGTCGGCCCGCGGCCCCTGGGCCGGATCGCCGACGCACATCGTCCGCCCGTCGGGCAGGCGCAGGGTCAGCTCGCCCCGGCGGATGCGGCCGGCCATCCTCGCCAGGGCGCCAGTCCACAAATCCCGTCCGGTCAACAGCCGCAGCCATCGGGGCTGCCGTCGGATCCCGCCCGCAGCGATGTCGGTTGCGATATCGGTAACAACGTCGGTCATGGGCGGAAAGCCTTCTCGGAAACGGTCAGGATGGCGCTGTTCACGATGGTGACGGGATGGGCGGGGGCCGGCGGGCGCGGGCGGATCGCCAGCCCCTTGCGCCACAGATGCAGCGCCTCCCAATGGATGCCGGCCACCACCTTGGCGGTCATCAGCGGATGGCGGGCCCAGGCGCGCAGGATGGCGCCGTCGGTCAGCTCCACCCGCCGGGCGGTCAGCGCGGCGTGCAGCACCGGACCCTCGGCATCGGTCTGGCGGATCGACACCGCCATCGGCTCCCCCGCCAGCCCGCCGGGCGGGCGGATGCGGAAGTGATAGGCGGTCTCCATCTCCATGAAGGGCGAGACGTAGAAGCCCTTGTCGCAGCGCTGGCGCACCAGCCCGTCCGGTCCGGCCGCGGCCGGGATCAGATAGGCGTGGCGCTGCCCGAAGGTGTTGGACACCTCGTGGATGATGGCGGCGAGCGACCCGTCGCGGCGATGGCAGAACCAGACACTGAGCGGGTTGAAGACGAAGCCCAGCATCCGCGGGAAGCAGAGCAGCCGGACCGGCCCTCCCCCCTCGATCCCGGCGGCGGCGAGCTGGCCCTCGGCCCAGCCCTTGAGGTCCTTAATCTCCCTCTCCCCGGGGGGAGAGGGGATTCATCACCCAACGGGCCGAAATCCTCATCATTAAAACCGAGCAGTCCGAAACGATTGTGGGCGAACAGCCGCAACTCACGGTCCAGCCGGGGAAGCTCGTCCAGATCGGCCAGCAGGCTGAACACCCGATAGGACAGCCGGTGCCGCACCGGTTTCACCCGGTGGTGCATCACGTTGCCGACATAGAGGCCGGAGGCGAAGGGCAGCCCCTCCATCACACCGCCTCCAGCGCGGCGGCACGCGGGCCCGGTACCGGCGCCGGTCCGACATGGATGCGGCCGGACTGGTTCGGCACCGTCCAGGGCCGGGACAGGCCGCCCAGGGCCTCCGCCACCGCAAGCCCGGCCTGTGCGCCGTCCTCGTGGAAGCCGGCGCCGAAATAGGAGCCGGCGAACCAGGTCCGCCGCTGACCTTGCAAACTCCACAGCTGTTTCTGCGCCGCCAGTGCCTCCATCCCGAAGATGGGATGGTCGTAGAGGACGCTGCGCAGGATGCTGCCCTCGCGCGGCGGGCGCAGCGGGTTCAGCGTGACGAACAGGTCGCGCTCCCGGGGCAGGAAGCCTTGCAGGCGGTTCATCCAGTAGCTGACGCAAACCGCGTCCGTCCCCTGACCATCGTCCCTCCGCTCGGCCAGATAATTCCAGCTCGACCACACCGCCCGGCGCTTCGGCATCAGAGAGGCGTCGCTGTGCAGGATGGCAAGGTTGCGCTCATAGCCGAAGGCACCCAGCAGCCGGCGCTCCTCCTCGCCGGCATCCTCCAGCAGGGCCAGCGCCTGATCGGCATGGGTGGCGATCACCGCATGGTCGTGGGCGCGCACCGCACCGCGGCGGTCGCGCACCAGCACACGGCCCCCCTCGCGGCCCCCCTCGCGGACGATGCCCTCCACCGCACAGTTCAGGCGCAGGGCGCCGGGCATGTCGGCCAGGATGCGCTCCACATAGCTGCGGCTGCCGCCCTCCACCGTGCGCCAGACCGGGCGGCCCTTGATCTTCAGCAGGCCGTGATTGTCGCAGAAGCGGATGAAGGCGGCGGCGGGATGGTCGCGCATCGACTGGGCCGGGGTCGACCAGATCGCGGCGGCCATGGGCAGCAGATGGTCGCGGACGAAGGCATCGGAATAGCCGCCGCGGTCCAGCACATCGCCCAGCGTCAGCGTCTCCGCCGCCGGGCCCTGCTGCAACTCCGCCAGCAGCCCCGGCGCCTCGCGGTAGAAGCGCAGCAGGTCGGACAGCATCCGCCAGAAGCGCGGGCGCAGCAGGTTGCGCTTCTGCGCGAACAGGGTGGCGAGGGAACTGCCGGCATATTCCACCCGCCCGCCGTCCAGCGAGGCGGAAAAGCTCATGTCCGTCGCCCGCGTCGCCACGCCCAGATGGTCGAACAGCGCCACCAGATTGGGATAGCAGGGCTCGTTGTAGACGATGAAGCCGGTGTCGACCGGACCGGCGCCATCCGCCTCGACCGTGTTGGCGTGGCCGCCCGGCCGGTCCTCCTTCTCGTAGAGGGTGACGCGGTGCGACTTCGACAGCAGCCACGCCGCCGACAGTCCGGCGATGCCGGAGCCGATGACGGCGATGTCGAGCGGGACCGGCGGGCTGGTCTCGGACGGAGAATGCGGCATGGGGCGGTCCTCTTTGGGGGACTTGGCGGTAACCGGCCAGGGTTTCGACGATATCCGGGGCCGCACTCTATCCGAATTGGGTAGGCTCGGCGTGTGATCGGGATACGGTGGACGGGCGCGGATGGATCATCGCGACGCTCGCGCTTTCCCGCCGCCCGGCCGAACGGAAAAAAGACAAGGGGCGGCAGTGATCCGAAGCGCAGGCGTCGGCGTAACTCCAGCATGATCGCCCCCCTCGCCACTCTTCTGACGCACGCCGCCGGAGCGGACCGGGCCAGGCCGGACCGGGCAAAAGCCGGGCTGGCGGCACGCGGCTGCGACGATCCGGCGGCAGCCCGGCTGTCCGCCGATCTGGTCGCGGTGGCCGCAGGTGACCGTCAGGCCTTCGCCCGGCTGTTCGCCCATTTCGCCCCACGGGTGAAGGCCTACATGCTGAAGCTGGGGATGCCGGCGCAGCGGGCGGAGGATCTGGCGCAGGACACCATGCTCTCGGTTTGGCGCAAGGCCCAGCTCTACGATCCGTCGAAGGCGGAGGCGGCCACCTGGGTCTTCACCATCGCGCGCAACCTGCGCATCGACGTGCTGCGCCGGGAACGGCATCCGGAGGTGTCCGACGACGAGTTGCTGGAGCATGAGGACGACCGCCCACCCGCCGACGAGCTGCTGGACGGCGACCGCCGCGCCCGCCGCCTGCGCGGTGCGTTGGCGGCGCTGACGCCGGAGCAGGCTGAGGTGGTTCGGCTGTCCTTCTTCGCCGACCTTGCCCATCCGGCCATCGCCGAACGGCTGGACGTGCCGCTGGGCACAGTGAAATCGCGCCTGCGTCTGGCCATGGCCAAGATCCGCAAGGCGTTGGGAGACGACGACCGATGACCGCCCACCACCCCGATGCCGCCCTGGCCCTGCTGCCGAACCACCATCCCAGCGATGCGTTGCTGGTGGCCTATGGCGCCGGCAGCCTGGGAGAGGGGCTGTCGCTGGCCGTGGCGGTCCATCTCGCCCATTGCCCCGACTGCCGCGCCACCCTGGCGGAGGTGGAGGCGCTGGGCGGCGCCCTGCTGGAGGATCTGCCGCCGGCTCCGCTGGAAAGCCTGTCGCTGGCCGCCACCCTGGACCGCCTGGACCGGGAGGAGGCGCCGGCCAACCCCTGCAAGGCCCTGCGCCTCAAGCCGTCCTTGGGCAAGCCGTCGCTGGGCAAGCCGAAAGCCGGCTCCGCGCCGCAACCGGCGATGGGGCTGCCCCGTCCGCTGCGCGCTTATGTCCCATCCCTGGACAGCCTGTCCTGGCAGCGTCTGGCCCCCGGCGTGCGGCGAGTGGAACTGCTGCCGCGCACGGCGTCCGGCGGCGCGGCGCAGCTTCTGCGCATCGCGCCGGGAACCGCCCTGCCCCACCACGGCCATGGCGGGCTGGAGCTGACCGTGGTTCTCAGCGGCCATTTCGCCGACGAACTCGGCCGCTACGGCCCCGGCGATCTGGCGGAGGTCGATGGCGACACCAACCACCAGCCCATCGCCGACAGCCACCGCGACTGCATCTGCCTGATCGCGACCGACGCGCCGCTGCGCTTCACCGGCCTGATGGGCCGGCTGATGCAGCCCTTCATCGGGCTTTAGGGGGCGGGCTTTAGGGGGCGGGCTGTAGGGGCGGGCTGTAGGCCGGCCCCCGCGAAGCCGCGGGTCACGTTGCGTCACGCAACGGCGGCCATCGGCGTCAGGCCATGGGTCAGGCGCTCCACCTCGCGCTCGAAGGCCTGCCGGTCGGCATCGGACAGATCGAACTTCACGTGCAGCCGGCCGCGCTCGCTGGACTTCACCCGCGCGGTGAGCGGCCGGGCCACCCCGTCGATCCGCAGGGTCACCATTCCGCCGGTCACTTGGTCAGGAGCGCCGGTCAGCATGGCGCCGCCCGCCGACAGGTTGGCGACGACGGCACGCACCGGGACGGCGCCGGCGATCTCCAGGCCGCAGCCCATCGACACGGCGAAACGCGGGCGCTGGCGGCGGTCGACATCGCTGGTGGCGGTTCGCACAACGCGGATCAGCACATTGCGCAGGGCGTCGATGCCGCCGGCAACGTCGTCGGCCACCGTCCGCACCTCGCCGGCGCGGTTCTGGGTGGCGTCGGCTTCGGTGGAGACGCGGCCGATGCGCAGCGACACCTCCTTCGCCGCGTCGCTGGTTTGGCTGACCGAGCGGGCGATCTCCTGGGTGGCCGCCGCCTGCTCCTCCACCGCGGCGGCGATCGAGGAGGAAATCCCGGCCACCTCGTCGATGGTTTCCGCCACCTCGCCGACGACGCCGACGGCCGATGCGGTCACCGATTCCACCTCGGCGATCAGCGAGCCGATCTCCTCGGTGGACCGCGCGGTCTGGCTGGCGAGGGTCTTCACCTCGTTCGCCACCACGGCGAAGCCCCGCCCGGCATCGCCGGCCCGCGCCGCCTCGATGGTGGCGTTCAGCGCCAGCAGGTTGGTTTGGCTGGCGATGTCGCCGATCAGCCGGGCGACGGCGCCGATGCGCTCGACCGATGCCGACAGCCGTTCGATGGTGGAGCGGGCCAGCCCCGCCCGCTCCACCGCCCGGCCGGTGACCTGGGTTGCGGTGGACACCTGCATGCCGATGTCGCCGATGGAGGCCGACAGCTCCTCCGTCGCGGCGGCGACGGTTTCGGCGTTGCTCAGCGCCTGCTGTGCGGCGGCGGCGACGTTCTGGGCGTTGTCGCTGACCTGCACCGCCGATTCCGCCATGGCGCCGGCATTGCCGCTCATGCGGCCGGTCCGTTCGGCGACATGATCGACGGCGACGCGGGTCTCGCGCTCCACCTTCTCCGCCATCGCCTCCAGCGCCCGGCGCCGCTCCTCCTCGCCCCGGCGGCGGGTCTCCTCCTGGGCAAGGCGCAGCCGGGCATTCTCCCGGGCGCCCTGCTGGAAGACGCGGACGGTGTCGGCCATATGGCCGATCTCGTCCCGGCGCTCGCTCAGGCCGACCTCGACGTCCAGGCTGCCGCCGGCCAGCGCCACCATGGCGCTGCGCAGCCGCTCCAGCGGGCGGATCATCGCCGCCTCCAGGAAGACGACGCAGGCCGAGGCCATCAGCAGGATGACCAGCCCGGCGCCGGTCAGGGTCCAGCGCAGACCGTCGGCCGCCTCCCGCACCGCCCCGATGCCGCCGGTCAGCGCCTTCAGCCGGTCGGCGCTGAGGGCGACGACGCTGGCGCCCAGCGCCTCCATGCTGTCGCCCATGGCGTCGGCGACGCTGTCGAATTCGCCCATGATCCGGTTGCCGGCCTCCGGCCCGCCGTCGATATAGGCCTGCGCCATGCGCCGCCCCATCTCGTAATAGGGACCGAAGGCCTTGCGGGCGCGCCCGATCTCGTCGACCACCTGCGGCAGGGCCAGCGCCTGCGCCAGCTCGGTGGCCCTGGCGGTGTGTTCCTCGAACCGGCGGGCATAGTCGGCGGCCTTCTCCGGCCCGTCATTCATGCCGTCCAGCCCGCGGGTGGCGGAAACGTCGGTCAGCCACTGCTGTGTCTGCACCACGTCGAACCGGATTTCCCCGACCAGGGAAACCAGGGGGATGACGCTGCCGACAAGGTCATGCGTATCGCGCTGCACCTCCGACAGATGGTCGGTCTGCCCGTTCATGTCGCGCATGGTGAGGACGGAGGACAGGCCGACCGCGGCGAAGACGAACACCGCGACCGCCACGACCTTCGCCCGGATCGAGATGACGTGGAGAATGCTTCCGGCAGCCATCATGATAAGGAACTTTACTGGTTAAGAGTACGAATGATCGGCGCAGGCCGAGACTGCGTACCCTAGACCTTCCACACCGTTCGGTCACCGAAAATACTTCCTTACGGATGCATATGCGACGCGAAGTCGCTGTTCTTCTTGAGAAACTCTGTGAAATCTCTTCGGAAACAAAGTAACGGCCGCCAGAGTATTCATTGCGTCAGGCCGTCTCCTGCTCCATCGCGGCGTCGTCCGCCGGCTGGAACCGGGACGCCAGGGCATCCAGCGTGGCCTCGGCCACGCCCTCCAGCGCTTCGCAGTGCGGGTCTCCGGCCGTCCAGCCGCCATGGTCGAGCGCCTGCTGTTCCAGCAGCGAAGCCAGACGGCTGAGGCGCACGGCGCCGATGTTGGCGGCCGTTCCCTTGAGCGTGTGGGCGATGCGGACCGGCGGCACGGCGCCCCCCTCCCGCCCGGCCGCGCTGCGGATGGCGGCCACGCTGTCGCCCACCGTCCGCCGGAAGGCGACCACCGTCTGCGCCCAGGCCTCCTCGCCGATCACCGCGCGCAGCGACGAGGCCTGCCCGTCGTCCAGCAGCGGGGCCGCGCGCCAGAATCTCCGCCTCGGACGGGGCGGGCGACGGGGCGGCCGGGGAAATCGATGCCAGGGGCACCCGCGGCGGCAGGCCGGACTGCCCCCATGTCCCGCCCGCCGCCCGCGACGCGGCCACCGAGGCCAGCACGTCGAACAGGTCGGCGGAAACGATGGGCTTGGTCAGATAGGCGGTCATGCCGGCTGCGAGATACTCGGCGCGGTGGCCGGGCATGACGTTGCCGGTCAGCGCCACGATGGGCAGGCGGGCGGCCTCGCCCGGCATGGTGCGGATGTGCCGGGTCGCGGTGACCCCGTCCATCACCGGCATCTGCACGTCCATCAGGACGAGGTCGAAACCGCCCTCCTCCACCAGACGCACCGCCTGCAGGCCGTCTTCCACCGCGGTCACGCGATTGCCGGCGCGGCGCAGCATGGTGACGACGATGTCGCGGTTGATCTCGTTGTCCTCGGCGACCAGGACATGCAGGCCGGCCGCCTGCGCGGTTCCTTCCGCCGCATCGCCCGCCGCACCGCCCCCTGCCCCGCCCCCTGCCGCCGTCACCGGTTCCGGGGCGCAAGGCACGGTCAGCACCCCGGCCGACGGATCGGCGGCGGGTTCGCAGCGGACGGTGAACCAGAAGGTGCTGCCCTTGCCCTCGGTGCTGGCCACACCGATGCGCCCGCCCATCAGCGTCACCAGTTCCCGGCTGATTGCCAGCCCCAGCCCGGTGCCGCCGAAGCGCCGGGTGGTGGAGCTGTCGGCCTGGGTGAAGCGGCGGAACAGGGTCTGCTGCACATTCTCCGGAATGCCGATTCCGGTGTCGGCCACCTCGAACCGCAGGACGAAGCCGCCATCTGCCGCCCCCGTTCCGGCCGCCTCCAGCCCGACCCGCACGGACACGCCGCCCCGGTTGGTGAATTTCAGCGCGTTGCCGACCAGATTGACCAGCACCTGCCGGATGCGGCGCAGGTCGGCCCGCACCCGGTCGGGCACGGCGGGCGCCACCTCCCGCGTCAGGATCAGGCCGCGGCCGCAGGCGGTCGGCTCCAGCAGGTCGATGCTGTCGCCCAGCACGGCGCGCAGCTCGAAATCCACCGGCTCGACCTCCGCCTTGCCGGCCTCCAGCTTGGACAGGTCGAGGATGTCGTCGATGATCTGCAACAGCGCGTTGCCCGACCGGTTGGCGACGTCCAGAAGCTGGCGCTGCTCCTCGTTCAGGTTCGGCCCCTCGACCAGGGCGAGCGCCCCCAGCACCCCGTTCATCGGCGTGCGGATCTCGTGGCTCATGGTCGCCAGGAACTCGCCCTTGGCGCGGTTGGCCTGATCGGCGGCCTCCTTGGCGCGGCGCAGGCTGGCCTCGATCTCGCGCTGGGCGGTGACGTCGCGCAGCGCGCCGGTGACGTAGCGGCGGTCGCCCTCGCGCCAGCCGGCCAAAGTCACCTCCAGCGGGAACTCGCTGCCGTCCTTGCGGCGGCCGGTCAGCTCCCGGACCTCCGAGCGCGGCGCGGAGGCATCGCTCTCACGGTAGGTGGCCAGCAGCCCGTCATGGACGGCGCCCATTGCGGTCGGCATCAGCCGGGTCATCGGCCCGCCAACCATGTCGGCCGCACGGTAGCCGAACAGCCGCTCCGCCGCGCGGTTGAAGGCGTCGATGGTGCCATGCTCGTCGATGGTGACGATCGGCTGGCCGACCGCCTCGAACATGGCGCGGTAGCGCGCCTCGCTGGAGGCCAGCCGGTTGGCGGCCAGCTCCCGCTCGGTGATGTCGGTGGCCGAGCCGCGATAGCCGCGGAATTCCCCGCTCTCGTCGAAGACCGGCCGGCCGCTGACGCTGAAATAGCGCAAGCCCGCCGCCGTCATCACCCGGTAGCGGAAGTTCCGGAACGGCTCCCGCCGCTCCATCGCCTGACGGTGCCGCTCCCACTTGGGCGCATCCCCCGGTTCGCGCAGCGCGACATCCTCGCGCCTGAGGCCGATGGGCAGCGTGCCGTTGACGACATGCGGGACCAGCGGCCCGGCCAGGTTGGAGAAGCGCAGGTCGGCGTCCATCTCCCAGAACCAGTCGGACGCCGTTTCCGCCTGGTCGCGGAACCGCTCCTCGCTCTGGGCCAGCTGGCGGGCCAATGCGGCGAGCCGCGCCGTCTGCCGCGTCGCCAGCAGGGCCAGCCCGATCAGCCCGGCGCTGCACGCCACCGCCGCCAGCAGATAAACCCGCTGCCGCCGCCGCGTGTCGGCCAGGAAGGAGCCCTCGTCGAAGGCCGCGGTGACGACCAGCGGATAGGTGGACAGAGTGCGGAAGGATTGCAGGCGTGGAATGCCGTCGATCGGGCTGGCGGTGCGCACGAAGCCGGTGGGCCGGAGGCGCGCCATCTGCAGGGTCGGCGATCCGCCGACGTCCCGCCCGACGATGCGGTCGTTCATCAGCGAGCGGGCGCGCAGGATGCCGTCGGTGCCGATGATCGCCACTGCCCCGTTGGGGCCGACGTCCAGCTCCTCCAGCGAGCGGCTGAAATAGAAGGGGTCCATCGACGCGACCAGCACCCCGGCGAAGCTGCCGTCGCTGTTGTCGATGCGCCGCGTCAGCTGGATCGACCATTTGCCGGAGGCGCGGCCGAACACCGGCTTCCCGATGAACAGGCCGGTGGCCGGGTTGTTGACATGGACACGGAAATGCTCGCGGTCGGCCAGATGGATGCGAGCCGGCGCATCCTCGACGCTGGTGTGGATGAGGTCGCCATGCTCGTCGATCACCGCCAGCTGGACCAGGATGCTCGACCGCTCCACCGCCTGCCGCAGCATCTGGGTGATGCCTTGGGTCCAGCTGTCGCCATGCTCGTGGTAATCGTCGATCAGGAACAGCAGGATCTGGTCGGCCTCGGCGATGGTCCGGGTCGCCTGCTCGGCGACGACGCGGGCAAGGTTGCCGCTGTCGCGCTCGGCCCGCGCCATCGCCTCGGCATCGTCGTAATGGGCCAGCGTCAGGGCCGCCGCCCACAGTCCGGCGGCGATCACCAGGGTCGCCGTCCAGATGGCGCCGATGAAGCCTTGCAGATGAAGACGTCCACGCATCAGCGCCGCCCTCCGGCCATCCCGTCCCCGCTGCCCATCCGGCTGCCGCCGGCAGCGAGTGCCGCCACCGCGCGCGCCAGCCGCGGCAGGTCGACCGGCAGCGGCAGCAACAGGTCGGCCGGTCCGCCGGCCTCGGCATGAAGCGGGACGGCGCCGACCCCCGAAAGCTCCGTACCGGCCGCGCCATAGAGCACGCACAGCAGGTCCGGCCGCAGCGCCTTCAGGCGGCCGGCCAGCGCAAGGCCGGCGGGAAGCGCGCTCAGCCCCGGACCGATGACCACCGCATCGAAGAATCCCGGCTCGTCGGAGATGACGTCCAGCGCGTCGCGAAGGTCGTCGCAGACCGACACCTCGAATCCCTGCCGTTCCAGCCCGGTCTGGAACCGGTCTCCGGACGCCGGGTCGGCATCGACGACCAGAACCTTGCAGGCCGGCGCGGAACTGCGCGTCGCCGGACCCGGCACCTGCCGGGGCAGCAGCGGCGGCGCCTGCTGCGGCTGCTGTGGCGGCGCGTTCTCCGGTTGCGGTGTCACCGCCCTGGAGGTGCGGGGCGGCGGCGGGACGGCGGGAATGTGCAGCCGCACCGCCGTTCCTTCCACCGGGTGGGTCAGCAGGCTCAGCCCGCCGTCATGGAGCCGCGCGGTCAGCAGGGCTGCCGGCCAGGAGGGGCCCTCCTCCCGCTCCGACTGGCCGCGGCGGTAGCAGGCGCGGGCGGACAGCAGCGGGTCGACCAGCATGGACAGCAGGGCGTCGGCCAGCGGCGGGCCATCGACCCGCAGTTCGAACAGGATGTGCGGCCCGCGGCGCGGCGTCAGGAGCGGCCGGACGGTCCAGCCGGCGGCATCCCGATCCGGATCGTCCTGATCCGCACCCAGCTCCGATCCCAACCCTGCCCCCAGCCCTGCCCCCAACTGGCCCGGAACCGAGGCGCGCAGGCAAAGCCGGGCATCGCCGGCCCGGCCGGAGGCGGCGAGGATCTCCGCCGCCAGACCCGCCAGGGTCCGCGCCAGCAGGTCGGCGTTGCAGACCGGATCGGGCACGCCGGGATCGTGGCGGACGGCTAGGCTGCCCGGCTGCACCGGAACGGTCCGCAGCAGTGCGGCCGCCTCGTCCAGAATGCCGACGGCCCGCTCGGGCTTCAGCGGGACCGGCTCCATCCTTGCGGCCGACACCAGCCTGCGCAGGCCGGGACCGACGCGGGTCACCGCCGCCAGGACACGGTTGGCATAGTCGGCCTGGGGCGAGTCCGCGGGCAGGTCGCTGACCAGGAAGTCGGCATAGCCCGAGACGGCACCCAGCGCATTGTTCATGTCGTGGACGATGGCGCAGGCAAGCTCGGCACGGACGTCCATCGCCGCCAGCTGCTGGCTCCGCAGCCGCTCCGCAGCCTGCCTGTCCCTTTGCCGCAACGCCTCTTCCAGCGCGGCGATGCGGACGGTGGCCCCGGCGGCCATGTCGGCAGCCATGTCGGGGACTGTGGGGGAGGCCGGCCGCCCCGGCGGCGTCACCGGACCGGGGATAGGGCCAGGGAAAGGGAGGGGGGACGGGACGGCAAACGGCGTGGACTCCGCCGCCTTGTCGCGCGCGGCCTTGCGGCGCCCGGCATTCCAGACCGACAGCAGCGTCAGCCCGGCCGCCGCACCGCAGCCGGCGGCCAGCAGCGGAAGCGCCAGGGGCGCCGCCTCGCGCAGCGGGTCGAGCGCGGACAGCAGAAGCACCGCCGCACCGCACAGCGCCGCGATGGCGGGCGCGGCGGTGGCGGGCGCGGCGCGGACCGTTTGCGGAGCAGGCAGGGGATGGTCGGATGGGCTCATCGGCAACTCGGAATGCGGCCCCATTTTTTGCGGCCCTATAGCGGTTGGCCCATCTCTGCCGCACCGGACGAAGGCATGTGACGAGAGGAGGCGACCATACCAGAACGGCCGGCCTTCCGCTGCTGGGACCAGCCCTATGCGGCAAGCGGTCTTGCCGGAGTCAGGACGACGCTTCGTCCAGGCTGCGGGACAGCAGCCCGGCCTGCTGGGCGCGGCGCACGGCGTCGGTGCGGTTGCGGGCACCCAGCTTGCGCAGGATGCGGCGGGTGTGCAGCTTGACCGTCACCTCCTGAAGGCCGAGGTGACGCCCGATCTCCTTGTTGGTCGCCCCGGTGGCGAGCATCGACAGCACCTGCTCCTCCCGGTCGGTCAGGGGCGAGGACGGCGCCCCCTCCCCCTCCAGCGGCGGTCCGTCGGCCTCCTCCGCCTCGTCGATGTCGAGCGACAGGTCGGTCATGTGCAGCAGGTCGAGCGCCACGCATTTCGGCACGAAGCTTCCGCCTTCGGCCACCAGACGCAGGGCCTGGGCCAGGATTCGGCGCGGCGTCGTCTTCGGCAGGAAGGCTTCGGCCCCGCAGCGCAGCACCTCCAGGGCGGTCAGCGCATCCTCCGCACCCGTCACCACGGCGACCGGCCCCTGGACCCCCGCCTGGCGAAGCACGGCGATCGGATTGCTTCCCTCCGCACCGGGCATCCGCCAGTCGAGCACGATCAGGTCATAGCGGAAAAGCATGGCGGGGCTGCCGTCGGCCGAAGCCGGCGCCGCGGGCAGTTCCAAAAGCGAGCCGATGCAGCCGATTTCCGCATCCGGCCAAGCCTGACGGACCGACAGCTCCAACGCGTCCCGGAACAAGGGATGGTCGTCCGCCACCAGGATCTTCATCAACCAGCCTCCGCCACCCTCGGCAACCACTCGTCCCATAGTATCAAGATTTTCTGTTATACTGGCCGAAATCTTAAGTTTTCGTGGCTTCCCCATATTTCATGCCAGTCATAATTTTGCATGCCGGTCATATTTCCCCATCTCCGTCCGGCGCCACGTCTTCATGGACGTAGGATAATATCCCCGCTATCCCATTTCCCGTCTCCACTATCCCAGACACAGCGGGTGCGCGCGCCGGCAGCCGGTTATGGTGAAGCCTAGCGATTTCTCTCCAGCGCGGCCCGGCGGTCACGCGGCGGTTTACGGAAGCGGCAACCATGGAAATGTCCCTTTTCGAGTTGCGGAGCCGGTCCACCCCCTCCACAACAACTGAATCCGCTCCGTCGATCCTGCTGGTCGACGACGACCCCGACTTCCGCGGGATGGTGCGCACAGCCTTCCAGCGCGCCGGCTACACCGTGCACGAGGCTGAGAACGGAAACGCGGCACTGGCGGTCATGGAACGGCATGCGGTCGATCTGGTGGTGACGGACATCATCATGCCGGAGGCCGACGGGTACGAGATCATCCTGCGGCTGAAGTCACAACAGTCGCGCCCGCCCCTGATCGCGGTGACCGGCGGCAGCGTGCGCCTGCGGATGGAACTGCCGGGGATGGCCCGCCTGCTGGGGGCCGAGGCGGCCTTTGAAAAGCCGGTCGACCTGAAGGCCCTGCTGGCCGAGGTCGGCCGGCTGCTCGCCGCCCGCAAGGACAGCGACCGGAAAGGCGACGCCGCAAGATGAACATCCTCATCGTCGACGACGACCGCACCAATCTGTTCATCATGGCCGCCATCGTCCGCCGCCTGGACGATGCGGAGCCGGTGACCATGGAAAGCCCGCTGGAGGCCGTCGAATGGCTGCGCGGGAACGAGCCGGACCTGATCCTTCTGGACCAGATGATGCCGGACATGGACGGCATCGAGCTGCTGCGCCACATCCGTGACGATGCGCGGCTGGACACCGTGCCGGTGGTGATGATCACCGCCAACACGGCGGTCGACATCCGCGTGCGGGCGCTCGACGAGGGCTGCAGCGATTTCCTCACCAAGCCGGTGGTCGTGCCGGAGGTGCAGGCGCGCCTGCGCAACCTGCTGGCGCTGCGCCACAGCCGCGCCCTGCTGCGCGACCGCGCCGCCCTGCTGGCTGCCGAGGTCGAGCGGGTGACCGCCGCCCTCCAGCGCCAGGGCGAGGAACTGGTCAACCGCCTGTCGCGCGCCGCCGAATACCGCGATCCGGAGACCGGCGCCCACATCGAGCGGATGGCGCTCTATTCGAAGCTGGTCGCCGAAGCGGCCGGCTGCGGCGGCGCCTTCGCCCAGGAGCTGATGAAGGCGGCGCCGATGCACGACATCGGCAAGATCGCCATCCCGGACATGATCCTCTTGAAGCCGGGACGCCTGTCGCCGGAAGAGATGACGGTGATGCGGCAGCACGCCGCCATCGGCCACCGCATCCTGGCGGACAGCCCCATCCCGCTGCTGCGTCTGGCGGCGGAGATCGCGCTCAGCCATCACGAGAAGTTCGACGGCAGCGGCTATCCCAACGGTCTGGCCGGGACGGACATCCCGCTGTCCGGCCGCATCGTCGCCATCGCCGACGTGTTCGATGCCCTGACCTCCGCCCGCCCCTACAAGCAGTCCTGGACGCTGGAGGAGGCGCGCGCCTACATGGCCGAGAACCGCGGCCGCCATTTCGACCCGGCGCTGCTGGACGCCTTCCTGTCGCGTTGGGACGACGTGTGCAGGATCCACCACGAGAACGCCGAAGAGCCGTCCGACCTCGTTCCCGAAGCGATTCATCACTGAAAAGCGCGGCTGAAAGGACGTGCCTGAACGGGCGCGAGGGCCGGTGAGGCCCTCGTTTCACGATCCGCCCTTGATTCGACCTGCCCTCAGTTCACGATCCGCCAGGTCCCGTCGGACTGGAGGCAGGCGGTGCCGTAGACCGGCTGAGGCCGGCCGCCGACCATGGCGCTGCTCTGGTATTCGCGGCATTGCTGGCCGCTTCGCGAATAATAGACCGGTCCGGCCGGATCGGCGCCGACCGTGGCCGGAGGCGGTGCATAATATTGCACCGGCGGCGGCGCGTAGACGACCGGCGGCGGCGCGTAATACTGCACCACCGGCGGGGGCGGCGCGTAGTAGCGGTACGGGTGGTAATAGCCATAGGCCGGGAAAATCGGTCCAACGCCGATGCCGACCGATACCGACGCGCGCGCCTGTGCAGCACCCGGAACGGACATCACGGCGGCTGCGGCCGCAACCGCCAGCATCGCAGCACCCAGGGCGACCGCCCTCCGCACCGTCTTCATCTTCGTCTCCCGGCCTCTATCTCCCGGCAGCGGTCCGCGGAAACCGTCCCGCCGGCCGCCTGAGATATGGCGCCATCATACACCGGTCCCGCGGCGCATCACAGGGGCTGCGCGCGGGGGCCGCATGCAGGATTGTCAGATGTCGAGCGGCAGGTTGTCCGGGTCGAAGCCCAGCTGCTCCACGATGGCGCGGGCGAGCGGAATGCTGGTCTCGAACCGCCATTCGGCCATGCCGGGACGGTATTCCGAAACGTTGGGGCGGCCATTGGCGAAGCGGCGCGGATGCAGCTCGTACCAATAGATGTCGTTGAGGCCGACACCCTGTTCCTTCGCATAGGCCTCGGCGATGCGGGGCCAATCGTTCACGGCCGGCTGGGGCAACCCGGCCGCTTTGGCGATGTCGGTCTGTTCCAGGAAGGCGACGATGCGCTTCCCCTCGCGCTCGAAATCGGCGACCCGGATGGTGACGGGCTGCTTTCCTTCACGCTGATAGGTCCACTCGCGGTTCTTTTCGACCAAGGCCTTGTCCACGGCAAATGCTCCGGTTCACTCCTGCAAAGGCTAACCGACAGGCCCGCCTTAATCCAACTGTTCCGTTGCCTTTCCCGAACGGGCACGAGCCTTTGGCCCCTGCGCCGCCGGTCATGGCGGATCGAAGGTTACCAAAGCACGCCGCTTTTTCTTTGTATACGGGAATTGTGACGCCCGGCCGTCGCCGGGCGCCCGTCTTCCCATCCGGTCACTGCCCTCCGGACAATCCCCTCCCCAATTGCTCCCTCAATATCCCAGCGTCATCCCGTCGGGATTGCGCGGGTCGGAAAAGCCGTACAGGCCGTCCTCGCGCAGCTGGATGGTTCTGGGTGCGGCCCATCGTCGGCTTGACCGCCACCTTGTGGCCCATCTGCTCCAGCAGGCGGACGGTGTCGGGGCTGAGGCCCTTCTCCACCCGCAGCTCGTCGGGGGTCCACTGGTGATGGACGCGCGGCAGGGCGGCGGCCTCGGCCGGATTCATGCCGAAGTCGATGTGATCGATCACCGTCTCCATGGTGGTGGTGATGATGCGGCTGCCGCCGGGGCTGCCGGTGACCAGCCAGGGCTTGCCGTCCTTCAGCACGATGGTCGGCGACATCGAACTGAGCGGCCGCTTGTAGGGCTGGACGGCGTTGGCGTCGCCGCCGACCAGACCGAAGGCGTTGGGCACGCCCGGCTTGGCCGAGAAATCGTCCATCTCGTTGTTCAGCAGGATGCCGGTGCCTTCGGCGACGATGCCGCTGCCGAAATTGAGGTTCAGCGTGTAGGTGGTGCTGACGACGTTGCCCTGGTTGTCCGCCACCGAGAAATGGGTGGTCTGGTCACTCTCGTAGGGCGCCGGCTTGCCGGGCTTGATGCTGCCGGCCGGGGTCGCCTTTTCCGGATCGATCTTCGCCGCCAGCTCGTCGGCATATTTGCGCGAGGTCAGGCCCTTCACCGGCACCTTGGTGAAGTCGGGATCGCCCAGATATTCGGAGCGGTCGGCATAGGCCAGCTTCATCGCCTCCGCCATCAGGTGGATCGACCTGGCGCTGTCCGGGCCGTACTCCTTCAGCGGCCAGCGCTCCAGGATGTTCAGCATCTGGATGATGTGCGTCCCGCCGGAACTGGGCGGCGGCATCGACTTCACGGTATAGCCGCGGTAGCTGCCGCTGACCGGCTCGCGCTCCACCACCTTGTAGGCCTTCAAATCGTCCTTGGTGATGTAGCCGCCGTGGCGGGACATCTCCGCGGCGATCCTGTCGGCGATGGCCCCCTCGTAGAAGGCCTTCGGCCCCTGCTGGGCGATCGACTCCAGCGAATTGGCGAGGTCGGGGTTGGCCAGCGTCTCGCCGGCGGTCAGCGGGCGGTTGTCCTTGAAGAAGATAGCGCGGGTGGAGTCCCAGGCGGCCAGATGGTCGCGCTCGACCTCCAGCAGCCCGGCGAGCTGCGGCGTGACGGTGTGCCCCTCGCGGGCCAGCTTGATCGCCGGGGCCAGCACGTCGGCCAGCGTCATCGTGCCGTATTTTTCCAGCGCATGGGCCAGCCCGGCGACGGTGCCGGGGATGCCGACCGCCAGATGGGTGTAGAGCGAGCGGTCGGGGACCACCTTGCCCTGCTGGTCGAGATACATGTCGCGGAAGGCCTTGGCCGGCGCCATCTCGCGGAAGTCGATGGCGACGTCCTTGCCGCTCTTGGCGTCATGCACGACCATGAAGCCGCCGCCGCCGATGTTGCCGGCATTGGGCAGCACCACCGCCAGGGCGAAGCCGACGGCCACCGCCGCATCGACCGCGTTGCCACCGCGCTTGAGGATGTCGACGCCGATCTCGGTCGCCAGCCGGTGCTCGGAGGCCACCATCCCGTTCCGGCTGCGGACGGGATAGAAGATGTTGTAGCCGAGGTCGTAGCGGACCGAAGCCGATGCCGGTGCTGGGGCCGGGGTCGATACCGGGGCCGCGGCAGTCTGGGCGGGCGCCGGCACCGGCAGCACCAGGGCGGAGCCGACGCAGAGCGCCGTCACCGCCGCAAGGGTGGACCGGGGTCGGAAAGCGGTGAACCACATGCGGTGAAACTCCTGAGCGGGACGTCAGGTCGGGGGCTGCTGCCCGGGCCCCGCAGGATGTCACACCCGCGGCCCCCGGTCTTCACCCCGTCGCTGGCCTGCCCAACAATTCACCATCAGGGTTAATGGCGTCACACATTCCCGTGACCGTACTGCGTCATCCGGTGACGGGATGGACCCGTCGCGGGGCGGATCAGTAGGTTTCCGCCATGCGCGAATGGTCGACGGCCTGCGACTCGCCATAGGAGCCGCCATGGCCCAGCCGGTCCTGGTGATCGCCGGACAGGCGGTCCTTCAGCGGGCAGTGGCCGCTCATGCCGCGGGCGACCAGCGCGGCGCCGACCAGGCCCATGATGGCGCCGGGAATGCTGGCGCCCTTGCGCAACCCGCCCGCCGCGACGGCAAGGCCGAGGCCGGTCGAGACGATACGCTCGCCCATGCCGAGGTTGGTGTGGCCTTCAAAGACGCTGTCATAGGCGTCGCGGATCGTGGATTGGGCGTTCATGGCTTCTCCGGGGGCTAAAATGGAGTGGGATCGCCCTTCCAACGCCGCCACTCCCCCGATGTTCCCCACGAGGCCTTCCCGAAACGCCGCCCTGCCCTCACCCCTCGACCGACGCCATGTCGCGGATGGAGCGGACCAGCCGCGACGGTTCGATCGGTTTGGACAGCACCGTCAGCGACACTTCGCACACCGCGGCGGTGGAGGTCAGATCCTCGGCATAGCCGGTGACCATCAGGATCGGCGTCTCGTCCTGGCGGGCGCGCAGGGTGCGGGCCATCTCCAGCCCGGTCATCCCCGGCATCATGTGGTCGGTGACGATCACGTCCGGCCGGAACCCATGGTCGAGCAGCGACAGCGCCGCCGCCGCATCGGCCGCCTCGCGCACGGCGAAGCCGGCCTGGGCCAGATAGCCGGCGGTGGCGGAGCGCACCAGTTCCTCGTCGTCCACCAGCAGGATGGCGCATCCGGCGCCAATCGCTGCCGTGTCCGTTACCTTCGTCCTCGCCGGCGGCGGCGCAGGCGGCACCGCGGCCACGTCCGCCGCCTGCTCGGCGCGCGGCAGATAGAGCATCACCGTGGTGCCCAGCCCCGGCCGGCTGTCCAGTTCCACCCCGCCGCCGGACTGGGTCGCCAGCCCATGCACCATGCTGAGGCCGAGCCCGGTGCCGCGCCCGACCTCCTTGGTGGTGAAGAAGGGCTCGAAGGCGCGGGCGGCGACCTCGGCCGCCATGCCGGTGCCGGTGTCGCGCACCCGCAGGACCACATAGTCGCCGGCCGCGAGCCCCTCCACCTGCACCGGCAGCGGACCGGCGCCCGGCAACCGGCCGGCAATCGCCGGATCGCCAGCCGCCGGATCGCCGGCCTCCGGGCTGGCCACCGTCCGGTTGCCGGCCAGAATCCACAGCGTGCCGCCGCCGGGCATGGCGTCGCGGGCGTTCAGCGCCAGGTTCAGCACCGCCATTTCCAGCTGGGTCGGGTCGATCATCGCCGGCCACAGGCCGGGTGCCACCTCCGTCTCGACCCGCACCGACTGGCCCAGCGTGCGGCCGAGCAGGCGGCTGCTCCGCTCCACCAGCGTCGCGACATCGACCGGGACCGGGCGAAGCTGCTGCCGGCGCGAGAAGGCCAGCAGATGCTGGGTCAGGGTGGCGCCCCGCTCGACCGCCTGCAAGGCCAGCCGGGCCGGGCCGGCGATGCGCTCGTCCTCGGTGCGGCTGTCGATGACGTGCAGGTTGATGCCGATGGCCTGGAGCAGGTTGTTGAAATCGTGGGCGACGCCGCCGGTCAGCTGGCCGATCGCCTCCATCTTCTGGCTCTGGCGCAGCGCCTGTTCGGCCTGCTCCCGTCCCTCCACGGCGCGGCGGGCGGCATCCATCGCCCGCGTCGCCGCCTCGTAGGCGCTGAACTGGCGGGCCAGCGCCCACAGCGACAGCAGCAGCGCCGCGATGCCGACGGCGCTCGCCGCACCGATGGTCCAGGCCTGGATGCGCCATTTGTCCAGCACGGCGTCCAGCCTGCGCGTCACGTTGACCACCAGCGGATAGTCCGCCAGCGCCCGCGTCGCCACCAGACGGGCGCCGTCGTTCAGCCCGCCGGAGGAGAAATAGACGCCGGACTTGGCGCGCTCCAGCACCTTCAGGAACTGGCGCTGGCCCAGCGGCCGGCCGATGTCCGGCAGCACCGGGTGGCGGGCCAGCAGGATGCCGTCGCGGCGCCACAGGCTGATGCTGCCGTCGCCATCGGGCTGCAGCGCCTTGTAGATCCTCTGGAAATAGCTCAGCTCGATGGCGCCCAGCACCAGCCCGACGAAGCTGCCGTCCCGGCCGCTGATGCGGCGGGCCAGATAGACCGTCCAGCTGCCGTTGCCGCGGTTCTGCACCGGCTCGCTGATGAAGGGGGCGGTGGTGTCGTGGTCGCGCAAATAGGCGAAGTAATCCCGGTCGGACACGTTGACCGGCGGGATCGGGTAATAGCGCGAGAAGTTGATCAGGTGCCCGTCGGCCGCGATCATCGTCACCGCATCCAGCTGCGGCAGGCCGGTGATGCGCGCCCGCAGCATCTGGTAGGTGTCGCGCCCGCCCAGCCGGCGGACATACTCCTCCGGCGTGTCGATCCCGTCCGACTTCAGCTGCTCGATGATGGTGGTCAGCACCAGATCGACGCTCTGAGTCGCGCTGGCCGTCTGCTCCGCCAGCGACAGGTTCAGGGTGGACAGCTCGCGCTCCGCCCCCTCCATCTCGCGGTCGCGCATGCTGTCGATGTATTGGACCGTCGCCGCCAGCAGCACGGCGACCGACAGCCCGCCGATCAGCAGCAGGACGCGCAGGGGCCGGCTGGCGCGTAGATGGGCCTGCCAGTGCCTGATCGGCGGAATCGGCATTCCACCGTTTGGCATTCCACCATTCGGTTGCGCGGTCCTGTCGGAAGAGATCAAGGCTTGCCTATGGTTTAGGGACGCAACTATCGACCGGAATGATCCGGACGCCATAGCGCCGCGTCAAGCTCATCGAGTTCAATAGGACTTTAATGCGGCTGGTTCCTCCTGCCAGCCCCATCCGATCTCAAATCGGCCCCCAGTCGGCCCCAAATCGGCCTATGATCAGGCCCGCGCCCGCACCCGCGCCGGCAGTCTCAGCACCGACAGGGCCAGCCCGGCGAACACCAGCAGCCCGCCGGCCAGCTTCGCCGTGGTGAAGGTCTCGCCCAGAAGCAAGGCACTGGAACTCATGCCGAAAATGGGGACGAGCAGCGAGAAGGGCGCGACCAGGCTCGCCGGATAATGCCGCATCAGGAAGCCCCACGCGGCGAAGCCGAACAAGGTCGCCCCCGCCGCGATGTAGATCAGCGAGCCGACTCCGACCACTGTCAGGGTGGTGAAGGCATGGACGATGCGGTCCGGCCCCTCCAGCGCCAGCGACATCGCCAGCAGCGGCAGCGGTGGAACGAGGCTGACCCAGACCATCAGGCTGAACAGGTCGGGGGCCTTGGCCTGCTTCATCACGATGTTCGCAACACCCCAGGCCGCCGCCGCCGCCAGCGTCAGCCCGAGACCGAGCAGCGAGTTGCCGGCCGGCATCTCCAGCGCGATCAGCCCGACGCCGGCGAAGGCGACGGCCATGCCGCCGACCTGACGCGGCCCCGGCCGGTCGCCGAGCGCGAAGGCGGCGAAGATCGCGGTGAAGAAGGCCTGCGCCTGCAACACCAGCGAGGCCAGCCCCGCCGGCATGCCGACGTCGATGCCCAGGAACAGCAGCGGGAACTTGACCACGCCCAGCATCACGCCGATGCCGATGACATAGCGCCAGGGCACCGGCGGCCCCTTGCCCCAGCCCAGCACCACCACCGGCAGCGCCGCCAGCGCGAAGCGCAGGCAGGAGAACAGCAGCGGCGGGAAATCGCGCAATCCGACCTTGATCGCGACGAAGTTCAGGCCCCAGACGGCGGCGACCGCCACGGCGAGCAGGATGTGGGAAGCGCGCATGATCGGAAGGCTAAACGGGCCCTGCCGGACCGGTCAATCGGCGGCGGAGCGCGCGGCCAGCGTGGCTGACCTGCGCGTCACCCCCACGGGCGGGGAGCAGGTTTTACGACTCCGCGTGCAGGATCCGGCATTCGTCCGATGCGTTGATCGCCCAGGACGATCCCGACAGCAGCATCGTGCCGATATCCCCCAGCCCGCTGCTGCGGAAGCTGACGCGGTGGGCGCGGGCGAGCGGCTCCATCTCCTCCAGGAACCCCTTGGTCGGCACAGCGACGTAGAGGCTGCCGTTGGGCAGGCCGCGGGCGCTCAAGGACAGGCGCGGCCCCAGGTCGGACATCACCGCCAGGTCGTAGCGTTCGCCGGGCTTCACCGTCGCCCCGCTGTCCGACGGGGTGAAGCCCGACAGGATGAAGCCCGACTCGGCGGCGGCGGTGCGGAAGCTGAGGCGCGGGGCGGCGTTCTGGCCGACCGGGATGCCGCGCTCGGCGACGCAGAAGGGCTTGCCGCCGGGGGGCGTGTGGATGGTGACGGTCCAGCCCTTGCCGGAGCTGAAGGGTTTGGACGGCCCGTCCGGCAGCCCGGCCGCGGGTTGTTGGGCCGCTGCCGGCGGCGGCGGCACGGTCTCGCAGGCGGACAGCGCCAGCGCCAACCCGGTCAGCAGCGCCCCGGTCAGCAGGGCCGAAGGCGTCGCCGCCCGGACGGCATGGCGGTCCCGCAGGACCGGCCGCAGTCGGACGACGGGTGCAAGGTGCTGCCGATCCATCGCGGCGTCCTCCCCATCCCTGAACGTGTTGCGGCGACTTCCATACCACGTTCGCATGCCCCCGCGCGACCGTCGCGGGAAGCGTCCGGGCTGTGCTAGAACCAGGGGCCCCGTAGCAAGCAAGCCCCCGGTTGCCATGCCCCACGCCGACTTCATCCACCTGCGCGTCCATTCCGCCTATTCGCTGTCGGAAGGTGCGATCAAGGTGAAGGAGCTGGTCAAGCTCTGCCTGAAACAGCAGATGCCGGCCGTCGCGGTCACCGACACCGGCAACCTGTTCGGCGCCCTGGAATTCGCGCTGGCCGCCTCCGATGCCGGCGTGCAGCCGATCATCGGCACCGTGCTGGGCATCACCCGCGTCGGCCCGGCCCAATCAGGTCCAGGAGGGGCCAAGCCCGGCCTGCCCGGCAAGGCGGCGGCCACCCCCGACCAGCTCGTCCTGCTCTGCCAGAACGAGGAGGGCTACCGCAACCTCGCGGCGCTGGTGTCCAAGGCCTTCCTTGAGTTGGACCCGCTGGCCGGCCCGCAGGTGACCCTGGACGCGCTGGACGGTCATTCGGCCGGGCTGATCGCGCTGACCGGCGGCCCCGGCGGCTCGGTCGGCCGGCTGCTGCATGAGGGGCAGAAGGATCTGGCGCTCGACGTCCTGGAGCGGCTGAAGCGGCTGTTCCCCGGCCGCCTCTATGTCGAGCTTCAGCGGCACGAGGGCGGGCGCGGCCATTTCGCCGCGGCGGAGAACGCCATCGAACCGGCGCTGATCGACCTCGCCTATGCCCACGGCCTGCCGCTGGTCGCCACCAACGACTGCTATTTCGCCACCGCCGACATGTACGAGGCGCACGACGCGCTGATGTGCATCGCCGAGGGCGCCTATCTCAGCCAGGAGGACCGCCGCCGCCTGACCCCCGACCACCGCTTCAAATCGGCGGAGGAGATGCGGCTGCTGTTTGCCGATCTGCCGGAGGCGCTGGACAACACCGTCGCCATCGCCCGGCGCTGCTCCTTCCTGCTGAAGCCGATCAAGCCGATCCTGCCGCCGTTTGCCTGCGAAGGCGGCCGCACCGAGGACGACGAGCTGCGCGCCCAGTCGCGCGCCGGCCTGGAGGAGCGGCTGGAGAAGGTCGTCTACACCCCCGACATGACGCCGGAGCAGCGCGCGGAGACGAGGCGGACCTATTTCGAGCGGCTGGAGTTCGAGCTGGACGTCATCGTCAAGATGAAGTTCCCCGGCTACTTCCTGATCGTGTCGGACTTCATCAAATGGGCGAAGACCCACGACATCCCGGTCGGGCCGGGGCGCGGGTCGGGCGCCGGCTCCGTCGTCGCCTGGGCGCTGACCATCACCGATCTGGACCCGCTGCGCTTCGGCCTGCTGTTCGAGCGCTTCCTGAACCCCGAACGCGTGTCGATGCCCGACTTCGACATCGACTTCTGCCAGGACCGCCGCGAAGAGGTCATCCGCTACGTCCAGAACAAATACGGCTACGACCGCGTCGCCCAGATCATCACCTTCGGTAAGCTGCAGGCGCGCGCCGTGCTGCGCGACGTCGGCCGCGTGTTGCAGATGCCCTACGGTCAGGTCGACAAGATCTGCAAGATGGTGCCGAACAACCCGGCCAACCCGGTGACGCTCCAGCAGGCGCTGGACAGCGAGGAGATGCTGCGGCAGGCGCGCGACGGCGACGACACCGTGCGCCACCTGATCGACATCGCCCTGAAGCTGGAGGGCCTCTATCGCCACGCCTCGACCCACGCCGCCGGC
Organism: Azospirillum sp. UENF 112521; assembly: GCF_058780665.1. Lineage (NCBI taxonomy): Bacteria > Pseudomonadati > Pseudomonadota > Alphaproteobacteria > Rhodospirillales > Azospirillaceae > Azospirillum > Azospirillum sp. UENF 112521. The sequence goes on from NZ_JBSNCI010000009.1 coordinate 568,212, forward strand.
GTGGTGATCGCCGACCGGCCCTTGCAGGAGCTGGTGCCGCTCTACCGAGACCCGCGCTCCGACATGCCGGTCACCCAGTTCAACATGAAATATGTCGAACAGGCCGGCCTGGTAAAGTTCGACTTCCTGGGTTTGAAGACGCTGACCGTGCTGAAGACGGCGGTCGACCTGATCCCCGAGAAGCCGGACCTGACCACCGTCCCGCTGGACGACGAGAAGAGCTACCAGCTGCTCAGCCGGGCCGAGGCGACCGGCGTGTTCCAGCTGGAAAGCTCGGGCATGCGCGACGTCCTGCGCCGGCTGAAGCCGAACCGGCTGGAGGACATCATCGCGCTGGTGTCGCTCTACCGTCCCGGCCCGATGGACAACATCCCGAAATACATCCGGGTGAAGAACGGCGAGGAAAAAGCCGACTACATGCATGACAGCCTGGAAGGCATCCTGAAGGAAACCTTCGGGATCATGATCTACCAGGAACAGGTCATGCAGATCGCCCAGGTGCTGTCCGGCTATTCGCTGGGCGGCGCCGATCTTCTGCGCCGCGCCATGGGCAAGAAGATCAAGGAGGAGATGGACAACCAGCGCAAGATCTTCTGCGACGGCGCGGAGTCGCGCGGCGTCAAGGCCGATCTGGCCAGCATGATCTTCGACCAGGTCATGAAGTTCGCCGGCTACGGCTTCAACAAGAGCCACGCCGCCGCCTACGCCCTGGTCGCCTACCACACCGCCTATCTCAAGGCCAACCACCCGGTGGAGTTCATGGCGGCGTCGATGACGCTCGACCTCGGCAACACCGACAAGCTGAACGTCTTCCGCCAGGAGTTGGCGCGGCTGCGCGTCAAGCTGCTGACTCCGGACATCAACAAATCCGACTCCATCTTCGGGGTCGAGCAGCTGACCGACGGGACCAAGGCGGTGCGCTATGCGCTGGCCGCCGTCAAGGGCGTCGGCCAGCCCGCCATGCGCGCGGTGGTGGAGGAGCGGCGGAAGAACGGCCCCTTCAAGAGCCTGTTCGACTTCGCCCGCCGGCTGGATCTGAAGACCATCAACAAGCGCCAGCTTGAGAATCTCGCCTGCGCCGGCGCCTTCGACGGGCTGAACCCCAACCGCGCCCAGGTCCATGCCGCGCTGGAGACCATCATCCGCTACGCCCAGGCGGAGGCGGCGGAGCGCGACAGCGGCATCGGCAACCTGTTTGGCGGCGGCGGGGGCGGCCTGCCCGAACCGGAACTGCCCAAGGTCAAGGACTGGGAGCCGCTGGAGAAGCTGAAGCACGAGTTCGGCGCCATCGGCTTCTACCTGTCGGCCCACCCGCTCGACGCCTATTCCGGCCCGCTCGGCCGCATGAAGGTGGTGCGCTCGGCCGATCTGGCGAACGTCGCCAAGGCCGGCGGCATGACCCGCCGCGCGATGGCCGGCATCATCGTGTCGAAGAAGGAGAAGACCTCCAAGTCCGGCAACCGCTTCGCCTTCGTCGAGCTGTCGGACGCCGCCGGCGGCTACGAGGTCACGCTGTTCTCGGAAATCCTGGCGGCCAACCGCGCCCTGCTGGAGCCGGGCAACGCGGTTCTGCTGACCGTCGACGTCCAGTTGAACGGCGAAGAGATCCGCCTGACCTGCCAGGAGATCAAGCCGCTGGAGGAGGCCGTCGCCTCGGTCAGCGCCGGCCTGCGCGTCGTCCTGCGCGACCCCGGCCCGATCGAGCATCTGCGCGCCACGCTGGATCGGCTGTCGCGCGGCAAGAGCCGCATCAATGTGCTGGTCGAGGTCGACCCGCTGAAGGAGATCGAGATCGAGCTGCCCGGCAGCTACACCATCACCGCGCAGAGCCGCTCGGCCCTGAAGGCGGTGCCGGGCGTGGTGGAGGTGGCGGAGCTTTGACCGGAGCCGGATTGTGACCGGGACGGCGGCGCCCGCTTTCGGGCGCTTCATCGCCATCGACTGGTCCGGCGCGCTGGCCAAGCGCTACGCCGGCATCGCGGTGGCGGAATGTGCCGCGGGCGATGCCGCCCCACGGCTGGTCGAGGGCCCCGGCGGCTGGTGGTCGCGGACGGCGGTGTTCGACTGGCTGCGTGCGGAACTGCCAAAGGAGCCGGCCCTCGTCGGCATCGACTGCGCCTTCTCCCTGCCCTTCGCGGTGGCGGCGCGCGGCTTTCCCGGCCGCGACATCACCGTCTTCGACCTGTGGGAGGCGGTGGAGGAGGCCTGCGCGGCGGAGCCCGACTTCGGCGGCGGCCCCTTCGCCAGCCATCCGCTGCACGGGCTCGGCTTCTGGCATGGCGGGCCGCAGCCGGACTGGTACGAGGACCCGCACCGCGCCACCGAATGGGCCTGCCGCGCCGACGGGCTGGGCCACCCGCAGAGCCCCTACAAGCTGATCGGCTCGCGTCAGGTCGGCAAAGGGGCGCTTGCCGGCATGCGGGTGCTGCGCGCCCTGCGCACCGCCCTGCCCGGCCGGCTGGCGGTCTGGCCCTTCGATGACTCGGCACCGGGCGCCAGCGTGATGGTGGAGATCTACCCGCGCCTGTTCCTGAAACACACCGGCTTCGGCCAGCGCAAGATCCGCGACGGCGCCGAGATGGACGAGGCGCTGCGCCGGCTGGGCTCGCATCCGCTGGAGCGGACCGGGGCGGTCAGCGACCATGACAGCGATGCGCTGGTGTCGGCCGCCGGCCTGCGCTGGCTCGCCGGCACCCCGCGCGCCTGGGCACCGCCGGGGCTGGACGACACCGCAAGGCGGCAGGAGGGGTGGATCTTCGGGGTGGGAATGACCGGATCATGAGCGCAATCGGCATCACGTCGGCACAGGGCCTCGCACAGCGGCCCTCGCGCCGGCCGGCAATCGACGTGGCCCGCGGGTTGGCGCTGCTGGCGATGGCGGCCTATCACGGCAGCTGGGACGCCACCTATTTCGGCCTCGCCGGCTTCGACCTGCTGGGCGACCCGCTGTGGCTGGCTGCCCGCACCGCGATCCTGTCGAGCTTCCTGCTGCTGGCCGGCATCGGGTTGGTGCTGGCGAGCCGCGACGGGATCGACGCCGGGCGTTTCCTGCGCCGGTTGGGGCGGGTGGCGGCCGGGGCCGCGGCGGTCTCGGCGGCATCCTATGCCCTGTTTCCCGACAGCCCGATCTTCTTCGGCGTGCTGCACCACATCGCGGTGGCGAGCGTCATCGGCCTCGCCTTCGTCCGCCTGCCCGCCAGTGTGACCCTGACGGCGGCGGCAGCGGCGGTGCTGGTCGGGACGACCCAGGGCTTCCCGCTGTTCGACAACCCCTGGCTGCGCTGGATCGGGCTGACCAGCGTGGCGCCGGACTCCAACGATTTCGTGCCGCTTCTGCCCTGGATCGGCGGCGTGCTGGCCGGGATCGGGCTTGGCCGGCTGCGGCCTGGACTGGGCGAGGGGGTGGCGGTGAACGGCCGCGCCGCGCGGCTGCTCGCCTTCGGCGGCCGGCACAGCCTTGCCGTCTATCTGCTGCACCAGCCTCTGCTGTTCGGGATCGCCTGGGCCGCGGCGCAGCTGATGCCGGCGGAAACGCTCGCCGTACGCAGTTTCCAGGCGTCCTGCGTGGCAAGCTGCGAGCGCGCCGGCGTGGCGAAAGCAACCTGCACCGCCAACTGCGGCTGCGTGCAATCCGAACTGGCGCGCAATGGCCTATGGGAGGGCTTCGTCGCCAACCGCCTCAACGAGCGCGACCAGCGCGGTCTGCAGGCGGCGGTCGCCGCTTGCCGCAAGCCCTGACGGGCGGCCGGGCTCAAACGCCCGAACCACGCCGGGCGGTCAGACGGACTGGCGCTTTTCCAGCAGGCCGCGCAGCAGGCTGGTCAGCGTCTCGGCCAGCTTGTACTGCTCGTCGCCCGGCAGCGCGGCGATGATGCCGGCGAAGTCGTTCAGCGGGTCGTGGCGCAGCAGTTCCAGCGCCTTCGGCGTCGGGTGCAGCTGGGTGACGCGGCGGTCCTCCGGAACCGGCACGCGGACCAGCAGGTCCTTGCCCACCAGCACCTCGACCATCTGCGAGGCGGCCCCGCGGGTCGTGGCGTGGAAATCGGCGAAGGCCGACACGGTGCGCTGGCTGTTGTTGGCCCCGGCGAAATAGCGGAGCGCCGTCCACTGCGACGGCTTCAGGCCATGGGTATAGCCAAGGCTGTCGGCAATATGGGAGATCTGCAGCATCACGTCGGCGATGGCCTGCGGCGAGGCAGCCCCCGCGTGATCGGGTTCGGCGAAGTCCATGGTGGCTCCGATGGCTCCGGCTCCGATCGGCGTCCGGTCCAGCGTCCCGTTGTTCCGGACCGACATCCGGCCCGCAGCAACACCGCGCACTTTTGCGAAGTCCATTTTTTCCACTCTATAAAGTTTAGTGGCTATACGATGGGCGCATCACAAGGCTGGCGGCTATCGCTGTAAGGCGGCAGCCACATCGATCATAAGATCGTCATACATACTAGCGTGGCTGAACACAAAACGGAACATCGAACACTTCATCCTTTTGTTGCAAATTGTCGCATTGGCTTGAGCCCGGCGAAGGAGGAGCAAAGGGATGGACAAGGCGCTGGAAGACCTCAAAGGCATGACAGACCCCGGCAAAACCGGCATGCCGGCCATGCCCGGGCGCTCAAACGCCATGTTTCACTGGCGTAATCTTTGAATCGGCGGTATACGCGCGCGATGACCACATCCCCCGTTCCGAAGTCCGCATCGCCGGCCGCCGCCCAGACCATGGGCGCCCCGAAGGTCGGCATCGTCAGCCTCGGCTGCCCGAAGGCGCTCGTCGATTCAGAGCGTATCCTCACCCGCCTGCGCGCGGAGGGGTACGAGATCTCCCCCAGCTACGACGGCGCGGACGTCGTGCTGGTCAACACCTGCGGCTTCCTCGACAGCGCCAAGAAGGAATCGCTGGACGCCATCGGCGAGGCGATCAAGGAAAACGGGCGGGTGATCGTCACCGGCTGCATGGGCGTGGAATCGGACATGATCCGGCAAGTCCATCCCGGGGTGCTGGCCGTCACCGGTCCGCACCAGTACGAGCAGGTGGTCAGCGCCGTGCACGAGGCGGTGCCGCCGACGCACAACCCCTTCACCGATCTGGTGCCGCCGGAAGGGCTGCGGCTGACCCCGCGCCATTACGCCTATCTGAAGATTTCCGAAGGCTGCAACAACCGCTGCAGCTTCTGCATCATCCCGTCCCTGCGCGGCGATCTGGTCAGCCGGCCGATCCATTCGGTCCTGCGCGAGGCGGAGAAGCTGGCGGTCGCCGGCGTCAAGGAACTGCTGGTCATCTCGCAGGACACCAGCGCCTACGGCGTCGACGTGAAGTACAAGACGGAGAAATGGTACGACCGCGAGGTCCGTACCCGCTTTTTCGACCTGTGCAACGAGCTGGCGAACTTCGACCTGTGGGTCCGCCTGCATTACGTCTACCCCTACCCGCATGTGGACGAGGTCATCCCGCTGATGGCGGAGGGCAGGATCCTCCCCTACCTCGACATCCCGTTCCAGCATGCCTCGCCCACCGTGCTGAAGGCGATGCGCCGCCCGGCCGCCCAGGAAAAGCAGCTGGACCGCATCCGCAAGTGGCGCGACGAGTGCCCGCATCTGGTCCTGCGCTCCACCTTCATCACCGGCTTCCCCGGCGAGACGGAGGAGGACTTCCAGTTCATGCTGGACTGGCTGAAGGAGGCCCAGCTCGACCGCGTCGGCTGCTTCAAGTACGAGCCGGTCGAGGGTGCGACCGCCAACGACCTGCCCGGCGCCGTTCCGGAAGAGGTCAAGCAGGAGCGCTGGGAGCGCTTCATGGAGACGCAGAAGGCGATCAGCGCCGAACGGCTCCAGCAGAAGGTCGGCTATACGCTGGGCGTCCTGATCGACGAGGTCGACGAGGACGGCGCCATCGGCCGCTCCTACGCCGACGCGCCGGAGATCGACGGCAACGTCTTCCTGAACGGCGAGACCGGCTTGAAGCCGGGCGACATGGTCGACGTCACCATCGAGCATGCCGACGAGTACGACCTGTGGGGCAGCGTCGAGCGCGATCTCTGAACCCTGTCTATCGACCGACTGGAGAGCGCCATGCCCGTCACGCCGGACGATGCCAGACTGATGGACGTCCAGCAGGGCGGGCGCTGCTTCTTCTGCGACGGGCCGGTGGGGGCGAAGGCCACCTTCGACCATCTGATCCCCCAGGCCTATGGCGGGATCGACGATCCGGCCAACGTCGTGCTGGCGCACCGCCGCTGCAACCAGCGCAAGGACGACCGCCTGCCGACGAATGAGGAACTCGACCGGTTCTTCGCGCTGCGCCGCTCCAGCCGGCTCGGCGTCTGGCCGCCCCTGCGCGTGTTGCGCGACGAGGGGGAGGGAGCGGACGAGGAGGAGCGCTGGATCGCCCTGGCGCAGGCCATCGCCCAGCAGATCGCACGGCAAAGGTGAGGCCGCCCGAAACCAAAGCGGCCCGATCCGGTTAACGGAAGACACCTTATATATAGAAGGAGCGTCGCCGATGACCGGCCAGCAGAACAAGCAGCCCCACACCGAAGAGACCGTCCGCCATACCGAGGGCGAGCAGAACACCGGCAACCACAAGAAGCCGGACGCCCCCGACGCCAAGGGCGCCGACCGCTTCGGCGGCACCCGTGCCGGTGCCGAGAATGTCGAGCCGAAGAAGTAGGCTGCGGAAATACGGGCTTTTCAGGCTGGCATCGCACCGCCGGCCTGTGCGAGATCCGGGGGCGGCATCCGCAGGCTTCATGCCGGGGGGCCGCCCCCACGTCGCACCCATGACCCGGCATCCGTGACCAGAATGGCTCCCTCGATCTTCAAGCGATACAAGCTGCACTTCACCCGCCCGCTGCCGGGGCTGCGTCCGGGACGGCCGGAACGCGACGCCATGGTGGACCGGGTGCGGCGGCTGGCCAGCGAGAACGGCATGGCCGGCGACCTCCACACCATCGCCCCCAACGCCGGCTTCGGCATTCTGGAAGTGCGCTGCACCGAACGTCTGGCCCGCCGCCTGTCGGACCTGTCGGAGATCGAGACCGTCCAGGAGGCCTGACGGCTGGCGACGGACGGCAGGCAGCGCGGAGGTGGTACATGGCTGGCAGTGGCGTTCCCCTGCCCTAGGTCAGGCCGGACCGGTCACGCGACAGCGAGCCACCGGACCGACCACAATCTTCAAAGGGAGACACCAGCATGGCGATGCGGCAATCGGACGCCGAATGGCGTGGCGACCTCAAATCGGGCAGCGGCACGATGCGGCTGGGCAGCGGCGCCTTCGAAGGCAGCTATTCCTTCCCGTCACGCTTCGAGAACGGCCAGGGCACCAATCCGGAGGAACTGATCGCGGCGGCCCATGCCGGCTGCTTCTCCATGGCGCTGTCGGCCGGGCTCTCCCAGGCCGGCCACACGCCGACCCGCGTCCACACCACCGCCAAGGTGCATCTTGAGAAGGCCGGTGCCGGCTTCGCCATCAGCCGGATCGAGCTGGAGTGCGAGGCGGAAATCCCGGGCATCGACGAGGCCACCTTCCAGGAACAGGCGAACGGCGCCAAGGCCAACTGTCCGGTGTCGAAGGCGCTGGCCGGCACCCAGATCAGCCTGACCGCCAAGCTTCTCTGACCCGTCCCGCAGAAAAGACAGCGTCCCGCGGCAGCAAGCGTACCGGTGCAGATAATGCAGCGAGCCACCGGCGGCGAAGCTGCCGCGGCGCTTCATGTCTTCCAAACCTTCCGCTCTGCCGAAGGGCAGATTGACCCCGCCGCTTCCGCCCACCCATAGTGCGGCCTTGCGTGTGCGGGAGCCCATCTTCCGTCCGCCGATCCCATCGAACGACGGTCAATGTTCATCGCAGTCCTTCGCCTTTGCCGGCCGATATTTCTTCTGTTCGCGCTGCCGCTCGCGGCGCTGGCGACGGCTGCCGCCGCCCAGACCGTGGGAGAGTTGGGCAGGGAGCTGGGTGGGGAACTGGGCCGGGAGCCGGTGATCCTGGCGCTGGACGGTGAATTCGGGCTGACCAACAGCACCTCGGCCGAGGCCATCGAACGCGGCATCCTGACCGCCATCGACGACATCAACCGCCAGGGCGGCGTGCTGGGCGGGCGGCCGCTGGAACTGATCACGCGCGAACACCGATCGATCTCTGCCCGCGGCATCAAGAACATCCGGGAACTGGCCACCATTCCGGATCTGATCGCCGTGTTCGGCGGCCGGTTCAGCCCGGTGGTGATCGAGGAGCTGCCGGTCCTGGAACAGACCCGCACCCTGTTCCTGGCCCCCTGGTCGTCGGCCGACGCCATCGTCGACAACGACATGGAGCCCAACTACATCTTCCGCCTGTCGCTGCGCGACAGCCTGGCGATGCCCTTCCTGCTGAAGCGCGCCGCCGACCGCGGCTTCACCCGTGTCGGGCTGCTGCTGACCAACACCGCCTGGGGCCGCTCCAACCTGGAAGCCGCCAAACGCCATCTCGCCGGCCACAAGATCCCGGATCTGGCCGGCACCGCCTGGTACAACTGGCGCGACCGCTCGCTGCTCGACAAGTATCAGGCGCTGGCCGAGGACGGCGCCCAAGCGATCCTGCTGGTCGCCAACGACGACGAGGCCGCCGTTCTGGTGCGCGAGGTGGCCGCCCTGCCGGCGCAGCAGCGGCTGCCGATCCTCAGCCATTGGGGCGTCACCGGCGGCAACTTCGTCGGACAGGCCGGCGCGGCGCTCAGCGAGGTCGATTTCACCGTGATCCAGACGGTCAGCCCCCTCCGCATCCCGCCGGACCGGCTGGCCCCGGTGCTGGAGACCGCCGGGCGGCTGTTCGGCATCCGCCGGCCGGAGGACATCGTGTCGCCGGTGGGCTTCCTGCATGCCTACGATCTGACCCGCATCCTGGCGCTGGCCATCGACCGTGCCGGCACCACCGACCGCGCCGCGGTGCGCGACGCGCTGGAGCAGGTCGGCCCCTATCGCGGCGTGATCCGCGACTTCGACCGCCCCTTCGCTCCCGGCCGCCACGAGGCGCTTGGTCCCGAGGACCTGCTGATGGCACGGTTCCGCAGCGACGGCGTGCTGGTCCCGGTGGATTGAGGACACGGATGACCGATCCCACCCCCCTCGATCCGCCAGCCTACGGCACCATCCCGCGCACCGCGCAGCGGATGCTGACCTCCGGCCGTCTGGCGCGCCGCTTCGCGCTGGTGTCGCTGATGCTGGGCGTGCTGATCGCCATCCTGATCGGCGCCAGCCTGTATGTGGTGTCCAGCCGCCATCTGGCCCGCCAGCACCATGCCAATGTGGAAGCCAACGCCAGCCTCGCCGCCCGCCAAACCGAAGGGCTGCTGAACACGCTGGTGACCACAGTGCGCGAGCTGGCGGACAACAGCATGCTCGCCACCGCGCTGGTCGATTCCGCCGGCAAGGAAACCTACCTGATCCCCTTCCTGGGCAGCTTCAACCACATCGCCAGCGTTCCGGTGGCCCTGGTCTTCACCGATTTCGAAGGGGAGCCGATCGCCGACAACGGCCGCCATGCCGACCCGCTGGCCGTCGCACCCGCCGACATGGCCTGGCTGCGCGCCGCCATCGCCGCCGGCAAGCCGGCCGCACGCGTGGTGCAGCAGGGCGACACGCAGTTCCTGCTGGCGGCGGAGATGCTGATCTATTCCCGCACGATGTCGCCGGAAGGGGCGCTGCTCTACAAGGTGCCGCTCGACTTCCTGGTGCTGCATCCGGAGGCCGAGCTTCTTTACGCCGGTGACGCACCGAAGCCGCCGCCGCCCGACATGATGGCGGTGACGGTGCCGCTGAGCGTGCCGGAACGGCTGGCGTCGCTGGGGCTGACGCTGCGGCTGGAGGCACCGGAAACGCCGCCCTCGGCGCTGCTCTCCTGGATGCTGCCCGCCTACGGGATGGTGGGGCTGGCCGCCCTGCTGGCGATCTATGTCGGCAGCCGCGCCGTCGGCAACCACATGACCCGCTCCCTGCGCGAACTGGAACGGCTGGCCGGCGCCATCGCCACCGACGGCTTCACCGGCCAGCGCGCCGAGGTGCGCGGCAACGACGAGGTGTCCGCCCTGGCGCGCGGCTTCAACGCCATGCTGGACCACATCGCCGGCATCCAGCGCGACCGCGAGATGCGCGCGGCGGAGGAGATCACCATCCAGCGCACGCTGGCCGAGCGCGCCGAGCAGGCCCGAGCCGAGGCGGAAAGCGCACGCAACGAGACGGAACGCTCGCGCCAGGAGGCGGTGATGGCGCTGATGGTGGCGGAGCGCGCCAACGCCGCCAAGACCCATTTCCTGGCCGCGGCCAGCCACGACCTGCGCCAGCCGGTGCAGTCGCTGGTCCTGCTGACCTCGGCGCTGGCGATCCGGCTGGGCGACCACCCCGCCGCCTCCCTGGTCGGCAGCATCGAGGCGTCGATGGACGCGCTGTGCCGCCTGCTCGACGCCATCCTCGACATCTCCAAGCTGGATGCCGGCACGGTGTCGCCCAATGTGCAGGCGGTGTCGCTCGGCACCATCTTCGCGCGGCTGGAGGACGAGTACCGCCTGCGCGCCGCGGAGAAGGGTGTCGCCTTCCGCAGCGTTCCCACCGGCATGAGGCTGAACGCCGACGCAGCATTGCTGGAACGGATCATCCGCAATCTGGTGGAGAACGCCCTGCGCTACACCGACCATGGCCGCATCCTGCTGGGCTGCCGCCATGCCCGCGGGGTCTTGCGCATCCAGGTCTACGACACCGGCATCGGCATCCCGCCCGAACATCTGGAGCGGATCTTCCACGAATTCTATCAGGTCTCCAACCCCACCCGCGACCGCGGCAAGGGGCTGGGGCTGGGGCTGGCCATCGTCGACCGGCTGGCACGGCTGCTGGGATACCGCGTGCATGTCGCCTCCCGGCCGAACAAGGGGTCCTGCTTCACGCTGGAAATCCCCATCCCTGCCCTGCCGGCCGTCGAGGCGCCGTCGGCACCGGCACCGGCCGAACAGGCGCCGGAGCCGGGACGCGGCACCGCCCTGGTCATCGACGACGATCCTCTGGTCCGCGAAGGCCTGACCCTGCTGATCGAGGATTTCGGCTGGAGGGTGACCGCGGCCGACAGCGCCGGCCATGCGCTGCGCCTGCTGAGCGGCCAGGACCGTCCGCCCGATCTGGTGATCGCCGATTACCGGCTGGAGGCGGGCGCCACCGGTCTGCAGGCCATCCAGGCCGTCGAGGTCGCCCTGCGCGGCCGGGGCTTCAGGGTTCCGACCAGCGTGGTCCTGACCGGCGACACCGCACCGCAGCGTATCGCCGACGCGGAGGCCAGCGGCTACCGCATCCTGCACAAGCCCATTGCCGCCAAGGAGGTCGCGCAACTGCTGAGCGACGCCGTTCCGGAGCGGGCCGGAACCGAGGGTGGGCGGAAGACCGGCAGCCGGCGCAATCCCGTCATCCTGCCGGGCTGATCGCGCCGGGCTCACTCGAACCGGTTGACCGGTTGAACCGGTTCGAGTGGGCCGACGCGCCCCTCAGGTCATCTGCGGCCGGATTGCCCGGCGGCGTCCACCTGCAGAACCAGCCGTTCTATCGCCCTTACGGCGCTTTGCTGATACCCGTCCGCCAATCCGGCAGTCTCCTGCCGCAGATGAGCCGCCGCCGCGTCCTCAAGCACGCCCCGGGCCTCCTCCACCGTAAGGAGGCCTTTTTCCACCATGGCGATCACCAACGATTCACAAATCGAGAGAGCGGCCATCCCCGCCGCCCCATCCTCCGCCGTCATCATGCCCCCCGTGTTATTGGATGGTGCTTACCGTCCGGCCATGCTGCCGGTACGTCCAATTGCATAGGGAACAACACCACGGTCGGCCGCGCGTCACAGACCGTTCGAGAAAAATATTTGGCTGATTAACCTATGTTGTGGCCGCCTTTGCCGAAAACCCTAAACGTTCGAGCTCACGCGGAACCGGGTCAACTGCGCGTCCGTTTATCAAAGCGCCAATATTAGGACAAAGAAGGCAAAGACGACCATGACTCGCGCACCGGCGAGCCGCGCCCTAGAGCCCACTCCATTGTGGCTTAAATTGAGCAGCTACCTCATCCTGTCGGACGAGGAAAAGTTGTACCTTACCGATTTGGAAAGGACAATTGCCCGAGTGTCTCCACGAACCGATCTACTCCAACAGGGTGAAAGATATCGGGACGTGCGGATCATGCGGGACGGCTGGGCGATCCGTCACAAGGCTTTGCCCGACGGCCGGCGTCAGGTCGTGAACTTCGTCCTGCCGGGCGACATCATCGGCATGTATTGCACGTTGTTCGAATCGGCCGACCACAGCGTCACCACGCTGACCCCGGTCGAGGTGGCGAGCTTCCCGCCGGAACGGCTCGGCGAGATGTTCCGCTCCTTTCCGCGCCTCGCCGCGGCGCTCGCCTGGTCGGGCGCACGCGAGGAAGCGATCCTGGCGGAGCGGCTGCTCAGCCTGGGGCGGCGGACCGCGCTGGAGCGCACCGCCCACCTGCTGGTCGAACTTCTGCGCCGCCTCAGCATCGTCAACATGGTGACCGACGGCCATTTCGTCCTGCCGGTGACGCAGGAGATCCTGGCCGACGCGCTGGGTCTGAGCATCGTCCACATCAACCGGACCCTGCGCCGGCTGCGCGACAGTGGCCTGATCGAAGTGAATGGCCAGCGCATCACCGTCAACGACGTGCGCCAGCTTGCCTCCGTCGGTCAGTTCGACGAGTTGTACCTCCATATGATCCGCGCCCCCCGTCGCCTGGAGCGCACCTTTTCCGGCGCCGGCGCGTAAGGCGCTGGCTTCGGCCGTTCAAATCCCCCCGAAGCCACGCCTCCCTCCCCCCATCCGCTAGCGTCGCAGTTCCCCGTCACCAGCCCTCCCCCGCCCGGCGGAGCGGCTCCTGACGGGACGCCTGCGCCCGACCGATGCGTGCCGCCGGCCCAATCCACAGCGCCGGGGTCAACCATCGGTCCGGCAGCCATCCCCCCTGCCCGCCCAGCCTTTTCTGCGCCGCACAAAATCCGCAAAACCGCAGCATCGGTGTATCGGTGGCGGTATTCCTGTGCCCATTCTCCCTGCGCACCACCCCGGCATGCGCTCGGGATTTTCAAATCAATGCATTGTTATGAAACGCTTTTATGCGCCCACGCCACCCCACCCCTAAAGCGACACATAATTCCTCTTTACAGTCTTTGATCTGTATCATATTTTTCCTTCAGAAATTGTTCGCTGGACGCGCAATCCATCTCGGGGATGCCGATGTACACGCAGGGTTTGGATGCCAAGACCGAGCAGGGCGCTCAACCGTCCCCCCGGCTGGTGACGGAGCAGGAAACGGCTCTCCAGGGCCGCTTCCAGGAGCGCGTCGATGCGGAGGAGAAGATCGAGCCGCGCGACTGGATGCCGGAAGGCTACCGCCGCACGCTGGTCCGCCAGATCTCGCAGCACGCCCATTCGGAAATCGTCGGCATGCTGCCGGAAGGGAACTGGATCACCCGCGCGCCGACGCTGCGCCGGAAGGTGGCCCTGCTGGCCAAGGTGCAGGACGAGGGCGGGCACGGCCTCTACCTCTACAGCGCCGCCGAGACGCTGGGCGTGTCGCGCGACGAGCTGATCGGCCAGCTGCTGTCGGGCAAGGCCAAATATTCCAGCATCTTCAACTACCCGACCCCGACCTGGGCCGACATCGGCGCCATCGGCTGGCTGGTCGACGGTGCTGCGATCATGAATCAGGTGCCGCTCTGCCGCTGCTCCTACGGCCCCTATGCCCGCGCCATGGTCCGCATCTGCCGCGAGGAGAGCTTCCACCAGCGCCAGGGCTACGAGCTGATGCTGGCGCTGGCCCAGGGCACGGCGGAGCAGAAGCGGATGGCGCAGGATGCGCTGAACCGCTGGTGGTGGCCGTCGCTGATGATGTTCGGCCCGTCGGACGACCAGTCCGCCCACTCCGCCCAGAACATGGCCTGGAAGATCAAGCGCTTCTCCAACGACGAGCTGCGCCAGCGCTTCGTCGACGCCACGGTGCCGCAGGCGGAGTTCCTAGGATTGACCATCCCGGACCCGGAGCTGCGCTTCGACGCCGGGACCGGCCATTACGAATTCGGCGCCATCGACTGGACCGAGTTCAACGAGATCCTGAAGGGCAACGGCCCCTGCAACCGCGAGCGCATCGAGGCCCGCCGCAAGGCGTGGGATGACGGCGCCTGGGTGCGGGAAGCCGCCGTCGCCCATGCCGCCAAACGCAAGCAGCGCGCCCTGAAGAAGGCCGGCTGACCGAAGAATTCCGAGGGGACGAGACGATGGATCGTAAGGACTGGCCGCTTTTCGAGATCTTCATCCGGCCGAAGAACGGGTTGTCGCACAAGCATGTCGGCAGCCTGCACGCCGCCGACGCCCGCATGGCGCTGGACAATGCCCGCGACGTCTACACCCGCCGCGGCGAGGGCGTCAGCATCTGGGCGGTCCCGGCCGCCAGCATCGCGGCGTCGGATCCGGCGGAGAAAGCCAGCCTGTTCGACCCGGCCGACGACAAAATCTATCGCCACCCGACCTTCTACGACATCCCCGCCGACGTCAAAAACATCTAGCCGGAAGACCATCTGATGAGCACGGATCTCAAGGAGGCCCTGTTCGGCTACACGCTGCGGCTGGGCGACACCTCGCTGGTGCTTGGGCACCGGCTGTCGGAATGGTGCGGCCATGCGCCGGAGCTGGAAGAGGACATCGCGCTGACCAACGTCGCGCTCGACCTCGTCGGCCATGCCCGCATGCTGCTGACCTATGCCGGCGAGCTGGAGGGCAAGGGCCGCGACGAGGATCGCCTCGCCTACCGGCGCGACGTCTTCGACTACCGCAACCACCTGCTGGTCGAGCAGCCCAACCGCGACTTCGGCCACACCATCGTCCGCCAGTTCCTGCACGATGCCTGGGCAGTGGAGCTGTACGGGCGGCTCTGCGCCTCGACGGACGAGACGCTGGCCGGCATCGCCGCCAAGGCGGTGAAGGAGGTACGCTACCATGTCCGCCACAGCGGCGATTGGCTGGTGCGGCTGGGCGACGGCACCGAAATCAGCCATGCCAAGGTCGCCGACGCACTGGGCCGGCTGTGGCCCTACACCGGCGAAATGTTTGAGCGCGACGAGGCCGAACAGGCGCTGGTCGCCGCCGGCATCGTTCCCGACCCGGCCGAGCTGAAAGCCGCCTGGACCGCCCGCGTCGAAGCGGTTCTGGAGGACGCCACGCTCGACCGCCCGGCCGACGGCTGGATGCAGAAGGGCGGCCGCCGTGGCGAGCACAGCGAGCATCTGGGCTATCTGCTGGCCGAGATGCAGTTCCTGCCGCGCGCCTATCCCGACGCGACCTGGTGAGGATGCCATGCCGGATGCAGCGGGCTGCTGGGGACCGGAACCGGGTGCCGATGCGGTGGTGAAGGCCGCCTGGGGCGCACTGGCCGGGGTGATGGATCCGGAGATCCCGGTGCTGAGCATCGTCGAACTCGGCATCGTCCGCGCCGTCTCGGCCGACGCGGACGGCCGGCTGTCGGTGGCCCTGACGCCCACCTATTCCGGCTGCCCCGCCACCAACGTGATCGTGCTGGAGGCGGAAACCGCGCTGGCCCGCGCACGCCTCGACGCCCGCGTCTCGGTGGTGATCGCCCCGCCCTGGACGACCGACTGGATCAGCGACGCCGGCCGGGACAAGCTGGCCGAGGTTGGCATCGTCCCGCCGCCGCACTCCGGCAAGCGGGCGCTGACGGCACCGGACGAGGTGATCGCCTGTCCGCGCTGCGGATCGGAGGACACCCGCCAGATCAGCCGCTTCGGCTCGACCGCCTGCAAGGCGCTGCACGCCTGCAACGCCTGCCTCGAACCGTTCGACGTGTTCAAATGCCATTGATCCAAATGCCATTGAGCGG